>CAVRDR010000001.1:0-523355 GCA_963719905.1 Vulcanimicrobiota bacterium
AAATTCATCAACGTAAGCGTTTGGGCAGGCGGTGAGGTCCAATGAACTCGACCACGCCCGGCTTCACATTCGTCAGACGTTGTTCTTTGCAGATTCGTCGAGCGTGCCCGTCGACCTCACGGTGGATATGACGCCAACATGTGGTGCACGGCGTGAGGCTTTGCGTGAGCCGGGCGCTTATTAACAAAGCCAGCAGAAAGGCGCACGTGGCTTTGAAGGTTAATCGGATGCGTCGCAGGCGCATAGTCGATCCCGAAGCAGAGGACAAACGTGAAACAGTTCTGCAATCTCGTCGTCGCGTGTCTTAGTTCGGCGCTTTTAGCTGCGTGTGGCGGCAACGGCAGCTTTCCTTCGTCGCCGCCTATGTCGGTCGCGCCGCAGCGACAACCGATGACCGGATCCGGCTATCGGGTCCTCTATAGTTTTGGCGGCGGTACGGACGGCAACAATCCCTCGTCGAACTTAAACGCTGTGAAAGGCACACTTTACGGCACGACGTACGGTGGCGGCGTGCTGGGCGTCGGAACGATGTTCAGCGTAAGCACGGCGGGCCGGAGCGCGTGCTTCATAGCTTTAACTACAGCGACGGCGCGCGCCCCGACGGGAGGCTGAAGCTCTTCCACGGCGCGATCTACGGCACGACGTCTACCGGTGGTGCGCATGGTTTAGGAATCGTTTCGGCATAAACACTTCAGGCGAGGCGCACGTACTGCACAGCTTCAAGGGCGGCAAGGACGGCACGAAACCCGAGGCTGGCTTAATCGGCCTAAACGGCGCGCTTTACGGCACTACGTACGCAGGGGGCAGTAATCAATGCTACGATGCCGGGTGCGGAACAATCTTTGAGGTCAGCACCTCGGGCCAGGAGCGCACGCTCCACAGCTTTGGAGGCGCCAGCACTTATGACGGCGAGAATCCCCAGGCAAGTCTGGTTAAGATGAACGGCTCCCTCTACGGCACGACCTACGCCGGGGGAATATTCTACGGAACCGTCTTCGCCGTGAACGCTGCGGGCGTGGAAAGCGTCCTCTACAACTTCCAAGGTGGCGCCGACGGCTGGGAGCCGGAGGCGAGTTTGACCGTCCTGAACAGCACGCTTTACGGTACGACGTATTGGGGAGGCGGTTCGGGCTGCTTTAACACGGGTTGCGGGACGATCTTCGAGGTGAGCACCTCCGGCAAGAGAGCGTGCTTTACGCTTTCAAAGGCGGTACCAGCAGCGGCGGCGACGGCGATGGCGCGAACCCCGAGGCAAGTTTGACGGTCATGAATGGAACGCTCTACGGTACGACGTTCTACGGTGGCAGTCACGGCGACGAACGGTATTCAGCGTGACCACGTCGGGCCAGGAACGCGTGCTCCATAGCTTCAAGGGCGGCAACGATGGGGAGCTTCCCGCAGCGGGTTTGACCGTTCTGCACGGCATGCTTTACGGCACGACATTAGCCGGTGGTAGCGGCCCGTGCCGCCATGACGGGGCGTCCGGCTGCGGGACCGTCTTCGGGTCGACCCGTAGTTTTCGGGGAGTGTGAAGGAGTCATTCGATTCATGAAGATCTCGAAATTCGCCCGACGCGCAATAACCGCGTGCGTTGCTGCCTTCACCCTCGCCGGCTGTGGCGGCGGCGGGTCACCATTAGCGTTCAGCCCGTTCGAGCAGCGCGCAACTCAGTTGCACTTGAACGCACAATCACCCGTAGCCGTGCGGCCGGATTTCGAGCGGTCGTGGATAGCACGCGGGGCTAAGGCGCAGAACCTTCTCTACGTTTCGATCGAAGGGTTCAATGACGTTTATGTTTATTCGTATCTGCCCGCACCGCCTAAGTTGGTAGGGAAGCTAACGGGGTTCAAGGACCCATTAGGCGAGTGTGCCGACAAGAAAGGCGACGTTTACATTGTAAACGCGAAGGCATCGAATATCCGCGAATACGCGCACGGCGGCACCAAACCGATCGCGATTATAAGCGACAAGGGATCCGACCCCGTAGGCTGTTCGCTCGATCCGACAACCGGAAATCTCGCCGTTTCGAACAGCAGCGCGAGAGGGCGGCGCAGGCGATGTTTCGATCTATAAGGACGCTCGAGGCACGCCGGCGGCACTCTACAGCTATCTCAATATTCCGAGTTTCTTAGGCTACGACGATAAGGGTAACCTTTTCGTCGACGGCCTTTTTTTTAAGCATCGCAGCAGTTCTTGCTGCTTTGTATTCGGTTTCGCCGAGCTTCCCGCGGGCAGCCGGACGTTTCGGACAATTAGACTAAGCACCGAGCCCGGTTACCCCGGCGGCGTCCAATGGGATGGGACCCACATGGCAGTCGGAGATGCGGGCAAGACGATTTACCAATTCGCCATAAGCGGAAAGCGCGGAACGGAAGTCGGCTTCGCGACGCTCCACCGCGCACATAATGTCGAGCAGTTCTGGATTCAGGGCAAAAAAGTCGTCGGGCCGGACAATGGCTACGCCGACGTTGGATTCTGGCCCTATCCAACGGGTGGTCCGCCTACCAAGACGATCACCGGCCTCTATTCCCCCTTTGGCGCGGTCGTGAGTCTCAGCCATTGATTTACGGCACGTGTCATCACGAGTCGCGCCATAAAGCTTCCTTACCAGAGCGCTGATTATCGCGCCACATTATTCTTACCATCGCGGCCTCTTGCGCGGCATGCCGTTGAGCGCTTTTGGGCGAGTACGGAGCTTGGATTGCGGCCCGAAGACGAGCTGAGATTCGCTGTGCGACCGGGCCGCTCGGGATTCTGAGGATTGCTGCGACTTTCGATTCGATCGAGGCACTCAAGGCGAAGGGGTCGAGCCGATCGCGCTCAGCTTGCATCGCGGCAATCTGCGCCGAAGTGAGAGCGCCTAACTCGATGAGCCGCTCGAATGGAGTTTTGGGGGCGTCATACTTTCTGCGTATGCGGCTTCCAATGCGGTGGCGTTCGATGAGCTTGACGCTGGGCTGGAAGTAGTTGAGAAATAGTCGAGCTCGTTGCGGTAGAGCGCATTCATGGCTTCGATGGCCGCGGGCGCATCAATGCGCTTCCAGCCGAAGATCTTTCGCACGTGCGTCCAGTTCTTTTGCTCGATGTAGGCATTGTCGTTTTTGCGATACGGGCGCCCCCGTGTGAACTCGAGCCCATGCGTTTTGCACCAGCCGTAGCAATGATGGTTGATGAACTCCGAACCGCTGTCGGAATCGATCCCCCGCAACGCGAAGGCAAGCGTGCAGCGTATCTCCTCGAGCGCATCGACCACGAAACGCTGCCCTTTCCCAAGCACGGCGCGGGTTTCCGTCCAGGTCGAGGCGACGTCGGTGAGGTTCACCGAGAAGGCAAACTCGCCGTCGCCGACCTCACCGCAATGCGCGACCGTATCGGTTTCGCACCAGCCAACCTCGGTCGTATCCCACCGCTCGGTCCGCACCGGAATATGATGCTTGAGCAACGTTCCTGGTTTGGTGCGACCGTAGATGCGCCGCTTCATTTCGGTACGATGCCGTCGCAACAGGCGATCTATCGACCGGGCACTCATGCTCAGCAAGAGCCGCTCCACTTCATTGCAGAGATTCAGGTGAACGCGCGCATGTGGCATCCAGGTCGGCAACATCGCTACCAACCGCGCAGACCACGGATAATCGGCAGCGCGCCAGATCCCCACGAGTGCGTCGCCCACCTCGTCGGTGAAGCGCGTCCCCTTCCCGGGCGGTCGCGATCGCGGCGTCGGCTCGTGGCCGAAAAGCGCGATCGCATACTTGCGATGGTAGCCGGTAACGGCGGTGAACTCGTCGAGGAGCCGGCTGCGCTCGGCTCGGACCGCCTTCCGATAGCGGTTACGCATCTCTTTGGCGTATTCGCGGCATGCCTTCGCTTCCATCAGCGGCGCTTCGCCGCCAAACACCGCCTCCGGTAAGGCCCATTTTGGCGCGACAATACCCTCTTCGGTAAGATCTAGCTTGGCGCGATTCGCATCATTGACAAAGCTAACGGAAAAGCGCATCTTAGGCGCCTAAGGGTCTTCTCTGTGCGTTGCGGCCGCGGCTCCGCGCACGATCTCTTCTTCCAACTCGAGCCCTTTGCGTCAGTCCTGCGATCGCGCTCAGGCTTCGATGACGCAACTTTTTACTTCGGATGATGCGTCGCAGGCGCAAATCCTCTTTGCGGAGTCTGAGCGAAATGAAACAATCATACAAACTCGTCGGCGCGAGCTTCGGCGCGGCGCTTTTAGCTGCATGCGGCGGCGCAAATAGTGGCCTTTCTCCAACGAGCTCGGCGCTGACGGCGCGGCGCCACTCAGAATGCTGCAAGATCCTCGCAATCCGCGATGCCGGATGCGTTTAAGAACATTCAGATCGCGGCCGACTCGTGCTGCTACATGGCCGTAGACCCGGCGCTCAATCACATCTACATCAGTTCTGGAATCAATCTAAGTGGTAATCATACGACTGTGGTGGACGGAGCCGGATCATCTCTTTCGATACTTGCACGCGTCAATGGATTCGGCGGAGCAAACAACGTGGATTCCAAGACGCACAACGTCTGGCTTCCCGGGCTTTATGGTGGAAATGTGAAAGTGTATTCCGGCAGCACGTTGTCTAAAGTCAAGATTGTTTCGCTGAGCGATTGCCCGATCACGAGCTGGGTAGATGGAAAGCGCCGTTATGCGTGGGTCGCGGCGCAGTGCGGTGGGGGTAACGATCCCGTGTGGGCGATCAACGCCGACACCTACACGGTCGTTGCCGGCCCGATCGGTAGCGGGGGCGTCATGGGCGGAATCAGCGTCCTCAATCCGGTAACCGGCAAGTATTACTTCGACGATAGTGCGGGCAACTTTGAAGTCAATCCCTTAGCATCGTTCGCCCTTAGCCCCACCTCGTTCGGCCTCGTCCTCGGTGTCAACAGCATCACCAACGTACTGTACGCGCAAGCCACCAACGGATTGAATATCGTCAACGGACGCAGCGAAAAGGTCGAAAAAACCGTGACCCTTTCGTATACGCCAAGTTTCATGGGCGTCAATCCGACCTCAATCACATTTATCTCAGTGCAGGACAGAACTCCATCGAAGTGCGCGAAGGCACCGCTGGGAAGTTACTGAAAACCATAAAGTTGGCCTCAGGTATCCGCATCGTTGCGCTCGGAGCTGACTACGGCACGCGCTCATTTACCCAGTCGGAACTTCGGGCAGCAACTATTACCTCTACCAGATCAGGGATAATTTTAGGGCAGCGTATCTCGGCCCCGTGTCGCCCTGAGCGGTGTGGAACTGCCAACATAAGTAGCGCCACGGACTCAAGGGAGGAGCCCAATCATGCGTTCTGATATCGTGCCCGGAGGCATTTTCCCCAACTACGAACTGCCCGATCCACGGGCACGGTGCGTAAACTCAGCGAGTTACAGGGCGATGATCCGCTAATCCTTACGCTTGCGCGTGGCCACTATTGCCCAAAAGAGCACCAGCAGCATTTGGAACTCGCCGCGTTCTACCCGAAGATCGCGGTAGCTTACACTCAGATCGCAACGATCGCCACCGACGATCACCATACCCTCCAGGAATTCCGTGCGTCAGTCGGCGCCGTTTGGACATTCCTTTCGGACCCCGACCGAACGATTCAGAAGGATCTCGACATCCAGGAGTACACTGACCCCGAGCACAATCCGATGATCCCGCATACGCTGGTGCTCAAGCCGGGCCTCGTGATTTACAGCATCTATAACGGCTACTGGTTCTGGGGGCGTCCATCGGTCGTCGATCTTTGGCATGATCTGCGCGCCGTGACGAGTGAAATCCGCCCAGACTGGGATCTGAGTACTCCTGGACTCCGCGAGGCATGGAACGCGGGCGACTTGTCGCGCTTCCACGGCTGGAATAAGCTTGGCGCCGCGAAGGCGCCCTCTGCAGGACCGGTCGTTTCCATGTAATTGGAGCAGGTCTCGTGAAGGCTTTGCTGGATCGCGGTTACAACGTAGTGGCGAACGCTCTGGAAATCAGCACATCGAACGCGTCGAAGCGTCAAACTCGCCTCGTCGACGGAAGCATCGCAGCGGCCACCGCGGCGAACATCGTAGGTGCCGACAACAAAGCTAATCCTGGTTCTTAGCAGCCGCGCTCGGGGTGACGTTCGGGTTATGCTCGGCAAAGGCACGAGGGATTCGAATCACCCAGACCTGCAAGTCCCAGATCGCCGGGAAAAACGGGAAGACGAACAGTCGCTAACGCTCGCGGCGCCGGAACCCGAGCACCTTCCATGCGGCAGGTTGCCAATTTCGACGATATCGGCCGCCGTTGGCCGAGTGAGCGAGCCGCCGACCTTCGCCGCATGCTCTTGCTTCCGGCGCCGCCGTACTGCAGCCCTGACGCAGTCTTGATTGCGAAATGGACGTGCGCTGGCGAAAAGTCGAGAAAGGGAATGGACACGGCCCAGACCCATGGGGCCTTCGGCAGGGCTTTGCAGTACTGAGAAGTGTGCGCCGACAGACGCCCCGTGACATCGTACCAGAGTCGGCTCGGATGCTGCGGACGTCTGCCAGAGTGGTGTTCACCCAGTGATCGGCGCCGGTTTGAGATCCTCGACCGTGTATTGGAAGTACCCCGCAGCCTTCGCTTGTGTTGTCGTGGCGCAGCGGCTCGGCGGATCGCTGCTAACGGACGGACGAACTGCTTCTCGGATGCCGTCTCGGGCGGCGCTGCGGTCGGCGCGGGCGTCGGCGTCGCCGCGTGCACGCCAGCAGTCGTCATGAAGACCATGAAAAGGCCAAGAACTAGGCGATTTGCTAATCTCAACATAGCAATCGCGGTTCCGTTCGAGCATTGGCGTCCTCTCACTCTTCGATCAACTATCATCATTGGCGTTATCTCGCCGGGCCTTCTCTGGCGCAACGCGGCGGCGCGAAAGACTAGGAGGAGGGCTGCCCGCAGTCGTCGGAGCTGTCCCGCGCATGCAGAGGCGGAGCGGAACTCGCTACAGCGCGCAGACCTCGGCGGGTACACGGGATGGGTGCTCCGCAGATGGTGCCTTTTTTCAGACCGCTGCCTTGTGGCGTACGCGAATTATGGGCGTGCCACGAAAGAGGCGTGTTCTAGTCTCCTTCAGCGATGAAACGCGGGCAGTCGCGGGCTTGAGAATCATGATCAGGGCAACGATCGGAAGAGCCAGCGCGATGAATCCCCACAGACCCAACCCTTAGAGAGGCGTCGTACTCTTCTTTCGCCGCGTGCGCGGCGCAGAGAGTTTTCGCTGCGTCCGCGCGAGCGGCCCGAACGCCAAACCGGAAAGGATGAAGGCGATTAGCGCCCACAGTACCCATCCCATCGAGAGTATGGGAAGCGCCGGTGAAAGCCACGCAAATCCCCCGGCCAGTAAAAGCGATGGCTGCAATCGCGAAAATGTTATCCGCCGCAATGATGGTATCCATCGTATACGCCATAATCACAACTCTCCGGCTTAGGTCGGCATAGCGCTTCCAAAAGACGCGACGGTTATATTGCCGAGAAGAGCACGACGCCCGCCACAACGAGCTTCAAAATCAGGTACATGGCAGTGCCATTCAGCGTTGACGGAGAAACTCTTATTGCACGCGCGCCCACGTAAGAAACCGATTTTGGACTTAATTTTAAGTCTATATATCGGAAGGTCAGGCAGCGGTCCCAAGTGGGTCATACGCCGCGAGCACGTTGCCCACTCCACACACGTGCGAGTCCGGGCTCGGCGCAGTGGATGATCGTGAGTCCCCCTGTGCACAAAAAGTCTTCGATCGTTCTTACGAGCACTCTCGCCGGCGACGTCGTGCGTCGCGACGGCGCCAGGAATCGACTTTAAATGAAATTGATGCTCTGGCCGGCTTTCGTGGTTTGTCCTGCTGGCGCACCCGGGAGCGTGTCCGTAACTACGAGTGCGCCCTCGGAAACGCCAGTTTCGTTCCCGGTCCGTGTCCGGCCGCCGCAGCCGATCGCCGAGTTGAAAAAAGCGCGCTGCGGCCAGCCCATCGTTTCAAACCGGCACCGTACCAACGCACCAAAGATCCGGCTTTCCGTGGCGATCGTCGCGGCGGCATCGCCGCAAAAAGAAGAGCGACCCGATTGTCTGGCTTGCGGGCGGCCCCGGTGACGACGCAATCACGGAAATACCGATGGCCACGGCCGGAAAGCTGAACGCCAATCGCGACGTGATCTTCATGTCGCAGCGCGGCACATATACCGCCCAACCGCGGCTGGCGTGCCCGTCGGTCGACCGTTGGCCAGCCGACACGTTGAACATGCCGTACAATGCCACCGCGACGGAAGAGCGTACTCGGTAGCGACGCTCAAGTGCCGAAAAGAACTGGCGTCGCGGACGTCGGACCTCGGCGCGTACAACACATTGGAGAGTGCTGCCGACCTCGACGATCTGCGCGTCGCGCTGCATATCGCGAAATGGAACGTCTATGGCATATCGTACGGAACCGATCTCGCGCTCACGTACCTGCGCGAGCATCCCAGCGGAATTCGATCGGTTGCCATCGACGGCGTCTTTCCGCCGTCGCTTGCCGGCGGAGGCGCGGCCTGGACCAGCGCCGGCGAGGGCATCAATGCCGTTTTCAAAGCGTGTCAACAGCAAGCGCCGTGCCGTAAACGCTATGGCGATATCGGCGCGACGTTCCGGCGGCTCGTCAACCAATACGAAGCATCGCCGAAGAGCGTCGCGGTCCAGGTCCCCGGCCATTCCGGCAAAGTGAGCGTCAAGATCAGCGGCGGCATGCTTCTGCAATGGACGGTCTCGCCGGGAACGCATCTGGCGGCGAAGGTTCCCGCAGCGATCTATGCGCTCGCCCACGGTGATCCGGCGCCGATCGCATCGACCTGGGCGGCGCCGAAAATCGACGCCGGCGGTATCGGAGTTCTGGGCAACGGCCTCTTCTACGGCGTCTCGTGCGGCGAATGGGTGCCGTACGAAACGACGGCCAGCGTCGTTGCATCCGGGCGACGCGCGTTTCCGACATTTCCAGCCTCCGTCCTGCGAAACGCGCCCAACTTGCCCTTCATGCGCGAGAACTGCAGCGACTGGAACGTGCCGGCGGTCTCTTCGTTGGTTCGAGCGGCAACCGAAAGCCACTTGCCCGTACTCGTCATCAACTCTCAGTACGACGCTCAAACGGCCGCATCGTTCGGTTCGTACGTCGCGAAGAAGCTTCCTAACTCGGTCGTCGTAACGATCCCCAACATCGCGCACGTCGCGTTTGGCAGCCCCTCGGCATCCGCGAACGCCTGCGCGTATGCCATCACGCGGTCGTTCTTCGACGTGCTGGTCAAGGCCGACGCGTCGTGCGTTCGCAAAGTGTCTCCGACGAAGTTCGTGCTCTGATGGGCAACCAGTCGTCGCGTCATGCTGACCTAAAGCCCGCGGTCGAAATGGGCAAAAGTCAGCGGTTGTTCCCGGCGTACACGCGATTCATTCGTCGCGGTTTCGCGGTCTCGGTTTACGCAGGCCGCGGTGAAAACGCCGTGCACCAGCCGTCCGGACTAATGGGTCCAGTGATGACTTTACACGTACCGTTCGCTGTTGCGCTCTTTCCCGGGGTGAAAAGCGTGCAGGCCGAACACTTGTGGCCGTCCTTCGGCGTGGATTGATACTTGAGGTCCGTCCGGCTATCGGCCCAAGCGATGGCCGTCGTCCCAGCGGCCAGTCCGGTCGCCAGAGCGGGAAGGATTATTAGTTGGACAAGGGCCTCTTTGCGAGTCAGATCTGAACGAAAGCGTTTCAAGGTAAAATCCTCTCAGCGATTCTAAGGGCGCAAACTGTAGCCTTTCGATTGTAACATTCCAAGTCCAAGATCCCAAGGCTGATGCCCGCGGACGGTCCATCGCAAGCACGGTTGGAGAGAAGGGACTCTGCCAGCGTGTTAACGGCTTCCCTAGCGACGCCTTCCGTAGCGTGAGCGTAGGACGCGGCTCGCACGGTGCGCGGGTCCCTTGGCGATCACTACCGGCTATGCCGTCAGCAGCGCAAGTACGAGCTGGGATTATCGTGATGGCGTAAAAGCGGGGAACGGAACGACTTGGTCAATCGCTAGGAAACGTGTTCGATCGGCGCCAGCCGGGCCAGCTCATCCTCCGTATAGAGCCGCGAGCGCGTTAGAAAGCGTAGCTCTTCTGAAATTCTCGAGCGAGAACATGCCGCCCCGGCCGGGCACGACGTCGATGGTTAGCCTCGTGTGCTTCCAGTACTCAAACTGCGAGTCACTCATGTAGAACGGCGCTCCACCGATCTCACCCAGCTTCACGTCTGAACTTCCAATGATGAATTCGCCGAGCGGAAAGCACATGGGGCTGCTGCCGTCGCAACAGCCCCCAGACTGATGGAACATCAGTGGCCCGTACTTCGCTCGAAGCCGCTCGAGGAGCTCGAGCGCTGCGGGCGTAGCATCAACGCGAAGCGCGCGTTCCACCTTTACCTTTAGAAGAAGCCTAGCTTCTTCGGGTCATAGCTCACCAGCATGTTCTTAGTCTGCTGGTAGTGATCGAGCATCATCTTGTGAGTCTCGCGGCCAAAACCGGATTGTTTGTATCCACCAAAAGCTGCGTGTGCCGGATAGGTGTGGTAACAGTTGGTCCACACCCGTCCAGCTTGGATCCCTCGCCCCATGCGGTATGCGGTATTAAGGTCGCGCGTCCACACACCGGCGCCTAATCCATACAGCGTATCGTTTGCGATCTCGAGCGCCTGCGCCTCATCCTTGAACGTCGTCACTGAGACCACAGGTCCAAAGATCTCCTCTTGGAAAACGCGCATCTTGTTGTGACCCTTGAAAACCGTCGCCTCAATGTAGTAGCCGTCCTTAAGCTCGCCGTTGATCTTTGCACGGCCGCCGCCGACCAACACTTGCGCCCCTTCTTGCTTGCCGATGTCGAGATAGGCGAGGATCTTCTCCATCTGTTCGCTCGACGCCTGAGCTCCTAGCATGGTTTCCGGATCGAGCGGATTGCCTTGTTTGATCGCCCTTACGCGCTCGAGAGCCCGCTCCATGAATTTGTCGTAAATCGACTCTTGAATCAACGCGCGCGAAGGGCAGGTGCAGACCTCGCCTTGATTGAGCGCGAACATCGCAAAGCCTTCGAGGGTCTTGTCGAAGAAATCGTCGTCCTGCGAAAGGACATCGGCGAAAAAGATGTTGGGTGACTTACCGCCTAGTTCCAGCGTGACCGGAATCAGGTTTTGCGAAGCATACTGCATGATCAGCCGGCCCGTCGTCGTCTCGCCGGTGAAGGCAATTTTTGCAATACGCTTGCTCGACGCCAGCGGCTTACCGGCTTCCAGGCCGAAACCATTGACGACGTTGAGCACGCCCGGCGGCAGCAGATCGGCAACAAGCTCCAGCCAGACCATAATCGACGCGGGGGTCTGTTCGGCCGGTTTAATAACGACACAATTGCCAGCCGCCAACGCCGGGGCGAGCTTCCAAGTAGCCATAAGAATCGGGAAGTTCCACGGAATGATCTGAGCGACAACGCCCAGCGGCTCGTGGAAATGATAGGCGATTGTGTCGTGGTCAACCTCGCCGATGCTGCCTTCTTGGGCGCGGACTGCCGCCGCGAAATAGCGGAAATGGTCGATCGCGAGCGGGATATCTGCCGCCGTCGTTTCGCGGATGGGCTTCCCGTTGTCGATAGTCTCCGCAAGCGCAAGCGTGCCGAGGTTCTCTTCCATGCGGTCGGCAATACGGTTGAGGATCAGCGCACGCTCTGTTGCCGAGGTTTTTCCCCAGGCTTCGCGAGCTTTGTGCGCCGCGTCAAGCGCGAGATCGATGTCCTCGGCTGTGGATCGTGCGATCTCGGTAAACGGTGCGCCGACGATCGGGCTGATGTTCGGGAAATATTGACCTTTCGTCGGCGGCACGAATTTGCCGCCGATATAATTGTCGTACCGTTTTGCAAAAGGGCTCTTAATCCCAAGCCGGCTAAAATCGTAGAGTTTTTGTTGTTCAACTGTGGCGGTCATCGCTGAAGCCTCCGAATGCATCTGGCGTATTACTTCGAGTACCTTACTCGGCTAGCCAATTCACTGAACGGCTAGGATCGGCCTATCTAATACAGCAACCACCGAGAAAGGATTGTGAAGAACTCGAGAGCGCCATCTCCAATTTATCTGCGGGCACGGCGGTTGCAAGGATGGCTTCACGCGTCAAGATTAACTGGAGCCAAGCGCTATAGCGGCCGGACGCTTGCCTTTGGAGCAAGGCGCTAAGCACGATCGGGCGTCCTCGCCCGCAATGACGACGTTCGCGACCGCTGCGTAGAACCAGAGTGGAAGACCATTAACCATAACTCCGGTGGGAATCTTTACTTGATTGCTGTGACCTCTTGCACGGTCACCGGGGACACGTTGTTGCCCCACGAGGAACGGACGTAGGTGGCGACCGCTGCGATGTCACCCGCCGCAAGTTGTCCCCGCCACGAAGGCATTACATTTCGCCCCTGTAGGATCGTGGTCAGCATAGGGGTCGGGTTGTCAACATTCACGTGTGGATTTCCCGCGAGTGCGGGCCCGACTCCGCCGGCTCCATTGGCCCCATGACAAGCCGCGCAATTCTTCGCGTAGACAGAAGCGCCAATTTGGACCGATACCGGTGCTCCGGCGGCAGCGACTGTTAGCTCTGTCACTGGTGATGCATTGTTGCCCCAAGCCGATCGGACGTACGTCGCAACCGAGGCAATGTCGGCGTTGCTAAGCTGCCCTTTCCACGTCGGCATTCGACCGTTGTACGTTTTGCCGTTGACGGTGAGCGGACCGGTGCGACCATTGACGATCACGGCGACCATCGCGCTGGGGTCTGCGGCCGTGACGACAGGATTCGCGGCTAGGGGCGGATATGCGCCGGTTCCCTGACCCAAGGGTTGATGGCACGTTGCGCAATGAGCGGCAAAAAGCGCCTTACCGCTCAACGCTACCGGTGCGCGCGCGGCGGCAACTTGATCCGCGGAGACGGCGGGGGCGCTATTGTGCCAGGCGGAACGAACGTACGTCAGCACCGCCGCGATGTCGGCATCCGAAAGCTCGCGCCACGAGGGCATGTTGCCACCGTATTGCGTGCCGTTCACCGTTATGGGACCCGTGCGTCCGTTCAACACCGTCTGAATTAAGCCGGCGCTATCGATCGTATTGACGTCGGGATTTCCCGCAAGCGGCGGATAAGGGCCCCCGCCGTGACCGTTAGGCTGATGGCATGCCGCGCAATTGAGAAGAAAAACGGACTCGCCGTCGGGCGTTTGGGCGCCCATCACTTTGGCGTGCGAATCGGTTAGAATCAATCCCGCAAGAACGATTCCAATGACACAGGCGAGCTTGATGGTGCTATTCAAGCGCGATCTCCGTCCAGCGGCGCGTACGCCGCTTTTGGAGAACTCGGCTTCGACGACTCACATCACCACCCTGTCTGCGACAACGGCGGCCACAGCGGACCCGTCGGCAGCGCGAACCAGATCAATCCGTTCCACGTCGGCTTTTGGCCGACGCCAAGCGCCTCTTCAGCGTAGACTATAATGAAGCGCGTAATATGGTATGACGCATCGATGTTGCCGATTTGCGTGTGATTTCCCAATCCATCGTTCGTGAACTGTTCGCCGACGGAGACAAGCCCGCGCTGGCCGATGTTATCGTAGAGTTCGTACGAAACGCCGTTGCTGCCCGCCGGGGGGGCGCCCATACCCGGATTGCCGTCGTGATTCATCTGATACGTCGCGAGGAATCCGGGCACGCCGTTGACCGGGTCGCGCTGTGCGTAAAATCCATTGGTATAATACTGATCGAAGCCGCCCTCAGTTAGCGGCCAGCAGCCGCGTGCACCGTAATAACCGACCTCGAGCGGATTGCTGCGGTTCGCGAATGCCAGCTTGTACTGTAGTGTCTTATCCTGCGTCCAGTCGTAGGCGTTGAATCCGCTCCAGTCAACGCCTGAGGTCACGTAGGAAACCTCCGCATCGAGAGCGCCGGGCGTATAGGCGAATTTGTATCCCCAGCGATTGGCATCCAACTCGTAAGCGTGTTCGCCGACGGTGATCTCCGCCGAGGAGTTGATGCTGAGGCCGGTGACGTCGAGCCACTGACTAAACTCCGATGGGGCCGGCACTTCGAGCTTTCCGGCGAAGATGTGACCCGCGCCATTGAAGAAGTTGTTGTAGGCAACCCACGCCGTGTCGAGGCCTCCGGCTTGGCTCGCCTGCCAAATCCATTGCTGTATGTGATACGTCCACTCGCTCCGGGGGGTTCCGAACGCGCCGTCAGCGTGCACTCCGAGACTCCCAATGTCCCACGCTCCCGTGCTTGGCGTCTGCTCACTGTAGCCTACAGGGTAGTCGACCCACACTGGAGACTCGCGTTCCAACACGTGCGGGTTTAACCCGGCGTATCCCGTGCGCTGGACCCAGCGCCCGTAGGCGTTAAGCGCCGGAATTTGAATGTGACAATAGGAACACGGGATGCCGTACGCCTGCGCGAAGTTGGGCATAGCCTGCGCTGGTTTATTCATGGCGACTGTAACGGAACCGATGATGGCAGCGCATGAAAGAATGCCGATTGCCCGATAGACCTTCATAACGAGATCTCCATCCGCAGACAGCTCGGAGAGCCAGTAGGTCTTTCTCTTCTTGAATCGCCGACTCTTGCGGCGCCGCACTCTCAGCCCGGGTACTTTTGCCCAGCGTTTTATCCTTGTTTTGCGTATCGGCTTTTTGCGGCCACGCTCAGCTCCTGGGCTGGGCAGCCGGGTCAAGCATCGGCGACCCGCGCCTCGCAAACGACCGTGGCGTCGCCGGCGAGCGCCGAGACGATTGCGTTGGGTTTGAGGGCGCAAATGTAGGATGCGGCGGCGCCTTCCTTAACGGCGGCGGCGGCGGCCCGCAGCTTCGGCTTCATATTCGAGCGGCATGCTTCGCCGGCAGCAAATCGCATCGCCTCGTTCGGCGTGAGTCGGTCGATCCCGGACGTGGGATCGTCGGCATCGCGCAGAACCCGCGGTACGTTCGTGACCGCGATGAAGGCGTCGACGCCCAGGGCGGCGGCGATCGCGGCGGCCGCGAGGTCGGCGTTAACGTTGTAGGCGTGAGCGGCATCGCGCGCAACGGCGAGCGGCGCGACAACAGGCAAGAAGCCGGCATCCAGGAGCGTCCGGATCAAAGTGACATCGGTCAGCGCAATCGTGCCGACGTATCCGAGATCTTCACCGTGCGAACCGTACGCGCGTTGGGCAACAAGCGTCTTGGCGTCCTCGCCGCTGATCCCGACGGCCGGCATTCCGAGAGCGAGCGCGCCACGCACCATTCGTTTGTTGATGCTCGCGCAGAGAACCGCTTCGGTCACGTCGAGCGTGGGCGCATCAGTGACCCGCATGCCGTCCAGCCGCGCGGTGACGATGCCGCGCTGCGCCAACGCCGCGTCGATCTCGGGGCCGCCGCCGTGGACGAGCACGACGGATGCGCCCAGCGCGGCGATCTCGGCCAAAATTGGGTCGGGGCCGGTCTGCCCGGCAACCGGCATCGCGCCGCCGCCATATTTCACGACGAGGGACGTTGCATATTTATGCGCCATATGTATAAATATACATACGTGTACGCCGTAGCGCCAGTCCCCGCGCGGGTCGACGGCCTCCAAGGCCGGCGTTTTATCAAGGTCAGCGATTTCGCCAACCACGAGTTGCTCGGGCTGCTTCGGCTGGCCTCATTCCTCAAGGGCCGCCCGTCAGCCGAGCAGCGGTCGCTCTTGCGTGGACGCACGATCGCGCTCCTCTTCGAGAAGCCGAGTCTGCGCACGCGCGTCTCCTTTGAGGTTGCGGCCGCCAAGCTCGGCGCCGAAGCGCTCTTCGCGCAAGGTGCGGAGTTTGCAATCGGCTCGCGCGAGTCACCTGAAGATGCCGCGCGCGTGCTGTCGCGATACGTCGACGCCATCGTGATACGCACGCACGATCACGGACCTCTCGAACGATTCGCCAACGCCGCAACCGTCCCGGTCATTAACGGCCTCTCTGCCGCGGCGCATCCATGCCAGGCGCTGGCCGACATGTTGACGCTCGAGGAGACCTTCGGCGAAGTCGCGGGGCTTCGGCTCGCATACGTCGGCGACGCGCGCAATAACGTCGCCGCGTCGTTTGCCGAAGCGGCCGTCATGCTCGCGGCAACCGTGCACTTCGGTTGCCCCCCGACGCATCGGCCCGCCGAAAAATTCCTGGCGCACCTTGCCAACCTCGGCAGAAACGCCGGCGGTGCAGCGCGCGCGTTCTCCAATCCGGTGCGCGCGGTGCGAGGCGTCGACGCCGTCTACACCGACGTCTGGACGTCAATGGGAGAGGAGCAATACCGCGAGCGAAACGACGCGATGCTTCGCCCGTACGCTGCGACGCACGAGCTAATGAGTTACGCCGCGCCCCACGCCATTTTCTTGCATTGTCTGCCGGCCCATCGGGGCGAAGAGGTAGGCGCCGACGTCATCGACGGACCGCAGAGCGCGGTGTTTACTCAAGCCGAGAATCGCATGCATGCGCAAAAGGCACTACTCGTCGCGCTGCTCACCAATTGCAAAGGATTTACGATATGAAAGATCGCCGCCAACGCGCCATCTTGACGCTGGTTTCGACTCGTCCCGTTCACTCGCAAGAGGAGCTCGTTTCGCTGCTGCAGCGGCAAGGCTTTGAAGTTACCCAAGCAACCATCTCGCGCGACGTTAAAGAACTGCGGCTTGCGAAGGTGCCGATCACGTCGGAGCAGGGCGAAATCTTCAAATACGTCGTGCCGAATGCGGCGCCGAACTATGCGAGCCGCCTTCACCGCGCGATGTCGGAGCTCGCCACGACCATTGCCGGCAGTGCCAATCTCATTCTCATTCATACGGCCCCGGGAAGCGCGATGCTGCTCGCGTCGGCCGTCGACGAGGCCGCGTGGCCCGAGGTGCTTGGCACCGTCGGCGGCGACGACACGATCCTCATCGTCGTTCGCTCGCCCGACGAGATGCCGTACGTGAAGCAGCGCTTTCTCGACCTCAAAGCGCAAGCGGCCGCATGAGCACGATCGTCCTCGCGTACTCAGGCGGACTCGACACCTCGGTGCTTTTGAAGAAGCTCATCCTCGAAGGAAACCAGGTAGTCGCCATGACGGTGGATCTCGGCGAGAGCGATGCGTTCTCCGGCGATGGCGCGCGGGCGGTGCTCGACGGGGTCCGTTCCAAAGCGATCGCTTTGGGAGCCTACGACGCAATCCTGATCGACGCCCGCGAGCCTTTCGTGAGCGAGTACGCATTTGCGGCGCTGCAAGCAAACGCGCTCTACCAAAACATCTACCCGCTATCGGCCGCCCTCTCGCGGCCGCTCATTGCGCGGCTGCTGGTCGAAACCGCGTATACATACGGCGCGAATGCAGTCGCCCACGGCTGTACCGGCAAAGGGAACGACCAAGTCCGCATCGAGCTCGCCGTTCGCGCGCTTAACCCTGCGCTGATGTGTCGCGCACCGCTGCGTGAAGCGCCGTTATCGCGGCCCGACGCGATCGTTTTTGCGCGCGAATGGGGCATTCCGATTTCGCACACCTTCGAAAAACCGTACTCGGTCGACTCAAATCTATGGGGCCGCTCGATCGAAGCCGGCGTGCTCGAAGATCCCTGGAGCGCGCCGCCCGAGGACGCCTTTGCCTGGACGGCGCCTGCGATGCAGTCGACTATCGCGCACGAGCTCGTCCTCGAATTCAACGGGGGCCTGCCCAGGCTCGACGGAAAAACCGGCGCGGCGCTCGTTGCCGAGCTCAATGCCGCCGGCAGCCGGCAGGGGATCGGGCGCACAGACCTCATCGAGGACCGCGTCGTGGGCATTAAGTCGCGCGAGGTTTACGAATGCCCCGGCGCGACCATCTTGATTACCGCACACCGAGCGCTGGAGCGCCTCGTGTTGACGCGCGACGAACTGCGTTTTAAGGCGCTGACAGACCAACGATACGCCGAACTCATCTACGACGGTTTGTGGATGCAACCGCTGCGCGATGCGTTGAACGCTTTCAATGCGACCTTTGCCCCCCGGATGAGCGGCGAGGTGCGCATACGCCTGCATCGCGGCAGCTGTATCGTAACCGGCGTCCGTTCCCCCTACGCGCTTTACCGCGAAAACCTGGCGACCTACGGTGTCGGCGATGCATTCGATCATCAGGCCGCCGCCGGTTTTATCGCGCTGCAGGCACTCCCGCTCGAGGCGTACGCACGCGCGGTCAACGCGGCGAAGGAATCGGTCGCCGCGCCTTGACCGCGCTGCAATGGGGCGGGCGTTTTTCCAACGCCCCCGATCCGGCGCTGCTCGCGTTCGGTTCCTCTTTAGAAGAAGACTTTTTACTCGCGGCATTCGACGTACGGTGCTCCCTCGCTCATGTCGAAGCCCTTGAAAGCGGCGGCATCGTCGATGCTTCGCAGGCGTCGGCATTGCGTGCCGCGTTGCGCGTGGTCGAAGCGGAGATTTTCGGCGGCGGCTTTACCGCGTATGCGCGCGCGCTGGGTGTCGAGGACGTTCACGGCGCAATCGACGCGCGAGTTCGCGAGCTTGCCGGCGAGGCCGGCGAATGGCTGCACGCCGGGCGCAGCCGCAACGATCAGGTCGCCACAACGCTGCTGCTCTACGTACGTAACCGTGCCACGATGGCGGCGCAACGCTCGCATGCGATCGCTTCAGCGATTGTCGCACGAGCGCGCGAAGAGCTCGGCGCGCAGACCATCCTCGCAGGCTGTACGCACCGTCAACCGGGACAGCCGCTGCTGCTCGCCTTCATGCTTGCGGCGTGGAGTGAGCCGTTCGTGCGCGCGACGGAGCGCTTTGCAGCAATCGCGCACGCGGCGGCGCTTTCATCGCCGCTCGGAAGCACGGCGCTTGCGGGCTCGAGCTTGCCGCTCGACCGCCAGGCTGCAGCGCGCGCGCTCGGCTTCGCGGCTCCATCACGCAACGCCCTCGATTCAATAGGCAATCGCGATGCCGCGCTTGATCTCGCGCACGCGTGCGTCCGTACCCTCGTAGATGCGTCCCGGATCGCGGAGGAACTCATCGCGTGGTCGGCACCGGCGTACGGCTACGTCCGCCTCGGCGACGCCGCATCGACCGGTTCCAGCTTGATGCCGCAAAAACGGAACCCTGACCCCTTCGAGCTCGTGCGTGCACACGCCGCCAAACTCGTCGGAGCGTATGCGGGCGCGCTCGCGACGCTCTGCGGGCTCGCGCCTGCCTATCAGCGTGACTTGCAAATCACCAAGCAGCAAACGATCGTCATTGTCGAGGAGGCACTTGCGGCGTTAGATGCGTTTACCCGCGCGTGGGATGCAGTCAGTTTCGCGCGTGAAACAATGGAGGGCGGCGCGCTTGGGGGATATACGATCGCAACCGACCTTGCCGACGCGCTCATCGCGAACGGCACGTCGCCTCGCGAGGCACACGCGCGCGTCGGAGCACAGGTTGCACGCGCCGAATCGGAGGGCCGCGCGCTGGAAACATCGCTCGACGCACGCGCCTCCGTGACTGCAAAGCGTACGCGCGGATCGACCGCTCCCGCGGATGTAGGCGAGCAGCTCGACGGAATCGAAGCGGATCTTCTCAGAATAGCGGAAGCATTCTCGTGACCCGCGTGCATGTCTGGGGTGCCAGCGGTTACGCTGCCGGCGAAGTGATCCGCCTCGTGCACGCGCACGCATCGCTCGAGGTCGGCGTTCTCGAGAGCAGGAGTCATGCCGCCGAGCCGGTCTCCGATCACTTTGCCGTCTTGCGCGCGACGCCGTACCGCTTCGACCCAGCCGGAAGCGTTCTGGACGAAGCGCGCCGAGGCGACGTCGTCATCACGGCGGGCTCGGACGACGAGGCACGCGCGATCGTGCCGCAACTGCTCGCTCGCGGCATCCGCGTGATCGATCTCTCCGCAGGCCATCGTTTCTACGATAAGGTGGCCTACGGATTGAGCGAATGGTATCGCGACGCAATCGCGCAGGCCCAGCTCGTCGCCAATCCCGGCTGCTATCCGACGGCTGCGCTGCTCGCGCTCTTGCCGCTTGCATCGGTGAGCACACCGCGCCACGTCATCGTCGACGCAAAGAGCGGCGTCACTGGTGCCGGGCGGACACCACGCACGAGTACGCTCTATGCTGAAGTGAGCGGCGACATTCGGGCCTACGGCTTGATCGGCCATCGTCATCTGCCGGAGATCAAACGCTACTTGCAAGCCGGCCACATGGCGACCAGCGTCACGTTTACGCCGCACGTCGTACCGCTGGCTCGGGGCATGCTCGCAAACGCGTACGCAATCTTCGACGCACCAGTCGACCCCAGTGCAGTTGAATCGGCATACGCGCAAGCGTACGGCGTGAGCGCCTTCGTGCGCGTGCTCGAAAGCGGTCGCGTACCGAGCGTCGCCGGCGTCGTCGGTACGAACGACGCCGAGCTGTGCGTCGACGTCGACGGAGTGGTCGTGCGCGCGATCTGCGCGATCGACAATCTCGGCAAGGGCGCCGCCGGACAAGCCATTCAAAATCTCAACCTCATGCTGGGCTATCCTGAGGAGAGCGGATTTTATGCTCGCGCCGTCGTCGCTTGAGTTAATCGCTCTGCGTGGGGGGCTGGGCGCCGTGCCGGGCGTGCGGCTCGCCGGCGTACACGCCGGGATCAAACCGCGCAAGCGCGACCTTGCGGTGATTGTGTTCGACTCGCCGCAAGAGTGCGCATCGGTCGTGACGACCAACGAGATCAAGGCCGCGCCGCTCTTGGTCAGCGCGCAGCATCTCGCGCAGGCCGGCACGGTGCGCGCAGTGGTCTGCAACTCCGGCTGTGCGAACGCGTGCACCGGCGAACGCGGCCAGCGCGACGCGTACGCAACCGCGCGCCAAGCCGCGGCATTGCTCGATATCGCTTCCGGCCAGGTGATCGTTGCATCGACCGGCGTCATCGGCGTACCGCTGCCGATCGATCGCGTACAACGCGGGCTCGAGCGCGCCGTCGGGCAACTTGATTCGGGCGGCAAGGCGGCCCTCGATGCCGCCGAAGCAATCATGACGACCGATCGCGTTCCTAAGCTCTCGGCCTACGGTTTTTACCACCGCAATCGCAAGTACGTCGTCGGCGGCATCGGCAAAGGCTCCGGAATGATCGCACCCAACATGGCGACGATGCTCGCCTTCATTGCGACCGATTTTCCGATCTCGCGCGCTGCGCTCGCGCATTTGCTCGCGCAAGCCTGCGACGAGAGCTTCAACATGATCTCCGTCGACGGCGACATGTCGACCAACGACGCGGTCTACGCGTTCTCGCCGGCAGCGTCAAACGGTACGCAAGCGCCGATCGCATTCGTGCACGCGCTCCACGCCGTCTCGCTCGATTTAGCGCGGGCGATGGTTGCCGATGGCGAGGGCGCTACCAAAACGCTGACGGTTCGCGTTACCGGCGCGCTGGACGTGGGCCAGGCACGCTCGATTGCGCGTGCGATTCTCAACAGTAGTCTGGTGAAGACCGCGCTCTACGGCGAGGATCCGAACTGGGGCAGGATCGTCGCGGCGGCCGGCGCCGCGCGCGCAGGCCTGGAGCCCGCACGCTGGTCTCTCGACGTCAACGGGAAACCCTGGGTCGCCTGTGACGGGATCGAGCAGCTTTCGGAGGCCGAAGCGCATCGCGAGATGGAACCGTCGAGCATCGAAGTTGAGCTCAAACTCGGATTGGGTGAAGCCGAAGCGACCGGGTGGGGATGCGATCTCTCGCGCGACTATGTTCGTATCAATGCGAACTATCGAACGTAATGCCGTAGCATTCGAAATTAAGCCGCCTTGCGGCGCGGGACTGCCTGAAGCGCACGATCGCGCCGAGATACCGCCGTCCACGCGCACAGAAGCGCCGCGAATCCGGCAAATGCCAATATGACTTCCACGATTACCCCTTCCTTATGAGTGTGCGCGTCCGTAGGCGGCTTCGGCGTGCTGTGTGAGATCGAGACCGAGCCGCTCGTCGCGCTGGCTCACACGTAGCGGCACGATAAGTGTTACGACTTTGAGAATCACGTACGTCGCAACTGCGGTGTACGTCGCGGTCACTCCAACAGCCATCGCCTGAATCAGGAGCTGCTTGGGATTACCATATAAAAGACCGTTGGCGCCCGCGGCATTGATGGCGGTTGTCGCGAAGATGCCGGTAAGAAGCGCACCGGCGGCGCCGCCAATGCCGTGAACCGGAAACACGTCGAGTGCATCGTCGACGTGCATCCGCTCGCGCAGCTGCACCGCGCTGTAGCACGCGATTGCAGCGACGCCACCGATGACGATCGCAGCCGCAGGCGTGACGAATCCTGCTGCCGGCGTAATCGCAACGAGACCTGCAACCGCACCCGCGGCAGCCCCCACGCTGCTCGGTGCGCCTTCGCGATACCATACGATCGTCATCCAGACCAGTGCGCCCATCGCGGCAGCTACGTTAGTATTGACGAACGCGCTCGCGGCTAGACCGTTGGCGGCGAGCGCGCTTCCAGAGTTGAAGCCGAACCACCCGAACCAGACCAAGGAGGCTCCGAGGAGCATCATCGTTCGGTCGTGCGGCCCGCGCGCTTCGCCCGTGACACGCGGGCCCAGCATCCATGCCGCTACCAACGCTGCAACGCCTGACGAAATGTGCACGACGGTGCCACCTGCGAAATCGAGGACGCCGAGACTCGCGAGCCAGCCGCCGTGTCCCCAAACCCAATGGGCGATCGGATCGTAGACGAAGGTGGCCCAAAGCACAGTGAAGAGCACGAAGGCTCCAAACCGCTTGCGCTCGGCGAAAGCGCCGGTGATCAAGGCTGGCGTGATGACGGCGAACATCATCTGGAAGAGCGCATATGCCGCGTGCGGGACCGTCGGCGCGTAGTCAGGATCCGGTGAAGCTCCGACATGGGCGAAGCCCAACCACGCGAGCGATCCGACCATGCCGTGCCGGTCGGGTCCGAAGGCCAACGTATAGCCCCAGAGCACCCATTGCACGGAAATAACGCAGAGTGCGAAGAAGCTGTGCATCAACGTTGAGAGCACGTTCTTTTGGCGCACGAGTCCGCCATAAAAGAAGCCGAGCCCCGGCGTCATTAGCATCACCAGCGCCGAGCTTGCCAGCACCCACGCTGTATCGCCCGCACTTAGGCGTTCCATAAACCAACGCTACCGGATTTTGGCGCCCCCGGCATCCGACATACGGTTAGTGAAAGCTTGTTCGTCTTTGTCAGATGGCGAACGCACCTGGCAAGAGAGACTTCCAGCGCGCCGAAGGTGCCCGCATCGTAGTATTGCTTCGGCTTTGTCGGCATCTTCGGGAGCTACGATGAAATGGAAAATGAATAAGGCTGAACCGGCTTAGGGGCATGACGCGAGATCGCTCGACGTTGGGCCTCTACGCGCTCACGTTGGGAGCTTTTGCGATCGGGACGACCGAGTTCGTCCCTGTCGGGTTGCTCCCGGAAATAGCGCGGGATCTGCATGTGTCAATTCCCGCCGCGGGATTCTTGGTCACCGGATATGCCCTCGGCGTAGCCATCGGCGCTCCCGTGTTCACTCTTGCGCTCAGCCGTGTCAACCGTAAGGCCGTGTTGATGCTTATGCTCTTGTTTTTTATAGCCGGCAACGCCACGGCGGCCGTTGCAAATAACTACGGGTTGCTTTTACTCGCCCGAATCCTTGCGGCGTTCAATCATGGGACGTTCTTCGGAGTCGGCGCCGTTGTCGCCGAAGCCCTCGTCCCTAAGGAGCGCAGCGCGTCGGCGATTTCGACGATGTTTCTTGGATTGACTGTGGCCTTGGTCATGGGAGTTCCATTTGGGGCGTTCGTCGGCCAACATTTTGGGTGGCATGCACCTTTCGCCTTGATCGCGCTCATCGGCGTCTTAGCGCTTGGGGGTGTCTGGCTCTTCGTGCCAAGCATCGAATCGCAACAACGTTTCCTTGCGTCAGAGCTGCGCACGCTCGCGAGCGGGCCAGTGCTGCTTGCGCTGCTCACGACTCTTCTCGGCTTCGGCGGGGTGTTCGTGCTGTTCACCTACATCTCGCCACTGCTTGAGCAGGTCTCGGGCTTTTCGCCTCCTGCGGTCGCCGCACTCCTGGTCCTTTTCGGCGTCGGTACGCTCGCGGGCAACATCGTTGCCGGAAAGGCTGCCGACCGCGCACTCGGCGTCACACTACTTGCAACGATCGGCGGACTTGCGGCCATCCTCGCGCTTTCAAGCTTCATGTGGCCGCATCGTGGTCTCGCCATCGCTGCGACGTTTGCGGTTGGTTTCTTTGGTTTCGCAACGGCGACACCGCTCCAGTTGCTGGTCATTCGCACGGCCAACCGTGCGCCGAATCTTGCTTCGTCGGCGAACATCAGCGCATTCAATATTGGGAACGCCGCCGGTGCGGCGCTTGGTGCGGGGCTTATCGCCAAAGGTCTCCCGCTTCAGTGGCTCGGGTTAAGTGCGGCGCTGGTAAGCTTTACCGGCGCACTCGTTGCGATTCCGACACTCAACGCCCTTTCGCGAGAAGAACTGCCGACGACTATTCGGCATTGAAGCTTCGCTGAGAGCGGCGATTGTTAAGACTACGCACAGGCAGGCCCTGAATGATTGCGATATGAGACAGATATTTTTTTTAGGAATCACAGACAAGACCACGAGCTGCGGATCCAACGTCTGCTCGACAGCGAGCTTAGTCAGGTCGGCTTTCAAGTTCGTTCGGCCGGCGACGGCGCCATGGGGCAGTCTCTATTGAGGTTTTCGCCTTTTGCGCGGCTTCTTAGCGTATCGAGCTTGGCCGCCACAATCACTTTGCAAAGAAGCTATCCGCGATAACGGAATCTCAAGTAGAACGCGGCAAACACTAAGACGATTGCAATATTCACTATCAGCCGTTCCCAGAGTCGGTTTCTGAAGAACACGAAATCTACACCGACAATGACGGCTGCCATCGCCGTCACGTAAAGCACGATAGCTACCTGCCTGCCCATTTCAGCCGGTTCCCCCAACATAGCCTCCTGTTCTAGTCCCTTCGGATTATTCCGGCCGTACATGCTCCAAGAGCCGCGGGGCTCGTTTTTTCGTCCTTATTAAAGTCCTTGAGGACTTGCTAGTCGTGAGCTGCTGCACTAGATCGACCGAAGTTTTTCCAACTTCTCGCGCACGGCTTTCGTCTTCGGATGGTCGGCGCCGAGCGCTTTTTCGCGGATCGCCAATGCACGGACGTAGAGCAGCTGTGCATTGTCGGGGAACCCCTGAGCTTCGTACAACGTCGCCCGATCGCTCAGGAAGGTCGCAACATCCGGGTGTTCCGGCCCGAAAGCCTCCTCCCGGACTGCCAGCGCGCGCGCATACAGCGCCTCCGCTTCATCGTATCGTCCTTGATCACGGTACAGATTCGCGAGGTTGTTCAGGCTGATCGCAACGTAGGGATGGTTCGCGCCAAGCGCCTTCTCTCGAATCGTCAGCGCGCGCAGGCTTAGCGGCTCTTCCTCTTCGTAACGTCCTTGCTTATGGTACATGTTCGAAACGCTTTCGAGGGCCATCGCAACAAAGTGATGATCCGGGCCAAGCGCCTTCTCCCAAATCGCCAGCGCGCGCGTGCACAGCGACTCTGCCTCTTCAAAGCGTTGTTGGTCAAGGTAAGCCGAGGCGAGGTTGTTGAGGCTGAATGCAACGTCGGGATGATCAGGGCCGAGCGCCTTCTCGCGAATCGCCAGCGCGCGCGTTAACGCTGCCGTCCCTTCTTCGTAACGTCCTTGCTCGTAGCATGCGTCCCCAATGTTGTTGAGACTGAATGCGACGTCCGGATGATCGGGGCCCAGCGCCTTTTCCCTAATCCCAAGCGCACGCCTGTGCAACTGCTCTGCGTCTTCGTAACGCCCTTGTTCATTGTACACGTTGGCGAGGTTATTTAGGCCCCACGCAACGTCGGGATGATCCGGACCGAGCGCCTTCTCCCGAATCGCTAGGGCGCGCGTGTACAGCGCCGTCGCTTCTTCATAACGCCCTTGGTCAGTGCACAGGTTACCGAGGCTGTTCAGGCTAGTTGCGACGGAGGGATGATCCGGGCCGAGCGCCTTCTCCCGAATCGCCAGCGCGCGCACATGCAGCGGCTCCGCTTCTTCGTAGCGCCCTTGCTCCTTGTACACGCTCCCAAGGTTATTCAGAGTAGCTGCAACGTCGGGATGATCCGGGCCGAGCGCCTTCTCCCGAATCGCCACCGCGCGAGCAAGCACGGTCTCCGCGGCACTGTACTCACCGCGTATGGCTGCGTAGAGACCGTATCGACGGGCGAGGCGCCCCGCCGGCAAGAACGCCGTCTCGCTCGGCAAGGCGTCCAGTGCCGCGCGTACGTGTGGGAGGAGTCGCGCGCACTGTGGCCACGTGGCGAAATCGCCCTCGGGAAACGCCGCATCGGCAACTTCAACGGCGCACTCGCGCCACGCCGGTGCGGCGTCGCCCTCAAGATCTCGTCCTGCGAGCTGCACGATCCGGTGCACGCTATAAGTCCGCGAGCTCTCTCCAAAGGTAAGCAGCGAAAGCCGGTCAAGCGCCCCAAGCGCCTCGTCGAGCCGCAGCTCATCGGCAAGGACCGAACGCAGATCGAGCACGTCGGTTTCCGACAGCGCCGGCCTTAGGTCCGCGGCATAGGTTTCAAGCGGCTGATGGAAGAGCTCCTCCGGGATCGCGTCGGGCGCAAATGATGTCGCGAAGCAAAGTACCGCTGCCGCGCCGGCGGCGTGCTGCTCTGCTTGCGCGATCGCGGTGCTGAAGGTTGCAAAGACTGAACGCGGGTATTCGGCGTCGCGCGGAGCCTTGTGCAGATGCTCGTTGATGTGCTCTAAGTACCGTCTCGGGCTCACCATTCGCAGACCGCGCAGCGCGGCCGCCGCGTGTGACAGCGCCAAGGGAAGCGCACCGAGTGCTTGCACGATCGCGTACGCATCTGTTTCGCCTAAATCTTTTCGTCCGCTGGCGCGCTGCAGATACCGGACTGAGGTCTCGAGGGACCAGGGGTGCAAGGGAATCGCGGTAACATCGGGGCCCCACGCAGCGTCACGCGACGTCGCCAACGCTAGAGCCCCGGCGCGTGGCAACCACGTCCGCATGAGCCCTTCGTCTTCAAGATTATCGAAAACCAACAGCACCGGTTTGTCGAAGCCGCCCAGCACCGAGTTGACCACCCGCTGCGCGGCGACGCGCCGATCGGCCAGCTGATCGAGGCCCTGCACGAACATCGTACCCAAGCGCAGCAGCCCGTCGACGATGCCGTCTTCGGTCTCTGCGTTGAGCCACCACACGACCGAGTGTTGCTCGCGGTTACGCCAGCCGTATTCGCGCGCGATGGACGACTTGCCGACCCCGCCTAAGCCGTGTACCACCGCGATCGCGCCGTCTTTCTTCAGCGCCGCCTGCACCGCCGCGAGTTCCTCATCGCGTCCGCTGAAGCTCGCAACGGGGTGAAACTCCGCCGCATCGACGATGGAAAGATCGCTGGGCAGCGTTCCGAGCGAACGCAGCGGTGGAAACTCCGCCGGCAATGCCGGCGCCAGCAACTGGTACAGCCGCTGCGGCTCGGCGAAGTCTTTGAGATGATAGGCGCCCAGTTCGCGCAGCGTTACATCGGCCGGCAATTCGCCGTCGACGAGCGCAGCCGTCTCGGCGGTCATCAGAAGCTGACCGCCGTGGCCGATCGCCAGCAGTCGCGCAACCTTATTAACCGCCGGACCGAAGTAGTCGCCCCCGCGCATCTCTGCGCTACCGGTATGGATTGAGGCGCGCACGCGCAATCCGTCAACAGCGGAAAAATCTTCGGCGTTTAGCGCCTTTTGCGCCGCCAGCATTGCAGCGACGGCATCCTGAGGCGCTGCGAACGCGCTGCAAAAAGCGTCGCCGACCGTTTTGAACACATGGCCACCGCGTTCCGCAATGGCCGCCTGCAAGATCGCATCGTGACGTTGCACGGCGTCTTGCATCGCGACGCGGTCGCGCTCCCATCGCGCCGTACTGCCTTCGATATCCGTGAAGGCAAACGTGACTTCGCCTGCCATCCCCTTGTTGATTCGGCGTCGCCCCGTCTAACATTTTCTAACAGAGCGTCAGTTTGGAGATCTTAAGGACCCGCGATCGTCGCTCGCGCTTCTAGCGCCTGTTTGGCAAGCGCCGCGAGCGCTTCGATGTGTGCGCGCGTGAGCTCGTCGAGCCTCGCGTGCAGTGCGGAGGCGCAGTAACGAGTCAAGTCTTCCAGCTGCAGCCGCGCCAGCGCTTGGGCATCGGTAGGCGTGCCTTTGTCCGGCGCGATCCACATCTGCGACAAGCGCTTTGCGAAGCGCATCTGCGCGTTGCGTCGCACGACGCCGGCACGGGCGATGCTGCCGTTGGCGATGTCGCCGAAAATGCCGTTGCGGGTCCAATCGAAGAGATCTGCAAGGCTCATGGTCGTTCCACGCGCGTACTTCAGCGAGAGATCGTCGATGCGCTGCAGCGTCAATGGTGCGAAGAGCTCGTCGAGTACGCGGTCTTGCGTTTGGCCAGCAATCTCGACGATCGGAACGTCGTGCCGCGGACCAGGGTTGTAGGCCCACGTTCCGTTAGCAAACGAACTGACTTCGCTATACGTCAAGCGGTTGAGAACGTTAGGGCTGAATCGCCAAGACGCATCGGCGAACAAGAACGTCTGTAGGAGCTGCCATGCCGCGTACTCGTCGCGGCGCGAAACCGGCTGCAGCGGCGGCCGACTGTTCGGGTCGCCGGCGGCAGCACGTGAGAGATACTCGCCACCGATGTAGTGGGCCGGCATGGCGACGTCACGCACGTAGAGGCGCAGCGGGGCCTCGAAAGCGCGGCGTGCCTCGTCATACGCTTCGCCCTCTTTGGGGAAGCGCTCGTCCACTGCATTCATGATTTCGTGCATCATGACGAGCTGCGTCCGCTCCCACGTCAGCGGGCGATCGCTGAGCACGTGTTGCTCGACGCGGGGGTCGATCGCGTGACCGGTTTCGAAATCCACGTCTTCGTCCGAGGCAAAGCGATAGAGAGGATTGGACCATTGCAAAGCCACCTGGTTGAGCCTAGGTATTTCCGCCTGAGGTGTCGAGGCGTCGGGGACGTATTCGTAGCCCCACTTGATCGCATGGTAGTCGTAGGGCCCGAGCGTGAGCTGCTCGTAATCGCCTTGTGTCGTTGGCCTCGGCCAGAGATTGACGGGATTGTACCCCATCACGCTGGTTGCAACGCCGAACTTCTCGGTGAAAGCGCGATTTTGCAAGTCCTTGCTTGAATAGGCTAAGTACGCGATGAAGTTGTGCTGCAGGCCTAAATCGTGTCCGGATTCGTGAAGGATGACGGCTCGAATATCGTCCAGCCTAAAATGCCGCTCGAGTGCTTCAGAATCGGGCAAGCCGCGCGCCGGGGCAACGACGTACCGATAGCTGTTACCTGCGAGGCCTATTACCGAATCCACGTTGATCCCCGCGTTGATCTCTTCGCCGGTACGCGGATCGGTTACGATTAGTGCTTCGGCTCCGTATTGCGGTGATGAGGCGTCGACCCAGCGCACCATGTTGTGCCGGATGTCGTCGCTATCGAAGCTGGAGTCGGCAGGCTGGTCCTGTACCTGAATCGCGCCGAGAATCCCTACGCGGCTAAAAGCCTTATTCCACTCTAGCAATGCTTGCCGAACGACGTCACGGTATTCGAGCGGAATGTCGTCGCTGAGCGTAAAGATCAACGAATTTTTCGCAGTCGACGGCTGACCAGGCGTTGCCGGCATAAAGTTCCAGCGGCTGATGTAGTAGACGTTGCGCGTAGGATTGCTGTCGCTTTGAAAATTAAGCAGCGGCTGCTCGAAGTAGCCGATGCGAGGATCGGCGATCCGCGGCATGTAGCCGTCTTTCGGCGCCGCGATCACATTGTAGGTCATTTTGACCTCGATGCTCCGGGCATCGGGCGCATTGTCGATCGTGTCGGGTGAATCCGTCACCCACGTCTGGCTCACGCGCAGGATCGTGTTCCGCGGAAACGCCTTAGCGTCTGTGAAAAAGGATCGACCGGAGTCGAGCTTATAGTCGTGACCTGGGTTCGAAGCGACGGCATCGAACTGCGCTTTGAGATTGGCGACATCTCCGAGAAACGCATCGGCTTCAATTACGACGGACGTCGGTGATTCCGCCACAATTGGCGCGACCGCAATCACCGAGCTCGGAAGCGAGAGCTTCGCGCCGACCGATTGCGGCGAATTAGCGTCGACCATCGCGTAGGTGTTCGGCCATCGAAGGATTACCGTGTTATCGACTCGGTCGAAGTGGAGTATGCGAGCCGGTGCGACATACGGCTCTCCGGGTGCGGGTCCAAAGCCTCCGAGGCCGGTCGCGGGCACGGAGGTCTCTACGAAGTCCTCGCCGAGCTGTGCTTTTGCAATCGAGAAATAGACTTTCCCGTTCTTGCGAACGACGGAAATGAGGCCGGGCAATACCTTCGCGTCCTTCGTGAAGACGTCGTAAGGCTGCGGCGAAGCCGTGGCACCAGCCTTCTTGTCATCCTGCTGTGCGCGCGCAGCAGGTGAAACAACGATCGCAAGTGCGAAGGCGACGAGGCCATAGCGAAGAAGACGCGAGATACTCACCGTGATACTCCAATCTTTCGATGCGCTTGCCGTGGAGAGGTTACTTAATATACATCCCTCGCGCCTTCTTCGCTGATGATCGCGGCTGGGAACTCGAGTCGATCCGGTGGTATCCGTACGGGCCTGCGCGCCGCGCTTCGCGCACTTGAAAAACCGTGCGGCGTCTTGCGGCTGACATATAGCCCGCGAGCGTCTTCAGTTTCTCCGAGGGTCGGACCCCGTTGCGGGATGACGACGCTGGTCATTGAGCGCTTTACTGGCGAACCACGGCTGGAGGAGGTCACACTAACGGGAGATCAATCGTTGCCGCGACAGTGCATTTCGGGAAAGCTATCTTGTTAGTTACCCTCTTCCTTAGCGATGCGGGTGTAACCGCTCCCGCTTCGCTAATACCAAGTGGCCCGTCCGGGGCTGCATTTTACCAGCCTCCTAACCAGCTACCGCATGGCGATGAAGGTAGCGTCATCTGGACGCGGCGATTCACGGGGAGCTCCGCATTGCGTTCCGCGTCGGCAAACTATCGCGTTCTCTACAAATCGCTTACAGCGCGCGGTGCGCTCGCCGCCGTTTCCGGGACGCTAGCTGTTCCTTACGGAACTCCTCCACCGGAAGGGTGGCCGCTCATCAGCTGGGCACACGGCACCACCGGTAACGCGCCACAATGCGCGCCCTCACGCTTTGCTTCGCCAGACGTAGAACAACGTATGCTTGATGGATTCGTACGGCGTGGTTACGCCGTCGCCCAAACCGACTACGAGGGCATCGGAACCCCGGGCATTCATCCATATATGGTAGGGATTTCAGCCGCGAACGACGTTACCGATATGGCCCGCGCTGCCCGCGAAATCGATCCAAATATCGGAACGCGTTGGATCGTCATGGGACATTCGCAAGGGGGCGCAGCGGCGCTTGCAACTGCCGCGGCGGGTCAGCAGATCGCGCCGGAGCTCAAGCTCGTGGGTGCAGTGGCATATGCGCCATTCTCGAACCCCGATGGGCTTTTTCAAGTTGAGCTCGACAATCCGGCCCCGAACAGCGCGCTCGCACTGGTGGCGCTCCTCATTGCGGGGTTCTCGACCGTGGATCCGCGCGTCGTTCCTTCCGAAATATTAGAGCCTGAAGCGCTGAATATGATGCCGGAGTTGGAGCAGCGCTGCCTTGAAGAGCTCATGAACGAATCGGATTGGGCGCGGGTAGTGCCTCGTTCAATTTTCGCGCCGCGGGGCGAAGCCGCCATCGAGGCGCTCTACCAGGACCTAGCTGCAAATAATCCGAGCACCTTCCGAATCTCAATACCAACGCTCTTAGTAAACGGCGTTTCCGACGCGATGGTGTCGTCAGAGAGCACGCTGCTGTTGCGGGATCGCTTATCGCGAAACGGCACGCCCGTGTCGTTTAAAGCGTATCTGAGCGCAACCCACGGCTCGGTCTTGGCGGCTTCCGCAAACGATGTCGCCTCCTGGATAGCGCAACGCTTCGCTACGCGAGCGCGAGACTGAAGCGAGCGAATATCGACCTGGTTCGTCCCATTCCTTCGCCTCTTGCTGGTGCAATAGTGAGTATAGATGACGCCAGCTTTGGCAGAACCAAAATCGGATGTCCAAAGGGCGGTCGGGCGAGCGAGCGAAAGCGTGCGACATTGTGCGGAAGCCGACGGAAAACCCGAACGCGGGCAAACGCGAAATCCACGCGAAAGGCCGGCCCTCCACGATCGGCACCTACTTTTGCCATTTACTTGGCATCCTTCCTCGCCCTCAGTGCGGAGCAGTCCAGCACAGCGACGCAACAGGTTCACAACCACGGAACAGGAACGCCGAGGGTCTGCCAACATAAGTAGCGCCACGGACTCAAGAGAGGAGCCCAACCATGCGTTCTGATATCGTGCCCGGAGGCATTTTTCCCGACTACGAACTGCCCGATCACACGGGCACGGTGCGAAAGCTCAACGAGTTACAGGGCGATGATCCGCTAATCCTAACGCTTGCGCGCGGCCACTATTGCCCAAAGGAGCACCAGCAGCATTTGGAACTCGCCGCGTTCTACCCAAAGATCGCGGTGGCTTACACTCAGATCGCCACGATCGCCACCGACGATCACCATACCCTTCAGGAGTTCCGTGCGTCAGTCGGAGCTCAGTGGACATTCCTTTCGGACCCCGACCGAACGATTCAGAAGGACCTCGATATCCAGGAGTACACTGACCCCGAGCACAATCCGATGATCCCGCATACGCTCGTGCTCAAGCCGGGCCTTGTGATTTACAGCATCTATAACGGCTACTGGTTCTGGGGGCGTCCATCGGTCATCGATCTTTGGCACGATCTGCGCGTAGTAACAAGTGAAATCCGCCCAGACTGGAATCTGAGCACTCCTGGACTCCGCGAAGCGTGGAACGCAGGCGACTTGTCCCACTTCCACGGCTGGAATAAGCTTGACACCGCGAAGGTGCCCTCTGCAGGACCGGTGGTTCCCACGGAATTGGAGCAGGTCTAGTGAAGGCTTTTTTTTGGACCGCGGTTACAACGCATGGCCAACGCTTTGGAAATTACCACATCGAACGCATTCGAAGCATCAGACAAACCTGCGTTGGTCTTCTCACGGATTTTCTCACCGAATAAATACACTAGGCCTCGATAAGCTGCCGATTGTTCAGCGTCGCGTGCTCAAATGATACTCGCGGGGACCTATTGAGGTTGGCTGCAAACATTTCAAGACCACCGCATTCAACCGCTCTGCCACCTCTTCAAGCCCCCGCAAATCATTATTGCTCTTGAGATTTTGCATAAATCGCGTTTCTCACGAAGTCCTGAACGCCGCGATGGCGGCGGCGCGGCGCAGATCGGCGGAGCACGCTACGATAAAGCTAATCCTGGTTCTTCGCAGCCGCGCTCGGAATGACGTTCGGGTTATGCTCGGCAAACGCACCGAGCGGATTTGGAATCAGCCAGACCTGCAAGTCCCAGATCGCCGGAAACGGGAAGACGAACGCCACGTCGCTAACGCTTCGCGGCGACGGAATCCCGAGCACCTTCCATTGCGGCAGGTTGCCGATTTTCACGATATCAGCCGCCGTTGGCTGGCTGAGCGAGCCACCGACCTTCGCCATACTCTTGCTTCCGGCGCCGCCGTACTGCAGCCCTGACGCGGTCTTGATCGCGAAATGGACGTGCGCTGGGGAAAAGTCGAGAAAGCGCGAGGGCGAAACGCCCCAGACCGACGGGGCCTTGGGCGAGCTGCTTTGCAGCACTGAGAAGTCTGCGCCAATCAGACGCCCCGTGACATCGTACCAGAGTTGGCTCGGATGCTGGGGATCGCTCTGCCAGTAGTTGGTGTTCACCCAGCTGATGGCACCGGTCTGATCCTCGGCCGTGTATTGGAAGTACCCCGCAGCCTTCGCTTGTGTTGTCGTGGCGAAGCGACTCGGCAGATCGCCGCTAACGGACCTGACGAACTGAATCTCGGATGCCGTCTCGGGCGGCGCTACGGTCGGCGCGGGCGTCGGCGTGGCCGCGCGCACGCCGGCAGCCGTCATGAAGATCACGAAAAGACTAATGACCAGGCGATTTGCTAATCTCAACATAGACATCGCGGTTCCGGTTTCGAGCGTTGGCGTCCTCTCACTCTTCAATCAAACTGTCATCCAAACTATCATCGATTCGCGTTATCCCTCCGCGCTGGAAACAGCGCGCCGTAGCTTGTTGAGGGAAGCGCGCGTTAAGGCGTCGGCGTGGATCCGCGTCACGTGCTACGGGCGTCTCAAGCCGACCCACGGCGCACAGGATTCCACGCTTGATCTCTCCGATGCAGACAAGTGCGGTGCCGTAAAAGTCGCGCGTTTGCCTAGCAAGAACTAAGCGCTTGGATAGGTACCAGGCGGTCGATTACAACGAACGGCGGCCCATACCCGCTCGACGGCTTGACGCCGCCGAGTTCATCAGGCAAAGTTTGAGCACACTCGATTCACGGGACCGGTTTTATCAAGGTCGGCCTAAACGTAAGTTAAGCCGGAAATGCGAGAGAGTTTGCCATGAAGGTTCACTACATAGAGATTGTCGCTTCCGATGTAGATGCTGTATGTGCTGCCTATGAGGCTGCGCACGGCATCAAGTTTGGATCAGCTGATCCGCTTCTTGGAGGTGCGCGGACGGCTCCGCTACCTGATGGGGGCAGCATTGGCGTGCGTGGTCCCTTGCGCGAAACAGAGCAGCCCGTCGTTCGACCGTATTGGCTCGTTGACGACATCGAAGCAGCGTTGGCTGCGGCATCAGAGCGGGGCGCTTTGGTTGCGCACCCGCCGCGGGAGATTCCAAGAAAGGGAACGTTCGCGATTTACGTCCAGGGAGATGTGGATCACGGGCTGTGGCAACTATGATTTTCTGGCCTGACAAATCGCGCCGACCGCCTTCGGCGGCGTATCGCCGGTCGAATTCATTAGTCAAACCTTGAGCACACTCGACTCACGGTCAGAGCTGGCCGAAAGTTAGAACAACGATCACCGAGAAGTCCGGAACCGGGAACAACTTCCCCGGTCAGGGTGGCGGGGCCAGGACGGTATCGATGGTTGAGGACGACATTACCTGCGGTCCCAGCCCCGGTTTCCAACGTACTCCAGAGCGGCATTTGGAGTCCTGAAACCAGCCTGGGAAATCCCGGTCCGCTCCTGCCACGGCGATTACCGGATTGGGGCCGCTTAAGGGTTACGTGTGTGGCTTACGGGCCCTTCGCTACATTCTGAGTATTCAGGTAGTCCGCCCTACGCGGCGCGTACTTCAACGACGTGGCCGTATTGAAGAGTACGATCGGCAAAGGAAGCCCAACGCCGTCGCCTAGCAATCGGCGTAGCGCCGCAAGGGTCGCGCCCCCCTCTTCGGTTGCGTCGATCCCCTCCTCGCGATGGAGATCGCGCATCGCATCGTCTGCGCTCTCGTCGGAAACGGCGATGGCGTGCCCACGCGATTCGCGCAGCGCACGCAAAGTGAGACGATCACCGATCCCGCCCGGAACGCGCAATCCCCACATCTTTGTCGACGCGTTATCGACCCGTGCGGCCGATTCTTCTCCGCAATGGAAAGCGCGAACGATCGGTGCGCAGCCCTCAGCTTGGACGCCAACCATGACGGGGCGCTCCGCGCCGATCCAGCCGACGCGCTCCAACTCGGCAAACGCCTTCCACATCGCGACCAGGCCCGTGCCGCCGCCGGTCGGATAGATAATCGTGCCAGGAACGCCGCCGAGTTGCTCGACCAGCTCGAAGCCCATCGTCTTCTTGCCCTCGACGCGGTACGGCTCGCGGAACGTCGCAACGTTGAAGGCACCCGTTGCGCGTGCGTACTCGATGGCCATCCGTCCGGCGTCGTCGATGAGACCGTCGACGAAAATCACGTCGGCCGCGTAGCTCTCCATCTCTTCGACGAGCAGCTGCGGCGTATCGCGCGGTACGTAGACGCGTACGCCGATACCGGCTCGCGCTCCGTAGGCTGCCAGGGCGCCGCCGGCATTTCCCGCGCTCGGCGCAACCATCGCCGTCACGCCCAAGCGCTTCGCGACCGTGACCGCGGCGGACATTCCGCGCGATTTGAACGAACCGGTCGGGTTTTGGCTTTCGTCCTTCACGTACACCTCTTCGCAACGCAAGCGCTCTCTGCAAGCGCGCGAGCGGAACGAGGGGCGTGCAGCCTTCGCCAAGCGAGACCGGCGTCTCGTTTTCGGCGATCGGGAGGAGCTCGCGGTATCGCCACATCGTCCACGGGCGCGTTGCGATTGTCCGGGAAAGCGAAAGGTCATCGTAGCGGGCGAGCAGCGGCGCAGCGTCATTCGCACAGAGGCTCGCCAACGCGTTTGGCGAGCAGCGGTGCGTTGCGTCGAGCGAGCATTCCAAGTATGCGGGCAGCATCAGGCTGTACGCTTCGCTGGCGAGGAGCGCACCCATACGAAGTAGACCGGAAGCGCGCTCAGCAGAATCAGCAACCCAAAGAGCGCCTCGCGAGGATAGGCGATATACGTAGCGATCGCGACGCCGAACGATGCGACCAGGTAGATCGTCGTCGATGCGGGATGCCACGGCACCTGAAAATCTACCGGCCGTGCGTTGCCGGAGCTCCGATCGCGTGCCCGAATGACGAACAGCGCAAGCGCCGATAGGCCGTTGAAGAGGTAAAACGTCGAAACGACGTAGCTAAGAATCTGCTCGTAGCTCCCGGTGAGCGCGATAACTATCGCAACGAGCGCTTGCAACACGATCGCGACGACTGGTACGCGCGTTCGGGGATCGATCGACGCGACGCTCCGAAAGAACAGCCCATCCTGGGCCATGGCATGGTAGAGGCGTGGAACCGTCAACATGCGATTGCCGATGAATCCAAGCGTCGAGACAATGATCGCAAGCGACGCCAGGCGCGCTCCAGGCGAACCCACCGTCACTAGCAGTACGGCAGAGGCGGGGACCTCGGTGCCGGCCAACCCGCCGACGCCTAGCGCGTGAACGCACGCAGCGTTGACCAGGAGATAGAGGATTGCGACGCCCGAAACTCCCAGCCAGAGCCCGAGCGGCAGCGCGATTGTCGCTTGTTTCACCTCGGTCGCCATGAAGTTCGCGACCATCGCGCCGTTGTAGGTAAAGAGCACCGGAATCATCGCGAAGCTGAATGCTGCGAGCGTGCTTGGCGTTGCGGTGGAAAGCGGAGGACGCGACGACAAACCCGGATGGGCCGCGAAGCCCGCGACGATGACAGCCGCGAATGCGGCGAGCTTCAATACGGTTAATACGTTCTGGACGTTGCTGCCTTGACGAACGCCGAGGCAGTTGACAAGCGCGAGCGCGGCGAGTGCGATCGCCGCAAGTAGCCCCGATGCGATGTGAAAGCCGGTCAGCACCGTGAAGTAGCCCGCGAAGAGCACGGCCGCCGCTGCGAGGCCGCCACTGAACGATGCGAGCAGCGAGCTCCAGCCGTAGGCGAACGCGACGACCGGATGAAACGCGTCGTGCAAATAGGCGTAGATGCCGCACCCTTGCGGACGGCGCGCGGCGAGCTCGCCGAGGATGAAGGCGCCGAAGAGAGCCACGACTCCGCCGGTCGCCCACGCGCAGAGAATCAACACAGGAGCGTGCAGGCGTTGCGCTACGACCGACGGCGTGCGGAAGATTCCCGATCCGACGACACTACCTACCACGATGAGCGCGACGTCGGAGACGCTGAGGCGCCGCTCGAACGTGCTACACCGGCCGTTCGCCGAGGATCGTCGCGCGACGAACGCGGCGGCGGTTTGGAAAGTAATCGGCGAGCGCGCAGTGTTGCGTCCAGCGATTGTCCCAGAATGCGACCGTGCCTTCGTTCCAGCGCCAGCGCACTTGAAACTCCGGCCGCTCCATGTGCTCGAAGAGCAGGCGTAAGAGCGCATCGCTCTCGCGCGGCGAGAGACCCTCGATATGCGACGTGAAGTCCTGGTTCACGAACAGAGCCTTACGCCCCGTCGCCGGATTCGTTCGCGCGACCGGATGCGACACGGGCGGATGCTCCGCGTACATGCGGTCGCGCCGGGCTTCGATACCTAACGCCTTGAATCGCTCGGGCGTGAAGTTCTTCGCAAATGAGTGCACCGCACGCAACTGCGTCACGAGTGTTTTGATCGGCTCGGAGAGCGTTTCGTGCGCCAGGTACATGTTGGCCCAGAGCGTGTCCCCACCCAACTCCGGGATCTGCTCGGCGTAGAGCACCCCTGCCTGTGGTGGCCTTTCGAGGAACGTAACGTCGTTATGCCAGCGATCGCTGTTGGCGCGGTGTGTCTCATCGTGCGCCAAGATCATGACCTCCGGCGCGTCGTCGTGACCGGGATAAAACGGATGCATGTAGAGCGGGCCGAAGCGCGCCGCGAAGTCGCGCTGCTGCACCGGTGTCAGCGACTGATGCTCAAAGAAGAGGACGAGATGCTCGTCAAGCGCCGCGCGGATGTCGCGCACTTCGGCTTCCGTGAGCATCGCGCTCAGATCGACGCCTTCGACGACCGCACCGATCGCGGGCGTTAGCCGGTTGGTCCGCACGCACCGCTGTTCGCGCGCCGGACCATTTTCCCCGGCTTGACTGCGGCTTCGCTGCGTAGAGCGAAGGGCTATCGACTACCAAGAATGGCGGTGAGCGTTTGGCCCTTCGCGAAATGATTCTCGCGCATCCAGACATCGTTGAACACGCGTGAGAGATAGCCACGAGCAAAATCCGAGGTACGTGGAATGGGTCAAGCCTCGGGCTATACGCTAGTTCTTGCTCTCACGGAACGGGCCGGGCGGCTCCTGAACGTAGGCGTATTTTTCACCGCAGATTCGACAAACATTCAGCGGATTTCCAAAATGCTCGTGGGGGCCGTACTCTTTTGGGGCGGCTTTCGCACGCTTCTTGACCATGGCTACGGGTTCGATAACATCTACTCATTCTTGCTCCCGAGCCTGGGAGCCGCGGGCCTCCAGAATCGGAGACTCTATGTTTCTGATTCGAGGCGCAAACCAAAAGGCCCCCGGACGCGCTCGCTCCACGCGGATGCTTCTGGTTATGGTCGTCACCTTCACGAGGAAAGCTTATCCGCAAGTGGCCCAGATACTAACGAAGCTGCTTAGCGAAGTCCGCCAGTCAAGACTTACGATGGTCGTCAGCTCGGCCTCCACGACATCGGCGCTCGAGTCACCGTCTGAGGGCGACGGGTCTTTCAATCCGTTGTCGGCCGCTTTTGAACCGATTCGACTCCGGGCGATCCCGAGAAAGCTCCAGCCCTCAAAAGAAACGAGCCCGCCGCAGCGAGCTCGTTTCAGAATCAAACCGCGTTCCTCGCTTTAGCTGCCGCTAGGCTGAGGCGGAACGTGAGCTGGTGGCCTAAGCGTGCGCCGTTTCTGGTTGTACGCGGGAAAGCGCACGGCGTTTGAGCCCGCCGGATGTGCCACGACGCGATAGTCGAAATAGACGGACGAACGTCCGTGCTCGTTCTCGCGCACGACAAATCCATGTTCGTACTTTTGGGCGATGTACAGGCCGCGCGTATCCCCGTCGGGCGTGAGAAAGACTTGATATCCCTGACTCATATCGAGCGTACTTGCGAAGTCCGACTGCAAGTGGACGACGCCGACGCCGTCAGTCATCCGCGCAGTACCCGTATCTTCGACGGTCGCTCGGGGTGCGAGCGCCACGCTGGCGCTCACCTGACCGGCACGCCCCCGAATGGCCGTCGTAAATCCTCCATCGGCTTGAACGAATCCCTCAAAGACGCCGTCGCCGGCCGCGTCAACGCTAAAATCTCCCGCGCTCGAGCCGCAACAGCCAAACGTTTCGAGTGGCATGCCGAAGACGCTGCTCACCTGGGACGTGATGCCGGTTCCGCAGACGGAAGTACACGTGTTGTATGCTGCGACGGCCGCGCCTTCATTAGTAGCTACACCGTATACGCCGACGTAGCCCGTCCCCTCTATGCCGGTGCCCCCTGAGCCGGTACCTTTGCCAAGCACGCCAATGCCGTCAAACCCGGATCCCGCGCCGTTAACTCCGGCACTATTCTTTCCTTTGGCGGTGCCCCGAATGCCGCCGCCGGCACCGGTGTTAGATTCCGTCAGGCAGGCACTACTCGAGCTGCAACTCGCGTCGTGTTGAATTTGGCCCGGCGGGCTCGAACCAAAAACAACGCCTGCGCTTGAAAGGGCCAGGCTTGTTCCCAACAGGACGACGCCCGCGGCCGTGATGATCGCGCTCTTGGAAGTCAGTCGCATATGCTTCTCCTCTTGTTCTAAAAAGGGTCTCAGGTGACAAGCATACGCGCGGTGCGCCAGCGGTGCAACCGGGCCGCTTCCACGGCTGACGGCGCGCAGCGGCAAGGGCCGAAGGACTCGACCGGAACGAGGATGCGCCGGCAACCGCGATCGGTGCGGATTATCGAGGAGAGGTGTTCTTGCAAGTTTGCTGAGATCGCTGCAAAGCCCGGTTCCCCGTTGGGCCTCCCGGGAAAGCCCCTTATCGTCAGGTGACACCTGACAGGACGCGCGGCTGAAACTCACAAACGGCGCTCAATGCCGCCTAAAGGAAGTACGCCGTGGGCAGCGTTTCAGTACCGAATCTTCACGATCGTTTGGATCGCCACGGTGCTTTCAAATACGGGCACGTGGATGTACAATGCCACCGCCGGGTGGCTGATGACGAATCTCACGAGCGATGCATTCATCGTTTCTCTCATTCAAGTCGCGAACGCTCTGCCGATGTTCATGTTTGCACTCCTCGCAGGCGTTCTTTCAGATCTCGTCGACAAGCGACGGTTTCTCATTGCGGGCGAAGTCAGCATCGCCATCCTATCGGCGATATTCGCAGCGATGGTCTGGTTCGACCGCGTGACCCCCGCTTCGCTGCTATGGTTTACGTTTCTCATCGGCGTCGCCAACGCTCTCACGGCTCCCGCCTGGCAATCCGTGGTCCCAGAACTCGTTCCGTGGAAAGCCCTCCCGGCTGCCGTTGCGGCGAACAGCGCGGGGGTCAACGTCAGTCGCGCGATCGGCCCCGCGCTTGCCGGCGCAATAATCGCTCCGCTTGGGATAGCCGCACCTTTCGTCGTTAACGCGGTGAGCAATTTTGGTTCAATCGGAGCATTGATCTCGTGGCGTGAACCGAAACGAACGACAAGCGAGTTGCCGGTAGAGCGTTTCGGCAGCGCGATTCGGATGGGCTTTCGCTATGCTGCCAATAGTCCGAGCTTGCGAGGAACGCTAATACGAACGCTTGGTTTTTTTCTTTTCGCGAGCACGTACTGGGCACTGCTCCCGCTTATCGCGCGAAGCCGCATCAGCGGTGGACCGGAGATATATGGCATTCTGTTAGGGGCGATCGGCTTCGGCGCGGTTGCGGGCGCATTCGGCATGCCCTCTTGGAAGATGAAACTAGGGCCCGACCGGCTCGTCGCGGCCGCAAGCATCGGCACCGCGATCGCGCTAGTGCTCTTCGGCCTCGCACGCGAGCCGCTTGCGGCGTTGCTGGCGAGCCTCATTGCGGGTGTTTCCTGGATCGCAGCAATCGCCACTATCAACGTATCCGCGCAGGTTTCTTTACCCGATTGGGTGCGCGGACGCGGACTCGCAATTTACATGACGGTTCTTTTTGGATCCATGACTGTCGGCAGCGCGATTTGGGGAAAAGTCGCGAGCTTAACAGGTCTGCCGATGACGCATTTTGTTGCCGCCGCAGGCGCGCTGCTTGCGATCCCGCTGACCTGGCGCTGGAAGCTCCAGACTGCCGGGAAACTCGACCTCACCCCCTCGATGCAGTGGCCGGCGCCGATCGTATCGCGCGATGTCACGAGCGATCACGGGCCGGTCCTCGTTACGGTTGAATATCGAATTGCCGACGACAGAAATCGGGCGGCTTTTCTTGCGGCCTTGAATCGGCTGCGACGTGAACGGCTACGCGACGGAGCCTATACTTGGGGCATATTTGAAGATACCGCCGAACGCGGGAGATTCCTAGAAACGTTCTTGGTAGAATCCTGGCTCGAGCATCTACGCCAGCACGAGCGCGTAACCAACACCGACTCCGTTCTCCAGCAGTCCATATACGGGCTTCTTAAAGGTGAAGCGAGAGTGACGCATTTCGTCGCTCCTGACCCTTGACCAAAGCTACGCGAAATCCAGTGATGCGAACCTTCGTATGTCGGCGTTATAGTCGGCCTACCACATTGGAGGGGTTATGAACGCAGCTCGATCGACGGAAACGTATCGACGATGAGCGAGCGGCTCTCGGGTTGTACTTGGCTACTCATGTAAAGCTGCTAGGCCATATCTACTGTCTAGAAGTGTTTTCTGATGAGGTCACGCGTGAAGGCACCGTCGTTACTGTTTCAGGCACTTTGCGCTTCAGATTGTAGGTGATCGCGGCAATCGAGATGTCGACATCGCGGGGAGCAGAGGTCGACGACGGCGCAAGTGTGATTCGGATACATTTATTGACAGGTTGATTGCTCTTCTCAGCCACACTGCGGACTGGAACGAGAACGTTCGCCTCGGGATAGTACGTAGCCGCACAGTGGCGCGAAATGGTATACGGGACGACCAGAAAGCTTGGCGCTATCCTCGTCTCGCCTTCAAAGTGACTTCGAATGTCAACGAGCTGCCCAGCGTGAAGACCGGCCTCTCGGACGTCGTCAGCATTTAGGAAAATAACTCTGCGACCACCATAGACCCCCCGATAGCGATCGTCGAGCCCGTAGATCGTCGAGTTGAACTGATCGTGAGATCGTATGGTCATCATGAGGTACTCGCCCGGTCGAAGGTCATGCTTTGGAATCGGGGTGACCGAAAACCGTGCCTTGCCGGAAGCCGTTTCAAAACGTCGATCGCGAGCACCATTCGGAAGGTAGAACGTCTTCTCAGTGCGGATCCGTTGATTGAAGTTCGCAAAGCCGGGGACGACCCGCGAAATCGCGTCTCGAATCAAGTCATAGTTTTTGGCAAGCGACCGCCAGGGAACCGGGGAGTCACCGAGCGTCGCATGAGCGATACCGGCAATGATCGCGACATCGCTTCGGAGAACCGGAGATGCCGACGGAAGCCGCCCTTGCGACGAGCCGATCTCGCCCATCGCGTCTTCAACGGTGACGAACTGCTCGCGGCCATTTTGCACGTCGCGCTCGGAACGTCCGATACACGGAAGAATTAGGGCCTGCTCACCGGTGACTACATGCGAGCGGTTCAGCTTTGTGGACACATAAGCCGTCAGCCGGCAGTGCTGCATCGCGTGAGCGGTGTAGGCCGTGTCTGGAGCGTTCGATATGAGGTTGCCGCTGATCGCAAAGCAAACCTTGATTCGCCCCTCGCACATGGCGTGAAGCGTTTCAACGGTATCAGTGCCCCATTTCCCCGGAGGGACGAAATTGAACTCGCGCCCGAGGGCTTCGAGAAAAGGCTTTCCAGGCCGCTCCCAGATGCCCATCGTGCGATCTCCTTGGACGTTGGAGTGCCCGCGCACGCAGCACGTTCCGGCGCCGGGCCTTCCCATATGCCCACCCAACAAGAGAAGGTTCACGACCGCAGTGACATTGTCGACGCCGTTCTTCTGCTGCGTCAAACCCATCGCCCAAACGCCGATCATCCGTTTCGATGCCGCGCACAATCGGCCCGCAGCCTCGATCTGTTCCTTGGTAAGTCCGCTGCCGGCAACGATTTCTTCCCAGGTCGTGCTCTTAAGGTCATCCGCGAGCGGCCCAAACCCGGCGGTGTAATCGTTGATGAAAGCGTGGTCTACGCCGCCCCCGCGACCCGCAGCGTCCTCCTCGATCATGAACTTCATGATTCCCTTGATCAGCGCAACGTCGCCGTTGATTCGAACCGGAAGATAGAGATCCGCAAGCGCACTTCCGTCCTCGAGCAAAGCCACGGGGAGCTCGAGGGGATTCTTATAGTCTTGAGGGTTTGGGTTGGCTACCCGCATCAATCCCGTTTCAGGCAGCGGATTCACCGCGATGATCTTTGCGCCCTGATTCTTAGCCGCCTGGAGCGACGTCAGCATGCGAGGATGATTCGTGCCGGGATTGTTACCAAAGATCACGATGAGGTCGCATTTCTCAAAATCGTCAACCGTTACGGATCCTTTGCCGATGCCTAAGCTTTCCGTCAATCCGACTCCGGAAGATTCGTGGCACATATTCGAACAATCCGGAAGGTTATTGGTTCCGAACTGCCGGGCGAATAGCTGAAACAGAAAGGCTGGCTCGTTCGTCGTCTTTCCTGAAGTGTAGAAGGCGGCTTCGTCCGGCGATGCCAGCGCTTTCAACTCGTCCGCCACGAATTGGAAGGCGGCGTCCCACGAAATGGGGTCGTAATACTCGGCACCGCGCCGAAGGATCATTGGTTCGGTCAGACGTCCCTGTCGATTTAGCCAATAGTCTGACTTTTCGGCCAGTTCGAGAACCGAATGTTTCGCGAAAAACTCCCGGGTGACGCGCTTCTTCGTCGCTTCGTCCGAGAGAGCTTTCGCACCGTTCTCGCAAAATTCGAAGACCTTTCGACGATCGGGATTGCCCCACGCGCAGCTTTGGCAATCAAATCCATCCCGCTGGTTTATCCGGATGAAGGTCTCGGCAGTCCGAAGCAGTCCCATCTCTCCGAAGCCAAACTGGAACGACTTTAGAATAGCGGGAACTCCCGCTGCCGTCATGTACGCCTTGCCGATTCGGGTGCCGCCGATCTCTTCTGGGTTCTGGGCAAGGCGAGCGATCGCATCGTTCGCCTCGTTTAGTATGGCAGTAGCTTCGCGCCGAGCCGCCTCGCTTTGTCCGACGGTTTCCTTGCTTCGATAGGATTCGAAACATTGCATCGGGCTGGTGGAGTCTTCGCTGCTCGCATCGGACATGTCGCGGCCCTCACTGTAACCGGTTCTTCGCCCTGCTAGCGTAGAACCATCATATACTTCATTCGCCAACCTGAACCTTGGTTCTGAACTGTCTCCACACTATGGAGCTGTAGACGATCACCGCCAGCAGGCCGACGACGATCACGGGGAACCCGACTACAAGCGCTCCTGGTGACGGCGAGGCGTCGAAGATCGAGAGACCCCCGCGCCCGGCAGGATAGGCGGGAATCAAATACGGATAGAGCGTTCCAGCCGCACTCACAAGCAGTGCGACGATGAACACGGAAGAACCGGCAAAAGCCTGCACCGCGAGGCCACGCGAGACTGCTACGCGCGACCAGACGAGGGAAATCAGCGAGATCGCCCCAAGCCCATCGATCCACGGCATCGCGAATAGGCCCGAATGCACGAAGAACGTCGCAACGGTCACGGCGAGCAACAGGACGAGCGCGGCAATCCACAACCCGCCATAGAGCGTTCGCGCGCGGTCCGACGGCGCGCCTTCAATCCGGAGCATGACAAAAGTCGCGCCGTGCTGCGCGAGCACGGCGAGCGCAAAGACGCCGACCAGCAATGCATAGGGATTGAGTAAATACGCAAACGTTCCAGCGAAGTATCCGTTCGCACCGAGAGGCAGACCGCGTAGCAGATTGCCAAGGGCAACACCAAAGACCAAGATTAAGAGCGCGCTCGATCCGGCAAAACACGCGTCCCAGAACTGATGCCAGATTTCGCTCGGGAAGTGCGAGCGTAACTCCATCGCGATACCGCGGAACATCAAGAGCCAGAGCACGACCATGAACGGCAGATAGAAGCCCGAAAATGACGCGGCATAGGCCTCAGGAAAGAGCGCAAAGAGCGCGGCGCCCGCGGCAATCAGCCACACCTCGTTGCCATTCCAAAACGGTCCTATGCTGCGCATCGATCCTTCGCGCTGGCGATCGGTTCGAGCGATCAGCGGAGTGATGGCGGCGACGCCCAGATCGTATCCGTCGAGTACTACGTACATCGCGAGCATGAATGCGATCAATATGAAGGCCGCGACGCTCATGCCGGCGCCTGCGCCCCGTCGCGTGCGTCGCCATGAAGGCTCGGGCCGATCGCGATCTCGCGCAGCGTCAAGTACAGGAAGAGAACGCCGAGCATGAAGTACATGCCCGCAAAACCGATCAGCGTAAAGACGACCTCGCCGCTCACAACCGTTGGTGAGCTTGCCTGCGCGGTCTTCATGATTCCGTAGATGATCCACGGCTGCCGTCCAACCTCGGTCGCCACCCAGCCGGCTTCGTTGGCGATATAAGGAAAGGGCATGGTCAACATCAGCAGCCACAGCAGCGCGGGCGTTTGGTATAAGCGTTTGCGCCAGAGGAAGAAGGCCGCTAGTAGTGCGACCCCGCAGAAAATCGTGCCGAGTCCTACCATCACGTGATAGGCGTAGTAGGTGACGTCAACAGGTGGCCACAGCGGCCTCGCATAGGCACCCAGGCCTTTGACCTTCGCTCTGAGGTTACCGTAGGCGAGAAAACTCAAGACATCGGGCACGAAGACGGGGTCGATCAGCGTGCGGTTTTGAACATCAGGCATCCCGATAATGGCCAGCGGCGCGCCGCTCGTCGACCTGAAGGAACCCTCCATTGCCGCGAGCTTAATAGGCTGGTATCGAGCGACGTTCTCGCCGTTCCGATCGCCCGTTGGGTAGACGGCCAGCAGCGAGAAAATAACAGCGACAATCGTTCCGTTTCGGACGAAGTGCCGCCCGGGCCCGGGCTCGCGCTGCGAGAGCAGGTAGTATGCACCGATCCCTGCGACAATGAAGCCGCCGGTAACCATCGCGCCGCAGAGCACGTGAACGTATTGAAACCATGCAAACGGGGAAAGGAGGAGTGCGAGTAAGCTGGTGAGCTGGATATGCCCGCCAACAATTTGATAACCGACGGGGTGCTGCATCCACGCATCTGTCGCGACAATGAAGAATCCCGAAAGCCACGAACCCAGCCACACCGCCACCGCGGATCCCCCGTAGAGTGAACCGGGCACCCTACCCTTTCCGTAAAGCAGCACGCCGAGAAAAACCGACTCCAGGAAGAAGGCGTAGACGCCCTCCATCGCAAGCGGCTGCCCGATCACCGCGCCGCTGGCAGCCGAGAATGCGGCCCAATTCGTGCCGAACTGAAATTCTAGCGGGATCCCCGTTACGACGCCGATCGCAAAACCGATCGTAAAGATCTTGGTCCAAAACGCCGCGGCAGTTACTGCTTCGGCATCGCCCCGAACTGCCTTGATCGTATAGAACGCGACGAACGGGGCGAGGCCCATCGTCGTAATCGGAAAGAGGTAATGAAACATGACGGTGAAGGCAAATTGAAGCCGATCAACGGTAAGAGCGTCCATGGGCAGTCCCTCCTTCCCCCTTTACGTTCGCCAACGGCGGGATAAAGCAACCTATCTGAGCGCCAGATACGCGCCGATAACGTCGCGGTCGCCAAAACCCGCCGCTAGCGCACCCTCCCATATGCCGGCGTCGCCGACGGCTGCGTCCGGCGGTGTCACGTTCCTTCGGGAGACGGGCCGCCGGTCGGGACGGCGGCAGCTAGGATCGTATCGATCTCTCGCAGGTCTCCGGGCGTGAGCGCGATGCGGGACGCGCCGGCAAGCTCGGCGACGTGCTTTGGATTGCGGACACCGACAATCGCGACGTCCACGGCCGGATTCGTAAGCGTCCAGGCAATCGCAAGTTGCGCGATGCTGATACCGCGCTTGGAAGCGAACGCTTTGAGCGCGCTGACAGCATCCAGGTTCTTCGCGAACTGCTCGCCCCGAAAGAGGGAGCTCTTGCTGCGCCAATCGTTCGGCGCAAACGTTGTGTGCTCGTTCATCGTGCCTGAAAGGAGCCCGTGAGCTAGCGGACCGTAGACCAGAACGCCGATGCCGTGCGCTTTACAGTAGGGCAGGATCTCGCGCTCGACGTCGCGTCGGAAAAGATCGTACGGCGGTTGGAGAGCGTCAAGCTTGCGGGTCTTGCCGAACTCGGCCATCTGCGCAACATCGAAATTCGACACGCCGACAAAATGAATCTTTCCTTCACGAACCAGCACGTCCAATGCCGCTGCCGTTTCGTAGATCGGCGTTGCCGGGTCGGGCCAATGAACCTGATAGAGGTCGATGTAATCCGTTCCGAGTGCTTTCAGGCTCGACTCGACGCCGGCTCGAAGCCACGCTGGGCTCGCATCACGGACGAGATGCTCGCCGTCCATGCGCAGGCCGCCTTTGGTCGCGATGACGATCTCGTCGCGGTGGCTGCGGACGTCGTCGGCGAGCGCCTTTCCGAGGACGCGTTCGGAGGCGCCGAAGCCGTAGGCTTGAGCGGTATCAAAGAAATTGATCCCTACTTCGCGGGCAGCTCGGATCGCATTGACGATCTCATCCTCGTCCACGCTGCCCCAATCGCCGCCTGCTTGCCAAGTACCAATGCAGATGCGTGAAACGTCTAGACTAGTCGTTCCAAATTGTTTGTACTCTGTGTGCGTGGTTTGCATAGCCGTGCGCTCCTGATGAAGGGCGAGTCATGAGACTGACGTTCGGCAGATTGCGCGCTGATTCGGTGGGCGCTCCGCCGTTTCCGGCAGGGCGAGCTCCAGCGCTTCGGGCGGTTTTAGGACCCACGGCTGGACCTCTGGCGAATCGGGCGCACAGCAGACAGCGCCCCGAGCGGGATCAAAGCGAAGGATCGATAAGTGCAAACCCATTTGACGGTTCAAAGCCCCGACGCAGCCACCCCGGAGACTCCGAAGCGGTCCACTTGCTCGTCTATGGAGATCGGCCGATATTTCTTACGATGAGCGTCGAACCGGCTTACGATCACGTTTGAACGCACGATTGCAGTGAGGCTCGCCGCGGCGATGCATTCCGCTTCAGCGAACCGAAGCAACGCGTCTTGACTTCATCTCCAGTTGCAGAATGACGGAGCATCTGCTCCGTTTCAGGATTTGGGCGCCGAATTCGCAGCATCGAAAGCCGCGTGAAAGGATCATCTTATGAAAGCCGTCATCCTTAGAAGAGACACGGCAGATTGTCGTTCGTGCGTCCCCGATGCTGAGATGAAAGAGGCCACGGACCCCCGATCAAATTCCTCGAGGGCGATCCTGTCTTGCAGATTAAGGAGGCGCAGGCAAAGTGGCGTTCAGCCTCCACTTTCCGGCAGGAGGCTCCGTTAGGGGGCGTTACTTGCGCAATGGATGTGATCGGGTTCGAGGCTCGCTCAAAAACTGACTAGAGCAAAGAGGACCCAACTTGGGTGACGGAGGCCATCGCCGAGCTGATCAATCCCGCGGACCGCGTCTCCATCATCGGCGTTTGGCCACTCCAGGATCCACATTCTGTCGACCCGGCCTGCAGAGAAGGTAGACTCACCGTACCTTGGGCTAAGCTTTTCGACAAAAATGCAAGTGTGATGATGGGCCGCGACGATGACAAACGCTGGAACATGAAGCTCAGAGAGATGATCATCACCGGCGCCGCTAAACCCAGCAAAGTCGTAAGCCATCGCCTTCCGCTCGACGCCGCACCGGACGCATTCGTGAAATTCGACGCGCGGCAGGATGGGTACACCAAAGTCGTTCTCAAGCCGGCTTAAGCAACGCGCCTTATTCAGCTAGCTTCACAAACAATACGGTAGCCTAACGGAAAGCCTTACTGCAGCCGAGAATCTTTGACCAAAAGGAGATTTTGGTGACGAACGAGGGACTTCCAACCTTTGAACGATTAAGAGCGGCGCTGAGAGAGGCTCAGCAATCGCAAAACGGCGGCCTCGGCTTCCACATGTGGGGCACCGTCGTCGACCGCAACGGCACCGTCGCAGCGATTGCGTACACGGGCGAACATCTGGGCGATCAGTGGCCGGGAAGCCGTATCAGCTCGGCACAGAAGGCCAATGCGGCAAATGCGTTGAGTCTTAAAACGCTTGCACTTTCCACCGCGAACCTTTACTCCGCGGTGCAGCCCGGTGGGACGCTGTTCGGACTTGAGGAGACAAATCCGATTAACCCCGAAGCGGTGTACGGTGGTGACCCGAAAGAGTACGGGACGTCGCGAGATTATTTGATGGGTCGGCCGCCCGGCGGTATCAACGTCTTCGGCGGTGGAGTCGCGCTCTACACGGCCGACGGTAGGATTGTCGGCGGCCTCGGCGTTTCAGGCGATTATTCGTGCGCCGACCATAACATTGCTTGGAAGGTGCGGCACCTGCTCGAACTCGACTATGTGCCCAGCGGGGTCGATCCGGTTGTCATTCCCGGAAAACCGAATGACGACAACATCGTGTACGACATCGATCCCAAGACCGGGAGAAGCGCAAGCGGATGGGGGCACCCGGAGTGTCCCGGAACGACGAAAGAAGTTAGCCTGGCGCTGCCTGCGCAATACCCGATCCGATCTAAGGCCGCCTCGGGTTCCACCCCGCAGCAATAGTCGCGCTGGGCAGGGAATGCGACCCTTAAGCAGGCCGGTCACGATGTTACAGTTGCGATTGACCTTTCAGAAAGCTCTTCGCGCGCGGTTGCGGAGATTCGTCAAGGCCAGTGCGCGCAGCTTTACCCGTACGGCGAGTATCACCTCGGTAATGTTATCAACGGAACCGGGTCTGGTGTGGTTCGAAATGTTCGGCTGTCGTATCTCATGAATGGCCACTTCGCAATCGTCGTCGGGTCAACTCGGGTGCAACCATTCCGCTAACGTGCGCTGACATTCCGCGCAACACGTAAGCGCTCGCCTTCGAAAGCACGCCCCGCCTCCACCCTTGAAAGCGTCCGAAAAGGCGTTGAGGCGATTGGCTTTTCGCGCGAAACCGGAGAGACGAGATCTAACTAAGGTGATCCCGAACGGAGCGCGTAGGCGACGTGAAATGGCGTCCGTGAGATAAACAATTCTCTCACAGAAAAAGGGGCGCCGTATATACGACGATCGTACGACAACAGGGTTGGAGCGCCACGAACGTCGCTCCTAATTACTACGCCGCTCGGCAGTGCGCCAGTAATCGCTCAATGCCCGCATTCGATCGCGCTTAATTTACCCAGCCTATTAGATTTGATTTGAAGTCAAACCCTAAAAACACCCTGAATTATCAAGGATTATCAAAAGGGTGCTCGTTCAGCTTGCTGCTAAGTTCGTGTTCGTGCGCGGCAACGCGTTGCGGTGCCATGCAATAAACACATTTCTAAAGGAGTGACAATGTGAAACAAGTTTGCCGTCGGCAAGTCGCAATCGCGCTTACGCTGTTCGTCGCTTTCGTCTGCCAGGAAACATGGGCACTGGCGGCGACCACGGGTGGCCTGGGCGGAACCGTTCTTGATGCCGACACCGCGGCTCCCATCGCGGGCGCGCAAGTGACCGCCGTCAGTCCGTCGCAAACGGCAACGGTCACGACTGACGCAGGGGGGCATTTCATATTCTTGGACTTAGGGCCTGACACGTATACGGTGACGGCCTCTAAAGGAGGCTATCAATCGACCAGCGTTCCAGGCCAAGTCGTCTTTGCCGACACGGTGCAGCAGGTCGCGCTGCGAATGCCGAAGTCGCTGAGAACGATCGCGCACGTTACGTCCGCGGCCGGCAGCGCGCTGGTCAAATCGGGTACGACCGCCGATATCTATTCGGTCAATGCGAGCCAGGCAGCCGCGTCGGCGGCCCTTGGCGGCGGCGGCAGCTTGAACCAGGCGTATTCCGCCATCGCGACGATGCCGGGCGCGTACGTCGTTCCAAACCAAACCGGTTACTTCGAAACCGTGAACATCCGTGGCGGCGACTACGATCAAGTCGGCTACGAGTTCGACGGCGTTCCGGTACTGCGTTCGTTCGATAACTACGGCTCCAGCTCGGCGAACTCGCTGGGTAACGCCGAAGTTCAGGTCTACACCGGTGCGACGCCGGCGAACTCGGAAAGCGCCGGTCTTTCGGGCTTTATCAACCAGGTCATCAAGACCGGGACGTATCCGGGATACGCTACCGGCTCCCTGGGCATCGGCACGCCGATTTTCTATCATCGCGCCGCCGTCGAGTTCGGCGGTTCAACGCCGGACCGGCTCTTCTCGTACTACGTCGGTATCGGCGGCCAGAACCAAGCCGTCGACTACATCAACGACAATAACGGGTCGGAGTACCAAAACTTCTTCGGTCCGGGCATCGGCATCATTCCCAACGGTTCGTATGCCAAACTCTGCCTCCTCGGCAGCGTTGCCTGCTTCCCCGGAGGCTTTCAAGTCGCGCAAGGGCCGATTCAGTACTCGGCTTTTTCGACCATCTATGCCCGTGACGCGGTGATGAATTTCCACATAGGTATTCCGCACCACAACGATGCGGGTCGCGACGACATTCAGATTCTTTACGACAACGAGTCACTACAGAACCAACTCTATCAGTCGGCGAACGATTTCGCGTCGCCTGCGTGCACCGGTCCAAACGGGGTCAGCGGCTTGGCGTGCGCCACCTACTTGTACGGTCCGCAGGTATTTCCGAACTCGCTGCAGTGGTCGTGTCCGACTTCGATCGGCGGGACGTTCAGCGGTGCGGGGCTGAACTCGATCCATCATTGCGTCACCAACTACGGATTTCCCAACGCCGTAAATCCGGGAACCTTTACCAATCCGAACACGGTCCCGCCGGGTGACCGTGCCGATACCTACAACCAGACAGTCATCGGAAAGCTGCAGTACACCAAGAACTTCGGCTCGACTGCGTTTCTGCGCGTTTACGGCTATACGTTCTACAGCGCGTGGAGTCTGGCGAACACGTACGCCGACGTCGATTGTGTCTGGTCGTGCAGTGGGGCTCCGGACTACGAGCTCAACACGCACACCCGCGGCGTCAGCGCGAACTTCCAGGATCAGATCAACGCGCAGAACCTCGTGAGCGTCCAAGGAAGTTACACGACCGCCACGGTTACCCGCATGAACAATCACTTTTACGAGGTGCCGGGCGAAGCGGCAGCCGTGATCGTCAATCCCAAGGATCCGTATAGCGGCTACTGCTACGGCGGTGGTGCGCTCGGCTCCGGAGGAACGCTTCCGGTAGTAAACTGCGCCGGCACGTTCGGCTCGGCAACGACGTACGGAGCACAAACCTTCCCAACGATCATGTCAGGCGCGGTTCCGACGCTTCCGGCGTCGCTCGCATGTCCGGTTCCCGGCAAGCCGCAGTTCGGAACCGGCTGCGCGTACATGGTCGCAGAGAACGGCGCGAACGCCGAAATCACCCCCGGCCTCGTTCCCAACTTCTACGGCTGGTCGATAACCGACCAATACCGTCCGACTGATAAATGGCTATTGAACCTCGGTGTCCGCTTGGACACGTTCAACTTCGCCGGCGGCAACCAGCTGGTTCCACCGGTAGGTGGAGGCGGTCCGGAGGCACGTGCCTTCTGGTGGGCGGCGTTCAACCTCGACAACTGTCAGAACACCAAGACCGGCGCCGTCTTTCCCAACCCAGCCCCCGGTAAGCTCTGTCCGGCCGGCTCGATTTCAACGTACCTGCAGAACCAGACGAATCAGAACTTCACCTTCAACATCTACCAGCCGCGCTTCGCGGGCACGTACACGGCCGACCCGAACAACGTCATCCGCTTCTCGGCCGGGCGCTATACGGAAGCCGGCAATACGGCCTTCGAGCAGTACGGCACGTGGCAAGAAGATTCGGCCGACTTCATCGGCCCGACGTTCTTGCAATACGGCCGAAACACGCCCGGTTATCCCGTCCAGCCGCAGACCTCGATCAACTACGACCTCTCGTGGGAGCACCACCTCAAAGGTACCGACTGGTCATGGAAGGTGACGCCGTTCTTGCGCCAGACGCAAGACCAGATTCAGGAGTTCTTCCTCAATGCCAAGGAAGGCTTCGTTTCGGGTCTCAACGCCGGCGACCAGCGCAGCGAAGGCGTCGAGCTGCAGGTGCAAAAGGGCGACTTCTCGCGCAACGGTCTCTCGGGCTTGCTCTCATTTGCATACACCTACGCGTATATCAAGTACGGTCCGGTAAACCCATATGGCGGAACCGTGCTCACGGGCGTCAACACGCAGATTCAGCAGTACAACGCGTACACTGCAGCCTGCGTGCATCACCCAACCAATCCAAACTGCGGCACCACGTCGAACGGCGTGGCTGCCAACGCATGCTATACGTCGGGGGGAACGCCGGCGGCGCCGGTTTCCATCCACGGAACGACGATCACATGTCCCGGAGGGGATGTCGTTAATCCGTATTGGTTCTCAGCGGTCCAGCCGCTCATCAACACCTCGCAGCCCTTCTGGCCGTACGACGTCTTCCCGGGATCGACGTCGTTCTTCGGTGCTTACGGTTCGTACAACGCGCCGTACGTCGCGTCGATGGTGCTCAACTACAAGCGTGATAAGTTCGCGATCACGCCGTCGTTCCAGTTCCAAGGCGGCGAACGGTACGGTTATCCGCTCTCCTCGGTAGGAATCGATCCGGCAGCGGGCGGATGTACGCCCCTTACCGGCTATCCCGGACAGCGGGCAAACTCGACCTCGTGCGCCAGCGTCATCAACATCCCCAATCCGTACACCGGTATCTTCGACGGTCTCAACGCGTACGCACAACCGGACGAGTTCATGATGAACTTGCAGCTCAGCTACGACGTAAGTCCGAGGATTCAACTCACCGGCACGCTCGCGAACATCGTGAACTACTGCTTCGGAGGCAGCGCGGCGCCGTGGACCTTCAACGACGGGAACATCTGCCAATACGGACCGCCAATGATTCTCGGCGGCTTCGACGCGGTCGCGCCGTATACGACGCCGGGCTCGACTGCCAATCCGCCTGGGCATCCGGGGTCAATCGTCTCGCCGGGGCTCAAGTACCCGTACGGTCCGGCTCCCGGGCCGTTCTTGGCCTCGGCGGCGAACTTTTCGTACAAGACGCCCCTACAGTTCTACCTCACGGCCAACGTCAGGTTGTAGCAAGGCTACCAATCCCAGAGGGGCGCCTCGGTTCAAAACCTGAAGCGAGGCGCCCCTCGCATCACGATTGAAGGACCTGCATGAACTTCGCCGGCAACGTTTGCGGGATCTAACGGTAGACGAATCAAATCCGGCCGTCGAGAAGCGGCTAGAATCCGACCGCGCGAAGCAGCGCTTTGAAGCGTCCGGATTTTGCGATCGGTGCAAACCAGCCGGCTGTTCTGAGTAACGGCATGCTTGCCTCTCGCTTGCCTACGCCGTTTTCGAGATGATCCAGCGCCTCGTCATACAATCCGAGACCGACCGCGACGACCGCGAGATTCCACTGCACAACGAATTCCGTGCGTTCCATCTCGAGTAACGAGCCGTAGATGAGCCTCGCTCGTTCGACGTCGCCGGTTTCGGCATAGGCGCGGCCCAGCAGCGGCAGCCGCACTGCAATGTCTTCGACCCGGTTCTCCGGAAGCAGCTGGAGATCCAAGATCGCATCGCCCGGCCGCCCATTGAGAATAAGCGCTTGCGCCCGATAGCGTCGCGCGAGTGCAAATTCGGGTCCTGTCTCGATCAAGTTCGAAAGGTGTGCTATGGCCCGATCGAAACGTCCAAGATGCATCAAGACTCGGCCAAAGAGCATTTGCAGGCACGGCGCTGATGGTTCGATGAGCAGTGCATTCTGCATCTCCGCCATCGCTCGATCGTCGTCTCTTACGCACTGATGGAACCAGATCGAGTTGGTGAACACGGCAGGGCACTCTGGGTCGAGTCGCACCGCAGTATCGATCTCGCGCTTTGCCTCGCGCCAGTTCCATTCGCTGAACAGCATGATGTTCGATTGTACGGCGTGAGCCGCTGCCGAATTAGGCGCGAGCTGAAGTGCGCGAATGATCGCTTCCTTCGCTTTCGGAAACGTCACAGAGGGCGGCGCGTAGAAGAGCTCGGCAAGGAAAGCCTGCGCGCGCGCCAGCCCGATCAAAGCGGGCACGTAGTCTTGTTCGATGCTCAGGGCGGTATTAAAGTAGTCCACGGCAGCGCGTAATGCGGTCGCGTTTCGTTGCTCCGCGAGGTAGCAGGCTCGGCTGTAACAATTGAAAGCGTTGAGATCCGGTTCCAAGACGTCGCCATTCGTGCCGGCGGCTACCTCCCGGGTGGACGCGGCTTCGGACGGCACGACTACGCTGATGGGTGCGGTAAGGCGGAAGCCCCTGTTGTGGGAGGTCATGACATAAAGCCGGTCGCGAGCGCGCTCGCCGAGAACCCGCCGCAGCATGTAGATGTGCTGCGAAAGATTGCCATCGCTCGACGCGCCCTCAGGCCAGATCAAGGCTGAAAGCGCTTCCCGGCCGACGACGTTACCGTTCGCCTGAATCAATGCCAACAACAAGGTGAAGAGTCGCTCCGGAAGCGGGATGGCCTCTGAACCATACGTCAAGCGGCGCCGTATCGGATCCAGCTGGAACGGGCCGAATGAGTAAAGCCATTCTGGCGATGCCCTGCGCGGCTCAAAGATCCCCTTATCGAAGGTTACTTCTGCCGGTGATTCCATCTAGGCATTCGAACAGTTCTAACGGGCCGCCTGTGACAATGCCAGACAGAAAGTCATCGCCATTTCCGCGCGAGCAGAAAGCGATCGCGGCAGCGGCCTCGGCTCGCCGACGGTGGAATGGCACCGCGACACTTCGCTCTTACGCGCCACCTCGGCATTAGGTCCGTATTCATTTGCCCAAGCGAGCAGAGCCGGCGATGCCATCATCGTTTAGCATTGTAAGAATCGCGCTCGGCGTTTTGATATTTCTTGAACTATTGAGAATCGTTGATGCAAAGAACCATTTTGAGTCCGTTATTCAAGGAGTTTCAAAAGATTGGCTGTGACACCGGCGCGCGTGAGAAAAACGATTCTTCTCCCAGATTTTGTCACGAGATAAGATCACTAGGTGTCGATAAGGCGTCGTTTGTTCTGCTTCGCGTACGTAAACAATACTTGCCACTCTGCCACTTCTCCCAGCCCCGCTAACGAGCTCTAAACGCCTGCTTTAGATGGCCAGCGAGCGTCGGGGCTACGGCGCGTCCGTAGAGACCGCTCGGTAAGCAGCGACCTCGTCGGACATGATCTTCTCGGTCATAACGAATCGGCCGGACGCGCTGGCAGTTATGACCCATTTTTCGTGCGCTTTGCCGGCGTGCGCGTTGAAGCCGCCATTCGGGATTGCATTCAACCGGTTGTAGCGGTAGAGATTATAAACCGCGCCGGCCTTCATCTCAGAGACGGTGACCGTCAACACGAGCGGTTCGGGTCGCGGACGCCGGCTCGAGCCTTCTGCAATCTGTGGAAGCTCGTAGTTCAGATTCGTAGCCACCCGCACCGGAACCGTCTCGTGATCCTGATCGATCACTCCTGTGATGGCAACACCGAAATCGCGTGCCTTGCGTGCAAGTGAGTAGATCGAACCGTTCGGCGCGTTCGCTTCGCGCCGGGTCTTTGTAAACGCTTCAAATCGATAGCTATAGAAGTATTGGGCGTGGCGCAGCGAGCCCCACTCGCCGTTATCGCTGAACAAAATCCGATCGGTTGGAAAGTACGTGCCCTTCTCTTCGAGCTTGTCCGAACGAATGCCGATGACCGGCACGATGTGATCGTATTGAGGGGAGCCGGCCCGGGGATTGCGCTTGTGGTAAAAGCGGAACTCGTTCATGTAAATCCCGATCGCGACCGGCTGCCCGTGCACGACGTGCTCCTTCACCCACACGAGAAATCGATTTGCATTTTTTTTTGAAGGATCGTCCCATGCAATTCCGGCGAGATGCATATGGGCGGCAGCGCGCATGTCGTTGACGCCGAGCAGGAGCTGGCTGCGAGCCTCGTTTTGCGGTGCGTTGCTCGCTGCGGCGCGAGCCTCATACTGAGATAGATATTGGCCGTAATAGAGGCCGGCGCTGATGATCGAGACTTCGCCACAGTAGCCGTAGTTGTGGTTCCACTGATATCGAGGAGGTATATTGTTGCGTTTCCACTGCTCCCCCTCGTTACGTCCGGTCGCCGCATTCGCTAAGGCCCGCATTCCCGGCGGCGGGCCGCTAATGGACGTTACGTTTCCGCCACAACCTACCATCGCAAGCAGGAACATTGTGCGTGCGACGAGTCTTCCTACCATCATCTCTAGTTTCTTCCGGTGCACACTTTCTTCTGTGTGCCCCTTCGTTCGTGGCGCGGCGCCCTCCCTCTGGTTTAGGCCTTACCGGGCACGAAAACACTCCCGTGAGGATCACGAGTTTTCTTACGGGATTTTCGCGTACGAGAATGAGATACGCCACGTCTCGATGAGGGCGGTGTCCACGCCCCATGTGCCCACCGCCCCAGCTAATCACTTCAGTCTACTTGAGGATGACGCGCTCCGTGAACGTCACCGTGCCGGTATCGTAAGGCTTGTCATCGAGTGTCAGCTTCAGCGTCCCACTACCACCCGACTCGCCAAGACCGTGTACCACTTCCGAGATTTGACCTATCTCAAGAATTTTTACGCTCACGGTTTTCGCGTACTTTGGAACGCCGTCTGCGAAGCTATCGTAATCCAGGCCCTTAATAATCGGCTTCCCGCTGATGGTGGTCGCCAACGTTGCGCAGCCTTGTTCCTTTGGCGACTTCAGGACAAATGTGCCGACATAGTAGTACCAAGGCGCGTGCTTCGGCGTGGGCGTCGGCTTGGGTGAGGGTGACGCTGCGACCTCGACCTTGAGCCAGTTGCTGTGCGAGGAGTTCGAAGTAAAAGTGCTTCCTTTCACATCGCCAGCCGCGGCAAACATAACATACGTTCCGGGAACCTTTGAATCCGGTGCGGTGCACTTAAGCTTCGCTTTGTCCGGAGATAGAGATGTCCGGGCTTCGGAATTTTGAGATGCAAGCGACGGTGGAGAATAATTCGCGCCGCCACGACATGCAGCTAGGAGCGCAGCCAGCAATAGGGCACCAAACGAGGCTCGTTCGAACGATAGTTGCACTGGGTTCGCCTCCTGATATTACGTAATTCCGTGATTCTCCCGACCCGAAAGACGGCCATTCGGTGGTCCTCCTAACCTCACCTATAGCGGTCTTTTGGGGTCAAGGGATGGTGGCTTTGGATGGCATCGATTGCTTGGTCAGTGTACCCTGCCGCGACCCCGCCGTTGAAGAACGAGTCGGGGTTCTAGAGCGGAATATATTCGTAGGCGTATCCGTGCGCCCATCGGTTGACCGTTATCGCGGCGGGTCGCGGCCGCTTCGGAATCCTCCGGCACCGAGCACGCGCTGAAGCTGATCGCGGACCTCAGATCTTGACCTGGATGGTAAAGAAGACATTCGTCGGTACTTTAGTCCCGGTAAAGCCGTTGACCAACGGATTGTACTGGTAATTGTACGGATAGCGGAGTTGCACCGGTGCCGACGCTAGCGCAACGAAGTTCCCGACCGGTGCGATCGAATAGGCGAGCGTATCGAAGACGCAGACATTTGGATCGTCCCACGGGTAGCCGTGCTGGAAGCACCGGTCGATCAGTCCCGTGGCAGTAACCGAGACCGTTACCGCTGGTGAAATGTCGTAGCCGGCCGAAAGGTTGACGGTCAGGCGCCCCGGCTCTTTAAAGCTCGTAACCGAATCGAAGACTCCTGTGTACAGGTCAGGGGTGAAAAGATACGCGACGGTGTTTGGTGGCGGCGTACAGGTTCGCGGATTGACCGTGCCGGTCGTGGCGCCCGCGCGAACCGGTAGGCAGTCTTGCGGAACGTACCCGGGCCAGCTCAGTGGCGACCCGTACGTTTTGCCATAGCCGTAGACGACCGTCGGTGTAACGTGAAACTTGCCGTATTTGTAGCCAAGGACCAGATTGAACGCATTCGGGGTCACCTGCCCGGTCGAGCCGGTAAATGGGGCAGCTAGCTCGGCGTACGTCGGGTACCACGCATTCGGATCGAGCAGGGGCTGCGCGCTGGCCGAAAAGTACGGATTGAGGACCGTCGTCTTTGGCGCTTCATTGCTTGGAAGCGTTTGATGCGCATTGGTCGATCCGTAAGCACCGCAAAGCATAGGATTTCCTGACGCGCAGCTATGTGTGTACGAGTTATACTGTTGGATGAACGAGTTGAGCGTGTCGATAAAGTTGACGCCGGGCGTGATGTCGTCGTACTGGCTCTGGCTGTTCGTGTAGGTGTACGAAAGCTCAAATGAGAGGCCATCATTGGAGAAGTCACCTTTGATGAGCTCGAATTCGACGCCGTAGGCCTTGACCAATCCTCCGTTGACGCCCGTCGTGTCGCCGTTGTAGCCGATTGGTACGAATTCGATCTCGTCGAAATCTTCCCGATAGAAGGGCGTGATACGGAACGCAACATCGCTGCCATGTAAGTGCTTCTCCAATGACAGATCGTAACTGTTCGAGAGTTGGGGACTTACCGGATGGTACGGCGTGTTGAACCCGAAGGGCAAGAACTGCGCTAGGAAATCGGGAAGGTCTTGCTGTCGCGCGTAGACCTCCAAGTTTGTCCCCGGACTGCTGGCGTATCGGCCGTAGGAGAGTCGCATCACCGTATCCGGATTGAACGTGTACGTCATTCCGAGGCGCGGTTCGAGCTCGTTGTAGCCGACGTGTCCAAGCACGACGTTCTGTAGATTCGGCGACGAAAACCCCGTCGGGCAGGCCGGCCAGGCTCCGGTCACCGGGTTTATCAGCGAAGGGTTCTTGTAGGTGAACGCTCCGCCCGGAGCCGTGCAATACTCGCGGTTAAATGCCGCAAACCAGAAGTTGCGCGCCGCCGTTGTCGTCGTCGGAGGCAGCGAAAAGTCGAATTGATCCAAGCGCAGGCCGATATTTGCGACCAAACGATCGTTAGGGCGATATTGATCGGCAATCGAGTAGCCGTAGTCCGTTTCGGTCACGTTGTTGGTGTTGCCGGTGAGCCCGGTCTCGGTCATCGCCCAGTGCGCGCCGTGGAGGGCCGCAGGGCTGCCGGGCGGCAGTAGCACGTTCGAACACTGACCCAAAGCGTTCAGCGTACAGCCTGGAGGCGCCAGCTGGGGTGTGCTACCGTATTGCGTTACTACGTTGTACGAGCAGCCAGAGTTGCTCGAGAAATCAGAGCCGGACGAGGAACCAGAGTTGCACGAGGAGCCAGAATCGTAGCAGCTATCATATTTGCCGGAAATGTAATTATAGCAGTTTCCTTTCGCGTCGACAAAATTGTCGGTGATGAAGCCAGCCATGGACTCGTTGTCGAGCAGGCTGTTCTCCGTGCGTGACACGGTCGCCGTCGCCGTCACCAGATGCCGGGACGAGAGCTGATCCTCGTAGCGTCCGGTGAGGCCGTACGTGTGCGTAAAGGTAATATACTCGGCGGGAGTCGGCCCGTACGGAAGATTCGCGCTATCGGCTCCGGTGTAGCCGAGATACGAGTAGTTGGCGTATCCATAGAGCCGAACGAACGAACGATCGTCGATGGTGTGCTGATACTGCAGCTTGTCGAGTGATACCTCATTGTCGCTATTGTCGCGATAGGCCGGTGGCAGCGGTGCTTGCCAGGCGCGATTGGTGGGCGTATTGGGCGTGAAGTACTTCGCAAGGACGGTGGACGGCGTGGCCGGCGCCATCAACGACCCGTTGTAGACGTAGTCGTCGGGAAAAACCGGATAGTAACCGAGCTCTTTCGTCAAGAGAGCCGCGCCCCCGAGATCGTTGACCGAAGTCGGATTGTATGCCGGTAGATACCCCGACATCGCGAGTAACTGGACGTCGTCTCGATAAGGGCCGTTCCTGTGTGGAATCGCAAAGTGAAAATTAACGATGCCTTCGCGATCGAATACAGTCACTTGCTGGGGCGTGATACCGCTGGTGAAATATGCCTTTCCGCTCCCGTCGAATACCGTTCCATTATTTCCGGTGGCCAGCACGATCGGCGTCCAGAAACGCGCGATATCTGACGCGCCATCGTATTGATCGACGAAGCGGTTGTCTTGGCCGAAGCCCATGACGCCGACGTAATAGGAGAACGTTCGATCGGGCGTCGCACCGCCCGCTTCGAACGCAGCCTTGTGATAAAACGCCGGTGCGCCCACGCTCGCCTCCGCCGTCGCGTACCCCGGAATCGTTCCGGTCTTGATCACTTGATTGATGTATCCGGACGTGCCGGTTGCGTCGGCCGAGGCCGGCGACCCGCCGGCATAGAGTTGCAATTGCTGTTGACCCAGCACCGAAAAGAACGACCCGGTGATCGGCACGCCATCCATCTCTTCGGAAACGTCGCCTGAGCCGCGCACCAGGTACATTTGGCCCCACCCCTGTTGCCCTTGCTGATAGTCGACGCCCGGTAGCGCGGCGAGCGCGCCGTATGCCTGATTCAACGACGAGGCGCCGCCGATCGTCGACGCCGCCGCACTCTGAGCCGGATTGACGGAATAGACGTCTTGCGTGTCACCCGGGCGGACGAGATTTCCTGCAGATCGGCTCAGGGTGCGAGCAATTGTTTTGAGCGTCGCGTTCATTTCGACGTTTGCGATGACGGGTACCCATTAAAGTAGTCCGTTTTTCGAGGCAGAAATCCCGAGGCTCAGGCCTCGAAAGGAATCCGCCTTGAGAAAGTCCCGCTTCACCGAAACACAGATCGTCGGCATCATTAAAGAGTCCGAGGCCGGCGCCAATACCAAGGAGCTGTGCCGCAAGCACGGTGTCAGCCCGCAGACGTTCTACAAATGGAAAGCCAAGTACGGCGGCCTTGAGGTCAGCGACGTCGCCAAGATGCGTGCCCTTGAAGACGAGAATCGCCGCCTCAAGCGGATCGTCGCTGATCTAACGCTCAACGTCGATGCGCTCAAGATCGTAGCTCAGGGAAAATTCTAACGCCTTCACAGCGGCGTCGAGGAGTGCAGGCGGTGAGAACGATACTCGACATCAGCGAGCGACGCGCGTGCCGGTACCTGTGCGCCAATCGGCGCATGGTTCGGTACGTTGGTCGCCGGCCAGACGATTTGGCCTTGCGCAAGCGGCTCGAGGAGCTGGCTGCGGAGCGGCGTCGGTTCGGTTTTCGTCGGCTGACGGTCTTGCTGCGCCGCGAAGGCGTCAAGGATAACGTCAAGCGGATCTTGCGGGTCTACCGAGAGGCAAACCTCCAGGTCCGCCGCCGGGTGAAACGCCGTGTTGCCCTCGGGCGTGGAAACCCGGTGCCGGCGATTTCGACGATCAACGAGCGGTGGTCGCTCGATTTCATGCACGACACGCTACGCACCGGGCGCAAGATCAGAACCCTGAACGTGGTCGACGATTTTACGCGCGAATGCCTGGCGATCGAGGTTGACACGTCGATCTCTGGTCACCGCGTTGCTCGCGTACTCGACGTGATCGCCGGAAATCGCGGCTATCCCGAAACGCTGGTCATGGACAACGGCACCGAGCTCACGAGTTTAGCGATGCTGATCTGGGCTCGTGATCGGCATGTCCGCCTGCACTACATCGCACCCGGCAAACCGACCCAAAACGCCTACGTCGAAAGCTTTAACGGTAAGTTTCGAGACGAATGCTTGAACGAGAACACGTTCGATTCGCTCAGCGAGGCCCGCGAAGAGATCGAGCGTTGGCGCAACGACTACAATCATGCGCGCCCGCATCGGGGCCTTGGTCAACAGACGCCCGAAGGGTTCGCTCAGTCACTCCAAAACCGCTCGACTTTCCTCGAAAAGTGGCATAACTTTTGGGCACCCGTCAGCGACTGCCACGTTGTCGGCGGAGACGGTCACGCCGGTGACCGAGGCAGGATCGTAGCCGCCGCGCTTCGCTGTGAGTACGTACGTGTCCGGACTCAGCGAAATAAAGAGGAAATCGCCGTGCGCGTCGGTTTTTGCAGTCGACGCTCCCGACGGCGCCGTAACGGTGACGGTAACGCCGGCAAGCGGCGCCTTTGTCGCTCGGTCATCCACGCGGCCGCGGACGGTTCCGGTCGTGCCCGCCGTGACGGCAGAAAGGGAGGCGGTCCAAAAGATAACGAGGACGAGTATGCCGGGGAAAATCCGCTGCTCATAACGCCCGTGCACGCGAACCCTACCTTACGCGGTTTCGGTGATTTGACTGCTAATACTTGCGGCTTCCTGGGCGTTCCTCGCGCCGCCCGCTGCGGCGGTCTAGGTTCGAGGACCGACCGCTGCCGGCTAATGCACCGCTACACCGACCGGCTGCCCGTCCTGGCACCGGGTCATTCGTCGTTGTCCGGGATCTCGTTAGACGCCTTGTGCGAAATGAAATAATTCGCGTCGTATGGCGCGCGAATCTTTTTGAATTTCCTTTTGTGAGCTTGTGGAGGCGAGAAATTGAAGAAATCCGAGAGATCGTTAGCGGTTGTATCCGTCGTCCCAATCGGCGGAAGGCCGAATTGCTCCTCCGTGAACTTCAAGATGCTCCCAAATTCGTAGCCAACATGGGACACATAGCCCGCCGATTTGACGTAAGGCGAAATTACTAATAGCGGGACTCTGAAACCGAGTTCATAGGGGTTGCGAACCGTTGGCGCTACGTGGTCATACCAACCGCCCCAATCGTCCCACGTAACGATAATTGCTGTAGAATCCCAAAACGGGCTAGCAGCGACCGTGTTAACTATCGACGCCACCCAAGACGGCCCGCTGCCATCTGTAATACTAGCATGGTCGGATGCAAGAGCCGTAGGCGTCACCCACGTCACTTGCGCAAGATTACCGTTCTGTACGTCGGTTAGGAACTGGGAAGGTGGACTTACCACATTAGCATTATAGAGCCTCTTGTTATTCCAAATCGCGTGTAAGTCGTCTACAGCATTCCATAGTCCCGCACCCGATGCAGCCTGATAATATTTCCAAGTTATCTTAGAACTGATCAACAAGTTTATGAGAGACTTTCTAAAGAAACATGGGAATAGGTTGGGTCCAAGTTTTCCCGTCACCATACTAATCGTGGAAACGATAGTGCCCTGCGGGGAATCACACCCACCGTAATTATACTCACCATTGCCATTAAGTTTGGCATTAGCTAATATACTATAAGGTGAACCATTCGCTACAGTAGCTGAACCACTAACTAGATACTGATGAGCGGGATAACTAGGTCCTTGATTAGTCTGGAACATTTCATCACCGAAAGCAAACTGTTCCGCCATGTCGACTAACGGTTGTGTTTCAGTTAGTGGAACATAACCATAAGCTGCTACATTTTTTTGAGGGCAAGTGGCATTGGGTTCACACGTTTCTAAATTTAAATCAAATCCATTCATTCCTTCCTTATTATAATCCGTTACCCAACCACTGTGCCCGTGGTTTAAATCATACGGAGCAGTTAAGGGCTCGGGGGTGAGCGGGACCTCTTGATTTTGCGAGTTTAATCCGTACGGCTGGGTATTAGCACCTGCTAGACCTTGGAATAGATTGTCCACCGTGCGATTTTCTTGTACCACGATGATGACGTGCTGAATCGGTGAACTTTGGGTTTGTCGAGTCATCGTGTGACTTACGCCTTCGTTAATTGCCGGCACGGCTTGGCTGGCGTGATTTCCCGCGCATCCGACTAACGCCGTAACCACAAATATCCTCAGCGGTTCTCTAGACATGATCCGTTCTGACCTTTCTCCGAAGCAGTACTTCGACATAGATCACGCGTCCGCGACGCGTCTTTGAGGTGACGTCGTGTCATCGCTGGGGAGGATCGCAGGACCAATGTCCATAGCCTAGGCGCCAGCGGAGATAAGCCGACGGAGCCCACGCTAGGTTAAATCCTTAAAGCCACGCTGCGCTTTTCTGCTGGCGTTGTCAATCCCCGAGAATAGGGATAAATATCGCTCTCGCTTGTACAGAAACCAAGCGCGCAAAGCATTTGAAGACGCAATGGCGCAAAGCTCAGCGCCGATCGATGGCGTCCCGAGTCGCAATGAAGCCGCCGCTAATCGCGCGATCGGGCACGTACTTCTGGCGGCGGCTCAGTTCTGTGCGCGTCATCGCAGCCAGCGCAGTGCACGGCGGCCTCAGTTTTTGCCATATATGATCAAAATCGCGATCGTGGTCGTTGTACGCGCTAATAGAAGCCGCTCGCACATCTTCGAACTGTAAATGCCCAGCATTGGGCTCCAAATTTTCAATCATTGACAAAGCCAGAAGGAAGGAGCATCATCGCCACCTGAGGGTTTCTCGTCTGTGCAGCGCAGCCGCGGCTGATCGCACTTTCCCTCTTTCAACCCCAGCCATTTGCGTCAATCCTGTGAGCCTTTTTGAGTTTCGGACGCGACTGGATGCTCCAGATGATGTGTCACAGGCGCATGATCCATCCTGAGTTGGAGCAATATGAGGCAATCGTGTAAACTCGCCAGCGTATGCTTTAGTGCTGCGCTCTTAGCCGCGTGCGGCGGCACGGTCACCAACTCTCCTTCGGTCCCTCCGGGAACCCAGGCCCAGAACCAAACCTGGACCGGCCCTCCGACTTTCGTTTATGTGACCAACATTGCATCCAAGACCATTTCCGCTTACGAGATCGACCGGGCTAACGGCGCACTGACGCCGGTACGGCGGTCGCCGTTCGGGACACGCGAATACCCCTGGGGCGTAGCGGTGGTTCCCGGCAAGTTCGTCTATGTGGCTAATGGGGTCGGAACCAATATGTACAGCCGCCGTCATAGCTACGTCACCGCTTATGGGATAAAGACCGATGGCGTGCTGACCCGTTTGGCAGGGTCTCCGTTTGCGGATGCGGGCAAGGGGGCCGCTGACATGGCAGTGAGTGTCTCGCACAAGTTCACCTACGTGGTAAACATCTATTCTGACAATGTTTCCGCCTATGCGATCGACGCGACTAGCGGCGCGCTGACCCCGGTGATGGGGTCACCGTTTGGGACGGGCGGCGAGCCCGAAACTCTAGCGATCGATCCTAAGGGCAGGTTCGTTTATGTGCCCAACACGCTAAGCAACGATGTCTCCGCTTTTAAAATAAACGCCTCGACCGGCGCATTGAGATCGGTGGCGGGGTCGCCGTTTCCGGCGGGCACCACTCCCGCGGGCGCGGCGGTCGATCGCACGGGCAAGTTCCTATACGTGACAAACGCCAACTCCAACAACGTTTCCGCTTTTAAGATCGACGCGACCAGCGGCGCGCTAACCCCGGTGGCGGGATCACCATTTAGCTCTGCAACTCCCTCCCGCGTAGCAGCCGATCCTATGGGCGATTTCGTCTATGTGTCAAACAATGGATCTAATACCGTGTCTGCTTATGCCATCAATCCGACAACCGGCGCGCTAACCCCAGTGACGGGGTCGCCGTTTGCGACCGGCAGTGGGCCCGGAACTGTGGCAATCAATGCTGCGGGATCGCTCGCCTATGTGACAAACGGTGGATCCAACGATATCTCCGCTTTTAAGATCAACGCATCCAGCGGCGCGCTAACGCCGGTAGCGGGATCGCCCTTTGCGGCGGGCAGCGCTCCTGTAAGTATAGTTGTGAGGAGGTAACGCAACATTGCCGAGCGACTTCTCGGCGTCTCATCTGCGCGGCGCCGGGCGGGACTGTTTTCAGCATTACGCAAAGCGGCAGGCTGACCACACTCTACAACTTTGCAGGCGGCACGTCCGACGGCGAATTTCCAAACGGCGCGTTAATCAATGTGAATGGCACGCTCTACGAGACCACCGTACCGACATCCCCTCATAAATCAGATCTTCAGCACCTCTCGAATGAGGGCGGCGTTGAGGCCGTCGAGATTCGCGATGACGCACGAGGCGAGCGATAACGTCTTGGCGTCCGGTGGAAACTCGCGGTTCGGGATAGCGATCACCGCGAGCCGCGCAGCGTGCGCAGAGCGGATGCCATTGGCCGAGTCTTCAACGGCGGCGGTGTTTGAAGGATCCGCATCGAGCAGTTCGAGCGCGCAAATAAACGTCGGGCGCGGGCTTCCCGCGCGGGACTTCGTCGGCCGAAACAACGACGGCAAAGAGATCGTTCCACCCGGTGACTGCGAGGACGGTTTTTTCGACCGCGAGCGCTGCGGACGACGCCAGGCCCAGCCGAAATTCCTTCGCAAGCCGGTCGAGCGCCGCATCGGCGCCGGGAAGAACGGGGGGATTTTTGAGCCGCCGGGCGACCTCCTCGACAACGCGCTTGGCAATCGAATCAGGCGGGAGCGCGACACCGAGCTCATCGTGAATATATCGCGCCCACTCGTCGGTTCGCATGCCGATCATTGTGGTTGGTGCATCGGATTTCCAATGGCCGCCGTTTGCGACCACGAACTCGTGCCGCACGTCGCGCCAGATCTGCTCGCTTTCGATCAACGTCCCGTCAAGATCGAACACCACACACGCCGGCCCTATGGAGTCCTGTCTACCGCTCACCCGCGGTCCACCTTATGGACGCGCACGTTCGCCGATGCCGTGTTCGGATTGATGCGCCAGACGAGACCGTCGTTGTAGTCGACGAGCCAAACGGATCCGTAGCCGAAGCAGACTGCGTCGCCACCGCGCCCGTACCATTGTCCGACCACTCCGTTTGATGCGGCGGCGATCTTCGTTAGCGGAACGCCTACTAAAGTTGCCCACACGAAGCCCGCTCCGTAGGTGACGTCGCCGCCGAAACCAGGAATGTTCGCGTGAATCGTCGCGACTACGCGCTTCGATCTTATATCGACTCTCGTGATGGAGCCGTCGCCTTGGTCGACCGTCCATATGGCGTCGCTACCGGTTGTAAGGAAATGCGGCTTAGAGTCGACCGGAATCCTAACGATAGTGCGACCATCGTTTAGTCCGGAATCAGATGCCTACTCGCGTACCAACCGTCGTGTCGGGGATAGACCCAGTTATTCGGCCACCCACCCAACTTAACGGCGGCGGCGTAGACGGCATCGGCAAACCGTAGCACCGTATCTTGTGGGTTCTTGCCGGCGCGAGCGACGTCCCAAGGGAGCACAATGAGTCCGGCGCCCGCGTCGTAGGCGGCCGCCTTAACGCCGAAATCGGCGTTCTCAATTCCGGCTGGAGATGGGGAAATGTAGGCGTAGAAACCGGCCGCCCGCGACTGCAAGTCGCCCAGACTAAATCCCACGGCGACCACTTCGCCGTTCATGCCGTTTTGTTGAAATATCGGCCGGTTGGCAGGGGGCACCAGCGATCGGCCGTTATATCGCGGAGCGTAGAGATCGAACCCGCCCCACATGATCCCGACAGGCGGGCGTGGGCCGATGTAGGCGGACTGCCAGAGGCTCAATGCACTTGCGACGCTAGAAAAAGCCGTCCACATTCGGCGTGCCATGCCCGCATCGTAGGGACGCTCGACGGCGTCGGACTCGAAGTGTAGAGCTCCAGCGATTTCCGTTTCCACGGTCGTGCGTGGGGCCGGGATACCTAGTGCGGCAACCGCGTCGACGAACTTCCTGTAAAAGTCCGCTACCGTGCCGGGCGCGAGCTGGAGCGTCGTTCTGCCCGTCGACGCAGTAACGACCACTTGAGAATCGAGGATCGCGTATTCGATACCGAACTGTACCTCATCAAACCTCAGCGTTCGCGTCGCGATGCCCCGCGGCGTAACCAGCAGCGCGACGTCACCCCAATACGCTTCGAAAGGCTGATCGAGCGTATACTTTCCAGCGATCTGGCTGAGTCGATGAAGGTGATCAACCGTCGGCGCCATCTCGTCGTATGGGAGGGATGGCCAAGGATCGGTAGCACTAGAGTCAATATTCAACGTCGCTCTCCGGCGCGATGGAAGTGAGCCGGTTCCATTCGCTCCGGCAAATGGCGCTTCCGCCGAGCGGCGGCATTTGGTAGCGCCGCGGAGAACAAGGTGGCCAACGGTGCAGCTTCTTGAACTCGGGTTGGATACGTTTGGCGACGTCACCGCCGATGCGAGCGGCCGGTTGTTACCGCACGCGCAGGTAATACGGAACGTCGTTGAAGAGGGGGTGCTTGCAGACCGGCTAGGCGTCGACTTTATCGGCGTCGGCGAACATCACCGCGGCGACTTTGCGATATCGTCACCAGAAGTTGTACTTGCCGGAATTGCGGGACGCACGGACCGAATTCGCGTCGGCTCCGCAGTCACGGTGCTCAGTTCGGACGACCCGGTTCGCGTTTTCCAACGGTTCGCCACTCTCGACGCCATCTCACAAGGACGAGCAGAGGTCATTCTCGGTCGCGGTTCGTTTACGGAGTCGTTTCCCTTGTTTGGATACGATCTCAGTCAATACGAGGAGCTATTTGCGGAGAAGCTCGATCTTTTCGCGGCCCTGCTTACGCAGGAGCCCGTGACCTGGCATGGCAGGACGCGAGCGGCACTGACGACACAACGCGTCTTTCCAACGATCGAGTCCGGGTCACTGAAGACCTGGATCGGGGTGGGAGGAAGTCCTGAATCGGTCGTGCGTGCCGCCCGCTACGGTATGCCAATGATGCTGGCTATTATTGGCGGCGATCCGAAGCGGTTCAAGCCGTATGTCGAACTCTATCATCGTACGCTAGCGCAGCTCGGTAAGCCCCCGCTGCCGATTGGCGTTCACTCACCGGGCCACATCGCGCAAACCGACGCACAGGCGAAAGACGAGCTCTGGCCCGCGTTTAAAATCATGCGCGATCGGATCGGAGCCGAGCGAGGTTGGCCCCCTATCAGCCGCGCCGAGTTCGACCAGGAAGCCGATCGAGGCTCCTTATACTGCGGTTCGCCTGAAACGGTCGCGCGGAGAGTCGCCGCCACCGCGAAGATCCTTGGCATCGCCCGGTTCGACCTAAAATACAGCGCGGGTCCCTTGTCGCAGGAGAAGCTCATGCATAGCATCGAGCTCTACGGCAGTAAAGTTATTCCACTCGTTCGCGAGATACTCGACTGACGGCGGGAACTTCCCACTGCAAATAGACCAGACCGCGCAGGTCGAGCCAAGCGCGGCCTGGGCTTTTCACGAGCCGCACCAGCGGATGCTCGCAGGCGGCGCAACGAATGACTATCCCCGGTTCGAATGCGTAGAGATGCCCTTGCGCAAGCGCACCGATCACACCGCACGCCGCACACTGACCGGTCGCGCCGGTGATATCCATGGCAAAGACGTTGCACAGCTCGCCCGCGGCAGCATTTCCGTCAAGATAGGAACGACTAGTCATGTTGTCCCTCCACTAGGTCCGAAGCGCTCGGTTTTTATCCGGGATGAATCGTAGCCAGCCTCCCCGAGAAAACCGGCTACGGCTTCGACGAACGGGGTGGGGCCACACACAAAACAGGCTGGATTTTGCTTCGCGGGCAACACGCTTTCGGCAATCAACGCGGCATCGATGCGCTGGGCTGCTCGCGGCCAGTCAGGCGGCGTCGTGCGCGTATAAACGTAGGATACGGCTAGACCGTCATCCTCGGCCGCACGTTGCTGTAGCTCGGCCGAGTATATCGCCGCTTCCGGCGTGCGCACCGAATAGATCAAGCGAAATGGCGGGCGAATATCCGTGTGCGCACGCGTGCGGATCATCGCCATAAGCGGGACAATTCCCGATCCGCCGGCAACGAGCTGCACCGGCTCGAGCGACGCAGGACGCCACACAAACCAGCCGCCGAGCGGTCCACGAATCTCCAACGGATCGCCCGGCGAGAGCGTGTGAACGAGATATGGAGAGACCTCGCCGTCAGCAATCTGCTCGACCGTTAGCTCGAGCCGGTCACCTTGAGGCGCGTTTGCAATTGAATAAGAACGTACGGCGGTGTAACCATCTGGCGCCCTCAGTCGCACGTCGACGTGTTGCCCGGCGTCGTGGCCAGGCCAATCGGGCACGCGGAGAACCAATGTCCGTGCGGTCGCGCTCTCGTCGCGCCGTTCGATTACGTTTGCGACGAACCACGCTACTCGCCCCAGTAACGCTGTTCCCGCCACGGATCGCCGTAATTATTGTAGCCGAGGCTCTCCCAAAAGCCGGGCATGTCTTTGAGCATAAGCGTGATGCCGTTGACCCACTTGGCGCTTTTCCACAAGTACAGGTGCGGGACGAGCAGTCGCGCTGGCCCACCGTGCTCGGGAGCGAGCTCTTGTCCGTCGTAGCGAAACGCAATCCATGCCTTACCGCCGCGTAAATCCGCCAACGGCAGATTGGTAGTATAGCCGCCGTACGAATGCGCCATCGCAAAGCCCGCCGCCGTTTGTACACCTTCCAGCAACGTATCGACCGAGACACCCTCCCACATCGTGTTCAGCTTCGACCAACGCGTAACGCAGTGAATGTCGGTCGTAATCGGCGCGACGGGCAGAGAACTGAACTCCGTCCAATTCCACTTGCGGACCTCGCCAGTCTCTGTGGTGAGCGCAAACTCCCACTTCTCGCGTTGCACGCGCGGGGTCGGGCCCGTGGAAAGCACCGGAAACTCTTCCGTGAGGTATTGTCCCGGCGGAAGTCCAGCGTTGGCGGTGCGGCGCCGGCCGACGAATCCCGGCGAGACGATCTTCTCGTCGCTCATGGTGGACTACGCTGGCTCTACCATTGTTCGATCCGCATCGTTCGTCGACGTGCCCTCCGGCCGACGATTTTCGCGCCGCAGGTAAGTTCACCCCCGGCACAACGGGAGGTAAACTCTTAGCGCAAGCGACTCCTACAACGCCAGCGGGCATTTTGGTCGGAAGCGTCACCGTCGCTCAGGTTCTCGGCCCCTTGCGCGCGCGCTTCGGTGTTGCTAAAACGGTTCTGTTTGGCACCATCGTGCTGGGAATTTGTCTCACGATCTTTGGGCTCGCGCGGTCGCTGTGGATCGGTCACGTCGCAGGGCGTCGTGGCATTAGGCTCGCTGTTGTGGGGCGCGCCTTTGCCGCGCGATTCGGGAGCGCCGAAGCCTTTACGTGCGCCGGGATTTTGTTCATCGCCGTAGGCATCGCCACGCGATACGTTCCTTTACCTTGGAGGTCAGCCTGAGCATGCGGTAGCATAAAGGCCTCACAAAAGCTTGCTAGGGGGAAGGCTATGAGAGAAATCGCCGCGGACATCAGTCAAGCTCACAAGCTCTGGGGCTGGTATGTTACTCTTGGGATCGTCCTCATTCTGCTCGGAATTTACGCCATCTGGGCTGAAACGGCCGCGACGCTGGCGTCGGTGATCGTACTCGGAGTCGTTTTGCTTATCGCCGGGGTCGCGCAAATTATCAGCGCCTTTGTCGCGCGCGGCGCCGGCCACGTGATCTTGCTTCTGTTAGTCGGTGCGCTGGATATTATCGTTGGGTTGATGCTGTTGGGCCATCCAATGATTGGAGCGCTGACCATCACCTTGCTGCTCGCCGCGCTCTTTGTGTTCGGCGGAATCTTCCGCCTCGTCTCCGCGCTTTGGCTGCAATTTCCGCATTACGGTTGGATGGCGCTTAGCGGCATCATCAGCTTTATCTTAGGGATCTTGCTGTGGGTGCAATGGCCCTATTCTGCATTTTGGTTCATCGGGTTCGTCGTCGGATTGAACTTCATCTTCGCGGGCATCGCGTGGTCGATGATGGGCTGGAGACTAAGAGCCGCCTAGGAGCCGCACGAGCGGTGCGTCTTCGACCTCGTCTGGGGTTTTAGCAAATGTTCGCTGGGTGGTACAACTATTACGGCGCGGTCGCGCAGGCCGCCGCGACCCTTATCGGCCTGTTGTTCGTGATTGTTACCCTCGGAGCGGGGCTCGGTTCCAGAATCCGGGAGACCGCTCGCGTGTTCTTGACCCCTACGCTCGTGCACTTCGCAGCGGCGTTCTTCATAGCTTTGCTGGCGCTCGTTCCGGACGGTCACCGCGTAGGCACGGCGACTTGGATACTCGTCTGCGGCGTCGGTGGTTTAGCGTACCTCGCCGCAACAAGTCGCAGAGGTTTATCAAGTAAGCTCATCGAGCCATCGGACCATTTGGCTCGCGCCTTCTATTTGCCGCTTCCCGCGATGGCCTATCTCCTTATTGTCGCAAGCTGCGTTGCAGCGCTAGCCGGATGGCCCGACGCAAGTTTACCAATAGCGGTAGCATCCGCGATGTTGCTCGCGGTCGGAACGAGGAACGCGTGGGGAATGGCGCTATTCGCCGTCGAGTACGCGCTAAAAGCCGAAAAACGGAGCCCAGACGTCACGAATAGCCAGGGCTGAAAAATGAGCGTTTGCAGCTGACGTCAACCCGGTTGTAAGTCCGCTCTCAGGTTGAGTACGAGAACGTCGTAGCGGTGCAGCCCGGGCAGCGTATCGATATCTGATTCTGGCCGGATTGTAGATCGAAGGTAATAACGTCTGCCGCGCGACCAGCAGGTATGGCGCGAGGTTGCGAGATGCGCAGTTTTGCCGGGTCGCTCCAGATCGCAATTCCAAAATGCAGCTGTATCGGTGCCTGAAATATGAGGTAGAGCGTTCCTCCAGATACCTTGACGCTGGTGAGCGCGGGGAATTCCGACGCCGGCAGCGATACGAGCGGTACATTGTAGAACGACTGCGGGTCGTCGGCGTACGGAAACAACCGGGTCGGAAGCGTGTGTCCAGCCAGGAACGACATGCCTATCTGCGTGTCGTGGTAGTCGATGGTGGCCGGATAAAGCGTTTGGCCGTTCACGATGGAGGACGGGACGTTCACGCCGCCTGGAATGTACGGAAACGCCACGGCGCGTGGTGCCGCCGAGAACGTCATAGCATCGGGCGCGACCTGGGCGAGCGTTTCGACCTTCATATGATCCACGATCGCTTGATCGTAGAGTGCGTTGAGAATCGACGAATCGCTGGAAGTGTTTCCGCCGCTTTCCTGCTGCGACATCATTACGATCGGCTGCGTCTCGCCGGCGGCGGCGTAGGCGTCCGCGATTTCGCGAATGTATTTTTCCGCTCCGGCGGTCGAAAAGCCAGCTCTATCCTGAAGATCGTCCGGGTCGGTCGAGAAGTATGCTTCTCGACCGCTGATGTAGGCGCGAGTGAGGTCGCGCGCGGTCCACTCGAGCGCAAGCAACGAACACTTTCCGTTCGGATCGGGGCGTTTGTACGAACTGGGATCCGCGCAATAGCTGCCCCACGGAGCGCCGTAGTCCCACGTTCCGTCGGTGCCGTGGCTGTTCCAGGTGATGCCCCAGAAAGCATGTTCGCCCAACGCCAGCAGACCTGTTATGTTGCGTTCGTGCCCGGCCCCTTCGACGCTCACCGTCGGCACATACCAGGGCAACGTACGACGTATCGTCCTGACGAGGTTGACCTTATCTTCGGACTCGACATCATCGCCTTGGGAGCGGTGATACGAATCGTAGAGATTCTCGTTCATGAATAGATACATGGACGTACCGATCATCCACGATATCGGCACGTTATGCCGGGCTGCCGCGGCCGCAATGCTCTGCATTGCCCCAGCCGAGTAATCTTGTTGCAAGGACGTGCCGACGAAACGGGTTTGAGTTGGTCCTCGTGGGATGGCCCAGGTTGGGCGGGGTGGCGACATGCTGGAAGACAAGGCAGTGCCCGCGCACCTCGAGTGACGGATCTCGATCGGAGAGAACGAGCCGGCGGGCAAAGTGTACCACAGCAGTCCGTCGTAGGAAACGGCGCACCGCGACGTACTCTGGTCAAAGACCGTGGCGCGGGGCGCCGTTTCGCCGGGAGCGTGGGGGATCGGGTTCTGCATCCCACCGCCGGTACACGCTGTAATCAGGCCGAGCGTCAAGTAGGACGCCGTGCGTCGCCACATGTTTTTTCGTCTTTCGCGATTTTACTTCGAACTCCCACGGAATGCATTTCATTTAAAAAGGCACTCCCAGACGGGAATGCCTTTTTCTAAAAATGTTCCGACGGCGCCTAGGACTTGTCGATTTACGATCCTTCGGCCGGCTGTAGGCTGAAATCGTACAGTTGCGTTTGATCCGCGTAGACGGAGTAGCCGTCCACCGATTGCGTTTCGTAGCCGCTCTTGACTGCGGTCACCGTGTAGTTGTCGGGCTGCAGCGCAAACGCGATGAAGTGGCCGCGGGCGTCGGTCGTTACGGTTGTGCTCTGTGAGGGCGAACTGATTTCCAAACGCACGCCCGCAATAGGTGCCCCTGTCTTTGCGTCGGTGACGATGCCGGCGATTCCGCCGCTCGTTCCGGCGAAGGCCGGGGCGGCCTGACTCGCAAAAGCGAGCAGCAGTCCGAGTGCGGCTAGCGGGCGACCTAACGAAGATAGACTCATGATGGTGCGTTCCTCTCGGTATTTAACAGCGTTGTACTCTCGTTAGCCGCCAAAACGAACGGTTGTTTCGCGGGAAGAAAAAAAAATGGGCGAGCTAGCGAACCCTAGGTCAAAAAGGGTAGATGGTTTGTTATCCCGCATCGTCGCTGCTTCAGGCCATCACTGGCGGCGTTCGGCCGTTTTCGCGCGGCACCGCGCGCTGCCCAGGTGGGCTGACGAGTCTGAGAAATGCTGCCTCGCGGTTCGCAGGCCCGCGCTTCAAAGCTCGACTTTTCCTATCGCACACTCGTTGGATTAAGGAGAAGGTTCATGAGAGGTTCTCGTTCGCTCCAATCTGGCCTTATCGCATGGGCGACCGTCGCCATCGTCGCCGGCTGTTCTGCCGAAACGCCGCAGAGTTCCACCGTCCCGTACGCGGCTGCCCCGTCCACGTCGAGAGGAGCCGCTGGAGCTCCCTTAGCGAGGACGACTGAACGCGGCGCTGCAACGCCCGGAGGGCTGTACGTTGCGCAGTTCGGGGCAGCCCCCGTTCCCGAATTTAGTTTGCCCGACACGGCTAATCACGGCCCGAGATGCTCTGATACCGTGCCGCCTGGAGGTATAAACGGCATCGCAGTAAACGCGCACCGAATCTTGTACGTTCCCTACGAGTTTAGCGGAAGTTTCATCGCGACCTTCGCGCCCAATTGCGGTGCGGCGGGAACCACGCTCTCGGATCCCAACGGCGAAGCGGGAGACGTCGCCTTCAACAATTCGAACAACACGGTGTATGCTTCCGATGAGGATACCGGAGGTATTGACGTCTTCGTTGGCGGAGCGACTTCACCCACCCGAACGATCGGCATCAAATCACATCCCGGCAACGGTCTCGGAGTCGCCGTCGATAGCCACGGCAACGTTTTCAATTCGGGCCCAACCATCGATGAATACCCCAACGGTGCGAACAAGGGCAGCAAGGTTCTCAACCTTACGGGCCTCAGCAGCCCACAGGGTCTCGCATTTGACGTTAAGAACAACTTAATCGTTGCAAACGGCAAGAATATCAAGATTTACGCCCCGCCCTACAATGGCGCGCCGACGCGGACGATCAAGACAGGGACGACCTGCCTGTATATTGCGTTAGACGCGTCGAACGCGAACTTGTACGTCAGCGACCTAACGAAGAATTCCGTTGATGTCTATGCGTACGCCTCTGGCAAATTCAAGTACAGGATAACGTCGGGCTTTTCTCAGAGCGGGACGGTTTCAGGAGTCGCGGTCGACCCTCCGTCGAAAACCTAGGCTGAACTAGACCAAAAACCGCCGGCGTGAAGCTAGCCGTGACGCCGTCTCTGGCGGAGCACCGTCACGGCAGCGACCGGCTTCGAGAGCGCGGCGACGAGCTCGGCGCGGCTCTTGACATTGAACGTCGCAAAGAGATCGGAAAGCTGATTGCGGACGGTATGCGGGCTACGGCCAAGGGCACTTGCTATCTCGGCGTTGCGCTTGCCGGCGCGGGCGAGTTCGAGCACTTGCCGTTGCGCGGGGGGAACCCGATCGAGGCGCAAGGCCGCGGCGTTCGTCCCATCGGCGACGCGGCGCGCGATCCAGCTGCGCGGCCACGGTTCGATTTTTTGGATGGCGCGCTGCATCCAGCGACCGTCGTGGGTCACTTCGTAGAGCGCAGCCGCGCACAGCGCGGCGCGCCACCCGTAATTGAAGCCCTCGAAGATGGTAAACGCCTCGCTGAGGGAAGTCTTGGCCTCTCCGACGTCGCCGAGGCGCAGCCAGGCGACGCCCTGCGAATAGGCTTCGAATCCTTTGACGCGGGGGTCCGTTCCGTACGAGAGAATCGGTAGTACTGATGTCGCCAGCGTGCGGAACCGTGCAAGATACTGTTCCGCCACGGCGGGATTGTCGTACGCAAAGAGTTCGGCGAGGACGAGCAGCGCCGAGCGTTCTTCGCCGGCCACATTCCAGGAAAGCCGTTGCGCGATTTCATGCGCTTCGTGGAGCTGTTCGGTGGCAAAGGCCATCTCGCCGGTGTTCTTTGCGAGAAGCGCCCGATCAAGAAGACAGAGAACGCTCCAGTGCTCGGACGGCGCAAGTCGAGCTGCCTTCCTGAAGCCCGAGAAGGCCGCAATCTCATTTCCGTCGAGCTCGTCAACTGCTGCGAGCAATCGTGTGACGTGAAAACGCTCGAGCCGCAAACTAGCGGTCCACGCGAGTGACTGGTAGATGGTTCGAACCCGCTGGGCGGCCGCATCGAGTGGCAGTTCTCGGCAAAGAACCGCGAGCGTATAAAGAGCATTACCTCTAAGGAAATTGTCCGGCATCTCGGCGCCGTCCAACTCGTCGAGAGACTTTTGCAGCTCGTCGACCTGACGCGCAGGCTCCCCGCGACGCAGTGCAATCCAGGAAAGCAAGATTCGCGCCCGCGCCCGGTTGTTGTGATCCGGCGAGAGGAGCTCGGCGGTCGCAGCCTCGTGCGCTTCCGCATAATCTTGCCGTATCCACGCGATCAAGCCTTTATAGTCGATCGCTTCGTAGTACCACGGGTCATCGGGCGTTAATTCGCTGAGGGCGCGCTCGATGAGCCGGTTTCCGGCGGCACAATCGCGAGTTAACGCGTAGGCTGCGCCGAGCAAGATGTCACGCGGGAGGCGTGTTTCCGCAGATACCCAGGAGACGTCCGAAAGGAAGCCGATGGCGTCGAGGTATCGCTGCTCGCGCAAGGCGACACGCGCCGCCGCGATAACCGCGTCGGCGCTCTCACGCGATGCAACGAGCTCGCGACAATGATCGAGGTCTGCGGCCGCAAACGATCGCTCAAACTCTTCATTATCGAAGCCCGACCAAGTAAGTGTAGCTGTTTTCAACGCTTCCCCCGAGTAATAAATAAAAAATAAAAAAACTGGTGGTCTAATCAGCGAGGAATCGCCAAGCTAAGTACTGTCATAAGTACCACCAACTGCTGGTGGCACCTTTATTCCTCGTCCCCTAGGTTTTCCTGCCCTCACTCGCTTGGGCAGCGTAAGACGATTGACCTCTCTAAAGCGTCCACGAATGAACCGGACCGCCGCCGACTACATCTTGAGGATGAACCGGGCCGCCGCCGACTACATCATGAGGATGAACCGGACCGCCGCCGACTACATCATGAGGATGAACCGGACCGCCGCCAACTACATCATGAGGATGAACCGGGCCGCCGCCGACTACATCTTGAGGATGAACCGGACCGCCACCGACCACGTCCATATGGTGCGCCAAGCTTTGAGATGTGTTGGGAAGCAGAGAGCCGCTGGTAATACCGCCGCCTGCACACCCGCCGAGCAGCGCGCCAGCTAAAACAATGGCAAGGAGAGGAATCGTCATACGCATTTTTCTTCGTTTGTCTTTCCGCCCGAGAGCGAGGAAATGCTAAGTGAGGAAATGCTTAAAATGATAGTATGTTTATACTACCAAGCCTTCGTTAAGGATAGGGGTCCGCTTGAGAAACCAAGCAAGCCTCTACTGACTAGACCTAAGGTGCCTGGGACTTCAAGCTCATCTTCTTTCTCTCTCCATCAGACAGGATTACCCTTTAATTCGGAGGGGCAAACTGGCGATATTACCTTTGAATGTGGGTGTCCGGCCATTCGAAGTCCCAGGGGACGCCCAAGCCGAAATAAACGGGCGCCTCAGTTCGCCAGGCGCGATCGATCCGCTTGCGACCATTACGCTATCCAAGGTCTTTTCTAAGCGCTCTGGCCGCGATGAGAAAGCGGTTAGTCAAGATATTGGGAGGCGACCGATTTATGGTTCCTTCATACTTCGGTGCTATTTGTGAGCGAGCTCGTTCATTTTCGGAGGCACTGATGCGTCGATTTCGCCTTGCCGAGTCGCTCGCGACAGCGGCTCTTTTCCTGAGCGCCTGTAGCCAATCGACCATTCCCGGCGGCCCGGTCACTACGACCAATACTCGGGAAACTTCTGTCGCTGCGGGCCATGGCTCGCCGATGCTGTACGAAGTAGAAGAATATGGATATTCCGCGAACGCCTATCCACCGTCGGCGAATGGGAACGTGCCGCCGGCAATGCAGATTGCCGGAAGCCAAACGAAAATCTACGAGCCGCCGGGCATGGCCGTCGATGCCGACGGCAAAGTAGCCGTGGCGAATTCGCAGCAGCAGATCACGCTGTACGCGCCGGGCGCCAACGGCAACGTCGCTCCTTTGGCGACGATCACATGCGGCGCGGGCGATCCCGAGCAGATAGCGTACGATAAAAATGGATCACTGTATAGCCTGTATGTCGGCGGATATCACGCGGACGTCGTCTCAATCGAAGTATACGATCCGCAGCATCAAGCCGGCTGCGTGAATAGCACGCACATTATCGTTGGCTCTCATGCCCCGCTCAATGCGTTCGGCGGCCTCGCCGTCGCAAACGGGATGATCTATAACTCCGGAACCGCCATCGAAGCATATCATACAAGCGATAACGGCAATATTGCTCCGGCCTTTACGATCTCAGGGTCGCATACGCGGTTGCAGTCTGGAAACGGCATCGCCGTCGACAGCTCAGGCGCGCTTTATGTCGCCAATCGGAAAAACGTCCTGATCTTCGCACCGGGCGCGCACGGTAATGTGGCTCCCGCGGCGATACTTTCCGGAAAAAAGACGGGTATCCCCGAGACCGGCTGGGGTGCCACAGCGATTGCCGTCGATGCCAAGGGTGAAATCTTTGTGGCGGTCGATAGCGACGAGAACGTAGCCGCGATTCTCGTGTTTGCGAAAGGTTCCAATGGTAACGTAGCACCCATTCGCACGATTCAGGGCGCGAGCGCCGATCTCGGATACATCCCCGAAATGGGCTTCAAGTAGTAATATCGCCGCAGTCGCCTTAAGTGCTGTAACCCGACACGCGCGAGGCAGCGCGCGGCTAGATTGAGCGCCGTGCGCTCCACGATCAAGTTGATCGTGCGGGTAAAGGCCCCGAGTGATAGGGATTTGGACCCCATCTCCCGGCGAGGTCGTTACTCGCCGATGTGCCTTTCACGTATGGAAGAGGTTGAACATCGTCCATTTCGGGAACGGCGCACCTGCTGCCCCGCTGCAGCTAAAGGCTGTTCAATCGTAGCGCTCCGTCACGAAGAGACTCTAAAGTCCGTCGCCACCCATCGCGCGCCCGTGCGCCCTGTGGTAGACGAGGGAATCCCGTTCGGTAACCACAATCGCTCGCTCGAGGACTCGCCAGATCGGACAAAATGAAGAAGCTGATTATATTTGACCTCGATGGTACGCTTGCGCCGAGCAAAGGGACTATCGATACTGAGATGGGGACGCTTTTAACCGCTCTGCTCGCGGTAGTCAAGGTCGCGATTATTTCGGGCGGCGGTTGGGCCCAGTTTGAAACGCAGGTTCTCGGCAGGCTTCCGTCGGACGCACACATCGGCAATTTGTCCATTCTACCGACTTCGGGAACGATATTCTATCAATATAAGGATGGCTGGCATAAACTCTATTCCGAGGACTTGAGCGACGCACAGAAGCAGAAAATCATCAGCGCGATGAACGCAGCCGTGGCTTCATCTGGATTTGCGGCGACGAAAACCTGGGGCGAAACGATCGAAGATCGCGGCAGCCAGATCACCTACTCAGCGCTGGGACAGCAAGCTCCACTCGACGAGAAGAGCAAATGGGATCCCGATTTTGCGAAGCGGCAGAGAATTAAAGCGCTCCTCGACGTTACACTTTCCGACTTTTCCGTCCGGTTGGGCGGGACGACGTCGATCGACGTCACGCTTCCAGGGATCGATAAGGCTTACGGCATTCGAAAACTGCGGGATACTCTCGGTATCACGATCGCAGAGATGATTTATGTAGGCGATGCATTGTTCCCAGGCGGAAATGATTTCCCCGCACGCGGTACCGGCGTGGTGTGCATTCAGGTTCGAGACCCGAATGAGACGAAACGCGTTATCGAGGCAATCACGGCTTGCCTCTCGTAGGACCTTACGGCGTTTCCTCGATCGATTCCACGCGATCAGGATAGAAAGCCAGGTAATCCTTGATCTCGGCGACCGCGTCGTACGGCGCCTCGTACGTCCACACCGCGTTCTTGCCGCAAGTGTCGCCGACCGTGATGCTGTAATAGGCTGCGTCGCCCTTGTACGGGCAGTAGCTTTGATTGTCACTTCGCTCCAGCACAGACATATCCACGTCATCGCGCGGTACGTACTGCACGGGCGCATAGTCACTCTCCCGCAGCGTCAAGGCGCGGGTCGTGTCGGCGACAACGCGCCCGGAGGCGGTGACTCGAACGCGCGAGCGGTTGCGCTCGATGGTAATGGGATGGTCGGAATCTGGGGTTTTAACGGTTTTCATGCGCCCATTAGACCGTCGTAAAACCGCTTGAGTTGCGCGCCGGTAATAAGCCCGCTCCCGCCGGCGTCGATGGGCTCCGAGCACAGGACGACGAAGCAGGGGGTTCTGATTCCCGGTGTACAAACAAGTGGAAGACGCCGCAAGGAGAGCACCGATGAAATCACGCTTCTGTCATGCATACTTCCTCGCGTTTACGTGCCTTGTCGCCGCCTGTTCCGGGGGAACGAACTTGCCGGGGGCGATCGGCAATGGCCCGGTCGCCGCCGGTACTCACGGCGCGGCCGCGTTCACGATTCGGAGCACTACGTTTAAAAACGACAAAACCGTGCCGCTGACCATGGTGTACAGAGGCAACGGCTGCAAGGGCGGCGATCAGTCGCCCGAGCTCGAGTGGAGGGGCGCTCCGAAAGGCGCGAAGAGCTTTGCCGTGCTGATGCTCGACACGACTGCGATCTTCTGGCATTGGGGTATGTACAACATCCAACCGAGCGCTACGAGCCTTCCGGAAAACGCAGGCGCACCGCCGAGCAAATACGGTGACGAAGTCCTTAACGACTGGGCCATTTATTACGGCAACGCGAATCGCGGCTACGGAGGCCCCTGCCCGCCGCCAGGCAAGATACATCGCTACGTCATCACGCTGTACGCCCTTAACGCGAAGTTGAATTTGCCGCGGTCGTCTCACGTCGAGAATCTCGACCTCGCGATCCGCGGTCACGTCTTAGGAAGCACGCGAATCACCGGTCTCTACAAAACGTAAGGGAAACAGGCCAGTCAGTAAGTTCACTCCGGTACGTGACGATCGAGCAGCCCGCAGCGATGCGGGCCGCTTGACGTGCAAGGCGCTGAGACGCCGGCTCGCGACTCGTGGCTCCATTGCGACTCAATATTCTGCAGGGAGCCATCAGCACGAATGGCCTCGAGTCCCTCGTTCAGCCGACGCGCGAGATCGGCGTGCTGCCCTTTGGCTACGGCCAGCCCGAGTAACTCCCGCGTCCAGTAATCATGATTGAGTGCTTTGCTCATCGACCTAGCGAGCTCCTAACCAAAAATCGAAGCCGGCTTATTTTGCATTAAACGGCCGCGGCTCCGCGATTGGGAAGCCATCGCATCTCGCTGTCCAACGGTCTAGCAGGGCGTGCGGCCGAATCGTAGCGCACTTATGTCTGAGTTCCAAAAGCTCTGGGCTGGACAGACCGTAAGTTTGCTTGGGACGGCGCTTACGAACTTCGCGCTTCCGACGCTGGCGGTATTGGTTCTTCACGCAACTGCGCCAGAAGTCGGAACCATCGCCGCTCTGCAAACGCTGCCTTTTCCACTGCTGGGAATGTTCGTTGGGGTGATCGCCGATAGGTATTCGCGCCGTCGCATTATGATCGCGGCAGATTGGGTGCGCTTTATAGTGCTCGCTTCTGTTCCAATAGCCGCGTTTCTCGGAATCTTAAAGCTCCCACAACTTTACGCAGTCGCGCTCCTCGGGGGCACGGCGTCGGCGTTCTTCGGAATAACGTATCAGTCGTATCTGCCGGTTCTCGTTCCGGCGGAGCAACTGACAGGTGCAAACACGAAGCTCGAATTTTCGAACTCCGCGTCGCAGATGGCCGGAAGTGCGCTCGCCGGAGGATTCGTTCAGTGGATCGGCGCAGCCGGCGCAATTGCGATCGACGCAGTGTCGTACCTCGTCTCGGTTGCGAGCCTCGGCTTGATCCGAACGAGAGAACCGAAGCACGATGGACCGCCGCTCTCCTTCCGTCAAGGACTTCGCGAGATCGGTGAAGGGTTAAGCTTCGTATTGCACGCCTCCGACCTTCGCTGGATAGCCACAGCTACGGCGACTTCTAATTTAGGTGCGTCCATGATAGATGCAGTCATCCTCATCTACGCGTATCGCGTTCTTCACCTAAAGCCGGGGCTACTTGGCCTCGCGTTCGGGCTCGCGGAGCTTGGCTTCGTCGGCGCGCTCTTCTCCACAAAAATACGCAAACGGTGCGGATTGCGGCCCTCGCTGATTGTCGCACTTCTTGCCGCTGCTGTGGGCGCCGCGGCGTACCTGCTCGGGCAGATCGGGTGGCCATATCTCGCGGTGTTTGTTGGCTCTGCAATAATTACGATCGCAACGCCGATCTACAATATCAACCAAGTTAGTTATCGACAGGCACTGACTAACGTGAGTATGCAGGGACGCGTTAATGCGACGATGCGAACCTTCGTCTGGGCCACGTTGCCGCTCGGAGCTCTTGTAGGCGGATATTTAGGCGGTGTTGCGGGTATTCCGGCAACAATCGCGGTGGGCGCCACGATCTGTGGCCTCGCGGCGCTCTGGCTCGTTCCATTTCGCGAACGCTTACACTCACTTGGATGAATGTTGTTCGACTAAGCGCTGCGCGTGCGAAGACGGGACTGAGGATCATCGGGGTCGAATTAAAGTTATCTGGCCTGAATCCATGGAGAACTCTAGATGGCTCACCTAGTCGTCACGATAGGGCCGTGGTGTTCGGTCCTCGCTGCCGTCTTGTTAGCCGCCATGACGCCGAGCTATTATAAAAACTGTCCTCGGTGGCTAATTTTAGCGATACGCACTTCGGCGGCATCCTACGGTGCGATGGTTGTGCTCCGCCAAATATTCCTCCGCCATAGTGCTGCTACTGCAGAACTGGTCAGCGCGATTCTTGGTTTGATAAGTGTCTGTGTACTGGGCGTTGCGCTGCTGCACGCCAACAGAATTAGCCGCTGGGCAAAACCGGGCTAAGACCGTTGATTTCGCCGGCTGCCATTATCGTCACGGCCGATCGCGAGGGCAGACCCGTCGCTCAAGCCAGCGTGCGTATCGGATCGAAAACATATCAGACCGACGCTCGCGGGCGTATCGTTATTCCTAACGCGCCTGCGCACCTCGAGATCGTGATCGAAGCGCCGAATTGTAGGCCCGCCCACTTGACGCTAATGCCCGCCACCCAGCGCGTTACGCTCGACTGCACGCCGCCGCTCATCGGTTCGGTCAGCGTCGCCACCGGCTCGCTTGAAAGCCGCCACCAACTCCCGTATGCGACCTCGCTGCTTGATCGTGCGCAAATTGCAGCAAGCAGCGCCGGGACAAGCGACGCGCTTTTGGGAACAATGCCCGGCTTCGATCGCGATCGCAGCAACAGCGCCTTCACCAATTACGGCCTCAACTGGGTTTCGTTCGCGGGTGCCGGCGTTGACCGCGGCTATGTGCTTGCTGACGGCATACCCGCGCAGGACGGCTTCGGCGGTCAACTCGACTGGGCTCAATATCCGCCGCCAAACATCACACGCGCGGAGCTCTTCCGCGGAGCGGGTTCGGCACTTTACGGTTCCGGAGCGGTCGGCGGGGTGCTCGCGCTGACGACCTTTGGACCGAATTCGGATTGGCAGGCTCCATCCTCGGGGAGTTTTCTGGTAACCGGCGGATCGCACGCCGAAGGCACGTTGTACGGCGCAGTCGCCACGCCGCTTGCACCGAAACTTACGGCATCGTTTGCGTCGGGACTCTATCGTCTCTCGTACTTCGATCTTCCCTCAAACTACACCGCGTTCAACGCAAGCGACGCGCAGGCCCAAGAGAGCATGGCATCGGTCCGCCTACGCTACAACGCATCACCGGGCTCAATCTTCGAATACGGTTACCGCGGAGCGTGGGATTATCAATTCGAAGGGCGCCCGAACTACGATTTTTGGCGCCGCGTCGTTCAGAACGACTTCGGCTATCTCCACCCCGGCGATCGTTCCTCCGTTTCGCTCAACTACTTCGCTACGAACTCATTGATCACCAATCAAGCCGATCAGTTTCCGAAGAATCCCGGCGTGCTGCTCTATACGCAGTACGTTCCCTCCGTCACCGATGGGCTTGGCGCGAACTGGACGATCGATAGTGACGACTCGACCTTTGCGATGCGCGCCGACGGGCTCTTCGTGCGAGGCGTCAGCGATCAATACTTTCCAACGAACGTGTTGCAAGTCTCAGGTAGCGGCCAGCAGGATCTCGGCGGAGTTGCCGTTCAGGAAACGCTCCGATTTGCGCGGACAGGCCAAACGCGCCAGCCGCGTTTGCAGCTCGTCGCCGGCGCTCGGCTCGACACTGGCAGCTTTTTCAACGGATCGACCTACGGCAAGAACGCTTCGGGGGTCTACGTGACCACGCCGACGCCCACCTGGACCGACAGGGCCGTTTCACCGCGAGCCGCCCTGCGTTACGACCTCACCAAGCAACTCGCGTTTCGGGTCTCGGATGGAAGCGGCATACGCTATCCGTACCTAAACGAACTGCTGCGCGGCTACGTGATCGGTCCCGTGACCTATCTTCCCAATCCGAATCTCGTTCCGGAGCGTAGTACCTCACTAGTGAGCGGACTCGATTGGACCAACGGACGATCGGGGCTTAGCTATGATTTCACCGAGACTTTCGTCAGCGACGCAATCATGTTCATCACGCTCAACTCCACCACGCAACAGCGCCAGAATATCGCTGACACGCAGACTGACGGAAGCACCTTAACCTATTCCCAAGCATTAGGCGGTTGTACGAGGCTTTCGCTTTCAGGAACCGATCAATACGCGCGGGTCACCGCGGCGGGTTCGGATGTTTCGATTCTGGGCAAGCGCCTTCAGTATATTCCGGAGGCCTATGCATCGCTTGCGGTCGATGGAGCGATCGGGCGCGTTGCCACCGGCCTCTCCGTCTCGTACGTGGGGCAAACCTATGCGGACGATCTAAATTCCGAACCGCTTGGCACCGCGGTGGTCGTCGGCGCGACGATTGCTATTCCGCTTGCGCAGGGCGCGCAGCTCCTCGTGCAAGGCTCGAATATCGGCGACGCTCGCTATCTCAGCAGCATCGATCGTCTCGCACCGCCATCGGTCATCTCCGTCGGAATTCGCGCCCCGCTCGAACCGCCTGGAAGCCATCCGTCGCCCTGTACGTGAGTGACGGGAACCTAGTAGGGAGCCCACGAGGAGTCAGACGAGAGAAATGCCGCCGCTTGTCGCGTGAAAGAATCGTGGAACTGAAATAAGGACCCATGCCCTGAGTCGGGATACGTCATCAGAACCGCGTTTGGGAGATTCGCGCTAAGCCAATATGAGTTCGATACGGGAATCATTTCGTCGTAAATGCCGTTGACGACGAGCGTCGGTTGGCCAATGCTCTTTAGATCCGCGAAGCGCTCGCCTTTATACTGCTCCCACTCACGAAAGGCTGCGATCTGGGCCTCCGCGACGGCTGGACCGGAGGCCGGGTCACGATCGTCCTTACGCTGCGCAAGCCTGTCAATGAATGCATTTCCGGCAGCTTGACTCGATGCGGTTGGCGCGAAGAAAATCTTCTGCAGCACCGCATAGCCGCGTAGCGTCGGATCCTTCAAATACTTCGATAAGTTTGGCTTCTCAAGGTGCATGATATCTTCTCCGCCGCGAGGAGCCGTACCGACGAGAATCATTCTCTGAAAAACCGACCGGCTGTCTTGGATCATCTGCTGGGCCACCATGCCGCCGAGGGAATAGCCGAGGACGTCACACGTCTTGAGCTTGAGAGCTTCGAGAAATGCGAGAGCATGTTGCGCCATGCCGGCCACGGTTTTCGGCACGGTACCACTGGAGCGCCCGATCCCCGCATTATCGAAGAGAATCAGTTCTCGTTCAACCGCAAGTTGATCCGTAACGGCTGGATCCCAATTATCCAGCGTTCCCGTAAAATGTTGAAGCAGCAGCAGTGGGTGTCCGTTCGCTTTTCCGAAACGGCGATAAGCATAGCGCTCATTCTTGGCGTCGACGAACTGCGTCGGCGCAGTAACGTTGCTGGCGGCTTGCATCGTCATTGCAGGGTGCGCTTGCGTCACTTGATTCGGTGGGACCTTGTTACTTGGCGCGCCGGGCGCCCCAGAGGCTTCGCCGCGGATCAGATGCAAGTTTCAGGTCGTGCGCCTGCTCGGCTACTCGGAGAGTCGACACCGAAGCAGTGCAGGGAGAAGAGGCGGTCAGCGGTATCGTAAGCTGATGCCGCATAGCGAACGCGTCGTCAGGCTAGACGACGGTGCAACCACCACCCTCGAAAGTTGGGGCGACAAAGGCCCGATCGTGCTCGCGATCCATGGGATGACGAGCTCGCGGAAATCATGGGAACGGCTTGCGAATCACTTGAGTTCGCGTTTTCGCGTGATCGCCTACGACCAGCGGGGGCATGGCGATAGCGCTGCGGTCTCCGGGCCGATGTCGCTTGCCCGAGGAGTACGCGATGCGCAGAACGTGCTGACCGCAATCGGCGAGCCCGTCGACGTGCTCGCCGGTCACTCGTGGGGCGGCGCCGTCGCGATTCTCGCTGGAGCTCAGCTCCCCGTTGCTCGAGTCGCGGCGATCGACCCGATGATACGTCAAGTAGAAGCGAGCTGGTACGAAGAGTATCTCGAAGAGCTGGGCGAGCTCTTCGCGCTCGTCGGAGACCAGCGCGATGCGAAGGTTCGCGCTGACTACGCCGACTGGTCGGCACTCGACGTTGACGGCAAGGTGCACGCGGTTCACTCGATGACGACGGCGCCGATCGCGGGACTCCTGCGAGAAAATCCGCCGCAAACGTGGGATTTGAGATCTACCATCGCGACGTACGAGAAGCCGCTCTTCCTCGCACTCGCAGCTCCCGGTGAAAGCATCAATGACGATGCGACGCTCGCCGAGATTGAGCGCCGTCACGCCGCCGGCGTCACGATCGCCGTCTTTCCGGGCGCCGGGCATAACCTATTCCGAACGGCCTTCGATCCGTTCGTCCAGCGCCTCGACGAATGGCTCGGTTGATTTGACTCTAAAGTAACGCTCGGACCAAACCAAGTGACGAATTCGACCGCGATCTATGAAAAGGGCAATCTCAAGGAAACGATTACCGGCTTTAACTTTGCCATCGCCGAACCGGCGCCGGTCCTCAATCCGAACGAGCGCATCGGGTGGGCGTTCGGACCTCACTTCAACCAACTGCAACAGTTCTTTTACTAGCGTTGGATAGTTAGGTTAGGCCTGCCCCGTCGATCAATTGGTGGCGAGTACCGCGCGCGCATGCGAACCGCCATCGTAGCGCTCGGTAACGTTGAAGTCTTCGGCCAGCGACCACACGAGATAGAGTCCACGACCTCTTTCGCTGAGAAGGTCTGAGGGGAGCTTGGGCACCAGCGTGAAACCGGGACCGCGATCGAGCACGTGAAGAACGGGTGAGCCTTGACTCCGATCGAGGACAATTTCGATCTGTCCCGGGGCATAGCGAACGACATTACCGAGCAGCTCTCCGAATACGACTTCCGCTGCATCGAGATCTTTTCCACGCAATCCCCCGTCACGCAGCGCCGCCACAAAGGAATGACGCGCCCGGCGCGCCACCCTGAAATCGTTTGTGTCAAAGCTCCACCGGAGTGCGCGTGCGCCGGCGTAGCCGTTCGCTTCACTCGGCGCGTCGAGACGCAACGTTAGAACCACGACATCGTCATTGCTTCCGGCCTTTAGCACTGCCCGATAGAGTGCGGCGGCAGGATTCGAACTATTGGCAATCTGGGATTGCGAAATCGCTGCAATGAGACGGTCATAACCCCGGATAATGTCATGCTCCGCTTCGATTAGGCCGTCGCTGTAGAAGACGACGAGGGCGGACGTTGGTAGCAACGTAACGGCAGCCGTTTCGCCTCGGACGCGCAGGCCTAGCGGCAGTCCGCTCGAGCCTAGCGCCGTTACTGCGCCCGTGACGTCCCGCAGTAACGGTGAGGGATGTCCGGCCGAGGCATGCGTAAGCGTGCGGGCGACGGGATCGAACACGCCGACAAATGCCGTAACGAACATATCGGGATGCTCAATTTTCAGCGTGCGGTCGGCCGCGTCCAACATTGCGATGGGATCGGCGTAAACTTGCGCAACGCCGCGAATGACTTGGCGCATGGATGACATGATCACCGCCGCCGAAAGGCCGCTGCCGGCGACGTCGCCGATGGAAACGACGATTCGCCCGTCGCTGAGGCGCAACGCATCGTACCAATCGCCGCCGAGTAACTCGCGATTGTTAGCCGGTACGTAGATGCCCGCGAAGTGAACGTCCGCGACCTGGGGAAGCGAAATGGGTAGCGCGGCGCGCTGAAACTCCGCAGCAATTTCGCGCTCTCGTTCGTAGAGGCGCGCATTTTCGATCGATGCAGCCGCCCGCTTGGCAAGCTCCTCGAAGAGTGGCAAGTCCTCTTCTTCATATCGCCGAGGTGTCTCAGCCCAATAGGCCACGAGCGACCCAATGGTTCGGCCGCGCGTACACAGCGGAACCGTCACGGTCGATCGCGCTCCAAGCTCGCGAATTACGGGCAGTAGAATGGACGCCGCCGCTTTCTTGATCAACTCGTCACTGACGTCACGCAAGATGAGCGGTCGGTTCTTTCGAAGGGCCGCGGCGATTTCCGGTTCCACACGCGGATCGTGGTTGTAACGGCCGAGCAGCCGCTCCACGAGCCGCATTTTGCCTGGGTCGGCGTGAATGACGGCTGCGGTCTTGAGCCGGTCGCTCTCATCGAAGAGATCGATCGCTGCCCAATCTCCTAGTTCCGGAACGACGATTGTGAGGAGTCGGTCGAGGGTTGCCTGCAAGTCGAGCGATTCTGCAAGCACCTCTCCGGCCTTAGCGATGAACGCGATTTGTTGGTCCCGTCGTTTGTAGTCATCGATATCGGTACAGATCCCGAGCCACCCTCTGGTGTTCGCATGCGCTCCGTCGAGCGGCGAGACATGGGCCCGAAACCAACGGTCCACCCCGTCAGCGCGCCGCAAGCGTAGTTCGAAGGCGAAGGAGCTGTGGCTCCTGATTCCGTCGCTTAGCGCTTGCCGGCTCGCCTGAAAATCGTCGCGATGTATCGCCGCTAACCATTGGTTTTCGAAGCCCTTCGCGTTGGCGTGCGATGGTCGCGTCGCGCCGGTGTAATCGTACCATTCCCGATTGAACCAGTCGACCCGACCTGCGTGTGTCGCGGTCCAGGCGATTTGAGAAATAGCGTCAATCGCGGTGGTCTGGACATGCGCTGCCGGATTTTTCACCGGTCCGCTAACCGGACTCGGCCATTTGTTGCGTCTTCATCGTTACCGCTTAAGGACCTGAGAATAGCCCGCATGTTTGCGTCCTCAAGTGTGTGACGAAATCTCCGCCATTGCCTGCCGCTGATTCGAGTCGCCCATTTCGATCGACGCCCGCGAAATAATCGACTGAGCAAGAGGCATCCTCACGATTAGGACCAACTATTTCTTAATGCCACGTGTCGACTTTGTTGACGCGTTAACGCGCCGTTCCGTGAAATACTCTCTGCAATGACCTTGCCTGAGCATGGCCGATTTGACGGCACACCCGCGACGGCTTTCCGCCGCGCCACCCAAACCTACCAAAGCCGTGCTGAATCAAAACGCAATTTTATCCGGCTTGAACGCCTCGATGACGTCGGAAATAATCGAAACAGGAAGAATCATCGCACTTGAAACACCTCAGCATATCTACCAGGCCGGCAGTCCAATACGTGCGGTATATTTCCCGATCGATTCTGTGCTCTCAGTCGTGAGGCAGATGCGCGACGGCAGCTCGATCGAAGTGGGAACCGTTGGCCGAGAGGGGGTATCGGCCATTCCGCTGTTGCTGGGAGCCACCATCTCCGCAAACGAAAGCTATTGTCAGGTCCCAGGACGAGCCGTTGTCATCGACGTTGACCATTTTCAAAGGATGCTCGGCGCGGGGGAGGATGGCTTTCGCAACCTCGTGGATCGATTTCTTCAAGCCTACGTAAATATGTTGGGCCAGCTCGCGGCCTGCAATGGCAAACACAACGTCTACGAGCGCTGCGCGCGCTGGCTTTTGCTCACACACGACCGGGTAAACTCCGACAAGATTGCACTGACGCATGAATACCTATCGATGATGCTGGGTGCGCGCCGATCAGGCGTGACGAAGGCTGCAGCGACACTTCAGCAAGCTGGGCTCATCCGTTACACTCGCGGACATATTGTGATTCTCAATAGGCAGGGCCTCGAGCAGGCGTCTTGCGAGTGCTACGCCGTTTCGCGCGAGCAGTTTGGGCCATTGCTCGGAGTGGCGGCGGGAACGAAATAGCGCCTAAATGGTGCGGTCTTGGAGGGCTGCGGTGCCGGCGCCAAGGCTGGAGAAGCGGCGGAAGTGGTCGAAGACGCCGGTAAATGTTGCTCTTCCGGTGAGCAAGAACGCACGCCCCTGATACGTTTCGTCGATCCGTACGACGGACCACAAATCCTTTAACGCTTGTCCACCGATTTCCGTTACGGAACCAGAAGATGCGTGGGGCGGTAGCACATAGGCCGTGTAGGTCAACTTCACAACGTGTGCGTTGCCGGTGTCGATGTACATCACGCCGCTGCCATGCTGCGAGTCGTGAATCGGGCTGGTAAAACTCACCGCCTGCGTTCCGGGGCCGCATAGTGAGCACTCCGCCTGCGGCGCGCCGAAGATGTAATCCTTGTCGTATTGCGGATCATACGGTTCTTTGAAGAACACTTTACCTGCGGCCCAATCGTCGTTCGCTTCGTCCTCACGCTTCTGGATTTGCGCAGGTGAAAATGCGCGATCGTCACGCACGATACGATAGTAGGCGATTTTCGCGAATCGACCGTCTTGCATTAATTGGCCGCTATCGCTCTGTTCTCCGTGTGCAAACGGGCCGCTCTCCAGCTCGGTTGTGAAATGCCGTTGCATGCCGACGACACCGCGTATCCCCACGGCGAAGGTGGCCGAGGCCCGCAGAACGATCGACGGAGGCCCTGGAGCATCGGCCCGGGTACGCAACGCACCTGAGGCAACGAGTAATGCAGCGGCTGCGGCGAACGTTTTCGCATTCATACGTTAGCCATAGCTTCAGCGTGCCGGCTTCGTGCCCTTTGGTATTGAACGATATGTGAACGATGACCGCTGGTATTAGGCTGCCACTTCTCTTCCGCAACTCTCCCGTGATAATCCCGAGAACGAACGCTGCGACTGCCGTGAAAACCGCGACTTCAAGGCAATCAGTGCGCTGATGCCGATGTCAGTGGAACGGCGGAGTCGAGTTGGTGGCGCAAAAAATGGACGCTTACAAATGTTGGTACGTAGGTTGCGGCAAACGGCCCCAAGCATATCCCGAGTGTCTGCAAAACTGCAATCAGTCTTTTGACCGGCACTTTTTTGTTACCTACAACAGCGCCTCGATCTCGACCGGTAGTTCGCGCACGCGCACGCCGGTAGCGTGGTAGACGGCGGACGTAATCGCGGCAGCAACGCCGGCGAGGCCGATTTCGCCGATGCCGCGTGCCCCGTGTTCATTGACATACGTATCGGGGTAGTCGAGGAAGGTTACGTCCATGCGTGGCGTGTCGGCATTGGTTGCAACCATGTAATCGGCGAGATTGCTGTTGATCGGTGCGCCAGAGCGTCGGTCGTAAAGCGTGCGCTCAAGGAGTGCCATGCCGACGCCCATTACGAGCGATCCTAGGACCTGGTTTCGCGCGGTACGTTGGTTGATGATGGCTCCGCCGTCGATGACGGTTACGATCCGGTTCACCCGGAGATGGGCGATTTGGGGCTGCCACGCGATTTCGACAAATTGCGCTCCGTACGAGTGGGCCGAGCGCTCGGGCTGCTCTTCCCCGAAAGTCCGCGATCCTTTCCCCGAGCCGGTAACTTGCGCGACCTTCGCGCTCGCGAGGACGTCTTCGAACCCGACGCCGTTGGCGTGCGGGCCATCCCTCGGGACGATGCATCCATCCTTAAACTCAAGCTCGTCGGGTTTGCGCCCCGCGAATGGCGCGTTTTCGATGCTGGTGGAAAGCCCGATAGCCGCTTTCATCGCGCCACGGGCGGCTTCGTTGACCGCCGGAACGATCGATGCGGTCGCCATCGAGCCGCCCGAGGTCGGCCCGGGCGGCAAGTTCGTGTCGCCGATGTCGACGATCACGCGCTCCACCGGAAGGCCGGTGGCGGCAGCTACGAGTTGGGCTAGCACGGTATAGGTCCCCGTTCCGATATCTTGCGTCGCAATCCCGACGAAGGCCGTGCCGTCGGCTCGAAGTTCGACACGGGCTTCCGCAGCGAAGCGCCCAGCCAGCCAGGAGCAACCAGCCATTCCCCAACCAAGAATCGCGGCATCTTTACGCATCGAACCTACCGCCGGCGTGCGCCGCGACCAGCCGAACTTCTCCGCGCCGAGGGTCAGGCACTCGATGTAATGGCGTGACGAGAACGGAATGTTCTGCTCCTGATCGCGTTCCGGTTCGTTCTTGATACGGAGCTGCACTGGATCGATCCCGAGCGCAAGTGCCAATTCGTCGTAAGCCGACTCCGTCGCGAATAATCCGGGGACCGCGCCCGGCCCGCGCATCGCCGTGGGCGCGCCGACGTGGCGCTTCGTTTGAGCGCTCGTGACGAGCAGGTTCGGCGTCCCGTAGAAGAACGGCGTTGCCTCACCGCAGTTCTCGTCGTACTCATCGTAGACGCTGCGATGATTGACGTATTCGTGCAGTAATGAGGTCAACGTTCCGTCGCGTTCGGCGCTCATGCGGACGCGCTGTTGGGTTCGAGCGCGGTGACCGGCCGACTCGAAATTCTGTTTGCGGCTCAAAACGAGTTTGACTGGCCGCCCGAGCCGGCGCGCGGCGGCGGCAGCGAGAAGCTCGTGCGGCCACACCCACAGCTTCGAGCCGAAGCCGGAACCGAGAAACTTCATGATGACGCGAACGTTCTCGCGACGGGTGCCGAGCATCTCGCTGAGAACGTTGCGGCTGTTGACGACGGCTTGCGTCGAATCGTACAGCGTGATCTGCTCGCCGTCGGGAACCGCGACAAGGGCATGCAACTCGATCGCGTTGTGGTTTTCGACGGGGGTGACGTACGTCTGATCGACTTTCACCGGCGCCGCTGCGAACGCCGCATGCGGGTTCCCGCGGCGGCTTTGCTCCTCAGCCTCGCCGTCGGGCGAGAGTTCTGGTGCGACGCAGGGCGACTCGACGTCGGCGTACTTTACCGTAACGCACGCTGCGGCTGCAGCAGCCTCTTCAAATGTTTCGGCAAGTACCAGCGCTACGTACTGCCCGTAGTAGCGAATGATATCGTCGGCAAGCGGCGGCCGCGTTTCGTCGATCGGGCCGGCTTCGGGCGACGACTTGTAGAGCGCCGGCATATTGTCGCGATGGAAGACCTCGATCACGCCGGGCATTTTGAGGGCGGCGCCCGCGTCGATGAATGCAATCCGTCCGTTAGCGATCGAGCTCCCCACCGGAACGCCGTAAAGCATGTTCTGGAAGGTGTGGTCCGATGAATACTTTGCGCTTCCAGTCAGCTTCAGTGGGCCGTCGATCCGCGCAAGAGCCTGGCCGATGACGCTCATGTCGGTTCTTGCTACTCGGTCTGCGTTACGAGGCTCAGCGCATGGACTAGGCATCGTTTGGCAAGCTCGATCTTAAACTCGTTGTCCGGCTGAGGTTTCGCTTCCCTCAGCATGATCTCGGCGGCGTTGGCAAAACATTCTACCGTCGCAGGCCCGCCTTCCAGCGCGGCCTCCGCCTCGGCGCTGCGCCAAGGTTTGGTGCCGATGCCGCCCATCGCGATGCGCACGCGTTCCAACGCGCGGCCGTTGATGGTCACGACGACGGCCGCCGAGGCGAGTGCGAACTCGTATGATGCGCGGTCGCGTAACTTGAGGTATGTCGATTTCGAACGCGGCGCCGGTGGAGGCAACGTTACTGAGGTAACCAGTTCGCCGGGTTCGAGAACGGTTTCGCGATCCGGAGTATCGCCCGGCATCAAAAAAAACTCGCCCACCCCCACGTTTCGCTCGCCGTGCGCGCTCGCGATTTGCACGGTCGCTTCAAGAGCCGTCAAGGCGACGTTCTGATCCGACGGGTTCGAGGCGATGCAGTGTTCGCTCGTTCCGAGGATCGCGAGATTGCGACTGAACCCGCCGATTGCGGAACAACCGCTTCCCGGTGCGCGCTTGTTGCACGCATAGGCGGTATCGCGAAAATAGACGCAGCGCGTGCGCTGCAAGAGATTCCCAGCCGTCGATGCCATGTTTCGCAATTGCCCCGAGGCACCGGAGAGCAACGCCTCGGAAAGCACCGGGTAATCACGCGCGACTTCCCGATGATGCGCAACGTCGGAATTCCGCGCGAGCGCCCCGATACGCAAGCCTCCCTGGGGTGTGCGATCGATCTCCTTCAATGGAAGACGATTGATGTCGACGATCTTCGCCGGCGTCTCGACGTTGAGCTTCATGAGGTCGATCAGCGTCGTTCCGCCGGCGACATACTTCGCACCGTCGCCGGATTCCCGAAGCGCATCCTCGACCGTCGGCGCCAGCGCGAAGCCGAACGAGTTCACGCAGGTGGCTGCCGAACGGATTGAATGGCCGCAACGATATTCTGATACGCGCCACAGCGGCAGATGTTGCCGCTCATGCATTCCGCGACGTCGGCGTCGGACGGACCGCATGGCTCGTTGAGGAGCGCCGTTGCGGACATGAGTTGGCCAGGCGTGCAGTAGCCGCATTGGTACCCGTCATGTTCGAGGAACGCCGCCTGCATTGGATGCAGGGCGCCGGGGGTACCGAGCCCTTCGACGGTGACGATCGCATCGCCGTCGTGCATCGCGGCAAACGTAAGGCAAGAATTGATCCGTCGTCCGTTGACGTGAACCGTGCAGGCGCCGCACTGACCGTGATCGCAGCCTTTCTTCGTGCCGGTGAGATCGAGCGTTTCGCGCAGCGTGTCGAGCAACGTCGCCCGCGGATCGATGTCGAGCTCGATCGGCTCGCCATTGACGGTGAATGCGAGGTGCACTGCCACCGGCGAAGCGGCCCCGTTTGACCTGCCGACCGCGCCCCGAGCATCGGAAACCACTACTTGGCTGCTCATAGCATACTCATTCCCTAAACCTGCGGTCGTCATGCTCCGCCCATCACAACATTTCCCGCCGACGCGTCCCGTCTCTCGGACACGGGTCACGCCGAGGAGACGATTGGGCGCGTCAAGTCCCCTCGTCAGCGCCTTCGTGCAAGATGAATTTCACGATCAGCCGATTAAGCGTCGCGCCCGAAGCGGGGCTTCCGAAGTTTACGTAGAGCTCGTTGCCCGTCTGGAAGCGCTGATGGAAAGCGACGGCGAGGTTATTGCCAATCTGCGTCTGATTGGCGAAGCCGCCGAGGCCGTTGATGTCGCGAAGTTCGAGGCTGAAGCTGCTCTCATTCGTCAGGTTGTAACCCAACGAAATGCGCCGAAGCCACTGCGAATCGAGCTGGCCATTGGCGAATGCGCGCTCGTACGTTCCGTCGTATTCCAAACCGAGGCTGAGGCGTCTGGTGAGCGGCCGGCTCGTGACGATCGTAAACAGATGGACGTAATTATCGCCGAACGGTCCCCACTGATAGCTTACATCGACCGGTGACGGGGTGCCATCGCGATAACCGATGGGCACCTGGTACAGATTGAACGGCTGCGTGAACCCGTCGCGGTAACATGGATAACCGGTAAAGCTTGACTCATAGAGGATGGGGCCGCTGCAGCCGGAGCCGGCTGGAATACCGTACGAGCGAAGTTGTCCGACCGCCTCCCCAACGCCATCGAATGAAAAAAGATTTTTGAACGTGGCGTTGAGGAAGACTTGTGTGTCGGCTTGGTGCACGGCTCCCGAATCGTCGAGGAATCGATCCATTTCGAATAATACGGTATAGTTCTTTATAGCCGGGGTAGCGCCGGTGGCATCGGCGTAGAACTGTGGTCCGCGGATATCGGAGTTCGAAGTGTAACCATCGATTGGATTGTAGTTCGGTGAAACGTCGAGATAGCCGCCATTGAACTCGAGGTCATCCTTGTGTCGATCTACAAAGACTTCGGTAAAATCTGCGTTCCCTTGAGGCACCCAGGTTCCGTTTTCAAACGAATGGTCGAAAAAGTAAATCATTCCGTTTTTGTAGTCGCGTGCTTCGGCCCCGGCTTCGATTGTGTCGTCGGTCCCGGCAATGCTATGGTTCGCGAAAACGCCGTCGCTCCAATAGATGAATGAACCGTCCGGAAGCGCGTGCTCGTAACCGTAAGCTTGATCGGAAAACGTGTTATTGCTCGTTTCATCATAGCCGTGGAAGGTCAACGCGCCAAAGCTCTGGTCGCCAAACGTTCCCTCGACCTTCGCGCCACTGTCGAATGGCCCGACGGAGGGAGAGTAAAAAACGAGGTTGGAGGCCGTGCTGTAGGGGCCAGTCGGCGATCGCGACCCTGAATCGGCATTGATGAACGCAGCCCCTTGCGCGAAAAACGGGCGGTACTCGACGAGTTGTCGTTGAAATTCTTGGGGTACGATCGTCTGTTGATCGATCTCAACATTTGAGAAATCGGGATTGAGCGTGCCAACGAAACGAATGGTCGGCGTTAGGGGATAGCTGACGTCGCCCCCGATCCAACGAACATTTTCCGGCAAAAACGTACCATTCGCTTGCTGAAAGAGATTACGGTCTTGGCCGATGCTGGCGAGACCGTACATGTCGGCACGCGCCTTGGGACGGACCGCGGCAGAGGCGGCGAGATCGAATTCTCCGCCGGCCCAAAAGCGTGTATCGGCGAAAGTCGGCCACGTACCGCTGGCCGCATCCGTCATGATGGGATTCCAGGCCCACGCGAGGTGCTCGCCGCGCGCGGCGACGCCCCGGACAAACTGCAGGCGCCACGTTTGCTTGCCGCCTCGCGGCACGCGCAAGACATCGAACGGAATAATCAGAAGGGCGTTCCACGACCCGCCGGTGAGTTTGGCAGCCGCGCTCCAACGTGGACGAAAGCGCACGTTTTCGTTGGCTTGCTCGTAACGAACCCCGCGGGGAGTGGCCTCGAAGTAGTATGCTTGACTTCCGCCCCCACCATTCACCAACCCGATTCCGACGAAATCGTCCGTTCCAAATCCCACGTCGTTCGTCGTCTGCGTTGCAACGATCGGAGTGCCGGCCTGCTCGGCTTTGAAGCCCACGTAAAGGTTCTTGTCGTCGTAGAGGAGGTACGCCGTCGTCGGGTACCCTGCCGGCGCTCGCGTCGTCACGTTGATCCAAGGGCCAGAGCCGTTTGGAACTCGCGCGGCTCCCCACGCCGGATCGCTCAAGCTCGGATCTAATGCGATAGGATGCGGAGTGCGAGCGACTGCGAAGGAAAAATCCGTCGTGACGGCTGCCCGCGCGGGCACCGCGATAACCGCTGAAGCAAGCAAGCTACCGAGCAGGAGCGCGCGCACATTCACCTGTATCGATTGAGTGTAGCCCGCGTGTTTCTGACGCGTGCTCAGAGAAATCTCAAAAGATCCTTGATCGAAGAAGAGCCGAAATGACCGTGTATCAGTTTGGACCCTTTTCTCTCGACACCGCGCGCATGCTGGTGCTTGACGGTGGAGAACCGGTCGCGCTCGGGCCCAAAGTCGTCGAAACCTTGTTGGCACTGATCGAGCACCCCGGCGAGGTAATTACGAAGGATACACTGTGCGATCGGATTTGGCCCGAGGGCTATGTGGACGAAGCTAACCTCCAGCAAAACGTGCACGTTTTGCGCAAGGTGATGCGATCGCGATGGGGTGCCAGCCCTATAGAGACCATTGCTCGACGCGGATATCGCTTTACGGCAGAAGTGCGACTGCTGAGCCGCGTTCCCCGTGCGGAGCCTGTAGTTGGTTCACCACCTGCTCGCCTTTGGCGAGCACTCGCTGCCTTAGCTTTAGTGTCGATCACTGGATGTCTGCTCGCCTTCAATCATTCCTACCAAACGGCGAAGACGGCGGCGCTTTCGCCCAACGGAGCGCGGCTCTATGAGATCGGCCGCTACTATTGGGACACCCGCACATCGGCAGGCGTCTCGAAAAGCCTCACCTACTTCGCGCGAGTGATCGATTCGGATCCTGACAATGCCCGCGGCTACGCCGCCGCTGCAGCTGCAAACGCGATCATGGCGGATTATCATTACGGGCCCTCGCCTCCCGACGCGTACTATGCTCGAGCCGTTACCTACGCGAAGACCGCGTTGGCGATAGATCCTGACTGCAGCGACGCATATGCGGTGCTTGGGATGATTGCCACGAATAAAGGAATCACCGGAACCACCCACCTGCTAGGCGGCATCAAGCAGTTGCGACGCGCCGTCGGACTCGATGCAGGCAATGGAGCGGCCCACGAGTGGCTAGGGATCGCGCTGCTCGCCATTGGCTCGGTCAACGACAGCTACGTAGAGTTGCGGAAGTCCGCTACCCTCGACCCGCTGTCGGTTGCGACGATGTCATGGCTAAGCGATGCCGCTTACTTAAATGGTCGCTACTCCGAAGCCATCGGGTATGCGAATCAGACTTTGGATTTGTCGCCGCAACGCTACGAAACGCTTGAAACGCTCGGACTTGCATTCGAAGCGCGCGGTCAACTGCAATCTGCTATTGCCGCTTTCCAGCGATTGGCCCTCGATTGTACGACTTGTCGCCCGGAGGCCGCAGCGTTACTCGCCGGTGCGTACGCCCGCGAGAATCGCCGAACCGAGGCACGAGCGCAAATCGCCATCGCGCAATCGCGGCCCAACGACGTCCACCCAGAAGACCTCGCCATTGCGTTTGTTTGGATCGGCAAACGTGAAGCCGGCATTGCGTGGATGCGGCGCGTGCATGGTCAGGAAATGCGCGTGCAACTCGCGAACGATCCGCGTTTCAATATATTGCGCGGCGACCCCCAGTTCTCGCGTTTAGCGCAGTTCGCATCTAGCTAAATCGACGTGGCGGCGCGAAGGACGAAGCGGTCGCAGTGATCACCGGCATGCACGTGATTCTCTTTAGCCGTCACGCCGAGAAAGTGCGCGAGTTTCTTGGCGATGCGCTGTTGACAACGCTCATTCTGCCGGTCGGCGACCGAATCGGGCTTTACGAACCTCGCCACGTCTCGCCATGATGGCGAGCTCGCAGTTCCCATCGAGCTCCAGTGCCTACATCCCTCCGAGCGGCATCGTCACCTTTCTCTTTTCGGATATCGAGGGCTCCACGCGGCGTTGGGAGACGTACCGCGAGGTAATGGATGCCGCGGTGGCGCGCCACGATGCGCTGGTACGCGCCGCGATGAACGCGCATAGCGGACACGTCTTCAAAACCGCCGGTGATGGGTTCTGCGTCGTCTTTGCCCGCGTTTCGGATGCCGTGGCCGCGTGTCTCGAGGCGCAACGCTCCCTCAATGCGGAAGACTTCTCGGCCGTTGACGGTTTACGCGTGCGCTGCGCGCTGCATACGGGTGAAGCGGTCGAGCGTAACGGCGATTACTTCGGACCGGCGGTGAACCGCGTGGCACGCCTTATGTCGATTGGCCATGGTGGCCAGATTCTCGTCTCCGCCGCGACGCGCGAACTCGCGCGGTCAGATCTGCCGGCCGGAACTGCGCTCGTCGATCTCGGGCCGCAGCAGCTGAAGGACCTTACCGAACCCGAGCACGTCTGGCAACTCAACATCACCGGTTTGCCGACCGAGTTTCCACCGGTGCGTTCGCTCGACGCATTGCCGAACAATCTTCCGATTCAGCCAACAACCTTCGTCGGCCGCGAGCACGATCTCGCCGACGTCAAGGAACTCGTGGATCGCTCTCGTCTTCTCACCCTCGTCGGTTCCGGCGGGGTGGGCAAGACGCGACTTGCCTTGCAGGTCGGCGCAGAGCTGCTCGATCGGCATCCCGACGGCGTATGGTTCGTGGATTTGGCGCCGATCACGGATCCCGAACTCGTTTCCAGCGTCATCGCGCAAGCGCTCGGCATGAGCCAGCAGGAAGGCCATCCGGTCGATGTATCGATTCCGTCCTGGCTCAAGCGAAAGAAGCTGCTCCTCATCCTCGATAACTGCGAACACGTCTTGGATACGGTGGCATCACTTGCGTCTTCGATTATCCGCACCGCGTCGGACGTTCGCATACTGGCTACGTCACGGCAAGCGCTCGATATCCGCGGCGAGGTCATCCATAGGCTTCCATCCCTTTCGGTACCCGCCGAAGTCGTGGGAATGACCGCTGCCGAGGCGCTGCACTACGACGCCGTTCTCCTTTTCGTCGATCGAGCTCGTGCTGCCGACACGCGATTTGCATTCACCGCTGACAGCGCGCCCTTCGTCGCCCAAATCTGCCGTCGGCTGGACGGAATTCCACTGGCGATCGAGCTTGCCGCTGCGCGGGTGAAGATGCTTTCGATTCCAAACCTCGCTGCGCGCCTGAACGAACGGTTTAAGATCCTTACCGGCACGAGTCGTGACGTGCTGCCGCGGCAGAAGACGTTAAGCGCGACCATCGACTGGAGCTACGACCTGCTCGCGCCGCAGGAACAAACGATGTTTGCACGTTTGGGCGTCTTCGCGGGCGGTTTTAGCCTGGACGCAGCCACTACCGTCTGCGGCAGTGACGGACTCGATGAAATCGACATCTTGGATTTGCTCACTTCGCTGACCGATAAGTCCTTGGTCGTCGCCGACACCAGCGACAAGTACGAACGCTATCGTCTGCTCGAATCGACTGCCGCATATGCGCTCGAAAAACTGAGTGCGTCAGGTCGGCGGGAGGCGCTGGCTCGCCGTCATGCCGAGTACTTTCGCGATCGGGCATTGGCCGCGGCCGCCGACGAACGCTGGGCCACTGGCTCAGCGATTGCGTGGCTTGCGGGCGTGGAGCTCGAGCTCGACAACTATCGCACGGTGCTTGAGTGGGCGCTGACCCAAGGCAACGATGCCGTGTTGGGCGGCGCGATTGCCGGCGCGTTAGGGGGGCTTTGGGCGAACGCCGGCCTGGCGGTCGAAGGCCGCTACTGGCTCGGGCTCGCGGTTGAACGAGTCAACGAAGCGGAGCAGCCCCGAGTTGCGGCATCCCTGCGGCTAGCGCTCTGCAATTTTTCATTGGGCAAGCGCAAGTACGACGAGGCGGAGCGGGCGGTCCGACTTTACGAATCCGTGGACGATTCTCGGGCGGCGGCACGTGCCAGACGGCAACTTGCGCATGCCCTCTACCAAATGGGCGGCCGGCTCGATGAGGCGCGCGAGACCATCGTACGCGCGCTGGCAACGTTGCGTGAGTGCGGCGATACCTGGTTCACGGCGAATTGCCTTAACCAACAGGCTGCCATCGAATCGGATTGCGGAGATCTGCGTTTAGCGCGCGAACTCTATGGCGAGTCGCTGGCGGCCTTTAGGCAGCTTGGCGATGAGTCGGGGATGGCGATCGTGCTGGGAAACCTCGCGGAGCTGGAATTTGCCGACGGGCATCCCGAGCAAGCTCTGCGTTTGGCAGACGAATCGCTGCAGATCTATTTGCGCAGGAAGAATACAACCGACATCTGCACCGCCCACAACAATATCGCCGCGTACCGTATCGCAATGGGCGATTTTACCGAAGGCCGCAAATCGGCCGGTGAGGCGTTGCGCTTTGGGCGGCAAGCCCAAGCCGAATTACACATCGCCATCGCGCTGCAGCATCTGGCGACACTCATGACATTGAGGGACGGCGCACGACGCGCAGCCCAGTTGATGGGCTATGTGGATGCTCAATACACCGAGGTGGGAATGGACCGCGAACCCACGGAGCAATGGGGCTATGACAAGCTCGTAGCCGCGCTGCGCGAGACTCTGACCGAAGAGGAGGTTGCTAAACTCGCAGCCCAAGGCGCGGCATGGTCAGAAGATCACGCAGTCGCCGAAGCGCTGACGATTTAAACGCGAACCACCTACCGGTTCGAAGCAAAAATGAGCGGCGCGCTTGGCGCAACTCACTGGAGTTCAGCACTTGCGCGTAAGGCTGTAGCCGCCGCCCCGCATATGCTTTCCGTCGGGAGAGAGCGTTAAGGTGTGATTGCCGTAATATGTAAACGTCACGGTATTGCCCTTGAGGCCCCAGTTACCGGAGACGCCTTCGCTGTCGGTGACGTTTCCGTTGAGGTCCATGGTAAACGTGAGGCCAGGCTTATCATCCGAAACCCACGTACCGACGAGATTGACCGTGCTGCAGCCGGTTGGTATGGGGGTCGGCGTCGGAATCGGTGGAAGCACCGAGAGCGCGCCGCCATAAAATTTATGTGCGACGTCCAAGCAGAGCGCATCGGCCGTATAGGGATTGTCCGGCAACTGCACCGCACACGTGAACGTCACGACATAGCCTGCAGAGAGCGCGTAACAACGAACCGTGGCGGCCGCGGTCGGCGTTCCCGCTATTCCATTTTTTGAAAAAGCCAGCCATTCGCCGCTGCCGGAACGCGATTCGGCAGCGTCCTGCAAGTAAGTGTCGAGCGCTTCTTTTGCCTTGGCGCTGCAATCTCCAAGCGATCCACCCGGACTGACGTGACGGATTCCAACCGACATATCGACGGCGGCAGGCGCACCGGTGCTGCACCATATCACGCCGGCGAGAATCGCGACCGCCAGCAGCGCAATGCGACGTCGCAGCGACGGGCTCAATGCCCGTTCCCGAACGCTGCCGTCACCTTCGTGCAGATCGCACTCGCCGTATCGGGATTGGGTGGTACCTGAGCGGCGCACGTGAAGGTCACGAGATAGCTATTGTCATCGAGGGGATAGCAGTGAATAGCGGCGGCCGCAAATGAGTTCCCGGAGGCGTCCGGTGTCCCGGCCGCCTTCCATTCCCCCGTATCGTCGACTTCCGATGCGTTTTGAAGGACCGCGTTCAAAGCGTCCTTTGCTTTAGCATTACAACTGCTCAGCGGCTGGCCTTTGACCACTTGCTGGGCGCCGACGTTCAGATCGAGCGCCGCGGGCGCGCTCGTCTCTGCCGAACCGAAGGCGAGTGCAAAGAAAACGGCGGTTACCGCCAGACGGCTAAATATCCCACTCATCGCTAGCGGTTACGCTCTTTAGAAAGTTCAGATGCGACGGCGCGATAGAGCGAGCGAGTCGCGTCCGCAATCAACTCCGCAACGCGGAAGAGTCCATCTCCCGAGATCGTGATGCCCTGCCAAGCTACCGCTTCGTGACGATGGACCAAGGCATACGTGTCATGCCCGACATCGAAGATTGCGAACTCGCTCGATTCGGCGATGAGCCGGCCCTTCTCGAGCATCTGGCGGTCGATGCTTTCGACTAACTTCACTCGCTCGCGGTTCGACGGCCGGCTTTGGCCTCCCGCGCGGTTAAGGGCTCGGCGCCTGGCGCAGCGGCATCGCGCTGATGCCCGCCGCCTTACGAATTGTTTCCACGCCCGTAACGAGGGCATTGCCGAGCGCGCCGGCTGGCGGACAGCTCAAATCCGGCGATGTCCATCCCTGCCACGTGATATGCGTCGACGTTCCAAACGATGCGCTCTTCATGCAGGGGCGACTCGTCACGTTGGCCTTGCGTGCAGCGGCGAGATCTGCAAAGAATTGCGACGCCGCCGCCGGAGGCACCGTAAACGGCTTCGCGGCGCGTGCAGCGACGCCCCCACGCTCTTGCAGCGTGACCGTACCTTTGCCCTCTGACGAAATCTGAATCGTATATCCATACGAGTTCGTCGAACCGGAGTTCACGATGACGGCGGTATCGGGAGGCGCGGCAGCCACGCAGCTTCCGATAGCGAGCGCTGCAAAGAGGGTTGCACGTACTCGCATCCTAGAAACCTCCGATTCCATTTGGCGTGCCCCAACCGGTCGGTGCGTCATAGCCGGAGCTACCACGGCCGGCATAGTGGTACGCACCACTGGTGCCGTGACGCCATATCCATTGCGGTGCGTTGACGCGGCCGCCGGTCGGGCCGACCGCGAAGAGCGCCGCAACGATAGCTGCACCGATGCTGGTCCCGCCCATTTGCTGCCAGCCGCCTGCGGCCGATTCATATACCGCAACGCCCGTCGCCGGATCCGCGACTGCGGAAACGTCGACTTCCAAGCGCATCTTGCAAGTCTTTACATGTTGCCACGCAGGTTTGGCAACGTACGCGCTGCAGCCGCTGCCCGCATCGCGCCAGCCCCGTTCGGTCCACCCGCGTCCCGACGACGTGGCGATCAGGGAGGTCCCTCCGACGCAGACGACGGCGGCATAACTGCACGGTCCTCTCGGCGCGCTACCGCCGTCGCCCGCACTAGCTGTAATCGCGCGGCCGGCATGCTGATAGGCGGTGTCGCGTCCGTTCTCTTCCCTCCCGCTATACGAGTTGCCGATTGCGCTCGCACCGAGTGCAGCTGCAGCGTTAACGCCCGCGGCGAGGTCCGCGTTTTTATTGCTGTTCGCCTGCACCAGCACGATTCTGCAATTCGGACAAATCGCCGAAACCATGTCGAGATCGAGCGCTTGTTCCAGGCGCCAGTCGTCCCTCGGATCCGCATTTGGCTTGGGCAACTGACTTGCGCGCCCGTTTTGATTGACGACCTTAAGACAGCCGGCGCCGCAGCTCGGTAATCCCATGGTCCTGCGATAGACCGCGAGGTCGCTTGCAGCGCCCGGGTAACCATAGGCATCCACGATGCCGACGACTGACCCCTTTCCGCCATTTCGGGCCGCCTGCGTCAGGCCGTAAGCCGATTGCAGATCCGACGCGCAATACGGAACCGTGCGGTTGCAGCCATCCCCGTGGGCGACGCGCGGCGCGGCGGACTGCAGAATCGCGTCGCATTCGCGACGACCGGCAGATGCGGGGTGCACGCATGCGGATCGCGCGCCCACCGTTTTTGCCTTTGCCGGTTGGGTCGGCGGGGTGCTGGGCTCGCCGCTTTCTGAGGCCGAGGGTTGGTCATCGGCCGATGCGTCCGACGTTTCATCGGCCGGCGATGCATGCGATGCCGGCCCTTGCGCCGTGGTCGCGGACGGTTGCTCAACCGGCAAGGGCGTATCCTGGAGCGAGCTGCTCATGCAACCCGCTACCGAAACGATCGCGACGATTGCGCAGAGCTTTAGAATGCGCCTACTCCGTCGGGCGTTCCCCAGCCGGTTGGACCGTCGAAGCCGACGCCCGCGGTGCAGATGTAGGCCACCGACGAAGCGCATTTGACGCCGATGCCCGGGTCGATATTATTTCCCTGCGTCACATCGTAAACGTTTCCGGCGTGGTGCGTCCATATGCCCTCCGCGCCCGTCTGCGACGAAGCATTCCCCGCAAGCGCATAGGCCGCCGAGACGATTTGAGTCGATGCGCTCGTGCCCCCGAAGAGATAGAAGCAATTCGGCGCAGTACAGCCCAGTTCCGAATTATAGACGATCACGGGCGTCCTGACCGATGCGTCTGCCGACGTGTCGGCCGCCGAGCGCATCTTGCAAGCCGTGTCGGTTTGCCAAGCGGGTTTGGCGATCTTCGTGCTGCACGCGCTTCCCGTTGCTCCGCACGACGCACTCCCGCTTCCGCATTTGTCATAGGCTAAATCGTTATATACGGTCTCGCTCCAACCGCGTTTATTGTGCGAATCCGTAACGAGGTGCGTTCCGCCGACGCAGACCACATAGGTATAGGTGCAGGGCTGTTCCGGAGTGCCGCCGCCGTCATCGCCGGCGGATGCGGAAATAACGACGCCGGCCTGGTGGAAGACCGCACTGTCGGGACCAAACTCGGGGCTGCCCCAAGAGACGCCGATATATTTGGCGCCTAGCTTGCCGGCCGTCTTTACGCCGGCAAACAAGTTATTGGTGTCGTTATTGTTCGCTTGAACGAGGATGATCTTGCAGTTCGGACATATGCCCGAAACCATGTCGAGATCGAGCGACTCTTCCCCGAGCCAGCCGCTTTGGCTCGGAGGCGGCTCGCCAGGCAACGACGCCGTACCGCTTTGATTGACGATGCGCAAACACTTCGTGCTGGTGTCGCACGCCGTCAAGCCCATCGTTGTACGGAATTCCGCAAGGTCGGATGCGGCATGCTTGTAACCCCACGCGTCGACGATCGCAACCACTTGGTTCTTGCCCCCAGTCAGTGAGGGCAAGCTGTAGGCATCTTGCAGGTCGTTCGGGCAATAGCCCTCGCTGAACGGGCAGGTCTCGACTTTTCGGTGGACTTGCGGCGACGTCTGCGGAACTGGAATGATATCGGTTCGCATCATTCCAAAACACTCCATCTGCGCGGGTCCACTCGGAGTCGGACATAGCCGGCGCACCGGATCGATACTCAAAAATGGCACCTCGCCGCTTGCCGTTGCCGTAACTGCGTTTTGTGGCAGCAGCGATTGGTTCGTCGCCGTGCCCGAGCACGCCGCGAGCATGGCGATGGCAAATACCGGTAAAGCTTGAACGAACCCTCGGTTCACAAAGACCTCCCGACTCTTAACGCGGCAGATGCCGTCTCCGTTCCCAAATAACGCTGGAAGACTTCGCATGGATGGGCCCGGGGCCTTCGTGCCGGCATCTCGCGACGCTCTGCAACGTGTTGAACCGAGCGACGCGCTGCTCGCGAAGCCGGCGGCCAGCGATCGCGCTACGGAGCAGGCATTAGAATGTGTCAACTCCTGCAGGCGTTCCCCAGCCGGTTGGGCCGTCGAAGCCGGCCCGCGCAGTGCAGATGTACTTCACCGGCGATGCGCAATTAACGCCGATCTTCGGGTCGATGTTGTTTCCTGAAGTCACGTCGTAGACGTTTCCGGCGTGGTGCTTCCAAATGCGCTTCGCGCCGCTTTGCGTTGAGGCATTTCCGGCCAGCGCGTAGACCGCCGCGATGATTTGGGTTGAAACGCTCGTACCCCCGACAAGCCAGAAGCAATCCGGGGGCGAGCAGCCCAATTCGGTATTGTAGCCGATTACGGGTGTCCGCAAGGATGCATCTGCCGACGTATCGGCTGCGGAACGCATTTTGCAACCCGTGTCGTGTTGCCACGCGGGTTTCGGGATCACCCGGCTGCACGCGCTTCCCGTTGCCCCGCAGGGCGAACTTCCGCTTCCGCATTGGTCAAGGTTCCAATCGTTCCAAACCGTTTCGTGCCAACGGCGTTTGTTCTGCGAGTCGCGAGCGAGATGCGTTCCGCCGACGCAGACGACGTACGTGTACGTGCACGGCTGAACCGGACCGCCGCCGAATTTAAGGCCGCCCCCATCGTCGCCTGCCGATGCAGAGATCACGATTCCGGGCTGGTGGAAGGTTGGATTGTCCCCTCCAGACTCTGAGCCGCCCCAAGAAACGCCGATATATTTGGCGCCCAACCTGCCGGCCGTCTTGACTCCGGTATACAAGTTGGTGGTGTTGTTGTTGTTCGCTTGAACGAGGATGATCTTGCAGTTCGGACATATTCCCGAAACCATGTCGAGGTCGATCGATTCTTCGACGAGCCAGCCGTTTTGGCTCGACGGCGGCTCACCAGGCAAGGGGGACGGGCTGCCGTTTTGATTGACGATGCGCAAACACTTCGTGCTCGTGTCGCACGCTTTCAAGCCCATCGTTTTACGGAAGAACGCAAAATCGGATGCTGCGTTCCTGTAGCCATACGCGTCGACGATCGCAACCACTTTGTCTTTGCCTGCAGTCAACGATGGCAAATTGTAGGCGTCTTGCAGGTCGATCGGGCAGTAGCCCTCGCTGAACGGGCAGGTCTCGCCTCTGCCGCGGGCTTGCGGCGCAATTTGTAGAGTTGGAATGACGTCGGTTCGCACCATCCCGAAACATTCCATCTGCTCGGGGCCGGTCGGCGCCGGACATAGCCGCCGCACGGGATCCCTGCTCAAGAACGGCACCTCGCCGCTCGCAGTTGCCATAACGGCATTTTGCGGTAACAGCGATTGGTTCGTCGCGCCGCTCGAGCACGCTGCGAGTATGGCGATAGCAGATATCGATAGAACTTGAACGAATCCTCGGTTCACAAAAGACCTCCCGGCTCTTAACGCGGCAGATGCCATCGCCGTTCCCAATTAACGTCGGAAACTTTGGCAGGGGCTCGCCCTGGGCCTTCGCTGACGCCCTAGAGTCTTAGAATGTGCCGAGTCCTGCAGGCGTTCCCCAGCCGGTTGGACCGTCGAAGCCGGCGCCCGCAGCGCAGATGTACTTCACCGGCGATGCGCAGCTCATGCCAAGCTTCGGAGCGACGTTATTTCCTGACATCACGTCGTAGACGTTTCCGTCATGGTGTTTCCAGATTTCCTGCGCGCCTTTCTGCGTCCCGGCATTCGCGGCCAGCGCGTAGACTGCTGAGATGATTTGAGCCGAGACGCTCGTGCCGCCGAAGAACCAGAAGCATCTCGGCGGCGAGCATCCCAATTCGGAGTTATAGACGATCACGGGCGTCCCCAAGGATGCGACTGCGGCGGTGTCGGCTGCCGAACGCATCCTGCAACCCGTGTCGTGTTGCCACGAGGGCTTCGGGACCACCCTGCTGCACGCGCTTCCCGTTGCACCGCACCGCCCGCCTCGGCATTCGAGATTAAAGTCGTTCCAAACCGTTTCATGCCAACCGCGTCTATTATGCGAGTCGCGAGCGAGATGCGTTCCGCCGACGCAGACGACGAAGGGATAGGTACACGGCTGAATCGGACCGCCGCCGAATTTAGTGCCGCCCCCGTCGTCGCCCGCCGCTGCGGAGATTACGGAGCCGGGGCGGTAAAAGACCGGATTGTCGGAAGCCCACTCCGAGCCGCCCCATGAAAGACCGATATATCTGGCGAATCGTTCCGCAGTCTGAACGCCGATATACAAGCTGGAGGCGTAGCCGTCGGTCGTTTGCACGAGGACGATCCGACAGTTCGGACATATTCCCGAAACCATGTCGAGATCGAGCGACTCTTCGCCGAGCCAGCCGCCTTGGCTCGGAGGCGGCTCGTCGGGCAAAAACAACGGGCTGCCGTTTTGATTGACGACTCGCAAACACTTCGTTTGAGTATCGCACGCTTTCAGACCCATCGTTTCACGGAAGTACGCAAGATCGGATGCTGCGTGCCTGTAGCCATACGCGTCGACGATCGCGACTACTTTGCCTTTGCCGGCAGACAGCGACGGCAGATCGTACGCGTCTTGCAGATCGACCGGACAATAGCCCCGGTCGAACGGGCAAGACTCGCCTTGCTTGCGGGCGTACGGTGCGGTCTGCAGAGTTGGAACAACGTCGGTTCGCACCATCCCGAAACACTCCATCCGCTCGTGTCCGCTCGGCGTGGGACATAGCCGGCGCACGGGATCCATACTCAAGAACGGAACCTCACCGCTCGCCATTGCCGTAACCGAGTTTTGCGGCACGATTGATTGGTTCGGAGCGCCGCCCGAGCATGCGGGGACCATGGCGATGGCCAATATCGGTAGAGCTTGAACGAGTGCTCGGTTCATAAAAACCCCCCGTTTGTTAACGCGGCGGACCCCGCCCTCGTGACCTGGCGTGTTCCGACGCCGCTGCGCCGCGATTTATTGATCGTAGGCAACGGCGCGGCAATCTTAGCCAGCGATTTTGTCGCGCCGAAACCGGCCCGCCAAGGTAAGCCTCGCGACACATTGCTCGTCGAGGCGGCCGCGCAAGTCAACGCTTATTTCAAGCGGCGGCTTCGGCGCTTCGATCTACCCCTCTCGCTGCAAGGTACGCCTCTTCAGATCGACGCCTGGAGAGCCGTGGTGTCGCTCTGCTTTGGCGAGTTGGTTTCATACGCCGACATCGCCCGCGCGATCGGGAGGCCGCTGGCGCATCGCGGCGTGGCAAGCGCCATGGCACGGACGCCGCTCGATCTTTTGATTCCCGCTCATCGCGTCATCGGCGCCGACCGAAGAATCAAAGGGGCGACGCCGCGATCGGTTCGCTTTCGACTTGCCCAGTTCGAGCGATCTCAGGCAGGCGAAGCGTAGGCGGCGTTTTCCAGCGTTTCTTCCAAGAAACGGGCCTGGTAGGCGAGGACATCTTCGACGAACGGGAACTGCGGATGGCGACGTTGCGTTGCCACGCGATAGCGGTCGCCGTCTCGCTCGAGAATCTGCCACTTGACCATGAGCGGCAGGGCGGCACGAACCATGGCGTGTGGATTGCGGCGCAACTCGGGATCGACAAAGAGCGCAGCCGGCAATGCTCTCATCTTCATTTTGACTGCCGACGCGGCCTCGTCGAGCGTGAAGCTGCTGGATTGCGCGTGAAGCCACGCGCCGAGAAGCTGGCTCGTAGTGACCGGCCGAATCGCCGCGAGCGTTTTTCTCATTCGCATCATCCAAGGCTCGGCGCCCTCGGGTAACCGCACCACGCGGTAGAGCATCGAGAGCCGCTTGGCTACAAACGGATCGTAGCTGACGCCGTAGAGATAGATTGCGGCAAGCGGCCCGAGACGCTCTACCGCGCCGCGCATCGGACGCATGCGGCCGTCGTAGGTATAGTGTCCTTCCGGCGTCAGATAGAAGGTGCCGCCGCGCCGCACCACGTTCTCTAACCGGGCCAGGTCGCGCTCGACGTCAGCCCGGGTTTCGTCGAGGATCTCGCGCCGATAGGGCTCGCGCACGGTCGAAACTTTCACCACAGCGCGCGCTTGGGCAAAGAACTGCGGGCGCCAGAGGTCCGAGCTCTTCGTGCCGGGCGGGAAACGCTTTGCGATGCGCTCCTCGAAGATCTCCGTCAGCGCAAGTACGCCGTGCCGCCGCTGAACGGCCCACGCGAAGGCCGCGAGTGCTCGCGAGCCGAGTTCGTTCTCGAGCGGCAGCATACCGAGCGACATCAAGAGTGGGCCGGCATTGACGCGCCGCAGCAAAAAACCCAGCCAGGGAAGCCGGTCGGCTAAGAATCCCGGCTCGTACATGCGCCGGGAGCTCGCGGTAAAAATCGGATGGCGCCATGGGCCGCTTTCGACGGTCGTCGTCGAGACGATCGCCGGCGACTCAAAATCGTGCTGATGATTGGCGACGATGAGCGTGGGCCCGCGACGCCTCGGAATTTTGCCCCAGTGCCGGACGCGATAGGCCAGATGATCCCAGACGAAATTCGCAACGACCGCGGTTGCGCGCAACGGAACGGCCCAAAGCGAGGAAATCGGTTGACGCCCGGCGCGCAGCACCACCAACGATGCCAGCGCGAAGCTCGCGCCCGAGAGCCCGAAAACCGCTTGATAGCCGGGCCGCGTTCCGTGAAAGAGCCCGATCAGCCAGCCGCCTACTAGCGGCGCCACGACGTTGGGCGCGCTGGTTGCGATACCCCAAAGTCCAAGGTCGCGACCAACGTCGCGGAGTTTGGGTATCGCGTCCATCGCCATCGCCCAACCGCTGGAGATCACGCCGCCAAAGCCGATGCCGAAGAGCACCGCGAACGGAAGCATCCAACGCAACTCGGGAGCGATGGCAAAACCGATCGTCGCGACGGTCATCGACGCCCCTGCAAGCGCGGTCACGATTTTGCGCGGCGCCCGGTCCGAAAGCAGACCGAGGAAGACGCTTGAGAAGACTGCGCCGGCGATCGTCGCAAACGCGTACAACGCCGTGCCGGCGGAGGGGTTCGCAATCTTCTGCACGTCGCGGAAATAGAAGAGCACGAACGTCTGCAGGAGTGTCAGGCCAAAGAATACCAGTACGCGCGCCGTGAAGACGACTACGAAGTCGTGCCAGTCGCGAACGTGCGCGTGCTCTTCGTTGTCGTATGCTCCTTCACGAATCCCAAGCATCGAAAGGCCGCCGAGCGCCATTGCGGCCGCGGCGGCCAAAAACGTTATCTGCGGACTTCGCGCGAGGCCCGCGACGGCAAAACCGATCACGCTGCCGGCGAGCGTCGCAACACCGCGAACGCCGGAAACGGCTCCCCAATGGCGACGCGGCACGCTCTCCGGAAGCACCGCCTGGTACGCACTGAGGGCGACGTTCGATCCCAATGTGGCGACTACGAATAAGAACGCGAACATCGGCAGCGTGCTTGCATACGCCAGCCCAACGAGCGCCGCGACGTCGATGACGATTCCTGCGATGACGAACGAGCGGCGCCTGCCGCCTCGCCGCCGTCGCGCATCGGAGAGCCATCCGCTTAGCGGAGGCACGAGCATCGTCGCGAGCGCCGCCGTGCTGGCCAGCGCCGCGAGCACGAAGACGTGATTGGCCGGTGCCAAGCGGATCGTCGTCGCGGGCACGGCGATGGTCAGTAGCGCGGTGTCTTGAAAGGTCAGCGGCAGCCACAGCAAGTTGAGCATCACCCAGGCGCCGATTTGGCGCGCGCGCGACGAACCGGTCTCCACGAACGAACGTTCTATTGTTTAACGGCGTCGATCAGCACGATTCCGCGGCCGCCGAAGTCCCGAAGCTCGTCGAGTGCGGCAACCGCCGCGCCGATGGGCGTATCCGGATTGGTGGCCTCGGTAATCGAGAACCCCGTCTGCTTCTTGGCTTGCGCGTCGATTGGGTCGCGCAGCATGCGCGGCATATGTTTAAATCTGCCGATCAGCCCGAGCATGGCCCCAGCCTTTTCGTCGAGCGTCTGCGGATCGACCACCATGACGACTACGCCGTTACGTTTACCGGTCTGCGTTCCCTCAAACGCGACGAAGTCGACGCCCAGTTCGCGAGTGTGCGTACGCACCGCCTCGATGCCATTTCCACTGACGGCGACGCGGTAGCCGGATGGCGGGTTCGCGCGAAGATTGAGCAGCCACGACTCGAGCACGGGCATGAAGGCTTGCGTTCCCGAAACGACGTCGTATCCGTCGTAGGTGCCGGCTCCTTGCGCAAGGATGGCACTGTCGGCAAGGCCGGGGCGCTTCGAGATCGTCGTGCGCCATTCGTGCGTCGAGAGAATCTGCGCGCCGTCGAAGAGCGGGAAAGGCACCGGATTCTTCAACAATGGCGACGAGCCGGGTGCCGATCCACGATTCGCGGTGGAACACGCCGTCAGCATGACAACCGCGGCGAATGCAGCGAGGCACGAACGCGTCACAGGCTGCCGGGTTCGAGGAGAACCCCGGTAGCCCTCGTAAGCCATGCTCAGTGCCTCTTTCCTACGGTTCCTACCTGAAAGTCGACGAGCTCCTCGCCCTTCAGCAGCCGCTCTCCCGCCCGCCGCATCACGACGAGATGCTGTTCATCATCATTCATCAGGTCTACGAGCTGTGGTTCAAGCAGCTTTTGCACGAGGTAGACGCGACGATGCTCGCGCTCGATCGCGATGAATTGCCACGCGCAGCGAAGCATTTTCGGCGAATTCATGTGATTCAGCGGCTCATCGAGCAACAAGTGGAGATTCTCGAAACGATGGCCCCCCAAGAGTTTAACCAGTTTCGAGACAATCTCAATCCGGCTAGCGGCTTCCAATCGGTGCAGTTTCGCGAGCTGGAGTTTGCCTGTGGCCTGCGCCGTGGCGACCTCTTGCAACGCCTCGAGCTGGGGGACGCGCAGCGAGGCCGACTCGAGGCACGATCCAAGGACCCCTCACTCTACGATCGCGTCAAAGCGCTGCTGCACCGTCGAGGCTTTGCGGTCGATTCCAGTGCTGAGCTCGTCGAAAGCTATCGCCGCATCTACACCAACGAAGCGGAATACTACGACCTTTACCTGCTGCTCGAGAACTTAATCGAGTTTGACGAACGCTTCGTGCTCTGGCGCGGGCGGCACGTTCGAATGGTCGAACGAATGATCGGACAGAGGCCCGGCACCGGAGGCTCTTCCGGCGCGCAATATCTCGAAGGCACCCTCGGCTACCGCTTTTTCCCCGAGCTTTGGGACGTACGCACCTATCTCGGCAAAGAGGCCTACGCGTGAGCGAAACAATCGCCGCCGTGCCCGGCGAGCTCCAAGCATGGCGCGCGCAGTTCCCTATTCTCGCGAGCTCGATCTATCTCGTCAGCCACTCGATGGGAGCCGCCCCGTTGGGCGCACGCAGTGCGCTCGAAAGCTATTGGGATGAATGGTCGGCAGATGGCCCCGAGGCCTGGGAACGCTGGCTGCCGCGCATTGCCGAAATCGCCGACGGCATCGGCACGATCATTGGTGCTCGGGCTGGGACGTGTTTTTTGGGTCCGAACGTCTCAGTGCTCCAGGCGGCGATTGCAACCTGCATCGACTTCGACTCGAACCGCAATGAGGTCGTCTACGAAGCCTTGCAGTTTCCATCGCTCACTTACGTGTGGCGCGAATGGGAGCGCTATGGGGCGGTCCTGCGCGTCGTCGACTCCGACGATGGGCGTACGATCCCGACCGATCGCATCGTCGAAGCGATTACGGAAAAGACGGCAATCGCGGTGCTTTCTCACGCATATTACGTTTCCGGCGCGATTGCCGACGTGCGAGCCATCCAAGACCATTGCCGCGCCGTCGGCGCGCTTCTTTGTGTCGACGCCTATCAAACCACGGGCGTCTATCCTTACGACGTGACGGCATGGGATCTCGATCTCGTCACCGGGGGATCGCATAAATGGCTCTGCGGCGCATCGGGCTGCGGCTGGATCTATCTCAAGCCGTCGCTGCTTGAAGAGTTCCGTCCAGCCGTCACCGGCTGGATGGCCCACGCGCGCCCCTTCGCGTTCGAGCCCGCGCCGATCGCGCACGCTGCGTCGATGTACCGATTCGGCAATGGAACTCCGACGATCCCCGGATACATGGTCGCACAGCCTGGCCACGAGATCGTGGCAGCGATCGGCGTCGCGCGCATTCGCGAACGCAACGTGGCTCTCACCAACAAGATTGCCGGGATGGCGCTCGAGCGCGGCATGCGCGTCAACTCTCCGCTGCAAGCCGAACGGAGAACCGGATGGATTGGAATCGACTTCGACGGTTCCGAGCGAACGTGTCGCCGGCTAATCGAGCGGCGCGTCTTCGTGGATTATCGGCCCGGATGCGGGATTCGAGTTGGACCGCACTTCTACACGACCGACGACGAGATCGAGGAATTTTTTAGGATTCTCGATTCCTTGTCACCCTGAGCCCTTCGGCTTCGCTCAGGACAGGCTCCGTCGAATTGGCATAAGCATGGACTCGCGTTCGATGATCGTCGATCATACGAGAATTGGCGCCGCATTCCGGCGCCTTTCGATTCCGGTAGCCATCCAAATGCTCGGCGATCAGCTGCTGGGCATTGCGGACACGATTGCGATCGGCAGCTTAGGAGCCGTGGCGCTCGCGGGCGCAACTGCCGCCAACACGATCTTCATAGCGATTGTTTTCGCAGCGTCAGGGTTCATGAGCGGCACCTCGATCGTGGCCGCCCAGCGCATCGGCGCGGGCGACGTCGACGGGTTTGCACGCACGGTCAGAGCCGGAGTTGCCGTTCCACTCCTCGTGGGAGTGATCTCCTTTGCTGCGAGCCTTTTTGGCGCAAGCCCAGCCGTCCACGCGTTGATCGGCGGACTTCCGAGCGCGCATGCAAGCGCCGTCTATCTCATGTTGCGCTGCGCATCGATCCTGCCCATCGTGATCTCCGGCACCCTCATCGTCGGGTTGGGCGCTGCCGGAAATCGGCAGATCGGGATTTTGGTGCTCGTCGTTGTCAACCTCATTCACATTCCGTTGCTGCTGATGCTCGGGCTAGGATGGTGGACGCACCATGCGTTCGGCATCATCGGCGCGGGTGTTTCGTCACTCCTCTCAGAGACGATCGCGGCGTGCTACGCGATCTTTTACGTCGCACGGCGTCCGGTGTATCGCATCTTCGCCGACCTCCGGCTCTCGTGGCAGATCGCGCAACGCTGCGCAGCTCTCGGCCTGCCCGAAGCAATTTTTCTTCTCGGCGTGACGATTCCGGACATCCTCATCGTTGCGATGCTCGCACCGCTGGGAGCGATCGCCATCGCCGCGTTTCGCGCGTTGAACGTCGTTTCCGACCTGACGTTCGTCGTGCCTAGTCCGTTGCAAAGCGCAACGCAGGTCGTGATCGGCCAGCGGCTCGGAGCAGGGGATCCGGCGGGCGCGCGTTGGTTTTTCGAGCGCGCTCTGCGTATCTCGGTCGTGGTCACGACGCTCGCCGGAGCACTCGTTGCGATCCTGGCTTGGCCGCTCGCATACGTCTTCACGCTCGACGCAGCGATTGCAACCATCGCTGCCGCTCCGCTGGCACTGCACACGGTGACGCTCCCGCTCAAGGGCTGGGCGATGGTCTCGCTCGCGCCGATTCGAGCGTCGGGCGATACCCGTTTTTCGATGACCGTAGGCATACTCTGCAGCGCTCTGGTCATTCCGTTGGCATGGATCGGCATCGAGCGTCTTCACCTTGGCTTGTACAGCGTCGCGCTGGGCTGGATCGCGGCTTGGACCGTACGAGCGCTCATCACGCAGTGGAAACTGCGTGACGGCTCGTGGATGCGGCGGGCTCCACTGGCGGCGTAAAGAATACTGAACGGTATGGCGTTCACCGAGGGGTTCATCTCGGATCTCGTGGGACGGCGAGCAACGATCGACGACCTTCCGATCGGGAAGGTCGCCGACTTTGTCGTCGGCAAGCCCGACGCCGTCTTCCCTCAAGTCGACGGGCTGGTGATCAAGACCGCGCAGGGGCTGCGCTACGCGCCGATTGAGACGGTAGCCGATGTCGATCGCGACGGAAACGTCGCGCTGACCATCGCGCCGAAGGAGCCCGCGCCGTCGGAGCAAGAGGAGCTCTATCTGATCGCCGACTTGCTCGACAAACAAATTGTCGACGTCGACGGCCGCAAAGTCGTGCGCATCAACGACATCGAGGTTGCCAATACGGGCGGCCGGCTGCGCGTCGTCGCCGCCGATGTCGGAATCGCCGGACTACTTCGCCGGCTCGGGCTGCGCTCGTTCGGCAAACGCTGGCTCTCCCGTGTCCAAAACGTACCACGCTCGATGATTGCATGGGATTCGGTTGCGCCGATTCGCGACGTCAACCCGTCGCACGTGCGGCTTTCGGTCAAAGAGAGCCGGCTGGCGCGACTCCATCCATCCGAGCTCGCGGAAATCATCGGAGATCTCTCCTCGCGCGAAGCGCTTGCCGTTGTCGGCCAGCTCGACGACGAGACTGCGGCCGACGCGTTCGAGCACCTCGACGCCGAGACGCGCAAGAGCCTCATCGAGGACATCGGCACCGAGCGCGCCGCCGACATCATCGAGGAGATGGACTCGGACGACGCCGCCGACCTTCTCGCGGAGCTTCCCGAAGAACAGCAGACGGAACTCCTCAACGAGATGAACGCCTATACGGCCGGCGAGCTTCGTGAGCTGGTCAAGTATCCCGAAGATACGGCCGGCGGCATGATGACGACCGACTACGTTTGGATTTATCCGCACCGAACGACCGAGGCGACGATTCGTAAGATACGTGAGATCGCCCCGGTTTCGGAGTTCATCTACTACCTCTACGTGGTGGATCGGGAGGATCGTCTGCTCGGCGCGCTCTCGTTGCGATCGCTGTTGCTCGCGTTGCCGACGGCCTTCATCGATCGCATCATGGAGACGGATTTAGTGACGGTGGCTCCCGACGCTCCGGCCGTCGACGTCGCATCCACGATTGCAAAGTACGATCTGCTCGCCGTCCCAGTTGTCGACGACACCGGGAAAATGCTCGGCATCGTTACCGTTGACGACGCGATCGACGCGATCATGCCCGAGGATATCGCGAAGAAATTGCCGCATTTGCGCGCTCGTCACAGTCCGCGCCACGTCGCAACGTGACGCCGGAGGAGATCGTCGAGTTCAGCGAGGCTCTCGCGCGAATCGTCGCATCGGGAGGCGGCCCCAAAGCCCTTACGGCGCATCTCGCAGCCGCCGCCAGCGGCGGCGTGTTGCTCGAGGATGACCAATGGCGTCCGCTCGCAACGGCCGGAGCCGGACGAGTTCCGGCAAGCGCGCGAGCAATCGTCGAATCGGGCGCGCCGGGAAGAGCCCACCGCGTTACCGCGGGCAACCTCGAACTGGGTTGGCTCTCGCTATTCGGCACCGACTCGGCACCGGAGGCCGAGTTTCTTTTGCGCCTTACCGCGGCAACCATCGGAATCGAACTCAGCCGCGACGGCTCTACGCTTCGAGGCCGAAGGGTTACGTTCTGGCAATCCGCGCTCGCGCAGACGTTTGGGGACGCGACGGCAGCGCGCGAAGTGGCTGCCTCGCATGGAATCGCTCTCGCGCCTTCTTATCTCGTGATCGCGCTCGAGGCCGAAAGGACCAGTGGCCCTCGCGACGCGGCGGATCTTACGGAAGTGCGTCTACTGGCAACCGACGCTTTTCGGTGCGCAGATGCCGATCTCGGTCTGCTCGAGCGCGGCGTCGCGCTCTTCGCTTTCGTCCCCGTGACTCGCGCAATCGACGCGAGCAATGCAAAGACTGCCGCGAGTCTGTTGCCGAAAAGCGCAACGCGGCGAAAGCCGCACCTCCGGATTTCGGGCGGCGTTGGAACGGTCCAAACGCTGCTCGCGGTAAACGCAAGCGCGGAGGCGGCCCTCGCGGCGCTCACGATCGGACGGCGCATCTATGGAAGCGGTTGCATCGCTGCCTATGACGAGCTCGGCGCATACCGGTTGCTCTACGAAGGAGCCGACGTGGAGCGTCTGCGAGCCTTCGCTTCCGAAGCGCTCGCTCCATTGCGCAACTACGACGAGAAACACCAGACCGAACTTGAACGGACCTTAAGGCTCTATTTCAAAGTCGGGCAAAATGTCAAGACGGCGGCGGCTCAACTCAACGTGCACCGGCATACCGTTTTCTACCGCTTGCGGCAGATCGGCGAGATCACCGCACGCTCTCTCGACAGCCCGCACGATCAGCTCACTCTTCGCTTGGCGGTTGCAATTGATGAACTCCACGACCCGATCTGAATGGCGCCGGCCCACGGCGAAACGCGACGTCGTGCGGCTAGCCCGCGAGCAGAACGTGCGCTTCGTGCGCCTAGTCTTTGCGGACATCTTTGGCGTGAGCAAGAACGTTTCGATACCCATCGACGAGCTCGACGCCGCGCTCGACGGGCGGATCACGTTCGACGGCGGATCGATCGACGGCTTCGTGCGCGGGGAAGAGCTCGACATGCACCTGCGGCCGGATCCTGCGACGTTCGCGATTTATCCGTGGCGCGCCGCGGGCGACGCCTGCGAAGCGCGGTTGATCTGTGATATCGCGATGCCCGACGGATCGCCGTTCGAGGGCTGCCCGCGTACGACGCTCCGGCGCGTCATCGAAAGTGCGCCCGCATTGGCCGGTCAGCGTGTCGGGCTGGAAGTCGAGTTCTACTTGTTCGAGCGAAAGGAAGGCGCGATCGCGTCGACCGCTACTTCGGACGTCGGCTCCTACTTCGACTTTTCGGCGAACGACCGCGGGGAGGAGGCACGCAACGCCATGGTAGCCGCGCTTCGCGCGATGGGCGTTCCGGTTGCATCGGCGCACCACGAGCACGGTGCGGGACAGCACGAGATCGACGTCGCCCACGACGACCCGCTCGCGGCCGCCGACCACGTGCTCACGCTGCGCACGATCGCAAAACACATCGCCGCCGAGTATGATTTGGAAGCGACCTTCATGCCGAAGCCGCTCGCCGATTGCGCAGGCAGCGGTCTTCACGTCGACTTTCGCTTGGACGACTCGAGCGACGAAGAGACGGTGCTCTACGTCGTCGGCGGACTGCTGGCACACGCGCCTGCGACGACCGCTATCTGCAATCCTACGGTGAACTCGTACAAGCGTTTGGTCGCGGCATGGGACGCCCCTATCTACGCCGTTTGGTCAGGGCGCAGCGCGAACGCGCTGGTGAGAGTTCCGCCCGGAGAGAAGCCGGCGCGTGTTGAGATGCGCAGCCCCGATCCTGCTTGTAATCCGTATCTAGCGCTGGCAGTCTTGATCGGCGCGGCGGCTGACGGCGTGACGCGCCATACCTTGCCGGGTCCCGCACTCGTCGGATCGACCTACGAGCTGCCTGAAAAGGAACGTCGCGAGCAGGGCATCCGCACGCTGCCAAAATCGCTGCGCCAAGCGATTGCAGAGCTCGACGGAGACGCGGTTCTGCGGGCCGCGCTCGGCGATCATCTTTACCATGCGTTCCGCGATGCAAAGCTCGAAGAGTACGAGCGCTATCGCCGCGCCGTTCATCCCTGGGAACGCGATCAATACCTGCGGTTGTACTGATTGCGCGCGATGAAGGCACGCGCTTTTGCGCCGATTTATATTGCGCTTTCGACAGCCGGCATCGTCGCCGTCGGCATGTTGTTTGGGCCGCACTGGCTCAAGCCGATGGTGCGCGTCGTCGCTTGTTACGACGCTGGAGCGATCGCGATGCTGCTTTGGTTCTGGAACATTTTGCTGCGAAGCTCGACCGAGCGCACGCGAGCCCGCGCCGCAGTGCAGGATCCGGGTCGAGACGCCGTTTTTATCGTGACGCTGATTGCGGTAGCATTTGGTTTCGTGGCCGCCTTCGCCATACTCGGTCGTAACCCGAACGATCATGTGCCCAAGCACGATGCGGCTCTCTACGCGCTGGGATTCGGAGCGGTCGTCCTGGGGTGGCTTCTGATTCATACGAGCTTCTCATTCCGCTACGCCCACCTTTACTATCGCGATCTGGATCGGAATAAGGAAAGCGACCGCGGCCTCAAATTCCCGGGCGATGACGAGCCGAACTACACCGACCTTGCATACTTTTCGTTCGTCATCGGCATGACGTTCCAGGTCTCCGACGTTCAGGTCTTGGCCAAGCGGATTCGCCGCCTCGTGCTCGCGCACGGCCTCATTTCATTTGCCTACAACACCGCGATCCTTGCGCTCGTCGTCAACGTGGTATCGGGGCTCCTCCACTAGCGACCAGCGCCCTCGAACGTGCCGTTGGGTTTGCGAATAGTCGAAACGAAGCCGCTTAGCGCGACGCCTGGGCTTCGCCTTTGAGGACGCGCCAGGCATGCTCGACGTCGCTGCGCTGCGTGCGCAAGTTGCCGATCGCGAGCCGGAGTGCGTAGCGACCGTCGATCTTCGTGTGCGAAATGAACACTTCGCCTGTGGCGTTGACGGCATGCATGATCGATGCGTTGCGCGCTTCGAGTGCGGCTTCGTCCAGCCCCGGAGGCTCGTAGCGAAAACAAACGACCGAGAGCGGATGCGGCGCGAGGATTTCCCAGCCTGGCTCTGCGACCAGCCACGCCGCGAACTCTTGAGCGAGCGCGATATGGCCGCGCAGCTTCTCTCGTATTCTTTGCGCACCAAGATTGCGCAGGACGAACCAAAGCTTGAGCGCGCGAAAGCGCCGTCCCAGCTGTAGGCCGTAGTCCATATAGTTTACCGCATCGGCTTCGGGCGTCGTTAAGTACTCAGGCACGAGGCTGAAGGCTCGACGCACCATTCCTTCATCCTTGAGAAAGAGCACCGAGAGGTCCATGGGAACGAACATCCACTTGTGAGGATTGACGACGAGCGAATCGGCGAGCTCGACGCCGTCGAGCAAACCGCGGAACTCCGGAATGATTGCAGCGATTCCGGCGTATGCAGCATCGACGTGAAGCCAAACGCCGTGCTCGCGCGCTATCGCAGCAATCTCGCGCACGGGATCGATGGAAGTCGTCGACGTGGTGCCGACCGTGGCAACGATCGCGAGCGGTAACATTCCGCCTTGTAGATCGGCTTCGATGCACGCGCGCAGCTGGCCGGCACGCATGCGAAATGCTTCGTCACACGGAACGCGCACGACGTTGGATTGGCCGAGTCCGAGCGCAATCGCGGCCTTCTCGACATGCGAGTGCGTTTCTTCCGTTATGTAAATGCGTAAGGCCGGCAACGAACGCCCCGCCATGCCGTGCTCGCGAATCCCCAGATTCAACGCCTCGCGAGCAGCGGCAAGTGCAGTGAACCCCGCGATCGACGCGGTGTCGTAGATCACGCCCATCCACTGCGCCGGCAAGACCGAGGAGACGCCCCAGCCACCGCATCGTCACTTGTTCCAGCTCGGTCGCGGCCGGCGAGGTGCGCCATAGCATCGCCTTGACATCGAGCGTCGCGGCAAGGGCCTCGGCCGCGATTGCGGCGGGGGCAGCGCTCGTCGCAAAGTATGCGAAAAATCGCGGATGATTCCAGTGCGTCGTCGCGGGCACGATGATCCGTTCGAAATCCGCCAAAATCTCCTCGAAGGGCTCGCCGAGCTCCGGAGCTTCCGCCGGGAGCGCCGCCGCCACGTCGCCGGGACGCACCGCCGGCATAACGCGATAGCATTCCGGATGGTCGAAGTACGCTTGAATCCACGCTCCGACGCGTTCGAACTCGTCACGCAACGAGCTCGGCTCTTCGCTCATGCTGCAGTGTTAGGGGCGCAGATGCAGAAGGCCCGCGTATGAAGTACCGTACGTACCCCGGCAGCGACGTGACCGTCAGCGAGGTCGGCTTTGGCCTTTGGACCACCTCGACGAGGCTGGTGGGAAGCATGAAACCGGAGCACGTCGTGACAACGCATGCGCCGAGGCCAATCGGGTCGTATAGCCAAGCGGTGCAATGCGGCAACGAGCTCTATTGCAGCGGCCAGATCGCGCTCGACCCGCAGACGGGCGAGCTCGTCGGCGGCAGTGATGCTGCCGCACAGGCAGAGCGCGTGATCGAAAATCTCGGCGCGGTCCTCTGCGCCGCCGGATATCACTACGTCGACGTCGTGAAGACGACGATCTTTCTGGTCGATATCAACGATTTCGCTGCCGTCAATTCAGTCTACGAAAGGTATTTCGGCCTTGCGAAGCCGGCGCGCTCTACCGTCGCGGTCGCCGCGCTTCCGCGCGGCGCTCGCGTGGAGATCGACTGCATCGCCAGGAGCTAACGTGCTCTGATTTTTCTGGAGAGGGGATCGAGGAATACGCTATTGGGGTGCGGTGTCCGCCGATCCCATAAGCCGAGCGGTTTCTTCTTTCGCAATCTGCGAAACGTCGGGGTCGAGGGATAAAGCGGCGGCTTTGAGCTGCGCGAGCGCTAGCGCTTTCTGGCCCTGCGCGGCGTAAGCTCGAGCGAGAAGATAACGGACGCGGCCGTCGTACGGCGCCGCGGCGACGCCCTTGATGAGCGCGGCCTGCGCGAGCGAGTAGAGACCGTTGTGCTCGAAATCGATTCCAAGATTGACGTACGATTCGGGAACGTACGGATTAACCGCGATCGCTTGCACGTAGTACGCGACGGCGCGCTTCCAATCGCCTCGGAGATCGGCAAGGTAACCGAAGTTGACGAGTGCCTCGGGCCGCTCTGGTTCGAGGCCGTGTGCGCGGTTGAACGTTTGCATCGCGGCGTCATACGACTTCGCCTGGATATCCGCGACGCCGAGGTTGTCGAGACAGGCATAATTACTCGGATCGATGTTGAGGCAATCGTTTAAATACTGCGCTGCCGAGGCGTGATCGCGGAGGTCAAGATACGACATTCCAAGACCGTTGAAAGCGGGGATCGACCTTGGATCACTATCCAGCGCGCGTCGAAAATAGACGATCGCCTCGCTTGGGCGGTGAAGTGTTTGAAGGACCTCGCCAAGCTCTTCTTGGATGTCGGCATCGTTCGGGTAGCTGTTCGCGGTGCGAACCATGCCGGCCTGATACTGCGCGAGATCGCCTTTACGCAAATGAAGAAAGACCAAGTCGTGAATCGAATCGGTCCCGGGTAATGCGTCTTGGAATTGCTCGATCGACGCGTCAATGCGATTTTCCGTAGCATAGACGACTCCGAGCCGGTTGTGCGTCTGCTTGTCCTTGGGATCGCGGGCTAGCAGTTGCGTATACACGGCTTCCGCGCGGTCGAAGTGTCCTTGACGATAATAGAGATCTCCGAGAAAGCGCGCCGCCTCAGTGGCGTCTGGATGGGTCGCGACAAACTTTGCAAGGTCGGCAACGGCCCCGTCCATGTCGCCGGCTGCGATCAACTCGCGCGTGTATCTGATCGCCGCCTGTTGATCGGCCATTTGATGAGCGTCGCGGCGAGATGATGACATTTTCGGACTGCGCTGCTGCGGAGCCCGTGATGGCGAACATTGCCACCGAGGTAAGAGCCAGCAAGGCAAGAGCGAGAAGGCCACGTCGGATCATGAGCAGGTACCTCAACCCTACTATAGCGCACCGTCCAAGCGGGCCGTGACTAGCGCTCCGGCGCCTATCGCACCAGCGGCAGAACGTTGCTTGGCGCGAGCGGGTAGAACGCCATGGCGACGACGATAACGGCGCACAGACCGGCGCTGGCCCACGCAAGCGGCACGAACGGGCGAAGCTCCCGCACGTCGCCCGCGGGGGCGTACATTTCGCGAATTATTTTGGCGTACGCGTAAAGCGAGATGGCGGTTCCAACGATCAGCAGTGCCGCCAGCCACAGATAGCCGCTCCCCACGCTACTCGCCAGAATCAAGATCTTGCCGAGAAAGCCGGCTGTAGGCGGCAGTCCGGCAAGCGCGAGCAAGGAGATCGTCATGGCGGCGGCCAGCCAAGGCCGCCGGCGACCCAAGCCCCAGTAGTTGGCCAGGTTCGACCCTTCTTCATCGTCGCCGGATATCGAGGCAGCGACTGCAAAGGCGCCGAGGTTCATGAATGCGTACGCGGTCAAATAATAGAGAGCGTAACGCAATCCAAGCGGTGTGCTGCCCGCGAGCGCCACGAGAATGTAGCCGACTTGCGCGACGCCGGAATAGCCAAGGAGCCGCTTTAGATCGTGCTGCGCGAGCATGCCGACGTTACCGGCGATCATAGAGATCCCGGCGACGATCCACACGGGAAGCAGAAGCCGCTCGCCTGTGCCCAACGGCAGCGCGGCATAAATGAAACGCGCGAATACCGCGAGCGTTCCCGCCTTTGTTGCCACGCTCATGAACGCGGTGACCGGCAACGGTGCCCCCTCGAAGACGTCCGGCGTCCAGGTATGGAACGGCACGAGACTGAGTTTGAATGCCAGACCGATGAGGAACATCCCGGCGCCCATCCAGAAGAGCGGACTCGAGGCGAGCGCCGGGCTTACGAAGTCCGCGAGCCGGATGCTGCCGGTCGCGCCGAAGAGCAGGGCCGATCCGAAGATCAAGAACCCCGTCGCGGTCGAGCTGAGAATGAGATACTTCAATGCCGACTCGCGAGCGCTCTTTCGGTCGACTGCGCCGCAAAGTGCGTAGAGCCCCAGCGAAAGCAGCTCCAGCCCGAGAAAAATCATCATGAGGTTTGCGGCTGCAGCCATGAGCATTGCCCCGCACGCGCTCCAAAGCATGATCGACGTCATGCCGGCAACGCGTTGTGACGGACCGATCGCGCCGTACAGTATCAACGATCCGGCCGCCGAGATTAAGATGATCTCTTGGAAGACCGTCGTGAAACCGCCCACGATGTAGCCGCCGAAAAAGGCGTCGTAATGGTGGCCGAATTGATGTGCCGCGAGAAATCCAGCCGCAATCGTCCCCAGCAATGCGATGCCGATGGAGAGGTAGCGCTGCTCGCGACGCCCCGCGAATAGGTCTGCGAGCAGTACGACGAGCGCGGCGACGGCGACGACGCTTACGGGAAGAACCGCCAACCAGTCGGCGTTGGTAAACGGCAACTTCATAGGCGTAGAAGCGGGACCGGGTAGACGCCCAAAATAACCAGCGCGGCGAGCAGCGGCGTGACGGCGAGGGCTTCGACCCAGCTCAGATCGGCGCGCACTGGTACGTCTTCGACCTCAGGTCCATTCATGAGATCTTGATACAGACGAATCATATACGCCGACGCGAGGACGATGGCAACGAGCGCGACGATCACCGGCCAAACGTACCCCGCCTCGTAGACGCCGATGAGAATCACGAGCTCACCCACGAAGCCGGCAAGCCCCGGTAGCCCGAGGGCGGCGAGCGCGGCGATGCAGAGCGCACCGGCGAGTCGCGGATTCCTCCAACCCAGGCCGCCCAGACGCAGCAACGAGCGAGTTTCCTCGCGTTCTTCGATATAGCCCAGCACCAGGAAAAGCGCGGCCGAAAAGAGCCCGTGCGCGACAATGTACACGAGTGCGCCGGCAATCGCTAAACGGTTCCCGGATGCAATCGCAATCAGGATCAGTCCAAGATGAGATAGGGACGAATACGCGACGATGCGCTTGGCATCGTTCTGCACGAGCGCAATCACGGCGCCATAGATCAGCGAGATCGCCGCGAGCACCATTAAAAGATTGGCGTACTCGCGTAGGTAGTCGGGAAGCAACGCCAACGCGATCACGAGAAATCCGTAGAGACCCGCCTTCGACTGCACCGCAGCAACGACGGCGACCATGGGTGAAGGCAAACTGCTGTAAGTCGGCGGCATCCAGGTATGGAGCGGCCAAATCGGCGTCTTGACCAAGAAAGCGAAGGCGAAACCTGCGAAGATCCATGGCGCCCACGCCCCTACGAACTGCGCCCCGCTCCGGCCGATTACGTCAGTCGATCCGTACACCACCCCGAACGCTGCGGTCGCGAGCAAGAGCGTTAATCCGCCGGCGAAGTTGTAGACGAAGTAACGCCATGCGGTCGCCGGGTGTTCGCCCCACCCAAGGAGCCCAAAGAAGACGGGAACGAGCATGAGATCCCAAAAGAGCGCGAAGACGAGAAGATCGCGTGCGAGAAAGAGCCCGAGCATCGTGCCTTCGAGCATGAGCATGAGCGCGATAAAATCCCGTGCACGGGTGACTCGAGTCGTCGCGATGGCACACGCGGTGCAGACCGCGAGCAGCAGAGCGATCCAAAAAGAGACAGGCGTAGCTCCGAAGTGAAACGCTGAGGTAAATGGACGCGAAAGCCATCGTACGCTCCACTCTCCGTTCCGCGCCGCGAGAAGCATCACAAACGTTGCCGCCGCCACGCCGGCGCCGATCGTTCGGGAGAGCACCCGATCGGCGCGCGGTAGCGCGAAGAGCAACGCGCCTGCAACGAGCGGGAGGATTATAGTCGCGAGCACGAGGGCCATTCAGCGCGCGGCTCCGGCGGTAAATGCATAGTAAACGATAAAGCACGCCGCGCCGAAGACGAGAACCAACGCGTAAGCCCGCACGAGTCCGGTTTGAAACGATCGCACTAGCGCACCAAGCCAGCGCGCCCAATAGACGATCTCGCGCACGCCTCCATCGATTATGTGTGGGTCGAGGAAGCGCCCGAAGAATTCTCCGAGCACCTGCGCGCCGCGCACGAAGATGAGATCGATCGCAGCGTCCACGTAGAAAAGATTCGTGAGAACGGTGGGCATGCGCAGCGTTTCGGCTTGGAGTCGCTCGGCCGCGTTACGCTGGGCGCTGGCGCTCGCATACCGCCACCACGCTACCGCGAAGCCGCCCACGACCAGTGCGAAGACAATCCCCGAAGTGACGCCTTCCGAGATCGGCGGCGCGCCCGAACCCGCAAGTGGCGAGATTCGTTCGCCAAAGAGCGGCGCAAAAAAGCGCGCCCAGGGCGAGTTCGCACCGGTCGACATGAGCGCTCCCCCGATGGCCACCGTGGGAACCGCTAAGATTGCGACCGGCGCGTTCATGACCCAGCCGGGAGCATGGAGATGGCCGGTATCGAGATCGCCGCGATACTCGCCGAAGAAAGTTACGAAGAGGAGGCGGAACATGTAGTAGGCCGTGATTCCGGCGGTGAGAACGCCGGTCGCATAGAGCCAAGGATGGCCGTGCTGCAAGGCGCCGTAAATCACTTGGTCTTTAGAAAAGAACCCACTGAAACCCGGAACACCGCAAATCGAAAGCACCGCCGTGAGCATCGCCCAGAACGCGAACGGCATCTTCTTCCACAGGCCGCCCATTCGCCGGACGTCCTGTTCGTTCGACAGCGCGTGAATCACCAGTCCCGCGCCCAGGAAAAGCTGCGCCTTGAAGAATGCGTGCGTAAAAAAGTGAGCGACGCCGCCCTCGTAAGCGCCGACCCCAACGCCCATGATCATGTAACCGATCTGAGACATCGTCGAATAGGCAAGAATTCGTTTGATGTCCCATTGCGCGGTACCAAGAATCGCGCCGGCCAGCGCGGTCACGCCGCCGACAGTGCCGACCAGAAGCTGCGCTTCCGGATTACGATCCCACAGCGGGGCGCAGCGGGCAATGAGATAGACGCCCGCGGTTACCATCGTCGCAGCGTGAATGAGGGCCGAAACGGGAGTCGGCCCTTCCATTGCATCGGGTAACCAGGTGTGCAGCGGCACCTGCGCGGATTTCGCGGCAGCGCCGATGAACAGCGCCACGCAGATCCCCAAGAGCAGCGCCGAGCCAAACGTGCCGGCAGCCGCAAAAACCTCGCCAAAACCAATCGCGTGTACGTTGGCAAAGATCAGGACGATCGCAAACATCACGCCGGCGTCGCCGACGACGTTGATGACAAAAGCTTTGCGAGCCGCTGCTACCGCGGAAGGCCGCTCGAACCAAAACCCGATTAAGAAATACGACGCCAAGCCGACGAGTCCCCAGCCGATGAGCAATCCCACGAAATTGTCGGAGAGCACGAGCGTGAGCATTGCGAACACGAAGAAGCTCATGTACGCAAAGAAGCGCGCGAAGGCGCGGTCGCCATCCATGTACCCGATTGAGTAGAAGACGATCAAGAAACCGACACCGGTGATGATGAACGTCCACAGCAAGGAGAGCGGATCGAGTAAGAGGCCAAAGTCGAAGCCCGGCATCCACGACAGGAGCGCTTGATTGGCGCCCAACGCTCCGCCGGAATTCTGCGTCGCGGCTCCCCACGACAGCGCCGTCAAAACGAACGACGCCGCGACGATCGCGGAGACCAACCAGCCGGAAGCCGTGCGCAACTGCGGCCCGAACGCCCAACAAATTATCGCCCCAGCGAGCGGCAACAACCACAACGCAACTAATAACGGATAGCTCCCGGGTATGCCCAACAAGTGATGCGTCATCCCGTCCCATCCCCGAGTGTGGCTGAGACGAAAGCGTTATCGTGCGATCCCGTGGTGAGGGGCCGTGTGGCCTCTACCATCAACGCATGGCTAGCGAGAGGAATTGAGGTTCCGAGAGCGAGGCGTACGACTTTTTCGGGCCAGCCAAGGAGCGCTGCTTCAAAACTTTGTTTTCCCGAAAAAGCGCTCGAGCAGGAGCGAAGCATGGATGCGCAGCGACGAGCGTCCGAGCGATGGAGCCCCAATTCCGAAGCGCTAACCATGCAACGTCCTCACATCGTCAACATCTACGTACCTTTCTGGGCGGAAAGTCGCTACGATGATGGCGAGACCGATTGCCGCTTCGGCGGCGGCGACCGTGATGACGAGAAAAGCAAAAATTTGGCCGGAGTTCTGCAGCCACGCTCGCGCAAACGCTATGAAGAGCAGATTGGCGGCATTGAACATCAACTCGATGCTCATCAGCATCACGAGCGGATTGCGCCTGACGATGACGCCGATGACGCCGATGAAGAACATCACCGCGGCAAGGGAAACGTAGTGGCCCAGGGGCACGGCCATCATCCCTTGCCCTCGCGCAAAATCGCCTCGCGCATGGAGCGGTCGACCCGAGCCTCGTGCCCGCGTGGCGCGACGTCACGCATTTCTTCGCTGCCCAGTGTAATCACGCCGATAACCGCCACCATCAGAATCAGCGCGGTGACCTCAAATGGCAGAAGCTGCACGGTGAAGAGCGCCGTGCCGAAGTCGGCAACGCTTCCAAATACATTCGCCGTACCCACGGGTCCGGTCGGCCGCGGCGCCATGGGCACCGCCTTGGAAAGCGCAAAGACCAAAAAGCCCAGAGCCGCCAGTACCAGAATGCCGGCCGGCAGCCCGATTCGGGGCAAGCGATTCGGTCCGGTTGCGAAGGGCGTTACTCCGCTGCTAAGCAGCGCAATGACGAATACGAACAGTATCAAGATCGCACCGGAGTAGACGATGATCTGGATCACTGCGAGGAATTCAGCCGATAAAGTAACGTAGAACACGGCGAGCGCCGCAAAGTTTAGCAAGAGTGCGACCACGCTATAGACGGGCTTGCTTGCGGCGATGGTCCAGACGGCGCTGATAACGAGAACCGTCGCCAATATCCAAAACGCGATCACGTTCTCTCGCCCTCACGCAGAGGCGGCGGCTCGTCGTGAACGAGCGTTAAACCTTCACGTTGCTTTAGAAGTATGTCGCCGCGCCATGTGGCGGGGTAGCCGCGCTCCACGTCGGTGGTCGATTTGATCTCGGCGACCCGGCCGAGATCGCCGGGGATGCCACCGGGCCTCTCGTCGGGCGGCGTTCCGACGCCCGCTTCGGGCGGAACGAGAAGCCGATCCTTGTCATAGATGAACGAACCGCGGCGATAGTCGGACATCTCAAACCGTGGCGTCAGCACGATTGCGTCGGTCGGACACGCCTCTTCGCACATTCCGCAAAAGATGCAGCGCAGCTCGTCAATCTCGTACCGAGCGGCGTAACGCTCTCCCGGCGACCGGCGGTCCGAAGGTGAGTTTTCCGCGCCGATTACCGTAATCGCATTAGCGGGGCAGACGCTCGAGCAAAGTTCGCAACCGATGCATCGCTCCTTGCCATCGGCGTAACGGCGTAACTCGTGAAGGCCGTGAAATCGCGGCGCGTGTTGCTTCTTGCGCGACGGATACTGAATCGTCGGCCGCCTGCGGAACATAAAACCAAACGTAATCGACAACCCTTTGAGAATCGCGCCGGGGTTGAAGAGGTGCTTACGTGAAGCCATTCGCTCCCCTCAGCCTTTATAGGCGACGAAAATCGCCGTCGCGACTAAGTTCAGCATCGCAACTGGAAGCAGCACCTTCCAACCGAAGGCCATGAGGCGATCATAGCGCAGGCGCGGCAGCGTTGCCCGCAACCACATATAAAAAAACATGAAACACGCGACCTTGATGACGAACCATACGACGCCGGGAATCACCGTTATGCCGAGCGGTGCATTCCACCCCCCAAAAAATAAGAGCGTTGCGATGCACGAAACCGTCAACATGTTAACGTACTCGGCGATAAAAAACAGTCCGAACCGCAGGCCCGAGTATTCGGTGTGAAAGCCGGCAACAAGCTCGGTTTCCGCTTCGACGAGATCGAACGGTGCCCGATTCGTCTCCGCGACGGCAGTGATGACATAGATGATGCAGCCGAGGAACTGCGGGAGAACGAACCACCAGCGCGCCTGCGCGTGGACGATGCCGTCAAGCGAGGTCGTGCCCGCCAGGATCAGCACGCCGATCAACGAGAGTGACATCGCGAGCTCGTAGCTAATCATTTGCGCCGTCGAACGCACGCTTCCTAAGAGAGGATACTTCGATCCGGACGCCCAGCCGCCCAAACAAATCCCATAGACGCCCAGCGACGTAATCGCGAGAATGAAGAGGATGCCGGCATTCACGTTTCCGATGGCCCACGTTGCGCCGGAGGCCGACGAGCCGAACGGGATCACCGCATAAACGGCAAAAGCGGTTAGCAAAGAAATAAACGGCGCGAGTTTGTAGAGCAGCCGATCGGCCGTTTCCGGAGTGAGGTCTTCCTTCAGTATCAACTTGGCGGCGTCGGCAGCCGGCTGCAACATACCCCACGGACCGACGCGGTTGGGACCGGGTCGCAACTGCATCCAGCCCAAGATCTTGCGTTCGGCGAGCATGGAGTAAGCAAACGCCGTGACGACGACGAGCAGCAGTACCGCCGACTTGATGAAGACGAGCAGCCACCACGGCATTCTTAGGCTCTCATCTCTCCCAGCCACGGATCGTGCAACCACGTTCCGCCGCCAGAAAGGATTGGGCGCCCCGCGGTCGCGCCGGTCACGGCGGGATCCCCAAAGCGCTTGTCCCCGAAGGAAAACGCTGCCGCCGTCTTTGCGACGAGCGCGACGATCGTTCGGTGAATCTCGTCGGCGGGCGCCACAACGACGTCAAGTTGGTCGGCAAGTCCGACCAGCATCTCAAGATCCGAGCGCACGAAGTCGGGAGCTTTTAAAGAAGCGTTCACCGGAAGAAGATCGCCGCCCAGACCGATCGTCGTGCCGTTTTTTTCAAATGCGCCTTTAGCAGGCAAGATCAGCGTCGCGAGCTGCGCCGTTTCGGTCATGAACAGCTCGCTGGTGACCAGAAACGGCACTTTGTCGAGTGCTTCGCATGCGGCTTTTGGATCGAGCGCGTTCCGTGCGGGATTGACGCCGAAGATCGATAGCACGTCCAGATCGCCCGCTCGGGCGGCATCGAGCATAGCACGAGCATCGAGTCCAGCCTCGACGGTCACATAACCGGGGCCGCCGCCGGGAAGCATCCCCATTGCTTCGGCCCCGCGCGCGTTTGCCTGTTCGCTCGTAATGTAGGTCGATACGTTGGCGACGCCACTGAACGCCTGCACGTAGCTGCGCCCAAGCTCGAGATCGACGCCGTCCCAGATCAATGCAACGCGCGACGCGTCGCCGAGCGCATCGCGCGCATCGTGCGCGGTGCGCGCCTGCACGAACTTCGCGCCGTTGCGCTGGGCTTTACGCACGCGCAGCCAAAAAACTGGAGCGCGCTCTGCGGGCGACTCGCCCAGAATCACGATCGCCTGTGCGCGATCGATGTGCTCCAACGGCGCCCCGCTTGCGCCGGGCGTCGCCTGACGCTGGGTGCCGGCTCGCCAGTCCAGATTCGTGACGCCGACCGATCGGAAAACGTGCTGCAGAACGAAGGTTTCTTCGTTGGTGAGCCGGCCGCCGCCGATGGCGCCGACGCGCGAAGGACCGCGGGCAGCGATCGCCTCGCGAATCGCCTTCGCCCACAAGATGCACGCATCGTCCCAACCGATCTGCACGAAGCCTCCATCCTTGCGATAGAGCGGCTGCGTGATCCGATCCGGCGACTCGTAGAAACCGATGTTGTAGCGTCCACGGTCGCAGAGCCAACCGTCCGATATCGCGTCGTCTTCCACGAACATCGTCCGCAGCAGCGTGCCGTGCCGTACGTCGGCGTACTGCTGGCAGCCGACGGCGCATTGCGTGCAGGTCGTTTGCGTGCGATTCAAATCCCACGGGCGCGACTTGAAGCGGTAGGTCTTCGAGGTAAGCGCGCCTACCGGGCATATCTCGGTAACGTTGCCCGTAAAGTTATGCCGGTACTCGACGCCCGTCGCAGTCGCGATGATGTCGCGGGCACCACGGTCTTTGACCACCAGCTGTCGCTCGTCGGCAATTATGTCGTCGAACCGCACGCAGCGCTGACAGACGATGCAGCGCTCCTCGTCGAGCACGATCGTCGGTCCTAAATCGACCGCTTTGGGCTTGGAGAGCTTCGGGTCGGCAACGTCGGAAGTGCCGCGAGCGTATGCCATCGCGTAATCTTGCAGGTCGCATTCTCCGCCTTTGTCGCAGATGGGGCAATCCAGCGGATGATTGACGAGAAAGAGCTCGAGCACCGCCGCCCGCGCCGCCTCCACGGGCTCGCCGCTCGTGCGGATCACCATGCCTTCGCTCGCAGCGGTATTACAAGCAATTTGGAGCTTCGGCAGGCCTTCGATTTCTACCAGGCAGATGCGGCAGAGTCCGGCCGGTCCCAACTTCGTGTGATAGCAGTAGATCGGTATTTGCTGCTTGATCGTCTTGGCCGCCTCGACGAGAAGCGTGCCTTTCGGGACCGTCACCGGCACGCCGTCGATGGTGATATGCACCATCTCGGCGGACGGCGCGAGCAATGGAGCGCTCATGCCGGTAGCGGCGCCTGCGCCGCAATTCGCGCTTTGAACTGTTCGGGAAACCGCTGCATCACCGATTTGAGAAAGGGCTCGATCGAATCACCGAGCGCGCAAAGATTCAAGCCGGTAATGGCACCCGAAATGCGTAAGAGCATTTCATAGTCGCCCGGAACGCCGCGACGGTGCACGAGGCGCTCGAGCACACGTTCCATCCAACTGCCGCCCTCGCGACAAGGCGTGCATTGCCCGCACGATTCGTGAGCGAAAAAACGAACCAGATTGTAGGCCGCATTGACGAAATCGGTAGTATCGTCGAAAACGACGAACGCACCCGAGCCGAGCATCGAACCGGCCTTGGTCATGCTTTCGTAGTCGTAAGACCAGTCGAGATGCTCCTCGAAGATGCATGCCGAGGAGCCCCCGCCCGGCTGGACCGCCATGAAGGTCCGTCCATGACGCAGGCCGCCCGCCAAGTCAATGATTTCGCGCACCGTCGTTCCGAGCGCGACCTCGTAGTTGCCCGGATCTTGCACGTGACCCGAAACCGAGACGATCTTATAACCTTTGCTGCGCTCGGTTCCGACCGATGCAAACCATTGCGCGCCGCGTTCGAGGATCGGAACGAGGTACGCGAGCGTCTCAACGTTGTTGACGACGGTCGGCATTTGATAGAGGCCCTCAATGGCCGGAAATGGCGGCTTCAGACGGGGCTCGCCGCGCTTGCCTTCGAGGGAGTTGAGCAGTCCGGTCTCCTCGCCGCAGATATACGCTCCCGCTCCACGGTGCACCGTGACCTCGAGGTCGTAGCCGCTGCCCAAGATATTCTTTCCGACGTAACCGGCCTGCCGGGCTTCGTCGAGGGCCGCGCAAAAAATCTCGTAGCCGCGCTTGAACTCACCCCGAATGTAGATGAATGCGTGATGCGATGCGATGCCGTACGCGCCGATCAGCATCCCTTCGATGATGAGATGCGGCGTAGCTTCGAGCAGCATATGATCCTTGAACGTGCCGGGCTCGGCTTCATCGCAGTTACAGACAAGGTAACGGGGGTACTTGTCCTTGGGAAGGAACGACCATTTGCGCCCGGTAGGAAAGCCGGCGCCCCCGCGACCACGCAGCCCCGATTTTTCGACAAGGTCGAGCACGTCGACCGGCTGTAACTCGCGTAAAACACGTTCCCACTGCTGGTAGCCGCCGCGGCCGCGGTAGGCATCGATGCCGCGCATGTCCACCTCGCCGATGCCGGCCGTAAGGATTTTAGTGACCGGCATTGGCGCCTTCTTCGTCGACATTTTCGGCGACCGCGCGCGAATCTACGACGGCTCGTTCGGTCGTGGCTACGAAGGGTCGAACGTTTCGCGCAATGATGTTATCCAACATGATAATGCCGCTTTTGTCGCCGACCCCGCCTGCGTTGTTGGGTTGCGGTACGCCTTCGGCACCTCGCGACTTCTGCCCGGTGGCTATTTGAGCGTCTTGCGCGATCGCCCACGTCGGTCCCGGAAATGCCGTCTGTGCCATCGGCACAACGCCGTAGTTACCCGTACGCATCGAGTCGAGCATCTCGTCGATCTTCTTCGGCGTCAGATCGTACACGAATTCGAGGTTGACTTCCATGCAGGTCGCGCGATCGCAGGCCGCCAGACATTCGACCTCTTCGTACGAGAAGAGCCCATCGCTCGGTCGTTTGAAGGTGTCCGATGCCGAGCTTCTCTCGAAAGTATGCCATGATGTCTTCGGCGCCGTTGATGACGCAGGCCAGTCCGCGACAAACCTGCAGGACGTACTTTCCGACCGGCCGCCGATAAAGCAGCGTATAGAACGAAACCGCGCCTTCCACTTCAGCGGGTGTGATCTCGAGCATTTCCGCCGCGGCATGCATCGCCTGCGGGCTCACGAAGCCCTCATGCTCCTGAAACAAATGCATAATCGGCAGAAGCGCCGACCGCTTCTCCTCGTACCGCGCGACGATCGCTTCGCACTGCGGTCGCAGCCGCTCGAGCAACGCCGGAAAGTTTTTTTCTCTGTCGGTCATTTGCGCGACGTCACGCACTACGGTGGTTCCGGCGACGCTCGCTTTTTCGCGTCCTGCGAAAAAGCTGCTCGCCTCGTCGTCGCTCTCGCCCTCCAGGCTGCGCTCCTCCCTTCACACGCCCGTCACCACCGTAATGCGCGACGTCGCTCACGCTAGACCTCGGTTCTCGCGCCGGATGTATCGACCCGGCGGTGTGTGAATGCACTGCGGAGCCATGGATGGCGAGAGCAGTGCAGAGGTCAAGTGCAGCCGAGCACCGGATGTGCGAGGCAAACGGCCGCGGGGGCGATATTTCCGGCGCGAGTACCAAGCCCGCAAGCGTCCCCGAACCACCACGTCGTGTGCCCGAGCGAAACAAAATCATCGGTCCACTTCGCCAAAAACGGGGTCGAGGGAGCCGATCATCACCACGAGATCGGCGATGAGGTTTCCCGGAGCGATGCCCTTGAGCGCTTGAAGATTGTAGAGGCTGGGCGGACGAGTGCGAATGCGGTACGGGCGATTCTCGCCGTTGCTGACGATATAGTAACCGAGTTCGCCGCGCGGCGATTCGATCGCCTGATAGACGTCGCCCGGCGGCACTCGAAAGCCTTCGCTGACGAGTTTGAAGTGATGGATCAGCGCTTCCATCGAGAGCGCGATCGTTTCTTTTGGGGGTAGCGCAACCTTGGGATCGTCGATCATCACCGGACCGGGCGTGTCGAGCCGCCGGCGCGCCTGCTCGATGATGCGCATCGACTCTTCCATCTCATCGAGCCGCACCAAGAAGCGAGCGTACGCGTCGCCTTCGTCGCGGGTAGGCACGTCAAAGTCGTAGGTCTCGTACCCTGTGTACGGAAACGCCCGGCGCACGTCATAAGCGATGCCGCTCGCCCGTAAGCTCGGCCCGGTGACACCCCACGAAATCGCTTCTTGCGGGGTCAATACGCCGAGATCGATCGTTCGGTCTTGAAAGATCGGGTTCGCTTGCAGCAGCCCGCGCAGCTCGCGCATCCGCCCAGGGAATTTTTCGATGAGCGCGTCGAGATTGACGAGATAACCCTCAGGAAGATCGCCGTTAAGGCCGCCGACGCGCAGGTAGTTGGGATGCATCCGCGCGCCGCCGGAAGCTTCTTGAAGATCGAGGATGTTCTCGCGCAGATCGAAGGTATAGAAGAAAATGGAGAGTGCGCCAAGGTCTATGCCGTGCGTCCCGAGCCACACGCAATGTGACGCAATGCGCGTCAGCTCCATCGATAAAACGCGAATGATCTGCGCGCGTGCCGGGATGCGATCGGTAATGCCGAGCAGCTTTTCCACGCCGAGCGCGTAACAAAGCGCGTTCGACGACGGCGCGAGATAGTCCATGCGCTCGATCACCGTCTGCGCCTGCGTCCAAAAGAGACCTTCTGCGGTCTTCTCGATGCCGGTGTGCAGATAACCGATCTCGGGCTCCGCCTTGACGACGTTCTCGCCCTCAATCTCGAGCATGATCTGCAAGACGCCGTGCGTCGAGGGATGCTGCGGCCCCATCGAAAGTACCATCGTGTTGCCGGTCTGACTGACGATATCGGGCGAGAGCGGCTTGGCGTAAACGGTCACGACTCGCGAGCTCGCTTTATTTCTTCCTGCAGCGCCTCGAGCGTGCGTCCCGACGGCGGTGTGCCGGCGACGACGTTGGTTTTGTTGGCAAAGCTCGGGCGGGGCGCGCGCTCCCGCGCCGGGCCGCGCATCGGATAATCCTTACGCAGCGGATGCCCCTCCCAGTCGTGCGGCATCTGTATGCGGCGCAAGTCCGCGTGCCCGTCGAAAACGATCCCGAAAAGATCGTAAACCTCTCGCTCTGCCCAATCGGCCGACACCCACAAGTCCATGACTGTTGGCACGCGTTCGCCCTCGTCCACGGCGCAGAGCAGGCGCAGCCTGGCCGGCGTACCGATCTCCGCGACCGTTGCTTTCCTTGCAGGCAGCTTCAGCAAATGATAGACGAGATCGAAACGAGGCTTGCGCTGGAGATAATCGACCGCGCCAAGATCGAGAAGCATCGCGCAGCCATTGTTTTTGAGCGCCTCGAGGCGCGCACGCAGTTGCTCGGGCTCGACGCGCTCGATAATGGCATCGTCGATCGACGGACGCAGGCTCGGTGGATCGATCGCAACGCCGGCGATCGGCGGAGTTTGCGTGCTAGGCACGGTACACTCTTGTAGTTGAAAACTTAGGCGCGCGCCAGAATGCCACCGCGACCGCCCTCGCGGATTTGCTGCTGAATCAGATTGACTGCGTAGAGCAGACCGTCGGGCGTGGGCGGGCAGCCGGGAACGTAGACGTCGACGGGAATGATCGTGTCGATTCCTTGAATCACCGCGTAGTTGTCGAAAATGCCGCCTGAGCTCGCACAGGCGCCCATCGAGATGACCCATTTCGGATCGGCCATTTGATCGTACAAGCGCTTGACGACCGGTCCCATCTTCTGTGCGACGCGGCCCGAGACGATCATCAAATCGGCTTGGCGCGGCGAGCTGCGAAAGACTTCCGAACCGAGGCGCCCGATGTCGTACTCCGGCGCGGTCACGCTCATCATCTCGATCGCGCAGCAGGCCAAGCCCATCGTGAGCGGCCAAACCGAGGAGCTTTGCGCCCAGCGGGCGACGTCGTCAAGGCGGGCGAGCATAAAATGGCCGGGACTTACCGCCACACAAAGCCGCCCTTCTTCCAAACGTACGCATAACCGATTGCGAGTACGATAATAAAGATGACCATTTCAAGCAGGCCAAAGACTCGCAGTGCGTGCATCTGAACGGCCCAAGGATAGAATGAGGCCGCTTCAACGTCGAAAACGACGAAGAGCATCGCGATGAGGTAAAAGCGGACGGGGAACCGCCCTGCTACCGGCGAGGTCGGCTCGACGCCGCACTCGTAGGCTTCGCGTTTATGAGCGTTGGGTTTGGCCCGTGCCAAAAGCCCTGGAATGACGGTGAAGAGCAACGCGGCCGCAACAGCGACACAGAGGTAGATTGCGACCGGTGCGTACGGGTTCATCGCTTGTGAAAGTTTTCACAAGCCCCCGAGCATACCTTGTCAACATTATTGGACCGCCAATGCGTAGCTGTTGGACCGGGGGGACCTCTCCGCTTTCTTGAACCTAAAGCTCGATCATGCGATTCGTCATTTTGGGAATGCTCCTGCTCTTTGCCCTCGGAGATGGCTGTTCACCGCCGCCCAACGTCGTCGGCGTCCAAGATTTCGGCCACGTGGCCGGACGCGTGCTGGATGCGATGACCAACCGACCGATCCCAGACGCGCTCCTCTCCGTTGGTTCGCTTTACACGGCGCACGCCGACGTAAACGGCGGCTTTCGCTTGCGGGCCGTCGCCGGCGATCAGACCGTAACCGCCCGCGCACCGGGCTATTCAACGGTGACCGCCGACACGACGATTCCCAAAGATGGAACGGTCTCAATCGGCTACATCCGGCTCGTTCCGCTAACGTACCCCGCCGGTCAGGCCACGCTTGCGCCGCCCCCGACGCCTACCCCGCGGGTCTCGCCGACTGCTTCGGCGGCTGCCCTTCCCAGTGCGAGCGCGGCGGCGAGCCCTTCGCCTGCGGCCGCCGTAGGTACGCCGAGCGCGGTGCCGAGCCGCTAGCTCAACCGTAGCGTCGCAAGATCGAGGTCATATTCGATCGAGCGGTAGATCTCGTCGGGAATTTCACCCGCCGAGCGCATTGCGAGGATCGCTCGTCGCTCTGCCGTCAGCGCTTCTTTTTGCAAGCGACGATCGAGGCGACTCTCCTTCGCTTCATCGCTTTCGTCCTTGGCAGCCTTGCCGCGCAGGACGTTGATACGTTGGGCGTATTCTTCGAGAATTCGGTCGGCGATCTCTCGCTCGAGCGGAGTATTGCGACGAGCTTCGTATTCGCGCAGCCGTGCGACTCCCGCCTCAAGAGCTCGTACGCGCAACGCCGTTTCACGTCGCCGGCTCCGGCTCGTCTCCGTCACACCGAGCCATTCTATCAATGGACCGAGCGTGAGACCCTGCAACACGAGGGTCGCGAAGATCACGCACAACGTAAAGAAAATCATCACACTGCGTTCCGGAAAGGGCTGATCGCCTAACGTGTAAGGCAACGCCAGCGCTATCGCAAGCGAGATAATTCCGCGCATGCCGGCCCACGATAACACCGCGACTTGCTGCCAGGGCGGGCCACCCTCTGTTGTGCGCAACCGCTTGTTCAGGAGCCAAGGTAGATAAGTCGCCGGAAATATCCAGGCGATGCGCACCAGAATCACCGTCACGCTCACCAGCAAGCCATAGAGCGCATAGTCGCGAACGTGCGGCACGAGCGCCTCGATTATCGACGGCAATTCCAAACCGATCAATAGAAACGCGAATGCGTTGAGCACAAACGTGAGCAGTCGCCAGACCGACGCTCCGAGCACTCGCGTTTCGGAGTCAATGAAACTCGTCGAACGACGGCTCAGTAGAATACCGGCCGAAACTGCAGCCAACACGCCGGAAACGTGCAGCGCTTCTGCGGGCACATAGGCGGCAAACGGCGCCAACAAAAAGGCGACGCTGGCGATCGTCGCATCGGCAAAGCCGTAACGCGCGATATATCGGAGGAAACCTTCGAGTAGGAATGCCGCCGCAACGCCGACGGCGATTCCGCCGGCGGCAACCACAACGAAGGCCACGCTCGCCCGCGCAAGTGAAAACGTCCCGGAAATAGCTGCGGCCAGTGCGAATCGATAGAGTACGAGCGCCGTCGCGTCGTTCATTAAACATTCGCCGTTCACGACCGCCGCAAGGCGCCGAGGGATTGCCAGCCGCTCGAAGATCGCTTCAGAGGCGACTGCGTCCGGCGGCGAAACGATCGCACCGAGCGTGAAGGCCAGCGGCCACGTAAATTCGGGGACCGTTTCATGAACGACGACTGCCACGATGGCCATGGTGAAGATTACCAATCCGACGGCGTGGAGCGTAATCGGTCGAGCATTCCGCTTGAGCTCGAGCCAGTCCGTGGACCAGGCAGCGCTGTAGAGAAGAGGTGGAACGACGAGCAGGATGATCAGGTCGGGCTCGACGTGAGGTCGCGGCAAGTGTCGCGTAAAGGCAAGAGCGATTCCGCCGATGACAAACGCAACGGGATACGGAACTCGCAGGCGCCTTGCCGCTACGGTGAGCACGACCACCGCTGCGAGAAAAGTAACGAGAACCAGAGTCTCAGCCATCGCCGTTTCGGTCGATCGACTCGCCTAGCGCGCGCAAGTCGAGTGCGTGGCCGGCCACAACCAGGTACACACGATCCGCCTGCTTGGCGAGCCGCTGGACCATGCGGCCCATCGCGTCGCGAAAGAGCCGTCCCGAGGCTGCAACCGGCACCAAGTCCCAACCGATCTGTTCGCTAACGGCAATAACTTCTGCCGGCGACGCGAGAATCGCATCGACGAACTCGGCTGCCTCGTCGTCGAGCTGCGCTTCAAGTACCGTGTAGTCGATTTCGAGAAGCTCGATTTGCGCGGCAATTCGCGCCGCCAGCCACGTGCCGAGCGCATCGACGAGAAGACACGTTTCCGGCGCAGCCTCGCGAAAGAGCGCGAGCTGGGCCTCGTGCGGCATGGCAGCGGTTTCGACCGTTCGCCATGACGCGGGGCGGTCGCGAACGTGACGCGTGAGACGCGCGCGCCATTCGATATCCTCCGGCGACCCGGCGGCCGTCGCGACGTACGTTACCTCGAGTCCGCTCTCCCGCGCGAGCCTCACGCCGAATGCGCTCTTGCCCGAACGTACCGGTCCGGTTATGAGGACCACCGCCATCGCCTGCGCCATTCGATTGAAGCGGCATGCCGCCCCGTTGCGGCGAAGTTCGTGTTGCGAGCATGCTGCTGAACATCTTGAGTATTGCGCTCGGCATCATCGTCATCGTGCTGACGCTGAGTGACGTCTTTCAGTCCGTCGTTATGCCCCGGGCCACGGCACGGCGCTATCGCATCAGCTTCTGGGTCTGGCGCTGCGCGTGGTACTTCTGGCCGAAATTTGCGTGGCGCCTCCATGCAAGCGATGGCGATCTTGCGCGAGGACTTCTTCGCGGTTTTTGCGCCGTTCATGTTGTTAGCGTTGATCGGGCTTTGGGTGGTGCTGCTCGTTGTAGGGTTCGCTCTGGTGCTTTGGGGGATGCGCAGCGGCATCGCCCCCGGACACGCGTCGTTCGGGACCATGCTGTACTTCGCTGGGAGTTCGCTGCTGACGATCGGATTTGGAGACGTGGTCGGCCGTGCCGCATTACCGAGGTTCGTTTCCGTGCTTGCGGGCCTGGCCGGCCTCTCGCTCCTTTCGATCTTGACGGCCTTTCTTTTCGCGATCTTCGGAGCGTTCCAGCAACGGGAAACTTTCGTCGTCACCACAGCCGCACGCGCGGCGACGCCGCCCAGCGGCGTCAATCTGCTCGCGATCGCCGGCTACTCGCGCACGCAAAACGATCTGCCTTCCTTGATGATCGATTCGCAACGGTGGGCCGCGGCGCTAATGGAGAGTCACCTCGCCTATCCGGTACTTGCCTTCTTCCGATCGAGCCACGACGATCAATCGTGGGTCGGCACGCTCGGAACGCTGCTCGACGCCGCCACGCTCATAATGACGACGACCGACGGCGTGCACGCTGGGCAGGCCGGCATTTTTTACAGCGTCGGCCGCCATGCTGCTCGGGACCTCGCCCGCTACTTTCGGGTTCCCGCTGCGGAGGAAAGCGTCGGGATCGAGCGCTCGGAGTTCGAGCACGCGTGCGACCGCCTCGTCTCGGCGGGATACAAACTACACGATCGAGACGACGCGTGGACGCGCTTTTCCGCGCTACGTTCCGGATACGCCCAGCGGCTCAACGCGCTGGCTCGCTTCTTTGAGATTCCACCGCTGCAATGGGTCGGCGACCGCTCGACGATAAACGTTGCGCCGCACGGCGAATTCAAAATCCGTGACGTCGGTCGTAGCGGTGGAGAAACTTCTTGACGTCGTCGATGGGCAGCGCGAAACCGATGCTGCGTTCCTCGTCGAAACGCGACTCCGCGACTCCAACGACTTCGCCGGTGTCGACGATGAAGACGGGCGCGCCGCTTTCGCCCGGGACGATCGACAGCGTTACTTCGAGCGCATCTTTGCGTATCGATGAAAGTCGTCCGGCATTTAGTGAAGTGGCTAAGCCGAGCCCCTCGTCGTCGAACTCGTCGGGGATGGGATAGCCCAGCAGCGCGACTTCCCGTCCCACGTCGTCTTGCAGATGCAACGACGACCCGAGTGCAATCGTTGGGAGTTGCGGTCGTGGCGTACGAAGCAACGCGAGATCGAGGTCCTCGTTCGATGCGACGACTCGCGCGGGTGCCTTCCAGCGGTTGCCAATCGTAATGCGAAGGTCCCACGCACCGTCGATTGCGTGCGCAACCGTGAGTATCTCGCTTCCCCAATGTCCCGAAGCGACAACGAAGCCGGTGGCGTACGCGTCGTCGTAGCGATCTTTTTTGTTCTCGGGCGGCACGCGCATCGACAAGAGCACGACGGCAGGTCGTAGGCGGTGCACCGTTGCCACGACGGCGTCGTCAGCGTTACGGCCGCATCCGGTCGCAGCGAGAAAGGCCAGCGCGGCAATGCAAGCAGCCTTCGATAAGTCATGTGAGGCACTCGCTCAGTGCGGCGCGCAATGAATCGAGGCCTGCTCCCGTCGTCGCGCTGACGCACAACGATGCCCGCTATTCCCGATGCTTCGGCCACCGCCAGGTCGCACTTGTTGAATACGCAGAGCTTGCGGGTGCGATCCAGCTCGAGCTCGTGCAGAAGCGCTTCAACCGCGCGGCGTTGACGGGGCCACTGCGGATTGCTCGCATCGAGCACGTGCAACAGAAGATCGGCCTCGCGCAACTCCTCCAACGTTGCGCGGAATGCATTCACGAGATCTTTGGGAAGGTCCGTGATGAACCCAACCGTATCCGCGATCCGAACGTACACGCCGGGCTTGAGGTAGGCACGGCGAATCGTCGGATCGAGGGTTGCAAAGGGGCGGTCCGCAACGTAGGCGTTGCTTCGCGCCAATGCGTTGAGCAGCGAAGTCTTTCCCACGTTGGTGTATCCGACGAGCGCAACGAGACGTTCGCGATGCGGCGAAGACCGCCGCACGGCGCGCTGACGTCGAACGTCGGCGAGTAGCCGGTTGAGAACGCTGATACGTTCACCGATGCGGCGGCGGTCGACTTCCAGCTTGGTTTCGCCGGGTCCGCGCGTGCCGATCCCACCGCCCAATCGCGAGAGATCGGCGCCGATACCGATCAGGTTCGATTGCCGATAGCGCAGCTGAGCGAGCTCGACTTGGAGCTTGCCCTCTCGGCTGCGCGCGTGGCGCGCGAAAACGTCGAGAATCAGCATCGTGCGATCGACGATCGGCAGCGGCACGATCTTCTCGAGATTCTTGCGTTGCCGGGGTCGTAAATCGTTGAGGATCAGGAGCAGACCCGCGCGAACGTCGCTCGCGCGTTGCGAGATCTCGAGCGCTTTGCCGCTGCCGACGAGGGTCGCCGGATCGACGGCGGCGCGGCGCTGTACGATGCGATCGAGCACCTTTGCACCTGCCGCTTCCGCGAGCGCTTCGAACTCGGCGAGCTCCGGCTCGATCGGATGCGGTGAAGTGCGCGTCTCGACGGCGACGACGAGAGCGCGCTGCTTCATGGAGTCGCGACTGCCAACGGCATGAGTCGATTGACGAGCCACTGCAAACCTTGGTTGTACGATGGACCGGGACGTTCGATGATGTCCGGATCGACGGAGTACACGCGATGGAGACGTACCGCGCGAAGACTGCGCCACGGTTCCCGATCGAGCGCGGCATCGAGATGCGTCGCCGCATCGGCCACCAGGAGGTCGGGCTGATGGCGAACCAAGGCCTCGGCGCTGTATTGACCGTATGCGCCGTGCAGGTCGCTTGCCGCATTCGCGCCGCCGGCAAGCGCGATCAGCGTCGCGATGTACGAGTCGGCGCCCGCAGTCCAAATCGGACCGCTGCCGAGCACGACGAAAACGCTGGGATGGCGAAGGTACGCCTTGGTTTGCGCGTGCAGCCGGGCGGTTTCACGGCGCAAGCGCGCAATCGTCGCATTGGCTTCGCGCCGGTGGCCCGTTAGCGCGCCGATCGTTTGCAAGTTCTCGAATATTTCGCTATACGAGTCGTCCGGTAGAAGCACGACACGGACGTGCGCGCGCCGCAGCGGTTCGGTCAAGCGCTCCTGCGCCGGAATCCCGATGACGAGGCTGGGCCGCAGCGCGAGGATGGCTTCCGAATCGACGCTGTTCGAATCTGCGATGCGCGGCAGCAGCTTTGCTTGCGGCGCGTCGGTGAAGGCGGAAACCGCGACGATCCGCGAGCCGGCGCCGATGGCGTACATATCGTCGGCGAACGACGGCACCAACGTGACGACCCGCGGCGCCACGCCGCGGCTCGTCGAATTGGCGGTACCGTTGACGTCGTGCGCAGCGCATGCGCCAAGCATCGCACACCACACCATCGCAAGAAAGATCGCGCGCATCGCCTTCGAGTTACGCAAGAAGGAAGGCCACGCCCTTTGGAAAATGCGATGGGTACGTTTGCGCGTGGGAAGCCGGTGTGAGGCCGGCACGGTCGCGCCACTGTATGCGGGAAGCCGCCCGAAGTCACTGTCCTAGGATGGGAAGGCTCGGGCACCGGGGTGAGGATCCGCAAGTCAGGATACCGTCGCAAACGTCGTAGCATCATCCGCCTCGCGCAAAGGAAAGGATTTCGATGTTTTCAACGATGATTGCCGCGCTCGTCGCGGTCGCTCCCTCACCTTCGCCTTCCCCCACGGTCGGTCCGCAAATCGCGCACGTCGTGACGAGCGACCGAAGTCTCGAGTCCGCGGCGCGAACGGCACGCACGACGTACGTCGTTACTGCAGCGCAGATTGCACGCGACGGCGATCGCACCGTCGCCGATGCGATCGAAGAGCGTTCCCGGAGTCGACCTCATTCGTTACGGTGCCTTCGGCGCGGCCTCGACGGTCGGAATTCGTGGCAGTTCGTCTGAGCAGATCTTAGTGCTCGTCGACGGCTTGCCGATGGCGGGCAGCCAAATCGACGATATCAATCTCGAGCAATTTTCCGTCGACGGGATCGACCGCATCGAGGTCGTGGAAGGCGGCGGCTCGACACTCTATGGTTCCGGCTCGATCGGCGGCGTTATCAACATCATCACGGCACCGCAGCCGACGCGCAGCAGCGCAACGCTTTCAACGGGATCGTTTGATGAATCAACCTACCTTTTGCAAACGCCGTACTTAAGCTTTACGCACACCTATGCTGCAAACGATTATTCCGTCGAGAACGCGCCGAATCGCCAAAACGCTCAAGCGGACTTGACCGGTTTGAACGCTCGTTACGCACACCAGTTTGGCGCCATCGACGTGACGCTGAGTGGGGATATCGTCAACGCTCTCTCCGGAGCGCCCGGCGAGCTCGGGTACTTCTCGCCGACCAGCGAGCAGAACAACGTCAATCGCAACCTTCGACTGAATCTGGAACGCCGAGGGTCGCGTTCCTCAACGTCAATCGAGCTGGGCGATTCCTCGCAAGATCTTTCGTACACGTGCAACACGCCGGTAGACTCGAACTGTCCGAACTCCGCCTATCCGACGCCCGCGCCGGGGATGGCTTCAAATCCGCCATACGCCCAGGTTCTCTACGATCAGCATTGGATGGCGAGCCTGCGCAACGTCGTTGGCGACGATCGTGAGAGACTCGTCTACGGCGTCGACCTGATGCGCGGCATCGCGCGCGTCGACCAGGGCACGGGCGGTGGCTCAACGCAGTCCGCCGACAACTCGCCGATCTTCGACCCCTACGCGCAGACCGCGGCGTATGCGCAGTCGCAGTGGTTTGGACGCAACGGTGGACAGGTCTACGCTGGTCTGCGCGCGGAACGTGACGGCGGGGCCGGAGGCGCGTATTCGCCCTCCGTCGGCGGCATTGCGCCGCTGGGCGACGCTCTTGCGCTGAAGGTCAACGCCGCTACCGCCTTCCGGGCGCCGACCGCCGAAGAGCTCTACTACCCCGGCTACTCCAATCCAAATCTCGTGCCGGAGCGAACTCGGGTTGCGGATGCCACGCTCGTCGCGCCGACGCTCTGGGGCGGAGTCTCATTCGGCTGGTTCACTACCAGTGGTACAAACTTGATCGTCTCACCGCCGCCGACATATGTTCCGGAGAACGTCGGCCACGCGTCGATTGCCGGACTCTCGCTGGGAGTGACGACCTTGCCTCTTCACCGATGCGTCGCGACACTCGACGTCACGAATCTCTACCGCGCGCAGGATCTGCAAACCGATTCGCGTTTGCCGGGTCGCGGGCCGGTTTTCGCGGTGAGCGTCGGCTTGCACTACCTGCCTGCACCCAATAGCCGGTTTGACGGCTTTCGGATCGTCGCCAGAACGCAAGGGCCGCAAGAGAATCCCGATCCGTACTTATCGCCGGCTTATGCCGTCTACCAGCCCTCCACGTTCACGCAGGTGGACGCCGATATAGGCTATCGGGTGACGCCGCAGCTCGTTGTGGCCTTGCGCGGCTACAATCTGGGCAACGATCGCTATGCGTTCTATGCCGGGTATCCTATGCCGGGCCGCTCGTTCACCGTCGAGTTGCGCAGCCGTTGAGAGCAATCACCGTCGCTGCGCTCGTGCTGCTCGCACCGGTTGCGGGCGCGGCGAGTTTGCTCGTCGGCGGAACGCCGCTTTCGATCGGCCAAGTCGCCGCTCAACTTTTGCATCCGCATGAATCGGGCGTGCTCAATGCGATCGTCTGGCAGTTGCGCCTTCCGCGCGTGTGCATCGGCGCGACGGTCGGTGCGTCATTGGCGTTGTGCGGCGCATTGCTCCAAGGCATGCTCCGCAATCCGTTGGCCGATCCGTACCTCATCGGCGTCAGCGCGGCATCGGCGGCCGCGATCGCACTTGCGGTCCTGGCCGGCGTGGCAACCGACGCGACGCCGGCCATCGGCTTTATTGCCGGACTCGGCGCCGCGCTGCTGGTCGCGGCGCTTGCGCGCCGGGGCAGCGGAATCGATGCTACTCGCCTGATCCTCGCCGGCGTTTCGCTCTCCACGCTCTTCGCCGCGACCATCACGCTTGCCGTCGTTCGCGCACAGTCGAGCGATTATGCGAGCACGATTCTGGCGTGGCTCGCAGGCTCGATGGCGGGACGCGGCTGGCACGATCTCGCCGTCGCCTCGCCGTACGTCGGTATGGGCGTACTGCTGACTATCGTCTCGAGTGCACCGCTGAACGCGCTTCGAATCGGCGAGTTGCGGGCACGGGCCGTCGGGCTCGACGTCGATCGGGCCCAGTGGGTCATCCTTGCTGCTTCTGCGCTGCTTGCCGCAAGCAGCGTGGTTTTAGCGGGACTCGTCGGTTTCATCGGGCTGATCGTACCGCACCTCGCGCGCCGCCTGGTCGGATCGGATGCTCGCGCACTCTTGCCGGCCTGCGCTGCCATCGGTGCGGCTCTCTGCATGCTTGCCGACGCGGTCTGCCGGCGAATCGTGGCGCCGGCCGAGCTTCCGATCGGTGTTCTGCTGGCATTTATCGGGGTGCCGACGTTCCTCTATCTCTATCTTCGCCCGGCTGCGTCCGCAAGCGGCGGCGGGATATGATCGAGTTGCGCGGCGTTGCGCTGAGCGTTGGCAAACGCGCCTTGCTCGCGCAGATCGAAGCCGGCATCGTCGACGGTGAGTTCGTTGCGCTGCTGGGTCCCAACGGCGTGGGCAAGACGACGCTGCTGCGCGCCGATTGCGGGACTGCACCCGCTCGAGGGCGGAACGATTTTGCTCGACGGAACGCCGACCGCCCAACTCAGCCCGATGGAACGCGCACGCCGTATAGCCTTCGTCACCGGCGACGAAGTTTTTCTCGACGCGCTCCGCGTTTCCGACGTCGTATCGATCGGCCGGTTTCCTTATCATCGCTGGTGGGAGTGGCAAACGCGCCCCGCCGATGCGAGTGCCGTGGCGGACGCGCTTGCGTCGGTTCGTATGGAGGCGTTCGGCGAACGCGTCTTTTCGACGCTCAGCGCGGGCGAACGTCAACGAGTGTGGATTGCGCTCGGCTTAGCTCAACAAACGCCCGTTCTTCTTCTCGACGAACCAACCAGCCATCTCGACGTACGCGTCGCCCATGAGATTCTCGCGTTGCTGCGCAACTTGGCGCGGACCGGAAAAACCGTCATTTGTGCGCTTCACGACCTCAACGAGGCCGCTGCTTATGCCGACCGCATCGCACTTCTCGGCGGCGGAACGCTTCTCGCGCTGCGCGAGCCCGCCGCGCTTCTGGACGACCCGCTCCTCGAAGAGGTTTACGAAGTCGCGATGGAGCGCGTTCGCCTTCCCGGTCACCGTCTGCGCGTCTTTGCGCGAGAGTCGGGAGAGACTACGGACGATCGTGCCGCAATCGAAGGTCCGAACCGAGCACCCACCGCTTGAGTCCGTGCTGGGGTCCGTTTGTAATCAAAACGCCGATCGCGTCGTCGGGTTGGTTGAATACCGGCGATTCAATGTAGTTGGGAATACAGGTGATCACGCTCGCGCGCGTGCCCGGGGCAACCAATACCGCATGTGGCAGCATCGCCCGTGCGACGTCAAACGAGGCGGCATTGTATTCGCGCAAGCGTGCGCGCGAGTCCCAAATCAGCACCGACGGATCGTCGCTCGTGCTGTAGAGCACGACGTTGTCGCCGGGGTGCACCTTGCAATCGGCCAAGGCGGGTTGGATCGCCGCCAACCATGCGAGGAGCAGCGCGGCTGCGAGCCTAGACACGAGCCGGCCCTCCATCCAGCAGCCGAATCGCGAGGATCGCCAAATCGTCGCGCAAGCGGCCGCCGCCGCGGGCCCGGACAGCCGCTACGAGTTCGTCTGCGAGCTGCTGGGCGTGCGAGTCGGCGCGCGCGATCAGTTCCATCGCGCCGCCTTCGAGCAGCTGCTTTCCTTCGCTATTGCGAACTTCCGTCAAGCCGTCCGTCGTGAGCACGAGCATGTCCCCGGCGGCGAGGTCGATCGTCTTGGAGTAGAACGGCTCCTCCATCACCCCGAGAACGGGTCCCGTCACCGGCAACTGCTCCACGCCGCCGCCCCGACGCAAGTACGCACAATCGTGTCCCGCACTGCCGTATTCCAATCGAAAAGCGCCGGTATCGAGCACGCCGACGAACATCGAAACGAACAGATACGGGTTCCCGACCGCTTTGGCAAATGCGACGTTGAATTCCGCGAGAATCGCGGCCGGCTCGCTTTGACGTAACGCGATCGCGCGGATCATGAATTTGGTGAAAGCGGTAAGCACCGCCGCATCGACGCCTTTCCCGCTGATATCGGCGATCAAGACCAGCGCGCGGTTATCGGAAAGACGATAGATGTCGAAGACGTCTCCGCCAACCGCCGAATGGCTCGTCGCCGAGAGATAGGCGCTTCCTACCTCGCAGTGCGGCAGCGGAACCGATTCGCTGCTAAACGCTCGCTGCAAGATTTTGGTAATCGTTCGCTCTTCCTCAAGCTCCCGATTGAGACGAGAGCGATACGCGTTAAAGAGTATCGCGAGCAGCCCGAAGACTAGCACCCACAAAGCACGCGCATATGACGATCGATCGAGCTGCAGCTGCGTGCTACGAGCCAACGCATTGCCGGTACCGGCCAACTCTTCGCGCATCGCAGCCACCGTGCGCGTCTCATAATCTGAAAAGAGTTTGTTACGTTTGTCGAGTTCGATGAGACGCCCCGGGTGCCGAAGCCACGGCCCCGCGACGTCGGTGCGCCAACGCGATTGCAGGCTCCCGTAAACGGCGAGCAGCTCTCCTGCGGCGGTCACCTGCTCTTGACGCAAAATTCCTCGAATGACCCCTTCCGTGTCGTCATAGCCGGTTGCGGCTTGCCGATATTGAGCGACGTAAAACGGATCTCGGGTCAAAGAGTAACCCCTCAGTGAGTTCTCTTCATCGATTTGAAATCGCAAGAGTTCTTCGAGCTCGATCTGTGCTTGTTGGATCTGTGCTTGGCGCGCGAAGGTGCGGCTAATCTGAGCGCGCGTTTCAAACGTGCCCTCCACGGCGAAAGCGAGCGTCACGACCAGAAACGCCGTTATTAAGAGCGTCCCGGTTACGTTGCCGATGGGCTCGTTCTTCACAAAGGCGTCACGGACGCGCGGTCGAAGAACCGCCACCTGTGGACGGCCGAGTGGATCCCACGATCTTCAAATCCTACGACGTCCGAGGCGTTTATCCGTCCTCACTCAGCGATGATCTTGCCTATGGCATCGGACGGTGCTTCGTACCGCTGCTCGGTCCACAACGTTCAGGCAAGGCTCGCACGAACGTCGTGGTCGGCCGCGACATGCGCCCATCGGGGCAAAAACTATGCGACGCATTTGCCCGCGGCGCATCGGAAGCCGGGGCCGATGTGGTGGACATCGGAATGGTATCGACCGACGCCCTCTACTTCGCGGTGGGAAAATTCGACTTCGACGGCGGGGTCATGATTACGGCCTCTCATAACCCTGCCGAGTATAACGGCATGAAGTTCACCCGTTCGCAGGCTCAAGCGATCTCCCTCGATACGGGTTTGGCTACGATACGCGACCAACTGCTATCCGGAAAGCTCCCTCCGGCGAGCGCCGTCGCGGGCACCATTTCTCATCGTGACGTTCTCGACGATTTCGCTCAACACTGCCTCTCCTTCGTCGAGCGCTCGAAGATCAAGCCGTTCAAAATTGCGGTTGACGCTGGAAACGGGATGGCCGGCGAGACAATACCGCACGTCTTCAAAAGCCTGCCTTGCGAGGTCGTGCCGCTCTACTTCGAGCTGGATGGAAGCTTTCCGAACCACCCCGCAAGTCCGATCGAACCGGAGAACATGATCGACCTGCAAGCCGAGGTTCGAAAACACCGATGCGATCTCGGCGTCGCGTTTGACGGCGATGCCGACCGCATGTTCATCGTCGACGAAAAAGGCGACCTCATCGACGGCAGCACCGTGACGGCGCTGGTGGCGCTCAACACCCTCAAGAAATACCCGGGCGCAAAGATCCTTTACAACTTGATCTGCAGCCGCAGCGTGCCCGAGTTGATCGTCAAAGGCGGCGGCGTGCCGATACGGTCGAAGGTAGGTCACTCGATCATCAAAGCCGTGATGCGCGAAGAAGACGTCGTCTTCGGGGGCGAGCACAGCGGACACTTTTACTTTCGCGACAACTGGTACGCCGATTCGGGCATGATCGCATTGCTTCAATGTCTCGAGCTCTTCAGTGAAGCTAACAAGCCGGTCAGCGAGGTGATTGCGCCGATAGATACCCGCTTTCGCTCGGGCGAGATCAACAGCCACGTCCGTGACGTTTCGTCAAAGCTTCGCGAAATCGAGGACCACTTTCCGGACGCACAAATCGATCATCTCGACGGCGTTACCATCTCTTATCCCACCTGGTGGATGAACGTGCGCCCCTCGAATACCGAGCCGCTTCTGCGGCTTAACGTGGAAGGCGACACCGAAGCGCTTATGGTTGCGCATCGCGACGAAGCATTGGCGCTAATACGGAGTTAGCGCACTCGCATGCCTAAGACGCTACTGGGCCCTGCCTTCATCGCCATAGGCGATGGGACGTCGACCTTCGGCCGGCTAGCGGTCGAAGACGGACGGATTGCGAGCGTGCTTCCCGCCGACGGCCCGGCGGATTGCCCGCTTCCGGGAGGCAGCAGCATCGCGCCGGGCCTAATCGACGTCCACACCAATGGCGCGGGGGATTATCTTTTCAATCGCGATCAAGGCAATGCCCTCGGATTCGCCGCGACGACCTATGCGCGAAACGGCGCGACCGGTTTTGTCGCAAGCGTGATGACCGCCCCATGGGAATCGATGCTTCACGCGGCATCGGAACTCGTCGAGGCTGCCAACCAGCTCGAAGAGGATGCACCGGCCGGAGCGCGCTGTCTCGGGATTCACTTCGAAGGACCGTTCTTGAATCCCAAGTTTCGCCGGATCCATCGTCACGAATGGCTCCTTCGCGCCAACGCGTCGCGCGCGCAAGAGATGGTCGACGCCTGCAAAGGCGCCTGTCTCTTGGTTACGATGGCACCCGAAATTGGCGGCGCCAGCGAAGCACTGCGCGTCTTTTTGGAAAACGGCGTCGTCTGTTCTGCCGGTCATACCAGCGCGCGATATCGGGAAGGGATGCTCGCAATCGGGTTGGGCTTCCGCTCGCTGACGCATGCTTTCAACGGCATGCCGCCGCTCGATCACCGGGACCCGTCAATCTTGGCCGCCTTCATTCAGGATCGGCGGACGCTCGTGCAGGTGATCTGCGACGGCTTTCACGTGTCGCCGGTCATGATCGACATTCTGCACCGCACGCTGGGCGACCGGATCGTTTTGGTAACGGATATCATGCCCGCCGCCGACTCCGGTTATCACATCGAGGGCGGCGTCATGCGCGCGGCCGATGGTACGATTGCCGGCAGCGCGCTCAGCATCGACGAGGCATTGCGCAACTATATGTCTTACACCCAGATAGCCTTCGCGCAGGCGGTCGTCGCTGCGACGCACGCTCCGGCTCGACTCATCCGCCACGAAGCTGAGATGGGACGCATCGCGCCCGGTATGCGCGCTGATCTCTCCTTTTGGGACAAAGACTACCAGGTTATCGGAACGATGGTCGGCGGACGCTTCGTTTACAGCCGTCTCGAAGTGCCGGTTTAGGGTACGGTCACGAGTTCTTCGTCCGATGTCGAATTTGCGCCACGCTGCGCCGCCGAATGCAGCATGACGGTAGCCGCATAGAGGACGACGACGACCACCAGCCATCGGACCGTCACGAGCGGGAGCGACTTTACGATGTATGCGGCGATCAGTACCCCGGGTATTCCGCCCAGCGTCAACCCGAGCGCCGCACGCATCGAAAAGGCGTCGAACTTAATGAATCGCAGGCTGGCAACCGGCATGAGGAATGCGCAGGACCCCATCATAATCGGAAATGCGGCGATGGGATTCATACCGAGCAGGCTCACCATAATCATACACGGCGCGTATAATCCGATGCCGATCGTCATTAGCGCACCCAAACAAAAACTCACCGCCATCCCGATCCACAAACGACTGCCTTCGAGGCCAAGTGCATTCCCGGTAAGTCCGAAGTGGCTGCCCTTCAGATTTGTCAGAATAAATAACGCCGCGGCCGCAAGCAGGGCGCTGCCCATCCCGATCTGCACGTAGCGGCGCGGCAAACGGGCGACCAATCCGGCGCCGAGCCAGGCGCCGACGATTGCGCCGAAGATCAGCAACAGCAGCGTAGGCGGCTCGACGGCTACAATGACGATAAAGATCGCGGCTTCAACGATGGTCGGCAGCGCGTGCCCGACGTTCAGCGTTCCCGGGATGCGCTCGTCCGGAACGAAACGAAGGAATTTGAAGAGCGAGGTCGTCGTCGCAAACGAGCCGATGCCCAGTGTGTCGAAGAAATTCGTTACGAAACCGATCGCGATGGCGATCGCGGCGTCCAGCCGGTTGGGCAGCGCCGCACGGTGTCTGGGGAACGCGCGAGCCAGTGCCACGATTAGAATCACCGCCACGATGGCGAGGCCGATGTAAAGTATCGTTCGTAAGGTCATCGCTGCAGACGGTACGCCCAGAACTTGCCGCGGCCTGCTATAAAAAGGGTATCTCCGTCCAGCGCGAGTCCTTGACCGTAAAGCTCGGAGTCGACGTCTAAGCGGCCTTGGCGCGCTCCGTTCCGAAGGTCGAAGGCGGCGATCGCACCTGTCGCTTCCGCGGCGAGCGCGATGCCATGCCAGATTACCGGGGCCTCGTAGATTCCGTTCGTATGAATGCGCCATAAGATCGCCCCATCGTCCGCGCGCAGCGCCACGAGCTCGCCGTTGGTCGGCGCGTGGAAGAGCGGTACGACGATCGTGGCGCCGCTTGAAGCCGGCGTGCCGATCGATTGCATCCAACGCATTGCCGGCTCGAGCTGGCGCTGCCACAGAATCTTGCCGGTCAACTCGTCAAGCATGACATACCGCGAATTCTTCAAGCTCACGCCTACTGCTGAGATTTGCCTTCCGTCAACGGTGAATTGGAAGAGTTTCGGTGACGCGAAGACGTCGAAATCGTTTGCGTCGTGGGCAAGAAGCTGCGTCGCCCACCGCCATCGCCCCGAGCGTGCTTCGAACGCGATCACGGAATCGGTGAACGGGTCGGCGCCCGGCGGCGGTGACGTGCAGCCCAAAGTTATGCCGCGGATAGCTGGAGAGGTAGTCTGATTTGTAGCCCGCGAGCGAACTCCTCGGGGGCTCGGTTTCCTAGGGCTTGATGTGGCCGATCGGTATTGTAGTCGATCCTCCAGGCTTCGATGATGAGGCGGGCTTGAGCAAGTGTAGCAAACTGGTGCTCGTTCAGGCATTCGTCGCGGAAACGTCCGTTGAATGATTCGATATAGGCGTTTTGCGTCGGTTTGCCAGGCTGGATGAAGTGCAAGCGAACCTTTTGATCGCGGGCCCAACACGCCATGGCAAGACTTGTCAGTTCGGTGCCGTTGTCCATCACGATGGTTTGCGGATAGCCTCGCACCGAACCGATTGCATCGAGAACCCGCGCAACGCGATGCCCTGAGAGCGAGGTGTCTACTTCAATGGCAAGGCACTCGCGCGTGAAATCGTCGACGATGTTGAGCGTTCGGATGCGCCGGCCGCTTTCTAAGGTATCATGAACGAAATCAAGCGACCAACGCTCGTTCATCGACAACGCCGCCGCAGCCGGATCTCCGCGTCCGACCGCAACGCGGCGCTTGAGGCGCTTGCGCACTTGCAGATGGGCATCACGATACACGCGCAGAACCCGCTTGATGTTCACTTTCCAGCCGTCTCGGCGCAGAAGCACGGCCAAGCGCCGGTAGCCGAACCGTCGCCGCTCAGCCGCCAGCTCTTCGAGGCGCATACGAAGCGGCGCATCATCTTTCGGAAGGCGCATGTAACGGATCATCCGGCGATTCGCTCGGGCGTACCGACAAGCTTGGCGTTCACTGATGTCGAGCTGCTTCCGAGCCGCCTGTACGACTCGACGTTTCTGCACAGGCGTTAGAAGTTTCCCGAGGCGGCAATCTTGAGGGTATCGATGTGAAGCGCCTGATCGGCAACGATCCGTTTCAAACGGCGGTTTTCGTCCTCAAGCGCGCGCATCTTGGCCACGTCGCTGACTTCCATCCCACCGAACTTGGCTTTCCACGTATAGAACGTCGCTGGGCTGATGCCATGCCGCCGGCAGAGATCTTTCGTTGGCGTGCCGGCTTCATGTTCTTTCAGGATGCCGACGATCTGCATTTCGCTGAATCGAGACTTCTTCACGGTGGTCTCCTTCGAGGCCAAAGGCCTCAGGATTCTCCACCTATCTTTGGATCACTTTAGGGGCTGCACGTCAGCGGCGAGCGCATCGGCGTTGGATTCCCGGTGCCAACCACGGCAAGACCTCGCGCCGAATCGACGACGGGCGTTGAGGAGATACCGCCGCCGGTGCCGCGATAGCGCACCGGCGAAAACGACCACGCCGGCAGCCCCGTCGCCGCATTCAATGCGACCTCGCGTCCGGCATCGGTGGTCCGGTCGGCAATGACGTCGATCCCCAAGAGCACTCGTCCGCCGGCTAGGACGGGCGATGCGTACGCGTCGTCGTTTCGCGCCGTCGAACAGATGCGCCGCTGCCAGAGAATAATGCCGCGCAATGCGTCGAACGCTGCAGCTTTGCAACTGCCGCTGATGGCATACGCGATACGAGCGGCAACGGCGATCGAAGAAATCACCCCGCGCGGACTTCCGTAGGTTTCGTCCGGATTAGCGCCGAGCGACACGCGCCAGAGCATGCGTCCGTCCCGCTCGTCGAGCGCGAGCACGTCGCCGAGCGTCGTCCCTTCATAAACGATGCCATGCGCGATCGTCGGAGTGCCGAGCGTCCAACCGTGCTCGACGTGCGTCCAAAGATGGGTGAACGCCACGGCGAGCAGGACCGCGAGCACGGGGCTTGGGGCTTATGAAGCGGCGAGTTCGCGAATCGCGGCTGCATTGAAGTATGCGGCCCGCGGATGGTGCATGATAATCGCCGCCGTCGATTGCTCGGGCACGATTTGGAACGCCTCAGTAAGCGTTACGCCGATGTTTTTAGTCGCGTCGAGAAGTCGAAAGACGATCCCGTGCTGCTCGAGGTCCGGGCACGCACCGTAGCCCCACGAGTAGCGCTTCCCTTGCTGGTTTTCAAGAAGCAGCTCGCTACGGATGCGGCGGTGCGTGTGCTCTGCAAGCGCCTCGGCGGCCTGTACGGAGAAGCCGTGCAAGAAGTAGGATTCGCTATAGTCGCCGGAGGCCTGCAGGGCATCGGTGCGCCGCGTGACGTTACTTCCGACCGTGACGATCTGCATCGCCACCACGTCGCTTGCCCCGCCTCCGCGCGGCTCGCGCAAGTAGTCGGCTAGGCACAAATGTTCGCCGCCGATCTGGCGCGGAAACGACATGCGCGCAATTTCGCTGCGCGGATCGCTGGGGTCGTAGAGAATGACGTCGTCGCCCAAGCCGGCAGCCGGAAAATAGCCGTAGACAACCCGCGGGTGCAAGAGATCGCCGCGTAGCGCTTCCTCTTGATAACGTCGCAGACGCGGCTCGAACTCTTCCGCGACGAGGCGTTCGAAGGCGCTTCCTTTGCTGTTCGCAGCGCCCCACGAAAGCCGGTAGAGACTGCGCAGGTCAAAGCACGGCCACAACTCGCGTAGATCGATGCTTCGACTCGGTTCAGTCGTCGACCGATCGAGGATGCGTACTCCATAAAAGGGTGGCTCCGGCACGTCGGCAGGCTCGCCTTTCACTGCTGAGCGTGTCTCTGCGGCCGCCCGGGGAGGGACGCCGCGAGGGCGTTCGCGCTGCTCGAGCGCCTCACGCTTTGTCTGCTCGAGCAAATCGTGCTTCCGCGCAGGATCGCTCGTAAGCGCGTCCATCAGATCGAGACCTTCGAACGCGTCGCGTGCGTAAAAAATGCCGGGTTCGAAGAAGCGGCCGCCACCGTCAAGCAAGGCGATGCGACGCCCGAAATCGCGGTTGATTGCCGCGCCGCCGATGATGACCGGAAAGCTCAGTCCGCGGGAGTCCTGTTCCTCGACGCAAATCGGCATCTGCTTGCTCGTCGACACGAGAAGTGCGGATAGTCCGATGGCATCGGCGTCGACTTCGGTTGCCTTCTCCAAAATCGTATTCATCGGCACTTGCTTTCCTAAATCGTGGACCGTGTAGCCATTGTTGGCCAGAATGGTGTGCACGAGATTCTTGCCGATGTCGTGCACGTCGCCGAAGACCGTCGCCAGCACAACGGTTCCTTTCGTCTCGCCGGCGCGTCGCTCGAGAAACTGCTCCAGATGTGCCACAGCCTTCTTCATCACTTCGGCACATTGCAAGACGAAGGGTAGAATTAATTCGCCGCGTCCGAAGCGATCGCCGACGTCCTTCATCGCGGGCAGCAGGATTTCGTTGAGCACCTCAACCGGACGGTAGCTTTGAAGCGCCTCGTCGATCTTTGCCTCGATGCCGTCTTTGCGCCGCCGCAAAATCGCCTGATGGATCCGCTCTTCGATCGGCGCTTGCGACTCGTCGCTGAGCTCTTCGCTCGAAGCTGCGCCTTGCGCAGGCCCACTCGCTTCGTAGTATTCGATCAATCTGGTCAGCGCATCAGGTCGGCGATTGAATACCAGATCGTCGCAGAGCTCGCGAACGTCTGCATCGATCTCGAAATATGGAACGATCTCTTTGGGGTGGACGAGCGCGCAATCGAGCCCTGCTTCGACGCAGTGATGCAGAAAGACGGAATTGAGGGCGGCGCGCGCGTTCGGTTTCAGCCCGAACGAGACGTTGGAGACGCCGAGCGAGGTCAGCACACCGGGCAGCTCGCGCTTAATCCGTCGGATCCCCTCGATCGTTTCGATCGCCGAAGGCGCAAACTCGGCCTCGCCGGTCGCCAAGGTAAAGGTGAGCGCATCGAAGATCAGAGCGCCCGGCGGCAACCCGTATTCGTCGACGGCAATCTCGTAGATTCGACGCGCGACCTCTGCCTTACGTTCCGCCGTTTTTGCCATGCCGCTCTCGTCGATCGTTAACGCCACCACCGCAGCGCCGTGCTCGCGCGCAAGCGGCAAGACAACGTCCGCCTTCGCGCGACCCGCTTCGAGGTTAATCGAATTCAGAATCGCTCGGCCGGCATAGTTTTGTAACGCGACCTCCAAGACTTTAGGCTCGGTCGAGTCGATTGCAAGCGGTGCTTCAATCGATTGAGCGAGCCGCCGCACGAGTTGGCGCATCTGCTCGTCTTCGTCGGGCCGCTCGGTAAGTGCGCAGCAGACGTCGAGCAGATGTGCGCCGCCCTCGACCTGCTCGCGTGCGACCAGCGTGATGTCGTCGTAACGATCTTCCAAGAGCAGCCTTTTGATCTTTCGCGAACCCTGCGAGTTAATGCGCTCTCCGACGATCAGCGGACGCGGCTGCTGCTCGAGGGCGATAGCCGTTATCGCTGAAGCAACCTCTTCACCGCGCTCTCCGGGGCGCGGGCGAGCCTTGCGCTCTACCGAAGCCACGGCATCGCGTAGGGCGGTGATGTGCTCGGGCGTGCTGCCGCAGCATCCTCCAACGACGTTAACTCCGAAATCGCGCACGAAGGCGGCGAGCTCGCGCGCCAGCTCTTCGGGTCCTTCGGGGTAGATCGTTTCTCCCTGGGGACCCATGAGCGGTAAACCGGCGTTTGGAATTACGCTGACGAAGCATCGCGAACGCTCGCACAAATAGCGGATCGAGTCACGCATCTGAGCGGGGCCCGTGGAGCAATTCAAGCCCACGACGTCGACTTCCAATGCGTCGAGCACCGCCGCGATCGCGCGGATATCGGTGCCCAAGAGCATGCGCCCTTCGGTAATGAGCGTCGGCTGAGCTTGAATCGGAACGCGCCGCATTCCGCGCGCGAACTCGCGCCGTATGCCCGCGATTGCGGCCTTGAGCTCGAGCAAATCCTGCATCGTCTCGAGCAGCAGCAGATCCACGCCGCCTTCGACCAACGCGCGCGCTTGCTCGGCGTAGATGTCGCGCAGGCTTTCGTACGTGATGTTCGAGAGCGAAGGATCGGACGACGAGACCAGCATGCCGGTTGGTCCCATCGATCCCGCAACGAAACGTGGTTGCTGCGCGGTTTGGAATTTCTCACACGCCTCGCGCGCCATGGTCGCCGCACGCAGATTGATCTCGCGCGTTTTTTCGCCGAGCCCGTACTCGTCGAGCTTGAGCCTCGACGCGGTGAAGGTATCGGTCTCGACAACGTCGGCACCGGCAGCGAGATACGATTCGTGAATTCCGCGAACGAGTTCGGGACGCGTCAGCACGAGCGCCTCGTTGCACCCATGGTAAGATGCCCCGCCGAAATCTTCGGCGGAGAGCTCCAGCGCCATGAGCTGTGTGCCCATGGCGCCGTCGAAGACCAAGACCCGCTCCCCGAGCAGGCGCAGATACTCAGACACTACTATTTCGGCTCGCTTTTTCGATGGCGACGTGCGGAGAGACGCGGATCTCACCAACCGCGTGTCCGGCCCGATTATACACTATCGGCCGCGCAAATCGGGCGAGTCGACCGACTTGGTGCTCGTCGAGTATTCCCAATCGGCTCAAAGCGGCCAGCGTTGAAGGGCCTCGACCCCGCGAATTGCCGTCGAGAACCTTGGAGACGTAGCCGACTCCGGCCTCGATCGCGGCGACACCGTGCACGCCCTCCGCCCCAGCCTTCGCCACGATCTTCCCATCGCCGGCGGCGATCAGCTCGGTATCGAGCTGCCGGGTGCCGGCCACGTACTGCGGATACGTCACCATTGCATCGCGCACGACATGGAGCGCCTCGGCATCTGACCGACGCACGCCGCTCAGCGATGCCAGACGCGCAAATGAGAGCGCGGCCTTGCGCAAACTCGTCGCATAGACGGGTATGCCGCAACCGTCCGTGGCGAGAGGCCAAGTCGCAACATCTTCGTCGGAAAGACGCGAACAAAACTCGAGGATGCGGCGTTGGGCGGGATTGTTAGCGCTCAGATACGTTGCCGGATCGGCGTCTATGACTTTGCAGAGCGCGAGAATGCCGGCGTGCTTTCCGGAGCAATTGTTGTGAAGCGCGCTCGGCTCGGAGCCCGCGCGACGCAGCGCATTCGCCGCGTTCTCGTCGTAGGGCAGATGCGCGCCGCATTGGAGCGCGGAGGCATCCATTCCGATCTTGCGCAGGATCGAAAGAACGGCTTGCACGTGCCGGGGTTCCCCCGAATGAGAGGCCGCCATTACGGCGATCTCGTGGCCTTCGAAACCGAACGCTCGATCGACTCCCGCTTCGATCGCCGCGCCGGCGATGAACGGCTTGGCGGCGGATCGAAGGTAGACTGGGAGATCGATCTCGCCCGCGGCAAACAGAAGACGGCCTGTCGCATCCACCGCGCACGCGGCGACGCGATGAACCGACTCCACCAGTTCGCCGCGCGTTACTTCAACGAGCAGTTCGCAGGCGTCACTCAAACCAGCGCGGGTTCGACGATCGTCGTTTCTTGTTCGGCGAAGACCGGATTGCTAAGGTATCGCTCGCCAGTGTCGCATGCGAACGTGACGATGTTTTTTCCGCGCGATTCCGGACGCGAGGCAACTTGAAGCGCCGCCCAAACGTTCGCTCCGGTAGAGATTCCGACTAACATCCCTTCTTCGCGCGCGAGCCGGCGCGTGGTCGCGATCGCGTCGGCATCGGCCACGCGGATCACTTCACTATAGACTCCGGTGTCGAGCACTTTTGGAACGAAACCCGCACCTGTGCCCTGGATCTTATGCGGCCCCGGCTTACCGCCGGAGAGCACCGGCGACGCATCGGGTTCGACCGCAATCATCGTCACTGCGGGCTTTCGCGACTTGAGGACCTCGCCGACCCCCGTAATCGTGCCACCCGTGCCGATTGCCGAAACGACGATGTCGACTGCGCCGTCGGTATCGCGCCAGATTTCTTCAGCGGTCGTACGGCGGTGAATTTCCGGATTGGCGGGATTCTCGAACTGCTGAGGCATGAAATATTTTGCGGGAGCGCCGCTAAGAATTTCGTTCGCGCGGGCAACCGCGCCAGGCATCCCCTGCGCGCCGGCCGTGAGTATCACCTGTGCGCCGTACGCCTTGAGCAAATTGCGCCGTTCGATCGTCATCGTATCCGGCATGACGAGAATGAGCGGGTAGCCTCTTGCGGCTGCGACGAAAGCGAGCGCGATGCCGGTGTTTCCGCTCGTTGGCTCGAGAATCGTCATCCCCGGACGCAGGCGCCCGTCGCGCTCCGCCGCCTCGATCATCGAGATGCCGATGCGATCTTTCACCGAGCCGGCTGGATTGAACGATTCCATCTTGACCAAGAGCGTAGCTGGAAGATTTCCGGCAATCCGCGGAAGCTTCACGAGCGGGGTGTTGCCGAACGTGTCGGCCAGGTTTTCATATATGCGTGCCATGGTATGGTGCTTAACCCCCCTTACGAATCCGGCGTTTCACTCGCTCGTGCCTAGGAGCCGATATCCCAGAGCAGACCAAGATCTTTCTTGGCAAGCGAACGGAACGCGATGAGCGTCTCGGTACTCACAATTCCTTCGAGCTCGGCGACCCGTTCGGTAACCAGATCGTTGAGCTCCTCGTGCTGGCGGACCCGCGCGACGGCAATGAGATCGAAGGGACCCGCTACCGAATACACCTCGGCGATGCCATCGAGTGCAAGCAAGTCATCGGTGACCGCACGCAGGCGGGTGCGCTCGACGTTCATTAAAATGAAGGCGGTCACCACGTTCTCTCGCGCCTTCCATAACGCTGGCTGGGGCTCTCCATCTCGAGAGCCTATATGCCGCGAATCGAAGCGACCCCTGGCATGCCGAGCGCAAGGTCGCCGTCCTCGCAGCACGTTGTGGACGCGGACTGCACCCGAGGCGCGAAGCCTCGAGGCATTGAAAGCCGCCCGCCATGAAAGCGATAATTGTCGAGCATCGCGGCGAGGCGGGGTCGCTAAAAGACGTGCCGGTACCGCGGCCTGGAACGCACGAGATCCTCGTTCGCGTCGCCGCCGCGGGCGTGAATCCTATTGACTGGAAATCGCGAGATCGGGGCGACCGGTCTCTCCCGTTCGTGCTCGGCCAGGACTTCGCCGGCATTGTCAGCGAGCTGGGAGACGGCGTGACCAAATATCGTGAGGGCGAGCGTGTTTTTGGAATCGCGCACGAGCACGGCGCCTACGCCGAGTATACGCTCGTCCCAGAGGACGATCGCACGCAACCGATCGCAAAGATCCCCGATAGCGTAGGCGATGCCGACGCGGCCGCGCTGCCGACCGCCGGCTTAACGGCGCTCGCCAGCATGGAAGCGCTCCACGTCGCCAAGGACACCACGCTGCTCGTGCTCGGCGCAACCGGCGGTGTCGGCGGATTTGCCGTGCAGATGGCGCGCGATCGCGTAGCGCGAGTCATTGGAACGGGCCGATCCTCGAACGAAGGCTTCGCGCTCTCGCTTGGCGTCAATGAGTTCGTTCCGTACGATCGTCAGAACGTCGTTGAAGCCGTGAAGGCGGCGCACCCAGACGGCATCGACGCCGCGCTCGATCTCGTCGACAGTGCGCAGGACATAAGGAGCATGGCGGAAGTGCTGCGTGAAGGCGGTCGGATCGTTTCGACGATCGGCGCCGCCGACGTTGAGTGGTTCGCGCGACAGAAGATTACGGCGCAGAACCTCGTCACGGCTCGGACGCCTCAATGGTCGCATGCCGGTTTACGCGCGCTCCTCGAACTCGTCGAGCAAGGCCGCCTGCGCGTGCTGATTGCGGGCGAACGAACCCTCGCCGACGCGCTTACTACGCTCGACGAGAGCAAGACGGGCTCAGTCGACGGCAAGTTGGTAATTACCGTGAGCTGATTTCTCGAAGAGTCTTGGCGGTGCCGGCCTGTATGCCGGTTATTCGTTCCTCTTCTTTGGCCCGAAGTTATTTATTCTTGAAGCGCGCGACGCGCTTTTCGTTGTAGGCCGCGAGTCCTTCTTTGGCGTCTTCGCTCTTGAACAAAAGTGACTGCAGTTCACGCTCGAGTGCGAGCGCGTCTTGAAGTGGAAGCTCGGCTCCGGTTTGCACGCTGCGCTTGATGTGACCGACCGCCATCGGCGCCTTGTTCGGCGAACAGAACTGCGTCGCGTAATTCGGTAATTTGCTCTCGAAAGTCCGCGGCGCTGCCCTCATAGAGATCGTTGATCATGCCCCACTCGAGCGCCTGTTCGAAGCTGACGGTCTTTCCGGTGGCCATCATTTCGATCGCGCGCGATTTGCCGACGAGCCGTGCGAGGCGCTGGGTGCCGCCTGTGCCTGGCAGAACGCCGAGCGCAACTTCGGGAAGACCGATCTTTCCCGCGTCCTTGCGAGCAATGCGTAAATCGGCCGCCATTGCAATCTCCAAGCCACCGCCGACGCAGTGCCCGTTGAGTGCCGCGATTACAAGTTTCGGCGTCTGCTCGAGCCGCTGGAGCGTTTCGTTTGCGTGCAAGCAGAACATGTACTTGAACTCCGGAGTCACCTGGTTGAGCATGCCGATGTTGGCCCCGGCGGAGAAGAACTTCTCCCCTTTTCCGATCAGCACGATCACTTCCGCGTCAGGGTCGAAGCGCGCGTCGAGAATTGCCTCGTCGAGCTGGCGCATCATCTCATGCGTATAGGTATTAGCCGGCGGATCGTCCATCTCAACGAACGCAACGTGGCCATCCTTCCAATAGTTGATGACTCGCTTGCCGTCGAGCGGTCGCGCCTCTCGTCCAAACGGCGTCTGCTGCGCCGCTCCGTTCACCGTCGTGCTCATGCTAGTTTTCCTTTTGGTGCGATCCAGCGGGGGCCCCGCGCGCTGTGCGCGCGGGGGGCGCGTAGTCCGAAGGACGAAGCGCCTTTAAGAAGTGAGGGGTCCCAACTGGATCGCAAACCGATATCGTTCTTGCGAGTTTTCCTTTTGGTGCGATCCAGCGGGGGCCCCGCGCGCTGTGCGCGCGGGGGGCGCGTAGTCCGAAGGACGAAGCGCCTTTAAGAAGTGAGGGGTCCCAACTGGATCGCAAACCGATATCGTTCATGCGAGTTTTCCTTTTGGTGCGATCCAGTTGGGATCTTTGAAATATTCTTTCAACTTTACCTCGTCCACTTCGGTCGGAAGGACGGTTGGGGCGTAGGCCACCCATTCCTCTTCGGTGAGCGTGCGTCCGTCGACACTGAAACGTTCGTCGGCATAGTCGCCGATCTTCCGATTGAACCGCATATCGGGGACATAGAGCTTTGTTTCGCTTGAGTTCACTTCATTGACGCGGGCCACGGTCGCCAAGGCTTCCTCATAGAATTGCGTCCGCGCGCGCTCGTTGAGGTGCTCTTTGTCGACACCTTCGTCAACCTTGTCTTCATCGACGCGCCCCTTGATGCCCCACGCATAGGCCCACTGAGCCGATCCGGAGTGGTCCGTGCCGAAGAGATCCAGCGAGCCTGAAAACCACTTGTTATAGTACTTCTGTTGAATCTCGACCGGAATCACGCCGGCCTTTGCAATGCGGCGCAGTCCCGTGATGCCGGTGCCCATATGGTAGGACTCCTCGCGAAGCATCGGCCCCATCGACGCCGCGAGCGGCGCGAAGCTCGAGTGCGAAAGCATGGTTAGCTGAAACTTACCGTCGCGATCCATGAAGTTCGTATACGCGAAGAAGTCGAGCCAGTGCGTAACGTCGTCGTTAAAGGCGTTGAGAAGACGATTCTTCTTTCCGAAGGCACGGCGCTCCAACATCTTCTGCGCTTCGATCTTGCCTTCGCTCCCAAAGTGGTCGACCATCAGGTGACACATCTGGTATCCGTGACGCGTCTCTTCGACCATGATGCGCACCAGCGCCGCCAAATCGTACTCGCTCGGTGCGTTGTTTACTAAAAATCGCTGCTGCTCATTCGAAGCAAACTCCGTATCGCCCTGATAGACGACCATGTTGAGCACAGCGTCGCGCATACGCTGATCCGGGATCTCACGCACGCGCTCCCAGCGACGCTCGCCTTTGAAATCGCCAAAGTAAATCTCGCTCGTCGGCAAGTCGCCGTACTTTGCCTCAAAGCGGTAGCCCGGCATGAAGCGGTCGACGAGCTCGCGGTCGAGTCCTATATCACGCCTCCACTCATCGAGCATCGAGATCCAGTCGTCAAAGGTCGAGATGCGGTTCATGGTTCTCTGCCTTCCAGCGTATAACGGATTTTTGTCGAGCGTCGGGAATACCGTCATACTAAGGCGGAGGGAGGCACGTGTCAACCCTGGAGCAGCGGCCAGTCAAGCGGCCAATTTCCTTTATCTTCACGCTTTATGGCGATATGGTTGCGCGCCTCTCGACCGATGGGGCTCTTTGGATCGGGGCGCTCATTACCTTAATGTCCTCCTTCGGCGTCTCCGCTCCAGCCGTCCGGCAGGCGGTCTCCCGGATGGCGCGGCAAGGTTGGCTGGTAGCTAGGCGAGAGGGAAATCGAGCCTTCTATTCCGTTACAGAGCGGGGCCGGCGACGCATCGAAGAACTCACTCCGCGCATCTACGGTCCTGTAATTGAGTGGGATGGGCGCTGGCGGCTCTTGAGCTACGCCATCGGAGAAGCGCACCGGCAACGACGTGAGCGACTGCGAAAGGAGCTCAGCGCTCTCGGCTGGGCTGCCCTCTCACCGTCAACGTGGATATCGCCCTCCGACACGCTTGTCGCCGCCCGCGACGCGGCCCGAGCGACTCGCACCCTCGATGCCGTCAATCTGTTCACGAGCGAGTATCGTGGGCCGCTGAGCGATCGAGAGCTGCTCGAACGTTGCTGGAACGTCGCCGAGATCGCCTCGGCATACCGCGCGTTTCTCGCACGGTACGAGCCGCATCTGCGCCGCGAGCGTGAACGCAACGACCTGACCGATGAGGAGGCGCTCGTGGAGCGCCTCTGGCTGGTGCACGATTATCGCAAGTTCGTCTACCTCGATCCAGGATTGCCCAGCGAGCTGCTGCCGGCTCATTGGCCCGGCACCGCCGCAGCGGCGCTCTTTCGCGAATATTACGCGGCGATCGATGTTAAATCACAACGATACTTTCATCTCTGCGCACAGGGTTGAAACGGGTGCTTGGGTGCAAGCGTCGAAGCGAGCCGCCCATGTCGAAACGCTTGCTCCTCGTTCTCATCGCCGGCGCGCTTGCAATCGCGGCTTGCCATGGCAGCTCCACGACACCGACGCCGTCCTCCTCGCCGGCTTCGCCGACACCGGATCCCTCGATCACCAAAGCCGAGGTCTTAGTAACGATCAATGGGACGCCGGCGCCCAGGATTCCGGTCGAGGAATCAACGCCGAAATCGACCTCCAGCCCTCGCCCTGGGACCCCGTTCGACACGCAGAACACCAATAAGAAAGGTATCGCACATTTCGTGCACCTGAAGCCCAGCGGCACCTATTGCTGGGTCGCAGTGATCTCGTCGAGCTTTAAATCGTCGGAGTGTGCCGGATGGGCGATTTGGCAAACCGGCACCATTAGTTTAGGCACTTAGGTTTCATCTTAGGCTCTTAGGTTTCATCGTCGTGAAGATGCAGGTGGCAGCCATCTTCCGCTTCCGAGAGAACGTCGCGGGCTTCGGCAAGAACAGCCGTAGATAACGGCCGGCTCGGGGGCTCGACCGAGCCCTGCGCAGCGAGAAACTCGACTTCGCTCCAGTCCTCCCACGTTTCGAGCGGCTCACGTTCAAGCGAGGCCGGAAAGCGTACGCAGAAGCCCTGATCTAGATGGAGGCCGACAACGCTGACCTCGGTACCGCGCGGAAAGTACGTTCCGTCTTTCCAGAGCGTGCCGTACGTCGTGCTATACGTGCCGCCGATCTTCAGCGGTTCTTCCAGGCTCAGGTCTTCACCCCAAACGGATCTATCGGTTTCTCTCCGATGTAGGTGAGCACGCTCTTGGTTTCCGTATAGTGGCGCATCGTCTCCATGCCGAGCTCGCGCCCGTACCCCGATTGTTTGTAACCTCCAAACGGAACACCCGGGAAGACCGCGTACGGCGTGTTTATCGCAACCGAGCCGCTGCGAATCGCCCGTGCAACCCGATTCGCGCGCGCTAAGCCGGTAGACCAAACGCTCGCCGCGAGCCCGTACTCGCTAGCATTCGCTAGGGCGATTGCTTCGGCTTCGTCTGTAAACCGAACGAAGGTTGCGACGGGCCCAAAAATTTCTTCGCGCGCAATGCGGTGCGAGTTCTGGGCCTCAAAGGCGGTCGGACTCCAGAAGGTTCCGTCGGTAAACGCATCGCCGAGCGACGTCGGGGCTCCCCCAAAGAGCGCTTTGGCACCCTCTGCAACGCCGATCTCACAGTAATCCTTGATCTTCTCGTATTGTTCGCGCAGCGTGATTGCACCGATTTGCGTCGCGGGGTCTTCCGGATCGCCGACGCGCAGTTGCTTCGCCCTTTCGGTAAAGCCGCGGACGAATCGCTCGTAGATCCCCGATTGTAGCAGGATGCGCGACCGGGCTTCGCAGCATTGGCCGGCATTGTAGTAGACGCCATAGAGCGCTCCTGCAATGGCAGCGTCGACGTCGGCGTCGTCAAAGACGACCGAAGGTGATTTTCCGCCCAGCTCGAGCGTAACTCGCTTGAGCGTTTGCGCGGCACTCGCTGCAACGGTCTTGCCGGTTGCGGTTGAGCCGGTGAAAGCGATCTTGTCGATGCCGGGATGTTCGACCATCCATGCGCCGATGGACCGCGTCGAACCGGTCAGCACGTTGAGCACGCCTTCGGGAACGCCGGCTTCTAGCGCGATTTTTCCAAGCTCGATCGCCGTGAGCGGCGTTACCGACGAAGGTTTGAGGACGATCGTGCATCCGGCGGCCAGTGCCGGCGCCACCTTCCACGAGGCGAGCAGAAGCGGAAAATTCCAGGGCACGATCGCGCCGACGACTCCGACGGGTTCGCGCACGGTGTTCGCGAGGTACGTGGGAAGCGGGGGCGGCAAGGTCTCGCCGTAATTTTTCGTGGCCGCGCCCGCGTAGAACTCGAAGCAGTCCACGATCGCAGCGAGTTCTCCCTTTGCCGTCGCGATCGTCTTGCCATTGTCGCGAACTTCTAGCAATGCAATCTCCGCCGCCCGCTCGGCGATGAGCTGCGCGATTTTGTAGACGATCTTTGCGCGCCGCGATGCCGCCATGGTCGGCCAGCGTCCGGTATCGAAGGCGCGTCGCGCAGCGACAACTGCGGCGTCAACATCTTCGAGTGTGGCATCGGCAACGTCGGCAATCTTCGCTCCGGTCGCGGGATTGCGATCCTCATATAGGCCGGCATCTGAGGCGTCGCGCCAACCAGCGCCGATAAGGAGTTGCGTTTTCGCCACGGTCGAGGTCATGCTCATGTCGCTGCCTTCAACTCGACGCGCTCGAATACCGTTGCGATGCCCTGCCCGACGCCGATGCACATCGTCGCTAAACCATAGCGGCCATTGCGCCGGCGCAGTTCGTGCAGCAGCGTCGTAACCACGCGCGCGCCGCTGGCGCCGAGGGGATGGCCGAGCGCGATTGCGCCGCCGTTCGGGTTAACGATCCGCGCGTCGAGGGCGAGTTCGCGCATGCACGCGATCGCCTGCGCTGCGAAGGCTTCGTTTAGTTCCACGAGATCGAGCTGGGAAACGGCAAGGCCGGCGCGCGCGAGTGCTTTGCGCGTTGCAGGGATCGGTCCGAGTCCCATGACGTCGGGGGCGACGCCGGCCGATGCGCAGCCCACGAAGCGCGCCATCGGCGCAAGCCCTAATCGCCGCGCTTGCTCGGCCGCACAGAGAAGCACGGCTGCCGCTCCATCGTTGATGCCCGAAGAATTTCCGGCCGTGACGGTTCCCCCCGTTTTGAACGAAGGCGTGAGTTTTGCCAGTGCTTCGAGCGTGGTTTGCGGCCGAGGATGCTCGTCGCGCGAAACGCACGCTTCGCCGCCCGATGCGTCCGGTATAGGAACGGCGACGATTTCCTCCTCGAATGCGTTGCGTTCCAACGCCGCCTTATATTTCATCTGAGAATCGAAGGCAAAGCGGTCCTGTTCTTCGCGCGTGATGCCATAACGTTCTGCGACGTTCTCGGCGGTCTCCCCTAATGAGATCGTCCATTCTTCGGGCATCTCGGGATTGGTCATTCGCCACCCTAACACGGTATCAAACAGACGTTGCTTGCGCCCAAACGCCGCGTCGCTCTTGAGCATCACGTAGGGCGCGCGCGTCATCGACTCCACACCGCCGGCAATCATGACGTCGCCCTCGCCGCAGGCAATCGCTTGCGATGCCGAGTTGATTGCCTGAAGGCTCGATCCGCAAAGACGGTTGACGGTGACGCCCGGCACCTCGACCGGCAGCTGCGCAAGAAGGGCCGCCATACGCGCCACGTTTCGATTATCTTCTCCGCTCTGATTCGCAGCCCCGAAATAGACGTCGTCGATACTGGCTGGGGCGATGCCGGTGCGTTTGACGATGGCGCGAACGGCGATCGCCGCGAGGTCGTCCGGGCGAACGTTTGCGAGCTGACCACCGTACCGTCCGATGGGCGTGCGAACTGCGTCAATTACCCAAACCTCGCGGCTCATTCGGTGGCTTCCTCGGGGGAAGGGGCTTCTGCGACGTCGAGCATCCACAACGAGCGATGCGGAGCGAACGCCTCACCTTCGGAATCCGCGAGACGGCTCAAGATTCGTCGCACGCGTGCGCCTCCGATCGCGCGCCCCCACGCAATTGGTCCGATCGGATAGTTTGCGCCGAGCCGCATGGCCGTATCGATGTCGTCGGGTGAAGCTATTTCCTCTGCGACGGCAACGATTGCCTCATTGACAATCGAGCCAATGGTGCGCCCCAGAAAGAGCCCTGGTGTGTCATCGACCAGAACGAAGCTTTTGTCGAGAGAGGCGAAAAACTCTTGCGCCAGTTCGAGCGCGTCGTCGGCGACCGCTTCCGTATCCACGATCTCGACCGCGTGCTGCGCTTCGAGAGAACCAAGCAGACCGTATCCGACCACCCGCTCGGGATGACGCAAACGTCGCGCGCAGGCGCCGAGATCGGTGGCATACGCGTCGACGAAGAAGATCGATTGCGCCGCAAGCGACGAATCGAGCTCGGCGACGACCTCGCCGCGATCGGCGACGCCGTCGCCGACATCGATGACGATTGTGGGTTCGGACAAAAGCTCGTCGAGAAAGTCGTCGTTCTCGATCCGCACAACGTGCTCGTAAGCGGCCGCGATCCGCTCGGCAAGCTCGTCGGCAACGCCTCCGAAGCCGACGATCGCCACGCGCTCCTGCGCGTTCACTTCATTTTGCCCGGCCGTCGCCGCGGGATGAAAGCGCTCCGCTTTTCCGTCACGGTAATCGTAAAATCCAACGCCGCTTTTTTGACCCAGCAGTCCTTGAGCGACCATTTGTCGCTGGAGCTCGACCGGTGCGAATCGCTCCGCTTGGGTGCGAGCATAGATCGACTCCGTTGTTGCGAGGTTCACGTCGAGGCCGATCAGGTCCATCAGCTCGAACGGTCCCATGCGAAAGCCGATGGCTCGTGCCAGCGCGTCGAGTTCTGCGGCCGAGGCGACGCCGCGCTCGAGCGCCCGAAGCGCCTGAAGGTAGTAAGGACGGGCAACGCGATTGACGATGAATCCAGGCGTGTCGGACGCGAGCACCGGCGTCTTGCGGATCTTCGCGGCAACTTCGTACGCGCGCACGAGCGCGTCGTCGCTGGTCTGCGGCGCGCACACGACCTCGAGCAGAGCCATGCGAGTCGGCGGGTTGAAAAAATGCATGCCAAGCACGCGCTCGGGATGCGGCACGGTATCGGCGAGCTCGGCGACGGAGAGCGACGACGTGTTAGTCGCAAGCAATGCATTCGGCGAAAGCGCGTCTGCGAGGGCAGCGAAGACTTGGCGTTTGACTTCGAAGCGTTCGGATACCGCTTCGATGGCAATCGCCGCGTCGCACGACGCCGGGATCGCGTCGCTCCAACGCAGATGCTCGAGAGCCGAAGCCTCGGACAACCGTTTCGCTTCGCGCTCGAGGAACGCAAGGCCGCGTTCGCGCTCCGCCGCATAAGGCTCGACGATCTCGACGTCGTAGCCTGCTATGGCCCCGACTAACGCAATGCCCGAGCCCATCGTTCCACCGCCGACGACCAATAGCCGCTCTGCCATAGAGATGACGGTTCTTCGCGAAAGGAGGTGCAAACGCTTCGCCATAGATTGCAAGATGGAAAAACCGGGGTGGCGCCTGCGTGCATCGCGCTACATCGTCGATTCGCCGCATATGCGCCTGCGCGCCGATGCAGTCGAGCTTCCCGACGGAACGATTCTGCCGGAGTACTACGTCCGAGAGTCCCGCGGGTTCGCTACGATTTTGGCGCTGACGGATGACGCGCACGTCGTGCTCGTACGGCAGTACCGGTACGGCGCGGACTCGATCCACCTCGAGCTACCTGCCGGGATGCTGGGCGAGGAGGAACCGCACGACTGCGCGCTGCGCGAGCTCGCTGAGGAGACGGGCTATACGGTCGAGCGCTGGGAGCTCGTCGCGCAGTACTTCCCCGAACCGGTACGTTCGCCCGGCCGCGCTTACGTTTATATCGGCTCGAGCGCTCGGAGAGTCGGCGAACCGAATCCCGATCCCTCCGAGCACCTGGAAGTCGAGCTGGCGACGGTTCCGCGTTTTCGTGCCATGCTTGAAGACGGCACGATAGATTCGGGCGGGTCGATTGCCGCGGGTTATCTCGCACTGGACCGATTGAAGCTTCTCTGAAACTTGGGCGCCCGAGCCGCGGTAGTTCGGGCGTAGATGAGAAATCCAATGCTTGCGCTCTTCTTGCGGCTCACCGCGATCGTCGCAGTGGCTATCGTCGTACTCGTGGTTGCCGCCTTTCTCTTGAAGCTCGTCCTGATCGCCGCGATTATTGCGGCGGTGGCCGTCGGCGGTCTCTTCCTCTATAACTTGCTCCGCCGTCGCTCGAAGCTTCCGGTCATCCGTTAGCAGTTCCCAGCCAGCTTTCAAGCGCGTCGGTGACTCGGCTGGGTTCCTCCAGCATCGGGAGATGACCGCTCTCGCCGCCAATCACGAGCCGGCCTTGCGGAAATCGCGCCGCGATCGAACGCGCTTCTTCAATTCCAACCACACGGTCGTGAGCGCCGGCGATCATCAGCATCGGGACGTCGACGTCCTCGACGATATCCTCGGCTGAGGCGCGCAGCGCCATGCCGCGTAGCGTCGCGACCGATCCCGCCGGGGCGTTCTGCCGCGCGATTTCATAGGCGCGATCGACGACGTCGCGGCGCTCGGCAAAGGTTCGTGGTGCGAGTAAACGCGGCAGATAGGTCTCGATAATTGGCTCCGTGCTGTTTTCGCGCTCGACGCGATCGGCGATTTCACGCCGCGCCGCCGCCTCTTCGACCGTATCGGCGCGCAGCCGGCTCGTCACCAACGCGAGTCGCGCGAGGCGCTCGGTAAACATTCGCGCGAAGGCGAGCGCAACGTATCCGCCCATCGAGTGACCGATCAATACGATGCGCTCGATGCCGAGCGCGTCGAGTAGGCCGGCAATGTCGGCGGCGTGCCTCTCCATGAGATACGGACCCTCGGGTGCGCTCGATCGTCCGGCGCCGCGCAAATCGGGACGAAGCACGTACCAGCTCCGCGCGAGCGCCGCGGCTTGCACTTCCCAAATCGCACGCGTCAACGGAAATCCATGGATCAATACTACTGCGGGTTCGTGTTTGCGTCCGTCGATGCATACATCAATCAACGCGCCGTCGTCAGCAAAAACTTGCATTGAAGCTCGTAATACTGTATAAGTTAGGCAACACCCCTGGTCGGTTGCCCGACCGGAGAAAGGATACTCGACAGCCAATGGCAGTCAAACGTAGAAAGAAGGCCGCGGCAGCTGCGCCAAAGCGAAAGGCACGCAAAGCAACGCGCAAAGTCGGTCGCAAGGTGCGCAAGGCCGTACGCAAGGTCGCGCGCAAGGCTCGCAAGACCATGCGTCGCAAGGCTACGCGCAGAAAAGCCGCCGTTCGTAAGGGCGCACGAAAAGCGCGTAAGACCGCACGTAAGGCCACCCGACGAAGGAAGGCAGCAGCGTAACTTCGGCCTTCTCAATTCCGCTCTCCACGGGCGGAATTTTAGCGAGTCGCGGTTTTTCGCGACTCGCTTTCTTTTAGCGACCTTCTCAGACGGTCCTGACGACGGGACGCAGAAACCAGATCGCGAGAAAGAGCGCCGCACAGAGCGCCCCGGCCAACGCAAACGTGGCCCGCAGCCCAACGACGGCGGCAATCGCGCCGTCAACGAGCGCGCCGAGTGGAACGACGCCGATCGCAATCATCGTGTAAATCGAAAGCGCGCGGCCGCGCACGTCGTCAGGTGAGAGCGTCTGGATCAACGTGTTCGTCGCGCCCAACAGCGCAAGGGTACCGACGCCGACGCAAAACAGCACCGGCAACGCGACGGCGAGCGTCGGCACGAAGGCCAACGCCAAAACGCCGGCCGACATGATGAGTCCCGATTGCAGCCAGAGCCTCGAGCGCAGCTCGCGCTGGGCAAAGTATGCGGTAACGAGCGCGCCGCCGAACCCACCGATACCGATTGCCGAAACCGCCCAGCCCAGTCCGCGCGCGCCTGCATGCAACACATTGACGGCGTAGGCAGGAATGAGCTGGCCGTATGGTCGCGTCAAGATCGCGGTTACGAACTGCGCGAGCACGATCCAGCGCAGCGCCGGATGGCGCAAGATGAAGAGAATGCCAGAGCGCATCGCGTGGCGCGTCGAATCACCGCGCGTTGCCGATGGAGGCGAGGGCCGCATCATCATCACGGCCACGACCACCGCTAGCGTCGCGGCTGCATTGAAGTAAAAGGCGCCCGCGACGCCGACCCAAACGATGAGCAATCCTGCGAGCGCCGGACCGATCACCGCGGGCGCATTAAACGCCACCGAGTTTAGTCCGACGGCGTTACCGACATACTCTCGATCGACCAGCATTGGGACCCAGCTTAAACGCGTCGGCGAGTCGAATCCATTTGCGCCCGAATTTAACGCCGAGATCAGCACCAAACCGACCATCTCCAACCGATGCGCGGTTGCCAGCAGCGCGAGCAGGAGGGCCGCAAACGCCATCGTCGAGTTCGTTACGAAGAGCACGCCGCGACGGGGCAGCCGATCGGCGACGACGCCGGCCACGGGTGAAAGGCACAAGACCGGTATCGCTCGTGCCGCGCCCAGGATGCCAAGGTCGAGCGCCGCTTGGTGTTGCGAGCCGGCCATACGCGCGACGAAGAATCCCATTGCGGTGAACTGCATCCAGGTCCCAAGGTTCGATATCATGAGCCCTAGCCAGAGCAAACGAAAGTCGCGATAGCGTAACGCCGCCAGGATTGACGAAGGCATCAAGAACCTCAGCGTCTGCGCGAAGCGCAGTCCCCAGCGAGCGGAGCGAGTCGAAGGATCAGGATGAGACTCCGCTGCGCGCTCGTACCGCAGCGACGATGAGCTCCGTGCTCTCCGCGATGCCAAGCCGAGAGGCGTCGATGCAGAGATCGTAGTTGCGTGGATCGCCGAATGTCAGGCTATACCATTCTCGAATGTAGGCGCTGCGGGCCCGGTCTACCCGATCCAGCTCAGCCTGCGCAGTCTCGTGTGAAATTCCGGCCATTTCGGCGACGCGTCCGATTCGCCATTGACGAGGCGCGTAGATAAAAACGCGCAACACGTCGGAGCGAAAACCCAAAATAGCGAAAGCGCCTCGTCCAACGATGACGACGTTACCGTGCGAGGCGTATTCGCGTACCGCGTCCCGTACGGCACGCAACAGTTCCTGGTCGAACGGCTCCTCGGCCGAGGCCGCTCCAAGCTCCGGAGTGGCGCGCTCGAGTGAGTAAAGGAAGCGCTCCCCGAGAGTCCGCTCCGCCTCCTCGTTCGCTTCGACGGCTTCGGGGGTGACGCGCAGACGCTTGGCTACGACGACCGGGAGCTGGTGGTCCACGTACTCGTAACCGAGCGCGTCGGCGACGTGCTTCGCGACTTCGAGGGCACCCGATCCATATTCGTTGGAGATAGTTACGATCACCGGAGAAGAAGTACGCAATGCCGAACGCTGAGGTCCTGCCGATCGTAGAGACGCGCGATTTGCGCAAGGTCTTTCGGACCCGCAAGCGCACCCCGGGAACCCTCGGTGCGCTGCGCTCGTTTTTCTCGCGTGGATACGACGACCGTGTTGCGGTGGACGACGTAACGTTCTCGCTCGAGCCCGGAGAGCTGGTCGGATATATCGGGCCAAACGGCGCCGGAAAGTCGACGACCATCAAGATGCTGACGGGGATTTTGGTCCCAACCTCCGGCGAGGTGCGCGTGGCCGGCCTTGTCCCTTGGAAGAATCGCAAGGAAAACGCACGCAACATCGGCGTGATCTTCGGGCAGCGCAGTCAGCTTTATTGGGACCTTCCGCTCGTCGAATCGTTCGAGCTGCTGCGCGCGATTTACGGCGTCCCGCTCGATCAGTATCGCCGAAACTTAAACGAGTTCGTTGAAATCCTCGAGATGACGAGCTTCATGCGCACCCCGGTGCGACAGCTGTCGCTCGGGCAGCGCATGCGCGGCGATTTTGCGGCGGCGCTGCTCCATAGCCCGAAGATCGTCTACCTCGACGAGCCTACCATCGGACTCGACGTCGTCGCTAAGGAGGCAATTCGCGAATTCATCGCGCGAATCAATGCCGAGCGCGGAGCGACGATCGTCTTGACGACTCACGATCTTGCAGACGTCGAGCGGCTTTGCCGGCGAATCGTCTTGATCGATCAAGGCAAGATCATCTACGACGGCGACATCGAGCGGATCAAGAGCGAGTACGGCCGGTTTCGCACGCTGGTCGTGCGCTTCAGCGAGCCGATCGAGCACCCGCACCTCGAGGGGGCCCAGCTTGCCGGAGTCGAGAATTCGAGTGCGCGCTTTCGCTTCGACCGGAATCTGCAACGAGCTGATCTTCTAGTGCGCCAAGCCAGCGAGCGGTATCGCGTCGAGGACGTCAGCTTGGAAGAGCCCGATCTCGAGTCGATCATCCGGCGAATCTACGTCGAAGGTTACGGCCACCGGTCGGAGGAGGACGCTTCGTGATTTTTTCCAGCGGGACGAAGAGACCCAAGATCCACCCGAGCGCCTACGTCGCACCGAGCGCGACCATCGGCGGCGACGTAACGATTGGCCCGGATTGCGCCGTGCTGCACGGCGCCGTCATTACCTCCGAGGGGGCGCCGGTGACGATCGGCGCTCAGTGCGTCGTCATGGAGAACTCGGTGCTCAAAGCTAGCGGCGGAAGCGCTCTGCAGTATCCGCTCACAATCGGCGATCGATGCATCGTTGGTCCTCACGCCTACGTCGTGGGCGCGACCATCGGCAATGGCTGCTTCGTGGCCAGCGGTGCGAAAATTTTCAACGGTGCCAAACTCGAGGACGGGAGCGGCGTTGCGCTCGATGCGATCGTCCAAGTAAAGGCCCGACTGACCGCGCAGACGAGCGTACCGATGCTTCACGTTGCGTTCGGAGATCCCGCAACGATCGTTCCGCCAGAAAAAGCACCCGAGATTCACGCCAAGATCGACTTCTACGCCGACGTTTTCAATCTCGAGCCGGGAGAGGACGCTCGCGGACGTGCCGCGCAGACGTACGCAAAGTTTCTGCGCAAGGCCCACGCGCAAGACGCGGCGCTCGAGGAGCACCGCAACCTCAAGCCAGTTCCGCGGCGGCGCGCCGGCGAGGAGCCGCCGCCAACGCAAGCCACGCAAGTCGACAAGGTCGTCGACGTCATGATGCTCGAGCTAGAAGAGATGGAGCAGCGCCGGCAACAAGCCATCAAAAAACAGAAGGGGGTACACGACACTCCGTCGAGCGACCGCTAGTGCTTCCGTACGTGGAGTTTGCGAAGAAGGCGTTCTCTCGCGAGGCCACTTACCGGATAGAGGTACTCACCGAGATCGGGTCGCTGGTGCTGCGCGTCTATATTCTCCGAGCGCTTTGGACGGCGCTCTACGCGCAAAACGCCGCGCCGATCAATCTTCCATTGCACAGCATGATCACGTACGCCACGATCGCGATGTTGATGTCGCTGATATTGGAAGTCGACGGAACGCGATTGATTCGCGAAAAAATCCGGGAAGGGACGATCGCAACCGACCTCATGAAGCCGATCAGCGTTCCGCTCTACTTCTTCAGCGACGGTTTCGGCGAGACCCTGCTGCACGCGCTCCTAGTCGTGCCTTCGCTGCTCTGCGCCCTGCTGCTCGTACACATCGACGTGCCGTCGCCGGCTACCTTCGGGGCTTTTCTGCTGGCCTTCGTCGTAGGATACGGCGTGAATTTCTTCTTGAACTTTCTGATGAACTGCGTGGCGTTTTGGACGCTCGAGACGTTTGCCGCGCAACTCATCGTTCGCTGGGTCTCCGATCTGCTCTCCGGCCAAATCATCCCGCTTACGCTCTTTCCCGGTTTGCTGGGCAGAATTGTGTTCTCGCTGCCTTTTGCGGCGATTTACTCGACGCCGTTGCTCATCTACGTCGGCGTGATCCCACCCTCGCAATGGGCTTCGAGCATCGCAACGCAGCTCGCGTGGCTCGCAATCTTCGCGGCTCTCTCATCGCTGGTGTGGCGGGCCGCTTCCAACCGCATCGTTATTCAAGGCGGCTAGGAGCCTAGTTTTCTTGATTGTTCTGGGCAACAAGATTTCGAAGGCGGCCTAGAAGCAACTGGTAGTAGAGCATCCCCCGAACGCTTCCGAGTGTTTCGAGCAGCCGGTCCACATCGACGCGCTGATCTCCTGAGAGCAGCGATAGCGTGCGCGCGACGCCGGAATCGCGCAGTGGAAACGCATCGAGGCGGCCAAGGCCCCGCAGAAGCATCACCGACGCGCTCCACGCGCCGATGCCGCGGATCCTGCAAAGGCGCTGCGCTGCCTCATAGGTTGGCAGCTGCTCGAGTGCGCCCTCGTCGATCTCACCGCCGATGAAGGCGTCGGCAGCGCACCGCAGATGGGCGATCTTGGTTCGGGAAATGCCCGCGGCGCGCAGCGTCGCATCATCGGCGCCCAGCCAACGTCGCGCCGGTGGAAAGGCGACGCATCGAATGTCGCCGACGGTAACGGACTCGCCGAGAACCTCGACGGCACGTCGCATGATCGCCCCCGCGGCGTAAATGGAAATCTGCTGGAAGAGTATCGCGTGCACGCATCCCTCCCAGAGCGTCGGATAGCGCGGCGGTTTGAGGCCGCGTAAAGCCGTCGTCAATCGCGCCAACCAGGCGACGCGGCGGCTGCGCGCATACCATTGCGTGAGATCGACCTGCGTTCCGAGCATACGCGCCACGACCGGTATCCAGCGGTCGGTGTCGCGAACCCGTGGCGCGGATCTCGAGCGCGCCCGCACCGTGACGACGAACCTCCAGGACGGCCGTTCCCTTTTCGTCGCTTAGCGCACGGTAGTACGTACCATCCGATACGACGTCCACGACGTTGCTCGCAATTCGGCGCAGCGCGTCGACCGTGAGATCCAGGCGAAAGGGCTCTCGCACGGGTAGCCGCCGCGCGCTACCGAATCGTTTCACCGATGCTCCGGGCCTATCTGGAATATTGGCGGATAAATCTCCTGACATTGCTCGAGTACCGCGCCAATTTTGTCTTGTGGTTCGTCTTTACCATCGTCTATCACGGGGTTGCACTGGGCGCGCTCTACGTAACGATGCGGCAGTTTCCCTCGATGAACGGCTGGGACTTTCGGCAAATGTTCTTTTTGTACGCACTCTGGATGGCCGGGCACGAGCTGCACAACACGCTCTTCTTTACCGTAGTCAGCGTCCCCGAGTACGTTCGTGAAGGCCGCTTCGACCGCTTCCTGGTGCGGCCGCTCGACGCGCTCTTTCAAGTACTCACCGTACCTCAACAGATCGTTCCCGACGGCTTGGTTTTGGCGATCGCCACCCTCGGCGCGGCGACGGTTGCCGCAAAGGTTCGGGTCGATTGGGTCTTTGCCGTGTTCGTTCCATTCGTCGTTTTCGGCGGCGCGTTGATCGATCTGGGGATCTCTTTGGCCGTAGCGACGTGCGCGTTTTGGTTCATTCGCGTGGACACGCTTCGTTGGGTCGTGATGTCGCTGGAACAAGATTTCACTCGTTATCCCATCAGCATCTACACGCGAGGCGTACGAATCGTCCTGGCTTTCGTGCTGCCGTTCGCGTTCATGAATTATTTTCCGGCCACGTACTTTTTGCAGAAGGCCGAGACTGGACTCCATCTCAACCCAGTCGTCGGGCTGCTCACGCCGACGATTGGGCTCGCTTGGCTCGGTGCATCCTATGCATTTTGGCTCGTGGGCCTGCGCCACTATCAGGGAACGGGCTCGTGAGGCGCACCGCGTTTTTGCACTCGGTCGGCGCGGCGCTCCTTGTGCCGGAGATGCTCTCCGCTGCACCGCTGGGCGAGATGGTCAGAACGACCGCAGGCCGGATGCCGGGACGAATCGGCGTGTACGCGCGTACGATGGCCGCAGGAGACGTACTCGTCGCCTACGCGGCTGCCGACCGTTTTCCGACCGCGTCGACCATCAAGGTCCTGATCATGACGACCGCCTACGCGATGGACGAGGTCACACCCGGAGCCTTGGCGGCACAGATTACGTTCCGCCGCGCCGATCTCATCGGGGGCTCTGATTTTATGGTCGACGAGCCGGACGGCAAGCGTTTTACCGTGATCGAGCTCATACGTCCGATGATTCAGCGCAGCGACAACACCGCCGCGAATCTGCTCATCGGTCACTTCGGCGTCGAGACGATCAATGCCATCGGCAGGCGAGCCGGAATGGCCCGGACGCACCTCGCTCGCAAGTTCCTCGATTACACCGCAATCGCGCACCACAACGATAACGTTTCAACTCCGGCAGATATGGGCCGTCTGCTCTTTCTGATCGAGCGCGGCGCTCGCGAAGGCATTCGTTCGATCGTCTCGGCCGAACATTGCCGCTCGATGGTGGCTATCATGCTCGGCCAGACGGATCGCGAAGGCATTCCGGCCGCACTTCCGGCCGGCACGCCCGTCGCGAACAAAACCGGCGAGATCGAGGGAACCCGCAACGACGTCGCAATCGTCGAGCCGTACGGCGACTCACCCTTTATTCTGGCCGTCATGACGGCCGACGCGTACGACTATGCGGCCGATTACGCCGCGATTCATGCGGTCACGCGAGCAGTGTACGCCGCGGTAGCGAGATCCTACGCCTAGCGCTGCCTCCGATAGACGACGCAGCCATAGGCTTTCCCACTGAGCAGCATTACCAGCTTAGCCGCGCGCGAAAGCCGTTTAAAACGAGCTTCGTGCGATTTCGCGAGCCCAAATGACGAGGGATGCCACCACGCAACCAAAGCGACGGGCAGCCGCCCGCGCGTGTACTTCGCCCCCTTTTTGCTGCTATGGGCCGATAAACGACGCTGGAGGTCGCCGGTCGCGCCCGTATAGAGCGAGCCATCCCGGCAGGCCAGGACGTAAACGGTGGGTTTGAATATCGCCCGCTTAGGAAGAATCTCGTTGGTCGCCAAATCAGATGAACGTTCTACGCTTGAGTATTCCGCCGCTGCCCCGCTTCGCAGCAACCGCGCGCCGCGCATTTTTGAAATTTGCCCGATTCCACCGGTTGACCGCACTCGACGCGGAGAACCTGGTTTTAGCCATCGGCGAAGCAATCGCCAACGCCATTCGCCACGCGGCTACGGATGAAGCGATCGAAGTCCTAATCCGGAGCGATGGCGGCCTGATCGTTGCGACTATTCGCGACCGCGGGTGTGGCTTTGCCGTTCCGGCTCAGGGCCAACTCGCGCTTCCAAGCCACTGTGCCGAAGCGGGCCGCGGCATCGCGATCATGCAACGCTGCACCGACTTCCTGGACATACGCAGCGGACCGGGAGCAGGCACGGTCGTCACGCTTGGCCGCTACCGTTCGCGCCATCAGGAGCTTGCCGCGGTTTCGTAAAAGCTGAGCGCATGAAAATGATCGCTCTCGCCGGCGTGCTGCTGCTGGGCGCGCTCGACGCCGATGATTCACTTCCGCGCGTGATGCCGTACGCGCCGATCGGCTCGCTGGTCGAAGCCATTGAAGCCAATCGCTTACAAAGCACGGTCGATCGGCTGGTCGCGTTCGGAACCCGTAACGACTTTTCGGAGAACCTCTCGAGTCGCGATCATGGTGTCTTCGGGGCGCGCGATTGGATCGCGGCGCAGTTCGGAACGATTGCCGCAACGACGAAGGGGCGCATGAGCGTCTCACTCGACACCTACCTCCAGCCTAAGACGGCGAAAACGCCGCGCGCCGTGCTCGAATCCAGCGTCATCGCGACGCTGCAGGGAACCGAGCCGGGACGCGTCTACGTCATGTCGAGCCACTTCGACGACTGCGACGGGCGTTGCACCGACGGCATCGGGACCGCTCCCGGTGCCGACGATAACGGGTCGAGCGTTGCCGCCGTCCTGGAAGCCGCACGAGTTATGGCCGGTACAAGCTTTCGCGGCACGATTCTCTTTGCGTGTTTCGATGGCGAAGAGCTTGGCCTGTGGGGTTCGAATCATTATGCGCGCGAGCTCGCGGCGCGTCAGGTTCCCGTTCTGGCGGTCCTGAACAACGACATCATCGGTAACTCAATCGGCGGGGATGGAGCGTCGGAACCCAACATTATCCGGGTCTTCAGCGAAGCGCTTCCCGCCGGCGCGGACATCGCGCGGGTCGATCTGGTCGGCTCCGAGAACGATTCTCCGTCGCGCGAGCTTTCGCGCTTCATCGCAGAGCTCGTCCCGAGCTACGTTACCGGATTTGAGGTGCGACAGATCTTCCGCTCGGACCGCTTCATGCGGGGTGGAGACCAAGAATCGTTTCAAGACGTCGGTTACTCGGCCGCCGTTCGCTTCGTCGAACCGCACGAAAACTTTAGGCACCAGCACCAGGACGTCCGCATGGAAAATGGCGTCCAATACGGCGATCTCCCACAATACATCGACTCGCAATATCTAAAACGCGCGACCCAAGCCAACGTCGCTGCGCTGGCAACGCTCGCGCTCGGCCCGTCACCGCCCGGCGAGGTTCGCATGATGCTGCAACGCCTCGGCTACGACTCGATGCTGCGCTGGAAACGCGCAACCGATGCCGTCTCGTATGAGATACTATGGCGCGCGACGGATGCCGCGCAGTGGCAGCACGCCCGTAACGTCGGCAACGTCACCGAGGCGACCGTTCCCGTTTCGAAGGATGATTACGTGCTCGGGGTGCGCAGCGTCGACTCCGACGGCCTGCGCAGCCCGGCAGTCTATCCCATCGAGGTTCGGGAATAACTCGCGCGACGGGGTTATACCAAAGAAAGTAATGATTCGTTGACTGCAGTCAGCGTCTCGTCGACGTCCGCTTGAGTGTGAGCCGTCGACACGAACATTACTTCGTTCTGAGAAGGAGGCAACAAGATGCCACGCTCTAGCATCGCGCGGTAATAGGCCGCGTACGCCCGCCGGTCCGACCTAAGCGCGTCGTCGTAATTTCGGCTCGCTGCGCCGTCTCGAAATTTGAAGTCGACGATCGACTCCTGCTGTACGACTGCGTACGGCAGGCCGCGTCGCGCCAATATCGCTCGAATGCCGTCGGCAAGCCGCGTCGCGGTCGTCTCCATCGCTGCGTAATAGTCGGGATGGGCTTCGAGCAAGTCGAGAACGCGGTGGGCCATTGCTACGCAGAAAGGGTTGCCGGAGTGAGTGCCGCCCGTAAACGTTGGCCCGTTCGGGGCAAGCAATTCCATGATCTCTTGCCGTCCGCCGAACGCGGCAATCGGCAGGCCTCCGCCAATGATCTTTCCAAGCGCCGTTAGATCGGGGACGACGCCGAGACGCCCTTGCGCGCCCGCCAAACCGAAGCGAAGCCAAGTGATGACTTCGTCGAAAATCAACAGCGCACCCCAACGCCGCGCGCGTTCGCGCAAGCCTTCGAGAAAACCTGAGGCCGGGGGCACGAATCCCATATTCGCCGCAATCGGCTCGAGGATGATCGCGGCTATCTCGGTCTCGATTCCGCTGGAGCGCTCGTCGACCGATCGGAGGTCGTTGTAGCGGGCTATCACGACGTCGCGCCTTATCGAATCGGGAATTCCGCCGTCACCCGCATCGGCCGAGGCCCCCGCATCGAGCAACGCGAGATCGAAGTGACCGTGATAGTTGCCGGCAAACTTGAGCACGCGCCGGCGCTTATTAAATGCGCGAGCGACGCGAATAGCGCTCATCGTCGCTTCGGTTCCGCTCGTGACGAACCGTAGACGCTCCATCGAAGGCAGGTGCGCGCGAATTCTTTCGGCGAGGCGCACCTCTTCGGCGTGCGTCGAGCCCCAGACGAAGCCGTTGCGTGCCAGTGCGTCCAATTGCTCGATCAGAGCTGGATGCGTGTGGCCAAAGAGCAGCGGGCCGTACGCCATGATGTAATCGACGTAGCGGCGCCTCTCTTCGTCATAAGCGTAAGCTTCCCGCGCGGAGGCTTGCACGAACATCGGAGCGCCCACGCTCCAGGCCGAGCGCACCGGCGAATCGGAGCCGCCGGCGAGGACCTTTTTGGCCCGCTCGATTAAAGCGGAAGGGCTTGCACGAAGCCGCCGCGATTGGTGAAGCTGCATACCGAGGCGCGGTTCGCAGGTTCAACGGAGAAGCCATGCCCCCCATCGAGATCGATATCACGCCGCAAACGAACATTCAGACGCTGGTAGCGGGGCTTCCTATTGCTGCCGACGTGATGCAGGCCTTCGGATTGGGCTGCAGCGGCTGCGGCGTGAGCAAGTATGAGACGATCGAGCAAGGCGCTCGTGCCCACGGCCTGCAGATCGAGCCCATTCTTGCCGCTCTCAACGAAGCTCGCCGTTCGGGCCATGTTCCGCCTATAGGCGATGACGACCGACGGCCCGCTCGGCGCGCGCCTGGGAGTTTTACCGGACGCGCGAAGATCGCGCACACCGTTCCCATCATGTCGGGCAAAGGCGGCGTTGGCAAATCGCTCGTTACCGCATTGCTCGCAATCGGACTACGCCGCCGCAACTACCGCGTGGGAATTCTCGATGCCGACATTACCGGGCCCTCAATCCCCAAGCTCTTCGGTCTGCACGAGCCGCTTTCGATCCAAGCCGACCCACTTAAGACCACGCCGCAGGGCCAGCCGCAGCCATTAATATCGCCTGCGATCTCGCGCAGCGCGATCGAGGTCGTCAGCGCGAACCTTTTAACGGATCGTGAGGACACCGCAATGATCTGGCGCGGACCGATCGTGGCGGGCGTCATTCGTCAGTTTTACGAACAAGTGCTTTGGAGCGAGCTCGACTTCTTGCTCGTCGATCTGCCACCCGGAACCTCCGATGCGCCGCTGACGGTCTTGCAGTCGCTCTCAATCGACGGGGTCGTGCTCGTCACGATGCCGCAGGCCCTCGCAACGATGGTCGTGCGCAAGGCGGCGAATCTCGTGCACCAGCTGAAGAAGCCGATTCTCGGGATCGTTGAGAACATGTCGTACTTCGTCGCGCCCGATACCGGGACGCGATACGACATCTTCGGACCCTCTTACGCGCAGCGCGTTGCCGAGCTGGCGAGGGCGCCGGTGCTCGCTCGCATACCGATCGATCCGATCAAGGCGAAGCTTGCCGACGATGGCCGAATCGAAGAGCTCGACGATCCCCTTTGCGATCTCTTGGCCGAACGCTTGCTCACCGCGCTCGAAGCGCACCCAAGACCGAAGGAGACGATCTCTCTCATTTAGGAACCTAATGGGTAGAAGGCTGATATGCCACGCATGAATTGGTCGAAAGGCGTTACCGAGCACAGCAATGCGCTCGATCTGGAATCCGACGTTTTCAAAAAAGACGACCCAAAGGCAATCGCACGCTCGCTCAAGCGATCCGCAGAACAGAGCGACCGGCGAAAGAGCTCTCCCTATCGCTCGGCAATGTCAATGTTGACGTTCTATATCAATCGCGCGGGCAAGAATCTGCCGAAAAAACAAATGAAGGTTCTCGAGGCCGCAAAGGACGCGCTGCGGGCCGAGTTCGGACGATAGGCGGAACGGCTCACGGATGAACGCGCGCAAGATGCTGCTCGGGCTCGGGGGTGGAATCGCGGCCGGATATGCGCTACTGCGAACCGCCGAGGCATTACGGGAATGGTGCAAGCCATCGCCGCCACGACCAAAGGACGCCGCGGCGTATGCGCGCATCCGTCGAGCGTTCGAGCTCGCCGACACGACGCGCACGACGTTGGGCTTTCTGTCATTTGCGTACGGTCCCGGCGCGCGCCTCTTCGATCGCGCCACGCGTCCCGCACCGGCTTGGATGCGTCCGGCGCTCTTTTTCGCCGCGTTCTCACTTCTTGTGGCGGTCGGCGATCTGCCCGTCGCGTTCGTTCAGGAGTACACGCTCGAACGTCGCTTCGGTCTGAGCGATCAGTCGCGGCGAAGTTGGTTGGGAGAGTACGCGAAGAGCGCGCTGCTCGCGGGGATTGTGACGGGCTTTCTCGGGATGTTGCTCGGCGCCGCGGTGCGACGCGCGCCGCGCCGCTGGCCTTGGCTCGCCAGCCTCGGCACTTTTCCGCTCTTCGTCGCCGCAAACTTCGTCGTGCCGCTCTACGTGATGCCGCTCTTCAACGCGTTCCAACCCGTGAAAGGCCCACTCGAGGAGCGCCTTCGCACGCTCGCCGCCCGATTCGGCGTAGCGAATGCCTCAATTCTGCGAATGGACATGAGCCGCCAGACGCGAAAGGCAAACGCTTTCGTCACGGGAATCGGACACACGCACCGGATTGTCCTGGGCGATACCCTCATCGCAGCGTTTCCACAAGATGAGACGGAGTTCGTGGTCGCCCACGAACTCGGCCACTACGTTAACAAGGACACGTGGCGTACGATCGCGCTGGGAGAGGTGCTCGCAACGGCACTCTTTCTGGTGGCGAACGCTGCAGCGCCGGAGCGCGAGCGCGAGCGGCTGCGCGAGCGACCGCTGCTCGTCGCTCGGATCTATGCGATCATGCTCGGCGCAACCCAGGTGTTGCGCCCATTACTCCTGGCTTTTTCGCGCTCGCGGGAATGGGCCGCGGACCGGTTCGCGCTTGGCGCCACCGGCGATCCCGCTGCGGGCGTCCGCGCGTTTCGGCGCTTACGCGACCAGAATCTCGCCGACGAAGATCCGCCGCGTTGGTACGAGCTCTTCTTCTCATCGCACCCTTCGCTTCGCGCGCGCATCGAGGCGCTCGAAGCGACCGCGTATTAGGCGATAACCGGCGAGGGTCGGGTTCTCAGCCAGGCCGCTAAGTCGGTCTTCGCCGACACGCTCGAATCGGTTCGCAGCTCCTCCCGTAGTTCCCCGAAAAGACCGAAACTCTCGGCGAAGGCGTCGTGCTTGTGGATCGACTCCTCGTTGACGTGACTTGCGAAGATGAACGAGTCGTCGCCAAAGTCCGCATAGATGTCGAGCGCGCGCCCCAAAATCCCACGCACGACGTCTTCCACAAACTTCGGATTATGATGGGCCTTGTTGACGACGAAGAACTCGTCGGGTCGCTTCAAGAGATCGTACGTTTCGCTCGACATCGAATTTTCAACGATTTCGACCAGATCCTCAGCACGTATCATGTCCGCGCGAGCCTCGTCGGCGCCGATCAGGATAACGCCGCGGCCCCGTTGATTGTGCGTAGCGACCGGCAGCGCATCGAGCGCGCGAGCCGCTTCGACTCCACTGAATCCGGCATTTCGAAGTTCGGTCAGCGCGTGCTCGCGCACCATCGCTTGAGCGCACGGACATGCCGTCATCCCTTCTGCTTCGACGCCGATGACGCGTCGCGTGCCGATTTGGTCCGCGTGTGCGATCCCGACGAGCGTATACATCTCCTCCCCGCGCTTACCGCTCACGGGAGTCCACCGCTCCAACCCGAACTCGGCGCGCAGGCGTACGTCGGCGCGAATGGCGCGTTGGCTCGTCACGATCTCCCGCGCAATGGCTTCGGCAAGGCGTTCGATGCGAGCCGGCTTCAAATCGCGGGCGAGCACGTCGAGCGTCGCCTCTTCGAGAATCTCTGCAAAGCGCGACATATGCACGCCGGATTTGTCGGCCGCCAGATCGGCGACCATCGTAAACTCGCCGTTATAGACGCGGTCGCGTCCATCGACCTCGAGGTGAACGACGCGCCGCACGCGCGAAACGCCCACGCGGTTGAGCGCTAGCCGGATTTCGGGCGCCTCCGATTGACGATCCGTATCGAAGCGCAATCCGCGCTCCTTACGGCGAACGCTGTCGTCGGCTGGCGGAGCGACGAGGTGGGGCGCAATCTCGGCGAGTGGGGCCAGATTGTAAGGGCGCGTTTCGAGCTGCAGTTGAACTACCGCGCCGTCATAGACCAGCATGTCGACGTCGATCGGCCGCGGCGCAAGCTTAGGCGTGCCGCGCGCCCTTCCAACAGCCACCTCGACATCGCGGGCAAAGCTCGCAAAAGCGTCGGCGTCCAGCTCCGAACGAAGTAACGCAGCAACGTTCAGATAGGCCGGGCCGTCGGCGCCGCCGGCGGCTTGCGATTCATAAAAGGAGGAAACGGCCCGAATCTCCGCACGCTTGCGCAGGCGTTGCAATGCGGCAAGGATGTTGGCTTGCCGATCGCCGAGGTTCGAACCGATGCCGATATAGAAGTCGTGCACGTTCTCACTCTTCTAGCCGCCGGGCCGGAATTCCGCAAGAACGCCTCGTATCGTAGTGAGGCGATGACAAGCGACCCACTCTATCCCTACGTCCTGGACCCGAAGCTTACCACGCAAGTGTGGGGCGGCGACGAACTCGTGCGCGTCTACGGGAAACACGGTGATCCAAACGCTCGTCTCGGCGAGTCCTGGGAATGCTGGGATGCCGATCGCGTCACCAACGGGCAGTTAGCCGGTTCGTCGGTCGCGGACCTACGCGGGCGGCTCGGCGCGCAGCTTCTCGGCGATCTCGACCCGAAGCGTATCTTTCCGGTGCTGACGAAGATTATCACCGCGCACGATTGGCTCTCGGTGCAGGTTCATCCCGACGACGCGTACGCGCAGCGCGTGGAACATCAGCCTTTCGGAAAGACCGAATGTTGGTACGTGCTTGACGCGCAGCCAAACGCGCAGATCGTCTACGGCTGGACGCGGGACACGTCGCGCGCCGAATACGAACGACGCGTCGCCGACGGGACGCTTGGCGAGCTCTTGCGCCACATCGAGTTGAAAGCCGGCGACACCGTTTACATTCCGCACGGGTTGGTGCACGCGATTGGGCCCGGGCTAACCGTATTTGAGACCCAGCAGGCGTCGGACTTGACGTATCGCATGTACGACTACAACCGCATCGGGCTCGACGGTAAACCGCGCGAGTTGCACGTGAAAAAGGCGGCCGACGTTCTCAACTATCAGGCAACCACAATGGGCACGCTCGTGCAAATTGCATACCGCTTCGAAGGACTTGAGAGAACCGCGCTCATCGCCGACGAGCACTTCGTCGTGGAGCGGATCGTCGCAGGGGCCGAGCCCGCATCGATGAGCACCCAGGGACGCCCGCTGATCTTCATGTCGCTCGACGCGCCGCTCGAGGTCAAGAGCGAGGAGACGAGCGTAACGCTCGAGTGCTATCAAACGGCGTTGATCCCCGCGGCGTCGCCGTGGTGCACCGCTCCGCGCGGTGGCAGGGGATCGTGCACCGTGCATGTTGGTTACCCCCCCGGAAAGCTCCGAAGAGCTTCCTGCGCGAATGCTCGCGGCCGGTATCGGTCAAGAACAGATCGATTCGTTCATGGAGCAATTCTGAAAATGCATCCGGCCGGCACGCTGCAGCGTTCTAAGGACGTATGAAAACCCAAACCGCGACCTTTGCAGCCGGCTGCTTCTGGGGCGTCGAAGACGCCTTTCGCCAGGTACCCGGCGTACTCGATGTCGTTTCGGGTTACATCGGCGGCCACGTCGAGAATCCGACTTATCGTCAAGTTTGCAGTCACACGACCGGCCACGCCGAAGCCGTCGAGGTAACTTTCGACCCGGAGCGGGTCAGTTACGAAAGACTGTTGGACCTTTTTTGGCAGCTCCACGATCCGACACAGCTCAACCGTCAAGGACCCGACGTCGGCGATCAATACCGCTCGGCTATCTTCACGCACGGCGAGGAGCAAGAGCTCGCCGCGGTTGCGTCGCGCGATCGCGAGCAACCGAAACATGCGCGCCCAATCGTGACGCAGATCCTACCGGCGCCGCGCTTTTGGCCGGCTGAAGATTACCATCAGCGCTACTTTGAAAAAAACGGCGGAGGCGCGTGTCACATTGTGCCGGGAGCCGCCCGATGAGACGCGCCGAATTCGTCGCGGCGGCCGCAACTTTCGCGCTCTTCAGCCTCTCGATGCGGCGTTCCGGTGCCGAAGGCGAGTTTGAAATTACCCATACTGATGCGCAATGGCGGGCAATGCTCGGGGAAGATCGTTACGAGATCCTGCGGCGCGGAGGCACCGAGCCGGCCTTCTCGAGCCCGCTCATCGGTGAAATGCGGCGCGGTACGTACCGCTGCGCGGGCTGCGCGCTTGCGCTCTTCTCCTCGAAAACCAAATACGACAGCGGAGATGGCTGGCCGTCGTTCTGGAACGTGCTACCGAATACTACCCGAACGCAAAACGATTACGCTCTGGTCGAAGCGCGCACCGAAGTGCATTGCCGACGGTGCGGTGGCCACCTCGGTCACATCTTCGACGACGGACCGGCGCCGACGCATCTTCGCTACTGCATCGATGGGCTCGCGCTGCGGTTCGTGCCTAGCGCAGCCTAAGAGGCGCTGACCGCCGGCTTGCGTTTTGGCAGCCGTCGGCCGGCGATTTCTGCAACCGGCCCGAGGCGGCGCATCAACTGCTCGAACTGCGCGCAGTCGAGCGACTGCGCGCCGTCCGAAAGGGCGTTTGCCGGGTCGGGATGCACCTCGATGAGCAAGCCGTGCGCACCCGCCGCCAGGCTGGCGATCGCGATCGGCGGAACGAGACGCGCGATGCCCATGGCGTGCGATGGATCGACGATCACGGGAAGGTGAGTCATTTCCTCGAGCAAGGGCACGACGGAGATATCGAGCAAATTACGCGTGGCGACGTCGAAAGATCGCACGCCCCGTTCGCAGAGCACGACGTTGTCGTTTCCTCCGAGGACGACGTACTCAGCGGCAAGCAGCCATTCTTGCACGGTCGCGGAGAGTCCGCGCTTAAGCAACACCGGCATCCGAGTTGCACCGACTTCGCGCAATAACGCAAAGTTTTGCATGTTGCGCGCCCCGATTTGGAGCATATCGGCATAGTGCGCGACGAGCTCGACGTCTCGCGGATCCATCACTTCCGTAACGACGCCCAAACCGTAACGATCGCCGGCATAGCGTAGCATCTTGAGCGCCTCTTCGCCCAGGCCTTGAAAGGAGTAGGGCGAAGTGCGCGGCTTGTACGCACCGCCGCGTAATACGTTCGCGCCGGCTGCGGCAACGGCGCTAGCAGCCGCGTCGATTTGCTCGCTCGATTCGACGCCGCATGGACCGGCGCAGATTGCGACCTCGTCGCCGCCAAACGTCGCACCTCCGGCTAGCTGCACGATCGTCCGCTCCGCACGTGCGTCGCGACGGACCAGACGATACGACTGCGGGACGTTGACGCCTCGTTCCACCTGACTCGCTTCGACGTACCGTGAGCGCTTCATCCTGCTCTCCTTACGAGCAGGCCATGGCCGAGCCGCTGCATGAATGAGGTTCCTAATGGAGCACGTTGCCGTCACGGGAGTGGGGATTGTTTCGCCAATCGGCACCACCACCGAGTCGTTCTGGCAGCACTTGCTCGAGGGGAAACGCGCGATCGCGCCGATGCCCGACGGTACCGGGCTCTCCGGAAACACGCTCTGGGCAGCCGTCGGGGACGATTTTCTCGAGCAAAGTTCGTTGCCGCACAGCGCCCTTCGGAATACCGATCGCTTCACGCAATACGCGATGGTGGCGACGCAAGAAGCTCTCACACGCGCTGGGCTCGATCCTCCAGGCGAGACCGCCGTCATCATAGGGAACACCATGGGAGGCTTTCCACTCGTCGCCGAATCGCAGACGCGTTTTCTAGACGATGCGCGAAACGTCACACCCAAGCTGATGGCGCTCGTCATACCGAACATGGCCAGCGCCTTGATCGCGATGCACTGGAAGCTGCATGGACCGCAACTCGCCATTAGCACGGCCTGCGCGTCGTCGCTCGACGCAATCGGTTTGGCCTCGGGCATGATCGAGCGCGGTGAGATTGACGTCGCGATCGCCGGCGGCAGCGAAACGCTCCTGAGTCCCATGGTTTACGAGAGCCTCGTGCGAGCCGGCGCGCTCTCCCGCAACGACGACGTTAGCCAGGCGTCCCGACCATTCGACGTCGATCGCGATGGATTCGTGATGGGCGACGGAGCCGGCATTCTCGTTCTCGAGCGAGCGCAACGAGCGCAAGCACGCGGAGCGCGCATACTGGCACGCATCCGCGGATACGCTTGCGTGGCCGACGCGTACCACATCACCTCTCCGGATCCGTCCGCGCGCTACGAGGTAGACGCAATGCGCGGCGCAATGAAACACGCCGGAGCTGCGGGTGAAGAATGTCGCGTCGTCTATGCACATGCGACCGGCACGATCGTCGGCGATGCGGCGGAATCCAAGGCGATCGATGAAGTCTATGCCGGCGGCGGGGCGATCGTCACGTCGATCAAGGGTCACCTCGGGCACAGCATGGCAAGCGCCGGAGCGATGTGCGCGATTGCGGGCATCACGGGCATGCACGAAGGCCTGATTCCGCCGACGATGGGAACCAAGCTCGTCGATCCGCGGACGCGCTTCGATCTCGTAACGGCGCAGCCGCGCGCCTGTTCGTATTCGGTTTTCCAGGTCAACGCTTTCGGCTTCGGGGGACAGAACGCGTCGCTGATTCTCTCATCGTGAGCGCGAGCAGGGCGCGGTTGAGCGAATTAGAAATCAGGATCGGTTCTACCGAGGTGCGACGCCGATGAATCTTCTCGTCAAAGGTACGAGCGGACCGCTAGCCGGTGAGGTGCAGGTCCCGAATTCCAAATACCACGCTCACCGAGCGTTGATCCTGGCGTCGCTTGCGCCAGGAACGAGCCGCATTCTCGGGCTCTCAGACGCGCGTCACATTCAGTACACGATGGACGTATTGCGCGCGCTCGGCACCAAGATCGAAGTCGACGATCAAACTCTGCTGGTAACCGGTGGCCCCTATCGCGTAAAGCGAAAAGTCGTTTCGGTCGGCAGTTCCGGCTCGACGCTCTATTTCATGATCGGATTAGCGTCGCTAGCCGACGCACCGATCACGCTGACCGCGCAAAAATACTTCCAGCGGCGGCCGGTCGGACCGCTTCTCAACGCGCTCGCTGCAATGGGCGTGCGGTTCGAGTCCGCGAACGGCTGCCCGCCGATTGCAATTATCCCCGGTCGGCCCCGGGGCGGCAGCATCGTCATCCCCGGCACGTTGTCGCAATGGATCTCCGGTCTTCTCCTTTTGGCTCCATTCGCGAAAGAGCGAACCATCATCGAGGTCGAGGGCGAGCTGAACGAACGACCCTACATTGCGCTGACGGCCGAAATGATGCGCGCCTTCGGTCTGCACGTGCACATGGCAAACGATTGTCGGCGCTTCGAAGTCGAGCCTAACCAGCAAGCGCATCCGGCAACGGTCGAGCTGCCGCCGGACATCGGCTCCGCCGCCTTCGGACTCGCCGTCACGGCGATTCATCCGTCCAACGTGCTGTTTCGAGGCTTGCAGAAGCTGCCCGGCGAGCTTCCCGACCACCCCGAAGGCGCGTTTATGGAGATCGTGCGGGAGATGGGATTGCCGATGGCATTCGAAGAGCAAGCACGCGCCGTGCGCGTGAAGCACGATGGCATCGAGCTGCGCGGCGTTCACGTGGATTGCCGCGATATACCCGACATGCTGCCGATCCTTTCTACGCTCGGCACCTTTGCGAAAGGCGAGACGGTGCTCGAGAATATTCGGCACGTGCGCCTCAAGGAGTCGGATCGGGTCGCCGCGATGCTGCAGCTCAACCGTATGGGCGGTCACCTCGAACTGCACGACGATCGTCTCGTAGCGCACGGCGTTTCGCAGCTCTTCGGCGCGCGACTCTCATCGTTTAACGACCACCGCATTCTTATGTCGCTGGCGGTGGCGGCCTCGCGGGCCGAAGGACAAAGCACGTTGACCTATCCGAACGCGTACCGTATCTCCTACCCCCGCTTTCTCGACGCCATGCGCAGCATCGGCGTACCGATGTCCATCTCCGACGCACCGTCAAATGGCCGGCGCGTTCTCCCGCAGCGGGACCGGCAGATGCTCAAGCCGGACCGCGCGGCACAGCTCACGCTCGATGAGCTTGTGCGCCGGCACGCACACGAAATGCCGCGCGAGGTCGCCGTCATCGAAACCGGCGACGGCGGCGACGCGACCTTGACTTGGCAGGAGTTGCTCGACGCGGTGGAACGTATGGCTGCGCTGCTGCTGCAGCTCAACGTGCGGCCCGGCGAGTGCGTGGCATATCAACTTCCGAACTGCCTCGAGTTCGTCGTCCTTTCGCTTGCGGCGCTGCGCGTCGGCGCAATTTGCTGTCCGCTGATGCCGATCTTCCGCGAGCGGGAAATCGCGTTTTGCCTGCGCCGGTCCGGCGCCCGCGTCCTCGTGGTGCCCAATGAAGCTCGTGGCCGCCATCACGCCGGCGAGATCGCGTCATTGTTGAGTGAAGCATCGATTTTCAGCGGCGCACTGCCGCTACGCCTCGAGTACGTCGTCGTCTCTGCGAGCGGACGAAGGTCGCATCCCTTGCCCGCCTCCGACAATTCGAACGGGTCGGTGCGCTGGATACATCTTCAAGAAGCGCTCCAAGCCGTTGAGGTGGAGACCGACGCGCTCGATGCACGTCGCAGTAAGCCGACCGCGATCGCGCAGTTGCTCTTCACGTCGGGAACTTCAGGCGAGCCGAAAGGCGTGCTGCACCGCAACGACGTGCTCATGCGCGCCGCGGCGATGGAGGTCGAGCATTTGGGGCTCGATGCCGACGATCGAATCTTCGTGCCGTCGCCCCTGGCGCACCAAACCGGTTTTCTCTACGGCATGTGGCTTGCTATCGTCATGGGCGTTCCTCAGATCGTTCAGCCGGTCTGGAATGCATCGCGCGCGTTGCGCGCTCTCAACGACTGGGACGGAACGTTCGTGCAGGCGGCGACGCCTTTCTTGGCAGACCTGGTTAAGGCCGTCGACGATGGCGAACGTCCACCCGCCGCACTGCGGATCTTCGTCGCCACCGGGGCTGCGGTCCCGAGGGGATTGGCCGAGCGAGCCACCCGCGTCCTCGGCACGGCCGTTTGCGGCGCTTGGGGAACGACCGAATCCTGCCTGGGCTCGCTGTCGGCGCCCGGCGATGAAGCGGCGAAGGTTTGGGGGACGGACGGACGCGCGCTGCGAGGCATTCGCTTGCGCATCACCAACTCCGACGGACGCGTGCTGCCGCCGGGCGAGGAGGGACACTTCGAAGTCCAATCGGCCACGATGTTCGACGGATATGCCGATCATCCGGATTGGACGGCCGCCGCATTTACTCCCGACGGGTGGTTCCGCACCGGCGATCTCGGGATCATGGACGACGCCGGATACATTCGCATCACCGGTCGCGTGCGCGACGTCATCAATCGCGGTGGCGAGAAAATTCCCGTGGCGGAAATGGAACAACTGCTGGCCGACCATCCGGCGGTCGCCGAAATCGCGATCGTCGCAATGCCCGACCCGCGCCTCGGCGAGCGCGCCTGCGCCTTTGCCGTGTTGCGGCGCGGAGCGACGTTCGATTTCGAACACATGCAGCACTATCTCGACGCCTGCCAAGTCGCCAAACATTACTGGCCCGAGCGGCTGGAGATCGTCGGCGAGCTGCCGCGGACGCCTTCCGGCAAGGTGCAGAAGTATATTTTGCGCGAGCGAGCGCGCGAGTTGCGCGCGCACGAGCGCGTCAAAGAAACCATCTTGTGAAACAGCTCGACCGGACGCCGGCCTTTGACGAGAGCTCGTTTGCCGCGCTGAAGGATCAGGTCGCGGCCTACGTTGCCGGGCCCGCCGAGGTCTGGGCGCGCCGCATCGAGAGCGAGCGGCACGTTCCTGCGCAGCTTTGGGACGATCTGCGTGAGCGCGGCTATCTTTCGCTCGCCGCGCCCGCGGCTTACGGCGGGCGCGCGCTGCCGTTCACTCGCTTCCTCGAACTCATCGAGTTATTCTCGATGTCGCACGCATCGATCCGCATGATCGTTCACGTCGTTAACGGCACCTGGCGCGCGATGGATCGTTTCGCCAACGATCGGCAGCGCAATCAGTTCGTTATTCCATCGGTTAAAGGCGAGATCAAGGTTGCGTTCACTCTGACCGAACCGACGGCCGGTACCGGCGCCGATCTTCGTTGCAGCGTCGAGCGTGAAGGCGAAGCCTACTATTTGAGCGGCGAGAAGCACCTCATCACGTTCGGAACCACGTGCGATTACTGGCTGCTCTTTGCTCGCCTCGCGGGAACGCGCGGCGCCGACGGTACCGTCGCGCTGCTCGTCGACCGCCGCTCACCTGGGGCGACCGTCGTCGAGATGGACGAATCGATGGGCGTACGGGGAACCGATCACGCGCGATTGACGTTCGCGCGAACACCCGTTCCGGTTGCGAATCGGCTGGGAAACGAGGGGCAGGGCTTAGACGTCGCGCTCGGCGGCTTCCTCGTTCCGAGCCGAATCTCGGTCGCGATGAGCTGCGTGGGACTGGCGCGCCGCGCCCAGGAGCTCGCGATCCAGTACGCGAGCAATCGCGAGACGTTTGGAAAGAAGCTCGAGGAGCGTCAGGCGATTCGCTTCATGATCGCCGAGAACGCAACGGACATCGAAGCCGCACGTCAACTCGCGCTCCACGCCGCCCGCCGATGGGAAAGTGGCGGCCCGGACGCACCGATGCTCTCGTCGATGTCGAAACTGCAGGCCGTCGAGATGCTCACCCGCGTTACCGACAAAGCGCTGCAAATACACGGCGGTATCGGTTTTTGGCAGCCTAATGCGATCGAGCGCGTCTATCGTGACGCGCGCGCTCAGCGTTTCGAAGAGGGCACGAACGAAATTCAGAAGACCGTGATCGCGCGCGAGCTGCTCGGCAAAGCGGCGGCCGGCGAATGAGCCGGCGTTTCGAAAAAAAAGTCTCACTCATTACCGGAAGCTCGCGGGGAATCGGCCGAGCGCTGGCGCTGACGCTCGCGCGCGAAGGCGCAACCGTCGTCGTCAATTACGTTCGCAATGCGGAGCTTGCGGCGCAGACCGTACGCGAGATCGAAGCGCTCGGGTCACGCGCAGTTGCGGTGCAGGCGAACATGGAGAGCGCCGATGAGATCGACCTTCTCTTTGACCGCGTCGCAGCGGAGTTCGGCTCTCTCGATCATTTCGTCTCAAATGCCGCCGCAAGCGCCTTCAAGAAGATCGTCGATCTCAAAGCGCATAACCTCGACCGGTCCTTCGATTTGAACGTTCGCGCCTTCGTCCTAGGCGCTCAGCGTGCCGTCAAGCTAATGCGCAACGGCGGCCGGATAGCCGCGCTCTCCAGTTACGGCAGCGCGCGCGCGTACCCAACCTATGCGAACCTAGGATCGAACAAAGCGGCCGTCGAGGCGTGGGTGCGATACATGGCCGTGGAGTTCGCGCCGTACGGCATCAACGTCAACGCCGTCAACGGCGGTCTGATCGACACCGAATCGTGCGCCTACTTTTATGAGAACGTTCCGGGTATGGCGCCGATCGACTCGGTGCTGGCAAAGGTTCCGAAGGGGCGCATGGGGAGCGCCCAAGAGGTCGCCGATGCTATTGCGTTTCTGCTCGCGCCCGAATCGGAGTATATCACCGGCCAGACAATCTGCGTCGACGGCGGCCTCAGTGTGATCGCGCCGCCGTTCTATGCCGATACGTCCCCGCCATTAACGCTCAAGTAAGATCGCCTGTGTTCGAGCACGCACTTCAGACGGGCCGCATTGGCTCGCTTCGGCTTGCCAATCGCATCATTATGGGCTCGATGCACTTAGGGATTGAATCGGATGGAGAAGCGCTTGCGGCGTTCTACGCGCAACGCGCTCGCGGCGGTGCGGGTTTGATCGTCACCGGAGGGTCGTCGGTAAGCCGCGTCGGCGCGGGAGGGCGAAACTACAGCTTCATCAACGACCCCGCGGGCGCGGCGCCCCTTCGTGAGGCCGCAGCGGCGGTCCACGACGCCGGCGGCCGCATCGCGCTGCAGCTCTTTCACGCCGGACGCTACGCCTTTTACTCGTCCTTTGCCTTGCAGCCGGTTGCGCCGTCCGCGCTGCCCTCGCGGTTCTCGCCCGATCCGCCCCGCGCGCTCGAGGAAGCGGAGATTCTCGAGACGATTCGCGATTTCGCGAACGGTGCTACACGCGCGAGAGGGCTCGGCTACGACGCCGTCGAGGTGATGGCGTCGGAGGGATACTTGCTCAATCAGTTCCTCTCGCCCCTAACGAATCGGCGCGATGACGCGTGGGGCGGCGACTTCGAGCGGCGCATGAGCTTTCCGCGTGCGGTGCTGCGCGCGATCCGCGAGAGTGCCGGCGCCGAATTCCCCGTAATCTTTCGCATCTCCGGCGCCGACTTGATGGCGAACTCAACGACGCCGCACGAAACGCTCGTGTTTGCTCGGACGCTCGCTGCCGATGGCGTCGACGCGCTCAACGTCGGCATAGGTTGGCACGAATCTTCGACCCCGACGGTGCAACATCTCGTTCCGAGCGGCGTCTGGGTGCGCTACGCGGCGGCCGTCAAAGCGGCCGTCGGCGATCTCCCGGTTATCGCGAGCAATCGCGTCAATTCACTCGTCGCCGCCGAAGAAGTTTTGGCCGCCGGCAGCGTCGACTTCGTTTCGATGGCGCGGCCGTTTCTCGCCGACGCGGAGATCGTTGCAAAGGCCGCGCGCGGGCAGGGTCATTTGGTCAACACGTGCATCGCTTGCAATCAGGCGTGCATCGACCGCTCGGTGCTCGACGAGCCGGTTTCCTGCATGGTGAACCCGCGAGCCGCGCGCGAGCGCGAGTTTCCCGAAGGCGGCGCACCGGCGCCCGGTCGTTTCGCGGTCGTCGGAGGCGGACCCGCGGGGATGGAGAGTGCGCGCGCCTTAGCCGCTCTCGGGCATCGCGTCGAGCTCTTCGAAACACAGAGCGAACTCGGCGGCCAATTTCGCATGGCGCGACGGATTCCCGGAAAGCGAGATTTCGGGGAAACGATTCGTTATTTCACCAATGAGTTGGCGCGGCTGCACGTCGTCGTGAGATTGAACTGCCGCCTCACCGATACCGAGCCGTTGCAAGGCTTCGACGGCGTCGTGCTCGCAACCGGCGTGGTACCGCGCAAAGTAGCGCTTGCGGGAAGTGACCTTCCGCACGTCGTTACGTACGCCGACGTGTTGTTAAGCGACTGCCCCGTCGGCGAGCGCGTCGCCATCGTCGGAGCCGGCGGAATTGGCGTCGACGTCGCGCATTACTTGAGTTTCGGTAAGTCGAACGCCGACGAAAGCACTCGGTTTCTCTACGAGCAGGGCTTGGCCGCGCCGCCCGACGGAGCGCTCCTCGTCTCCAGGCGTAAGGCGGTCGCGCTCATGCGGCGCGGTCACACGATCGGCGAGCGCATCGGCAAGACGACGCGCTGGGCGGTTCTTCGCGCGCTGCGCGCCGCCGGCGTCGAAACGTTGGCGAACGTCGACTACGATGCCGTGGTGCCCGGCGGCATTCGGGTGCGAACCGCGGATGGGCAAGCACGTACGATCGAGGCCGATTCGATCGTCATCGCCGCCGGTCAAGAACGCAACGATGCGCTGCTCGAGCCGATTCGAAGGCTTCGAATACCGTTTCGCGTCGTCGGCGGCGCGAAAGACGCGACCGAGCTCAACGCGGTGCGCGCCTTCGAGGAAGGACTGCGCGCCGCGCACGAGCTCGATCGCGAGTTTAGGAAACGTTTACCGTTTGAGGTGCACGCGAAAGCCGAGTGACGGAAACGTAAACGCCGGCAGCGATGGCATGCCGGGTGAGATCGCCAGACTTCGGTCTGTTACTTTGGAGGCGATCAATATCTCGGTGCCGGTCTGTTGGTAACTTAGTTTCCCCCAGTTGCCGGCGCTCATCGCCCAGCCGTTCGCGTACGTTTGGTTGCTGTACTTTTCAATAATGCACGCGAACCAGTACTGGCCTTTTGCAAGCCGCGCGAGGTAATAGAAGGCTTCATACGTGTTGTAGAAGCCCTGAACCGGATCGAGGTTCTCGAAATTCTCCGTGACCTCGGTTGAGGACCCGCCGGCCCGCGAGCCGCACGACGACGGCATTTTCGCCGCGCCCACGACGTCGAAGTTATCTGAATAGAATGTGCTCGGCAGCGCTCCGTCACCCGGATACCAGTCGGGAACAGCGACCGTTCCGCGCCGAACCGGCAAGGGCTTGAGACCTGACGAGCGGACGTCGATGTTCCCTCCGCTCGGCAGCTCGAAGGTTTGGGTCAGTTGGTTATATCCAGCGGCCCGTTCCGAGAGCGTATAAACCAAAGGCTTGTCGAGCGACACTTGGGTCGTCGAGGCGTAGTTGTCTTGAATTTTCCTCCGTCCGAGACTCGAGTATGACGTTTGGCTTCCGTAGGTCCCTTTGGCGCCTTCGGTGTACGCGGTGTTCTGCGCAAAGGCCCCCTTCCCCGACTGATATTCGTTGAAGTACGACGTGTGGAGTGCGGCCGCGCTCCACTTGCGTCCGGTCGTCAGCGGAAAGTCGAACGAGTTCTGACTTTTGGGATACGTGTCCATGCCGGTTTCGCTGAAGGGGCCCTCTACCACGTTGTAATCGTCGGATAGAATGATTTGGGCGATCCCTCCACGATGTGGTAGAAAACCAATGGCGGAATCGAGATTCTCGACTAAGCCGTACTTCGATTTAATCTGCTCGAGTACGTCATAGATACCGGTCTTCTTGTTCAGCGCGAATTTGACGGTGGTGACGCCGGCGTCGCTGCCCTTGGTCGATACTGGAGGAGCGGTGGGGCCGGCCCAGGTTTTCGTCACCCATTTGTTGGTGTAGGGATAGGGAATCGTGACCGGCGCCGTGACCGGCGGCGTGGGCGGCGTCCCTGGAATGTGGGCGTTTTGCAACGCCTGATTGAGAGCCGGAAGCGTGCCCGCTCCGGTGCTCGAGCGGCCGGAACATGCCGCAACGCAAATGAGCGCGGCGGTGCCGAAGATTGCCCCGCCTATTCGAACGTATCGTTGCATCAGAGTGCCTCCACAGGTAACGTGGGAACTATCTGGCGGTATACCCAAGGTGGGCGGTCTTACCTCAAGCGCTTCGCTTGTTCTTGGCCCGCGGCACGCGACCGCGGCAAGTCCACAAAAGACCGCATGGCCGGTCGTCGCCGGAATCATGCGTCCGAATGCGCTAGGTGGCCCCCTCGAGCAACGATTGGAGTTGCGAAACGTGCGTTGCGAACGCCTCGCGCCCACGTTTGGTCAGACGGTAGCGAGTCAACGGGCGACGGTTCATGAAGCTCTTCTCTTCGTCCACGTACCCCGCTTCGACGAGTTTGCTCAGGTGCGCGCCGAGATTGCCGTTGCTCACGTTCAGCGCGCGCACGAGCTCCGAGAATGCGACCCAATCAAAACCTAGGAGCTCGGCGACGACGCCGAGCCGCACTTTGGAGAGCAGCAACTCGTCCACCGGTGAAGTCCTAATCGCGAGCGAGTAGCTCGCTCGCGCCGAATCCGGCATAGCCGACGAGCATGCCGCAGCTCAAAACGTACGGGACAATGGCAGGAGGAGCGAAGTTTGCAATGATGAGCGAAACGACGATGAGGACGCCGCCTATCTGCGCGCGGCGATTGCCGTGCATGCCGATGTAGAGCAAGACGATCGCTTCCGCGACGCTCCAAATGGCGGCCGCTGCCGCGCCGGTAAAGATGCGATAGACCGCTACGTTGACCACGAAAGCAAGTCCGAGAGTGAGCCAGAGCACGTTGAAAAACTCGCGCTGCACTAACGAGCTGCGCTGGAGCATGCTCCGAGTGAGCCTACTTCGGAGGATCGAGAAGACGGCACAAGCGCCCAAGACGATAGGAACCGACCACAGCGCCGCAGGCGGCGCGACGCCCGCATTGACGAGTGCAAAGATCACCGGGACGTAAGCAGAGCCGATCCCCCAAACGACGAAATGCTCGCCGCCGGAACAGAGCCGCTGGTGCGACTCCGCTAGGATACGATCGACCATCTCGATGTGATCGCGTGCCGCAGCGGCATCGATGCGTTCCACGATCAAACCTCCCGCAACGCGAGCAGAAGCCCCAACCCAAGCGTGATCGCGATGGCCCACGCCGCGGTCTGCGCCAGCGCGTGACTACCAGCGAGCCGCCAGAGCCATTCCATCGCAAGGCCATAGCAGCCCCAGAGGAGCAAGAGCCGGCCCACGCACGGGACCCCGCTCGTCTTGTCCAGCGTGCTTGATTCCAGAGTAGTCTGTTGCATAGACTATTCTATAGCAGTTTTACACGGCAAGGTCAAGGCTTACCACGCCTGGCGGCTGCGTTGACGCGGCCGTTCCCCTCCTGCTATCGTACCGAGGTCATGTACGCGATCATCGAAGCCGGCGGCAAACAATATCGAGTCGCCGAAGGCGACGTCATCCGTTGCGATCTGGTCGCGAACGAGGTGGGCTCCGACGTTACCTTCGATCGAGTCGTCCTCGCGGGAAGCGACGACGATGTGCGAGTCGGCACACCGATTCTCGACGGCGCCAGCGTTTCGGGGAGAGTGGTGCGGCAGGCGAAAGACAAGAAGATCTTAGTCTTTCGCTATAAGCCTAAGAAGCGCGTTCGTAAACTCAACGGCCACCGCCAGCCATACGCTGAAGTCAAAATCACCAAGATCACGCTGCCCTAGCAGGCGCGCAATATGCTCGAGGTAACTTTCGCTCGGAACGACCGGAATCGGTGCTGCGGCATTTCGGCGCGTGGCCACGCGGAGTTTGCCGTTCACGGGAGGGACGTCGTTTGCGCAGCTGTCTCTGCGATTCTTCAGGCCGCGCGACTGGGGTTGACGGACTACGCCCGGGCCGAGGTGGCCGTACGCCAAGAGCCGGGCGAGCTGGAGCTTCGGTGGCCTGAGGACCAAAGCGACCTCGAAAGCGTGCGAGCGATCGCCGCTACCGCCGAGCTCGCCATCGAGCGGATCGCGCAACGTTTTCCCAAACACGTGCACCTGAAGCGCGAACGCGTTTCGCGAAGTCTGGGACGCAAGGCTCCGGAACGGGTAACAGGGTTGGCAGACCGAAGGAGAATTTACGATGTCTGAGAGTTTTCGCACGACGCCGCCCGACGAGCCCTGGTCCAGTTCGAGCCCAAGCAACGGTTATCAAAATGCTTTCCCAAAGCCGTCGCACGAGGATCCGGATGTCGGTGAAGCCGGCAAAATCGTGCTTGCCGGGGTGCTGGGCGGATTGCTTTCCGCGGCCGGCTATCTGATTTACCGCCGCCTGCCAGAGGAGCAGAAGCAACGCCTTAACTCCCAAGCACGGGCAATGATCGCTGCGCGCATCACCGAACTGCGCCAAAACTTCAATATTTAGGCGGGGGCTCTTCGCTCTCGGTTTGTGGATGCGTTGGTAGGGGCGGCTGGATCGGCGGCTCGTGAGTTTCGGCCGCGCGCTCCATCTCTGCAATAAACGACTGTGAGGTCTGCTGTACTTCGCGCATAAAGCGTCCGGCCTGCCGCATGACCTTCGGCAGGCGATCGGGCCCGAAAAGCAAGAGCGCGAGAATCGAGACCACGAGGACGTCCGGTACTGAAAACACGGTAGGGAAGGGCTTACCTGCGTAGCCGTGCAAGCATCAGGACCCGCCCGTGAAGATAATCTATACGCGCGGCAATCGCACCGAAAGGCTGGCGTCGCTGACGACGCTGCGTAAGATCCTCAATCGGTTCGTTGCCCACCGCGTCTTCTACGAAGTCTCGAGCCGCAGCAAACGCGGTCACGAGTTCTTTTCCACCAAGAATAACTTCGTCGTCGGGCTTATCGAAGTCACGAACTTCGAACATCTCAAGATCCTCTTCTTCGACGCCCACAGCCAGTCGCATTCGATCGAGATCTTGAACCCGCAGACGATGCGCATCTACGACGAAATTCCCGGCCGCGGCTTTGCGGTTTCTTTCATAAGCGGCGACGGCGAAGGGGTCGAGACGCGATGCTATATTCGCGACGAGGGTGAGGACGCCGGCACGATCCACGAACGAACCGCGCTTGAAAAGATCACGTTGCCTCAGCTTTTCGAATACCTCGAGGAGATCACCGCCTCGGAGTCGGCCGCCAAAAACGCCCAGCGTTAACGCGCTGCTCCAGCCGCTGCGCGTGGCGCAGCGCTCGTACCGCTTCACTGAAGCGACCGGCGCGCTTGCAGGCAACGCCTAAGTTGAGATAGGCGAGCGCGTAATCAGGGTCGACGGAGATTGCGCTTTCGTAATTGGCAATCGCCGCTTCGAGCCGGCCCTCTTCTAACAGCATGTTACCGAGATTCGTCAATGCCGGCGGATAGCCGGGGCGAGCTCGCAGGGAGGCCTCGAAATCGGCGCGTGCCAGCTCGGGAAGTTTCAAACCCATGCGTGCGACGCCGCGCTTGTTCAAAAGAAAGGCCCGCTCTTCTTCGGGCAATCGTTCCTTCGCCAGCAACTCCGCGAATGCCGCATCGGCACCCGTAAAGTCGCCACGATCGAGGGCCTGCAGCGCGCAAGCAAATCGCTCGTCATCTCGAAACACGCCTCCTCCATGTTCACGATCGACATCGTCACGCTCTTTCCCGAGTTCTTTGCGCCGTTCGTCGGACTTTCAATCGTCGGACGCGCGGTGGAGAACGGCCTCGTCGAGATCCGCTACCACCATTTGCTCGACGAGCTCTCCGCCGGCGCGCGTGCGGACGAGGCACCTTTCGGCGGGGGTCCCGGAATGGTACTGCGGCTCGAGCCGATAGCTCGAGTTCTCGACCGGATCGCCACGGAAGCGTCGGCGGGCGAGCGGAGCGCGATCCTGCTGCCGAGCGCTAGTGGGGAGCGCTTCACGCATCGCGAAGCGCAGCGGTGGGCGCAGCTCGATCGTTTGGTGATCGTCTGCGGCCACTATGAAGGAGTCGACGACCGTCTCGGCCGGCTCTATCCGGTCGAGGAATGGTCGCTCGGCGACTTCGTCCTCACCGGCGGGGAGATCCCGGCGCTCGTCTTCATCGATGCGACGGTTCGCTTCGTGGCCGGGGCCCTGCGGCCCGAGTCGCTGGAGAACGAATCCTTCACTGCCGACGTACTCGACCATCCCAGCTTCACGCGACCGGCGACCTTTCGCGGTGTCGACGTGCCGGCCGTCCTCCTCTCCGGAGACCATGCCAAGATCGCGCAGTGGCGCCGGGAACAGTCGCGGCTGCGTACGGCGGCGCGCCGCCGGGACTTGCTCGATAATGCCTTGCAGGGTGAGGAAGGCCCGTGATAGCATACGGTGGTTGTGCCGGGCTCCGCGCCCGGCTATTCGTTGCGCTGCCCTTCGACGGAGCTCGTCGCGAGCGAAGGTCGAGGGTCTCAGGATAAGGCTATGAACGTCATCGATGTCCTCAACCGCGAGCAGCTCAAGGACGGCATCCCGCAATTCCGCCCTGGGGATACCGTAAAGGTCTATTCCAAGGTGCTTGAGGGTGGGAAGGAGCGCACCCAGATGTTCGAAGGCGTCGTCATCGTGCGTAAGGGCGGCGGCGCGGGCGAGTCGATTACCGTTCGGCGCATCGCGCACGGCGTGGGCGTTGAGAAGACCTTTCTCATACAAAGCCCTCGCGTAGAGCGAATAGAGGTCGGCAAGCGAGGCGTCGTTTCCCGAAGCCGCCTCTACTACCTGAGCGAGAAAGTCGGTAAGGCCGCGCGCATCAAGGAAAAGAAAGCCAAAGGAAGCTGACCCGCGACACCGCTGCAGCTTCTAGGGCTTATCTTCGCCTTGGGAATAGCGCGACTCACGCTCTCGGCTAAACCTTTCGCGAGCCGGTCGACCGCAATTGCCCGCGCATATTTGGACGCATTTATCCTCGTCGGTCTCAGTGCGCTCTTCTTGATCACCTTCGTCGTTCGAACGTTCTACATTCCGTCGGTCTCGATGGTTCCGACGCTCCAGGTTCGCGACATCTTGCTGGTCGACGAAATCGCATACCGCTTTCACGCACCTGCCGAAGGCGACGTTGCGATCTTCACCCCGCCGTTCGAATCCGGCGGAAACGATTTCGTCAAACGCGTGATCGGCCTTCCGGGCGATGCGATCTCGATTTCCAACGGAATCGTCTACCGAAACGGAAGGGCGCTCCGCGAGCCCTACGAGAACCAGCCGCCGCGCTACGATTTAGCGATCCGTCGATACGGCATCTACGTCGACGGCAATCGCCTCGAGCCGCCCACGGCAAAAGTGCCTCCGCGGGCTCTCTGGCAGGCTCCAGACCGCATCCCGAAGGGCTTCTTTTTCGTGCTTGGCGATAACCGCAACTACTCCGAGGACTCGCACGTCTGGGGATTCGTGCAGCGCAGGGCTTTTGTCGGGAGGGCCTTCTTGATTCTGTGGCCCCTGGGGCGCTTTACGGTCCTGGAGAAATAGGTCATCGCCTCATGACGCCGTACGAACTTCTTGCAATCGTGGCAGTGATCGGCGTCGCGCGCGCGGTCCTGTCGTTGCGCCCGGTCGTTGCCGGCTCGTCTGGCCGCAGCACCGCGATCGCCCGGGAGTTTTTGGACCCGTTCATCATCGCTGGGATCGCCGCTTGGATTCTGATCACATTCGTGGCACGCACGTACTACATTCCCTCCGGCTCCATGCTGCCGACCCTGCAAATCCACGACGTTCTCCTGGTGGATAAATTTGAGTACCGCTTCCATGCGCCCAACGAAGGCGACATCGTCGTCTTTCCTCCACCGGTTCCGACACCAGACGACTTCATCAAACGCGTCGTCGGCCGCCCCGGCGATACTCTGCGCGTCGCCGGCGGCACCGTTTACCTCAATGGAAGGGCGCTTGCGGAGCCCTACGTCGCGGAGAGGCCGTCGTACGGCCTCGAAATTCGCAACTATGGAATTTACGTCAGCTATGGCGCCGGTTGGCAACGACTCGACCCCAGCGACGCTAACGTTCCTTCTGCGTCGCGCTGGACGGCTCCCAATCGCATTCCCCCGCACTGCTACATCATGTTCGGCGATAATCGCAACGACTCCGAAGACTCGCACATCTGGGGCTTTGCACAAGACACTGGGCGTTTTGCAACTGGTCCGCGCATGGGCGCGAGCGGCCGGCTTTACGGGCCGTGCCTTTCTCATCTTTTGGCCGCCCTCGCAAGCCAAGATTCTTTAGTGGCCTGCGCGAAGTCGAATCGCGTGATCCGCTTCGTGCGGTGGCGACGAGTTACGAACCTGGCCTTGCAGCTTGCCGTGCTTGCAGCGCTGCTGGCGGCCTTTTTCGTGCGACTGCCACAGGTTACGGGCCTTTCGATGGAGCCGCATATACGCTCCGGTGAGTACGTCGTGATCAACACCTTTGCGTATCGAATCGCCGCCCCGCGGCGCGGCGACATCGTCGCCTTCCGGCACGAAAGCGGCGCAAGAGAGATCTTCATCAAGCGCGTCATCGGTATCTCCGGCGACCGGATTCGGGTCGATCGCGGGCACGTCTACGTTAACGGATCCAAACTCGACGAACCGTACGTGCGCCATTCCGACGAGCGTAGCTTCGGAGAAATCGCGGTGCCTCCGTCGTCCGTTTACGTTCTGGGCGACAATCGCGCAGAGAGCGAAGATTCTCGCTTTTTCGGACCGGTGAGCAACGATTTACTGGTCGGGCGCGCCGTTGCCGCAATCTGGCCGCCCAGCACGCTGGGCAGACTATGACTCTCTTCTAACGTATCTGGGGAATAGCGACTTTGGAGCGGCAGGTTGCGTGGTATCCGGGACACATGGCGAAGGCGGCACGCCGAATTCGCGAGTATTTGGGCTCGATCGACATCGTCGTCGAGATCGTCGACGCGCGCATCGCGCGCAGCGGACGCAATCCGCTGCTCGACGAGCTGGCGGGTAGGCGCCCTCGCGTGATCGTCCTCAACCGTCAAGACTTGGCCGAACCCGCGACGACGAAACGCTGGTTGCAGCATTTCGCCAGCTGCGGTTCGAACGCCGTTGCGGTGGATGGACGCTCGCAGCGCAGCGTAGCCCGCGTCGCGGCCGCGATCGCGCGCTCGTCCGTTCGCACTGCCGGCTTGTCGCGCGCGATGATCGTCGGCGTGCCCAACTCGGGCAAATCCTCGATCGTCAATGCCTTGCTCGGCCGTGCGGCCGCAAAGACTGAAGACCGCGCCGGTGTTACCCGCCACGCTCAGTGGTTTCGCCTCGCTCGCAATATCGAGCTGATGGATACCCCGGGGGTACTCCCGACGAAGATCTCAGGCGTGGCCGCGCAATGGAAGCTCGCCATCTGTGGCGCCGTGCCGCGTAACCACTACGATCCGCAAGAAGTCGCCGCCGCCTTTCATCGATGGCTCCTCGCTCGCAGCCCCAGTACGCAGGTGCCGGACCTCGCGACGTTTGCGGCCCGGCGCGGTTTCATGAGGCGGCACGGTGAGATCGATTACCACAACGCCGCCCAGTCGTACGTCAGCGCGTTCAACGACGGCGTCTTCGGGCGCATCTCATTGGAGGCTCCCAATGACCCCGAAGCAGCGTAAGGCGAAGACCGCCTACGAGCGCGAGCGGCGCCGTTTGCAGCGGTTACATCACTTCGAGTTCGCGGCGCGCGCGCGCGGGTTCAGTCTCGTCGGCGGCATTGACGAAGTCGGTCGAGGCCCGCTCGCGGGACCGGTCGTCGCCGCGTGCGTCGTCGCCTCTGAGCCGCTGATGATCAAAGGCTTGAACGATTCCAAGCAGGTTCGGCCCGACTTACGGGTCGAGATCGCGGAGATCGTGAAGGTGCGCGCGACGGCGTGGGCCGTCGGCAGCGCCGGCGTCGCCGAGATCGACCGCCTCAACATCTATTGGGCCAGCATCCTGGCGATGGAGCGTGCCATTGCATCGTTGAGCGCCGCACCCGAGTACTTAATCACCGATGCCGTTCGGATTCGTTCGTTCGAGAGACCCCAAGAGCCGTTGGTTCACGGCGACGCGCGGTGCGCTCTAGTCGCGGCCGCATCGATCGTGGCGAAGGTTTATCGAGACGGTCTGATGGTCGAGCTCGATAAAGAGGATTCACGCTACGGGTTTGCGTTCCATAAAGGCTATTCGACCATGCATCACCTGCAGGCGTTGCGCCTGCACGGTCCGAGCATCCATCATCGCGCAAATTGGGCGCGCGTTCGCGACGCCCAGCTCGCGCTCGGTCTCGACACGTTGGAAGCTTTCGAAGCACTTGCAGAATAACAACTCCAAGGGCCGCTCAGGCGAGGACCGCGCGAGCAGCTTTCTCGCTGCCTGCGGGTACGACGTCCTCGCGCGCAACGTGCGCGTTTCCGGCGGCGAAATCGACGCCGTTTGCTTGGACGGGGCAACGCTGGTTATCGTCGAAGTGAAGCGCCGTGATTCCCGAACGTTCGGCTCCGCATTACGCGCCGTCGACGCTCGCAAGCGCGCCACGCTCCGCCGAATTGCCGCCGATTACGCGCAGATCGTAGCGCCGTCGGCCAAGATTCGATTCGACGTCGTAACGCTGGACGGTCATCGTCTAAGCTTACATCGTAACGCGTTCTAAGGAGCCTGCCGGGTTATGGTGACAAGCGCCTAGTGGCGACTCGAGCGAAGACGGCACAACCGGAGCTGCGCCGCAGCGTAACGCCTTGGGGCTCTTTTTCCTGGGGTTACTCCGATGTCGGAGCCGACATCTTCGTGGGTCTCGGACTCGTGCTCGCGTGGGCCGCCGGCGCTTCGAACGTCGCGTTTCTTTTCGCGGGAGTCGTCTACGTCTGCATCGGGTTAGCCTATACGGAGCTGGCGGCCACGTACCCGGTCGCCGGCGGCGGACAATACTTCGTGATGCGAGGACTCGGCGATATCTTCGGTTTCATCGCAGGTTGGGCGGTACTGCTCGACTTCACCATCGACGTCACGCTCTTCGCTTGGAGCTCGGTCGACTACACGAGTCAGTTGCTTCCGGCGCTCGTCAATTCCATCCATCCGTGGTTCCACTTTCTGGCAGTGCTCGGACTCGTCTCCGGCCTTTGTCTTCTCAACGTCGTCGGCGTTCGCGAAAGCACCGCTTTCAACGGAGTCGTTTCCGCGCTCGACGTCATCAGCGAAACCTGCATCCTCTGCTTCGGATTTCTCTTCGCATTTCGTCCCCATCTGCTGATTCATGCGATGCAGTTCAACTGGCCGTCGCCCTACCAGCTGATGCTCGGCACATCCCTGGCGATCGTTTCCTTCGTCGGCCTCGAGTCCATCTCGCAGGCGGCGCAGGAGACCCAGCGACCCGCCTCGGTGATTCCACGCACGTCGGTGGCGCTGATCTTGACGATTTTAATCTTTGCCCTTGCCTATTCGAACCTCGCGCTCGGCTTACACCCATGGCATCCGATTACCGATGCCGCCGGTCACTCGCTCCAATTTTGGCAGATTTTTCCGCACAACGCCGACAACCAGGGTAAAGCCGTCGCGCTGCTCGCAGAGCAAGTGCCCTATTATGGCGCCTTCGCCGCTCTCTACGTCCCCGTTCTCGGCGCGGTGCTGCTGTTGATTTCGTCGAACTCCGGCGTCTTTGGAAGCTCGCGGATAGCCTACGCCATGAGCAGCAGTGGCTTATTACCCTCGATCTTTCAGCGCGTGCACGGCAAGTTCCGCACTCCCCTAGTCTCGATCGTCTTCTTCTCGACCATCGCCGTCGTCGAGCTCATCTTCGCTGCGGCGCCGGCGCTTTATCCGTCGGTTGCCTCGCTCTACGTGCATTTCTTTCACGGCGAGAATGGCCTCGAGTTCCTCGCCGACCTCTACGCTTTTGGCGCGGCAACGAGCTACTCGTTCGTCTTCCTCGGCTTGATCGCATTGCGCTTGAACGATCCCTTGAGTCCGCGAAAATTCAAGATTCCCTTGAACGTGCCAATGCAGTTTCGCGGCGAGCGCGTCGAGTTTCCGGTCGTCGCCGTTATCGGCTTCATCGGAATTTTCTCTATTCTGATGTTCACGCTGCGCACGCACGCGCTCGGCCGGATCTTCGGACCGAGTTGGCTGCTGCTCGGTCTTATCATCTACCTCATCTATCGACGCTATCGGGGTCTTCCGCTGTTTGGCTCGCAGCCGCACGATTGGCGTAAGGCTCAGACCGACATCCTTCGGCGTGCCGGCGAACTCGAACTGATGGACGAATATATCGCCAACGTCAAAGCGAGCGATGCGCGGCGCGCGGAGAAGCAGGCATAACCATGCTGCTCGTTCGGGGTCTGCTTGCCGCCGCCACGATCTTGTGCGGACTGCTGATCCTCGCACGCATGCTCGAATCGCTGCGCGCGGGCTTCGCGATAGTTCCCGGCGTGATCCTCGGGGCGGCCATGATCGCTTTAGGCGCGCACCGGTTGTCGCTAATTTTCCGCGCGCGAGGAATCACGTGATCTCCCTCCCGGGCGACGTACACGTCACCATCGCGGGCGCCCTCATCGCCCTGTTGATATCCGGCTCCGTTGCAACCACGCTTGCGATGGATGCTGCGCACACCCGCGTCATACGTGCAGCGCATGGCCGAGCAAGCTGCGAGCGAGCTCCAAGAGTTGGTCGGAAGCATCATGGTCGTTTTCTCGCCCGAGATCGACTCGGCTCACATGATGGCTCTCGCCGTGAAGCTGGCCCGCGGTGAACGTTCCCAACTACTCGCGCTCTATATTATAGAGGTTCCCTACACGTTGCCGCCCGACGCCGAGATGGAGTTGGAGGAGCGCTCCGCGCTCAACTCCCTGGGTGCTGCCGAAACGATCGCGAACGTGAACCACGTCTCAATTCGAACCGAGACGATCAAGGCTCGTTCCACCAAACAAGCGGTTCTCGACGTCGCTAAACGTGAAAAAGCACACCTCATCATTTTAGGCTCGTATCGTGAGGGAAAGTACAGCGGCGCGCCGCTGGGCCATACGATCGAAGAGATTGCCGCCGACGCAAAATGCGATGTGCTCATCGGCGTAGAAGGTAAGCACGGTACACTGCTCATCGACGAGACGATTCAGTCCAGCTCGCAGCCGGTTTGACGTCAAGGGAGATTCTTTGTGAACTTTAGTCGCTCATTTATGTGGTGCGGCGTTCTTGCGGCAAGCGTGACGCTAGGCCTGGGATCGTTCGCCATCGCTTGCGCCGCGAACACCGCGCCGGAAATTACGGCTTTCGACCAGGCCTTCGCCGCCGTCAACGACTACACGTGCGTCCTGCACGTGCACGAGGCGAAGGGAACGGCAACGCAAGATCGCGTTTATCAGTACTCATTCATGAAACCTCACTATGCCAAGACCTTAATCCTCGACGGCGACGGGAAAGGTTCGGGTGGCGTTTGGACCGGAACCAACGAGATCAGCGGGCATCAAGGCGGCATTCTTTCGGGTTTTCACCGTACGGTAGACCTTCACGATCCTCGCGCGGTTTCGCTCCGCGGCGTGACGATCCCGGATGGACTGCTGCAGCACATCGTGGATAATTACGCGACGATAGCCGGCAAACTGACGCAAAGCGAGGGCGGCAAAATCGGCGGCGTCCTCACCGATCGCCTCGAGCTCAAAGTCGCCGACCCGGCGTCGAACGCGGACGTAACCGAACAAATTCTCTATCTCTCCAAAGAGACTCACTGGCCGATTCGGCAGATCATGTACTCCGGTTCGCAGATCGTGCTCGATGAAACCGTCACCGATCTCAAAACGAACGTTGGCTTGACGCAGGCCGACTTCCCGTTCTAGCTCGCGGCGTCCTCAGCGCCGAAGTACGCGGGTTTTAGCGTGTAAAAACCCGGCGTCGCAATTCGTCCAGAACTACGGCGAGCAGAATCACCGCGCCCAGCAGCACTTTCTGAAGATAGGAATCGACGTTGAGCAGGTTCATCGCGTTGTAGAGAACGCCGATGAGCAGCGCGCCGAAAAAGGTTCCGACGACGCTGCCGCGTCCGCCCATCAAGCTCGTGCCGCCGACGACTACGGCCGCGATTGACTCGAGCAACTCGTCGCCGGTGCCGGTTTGCGGCGAGCCCGACGAGAAGAGCGCCATGTAGAGAAACCCCACGATTGCGGCGCAGGCGCCGCTAATCATGTAGACGGCCGTCTTGACGCGGGTTACGTTGATGCCGGCAAGTCGCGCCGCCTCTTCGTTTCCGCCAATCGCGAAAACGTACCGGCCGAACCGCGTGCGCGTCAGCAGCACGCTGGCAGCGACCACGACGACGAGCATCCAGATAACCGGGACCGGGATATTCGGAAGGTGCAGCGTCTTCGTGATGCCGCCGAGGAATGAGCCGATTCCGGTGTTTTGAAAATCCGTGCTCTGCAGCGCTACGGGTCGACCGTGTGAAAGGATGAATGCTCCGCCGGCCGCCATCTCCAACATCGCCAGCGTCGTAATGAACGGCGGAAGATTCAGCTTGACGACCGGAAGCGCGTTAACCCAACCGGCCGCGCAGCCGACCGCAACCGCGACGAGCAGCGTCGCGACGATGAGCGGAAAGCCGCTCAAGCCGACGGAATTGGCAAAAAGCGCGGCCACTACGCCGCTGAGAGCGACGAGCGACCCGACCGAGAGGTCGATGCCCGCGGTGATGATGACGAACGTTTGACCGACCCCGAGGATGCAGTTGTAGGTGATCTGGCGGAGAACGCGGACGATGTTGCTGGGCTCCAGGAACGAACCGCGCGATGCGACATCTACGACCGCGACGAGCGCAACGAGAAAGGCCGCGGCACCGATGATGCGCAGCCCGTACGCGAGGCGGTCTTGCTTCGTCATGCCGCCGCCCCCGTTGCGACGGCGATGACTCGATCAGGGGTTGCGTCCGCTCGAGCGAACTCGGCCGCAATCCTTCCGTCGCGCACCACGAGAATGCGATGCGCCATGCCAAGCACTTCAGGGAGATCGCTCGAAACCATTACGATCGCCGCACCTCGCGCAGTTAACTCGAGCATGAGCTTGTAAATTTCGGCTTTGGCGCCGACGTCGATACCGCGCGTCGGTTCGTCGAAGAGAAAGACACCGGCGTTCCCGAGGAGCCACTTCGCGAGCACGACCTTCTGCTGCGTTCCTCCCGAGAGGTTGCGCACCAGCTCCTCGGTTCCCGGCGTTTTGATCAGCAACTCATCGACCAAATGCACCGTCGCGGCCCGCTCGCGAGCCAAGTCCACGAGCAAATCGCGATCGACGAAGTCCCGCAGGTGTGCCAGCGTAACGTTTTCGCGCACCGTCATCCCGAGAACCAATCCCTGCGCTTTGCGGTCTTCCGTGATGAACGCGATGCCGGCGGCAATCGCCTCGCCTATGCGCCCGGGCCGCACCGCGCGCCGTGTCGACCCGGACTTCGCCGCGGTCCGGCCGGTCGGCACCCGCAATCGCTCGCATAATTTCGGTCCTGCCTGCGCCGATCAGCCCAGCAAGCCCCACGATTTCGCCGGCCCGCACCGAGATGCTCACGCCATTGACGGCATCGCGGCGTTCTAAGTTGCGCACGTCGAGACGAATCGGCGCATCGGGCTGCAGCTCCGTAAGCTCGGGGAAGCGCGCGTCGAGCCGCCGCCCGACCATCGCGTGGATAATTTCCGCCGGATGAGAAATCGCGCGCTTCCCGCGTGGTGACGACTTTCCCGTCACGCATCACGGTCACGCGATCGGCAATGCGAGGAAGTTCCTCCATTCGATGCGAAATGTAGATAATGCCGGTACCGGCCGCTTTGAGACGCCGCACGATTGTAAAAAGCCGCTCGATTTCTCGATCGGCAAGTGCTGCAGTCGGCTCGTCCATCACGATAATCCGCGCCGACATTGCCAATGCTTTCGCGATTTCGACGAGTTGCCGTTGACCAACCGAAAGCCGCGAGACCGGAACGTCGAAGGGCAGTTCTATGCCGAGTTCGTCCAAGACGCGCGTCGCGCGCTTGCGAAGCGCGCCTGCGTCGATAAGACCGGCGCGCGTTGGTTCTGCACCGAGACCGATGTTTGCGGGGACGGTCAACTGTGGCACGAGCGTGAACTCTTGGTAGATCATCCCGATGCCGAGGCGCGCAGCCTCTTGCGGCGTATCGATCCGCGCGCCGACGCCGTCAATGTAGATCTCGCCCTCGTCGGCTATAAGCGCGCCCGCCAAAATTCGCATCAACGTCGACTTGCCGGCGCCATTCTCCCCAACGAGGACGAGGACTTCTCCGGCTCGCAGGGTTAGCGAAACGTCCGAGAGCGCGCGTACGCCGGGAAAGCTCTTCCCGATGCCGCGCATCTCGAGCAACGGCGCCATCGAAAGTTCTGCTACGGCGACGATGTGGCGGTGGCGCCCGTAAAGGTCCCGACGCCGATCTTCACCACAGCCGGGGGTTTTTTGCCTGCGAAATAATCGTGGATGACGTCGATGGTCGTGGATCCGATCTTAGCTGGAAACTGGATGGCGTCGCCGTACATCTCTCCACTTGCAATCGCCTTGCGGGCTTCAGCCGTCGCGTCGTAACCAACGATGGCTATCTTTCCGGTTAAACCCGCGGCATTCACCGCCGCCAACGCGCCCAGCGCGGAATCGTCGTTGATTCCGAAGATGCCCTTGAGGTCTCGGTGGGCCTGCAGAATGTCTCCGGTATCGCTGCTCGCTTTGTCGCGGGTTCCTCCGGAATCGACGTCGGCAACGATCGTCACGTTAGGACAAAGCTGCGCGATCGCTTCTTTGAAGCCCCGAACGCGATCCTGAACGCTCGTGACTTCGGGTTCGTCGATGATGGCGATGCTGCCGCTCTTACCGGCCGCCTGACAAATCAGCTTTCCGGCCTGGAAACCGCCCTGAACGTTATCGCTGGCGATATGCGCGACGACGTGGCCCTCCCGACTCGTGCTCGCAATGTCGGCGGTAAAGACCGGGATTCCGGCGTTGTTCGCCTCGGCGATCGCGCTTCCAATCGCTTGAGAATCGTAGGGCGTTAGGACGATGGCATCGACGCGCTTCGAAATGAAGTCTTCGACTTGGCTTTGCTGTTTGGCATTGTCGCGGCTCGCATCGACGACGATGAGCGAGTATCCATATTTATCCGACTGGTTGCGTAAGCCCGATTCCATGTCTTGATAGAACTGCGCCTCTCGATTCTGAATCGAAACGCCAATGGTCTTTTGCGCCCCGGCACCCGCGCCGGGCGGAGGTGAGGCATTGGACTGCGACGTCCCATGCGAGCATGCCGCAAAACCGGTAAGGGCGACGAGGAGCGTGGCAATTCGAGCGAGCGCTCTTTTCAAATCGTTCTCCTTCGTGCCGCCATGACTGCGCTGGTTTGGGCGCCCGTTTCGATCCCGCCTGTTTCGCCGCTGTCCACAGCCTGTGACATTATCTTGTGCAAACTGTGGAGAAGCCATTGACCGGAGCTCGCAACGGCAGCAAGGGAGCGGTTGCGCTAGCTCGGGACCGCCTCTTGGCTATCGATCTCCCGCCAGCGATCGGGAAGTGGAGCTCGCGTAAACGCGTGAGGAAACGTTCCGCTGGGGTTGCGTTCCAGCCATGCCGCAGCCCGAACCGCCAAATACTCGAAGTCATGATACTGAAACTCACCGCGACGACGGCGCATGATCGCAATGGCCGGCGCAACCTGCCGCCAACAGTGGACGATCAATCGCGCGAAAAGATCCATGAACGTGTCCTCGGAAACGAGGCCATGCTTGACGAGGGTTCCCATTTCGTTCAGCCAATTGCAGGCGGTCATCTCTGGATGTGCTGCCGTATCGACGAATCCGATCATCTCGAGCTCGCGCCGGTACGCCGGATCCTCCAATCGCTGCGGAAGCGTTTTTTGCACGTACATCAGCGCGTATTGGAGTTCAGGTGCCCGAAAATCGCGCTCGACCGAAAGAAGCGCCTGCAGCTGGTTCCCAGCCCGAATATGCCGCAGCTGAATGAGCGCCGCAAGGACGCTCGCCGATATGACCACGAGCGTTCCGGTTTCGGCGAGTGCGCTGAGCCACGCCGCGTAGGTAGCGCTCATTGCGGCGTCATTCTTGGCCGGAACGCAGACCCCTAGACATCGTTAGGACGGTGCGCAGAGGGAGCGCAATGCTCTCCCTCGCCTTTTCCGCCGCGATGCTCGGCATCGACGGTTACGTCGTGCGCGTCGAAGCCGACAGCGCGGCAGGTACGCCGGCCTTCTCCATCATCGGGCTCCCGGACCGCGCGTTAGGCGAAGCGCGCGAACGCGTCCGCGCGGCAATCCTCAACTCCGGATTCACGTATCCGGCGGGCCGTCTGCTGGTGAATCTTTCTCCGGCGGATGTTCGTAAGGCGGGGCCTGCCTTCGATCTCGCTATCGCGCTGGCACTGATCGGTATCGACGAGCAAGTCCAGCGCAGCGCATTGCATCAGTTCATCGCACTCGGGGAACTCGCGTTGGACGGAAAACTTCAGCCCGTTAGCGGGATATTGCCAATGGTTTTCGGCGCGCGCAACGCGGGCTTTACAAAACTGATCGTTCCTGCGCTCAACGCCGATGAAGCCGCGCTCGTCGCCGATATCGAGCTCTATGCCGTCGATTCGCTCCAATCTGCGGTTGCGGTGCTCGCGGGACACGGTTCGAAATGGCGGCGCCGCACGATCGCTCCCGTGCTCGATCTTGCCGACGAACTGGTGCATGGGGATTTGGCCGACGTGCGCGGTCAACTCGCCGCCAAGCGCGCCCTCGAGATCGCCGCCGCCGGCGGTCACAATCTTCTGCTCGTCGGACCTCCGGGCTGCGGCAAGACGATGCTCGCGCGGCGCCTTCCATCGATTCTTCCGCCGATGTCTCTGCAAGAAGCGCTCGAGGTGACGAAAATTTACAGCGTGGCCGGATTGCTGGTCGGTCGCGCGGGCATCGTTCGGGCGCGCCCGTTTCGTTTTCCTCACCACACGATCAGTCAGACCGCCCTCGTCGGCGGCGGAACGCTCGCGAAGCCCGGCGAGATCTCGCTCGCCCACCATGGCGTGCTCTTTCTCGACGAACTGCCCGAATTCACGCGCAGTGCGATCGAAGTCATGCGTCAGCCGCTCGAGGAAGGGACGGTGACGATCGCACGTGCGGCGGGAACGTTCACATATCCGGCGCGGTTTCAACTGGTCGGCTCGATGAATCCCTGCCCGTGCGGATATCGGGGTACGCGCAGCGCCGAATGCCGCTGCGACGAGGCGATGGTTGCGAAGTACGTCAGCAAACTCTCAGGACCGCTGCTCGATCGAATCGATTTGCAGATTGAGATCGCTCGAGTACCGTTCGACGACATGGTGCGCTACGACGGTGCCGAACCGTCGAAACGCATCCGAGAACGCGTGCTAGCCGCTCGTGGGCGCCAACGAACTCGCTTTGCGAGAACGCCGTTCGCATGCAACGCCGATATTCCCGGCAATGCGATGCGCCGCTATTGCCCACTCGACGAGCCGGCAATGCGGCTGCTCGCCCATGCGAGCGCAAAACGGCAGTTTTCTGCGCGCGCCCTCGACCGGATCGCACGCGTCGCACGCACGATCGCCGACCTCTACAACATGGATAACATCCAGGCAGAGCACGTCGCCGAGGCAATCCAGTATCGTAGCCTGGAACGCCTCGGCGCTGCTGCGTGACGAGGACGCCTCGGCGCTACTGCGTGACTAGGAAGAGCTCCCGTCAAGCGCAGGGATCGCGTCGCCATCGAGAAAGACGTCGAGCTCCCGCGATGAGAACTGCAGCCCAGCCCAGAACGGGCCGAACTCGCCATACCGCGCGCTCACCTCGTCAAAGCGCATCTCGTAGATGAGCTTCTTGAAAGTCAACGGGTCGTCGGCATAAAGGTCGACGCCCCACTCGAAATCGTCAAAGCCGATCGACCCCGAGATAACCTGCGTCACGCGGTTATGATACGACCGACCGACGACGCTATGCTCGCTCATCATTTTAGCGCGCGCTTCGAACCCAAGAATGTACCAGTTCTGCACCTCGCCGCGCCGCTTACTCATTGGGTAGAAGCATTGGTAACGCCGCGCCGGAATCTTCGCCCACAATCGAGGAGCGATATACGGACTATCGGCCTGTTTTCGCATCAGTTCGTCGAAAGCCGCGATCCATTCGGGAGAATGAGGTGCGAGACCGCGCTGGCTCAGCTCGGCGTGAATCTTTCCGGAAGCGTCGTACAGACCGAGCTCCAACACCGAAACGTACGAACCGTGTGCGACGAGAAACTCGCGTAACTCGAGTTTGTCCACGAGCGTCTGCGCATAGGCAAGACCGTCGAATGTGCGGGCGTAATGAGTGAGCATGAGATCGCCTTTGTGCCCGACTACTTGCGTCAAGCCGACGTCGCCGTCGCCATTTCCCTTCAGGTGATCGACGAGATCGGCGGCGTGCCCCGCATACTTGTCGCGCCGCTTCTCCGGCAATGCATCCCACGCGCGCCGGTTGAATGCGAAAATGCGATGGAGAATCCACCACCCTTCGAGAGACTCTGGAACGTTGGGGTCGCGCATTTCGTTATTTTGATTCTACCGGGCCAATACTTTCGCGCGTTTCACCTCGGCTTCCACTTCGGCCTCTAGGCGATCGGGATGCTCGCGATATTTTGCCCAAAGCGGCGGCGTGTGGGCGATATCATTGAGCACGCGCGTGTAGACCGCATTAACGGGTGTCGGCACGCGTAGCTCGAGTCCGGCCGCGGCCACTGCACCATTGAGGACATCGACTTCGGTTTGTGACTTGGCACGCCGCAAGTCAAGTAGCAGCGATGGGGGTTTCGTGCCGCGCGCCCCAGCGATGCTGTGCGTCAAGAGCGTGCGGGAAAGCGGACTCGGCAGAGCAGCAACCCCGAAGAGCGCTCGTACCGGATAGCGCGGCAAGTCGATCGGTTCGATGCGCAGCGCCTGCATCACCGCACGGACCTCGCGGATCATGCGAATCTCGAGCGTAAAGATCTTGTCGAAATGGACGAACCGGTTCGGCAAAACGTTCAGAATCGCACAACTCGCGTTGGCCACGACGTTGAGAGACAGCTTGCTCCACTTCAGCGCCCGCCAATCCTCGACCACCTTCACCGTCAGACCGGTGCCTGCAAAGGTGGCCGCCAGCCAATTATAGGCGTTGGCTCCGATCGGCGCGAGCGCTAAACCGCCCTGTTTCGCGGGGCGGGCGTTTCCGTCTCGGTCGCGGTCGACCGGCGTCGTGAGTGCGGCGGCGACAACGCAATCCTCGCCGAAGGCTGCCGCCAGCCGTTCTTCATTGCCGACGCCATTTTGCGGGGAGACGAAAACGCATTTTTCCGGGAACGGAATCGCCTTGCGCAGCGTTTCGATCGCGCCGTCGGTATCGTAGGCTTTCGTCGCGACGAGCGCCACATCGGCGTCATACGGCGTTACCTCTTCCAAAGCGCGCGGTGCGTACGCAACGTCGACTCCGATGGCGCGAAGCAGATTGCCGAAATACGTTCCCACGGCGCCTTTTCCGACGATGTAGACCTTCACACGGAAACGCCCGTCGAACCAAAACCTCCTTCACCGCGCAGCGTGGGCGGCAGTTCGTCGACCAAATCGAATGACGCGTGCGCGACCGGCGCGACGACCATCTGCGCGATGCGATCGCCTCGATGAATCACAAATGGTTCGGTACCGAAGTTCGCCAGCACGACCTGGACTTCACCGCGATAGTCGGCATCGATCGTGCCCGGTGAGTTGAGACAGGTGACGCCACAGCGGATTGCGAGTCCGCTGCGCGGACGCACTTGGGCTTCGTAGCCGGGCGGCACGGCGATCGAGAAACCGGTCGGAACGAGCGCGCGTGCCCCGGGCAACAAGGTGAGTTGTTCGCGAACGGCCGCACAGAGGTCCGCTCCGGCCGCGTGCTCGCTCATGTATCCCGGAATCGGCAATCCGTCGCCCAGCGGCAAGCGCTGGAGTGCGACGCGCACGCGTTCCATTTACTCGCCGGTAACGCCCGGACGCATCGCCACTACAGCTGCGCCAGTTCTTCGCGGAAACTCTCGATGTCGCGAAACGAGCGGTAGACGCTTGCGAAACGTATGTATGCAACCGGATCGAGTTTACGCAGCGCCTCCATGAGCTTTTCCCCGACGAGAGCTGACGGCACCTCGCTTTCGCCCCGTGCGAAGAGCTCCCGTTCGAGGTCGGCGGCGACGCCCTCCATCCGGCCCTCTGAGATCGGCCGCTTTTCGCACGCCTTGCGCAATCCGGTCAAAATTTTCTCGCGGCTATACTGCTCGCGCCGTCCATCCTTCTTCACGACGAAAAGCCGCGGAACTTCCATGCGCTCGTAAGTTGTAAAACGATGCTTGCAACGCGGATCGAGACACTCGCGCCGGCGGCGCACGACGGTCTCGTCGTCGCGCGAGTCGACAACGCGCGTCTCACTCTTGCGACAAGTCGGACAAGTCAGCGGCAGGTCTCCCCCACGGCATATCTTGTGGGTGCCCGTATTATACGTCACTACGTATAGCTAAGGCAAAAAAAGCCCCAACGCGGTGTGCACGTTGGGACCCTGCATCCTTGGACGGCGTGCGCTGTCAGGCAGAGCCGATCTTGAACATCTTGGTACCACAGACGGGGCACTTGCCTTCCACCGCTGGGCGACCGTTTTTCATCGTAATCTGCACCGCGTCTTTCATTTCACGCTTGGTTTTGCACTTGACGCAATACGCTTCTGCTGCCAACTTCGGTACCTCCGTGCGGCCAGGCTATTCCGTGGGCACTCCTTATTCCCCCCGCTTTCCGTCCGTAACGACGTCGTGATGGTCGGAGCGATGTGGGAGCCGACCTTCGAAACCCGGGAGCGAATCGAGGCCGCCCGGGGCGGCCGCGGCTTCGATGCCGCCGCGCCGGGCCTGTGGCGCTGCGGCGATTTGAGCGGTCTGGCACGGGCCTGCGTCGCCATCGTCGGAACTCGGGCGGCCACCCCGTATGGGTGCCGGCTCGCGCATCGTTTCGCCGACGAGCTCGGCAGGGCGGGCTGCTGCATCATCTCAGGACTCGCCCTCGGTATCGACGCTGCCGCTCACGAGGGCGCGCTGAGTGCCAATGCGCCGACGGTCGGCGTCCTCGGCGGCGGCCATCGGCACTTCTTTCCGCCCCGCAACGCGGGCCTGGCTGAGCGAATGCTTGCCGGCGGCGGCGCGGTGCTCTCACCCTTTCCGCCCGATCAGGCGGCCTACCCTGGGCAATTTCTCGCGCGTAACGGCGTGGTCGCCGCACTTGCCGACGCCGTGCTCGTCGTGGAGGCGCCGGCGCGGAGCGGAGCGTTGAATACGGCCAGCTGGGCCGCCGGGCGCGTCCCCGTGCTGGCCGTGCCCGGGCGATGTGGACCGCAAGCACGTTGCGGGGTGCCTTGCGTTGATCAGAGACGGCGCGACCCTCGCACGATCGGCGCAGGACGTTCTGGAGTCACTCGGACGCCTAACCTTCGTGCAGCCCGGCGGCGTGCAGCAATCTCCACGCGATCCAATCGCCTTAGCATTGCTCGAAGCGCTCGATGCGGGCGCGTCCGAGCTCGACGAGATCGTCGCAACCAGTGGTCTCTCGGCGCCGTCGGCGCTTGCGACACTCACATTGCTCGAGCTCGAGGGCGCGATCGAATCGCGCGGAGCTGCAAGCTATGCGCGGGTCGAAGCTCCACTTCGCGGCGAAGACCATGGCGCATGAGCAGCATCCCCGAGGCCGCATCGCCGCTCGACGACGCGTTGCGCGTCTTCGCCGAGGCTGCAGCAGATGCCGTAACGGCAAGGTATTCCGTCCCGGCGCCTTCCATTGCGTTCGAGTCGCCTCGGCGCCCCGAGTTCGGCGACTTCTCCACCAATTTTGCGTTCGCGCTCGCTAAGACCGCGCGCCGCCCACCCCAAGACGTCGCGTCGGATCTCGTCTCCGAGCTCGTTCGCGTCGTGCCCGATTTGGACCGTACGTTCAGCCATATCGATGCGGTAGCAGGGTTCATCAACGTCCGGCTTGCGCCGTCCGTTTGGCACGACGTCCTCGCCGGGATTCTTCGCGAGGGACCTCGCTTCGGCGAGCGGCCGAGCAATGGTTTGCGCGTCTCGCTCGAGTTCGGAAGCGCGAACCCGACGGGGCCTCTCGTCGTGGTGCAGGGACGTTCGCTCTCGATCGGCGCCACGCTGGCAAACGCGATGCGCTTTCGCGGCTACGACGTCTTCGTCGAATGGATCATCAACGATGCGGGCGGACAGCTCGATGCGCTTGGGCGCTCGATTTACGCGCGCTATCGCGCCCTTTTCGATCCCGGCTATCCGTTCCCAGCGGACGGCTACCCGGGCGAATATTTGGTACCGATCGCGCGGCGCATCTTCGAGCGAGACGGCGATCGATGGTTTTTCGCGCCGGAGGCGGAGTGGTTGCCGTATTTCTCTAAGTTCGGCCGCGACGAGCTGGTCGCGCAGCAGCGAGAGACGGCGCGTCGCTTCGGAGTCAAGTACGATCGCTGGCAAAGCGAAGCGGAGCTGCACGAGAGCGGCAAAGTGCGCGAAGGCGTCGATCGCTTGCGTGCGCTCGGACTCACGTACGAGCAAGACGGGGCGCTCTTCTTTCGCGCAACGAAGTTCGGCGACGACAAGGATCGCGTGCTCTTGCGCAGCGACGGGCGCCCGACCTACTTTTGCATGGACGTCGCCTACCATTATCAGAAGTTGAAGAGCAACGATCGCGTCGTCGACATCTTGGGCCCCGACCATCACGGCTATATCGGACGCCTCAAGGGAATGTCGTCCGCGCTTGGCTACCCCGAGCGGCTGGAGGTGGCAATCGTGCAGCAGGTAGCGCTGCTGCGCGGCAACGAGCTCGTCGGGATGAGCAAGCGCGGCGGAGAGATCGTCGCGCTCGACGAGATCCTCGACGAGGTCGGCGTCGACGCGGCGCGCTTCTTCTTCATCATGCCCGCGGTCGAATCGCCCCTCTCTTTCGATTTAAAGCTGGCGGTCGAAAAAGAAAACGAGAACCCGGTCTACTACGTGCAGTACGGTCATGCCCGCATCGCATCGGTCTTGCGACGGGCATTAGCGCAGGACGTGCAGGATGCCCGTCGAGCAGCGCTTGGGCCCCTCGTTCACCCATCGGAGCTGGCGTTGGCACGACGGTTGGCCGAATTCCCGAAGGTCGTGCAGGGCGTCGTCGAGCACCTCGCGCCACATCGTTTGGCGCGCTACGCGCGCGACGTTGCGGCAGACTTTCACCAGTTCTACACGGAGTGTAAGATTCTCGCTGACGACAGAGATGTGAGGCTCGCGCGATTGGCGCTCTGCCTGGCGGCAAAAAACGCTTTGGCGCGCACGTTGGCGCTTGCCGGCGTCGCCGCGCCGGAATCAATGTAATCGTCGGCGAGAGGATCGCGCTCGCGTGACGGGACTTCTCGCAGCGCTCTGGCTGCTCGGACTCTTCGTTGCCGCCCCGGCGCTGCGATCCGGTCCTCGTTACGCGTTCGTCGACCGCCTGCGCGACGCGCTGATCCTTGGCATCGCGATCCCATTTATTCTTGGCTGCATTCACGCGCTCTATCCGGCCTTATGTTGGCTCGCGCTCGCCGGCACCGCGGTGGTTGCCTATCGCCGGCGCGAACCCGCGCACGCAAACGACGCGCCGATCCCGTACTTGCTCATCGCGGCGTTGGCCTTGATTGCGTGGCCGCAACTGATGCGGCCGATGCTCGAGGGAGACTCGCTCTCATATCACTTGCCCAACGCCGCATCGTGGCTGCAAGCGCATACACTGCTGACGACCGCAACCCGATACTGGTGGTATCCGCCGGGATCCGAACTCTTCGCAACCGGACTCTACGCCACGAGCGGCCCATTTTCGCTGCCATGGAGCGGTGTCGGCGCCGTAGCCCTGCTTGGCTTTCGCATCCGCGCCTGGTCGCGCTTGCAGTTCGGAGTTCCGCCGCTCGTTGCCGATGCGTTGGCCGCCGCAACGATTACCGCTTATCCGCTCGCCGTTCAGGCGGGAACGTTGCAGAACGATGCGTGGCTTGCGGCTTTTTGGCTCGAATCGCTTTGGTTGATCGGCCGCGAGAATGCTGCGGCGATGCGCGCGATCGCCGTAACCGCGCTTATCAAACCGCAAGGCTGGCTCTTCGCCGTGCTTGCGCTGATCACCGCACGCGCGCCGGTCAAGGTTTGGCTCGCCGCCGCAGGCGCGATTGCGGTTTGGCTGCTTCACGACGCGCTTGGGTGGAAGAGCGCCATCGTACCCCCGGCGACCACGGCGTATGGAGGTACGTTTGCCTCGAGCATCATCGCGCACGGATTGCCGGGGCTCGCTCTGCTCGTGCGCGTCGCGCTTGTTACGTCTCCGTTTGCGTTGCTCACGCTCTGCGCGGCGATGCTCGGCCCGACGATCGCACGCCATTCCCGCTTGGGCTGGGCGTCCTTCGTCGCCGCGCTGATTTTTCTCGCCCTGCCGTTCGGATATGCGAGCGACGTCGCCCAACTCGCGACCGGCGCTTCATTACGCTTCGCCGCGCCGGTCATCGCCGCCGGAGCGCTATTGATGGCGCCTCTCGCTCGTCGGGCGCCTCGCGCGGCGACGGCGATCCTGGGGCTCTCCGCGCTTTTTGGAGCCGCCTCTGTCTATGCAATCTTTTGGAACGACGCGCCGGCGCGCGCCGCTCCCGCGGTCGCTCTGATTGCAATCGCCACGGTAAAGGTTAGCCGGCTCGCACGCCGCCCGTTGGCGATCGGCGTTGGATTTTCGATAATCGCTATTGCGGCGAATCTACTCGCGGCCAGTCATCCGGTCGATTTTTACGCCGATGCTTTCCGCGTCCAAGGCCGATCGTCGGGAGTCTACGCTTGGATCGAAACTCATCGGCCTCGGGCACTGGGGGGATTAGGTCTGGCCTTAGGAACCGTCAACGTGCTTTCGCCGAGGACGCGCACGGTCGAATTGCCCGACAACGATGCGTGCTTCTTCGCTCGCCGGGAAAACGTATTGCTCGTTGCCGTCGCGCAGAGCGATCGCAGTTCGCAATCCAATAAACGACGGCTAGCGGCGGCGCGTCGCTGCGGCCGGCTGCAATACGACGACGGTGCTGCGGCCGTCGTATCGCCTACGGAGCTGCCGTTAAAAGAGACTACTCTGAATCGGGCGGTTGAGCTGAGTCGGGCTGCGCGAGGAAATACGCGGGAGGATAGGGCGCCGGAATCGGTTTGAAGGCTCGCGGTTTTTGCTTGAAGTCAAAGCTGTCCCCCAGGCTGTGGGCACGCGTATCGGTGTATCCGCGGGAAGCCGGCCCGAGCGAGGGGAGCGCAAATGTTTCCTCGATAAACTTGAGAACGCTTCCGAACTCGTACTGCGTATGCGAAACGTAAGCGCTTTTTGCATACGGCGAGATGATGATGCATGGCACGCGGATGCCCAGACCGACGAAATCGAGCTGCGGCGGGGGCACGCTGTCGTACCACCCACCCCAGTCGTCCCAAAGGACGACGATGGCCGTGGTGTTCCAATACTGGCTCTCGCCGATTGCATTGACGACCCCCGCGACCCACGAAGGCCCCTTGTCGCTCTCCGAGCCGGCGTGATCGGAATCTGCCGCATTTGGGATCACCCACGACACTTGTGCGAGTTTTCCGGTAGCAGCGTCGGTTAGCACGGTCGTCGACGGCGAGATGACGTTCCGCTTCCAGTCGGGCCCGTAGCGCACTTGACGGATCGCCGCAAACGGCGACCAAAGCCGGCCGCCCGCGTACTTTACGGTCGGGGCATAATACTTCCACGTTACGCCCGCGGCATCGAGCGTCTCGGCGATCGTGTCGTACTGCGTGAAGCACGGAAAGGGGCCGTCGCCGGACTCGACTCGTTGCGGGTTCAACAAAAACGTCCGCGTGCCGCTCGGCGCATCGCAACCCCAGGGCTGGCCCGTCGGGCCGTCGACTTCGGCTTCGTCGGCGGTAAGGTTCGTCGTGCTTGCGATCAAGTCGATGTGGGCCGTGAACGTCGGACCAAACATCGTCGGGAACATATGATCGGCGAGTGCATATTCATGCGCCATCGTCCAATAAGGAGCAACCTGCTTTCGTTGTAGATACGCGTACGTGTACGTTCCGGCGGGCGCCCCATTGGTGTAGAGGCTTCTGTCGAACCCGTTCATTCGGCCGCCGTTCCAGTCGGCCATCGCATTGCCCCAATTATGAAGAATGTCGGGTCCTTTAAAAGTGATCGCGCGCAAACGGACCTTGCTTCCGCTGTGCGTATAGCCGTATGTGACCGAATCGGCGCCTTTGAAACCCGCAAAGATATCGTTGAAGGTGCGGTTCTCCTGAACGATAACGACCACGTGCTTGAGGTACTTTCCCTCCGGCCCCTTCTGCGGCGGCCCCTGCGTCGGAGGAGGAGAGATCGGAAGCGAGGAGTTATCACCGCCGCCGCCGCCCGAGGAACAGCCTGCGAGAGCGAGCGCGCCGAGAACGGCGATGCACAAGCAGCGTAACACCGCTAAGTCTTCTCCAACTGCGTCGCAATCCATGGCGCCATGAAGTAGCGCCACAGGATTTTGATCAGCGCAGCCGCCGGAATTCCCAAGATCAAGCCGGGAATTCCGAAGAGCTCGCCTCCGGCGAAAACTGCGAACATCGCACCGATCGGGGAGACGCCTACCGATTGCCCCATGATCTTTGGAACCAGCACGTTGTCGCTGATACGTGCCATGCCGAACATGATGACCTGCACCCAAACGATCATCCACACTCCTTGCGGCGCACTCATTGGAACGGCGATAAGCTCGGCGATCAGCATCCCAATGATCGGAATGGCGTACGCAACGCCCGAAATGATCCCGATGAGAAGAGAAAATTTAAACCCTATGATCGCACAGGCGATGGCGATGACGGTGCCGGTTATCGCACTCACGATGATCTGGCCCGAGATGTAGTTGCCGAAGAGCTCCGTGATTTCAGCAGCGAGCTTGCGCGCCGTTTGCCGCTTACGCGATGGAAACATCGAGGCAAACCCTTCGGCTATCTGCGTGTCGTTGAGCAGGAAGAAGAATGAGAGGATGATCGCTGAAAATGCGATGAAGAAACCGGTGGCGGTGTTGACCGCAATGGCGCCAAGCGAGGCGAGCGTCGCCGTGACCATCGTGGAAAGCTGAGCTCCGCCGATCTTTCCAACGTTCATTTGTGAAGTCGGAATCTTCAGCGTCGGGAAGTGCTGCTGGAGCGAGGTAGCCAAGGAAACCAGCCAGGTTTGCGCAGTCGTCGCGTAGTTCGGGATGTTGGTCGCCAACAGCTGCGTCTGACTGACCGTGAGTGGCACGACGATCACCAGGAAAACCGCAATGATGACGATCAGCGCGAAGAAGACGATCGAGATGGCGAGCGGCTTGGGCATGCGTCGCTCCAATCGCCCCGCAATGGGCTGTACGCCAAACGCGATGAAGGCCGCGATGACGAAGATCGAGATCGTCCGAGGTATGTGGCGCGCAAGCCAAAACGCAAGCAGCGCGACCGCGACGGCCCCGGCGATGGCCCCGATGCGTCGCCAAAGGTCGCCGCTTAGAGCGGTTTGCACAAGAGCCGTCGTTCGGTGTAATAGCCGCGGCGCGCGTAGAGACGGCGCGCGTCGGCGTTCTCTTCGGTAACCATCAAGGCCATATACGGCAACCCTCGCCGGCGCGCCTCATCCTCGGCCGCAGCGAGCAGTGCCGCCCCGACTCCGTTTCGCCGCAAGCTCGGCTCGACTGCCATGTAGGCGATGAAGGCTTGAGGCAGCAGCGTCACTTCGTCCGGAAGATCGTCGAGTAAGAGCAGAAAGCCGACGCGCTCGCCGTTGCGTTGTGCGATCAGCGTGACGTGCGACTGGCCGTCGACGATTTCGCAGAGTCGGTCGAAGGCCTCGCGCGCCTTCGCTTCGCTTGCTGGACGTAACGAACCGACACTCGGCATGACGCTTCGCTCTCCCAGTCTCTTCACGAACTCACGGTCGGCGACGGCTTGCTGACCCCGATGCCCCACGACCCGTACATCGACGGTCACGAACGGCGCGAGCCTGGATCGGTCAGCGGTTCTCCGGCGCGGCACTGCGGACATTCCGCTTCGTCGTACGAGCGCAGCGGCAACTCGAGCAAAACATGCGTCGCTATTTCCTTCAAATCGGAGTCGGTCCGCAAAGGTGGCGAAGGACCTCGAGCAACGATGATGCCCAGACCAACGATCTGTGCACCGTGGCGCCGCACGACGTCGATCGTTTCGCTTACCGAAAGACCCGTGGTCAACACATCCTCGACGAGTAATACTCGGTCGTCCGGCGAGAGCGTGAAGCCGCGTCGCAGCGTGGGCACGCCGTTTTCCTTTTCAACAAAGATTGCTTTCGTACCGAGCTGACGCGCGACTTCATAGGCGAGTACGATGGCACCGACGGCGGCACCGACGACGACCGTCGGCTTGAGCATCCGAAATCGATCGGCAATCGCGCTGCCGACGGGTTCGAGCAGCGCGGGATCTTCTAAAATCCGAAACTTCTGCACGAACCGGTCGCTGTGGCGTCCAGAGCTCAAGCGAAAATGTCCTTCGAGGATAGCGCCACGCCGAGCGAGCGCGCTCTGCAAGTCGAGTGACGTTACGCTCATGCTCGTACGGACATTTCCTCGAGAATGGCTTTGGCGGCAGCCGCCGGATCGGACGCTTCGACGATCGGGCGTCCGACGACCAGATAATCCGAGCCGGCCTCCACGGCCGCGGCGGGCGTCGTGACGCGTTTCTGATCGAAGTGAGCGGTTCCGGACGGACGAATGCCGGGCGTCAGCGTGAGAAAATCTTCGCCAAAGAACCGCTTGAGGTCGCGTACCTCGTGCGCGCTGCAAATGACCCCGGCGCAGCCCGCGTCGCGCGCCAGTGCGGCCAAACGAATCGCATTCTCGCCCGGACCGCCTTGGAATCCGAGCTCGTTGAGGTCTTCGGGCGCGATGCTCGTGAGCAGCGTAACGGCAATGACGTGGGGCGGCTCGATGCCGAGCTCGGCTGCACATTCGCCGGCAGCGTCGACGGCGGCGCGCATCATCTCGAGACCGCCGACGGCGTGCACGTTGACGAGGTGGACGTTCGGCCGGACGAGCTGCGATATCGCGGCGCCGACCGTTCGAGGGATGTCGTGCAGCTTTGCGTCGACGAAGATCCGCACGTCGCGCGCTTCGCAGTACGAAAGAATGCGTTGGGGATATCCAAAAAGCGCTTCCAGGCCAACCTTGACGATCACGTCGAGCTCGTAAAGTTTATCGACGAGCTCCTCGGCTTTTTCGGCGCTCGGTACGTCGAGGGCAACGATTAGCTGGGCCATCTACAGAGTTCCTTAACCTTCGGTTCCTTCGTATTGATAAGGGGTTGCAAAACCCACGTTCGCCCGTCCGACGATTGCGTCGATCCCAGCGAGGCCGCGGCGCGTAAGATACGCATGCAGCTCCGCGACGATGCGCTCGGGAATGCGAGGATCGATGAAGTTCGCCGTTCCGATCGAGATGGCGGTCGCACCCGCTAAGAAAAACTCGAGTGCGTCGGTAAGGTTCTCGATGCCTCCCTGGCCGACGATCGGAATCTTTACGGCTTGCGCGACCTCATAGACCGCGAGCACCGCGATCGGACGTATGGCAGGTCCGGAAAGACCGCCCCCGACATTTCCAAGGCGCGGGCGCCAGGTCTCAACGTCGATCGCCATTCCGCGGACCGTGTTGATGACGGCTAAGGCGTCCGCGCCGGCGGCTTCCGCCTCGCGCGCGACAGCGCAGATATCGGTCACGTTGGGCGAGAGCTTGACGATGAGCGGTTTATCGGTGGTCGAGCGCGCTGCGCGCACCACTTGAGCGGTAAGATCGGGATCGCAGCCGAAGGTCTCGCCTTCGCTGGCAACGTTCGGGCAGGAAACGTTGAGCTCGACGGCCGCGATTTCGGCCCGCGCCGCCAGACGCTCGCAGACGTACGCGTAGTCGTCGATAGAAAAACCGGCGACGCTGCCGATGATCTTGCACGGTCGATCGGCATACTTACGTACTTCTCGTTCAAGGTACCAATCGAGACCTGGATTTTGCAATCCGATCGCGTTGAGCATGCCCGCAGGGGTATGAACGATGCGCGGTATCGGATTCCCCAAACGCGCAAGACGCGTGACGCTTTTGAGTACGATTGCACCGATCTTTGTGAGATCGGCGAACGGCGCAAACTCCTCGCCCGTGCCATAGCAGCCGCTGGCCATCAGCGTGGGATAGGCGAGCTCAAGCTTTCCCAGCTTCGTCGCCAGGCTTGCCCCCGCGGTCACCATCGCAGCTCGTCGGCCCAAAAGACCGGGCCTTCACGGCAGATACGCGCGTAGACGACGTCGCTGCCTCCGGCTTCGGCCGGCGGAAAACTCGGGGCCTGCGCGCTCTGGCGAACCAGCGGCACGACGCATCCCCAACAGCCCCCGATGCCGCATCCGAACGTCTCTTCGAGCGAAAGCTGCGCTCGCACGCCGAACTCCGCGGCGATGCGCGCGACCGCACGCAACATAGGCGAAGGACCGCATGCGTAGATTACCTGCGGCTTGCTTGCGCAGGCGAGCGCGTCCGTAATGAATCCGCGCTTGCCTGCGCTGCCGTCGTCGGTCGTTACCACGAGCTCGCATCCTGCATCCGCGAAACGTTGTGAGTCGACGATGAGCTCCGCCGTTCTGGCTCCATAAAAGAGCCTCACCCTTGCGCCCGCGCGCAAGAGCGCTTGCGCGCACAGGAGTACTGAAGCAATGCCGACACCGCCGGCAACGATGGCCACGTCGCGGACGCCCTGCGAACAATCAAAGCCGTTGCCAAGCGGTCCGACGACGTCGAGCCGATCGCCGCAACCCAGTTGTGCGAGCTCACGCGTGCGCTTGCCGGTGATAAAAAAGAGAACGCTCGCGAGCTTGCCTTCCGCTTCGTAGACGGCAAGCGCCGTTGCAGCCTTTTCACCACTGGGGGGTATCACCATCACGTATTGTCCCGGCCGCGTCGCCTCCGCGAGCTTCGGCGCGTCGAGCGACAACAACACAACGTCGGTCGCGAGTACGCGACGTTTGGTTACCGTGGTCGCGTGCACTCCGGCCTTTTGGTCGATCGTCGTCATTCTTTTCAGCTATTTTCAACAAATTTAGGAAAATCTCTGGAAATTGGTGCGCAACCTTGCTACTCGAGCCGTTATACTGTATAGAGAGCGTAAATAATCGGGAAAGGAGGGTCCCCAGATGGCAGGTCTCATCGTCTTCAAATCACTAGCCGACGCACTAAGAGCGGGCTATCAGGTTTACGATCGGACTGCGGATGGATATCTGGTCAGGACTCGCACGGCCGCTGGCTGGGCCATGGCCTTGGTCTCCTGCAAGTAATATCGTCTTTATTTCGATACGCGATGCCGCCGGTCAGTCGATCGGCGGCATCGTCTTTTGAAGGCCAGTTCCTATTTCAGACCCGATAATCTGGGGGTGAAGCCGGCTTTTCTATCTCCGGGGTTGGGCCAGGCCGCCACCCGCCGTACGCGGGCCCAGGAGGCATACCACTCCCGGCTTCGCTTCCGGAGGTAGAGGTCGTTCCGGGCCCAGGCGGCGGCCCAAAGCGCTGTCGCGCCGAGGGTGGTCCGAAGGTGGCGCCGCTGAGAATCGCGCCGATGACCTGAGCGATGCCGACGAAAAGGGGAATCAGGCCGCCCAACAGCCAGGGTCCGTAAACGAACGTCCCGTCGCCGCGATAGCCGATGAAGCCAAGACCGATAAGCAACGCCAAGCCGATAAAGGCAATCTGCACGCCTTTGCGCAGCTGCTGCTGCGCGGCGAAATCCGTCGGGTAGTCCAGGTATTGATTCGAGCTGCCTTGGGGCATCGCGCTCGGAGTCCAGCCATATTTCATCGCTCGGCGCATATCGCGGGCGTTCGGCGGAGGGACGATGCCACGGCGGAGCATCTCCATCCGTTCTTGATGCGCGAGCACGCGCGAGATCAGCCACACGGCACACGGCGCGCCGAACATGAAGATAATCGCAAAGAGCGGGACGAGAACCTCGCCAGAATCCATTACTGTGGTACTCCATTTGTGAGAATGTGAATCGATCCGTCAGAGGTCGCCAGTTTCATTCTGCCGCTGGCGGCACCAAGTCGGATGGTGCGATGCGAAGCATCGTCGGGGTCGAGCGACGTTCCGTCGAGAACCATTCTTCCGTCGCTGGTTGAAGCATCGATCGTTAGATCGGCGTTCGGGGCGAGCCCCACTCGAATCGAGCCGTCGTTGGTCTGCAACGTTGCGTCTGTGCCGACGCTCAAACCGTCGGCTTCGATTCGCCCATCACGAGTCATTGCCGAAAGCGAAGCCACGGCAACATCCCGCAGCGCCAAATGGCCGACCATCGACTCGAGCGCGAGACGATCGCCGCGCACGTTCGTTGCGCTAATGTAGCCATCGTTGCTGTGCGCCTCGACCGAGCCTCGAAGGTCGGTCAGCGTCACGTGTCCATCCAGGGAATGGACGCTCGTACCGCCGGCGACGCCGAGCAGATCGGCACCGGCGCAGCGGGCGATTTCTACCCGCGAGCCTTGCGGAACCTCGACCTGGATCGCTTGCGTGCTATAGCCGAAGATGTCGATTGAGAGGTTTCCAGCGTCAGGACGTTCGATACGCACACCGTCCGAAGTGCGAGTGACCGTCAGCCCTGGATATTTTCCGCTCGAGAAGACGGCCCCGCGCATCTGCGTAAGGTCCCGGACGTGAATGAGTTCGTCGCTCGACGCGCTGACGTGAACTCGCGATTGCGCGTCATCGATCACGACGTGCGGCGTCGCGCCCGCGACAAACGGGGCAATCTTCGCGGCAGTAAAATCCACGTGATGCATTCCGGCGGCAAAGCTTCTTCCTCCGTGGCCAATGGTGTAGACCGCCAAGCCGACGACCAATATTTCGGCCGCGACGAGCATCGCAACAACCGATGCGCGTGACATTTACAGCCGCGGACCCCAACCGTCGAAGGTGGGACGCAACGATTGCGCGGAGTTTCGCTCGTCTCTGGGCAGCCTTGGGAGCGTACGATCCGGCTGCGTGCCGGTTGGAAGGGTTTTATTCGGAATCGTGGTCATCTGCTGGTCTGCCTCCGTGAAAAGTTCTTGCCCTAGGTACGGCCGGCACCCCTCATTGTTTCGCTTTAACCGGCGCCGCGGTGGTACGCGCCTGCGGGCCCCTCAACGAACCCGTGGGGGTCGACTGAGGAGCTTCCGAAACAATTTCGGACGGTCAGACGTACGACGGGCGTGTCGGCACTCTTGGCGGAGGCAGCGCGACCTCGGGTGAGAGCGGAGCCTACGGACGGCGACCTGGTGACCATGACGCTTGGGGGCAATTCCGAAGGCTTTGCGACGCTCGTCGAACGGTACGACCGCGCCGTCTATCACCTTGCCTACCGAACGCTGCACGACGTCGAGGAGGCCCGCGACGCTACGCAAGAAGCCTTCTTTAAGGCCTTTCGCAGCCTGCGGACCTTTAGACCGGACGCCAAATTCTCGACCTGGATTTTCGCAATCGCCTATCACGCCTGTTGCGACCGCCTGAACCGGCGCAAACATTTCGCGAGCGAAGAGCTCCCGGATCGCGCCGACGCATCACCGGGACCGGAGTATCGGGTCATCGCTCTCGATGAGGCCTCCCGCCTCCGCGCGGCGATAGACGCGCTGCCTGAGAAATACCGTACCGTCGTCACGCTCTTCCATCTGCAAGGCAGACAGTACGAAGAAATCGCGACCGTTCTCGGTCTGCCGCTAGGTACGGTAAAAACACATTTGTTTCGCGCAAAGGAGCAACTGCGCAGGCTTCTGAGCGCAATGGAGGTAACGGAATCGTGAAGATGGACGGACACGGATGGCCGAGTGCCGACGACGCACTCGATCGCGCAATTTTAGAGCTTCCGCTCGAGGAGCCGCCCAAAGGCTTGCGCACCTCGATCTTGCTCGCAACGGCCTGCCGCCCGGCGCCCGCCTTTTCATTCCCCGAACTTGCGGTGCTCGGTTCGGTGGGCGCGGTCGCGCTGTGGCTCGTCGTCATGCTCGTGCTGGGGGGCGGTGCCCTTTTCGTCCATACGCTCTCAACCATCGCTTCGGGGCTATCGCAGGCCTTCTCGAACGCGGCGGTCCTCGCTTGGCTCGGCGCCGGCGGCGCGACGGCATTGTGGCTCACGCTTTTCACCGGATCCCAACCCGCCGCGCTCGCCCCTCACAGGTCCGAAAGGAGCGCCAGCCGATAAAGTATCGGCATGGAGAAGCACGCCCCCCCGGAACGACGTTCGTATAGGGTCCTCGTCATCGAGGACGATGCGGCGATCAGTCGCGTCTTGCAGCTCGAACTCGAGCACGAGCGATATGAGGTCGAGATAGCCCGTGATGGGTTGTCGGGCCTCGAAAAAGCACTCAAGGAGCCCGACCTGGTTATTTTGGACTTAATGCTTCCCCGCATGGACGGCATCGAAGTCTGCAAGCGAATCCGCGCCAAAAGCCGCGTTCCGATCATCATGCTCACGGCGCGCGATCGCGTGCCCGACCGCGTTGCCGGTCTCGACGTCGGCGCGGACGATTACGTGACTAAGCCCTTCTCGACCGAGGAGCTGCTCGCGCGCGTTCGCGCGCGCCTGCGCGAGCGCACTCCGCACGGCAACGTCATCGAATACCGCGACGTCGTGATGGATCGCGACCGCCACGAAGTGCATCGCGGTGGAAAGTCGATCGCGCTGACCGCTAAAGAGTACGCCTTGCTCGAATATCTCCTCTTGCACCGCAACAAAGTCCACACGCGCGACGAGCTGTTCAACGGTGTTTGGGGAAGCGACTTTCTCGGCGATTCCAACCTCATCGACGTCTACATCCGTTACCTGCGCGGCAAGATCGACGACGGATTCGACGATAAGCTGATCACGACGGTACGAGGCGTGGGCTATACGATCAAAGACTAGGTTTGTTCTTCTGATGGCCGCTTCGCTTGGACATGCGCTGTTCGAAGCCGCTCGTCGCTCCACATCCGTGTTTCGCTCCTGCTGCTCCACTTTTTCGGGTCAGCAAGCTTTGAAGCAGCCCTCCGTGGCTGGCCCGAAAAAGTTGGAGCCTTCTTACAGCGCATGCCCTTCGCTTACGGCCATCATCAGGTTTGGGGATGGGGGCAGTAGGGGCGGACCGGGTCATAGATCATGTCGCTGAAGTGGCGAATCGCACTGGGATATTCGCTCGTGCTGATCGTCGCGATCACGGCAATGAGCGGCATCATCGTTTGGCGTTTTCAGCAAATCCTCTACGACCAAGCCGCAACCAGCGTCAATGCAACGATGCACGCGATCGTGCAGTTTGCGCAGCAGTCCGCAACGCCGTTCTCCCTCGAGGACACGTCGCTGGGTACGCTGCAGTTTCTCTTCAACAGCAGCAATCTCGCGACGTGGAACACGGCGAATAGCTACGTGCAGGTCGATTCCAGCGAGGGATACCCGCTGGCGAAGACCGCGAATCTGGGGGGACTGACCATACCCCCGAATCCGAAACTCTCCACTGCGCACGACGTCGCATTTCGCGAAGAAACGATCGGCGGCCGCTCATTTCTGGTCGAAGATCGTTATCTCAAAGAAGGGCGCAACTCCGCGATCATCCACGTGGCCGAGCCGCTCGACACTTTGCAGCGGACCTTCGCACGTGCTCGACAAGCGATCGAGGTCGTACTCGGAACGACCGCGGCAGCCGTAGTCATCTTCTCCATCATGCTCGCGTCGCAAGCCACGACGCCGATCAACGAACTCTCCCGCGAGATGCGCGAAATCAGCTCGGATCGTCTAGCGCTCGCCGCCGGCACTTTCGACGGACGGCCGCGCGGGATCTCACTGCAGCGCAGACGCGACGAAATCGGACGGTTGGCCACCAGCTTTAACGGCCTGCTCGCGCGGCTAGCCGAAGCCTTCGCGCGAGAACGCCAATTCATCTCCGACGCATCGCACGAGCTCAAGACGCCGCTTACATCAATCAACGCCAACGCGCAGATGCTCCTGCGATGGGGCGATCAGGACCGAACCATTCGCCGTGAAAGCTTGGAGACGATCGCCCGCGAGAGTGCCGATCTCGCCGGCATGGTCAACGGAATGCTGACACTTGCAAAGGCCGACCGCGGCGATGAAATCCCAAAGGAACCGCTCTCGCTCGCTCAGATCGCCAGCGAGGTCGTCCAGAACGCCGCGCCGCGCGCCGCCGAAAAGCAAATCAGTCTCGACTTTAAATACGACGGCACGCCGATCGTCTACGGTGACGCGCACTTATTGCGTCAGCTGGTAGGAAATCTCATCGACAACGCAATCAAGTTCACGGAACACGGAAGCGTCGACGTGCGAGTCGGACAGAACGGCGAGACGGCATGGATCGAAGTGGCCGACAGCGGCCCCGGCATTCCGGAAGAGGAGCGTCCCCATATTTTCGAGCGCTTCTACCGCGCCGACAAAGCACGCTCGCGCATCGTTCCTGGAACCGGCCTCGGGCTGGCAATTGTTCGCTCGATTGCTCGTGTCCACGGAGGCGAGGCTACGGCTAACCGGGCGCCGGGCGGCGGCGCGCTCATTCGCGTAGTCTTACCGCGCATGAAGCTTCCGTTCACCCATCTCTCATGATGGGCCGGAGGCGGCATCGATACAATGTCTTCGTGCGCGGTAGCTGGTGGCGGGGAGCACTCGTAACGCTCGTCGCCTGGATCTCTTGGTCGGCTTTCGCGGCGCCGGTGCGCGCCGACGAGCAATACGACGTTGGCCCAACCCCGATCGTCAACGTGCACGTTAGCCGCGGCCAGGTATCGATTCAGACCTGGGATCGCCCGCAGATTCTGATCTCCTCCGAGCGACCTACGGACATGCGCCAGCAGTCGATTCAAGAGTTTCCCAAGCAGCTTCAATTCGCATCCGACCAAATTGAGACCGATCACGGTCCGGTAACTCTTCCAGCCGAATCGTTCGAGATGCCCGAACTGCCGGACGGAGATCACGATGCGATCATGGTGCGTGGAAGCGGTAAGATGACGATCACGATTCCACGCGGTACCGCGATGCTGGTCGTTCAGCAGCGGGCCGGGCACCTTACGATCGACAACTATCACGGCGTCTTCATCGCCCACGCGCGAGCTGCCGGCATCTCCTTGAACGGCACCAGCGGGACTGGATTTGTGGAATCGCTTCGCGGCCGCGTCGTCGCGACGGACTCTTCGTTCGATCGACTGAGGGTGCGTACGGCGACCGGGGACATGCTCTTCGAGGGTTGCACCTCCCATCAAATCCAGGCGACCAGCACCTACGGCTCGATCGTTTACGACAACGGAAACTTCCAACCCGGACTCGCGCGGTTCGAATCGGAGCACGGGAACGTCGCGCTCGGTGTGCGCGGCGGCGCTCAAATCGGCGCGCATAGCGGGTCGGGCCACGTTGTTTCCAGCTTCGAAGATGAGGCTGAAGTGCGCGGCGATCCCACGACGAAGCAGGCTACGGTCGGCGGCGGCGGTCCCGTCGTCACCGCGACTTCGAAGAACGGATCGGTCTATCTTTACAACGGATCGATGAACGAGCACCCGCAAGTGCGTCAAGAGTTCAGCGGCAGCACGCGACTCCCGATGCGAGTTCCAAGCGCCCCGCCGCATCCGGAAAGTCCGCCCTACTAACCGGCAACCGCTGCGATCTCCGTTTCCAAATCCAAAAGGAATCCATCGTAGGCGGCGATGGCACGCAGCCCGAGCTCGTCCTCGAGTTGCGCTGCGAGCCGGGGCGGATCGGCCTCGAGCATCTTCGTTCCAAAGTGTTGAAAGACGGCAACCTTCGGACGCACCTCGGCAACGACGCGGCGAGCGTCGGGCCATGTGAGATGGTCGACGTTCATCGCGTCCCCATAGCGCAGCACGTTAACGATCAGTACGTCGGGACGGTGTTTGGAATAGTCGGCGACGAGTCCATCGAAGTACCGGCCACAGGGAAGATATGCGACGCGGATACCGGCATGGACGAAGTGAAGACCGTGCGTTTCGACCGCATGCAGGTGGAGGATCGAGGTATAGAGTTCCACCTTGCCGATCAGATAGGGACCGCTGCTCGGCTCGAGCCGCTCGACGCGCTCGACGAAACGGCACGCGTATGGCAACACGACCGGCTCGTAATCGAAGGCGTCGGCCGGCGCCAGTACGGCGCCACGACGACGGAAACCACCTGACGTCATCGCCTCGATGAGCACGTTGACGTCACCCGAATGGTCGAGGTGCTTATGCGAAAGCACGATTGCATCGAGCTCGCGCGGGTTGCACGGCGGAACATGAGATAGGGCGCGTACGAGAGCGCCAGGACCCGGATCAACGTGGATCTGCGTGGTTTCGAATCGCATCCACATTCCGCCAGAGGCGCGCAACTGACGCGCAACGACGAAGCGCGCGCCGCCGCTTCCCAGGAAGAGGATCGAGGAGCCCAAGCTAAACGAGTACGGGCAACTGCCCGAATTGACCGTTCAGAACCATCGCCGACGGCCGGCCGAGCCACCGCTCGAGTACGGTTGCGTAAACGCTGCGAAAATCGACGGCGAAGCGCACGTTCCCCATGTTCGTCGCGGCAAGGTCCGGCGCCGTTCCATAGAGGCCGCCCTTGACGCCGCCGCCGATCAGGAAGAGCGGAGAGGCCTCGCCATGGTCGGTACCGCGGCTTCCGTTCTCCTCGATGCGCCGTCCAAACTCGCTGAAGGTGAGCGTCAAGACGCGACGGTCGTTGCCATGCGCGGCCAGATCTTCGTAGAAAGCGGCGATTGCCTCGGAGAACTGCATCAGGAGCCGATCCTGCGTCGTCTTCTGGCTGACGTGGGTGTCGAACGAGCCATGCTCGACGTAAATCGCCTTCGTTCCAAGATTGCTGCCCACGATCTGCGCCGCAAGCGCGAGGCTCCGTCCAAGAGCGGTGGAAGGGTATGACGCCTTCGCCGTATATCCGGCGACGAGCTTTGGCAGTTCCTCGGAACTGCGCTGCGCGTTATCTTCGATCTCCATGACGTGAGCTAAATACGGCGACTCGAATGGGAGGGCGCGATCGTGCGCTTGATGCGCAAAGGCGTTGCGCGCGAGCGCATTTCGGTCTGCCATCATCGCGTAATCGCCGAGCCCCGGAACCGCGGGAACATCGGTGCGATTCGAGACGAGTACTTCGGGCAAAACTTTCGAAACGGCGACGCCCTTGAAGAGATTCTCCCGCGCGAGGTCGGCCTCGTCGAAATAGCGACCGAGCCAGCCAGTATGCTCGTAGCGATCCGGCGCGGCCGTCTGCCAGATCTCCGTCGACCGGAAATGCGAGTGATCGGGATTGGGGTATCCGACGCCCTGAACGATCGCAACCATTCGCTTCTCGTAGAGCGCTTTGAACGAGCGCATTTGCGGGTTAAGGCCAACATGCGCGTCGATTGCCAAGACGTCGTTGCGGGCGACCGCCAAGCCCGGTCGCAACTGATAGTAGCGATCGTCGCCATGCGGCACGACGCAATTCAAACCGTCGTTACCGCCATACAAGTTGATCAAAACAAGGCATCGGTTCTCGCTGCCAGGCAATCCCGGCAGCGGCGCTTGGGCGAGCGCGCGCGCGAAGACGTGCTGGGTGTTTGCGACAACCGCCAGTCCCGAGGCAGTGGTAAGCAAGAAATTTCGTCGTTTCATTGTCTCATCAATTCAGCTGATACGCGGGGGTCGCCATGGCGAGATAGACCGCACCGCTGACGCGTTGATCGTAGTTCTCTGCCGACAGCGACGCCAAGGCGGCGCTTCCCTTGCCGTTCATATATGCCTGGAGTTCGCGAAGTGAAGCGCGCGCAACGTCGCCTTGTAAGATCCGATCGCCGAGCATTTGGACCGCGCTGGTCGACGCCACCGGCAAGTCGCGCAGCCACGACGAGGCCGCCAGCGTTTGCGTTCCAAGCATGCGAGTCAGAAAGTTCTGCCGCGCGATCATCGTGCCGCTCGTCAACCAATCCTCGCCGCCGGGCCATCCCGCAACGCTGGGAGGATAGAAGAGTTGTTGACCCATCTGTTGGAGCGCCGGCAGAGCACTCCGGTCGATTGCGGATAGGCCAAGCGACTTGTACGTGCCGACGACAAATTCGACTGGGCTTTTGACGAGGGCGCGATACGCGCGGGGGCTATAGAAAACGTTGCTCGCGAGAAGCGTGCCGACGAGCGGCGCCAATTCGAAATCGTGTCGGCGCAGGAGCGCGGCGAATTGATCGACGAGTTCCGGTTCGGGATCGTTGTAGAGGAACCAGTTGAGCAGACGAGTCGCGAAGAACCGCGCGCACTGGGGCTGAGCGAAGATGATGTCGACGATATCGTCGCCGTCAAAGTTTCCGGTGCGTCCCAAGAAGGTCTTTTGGCCGGCATCGTGCAGTGACGCGTCAAAGGTGACGATATCTGCGCGCCGATCCACGCGCCAACCCGTCCAAGCGCGCGCCGAGTCGCGCACGTCGTTCTCGGTGTAGTTGTCGACGCCGAGGGTGAAGAGCTCCATTAGCTCTCGCGCGTAGTTTTCGTTGGGATGCGAAGCGACGTTCTGGGCGCCATTGAGATACATCAGCATCGCGGCGTCTTTGGAGACGTCACGCGTAAGCTGACGAAGATTTCCGAGCGCGGATCTCCGGAAGAGCGCGTTTTGATTGTAGGTGATCCACGGAAAGAGCGGTGTAGCGCGCGAGGTGAAGTGCCCGTGAAAAAAGAGGGTCATCTTTTCCTGCAGCGGCGCGGTCGTCGTCAGCATCCGGTTTAACCACCAAAGCTGCAACGCCAAAATCGCCTCGCGCCCTTGACGCCGGCGTTGTGGGCGCAGCGTGGCCGTCGTCTCTTGACGCAGCATCATCCTTTGAATCGGGTCAGTCGCCATCGAGATTGGACTCGTGAGATCGTCGAGTTCTCGCGGCGGAGCAATCGAGCTCGGCTGGGGCAGCGCCAGCAGCAAGGCAACCGCTTCGCGAGCATGCAGCGCCGCGTAGCGACGCACCTCGTCGGGCGTGCCCCCAAAGCCGGCGCGCCGCAGCAAATGCGCCGCAGCGCGTTCCCCCAACACCGCAGAATACGGTTTCAACGCGGTGGAGAGGTCGAGGCTTCCTTGCGGACGGAGGATACCGCCGACGTCGATTCGAGCCTGCGCGGCCATATGGGCTAGCTACGAGTCCTTCGTCGCGTGGCCCTCGCTATTTCGTTACGTCTAACCGGGCTCTAAGCGCGGGGCGCCGAATGGCCGCGGCGATGGCGGTGCTGGAATCACGACTCGATAGCCGTTCCGAGACCTTTGCGAGGAATGCGCAGCGGGTCGAACGGCTCGTCGCCGAATTACGCGACCGCCTCGTCGCGGTGCGTGCCGGCGGCGGCGCCGAGGCGACCGAAAAACATCGGCTACGCAACAAACTCCCAGCGCGCGAGCGGATCGAACGACTGATCGATCCCGGTTCAGACTTTCTCGAGCTCTCCGCGCTGGCGGCCTTCGGCATGTACGGCAACGATTCGCCCGCAGCCGGAATCGTCACGGGGATCGGAATCGTCGAAGGCCAGCACTGCGTGATCGTCGCTAACGACGCAACCGTAAAGGGCGGCACGTATTACCCGATGACGGTGAAAAAGCATTTGCGCGCTCAGGAGATCGCGGAGCAAAATCATCTACCCTGCATCTACTTAGTCGATTCTGGCGGAGCGTTCTTACCGCTGCAAGACGAGGTTTTCCCCGACCGCGATCATTTCGGACGCATCTTTTATAATCAAGCTCGGATGTCGAGCAAACGCATCGCGCAGATCGCGGCGGTGATGGGGTCATGCACGGCCGGCGGTGCTTACGTTCCAGCGATGAGCGACGAAACCGTCATCGTCAAGGGCCAAGGAACGATTTTCTTGGGTGGGCCGCCGCTGGTGAAGGCCGCGACCGGTGAGGAAGTCACCGCCGAAGAACTCGGGGGCGCCGACGTTCACACGCGCATTTCCGGCGTGGCCGACCACTTCGCAAATGACGACGTCGGGGCGCTTGCGATCGTCCGCGAAATCGTCCGCGATCTTCATTTGGAGCTGCCGCGGCAATGGGATCGTATCGAACCACAATCTCCCAAATACGAGCCGCGCGACATCTACGGAATCATTCCAGCCGATAGCCGCACTGGCTATGACGTCCGCGAGGTTCTCGCGCGCATCGTCGACGCGTCGGAGCTCCACGAGTTCAAATCGCGGTACGGCGCCACGCTCGTCTGCGGATTCGCCCGCATTGAGGGACATCCCATCGGTATTTTGGCAAACAACGGCATTCTCTTCAGCGAGAGTGCGCTAAAAGGAGCCCACTTCATCGAGCTGTGCGCGCAACGCGGCACGCCTCTGCTCTTCCTGCAGAACATTACCGGCTTCATGGTCGGTAAAGAGTATGAAAATCGTGGAATCGCCAAGGACGGCGCCAAGCTCGTCACTGCGGTGGCTTGTGCCGAGGTGCCGAAGTTCACCGTTGTGATCGGCGGCAGCTTTGGTGCCGGCAACTACGGTATGTGCGGGCGTGCCTACGGTCCGCGTCAGCTGTGGATGTGGCCGAACGCCCGGATTAGCGTCATGGGCGGGCCGCAGGCCGCCAGCGTGCTCTCTACCGTCAAAGGCGACATGACGCCGCGAGAAAAAGCGGCTTTTGAAGCACCGATTTTGGAAAAGTACGAGCGCGAAGGGAATCCGTATTATTCTACCGCGCGCTTGTGGGACGACGGCATCATCGATCCGCTCGACACGCGGCGCGTGATCGCGATCGGTTTAGATGCGGCCGCGCACGCGCCGCAGCCACGTACGCAGTTCGGCGTCTTCCGAATGTAGCTACTCGATTTTGAAGTAGTTCGGCGATTCGACCCACTTGCCGTCGCGATATCGCAGCGTCGCAGCCGCATTCGGATTGGTCGGACAACACAGCGGGGCGTTCGCCGAATAGTAGGGTCCGGTCAATTCGATTGAAAGGCCGTCGGCGGCGATCTTCGCATTCAAGTCGCATGGATTTTCGACCGAGAGCACCGGGCCGACGCTGTCGCCGGGCTTCGCTCCGAGAACGGTCACGGTCGCGCCACCGCAATCGGCTCCCGTCTCGTGCGATCCGACGACGAGCTCCTGCGTGCCCCGGTGCATCAACGGGGCCGCACCGACGATATCGATCTCTTGTGTGGGAAACCACAGCTTCACGCCGTTTGCTTGCGTGACGCGCGAAAGCGGTCCGCCATTGCCAGGCGACTGGTAACGTAAACGATACGCGCCTCTGCGAAGCGCATAGATCGAGAGGTACCATTGATAGAAATTGCGCCCTTTTTCCGAGCCGAGAAGCTTCTTGCTGATGACGGCGCGCCACTGATCGCTCGCACCGATACTGGTGAAATCGACGTGCTGGCTCGCAACGACGCTGCCCGGCTGCGGCGGAACGAACTCCTCGCCGGCCAACGCGCACGCCAGCGTGGCGAGAGCACTCGATAGCGCGAGCGTCGTGGCTGCGATGGCGATTTTTTTGCTCGTCATTTTAAGGCCGCAGGCCGGTCATCGGGATCACCGATGGGAGGGAAATGGCTCCCTCCGTCGCCGGCGGTGCGCGCACAATTTCGTGGAGCATGTCGCTCCAGGCCTGCGTTAAGATCGGCATGAGCGTCACCAGCCGGTGGATTCCGCCAGGTTCGGAGTAGAACGAGACGTCAAGTCCGGCCGCGTGCAAAAAAAGGGCGGTCGCCGTCGGATATTGTGTCGGGATGCTTTCGTCAGCGCTCCCGGTCAGCACGTAAAACGGCGTCCGCGCCATCAGCGAAACGACGCGTGAGGAATCGGAACCCAAGAGGGCTCCGGCAATGCACATCACCGCCGACCATTCGTCGGCGTGAACGGGCGCAACTTCAAAGACCGAAAAACCGCCCATCGAATATCCGGCCAGAAACTTCTTGCGCGGATCGATTGCGAAGGCGCGCGTCGCCGCATGCAGCGCGTCGTAGACATCCGAGACCGAGCCCCGAAAGTCGTAGTAGCCGCGTCCCCACGGGGCGGCGACGATCGTCCCGGTCTGTTCGGCAATTTGCGCGATGTAGAGCGGCGCGAGGAGCTGTGTCTCGGATTGCGGATGACCGTGCAGCATCACGATCAGCGGCGCGGGACGATCGGGCGCATAGCCGCTCGGAACGTAGAGTGCGACCGGTTGCAGCGTGCCATCACGCGACGAACGCACCAAAACCTCCCCCAAACCGCGAATCGACGAAATCGAAGAAGCCGAACCCTCGAGCAGTTGCCTTGCGAGACTGAGATCGAGGCTCGCGATTCGGCGAATCGTCTGCGACCATTGCTCGACGGTATAACCGGTCGGAATGCTCTGGTCGTCGAGCAAATCGAGATCGTCGAGGAGGCGCTCGTAGTAGTCGTAGGTGGTATCACGCCCGGCTAAGCGTGCGATGGAGACCATGTTAGCGCGGTAAGCTGCGGCCGTAGCTTGCAGGGAGACGCGCAGGTCGCCCGCGGAACTCTCCTGCAGGGCTGAGCTCCCTAGCAGAAGAGTCAGAGCAGCGGTGCCGACCAGCGCGCCCCTGGTCATGACGGTCAATTCAACGCTCGAAGGCGGCTTCTCGTGACCACTTCAGATGGGCGTCAAATTCCCGCGTACCATTCGTAGCCTTCATCCTCCCAGTAGCCGCCATGACCGGAGTAGATGTTAGCAAAACTACCGACCACTTCGATGCGCGCGATCCACTTTGCACTCTTGTATCCGAGCTGCGTCGGTACGCGCAAGCGCACGGGCGCGCCATGATCGGGGTCGAGCGGCGCATCGTTCAAGCGCATCGCAAGCAGGGCCTGAGGATGCCGCGCTTGATGGAGATCGAGGCTCTCGTAGTAAAGGTTACCGGCACCGTCGTTGTCCATGCAACGGAAGATGACGTACCGCGCGTCGTTGCGAGGCCCAACCGCATCGAGCATGGCCGCGAGCGGGACGCCGCTCCACTTTCCGATCGCGCTCCAGCCCTCGACGCAATCGTGGCGCGTGATCTGCGTCCGCTGGGGCATTCGGTACAACTCTGCAAGGCTAAACGCATGCGGTCGCTCGACGGCTCCATCGACTACGAGATGGTACGCGGCGAACTGCCCGGCCGCCAAATTCGCGTAACGCGCGTCTGAGGGCGTCGCGAATCCGTTGACTCGAAAACGGCGATCGACATCGCGCTCGCGGTATTCACGCGCCAGCCCGCGCGTGCCGATCAAGAGATGATTTAGCCCTTCTGCCGACGCGAGCACGCGGCGCACGCCGTCGTTCTCGTTCAGCGCGGAGGTGATCGGCCCGCATCCGGCTAGTGCGGATACCGCCGACGCAAGAAAGAGCCGTCGTTTCATTCCGGCTGGTACCAGCCGGTTATCATCGAGCGCATTTGGTTCGCGACGCCCTGAGTTAAAACTTGGAACGTGTGAATCGCAAAAAAGGCCAAAAGAGCCAGCATGCCGGCGAAGTGCCAAAGCCGCGCGAACTGGCGACCTCCGAAAACAACGGTCAGGGGATTGGCGATGGCGTCGATTCCGGGCGAGAGCGCGAGACCGGTCACCACGACAAGGGGTGCCGCAACAAAGAGTATGCCGGTGTACGAGGCCTTCTGTAGCGGATTGTACGTGCCGTGGGGTGGCGGCGTTTTGCGCAACTTGAGATAGTAGGCCTGCATCGGCCAAAGCTTAGGGAGATCGCTGGGGCGCAGAACCATCTCGCGCAAATTGCCTTTGATCGCACTCGATATCAGCCATGCAAGCCAGCAGACTGCCGCGATCCATGCAAAGAAGAGATGCCACCGGCGTCCGCCCGCTAAGTCTTGATAACCCGGAATCGTAAGCGAGGCTCCGAACGCGTGCGCGCCCCGCGATCCCATGCCGTCGCCGGTCCAACCGAGCCATCCGGTGGTCACAAAGGTGCGGCCGAAAATCGTCGTCGTGCCGACGCCGTCGGCGGGCGAGCCGATTGAAAGCACACGCCGCGCCGGGTCGCTTTTGTCGGAGGCATCCAGATTCGGCGAAGCGTTGAATATTTGTAGGCCGCTGCCTACGAGCACCAAGAACGCTAGGAACCATACCCAGTGGCTCGTGCGAGTAAGCAGTGCATAGCGATAGATAGGCGGCCGGCCCGTATCGTTCATTCTTGTGAGTATAACGCATGCGAGGCCCGTTCGGATGAGGGCGCGAACCCGCTCGCCATGGCCGAAAGCATACATTTAGCCGTTAGCGACGGCATCGCCCGCGTCACGCTTGCACGGCCGGAGGTCCGCAATGCTTTCAATGCGGAAGTAATCGAGCAGCTTCACGAAGTCTTTACGCGCATCACCGAGGCCGACAACGTGCGCGCGGTCGTGCTTGCCGGTGAAGGAAAAGTCTTCTGCGGGGGCGCCGATATCAATTGGATGCGCGCCTCACTCGATCTGACGTTCGAGGCAAACGTCGGCGACGCCGAGAGAATGAGCGACATGTTTCGCACCATCGATAACTGCCCCAAGCCGGTCGTGGGCCGCGTCCATGGCGCTGCTTTGGGTGGAGGGGCGGGACTTGCGGCCGTCTGCGACATCGCGATTGCGACCGACGATGCAATCCTCGGCTTCACCGAAGTGAAACTCGGCATCATTCCAGCCGTCATCTCGCCCTTCGTCGTCGCCAAAATCGGTGCGTCGCACGCCAGGGCGCTCTTTCTAACCGGCGAACGCTTTGACGCGCAGCATGCGAAGGCAATCGGACTCGTGCACGAAGTCGTTTCGGCTGACGAGGTCGACGCTGCCGTTGACCGCCGCCTCGCCGAGCTTCACTCGGCAGCACCCACCGCGGTGAGCGCCGCAAAGCTTCTGCTGCGGCGAGTTCTCGACCACTCTTACGAAGATTCTCGCTCGATTACGACGCAAGCAATCGCGCGTCAGCGCGTGAGCTCCGAAGGGCAGGAAGGTTTGCGCGCCTTCCTCGAGCGCCGGTCCGCGAAGTTTGCGGAATAGGGTCGGATGAAGCGGCTGCTGATCGCCAATCGCGGCGAAATCGCCGTCCGCGTCGCTCGCGCGGCCCGCGAGATGGAGATCGTTCCGCTCGGCATCTACTCCCAGGCGGACGCGCACGCGTTCCATCTTCAGTTCATGGACGAGGCGCGCTGCGTCGGGCCGCCCCCAGCAGCCGATTCGTATCTCAACACCGATGCAATCATCGCCGCCGCTCACGCGATGAAGGCCGATGCGCTGCACCCCGGCTACGGCTTTCTTTCGGAACGCGCGCCCTTTGCGCGCGCCGTGCGGGATGCAGGTCTGATCTTCGTCGGGCCGACCCCCGACGCGATGGCGGCGATGGGGAGTAAGATCGAAGCCAAGCGACGCGTCCGCGCTTTCAACGTGCCGACGATTCGGGGATACGACGGCGACGACCAATCCGAAGCGACGCTGCAGACGCAGGCCAACCACATCGGCTTTCCGCTTCTCATCAAGGCTAGCGCCGGCGGAGGCGGCCGCGGCATGCGGATCGTCGAGTCTCCCGCCGGCTTGCGGGAAGCGCTCGAAAGCGCGAAGCGGGAATCGCTCGCGGCCTTCGGTGACGATCGCGTGCTCCTCGAGCGTTATCTCCGCGACCCGCGACATATCGAGTTTCAAATTCTCGCCGACTCGCACGGCACCACGATCCATCTCGGAGAGCGCGAATGCTCGATCCAACGGCGTCATCAAAAGATCGTCGAGGAGGCGCCTTCGGTGGCGCTCACGCGAGAACTGCGCGCCGAAATGGGCGCCGCCGCCGTTCGCGCCGCCGAATCCGTTGAGTATTCAAATGCCGGTACGTGTGAGTTCTTACTCGATCGGGACGGAGATTACTATTTCCTCGAGATGAATGCGCGGCTGCAGGTCGAGCATCCGGTTACCGAACTCGTTTATGGCATCGATCTCGTGCAGTGGCAGCTGCGCATCGCCGCAGGCGAGCGTCTGACGATCTCGCAAACCGAAATGCAGCCACGCGGCTGGGCGATCGAAGCACGAATTTATGCCGAAGACCCGGCAAACGAGATGCTGCCGTCCACCGGTACCATCACGCATTGGTCTCCTCCGCAGGGGCCCGGAATACGGGTCGATGCCGGTGTCACAACGGAGAGCGCAGTGACCCATTACTACGATCCAATGCTGGCCAAGCTCATCGTATACGGCAGCGATCGCCCCTGCGCTATTGCGCGAATGCAACGCGCGCTCGTAGATTTTACGGTTGACGGGGTGCGAACGAATTTACCGCTGCTGCTTTGGATTGCGCGCGATCGAGCCTTTATCGCCGGCGAAACCACAACGAGCTTTATCGATCGTCGCCTCGACGAGTCAACCTTTCTTCGCGGCGCACCCCCGAGCGAAGCGGTGCTGCTCTGCGTCGCCGCGCTACTTGCCGACCGCCGCGTACCCTGGCGTATCGGCGAGGTCGGAGTGCCGCTTCGCTTAGCGCATCGCGAAGGCGTGGTCGAGCTGCGTGCGGACGCCGCAGAGGACTCGAACCGCTGGTGGATTTCCGGAGACCGCAGCGGCGAACTGCGTGCGCAGCGCCAGGGAGATGTCGTTCGTGCCGAATTCGACGGCGCCGCGTTTTCCGGCGCCGTTACCTATGCTGGTGCCTCGTTCAACGTGCATCTCGCCGGAGAGACGTGGTCGTTCGAATTTGCGGCACCGCCCTCGCTCGATGGGGTTTCCGGTCGCAGCGGCCCCGCCGGGGGCGCGCATTTAACCGCGCCGATGCCCGGGAAAATCGTCAAGATCGCCGTCCGCGACGGCCAGGCGGTTGAAGAGCACGCGCTCCTCATCGTGCTCGAAGCGATGAAAATGGAACACCGAATCGAATCCTCCGCCGCCGCGACGGTAAAATCCGTGCTGGTCAAGGAGGGCCAGATCGTGGCCGCCGGCGTTCCTCTGGTGGAACTCGAGTGACGCGGGGCGTGTCATCCGTGGTGCCGTGCTTCCCAAGTTTGTAACGATTTTTGAGATGGGCGCGCGCGACGGACTGCAGAACGAGCGCGCCGTCATCGCGACCGATGACAAGGTTCGTTACATCGATCTTTTGTCGGAGACCGGCCTGAAGTGGATCGAAGCAACGTCGTTCGTCAGCCCGAAGGCGATCCCACAGCTCGCCGACGCGGCTGAAGTCTTCGCGCGGATTCGTAAAGCATCGGGCGTGCGCTACCCGGTGCTCGTTCCGAACCTCAAAGGTTACGAGCGAGCGCGGACTACGGGTGCGGATGCTATCGCCGTTTTTACCGCGGCCTCAGAGCTTTTCACCAAGCGCAACATCAACATGACGATCGATGAATCGCTCGCGACCTTTCGCGAGGTCGTGCGGGCCGCAAAGCATGACGGTTGCTGGGTGCGAGGCTACGTTTCGACAGCCTTTGGCTCTCCGTTCGGCGACAGCGTCACCCCGCAGATGGTGCTCGACGTCAGCCTCAAGCTGATGGAGCTGGGATGCGACGAGCTCTCGATAGGCGATACCATCGGTGTCGGCGTGCCGAGTCAAGTCGAAGCTCTCGTCCCGTTGCTCGCGCAAAAGATCTCCCTCGACTCGATCGCGATGCACTTTCACGACACGCGCGGAACGGCCCTTGCGAACCTCTATGCCGCGCTACAGCTCGGTGTCAGCAAGTACGATGCTTCGTCGGGCGGCCTAGGCGGTTGCCCGTACGCGCCGGGCGCTACGGGAAACGTCGGTACCGAGGACGTGCTCTACCTCTTGCATCAAATGGGCGTTGAAACCGGGGTCGACCTCGAGAGAGTTCGCGCGGCATCTCGCTTTATTGCCGGAGTCGTCGACCACGCGCTCACCAGCAAGGCGTACCAGGCGATGGAAGCGGCCTCGGGCGTGATTGACGCGTCGCCTAAACTCGGGACCGGCGCGCGAGCGGGATGACGAATCGCGTCGCCGTATGCGAATCGCTGTACGCGCTGATCTTATTATCTACCAAAGCGGCCGCTATTCCGGCGGAACGAACTTGCGCGTCAGTCGGCGATGCGCCCCGTCCTTTGGGGTGAAAGACCCAGAGCGCGCCGCTCGGTTTGAGATGCGCTGCGGCCGGCGTTAGTCGCGCGAGATCGCGCGGCGCGTCGATGCGCACGAAAATCAGATCGTAACGGGTTCGCAACGCTTGAGAGGCGGCTTTCGCAAGGCGCGCGTTCAAAGCCGTCACGAAGGTTGGATCGTGACGGCCGACGAGCGCGACGTGCGCCTGCGAAACGACGCCCAACTTCTCGAAGAGCGACCGTCCGGAGTAGTCGCGTTCGGTTCGGAGTATCATAAAAAGCCGAGCTCCTTTGGTTTGGGCGGAATTTCCGTGTACGCCATCGGGCGGTCCCACCAATCGTGGCGCCGGACGCGCAACTTCTCCTCGGACGCTGGAGGCGGAGTCCCCAAAGCCAACGCCTGCGCGTACGCCCCAAGATAGCGGTCGATCATGCGCTCGATGCTGAATTCGCGCTCGACGTGTCTCCGGCATGCGCGGCGATCGAGCGAGGGCAGCATCGATACCTTGGCGACCGCATCATCGACGCTATCGCATAACAAGCCCGTGACGCCGTCGACGACGATCTCGGGAATCGATCCCATGCGGGCGCCGAGGACCGGCGTCCCGCACGCCATTGCTTCGATCGTGGTGAGGCCGAACCGCTCGGGTCGCGTCGTCATGTGGACGAGCCCAAGCGCCTTGGAAAGCAGTTCGTTACGGGCTTTACGCTCGACCGCACCCAGGAACTGAATGCGGTCGCCGTCGATGTGCGGCGCAACCTGCTCGTTGAAATATCTTTGGTCATGAGGTATACCAGCGATCTTCAGTTGCACGCCCGCGCGCTTTGCAATTTCAATCGCGAGATGCGTCCCTTTCTCAGGATGAAAGCGACCCAGAAAGCAGAGATACTCGCCCACCCGATCGCTGAACGTGAACTGGTCGGGATCGATGCCGTTATAGGTCGTCGCCAGATAGTCGAGTCCAGGATCGCGATCGGCATTTGAAATGGAGCAGTAGAAGCTGCGCCGTGCGGCAGCATAATAGGCCGCCAGAATCTGCGGCGAAGAGAAACCGTGAATGGTCGTGATCATCGGCGGCGCATCGGTCGCAAGGGCGTAGGTCAGCGGCTTCCAATCGAAGTGGTTGTTGATGAGGTCGAAGTCGCGCGCGCGGCGGAAGAGCTCGGCGATGTGAAGCGCGGTAAAGACCTCTCCGTTGAGCGCCGAGTCTTCGTTCAAACCGACCGGCACGACGGAAACCAGCTTCCCATCGAAGCTCGAGTTGCCCGTAGCAAAGAGCGTGACGTCGAGCCCGCGCCGCCGCATGCCGTCGGCAACGTTGTAAGCGATTTGCTCCCACGGCCCATAGCCCGGCGGCGGCGCTGGCCACGAGATCGCAGCCAGCACCGCCAGCCGAAGTCCCTTGAGGTCCACCTACCGATCGTCGTCGACGACGTGATCGTCGCGTTGCGCAACGGCGAGACTGAAGTGGGTTCGGCGAATCAATTTTTCCATTGAGACTTCGGAGAACGGAGGCACCGGTTCGGAACGCGTGTAGTCGAACATGTCGCTGAGATCGTCGTCGGTAACGTCGCGCTGCCCCATGTTTCCTAAGTTCCAGTTTTTTTCGATGAACTTCGTGATCGAAGTCGATTCACGCCGCGTATGCGAAACGTACGGCGGCGCGTTGGTGCGGACAGAATCGTAGCCGGAGCGCGCCCAGGCCGACATCACGACGATCGGGATGCGAAAGCCCCAGGTCGTGCCGCCGGGCCCGTGCGGAGGTGGTACGTGGTCGTACCAGCCGCCCGAATCGTCCCAGGTAAGAATCATTGCGCTATCCTTATAGTAGTTGCACGGGGGCAGAGCGTGACCGCTCTGGACGAGCGCCAGATAGACGGAGCCGATCCAACCCGGACCGCCGGCGCTAAGATTTCCCGCGTGATCGGAGTCGAGATAGTTCGGCATCACGAATGAAACTTGCGGGAGCCGGCAGTTTTGGATGTCGCTCAGTATCGTAGCGGACGGGGTTATGACGTTACGATGCCAATCGGGCCCATATCGAACCTTGCGAAACGCATCGTAAATGTTGACCGTTGGGTCGACGATATCGTCATACCGACCGGTATAATACTTCCACGTTACATGGGCGGCGTCGAGCAGATCGCCGATGGTCGTCTGATCGAAGCAGGGAAAGACGCCGGCGCCGGTTGTCGCTTCCCCCTCGCCGAAGATCGGCACCGTCGTGACGGGGGGCGAGTCACAACCCCAAATATGGCTGTTCGGATTGCCCGCGATCCGGCTCTGGGCCGTGACCAGCGTGTAGTGGCTTGGAAACGTCGGAACCAGGCGTGGCGCAAAGTTCTCGTCGGCAAGCGCATATCGCGCCGCAAGTACATGGTAAATCGTCGTTTCGTGCGCGGGAAGGTATGCGTATGCAAAACCTTCGCTGGCTTTGGCGGAGCCGAAGACCGTGCGTACTCGATTCGTCGTGAAGCCGTCCATCTTTCCTTGATCCCACTCGCTCAGCAGCGCCAGATGTGTGTGGCTCGGATCGGCGGGATGCTCGAATGGAACCGGCTTCAATGTGACGGACTTTCCGTCGACCGTCGCCGTTTGAGAGGCGTCGGCCCCGGGATAGGGTCGGCCGTTTGCAAGAATCGACGATGCAAAAAGATCGTCGAACGTGCGGTTCTCCTGCACCAGCACGATGACGTGCCGAATCGGACTCCCGGCGACCGGTTGGCCCAGAAGCGTGGGATTCGAGCCGGGCGGACTCGCGACGCCGCCGAGCACCACGATTGGTGCGGCAGTCAGCACCACGATGCTCAAGACGAGGAGTTTACGCATGGTCGCCGGTTTCGGCTACTGGATCGCGCCGTTTTTGAGAACGAGCTGAGGCTCGCGAAGCGCCCGCACGTCTTCGCCCGCGTCGCGCGCGAGTAGCAAAAGGTCGGCAGGCTCGCCGACCGCGAGAATGCCGCGGTGCAGCCCGACCAGTTCAGCGGCGACGTTCGTCGCCGCGTGAAGCGCTTGCTGCGGCGTCATTCCCAGGAGAGACCACATCAACTCTGCTTCCTGGGCGTAGTTTTCGTGATAGTTGTAGGGCGTACCGGCATCCGAGCCGCCCGCGATGCGCACTCCATGGTCGTAGGCACGCCGAATGTTCGTCGCCATCACGTCCCCCAAGCCTCGCGCCTTGTCGACGACGTACTGCGGCTGCTCTCCCTTTTCCAGATTGGCAAGTATGCAGGTCGGTGCGCTCAGCGTCGGGACCAGATAGACGTTGCGCTCTTTGAAGAGCGCGATGGCCTCATCGTCGAGCAGCGTGCCGTGTTCGATCGAGTCGATGCCGGCTCGCAGCGCGTTCTTGATGCCTTGCGTGCCGATGGCATGGGCGGCGACGCGTAAGCCATGCCGATGCGCTTCGTCGATCGCAGCGGCAAGTTCGTCAGCGGTAAGCTGTGCGTTCCCCGGCACGGCGCCTTTGGTCATCACGCCACCCGTCGCGATCATCTTGATGCAGTCCGCGCCCGCCTTCATCTGCTCGCGCACCGCCTTGCGCGCGTCCCACGGAGAGTCGACGGCTCGCCCAATCGGCCAGCCGTGGCCGCCGGTCATGCACAGAACCGCGCCGGCCGCGCGCATTCGCGGACCTGGGATCCGCCCTTCCTGAATCGCATCGCGCACGTCGGGCGCGATCGCATTCGAACTGCCGACGTCGCGAATCGTCGTGATGCCGGCCTTCACCGATTTGCGCGCGTTCTCGACGGCGCGCAGCATTCGTTGATTCGGCGTCGTCGTTTGTATCATGCCCATCATGTCCGGTTCACCGCTGCCCTCGAGATGGGCGTGCGCGTTGACCAGACCCGGCGTCACGCACGCCGCTTCGAGGTCGCAGGGACCGGTCGCGACACGAATTTCTGTAATGCGACCGTGGTCGAGCACGACATCGACGCGACGTTTGGGCGGCTCGAGCGTACCGTCATAGAAGACCCCGGCTCGAACGATCATCGCGGGCCTTACTTTCGAACCGGGCGCACGCGGTCCCGCTGATGGGCCGCGAGGGCGGCGCCATTACGCCGTCCAGTGCAGTTGCGCGCGCGCCGCCTTCGCGCGCGCGATCGCCTCATCGCCAACCGTCCCGTCCACCAGCATGGTGAAATGCCCCATCTTGCGACGCTCGACAGCATGGCGTTTACCGTAGACGTGCAACACAATTGACGGATCGCTCAAAAGCTCGGCCACGCCCGAAAGGTGGTCGCCGGTGCCCTCCCCCAGCACGTTTATCATGATCGCGTTGGCGAACAGGCGCGGGGCCGAGAGCGGCAGCTCGCAGATGGCGCGGACGTGCTGCTCGTACTGCGAGCACGGCGTTACGTCGATCGTATAGTGTCCGCTGTTGTGCGGACGCGGCGCGATTTCGTTGACAAGCAACTTGCCATCCGTCGAGAGAAAGAACTCGACGCAATACGTGCCGACGATTCGCAGTTGCCTCCCAATTGTCTCAGCCATCTCCCGCGCCGTCTCTGCCGTAGGCGGCTCGACGCGAGCGGGCGCAATCGTCATCGTCAGGATGCCGCGGTCGTGCGAGTTCTCGGCAACCGGATAAACAACGATTTCGTCGCGGCTGTTTCTTGTCGCGATGACGCTCAGCTCGCACGCGAGTGCAACCTTCGCCTCGAAGATCAGCTCCGCGCCATTGCCGGCGGCAAAAGCCGCTTGCGCCTGCTGGAGCGAGCCCACCTCCCATTGGCCTTTACCGTCATAGCCGCCGCTCACCGTCTTGAGAATGGCGGGAAATCCGATTTGCTCGGCTGCGCGCACGAGGTCTTGCGCGTCGCGCACGCCCGCGAACTCGGTCGTCGCGAGCCCCGCATTCCGCACCAGCTGCTTCTCCAACAAACGGTTTTGCGTGACCTCGAGCACGCTGCTCGCCGGCAAGACGCGATGCGACAGAGCTTCGAGATGGCGGACCGAATCGATGTCGATGTTTTCGAATTCGTAGGTGATCACGTCGCACCGGCGCCCAAGTGCTTCGATTGCAGCAAGATCGTCATACTTGGCAACGATCTGCTCGTCGGCGACTTGCCCGCAGGGTGAGTGTTCCTGCGGATCGAGGGTGACCACGTAGTAACCCATCCGCTTGGCGTCGAGCGCGAACATTCGGCCGAGTTGGCCGCCCCCGATCACGCCAATGGTTTCTACCGATTTCAATCGAGAACGCTGGAGGCCGCAGCATCGTGCATGCGGACCGAATAGGCCGCAAGCCGCGCGGCAACGCCGTCATCGCGCAGCGCGACGATACGGGCCGCGAAGAGCGCGGCGTTCACGGCACCACCGATCGCCATCGTTGCGACCGGAACGCCAGGTGGCATCTGCACGATCGAAAGCAGCGAGTCGAGGCCTCCGACACGCGACCCTTGGACCGGAACGCCGATAACGGGAATCAACGTCTTTGCAGCAGTCATGCCCGGTAAATGGGCTGCCCCGCCCGCGCCGGCGATAATCGCGGCGAGGCCGCGGCGCGCGGCCGACGCGGCGTATTCGAACATCTCGTCGGGCATGCGATGCGCCGAAACGACGCGCACCTCGCACGGTATCTGTAGTTCATCGAGCGTGTCACGCGCGGCCGACATCGTTTCCCAATCGGAGCGGCTTCCCATAATGATCCCCACGATCGGTGCTTTCGCCGCTTGCGCCATCGCCGAGGCGCTTCGCGCCGTCCGCCAGGTTGTCATCCCGGTGTCGCCGCGAGTCGCCCCGGAGGGGCGGAGTCGAAGGGCGAATGGGCCGTTCTATGTCCCGCTTTTTGCTCGGCATCAACTATTGGCCACGACAGAGCGCGATGTACATGTGGCAACGCTTCGATCTCGCCGAAATCGGCGAAGATATGGCGCGCATCAAGGAGCTGGGCATCGACGTCGTTCGCTTCTTTCTCATGTGGGAGAGTTTTCAACCGCAACCGACCACAATGGACGCCGATGGACTGCGACGCTTCGATGCGATCGTTGAAAAGATCAGCGCAGCCGGTCTCCAAGCGATGCCGACGCTTTTTTGCGGCCACATGAGCGGCGTCAACTGGCTGCCGGCATGGACGCTCGAGCGCGGTTCGACGCACGGCCGGTTTCGCACCATCGCCGGCGGCTCGGTGGTCGACCGCGCGATCGGCGACTTCTACGCCGATCCGGAGCTTGTACGCGCGCAGGTCTTCTGTGCGCGGCGCGTCGCGGAACGCCTGCGCGATCATCCAGGACTCTTGGCGTGGGATCTCGGCAACGAGTTCTCCAACTTGCGCGAGCCTGCCACGCCGGAGGATGCCGCACGATGGAGCGCGCGTTTGTCGGAAACGCTGCTCGAAGCCTCCGGCGTGGGCGCCACCGCCGGAATGCACGGCGAAGATTTCGATAAAGATCGCCGGCTGCGACCGTCGAGCATCGCGCGGCCGTGGCCGTTCGCAACCATGCACGGCTACTCGGTCTATAGCGCATTTGCACGCGACCGTCTCGATACCAATGTCGTGCCCTTTCTCTGCCAGCTGCAACAGTCGTTCAGCGGCAAGCGTGTTCTCTTTACGGAGCTGGGAAATCCGGAATGTCCGCCAGGGCAGAATCGCGTCGACGGTTTCGCCTGTCTCGATGAGGCCGAACTCGCGCAATACGCCCGCGGCGCCATAGATCGACTTCAGGCCCGCGGCGCGCTCGGCGCGTTTTGGTGGTGCTGGGCGGATTACGATCCCGCGCTTGCGACATTGCCGCCGTTCGATCTCGCGCCGCACGAACTTCGCTTCGGGGTCGTGCGTAGCGATGGAACGTTTAAGCCGGTCGCCCAGACCCTCACGCAGCTCGCGCGCGAGGCGCGTTCGGTGGTCGACGTCCTGCCCGCTCCGATCGCAGACGAAGCGGAGCACTACGCGGGGCTTCCGCAGAGCATCGAGCGCGAATACGAAGCCTACTACAATACTTATGCCTAACGACGGGCGAACGCTGGTTGTCACCGGCGCAAGCTCGGGGATCGGCCGCGCACTCGCGGAGGCTGGCGCCCGTGCGGGTTATCGCGTTCTCATGATCGCCCGGCGTGGCTCGCGGCTCGAGGAAGTCGCTAAAATGATTCGCCAGGACGGCGGTTCCTGCGCGGTACTTATTGGAGACGTAACCGCCTCAGAGACGCCGGCTCGGATTGTGAATGCTGCGCTCCAAGCATTCGGACGGATCGACGTACTGGTGAACAACGCTGGTCGCGCCGCATATGGCTCCCTACTCGAGCAAAGCGACGCCGAAATCGAAGCGAACTGGCAGCTTCACGTCGCAGGACCCCTACGAATTGCGCGTGCGGCGCTCGCGCATCTCGAAAAGACCGGTGGCCAACTGGTCTTCATTGGTTCCGGCGTCGCGCGCGTTCCGTTGCCGCAGTGGGGCGCGTACGGAGTAACCAAAGCCGCGATTCGGGCGGCGGCGATTCAGCTGCGGCGCGAGCTCGGCGTGCAGGGGATCGCGGTGACGTACGTCGACCCGGGCGTCGTTGCAACGGAGTTCCATTCCAAGAGCGGCATTGAGGTCACCCCAAACTTTCCGGTCTGCGCGCAACGCGTCGCGCGCGCAATCTTGCGCGGCATCGAACGGCGCCGTGCGGTGGTCAACGCCGTACCATGGCAAACGGCAGGCACGGCCGTCGGCGAGTGGTCCGGGGCTCTCGCGGATCCCGTCGTTATCGGCCGCTTCGCAGCCCGCGCGACGCCCGGTGAAGACCGGACGTTACCCGTCACGCATCACCCCGAGCCTGTCGCAGGGCTAAGCGAAAGCGCTTCGTTTGAAAAAGCACTCGAACCGGTCGCGCGCCGAATGGAACGCGTGAAACTACCGCAGGCGTTTTTGCGCGACACGCTCGTTCCGGAAGCAACGCTGGAGCTCAACGCACTGGCGATGCGTTGGGCGGGGATGCCGAACAAAAACGAACGCGCCGCGCTGCGCGAGGCTCTCGACGCCCTCTCCGCCGCCGGCTATCTCGAGCCGATGGAGAACGAAACGTGGAAAGTCGTACGCGCCGCCGACTGAGCGGAATGCTCCTTGCACTTTCGATGGGTGCGATCTGCGGCGTAGGCGTCGCGGCTGGCTCGGCCGGCCCGACTGCGCAGCCTGGCGTCTTCGCTCTGCTCGGCGGTACGCCGAAGATCGTCTCGAAGTTCTGGGCCGAACATGCCGCCGGATTGAGCCTCACGCTGACGATTCGCCAGTTCCGGCTCGACGGCAAGACACCGATCCTCGACTACGACGTCGACATGCAGAAGTTGATGCACCTGATCGTCGTGCGTGACGACTTCACGACTTTCGTGCATTTACACCCCGTCTTCGATGCTGCGAGCGGCATCTTTTGGCAACCTTTCACGAAAGAACCGAACCATCGCTATTACGTCTACGCCGACACGACGCCGCATGGCATCGGTCAGCAAGTTTTCCGGTTTACGCTCGAAAGCGACGGACCGGTCGCGACGCCTCGGCTCATTTCCAGCGCGTCGGCGCGGACCGCCCAAACGGGTCCCTATACGGTAACGCTGAGCCGGACGAACTTGCCCGCTAGCCGCCCGAAAAATTTGAACGTTACCATCCTTGAGGGCGACCAGCCGGCTCAAAACCTCGGCCCATATCTCGGAGCCGCGGCACACGCCGTCTTCATCAACACCTCGACGCTCGGTTACGTGCACGTGCACCCATCGCTGCGCGGGCCTCATTCGATGAGTGCAGCCGACGGCATGGCGACGGGCATGAGCGAGACCGCCGGCCCTTTCATGCAAATGCGGGTGCCGGCGCTTTCGGCCGGCACGTATAAACTCTGGATTGAGTTCAGCGACGCAAACGGCAAGCCGTATACCGCGTCTTTTACGATAGTCGCAGCGTGAGGTTCCTCAGACCCTTGACCGCAATCGAAGCAAAAAAGAGAATGGTAGCGAGCAAGACGATCGTCGCGCCGCTCGACGCCCGCACGTAATAGGAAAGATAAAGGCCACCCACCGTGCTCGCCGCGCCCAAGAGCGCGGCGAGCGCCATCATCGGCGCAAAGCGCGACGTCAGTTGATAGGCCGCCGCTGCGGGCGTAACCAGCAGCGCGGCGACGAGCACGATTCCGACCGCCTGAAGCGAGACGACGATCGTGAGCGCGAGCATCACCAGCAGAGCGTATTCGTAGGCGGGCGATGGGATGCCGCTGGCTTGCGCGACGATCGGATCAAACGTCGTGTAGAGAAGGCCGCGAAAGAGCACGATGACGGCGACGGCAACGACAATGCTCAGCGCGAGTATCAGCCAAAGATCCTGCGACTGCACCGCAAGAATGTCGCCGAAGAGAAAGCTCTGCAGATCGATGGCATAGCTGCGTTGCTGACTCATCAGATAGACGCCGAGGGCGAACATACCGGTGAACAGCACGCCGATGGTCGTATCGAGCGAGATGCGACCGCGCCGGTGAACGAACCCGATTCCAATCGCAGTCAATACCGCGACGATGCCCGCGCCGATGTAAAAATTCGCTCCACGTAAATAGGCGATGACGATGCCGGCAAACGAAGCGTGAGCGATTCCGTCCCCAATAAACGAAAGGCGTCGTAAAACCACATACGTGCCCATCGTCGAGCAGAGCAGTCCCACAGCGAGCGCCGCTACAAACGCGCGCTGCATGAACGCATAATGAAACGGCTCGGCAAGCGCTTCCATTATCGACCGGTTACCTGCGTATCTCGGGATGCGCGGCGTGCGCGGCATGCGGCTCGTGATCGTGGCGCAGATGCCCGTGGGTGTGCGTGTGTTCGCGAATGGCGCTGTAGGTTCCCGATTCGACGACTTCACGCGGCGTCCCGAGCGCCAGCACCCTGCGATCGAGCACCAGTAGGCGGTCGAACCACTCGTCGACGCGATCGAGGTCGTGCGTCGCCATGAGGACGGGCAATCCGCCGGCGACCAGTTGGCGCACGATGCGGCGCAGCGCCTCTTCGGTCGCCGCGTCGACGCCCGTCGTCGGCTCGTCCAGCAACAAAACTTTGGGCTCCTGCGCAATCGCGCGCGCCACGAAGGCGCGCTGCTGCTGTCCGCCCGAAAGATTTGCGATGCGCCGCTCGGCAAGCTCGCTCATGTGCACCACCTCGAGTGCACGGCGAACGACGTCACGATCGCGCGTCCCGAATTGCTGCCAAAACCGTAGGCGCGAGAAGCGTCCCATCGCGACGACGTCCCAAACCGTCGCGGGGAACGTCCAATCGACCGCCTCAACTTGCGGAACGTAGGCAATAGTTCCCGGCGCAAGCTGACGCGGCGGCGAACCGAGCACGCGTAGCTCCCCGCTCGACGGCAGCAAAAGGCCTGCAACGCTCTTGAGCAGCGTGGATTTCCCCGAGCCATTTGGCCCCACAATGCCAAGCGCTTCACCGTAGTGAACGGTAAATGTCGCGTCGAGAAGCGCCGTAAAATCTTCGTAGCGCACGATCAGGTCGCGAGCCGCCACCGCATCGGACGCGCCCAGAGCGGCATCGGAGGGGCGCGTCATTTCAGCGTCTTGACGATAACGCTGGTATCGTAGGTCAGCATCGCGATATAATTCGAAACGCGCGGATCGGTTCCGACCGAATCATCGTAAAGATTCTCGACGACCTTAATTCCGGCACCCCCGGCGATCGAGTAAAGGAGCTTGGAGCTGTATTCCGGCTCGCTGAAGACGCCGTGCACGTGATGCTGCTTGGCGAGATCGATGAGATGCGCAATTTGCTCGGGATTCGGCTCCTGTCCGGGATTGCGCTCGACGAAACCGAGCGTCACGATGCCGAAGCGGTCGTTGTAGTACTGCCAGGCATTATGGAAGACGATCATGTAGCGATGCGAAGGCGGAATCGTGGCGATCTGTTCTCGAATCTGCGCAATCAGCTCGTCGAGACGCGCGTTGTAGCTTGCAGCGTTGCGACGGAATTCATCGGCGTGAGCTGGATCGACTGCGCTGAGCGCGTCGCGAATTTTTAGCACGTATTGCTTCGCGAGCACGGGATCCATCCACAGATGGGGATTGAGAGCCTTCACCGGCAGGCCGTCGGCACAGACCACGATACGCAGAGTGACGTCCCCCGGCATCGCGCAGCAGCCGGTCGAGCCAAGTCTCGAGTCCTGCACCGTTCTCAACGAGAACGTTGGCGTCGGCTACCGTCGCAACGTCTTGAGGGGCGGGGGCGAAGGTTTCCGGCGAGGCGCCAATCGGCACGATGTTCTTTACGCTCACGTACTCGCCGCCGACACCCTGCACGAAAGAGTTGAGGGTCGAAATCGTCGTCGCGACTTGGATTTTTCCAGCAGTTGTGTCGCCCTGAGCCTGTCGAACCGTGTGCGCGCATCCTGCAACCGCAAATGCGAGCACGAGCGCGATGAGTCGTTTCATCGGCAATCGCGGCATCGCCCGAAAAACTCCATCGCGTGGCCGTCGAGCTCGAACCCGTGCAGCACGCGCAGCGATTCCGCGAACTGCTCCATCGCCGTGCAATCGACGTCGTCGACCCGCCCGCACTCTGCGCAGATTGCGTGATGGTGGTGGCGAGCCGGCTCGCACAACATGAACGTCGCCTCACCCTCGGGATCGGTGCGCTCCGTTACGTCGCCTTTCGTCCGCAGCCGGTCGAGCGTGCGATAGACCGTGGAGAGCGACACTTGCCCACCCGTGCGGATAAGCCGCTCGTGGATCTCGGCGGCCGAAAGAAAGCGCGGCTCGCGCTGGAGGATTGACGCGATCAACTCTCGCGGCCGCGTCACGTAATCCGCCCGAACTCCCATGCGGACAGCCTATTTGCGAACTGTTCGCAAAATCCTTCTAGCCCGACGGCGCGGGTGAAGGCGAGGGGCATGTTGCAATCGCCGCCTTTGCCTTGGCGTGAACCTGGTCGCGCCAATACGCGGACGTGTCGCGCCAAGGGGGGAGCGCGAGCCCGAGGCCTTGCGCCCGCGTTTGCACCTTTGGAATCACTTCGCTAAACGCCGTCGGAACGGAACCGCCGTTTTCGTTCACGACGTTGGCGAGCGAGAGCCAAGCGTCGGCGAGCATCATCGTCGGCAATGCCTGCGCAGCCGCCGGACACGAAGCGTTGAGCCGAGCCGCAACGTCGGCTTCGAGCGCAAGCGCCCACGCCGCCGTGGCCGCAATCTGCACAACGAATGCCTCTCGCTGCGCATCGCCCGAGCAGACGCTGTTGAGGATCTCGCGCTCTTCGTTGAGGATGGAGATCACCTCGATGAGTGCTCCATACCGCTGGAGGAGCTGCGCGGAGCTGCCTCCCGCCGCACGCCGATCGTAGTCGCGAATGTGCCCGGATGCGTCGTCGACGGTCTGGCTGTTGCAGCGGTTGATGGCGATTTCGACGGGCGCCGCGGCGTTTACCGGCACGCCTGCCGCGATCGGAAGAGCGACGACCATCGCAAGCATTATGGCGGCACCCGAGAGCTTGCTCATCTTCTTTTGACAGGTGCCAATCGCAGCACGTACAATCCTCCAGTTCGCCAACGACCCGTGGGGATGTAGCTCAGCTGGTAGAGCACTTGCTTCGCATGTAAGGGGTCGGGGGTTCGAGTCCCCCCATCTCCACCAACGAAAGCACCTTGATAACATTGAACTTTCGCCTCCTTTTGCCAGGCAGATCGGTGGCAATACTAGCTTCTTTGACCACCATTTGACCACCAGACTCAGGGGACGAAGCGAAGAGCTGATCTAGCTTGTCGGCAGCTGTCCTCTGCGAACCGGCAAGAACGTGACCATAGGTATCAAGCGTCATACGGGTCGTAGTATGACCCATTCGGGCCGCGACAATGTTCGGGCTGACACCGCCAATTAGTAAATGTGTATTAGATGTGTGGCGTAGGGCATGTGACGTGCAGCCCAAAGTTATGCCGCGGATAGCTGGAGAGGTAGTCTGATTTGTAGCCCGCGAGCGAACTCCTCGGGGGCTCGGTTTCCTAGGGCTTGATGTGGCCGATCGGTATTGTAGTCGATCCTCCAGGCTTCGATGATGAGGCGGGCTTGAGCAAGTGTAGCAAACTGGTGCTCGTTCAGGCATTCGTCGCGGAAACGTCCGTTGAATGATTCGATATAGGCGTTTTGCGTCGGTTTGCCAGGCTGGATGAAGTGCAAGCGAACCTTTTGATCGCGGGCCCAACACGCCATGGCAAGACTTGTCAGTTCGGTGCCGTTGTCCATCACGATGGTTTGCGGATAGCCTCGCACCGAACCGATTGCATCGAGAACCCGCGCAACGCGATGCCCTGAGAGCGAGGTGTCTACTTCAATGGCAAGGCACTCGCGCGTGAAATCGTCGACGATGTTGAGCGTTCGGATGCGCCGGCCGCTTTCTAAGGTATCATGAACGAAATCAAGCGACCAACGCTCGTTCATCGACAACGCCGCCGCAGCCGGATCTCCGCGTCCGACCGCAACGCGGCGCTTGAGGCGCTTGCGCACTTGCAGATGGGCATCACGATACACGCGCAGAACCCGCTTGATGTTCACTTTCCAGCCGTCTCGGCGCAGAAGCACGGCCAAGCGCCGGTAGCCGAACCGTCGCCGCTCAGCCGCCAGCTCTTCGAGGCGCATACGAAGCGGCGCATCATCTTTCGGAAGGCGCATGTAACGGATCATCCGGCGATTCGCTCGGGCGTACCGACAAGCTTGGCGTTCACTGATGTCGAGCTGCTTCCGAGCCGCCTGTACGACTCGACGTTTCTGCACAGGCGTTAGAAGTTTCCCGAGGCGGCAATCTTGAGGGTATCGATGTGAAGCGCCTGATCGGCAACGATCCGTTTCAAACGGCGGTTTTCGTCCTCAAGCGCGCGCATCTTGGCCACGTCGCTGACTTCCATCCCACCGAACTTGGCTTTCCACGTATAGAACGTCGCTGGGCTGATGCCATGCCGCCGGCAGAGATCTTTCGTTGGCGTGCCGGCTTCATGTTCTTTCAGGATGCCGACGATCTGCATTTCGCTGAATCGAGACTTCTTCACGGTGGTCTCCTTCGAGGCCAAAGGCCTCAGGATTCTCCACCTATCTTTGGATCACTTTAGGGGCTGCACGTCATTCGTTCTCTCGCGTTGCGCCTTAGCCTGAGTAATGTATGCGCATTTCGCGAGCCTATACCAATGAGGCCGCTAGTTCATCGACTTGATTTCGTGACGGATAAGGCAAATTGGGGACTCAGCCTCAGAACAACCCCAAGACGAATTTCCGAGAGGGACTTCCTGACGATCAAAACGTCCGCGACGCTAGCGCGGCCCTAGTAGACGACGAATCGACCGCGAAGACCTCTGGATCGGGACCCGGCCATTTTCGCCACACGCTCCCTGGTCGGGACCGGACGTTTGCTGGGCCTTGTGTGGTATCAGCGCGACTTGCTGAGATGCGAGCGGAAGGCTTAAGTCCAGGACATCGTGGTGAAACACCTGAAAAGCGGAGCAAGAAAATCGCAGAAAGCAATCGGCGTCGCTTCGTGAAAAGCACCTTGGGTCACCCATGATGAGGATATGAGGAGCGGAGATACTGTGCTGCGCATAGATAAGAATGATAAAAAGCTCGTTCGACTAACAAAATCGGTCCTCGCCAGCGCTCAACATTGGGAACGCCAATTGCAGGAGATGATCTGCGCCGCACCAACCGCATTCTGCGAGGAGATCGGCGAAAGCCTGCGGGTGATTGGACAGGAGGTCCGCCCCTCCGATGCCGTGCAAGATCGAATAGATATTTTGGCCCTCGATGAAGGTGGCAATTCCGTCGTCATTGAGCTCAAGCGTGGTTCGCACAAACTGCAACTCCTTCAGGCGGTAAGCTACGCGGGGATGGTCTCGCGATGGCCTCCAGATCGCTTTATTGAAACGTTGGCAGCCAGTTACAATCAGTCTAAGGATGATGCTCGGGCCGCAATCGAAGATCACACGGGGTCGGATATTTCATCCATTAATCATGCCCAACGAATCCTATTAATCGCTGAGGACTTTGATCCGGCGCTTCTGGTCGCGACCGAATGGCTTCATGAGAATTTCAGCGTAGATATACGATGCTACCGATTACAGTTGTCGCAAGAAAACGGAACCGACTATTTGACCTGCACGTGCATTTATCCACCCATCGAAATAGCAACCCTCACGCGTGGGGCAGATAGCAAACCAGGGCAAACGGGGGCGGCCTGGGAAAGCTGGGACGCTGCTCTCGCAGCGGTTGAAAGCGTTGCTGTCAAAGACTTCGTTCGAGTAGAGCAGCCGAAACACGAATCGAGGTTGTCTCGTCGGCAGATTATCTATCGCATTGGTGGAGAGCGTCGATTCTATCTTAACTGTAGAAAGAAATATGCTTATGTGTGGCAACGGGGGCGGTTTGAAGGCGACGATGCATATTGGAAAAAAGTGCTTTCCGAACCGGGCCACGTCCTGGAGGTAAACAACAAGCGAGCGTTACGTTTTCGCCTGACGACCGCTGCGGATTTCGCCGCCTTCGGCAATGCTATGAATCAGGAACTCACGAGGGTCGAATTTTCAGAAATGCCCGATGAGGATCAACTCACGGACGCTGAATAACCTCGAAGATCCGAACATTGACACCTCCCGCCGTCGAAGCGACTGGAAGGTAACCTGGAATGCGTTTATGATCGGAGTGGAAGTTTGCAGGCCCTGATATAGTATCAGCGGTCCAATAGCGACGTGGCATTGGCCTGAGAAGCGGAAGCAGAGCCAAACCGGACGTTTGAGGGCCCTTATGTAGTATCCCACGGCAAAATCCACTGTTGGTATCAGACACTGAATCCCGCAAATGGGGCAGGTTAAACCTTTGACCACCATTTGACCACCAAAGGGGCGAACAAAGGCGAAATCTGGCGGACGTTAGCGAGCCTCACGTTTGCAGGAAATCCATATGGCAACGCCATTTCTGCTTATTTTAGCTATGCTGCTTGAAGACCTTAGCCTGCTTCGCATGTAAGGGGTCGGGGGTTCGAGTCCCCCATCTCCACAAGAAACGCGCCGATTTCAATAGATTTTTTGGAAGCGGCGTCTGTGCGTCTGGAAGCGAAGCGGGTTTCCTGACGACCATTTGATGTGAGCTCGGGCAGCTCTAAAGTCCGTCGCGCAGCTTTTGTCTTCAACGGCCCAAGGCGCAGCTGACCGCTCGCATCTTCGCAAAGCTGCTGTGTCACCGTCAAGAATTGCTCTGTATTTAATCGCGCCTAAAACTCCGGGCGCAGGTCGCTTCGAAGAAATCGGCACGGAGCGTGTCGAACACGCTGCGGTCGCCTCGTTCCTAGCGCGGACCGCTTACGAACGTGCTGCCGCGCTCGTAGAAGCGCCAGGGCCGGCTTCGCCCGCGGCTCAAGCCGATTCGGGTAGTCGCTGAGACAACGCCGTGGTATTCGGGATCAGACACGCCAAGCCATAACGAAGGATCCGTGCACAAGTCTACCCCGTTGTAACGCAAATCGATCGCCATTGCGAGGGCGAGACGCCCGGGGCCACGCGCGAGATCCCGCAGTGAAGAAGAGCCGCGGCGCTCCTTCATACGGTCGATTCCTTCGAACGGTTCGAGCGCGCGAACCAAAACGCCCGCCCCGATGCCGAATCGCTCGCTCGAAACGTTCAGGCAATAATACATGCCGTACACGAAATACACGTACGCGTGACCGCGTGCCAAATATAGCGGGGCATTTCTTTTCGTTTTACCCCGGAACGCGTGCCCCGCCGCATCGCCAACCGGATACGCTTCGGTCTCCACAATGCGGCCGCTCGTGCGCCCCCCACGAAGATCGTGCACCAACATTTTTCCGATTAGGAAGCGCGCGAGCTCGATCGTGTCCACAGGCAGATCGGTCCTGCGAAGCCGTCTGATCATCGCGGCACCATTCTTACGGCTTTCCATCGGCTAAGGATATTGCGTTCCAAAGTTGCTGCCTGGCGACTGCAGGTACTCATCCGAAGCCAATGATCCACGACCTCGGCTGATCCGAACCAACAGGCCCCTTACGTCGTTTGACCCACTTCGATTAGGTAGCCGTCAGGATCGCGGATGTAGCAGCGGATTTCGCCGTCGTGAACTTTCGGTTCCGTCAGGAACCTCGCGCCGCGCGATCGCCAAAGGTCGTAACAAGCTCGGATGTCGGCGACGCGCAGGTTCATGGCAATGCTGAGATGATCGGGGTCTGCGGGCGGCGCCGCCGTTACGGTGGGTTTGTCGTCCGTCGGACCACCGCCGCAATTGATGAGCAGCCACGTGTTGGCCAGACGAAGCACCGCCGGATCGTCATCCTCGATCACCTGCGCGCCAAAAACCTGTTCGTAAAATCTTCGCGTGCGTGCGATGTCTTTCACGATGAGCAATGTAGTGACCACAAAGCCACTGACCGGAAGTGGTGCGTTCGGCTTGAGAAGGGGTGGCATTGAACCCTCAAAGCGATGTCGGTCCTTTTTAACGCTCATTGTCTTTAGACGAGCGTCCGCTCACGCCGTTGCTCGGCGCGGATCATCGGCCGGATTCGCATACTCGAGCCCAAGAGGGCCGATCGCGCTGATCTGCGTGACGTACTCGCCCGATTTTGCCCAGTGAAAATGCCACGCGCCTCCGGGAAGAACCAGCACGCTGCCGGGCGGGTACGCCGTCACTTCATCGCCGTTGAATTCCTGGCCGAAACCGATGTAAAAAATGCCCGACATTACCGTGTAGATGCGATCCTCAGGATGCCGGTGGGGCATCAACTTGGCGTCCAGCGGTGCCTTGACGCGAGTAAGATACGGCCCCGACTTTGCCGGATCGCCCACAACGACGGCAAGGAGCACCCCTTTAGGAAATGCGTCAAAAGGCCGCCACTCGATTTGCTCCGGGAGAACCACCTTGAAGCGTTCCTCATCCGGCTGATGCGTTTGAGTCATTCTCTAGTTAGTGTAGTGCCTTGTGCTTCTGGAAGCTACCCGCTCCCAGTTGGTAAGTCCGCATGGTAAGTCCGAGCACACGAGCGGCGGAGCCTCACAATGCCTTGCTCGCGCCAGTCGAGTCCCGCCTGCGGTCAAGTGTAGGTCGCCTACGCAACGTCTCCATGTATCTTCGTTGGCGTGAATGCGTACCGTCGAATATAAGCCGACATCCATAAGCGCCTAAATCCGCGTGCCCTCCGGGCCGAACGTTAACCGTACTTGAGATCGGTGCTCTGTCCGACTTCGATGATGTAACCGTCAGGATCGCGGATGTAGCAGCGAATCTCGCCGTACTTGGGAATCGGTTCCGTGAGGAACTCGGCTCCTCGGCTTTTCCATAGCTTGTAGCACGCTTGAATATCTGCCACGCGGATATTCATGAAGCTACTGATCTCATTGGGGTCGGGAGGGCGGAGCGTCACCGTTGGTTTGTCAGGTGTCGGACCGCCCCCAACGTTGATTATGAGCCACGTGTTTGCGATTTTGATGTACGGCGGTGCGTTCCCATCGCCCATGCTCACTATTTCTCCCCCGAAGACCGTTTTGTAGAATTCGGCGGATCGCTTGAGGTCGGCTACTGTGAGAAAGTGAGCGACGGTAAATCCTTCGTGCGGTGGCATCTGATAGCTTTTCTGCTCTACTTGTACTTCGTCCATTGCTCTCTCCATTTGCAGTTATAGTTTAAGCTCGGCACAATAAATTCGACGGTTCCCTCGTCGATCGGATGGTGGTTCGCATCAACGAGCTGGATTCGTACTTTGTGCGGCCCGGGCGCGAAACCCACGATGTTCCTCACCGGCGTCACGGCTCGCACGCCGAATGTGGTCGACAGTCCGAAAAAGAGAACAAGCGCGAGGATTGAGAACGTTTCATCGTGAGGTCCTGACGGATCGGAACGTCGCGCGAACATCTTCGCTAAAGAGTTGCGGCTGTTCCCAGGCGGCAAAGTGCCCGCCGACGTCGTGCTTCTTGTAATAGACGAGTTTGGGATATGCCTTCTCCGACCAGCTTCGCGGTGCCGTATAGATCTCGTGCGGAAAGGCGCTCACGCCGACTGGGACAGTCACGCCCACGACGTTAAAGAAGCCGAGCTTGTTTTCCCAGTACAGACGCGCTGAGGAGATTGCCGTTTTCGTCAGCCAGTACATGGTGATGTTGTCGAGTACGTCATCGCGTGAAAGGCCGCCGGGATGTCCGAAGAAGGCCGGGGCGATCATCTCGTAGCTGTCCTTGTCGTGATCCAGAATCCAGCCCGCAAGGCCAATGGGCGAGTCCATCAATCCGTAGAGCGTCTCCGGACGGTTCGACATCTCGACAGCGTATCCAACATGATGCGTGTAGAAGTCGGCTAGCTGCCGATACGCGTTCAGCTCGTCGCCCGCGAGCCCGGCGGGGGGCGGAGCGTTGGCAATTGCCTTCGCTAACGTGTCGGCCGGAACGGTGCCGGGCATGTTGCTGTGAATGCCCAGAACTTGCGTCGGTGCGAGCAGTGCCAGCTGTTGCGTGATGGACGCGCCCCAATCGCCGCCCTGTGCTACAAACTTGTTATATCCGAGGCGCTCCATCAGCGCGAGCCAGGTTTTGGCAACGCGGATCGGATCCCAGCCCAGCGTCGTCGGCTCGGGGGAATACCCGTACCCCGGTATCGACGGAATGACGAGATGGAACGCGTCCGACGCGCTCGCGCCGTGCGCTGTAGGGTCGCTCAGCGGACCGACAACCTTCATCTGCTCGATGATCGAGCCAGGCCATCCGTGCGTGATAATCAGCGGTAGCGCGTTGTCGTGCTTCGAAACGACGTGGATGAATTGAATGTCCTGGCCGTCGATCTCGGTCACGAACTGTGGGATCGAGTTCAGCCGAGTCTCAAGTTTTCGCCAGTCGTACTCGGTCGCCCAATAGGTTGCCAGCGCCTGAGTCGTGGCCAGCTGCACGCCTTGCGACTGGTCCGGGACGAGCTCTTTTGTGGGCCACCGCATCGCCTTGATGCGCCGGCGCAAATCATCAAGTTCCGACTCCGGAACGTTCAAGTGAGGAAATGGACGAATAGCGGTCGCACCGCTGCCCGTCTCTTGTGCAACTGTGGTCATAGATGAACTCCCTTCTGAAGAGCTTTCTGCCGTTCCATCGGACCGCGTGCAGCCGAACACACCGAGTTGGGCGGCGGCAATCGCCGTGCCCGCAGCACTAACAAACCGGCGGCGATCGAGGCTGAGCTTTCCCAACATGGAATTACTCCTAGTGAGTCGCATCCGTGGTGCGACGGTGGCGGTGCCGCTTAGTTCCGTGCTTATCAGCATAGAACTTGCGCGCGGGCGCTTCAAGGAACTCTCAGTTGGTGGCTCGACTTCGGGCTCGCGGCTAGACCGGGATCACGCTGTCCTGCGACATGAGTTTCGCCAGCCGCGAAAAGGCCATCTTCTCGCAATGGGAGGTAGGCGTAGGAATGGTCGCCGGTGGCGGCCCCATAGCCCGGCTCCCCAAACTCATCGGCCGAAACCGGGCCCTCGAGGTGCTCCTGAGTTCGGAAGATATTAGGGCCGACCAGGCCGAGCCCTACGGCTACGTTAATCGCGCCCTGCCCGACGCCGAGCTAGACGCGTTTGTAGAGGCGCTTGCGACGCGGATCGCTGGATTCGACAAGTGGGCATCGCCAACACGAAACGCCTCGTCAACACCAGCCTGTCGCCGGACGTCGAGCTCGGTGCCGGGTGGGACGCGTGCGTCGCTTCGTTCGGGCGATCCGCCGCCCAGGATGGGATCAAAGCGCTGATGGCACGCGGCTTCCACAAACGGGGGGATGTCGAAAATCGGCTCGGATACTACTTGGGCCAAATCGCGCCGCGCTAGGCTGGGAGGGGTGTGAGCGACACGCGAAAGCATCCGTGGTGACCGCGTACGGCGGTCCTTTCGATCCGCTCAGAAAAGCTCCGCCTCATTCCGAGCGCTGCAAAGGGGTATGAATGATGTATCGCCTGAATCGCCGTCGCTTTTTCGGTACAGCAGCGGCCACCGTTGTCGCCGGTCCACTCGGTCTCTCGGGTTTTGCAGAAAGATCTGACGCTATGACTGAAGTTGCGCAGCAGACATCCACGAGCAGTCCTGCTGTTCGCCCCTTCGATGTAAACTATCCGGATGCGGATCTAGATGATCTGCGCAGGCGCATCAAAGCGACACGCTGGCCTGACCGGGAGACCGTCAATGACGACTCGCAAGGCGTGCCGCTAGAAATGCTTCAGGGACTCGCGACCTATTGGGCGACCGATTACGATTGGCGGAAATGCGAAGCCAAGTTGAATGCCCTCCCGATGTTCATCACCACGATCGATGGGCTCGACATTCAATTCATTCACGTGAATTCGAAACATGCAGATGCGCTGCCGCTCATCGTCACGCACGGCTGGCCCGGATCGATCATCGAACAACTCAAGATCATCGAGCCGCTGACCGATCCGACGGCACATGGTGGGAGCCCCTCAGATGCTTTTCACGTCGTCATTCCATCGATACCAGGCTACGGCTTCTCGGGAAAACCGACCTCGCCTGATTGGGGGACGGATACTACCGCACGCGCCTGGGCCGTGCTGATGCAACGCCTTGGCCATACGCACTACGTTGCGCAAGGCGGCGACCTTGGTTCGGTGGTGACGACGTTGATGGCCAAGCAGGCTCCGCCCGGATTATTGGGGATCAACACCAGTTTGCCGGCAACCGTTCCACCGGCCATTGCAAAGTCGCTCGCCTGCGGCGACCCTCCGCCGGCCGGTCTTTCAGCCGATGAGAAGCGGGCGTACGAGCAGCTACAGCTCCTGTATGGGAAACAATTCGCGTATGCCGCCTTCATGCACACACGGCCGCAAACGCTGTACGGATTGGCGGATTCGCCTGTCGGATTGGCGGGCTGGCTTCTGGACCATGGCGACGGTTGGGGACAACCCGCGGCGGCGGTCGTTTCAGCTGTTGCGGGGCACACGGTCGACGGACACAGCGCAGGCGCGCTGACACGCGACGACGTGCTCGACAACATCACGCTCTACTGGCTGACCAATACAGGGGTTTCTGCGGCGCGCTCATATTGGTTGAATAAGACCAGCCCATTCAACGCCGCCAACGTCTCCCTACCGACCGCCGCAATCGTCTTCCCGGGCGAGATTTACTTAGCGCCGCGCAGTTGGACGGAGCTCGCGTTTCACAGACTCATCTACTACAGCCGCGCCAGCGCAGGCGGTCACTTTGCGGCCTGGGAACAGCCGCAAGTCTTTTCCGAAGAGGTTCGCGCCGGTTTCAGACCGCTCCGGAAATAGCGAGGAATGAGATTCCGAACCTGGTTCATTGTCGGAGCAGCCACCGCAGGTCTGGCGCTCGCACTATCTGCTCACCGCAGCGGGGTGACCGTTATTGCGGCGACGGCATCTCAGCAAGCCGCCGGCGCTACGGCCAACTGACTTCAAAATCCCTCCGGGATATCGCGACTGGAGACTGATCTCCGTGGCCATCCTCGGAACGCCATTCAACGATATTCGCGCCAAACTGGGCAACGATCTCTCGATCAGCGCGTTTCGCGAAGTGAAGATTCCGTTTCCGGATGGGGCAATGATTGCACGCCTGGCTTGGAAACAGGTTCAATCTGAGGTCAACAACAACGCGTTTCGCCAAGATCCATCGGCAGAACACTTGAGTCCAACTGCGCTTCAGAAATTGCTCAATACATCTTTCGCGGCTGGACCGCCGACGAACGTTCAGTTTATGATCAAGGATTCAAAGAAATACGCCTCGACCGGCGGCTGGGGGTTTTTCCAATTTACCAACGGCAGACCTGACCACGTTGTACAGAGCAACTGCTTCGCGTGTCACGCCCCGGAAAGAGTTACCGACTTTGTTTTCACCCGTTATTCGCCTTGATGTCGGGGGCCGAACGAGAGTTGCTGACCCGCATCGCAAAAATCTGTTGAATCAAGGCCGCCCCTTGCTGTCGACGAAAATGACTGATCTGCTAGGGATTCGGATTGGCGGCCGTTCGACGTCTAACGCTGCAGCGGATATCGAAGGTGCTTACGACGCACTAATCGTTCTGGCGAAGAGCGTGACTTGGCAGACTCCCGGCTGCGCCGGATAAAAGTACGAGTGTATCCTACGGGCCAAAGCCCGCTGCAGCATTGACGAGCTCGGCTGGTGCCCATGACGCCTACTTACTTTGCCCTACTTCTATGATATAGCCGTCTGGGTCGCGTATGTAGCAGCGGAACTCAAAACCGTGATCTTTCGGTTCGGTGAGAAATTGCGCTCCTCTGTTTCGCCATTGCTCGTAACAGGATTGAATGTCGGCAACGCGGATGTTTATAAAGCTGCTGACTTCATCGGGGTTTGTAGGCGCCCTTAGCGTAATGTTGGGTTTGTCGTCCGTTGGACCGCCGCCAACATAGACAATGATCCACGCATTCGCAATTTGAATAAAAACTCGCCCGCTCAGAGGCACACCTCTGTCCGTTATGCGCGCTCCGAACACCTTTTCGTAAAATGATGCCGACCGATCGACGTCGGCTACGGTGAGGAAGTACGCGACTGTGAAGCCTTCCGACGGCGGCATTTGATAGTTCTTCGAATCGACTCGTACATCACTCATCTGGACATTTCACCTGCCGTTTGAGGAATAAGTAAGATTTTGCCGGTACCGCCCTGCGCGAACGCAGATTCCCGTTGTCGCTGCTGCTCGCGCCCCGTATTTCTCTGGAGCGTCAATTTGCGGTGGCATGCTAAGCCTTGACTGTTTAGGCGAGGAAAACGCGCCCGCGCAGCAGACGAATCAGTCCTACTCCATTCGCTCGGCCCATTGCGAACGCCATGCCGCCCGAGCAAACGGTTCCGCGAAGTACTGCGTTTCGTGGAATACTTTGTCTCCTCGAAACTCGTGGATGTTCACCGTATACCAAGGCTTTCCGTCGTACATGATAACGACCTCGCTTACCCAAACGGGGCCGCTGCCCATTATCCGCCGCACTTTAGATATGCTCGGATGATCTGGGTCTGCGGAGCGCTGAGCGACCAGGTTCGCGCGGCCGCGTATTCGTTCGCCCGATTGAGGGAAGTCACAAATGACGTCTTCCTCGTAGATGTCACCTGAAGTGGGTTTCGCCCAGCGCTGCTTGAGCGCCGAGATCCGAATAGCGGATTCGTCCATAAAGCACTCCTCTATAAGCCATTATACCCCCGTACAAAGCCGTGGAGCAACAAAAGAGTCGGTTGTCCCCGGAGCGATCAATCGTCTCGCCTCGCGCACTCGACTTCTAGTAGCTGGACGGCGCTTTCCATGCAAGATCAATCAAGGGCTACGGATTCAGGAGCATCGGTTTGATGTTTGGCGAACGCTGAAGCCGCCTCCAGAGACTGCTCATCGATCGTCATGCGTCGCGTCCCACGTGGATAGTGGTCACCCTGAGTCTTCGATAGCGATTCCTCACAAATCACCGCCAAATACTCGAAATTGGCCCAGAGGCCACGATCGCTGACTAGGCGTCTAATCATAATTATCGGTTCAAGCTGTTTCCACGACTTGAATACAACGCCGTCCCACAGATCGCATACGAGAGCCCGGTCGACAATGCCGAGCTTCACGAGGGCTCCCATAACTTCAAAGAAGTTCGCCACGCTGCGCACGGCGTCGATCTCGGGAGGAAAAATCTCGCCTCGCAACTTGTTTAGTTCGGCTGGATCTGCAAGGAGCTTGGGCACTTGTTCCACGACAAAGCGCCGGGCGTGCCCGAAGCCTTCGGATTCAAGCGTCTCACGCATCTCGGTAATTGCTGCGATCTGGTTGCTCGATCGCGTGTGGCGCTCCTCCCGCCGCGAAGTAGCCCCTCAAGAGCTTTCAACTAAAGTGTGTGCGCTTACGCCCGCGCAGAATCCTAGTAGCGGAAAGAAGTCGCCACTGGTCGAATAGAAAGCACGATTCCACAACGGGTCCGGAAACACGTAAGGGCCCGCGGTTCGAGTCCTCGATCTCCTCCAACGTCCGACGGCTCGAATCCGCGCCACTTACGAGATTCGATCCCGATCGGTTGCCCATATGGCAAGCTCTTGAAACGCCGGTAGCACTGCGCCTTTACGATGATTAGCTCGGACAACGAACCTCCAGTATCGTCTTTCCGCAATAAGGTGATGCTGCAGTGATGCGCGATGCTCAGAGTCTATTCGTAGGTGTATCTTCCGCCGGACACGCGGCAATGCCGCGCGCGCGGATCGAGCAATGAAGACGGCATCGGCTGTCGCGCTCGCGTGCGCTCTATTAGGACTCGGGTTCGGGCTGTTTATCATCAGAACGACGCATCAACCTCACTTCTTGGGTTCCGTGCCACCCAGCGTAAGGCTGCCGGAGGTTGTGCTCGTCGACGACCGCGGCGCCGCCTTTACGTTTTCCCGGCTTCACGCAAAGGCATACGCGCTCGTTTTTGGTTACACCCATTGCCGTGACACATGCCCCATGACGCTTGCGAAGCTCGAGCGAGCGCGAACGAGCCTTGCTCCGGAAAAACTAAACGCCACGACGATCGTCTTCGTAACGGTCGATCCTTCCCGTGATACGCCGGCGCGGCTGCACCAGTATATGGCGCTCTTCGGGCCCGGGCTCGTTGGGGTGACGGGAACGCGACAAGCTCTCAAGACGCTTTACACGGCGCTCGGCGTCTGGTCGGCACGAGTCGGCGAAGAGTCCAACTACGAAATGGGTCACACGACGACGGTGTTCTTCGTCGATCGGTGGGGGCGTATCCAGACTATCCACGATTGGCAAGATGCGCCGCGCGATTTACTCCACGATCTCAATGAGTTAACAATGTGATCTATGGATCTATGGCCCCGATCCGTTCTCAATAACATCGCCGTACGCTCGCATCGCGGCCTCGCGACCCGGCTTAAGCTGTGCTATGATCGTGAATCCGTAGCCTGCTGGGGTCCTGGGGGAAGACTGGGCCGTAGTTGCCTTCTTTATACTCGAAGTATCCGCCCTTCGGGATCGCAATCGCCTGTGGCTTGCTCCAATCGCCGTCTTGCGTTGCCATTGCCCTCTCCTTGTTGTCGTGAGGTGGTGCGCGTTCGTCCCGCTCGCGGCCGCACTTCGCCGATGATATAATCGGTAAATGCTGCCTTCGCCAACACCCGCGCCGGTAGCTGCCAAGGCCCCTGCGCGTTCCGATCCTTGCGGCGGCTACCAGGAGCTTCTGAAGAAGTATCTATCTGCATCGCCGTGCGTTTTTGTCGCGGGTCAGGCCGCCGTGCAGATGACGTACTCGGGCACCAACGTTCCCGAGGTTCTCTCGCACACCGCCAACAAAAAGACGACGACGTTCACGATCGCCAGCCATGCCTTCGGATATCCCGGCGCGTTACTCCAAGTGGGCGTGTCACCGACCTCGCAGGTGACCGTCGTGTTGCCGTCGTTCTCGCAAATCAGCAGCACGCAGAGCGGGACCGCCGCCGGGACCGACGACATGGAGTTCCGCTACAAACAGCTTGTCTATTCGAATCCGAAAGGAGGCGTCTTGGCGGGTGTGCTGGCGACCTACCAGGCACCGACGGGTTCGCCCGCCCTTACTGCTCCAGGCCCTTCGTACGAAATCAATCCGCTGCTCAATATCGCCTTGAACGAGAGCCGTTCGATCGGCGAGAATCTCTCGCTCCCGGTCACGAACGCGCCGCCGGCAGAGGGTGGTAGGCCACGGACTTGGAGCTTTGCGCCGCAGGCCGTGACCTTCTGGCGCTCTCCAGGCGGGACACTGCTGGCAGTTGTCGCGCAGTACGGCTTTTCGACTAACGATGTTTACTTAACGCTAAATACCGCGCAACTGATCTCGCGGAACTTCCAAATCCAGGGAACGTACGGCGGCAACAATGCACCGGTCGACTACGTGAACCCCGTGCAGGACGTCCCGCACGCGGTAGGCACGGCCTATAGCCGGTCATTCTCGATAGGCTTTAGCTATCTCATGGGTTACAGCGAAGCTCCGGCGCGATGAGCGCGATGCGCGAATTTGACGTTGTCGTGATCGGCGCCGGGCCGGCCGGGACCGCTGCAGCCTTGCGCGCCGGCGATCTCGGCGCCAAGACCGCATTGATCACGCGCGGCGCCTTCGGCGGAATGGCCGCGAACGAAGGGCCGATCCCTGTTCGTGTTTTGGCTCACGCAGCGCGCTTGGCGCGCGAAGCACGCCAGTTGGCGCAGTACGGCATCAACGTGGAACATCCGTCACTAGACTACCCGCGATTAGTGGAACGCGCGCGAGAGGTCGTCGGCGAGGCGCGCCGGCACTCCACGCTGCTCGAACAAATCAGAAACGCCGGCGTCGAGTACTTCGAGCATGCCGGAACGGCGGAATTTGCCGATGCTCGAACGATCCGCAGTGCGTCCGCACCGACATTACGTGGCGAGCGAATCGTCATCTGTTCCGGCGGGATCAGCCGTGCGTTCGACGCTCCCGGCGCGGAGATGACGGTTACTCCGGCCGACGCCTTCTCCTTGACCGCGGTTCCAAAGTCCATGAATGTCATTGGCGCAGGTGCGACCGGCGTACAGGTTGCGTCGATCTTCAATGCGCTCGGTTCGTCCGTGACGATTTGTCAGGCCGGCCCTCGGATCATCGCAAGCGAAGATACCGAGATTTCCGATGCCGTCGCTGCGGCGTTTCGCGAAGACGGCATCGCGATCTATCAAGGCTTCGGCACGATCGAGCGAATCGATCCCACGGCGAACGGCGTTCGCGTAACGCTGGCCGGCGCCCAACACCCACCGGTTGAAACCGCGCTGGTTGTCTGCGCGATCGGGTGGAGGGCCGATACCGATGCGCTGAACTTAGCGCAGGCCGGCGTCGAAACCAATGCGCGCGGGTTCATCGATGTCGACGACTCGCTTTGCACGAGCGCGCCCCACGTCTACGCAGCGGGCGACGTCATCGGCCGCTCGATGCTCGTTCCACCCGCCGTTCGCGACGGATTCATCGCCGGAAACAATGCCGCCGGAGCGGAGCGGCTTACTGTGCCGGTCGGGGTCGAACCGATCGGCAGCTTCACCGATCCCGAGTACGCGAAGGTCGGATTGACCGAGGAGCAGGCCCGCGGTCAATACGACGCTCTAATATCGCACGCGTCGTACGCGGAAACGACGCGGCCGATCATCGACGGACGCACTCGCGGATTCTGCAAGCTGGTTGTCGATCGGACTACGCGTCAATTTCTAGGCTGTCACATCGTTGGTGAGCGGGCCGTCGAAGTGGCTCAAATGGCTGCCATCGTCATGACCGCTGGAATGACCGTCGATGCGGTGGCACGCATTCCGCTCTCGTTTCCAACGTATGCCAACGTTTTCGGGCGTGCGGCATTGCGTGCGGTCCGAAAACTGGGCATCAGTTCGAGTATTGAGCACTGACCTTCGTAACGGCTCAGCTCGCTATTTCCTGCGTTTTGTACGTACCCTTCGTGTAGAGCGGCATTTCCTTCGCATGTAAGCGGTCGTAGTCCTAATCCCGTCATGCATGTAAGAGCTCCGGACGACAGGCGCACAGCGATCTTGAAAATAAAATCGTTTAATAGGCCCGCGTTAGTGCCAGCTCCGAGTCCCGGGCCGACGCCGGTTCGTTGACGGCTCGTCTTGCCGATACCAACGCTATTTCAAGATGTTGATCGTGCGCGCGGCGACGATCGCGATCGTGATCAGGGAGATACTGCTTTGGAGCATGACGAGCAGTTTGGCACGCGGCGTCATCGGCATTGCTTCCGTCGGGCTGAATGCGGTGGACGTCGTAAAGCCCAGGAAGAGATAGTCGATGATGCCGGGATGCCAATTAGGCCGTACCGGGGCGGACTCGTCCATGGCCGGAAAATCAAAGTCGGGATAAGGGGTCTTGTGGTTCAGGCGCGCGTCGGGTCCACCGCTGTCGACAAGCCAGTAAATCAAACTGAAGATCAGAAGATTACCCGTCCAGACCCCGATCGAAGTATAGAATAGGGGAACCGGTTCAAGTTTGCCGGGGTTTTCGACGAGGTTATAAGCGGTGACAAGAACGTTAGCCGAGTTTAAGACGAGCGCCGTGCCGACGGCGACGAACTCAGCGATGCGTTCGAACCGTCGCGAGAGCGTATTACCCTGCGTCACCCATACGAGGATCATCGGGAGCACCATAAACGTCGCCGCCGAATAGGCGAACCAATTCGGCACGAGATGGTAGCGCTGCGGCAAGAGCGCGATGAGGACGACGATAGCGAGCGCAATAAGCACTGGCCCAAGGCGCGGGGCGGTCCGCTCGCTCGATTCAGATTGCACTGAACAACGGCTCCCTACGCGTCGAGGTCTCCCAGCCAGCGCAACGCACTCAAACTTGGAAGGAAACAATACTCGCCGCCACGCGTGACGACGAATCGGGGCAACGCCCCGAGGACCTTTCGTATCGGCCGGCGTGGTATCGGGAATATTCCGCTGCCGTCGGCCGCGCCGGCGATTGGATCTCGCTCCGACGCACCGCCGAAAAAGGCACTATCGTTCATCCACTCGGACTGAACGAACTCGAATTGACGGCCGAGATTCGCACCGACGAAAGCGAACATCAGCCCTCGATCCGCACCATCATCCTCTATCACGCCACCCGGCAGGGGCGGCCCGTACGCGGTTCCGCGTCGAATCATTCGATGAATTCGCGCCACTCCCGCGACGTCGGCATCGCGCGCATTCACTCGCCGTATATGCGAGCCCAGCGGCGTCTTGTATCCAAGCGGATCGTCCGCTTTGAACAAAAAGTCGTTATTCTTCGCGGGGTCGGTACCGACGGCGGGATCGTCGTGGACCGGACACGACGCGAGCGGAGCTCCGCTGCGCCAGCGCCCCATCATTTTTGCCGCCAAGAACTCCTCTTCATCGGCATTCGATGCGTTTGCCTTGAGATACCGCCGAAATGCGGCGACCCGCTGGTGCAGCTTTCGAAACGCGACGTAACTGCCATTGCGGCCGAGGATCTCCGGTTGCGGAACCGCGGCGACGCTGCCGTATTCGTCGGGATATCCCAGAACGAACTCGCCGGGCTTCAATGGAACCTCGTGCGGGTTCGTTCCGGGTATCCCGCTGCCTTCAATCGCCGGATGGCTGATGCCGTCCTTGAAACCGAACGGCTCGGTCTCGCCGGGAAGAACGTGGCAATCCTGTCGCCAGATGGGCGTGATTCCTTGAGCATTCTGATACGCCGCGCGTGCCCGGCCGATAGCCTTTTCCAGCTGCACTGAATCCGTCGAAATTCCCGTCAGCACGACGTGCACGTCATCCGTGCCGAGCGGCTTCTCCCAGCCCTCGGGAGCATTCTCCCCGACGTCGTGCAACTGTCGCGCTCGCGCCGCCATCCCCTGACGGAATTGCGGCGAAAAACTGTCGAGCGAAGCCTGCGAAACGCCGAGACTCTTGAGCCCAGCAAACGTAAGCGACGCGCTTACCCATGTATCGCGCGCGGGACTCTCCGGGTGGGCGGCCGAGGCGACGATCCCGTTCAGACGGCGCATCAGCGCCCGGCCGGCAGCGCGATCGTTGATTCGAAGCACGATGTAGGTGGCGGCAAACGGGGTGGGGCGCGGACGCAGCACTCCGCTCTGGATATCATCGAGTTCGAGGCGGGCCATCGTCTACTTTGTTGCGAGATTTTTCCAGAAGCGTGTCAGGCTCTCGTCGCCGCCGAAAAGCGTCGTGAAGATCGTCGAGTCTGCAAAGAGGATGTCGCCCGCACGTTTGCCGGTTGGCGGCATCCAAATGAACATGTTGATCTCCCGGTTCCCGGCTTCGGTGAAAGGATGGGGTTTCGAGAGATCCACCGGCTGACGGGCAAGCACGTGGACGCCTTTTGGATTTTCTTCCGTAAGCGCATAGTGCGGCAGGTGCATGTGGAAGACGAACGACGAGACTCCGGTCAGCCAGCCGCGTGCGTCTAAATCGTTCGCCGCGACGATTGGTACGGGGCGCGTCGTTCCAGGGTGCGTCGCCGGTCGCAACCCGTACCGGTTTTCGACGGGAGTTCCCAGCCCTTTCATCAGCCCGCGCACGTACTTCGCGAAGCGTTGCTGTCGCGGCACGAGCGCATCGCCATGATGGTAGTATTCCATATCGCGTTCTTTCAGATCCGACGACGCGCCGACGTCGTGATGCGGTCCGAGGACGAGACAGGTCCCTTCGCGGCTCAAAAAGTCCTCGAGCGCCGCGATTTCTCCCTGCGAGGCTTCTTCTTCCGCGACCATGTGATCGAGGCCGAATATCATGAGCGTGTCGGTGTCGGCTAAGATGCGCTCGTCGATCGGCAATCGCTGGCCGGCCTGGTCTACGCGCTGGTACACGGCCACCGCGTTGCCGGTAGCTTCCTCCACCGCATTTTGGAAGTTCACGAGCGAGAGATGGAAGAGCTCGAGCGTTCCGGCGATTCCCTGTAAGAACATCTTCGTTGAGTAGTCGTTCGTTTCGTAGGCCGGCCACCCAACGCGCCGGACTTCGGTCATCGTCGAAAAGCGGTTGTCGAGCCCAGTGACGTCGCGATTCGCCTCAAAGGGGTAGCTCCAGGTCCAGTAAACGCTGAATCTGCGTTTGCCTGCCGCGTACTTTCGTGGTACGTGAGGCTGATTGTAGGTCCTACCCAGTGGTCGAGTCGTCGTCATGTTTCATCTCCGTGCGGCAAGGCGCCGCAGTCCGTCAAGTGCTGCGTATTCCTACGCGTAGCTGTACGTCGGCGTATTAAACGACATCACCGCTAAGGTCTTCAAAGTAGCGCCGCAGCGGTCGCCATCTGGCCTATTCCGACGATTTCGGATCGCAATCAGATCGTACGTCTGCTCACCGTCTTATGCTCGATAGACTATTGCATCTGATCGAGCATCTCCCCGAGGCTCTTCTTGATGCGTAATGCTTTCTTTATCTCGTCCGCGTTAACATACGGATACTCGCCGTACTCCATGAAGCTGGGCCGATGGTGATCGCGAACGAATTTGATGAAGGCAGGAATGTTCGTCTTCCAGTCTTCCGGGAAGCCCTCGAGATTTTCAAACGCCGTCGATACCCCGGCCTTTGTAAACAGCGCGACGGCGTCGTCGGTGTACTTGTCGAAATCGGTATCAAAAACTCCCTGGTACATGAAGTATGTCTCGCCGGCGATATCGAAAAGCACCCACTTCAAAAAGTGGAGCTTCAGGGGAGCGAGAAAGCTCGGATCGGCTTTCATCGCCTTTTCTATCGTATCGGCGTACGTCCGCATCGCGGCCTCGCGCCCCGGCTTGAGCTTCGCGATGATCGTGAAACCATAATTTGCCGGCGTTCGCGGAAAGACCGGGCCATAGTTGCCTTCCACACGTTCGAAATATCCTTCTTTGGGAATGGCCATCGCTTGCGGATTTTCCCAGATGGCTTCGTGCGTACTCATAACAGCGTGCTTCCTCCGTTTCTAAACGCCCTTTGCGAGCGCAGTCCGAATGGCAAAGAAAACGAACTGGATGCTGAGCGCCACCTGCAATACCGACAGCACGGTACCGAGCAGTCCCAGCGGAACCCCCATCACGCGCATGATGGGCCTGACGAAGAGCATCATGATCAAATTGATCAGCATGACCGCGAGCAGGGTGAGGTAAATGGCCATCGCGCTTTCGGGCGCAAGGCTCAACAGAACGATGATTGCTGCGATTCCGTAAGGCGTGGCGATATAAGGAAATACCAATTGCGACCACGTCAATGGGGTCGGAGGCTCCATTTTTGTGTCCGGCGTCGAACCCGCATACAGAGCTAGAATCGACTTCATGGCAGAAACGAACAGTACGACTCCGCCCGTTAGCGCGATCGCCGGGATCGAAAGGCGCCATTTCTCCAGCATGAAACTCCCGACGATCGCCGACACCACAATGGCGACCGTCGCAATCGAAGCGCTCCTGACGGCGAGTCCGACGAGCGCCTTCGCATCGACGCCGGCCGTCATCCGATAAAAAAGATTGATGAAGTTGATCGGCCCGAAGGTTACGAAGAGGATGATGAAAATCTCGCTCGATCCGAGAAACTCGCGGCCAGGTGCGCCAACGAATATGCTCATCGTACTCCGCGCACGTCTGCAGCTCGACCACGAAGCTCACGGCGCAGGCCAGGCGAGCGACGCCCGCGATGCAACGATATGCCTACCTGCTCGGGAGCAATCGCCTCGTGCCGTTTGCGCAAAAAGCGGACCAAGCCCGCGCGAGGCGTTTCCGTCACTCCGTCCGACGCGCTCGAGTCTAAAAGTCTTCGCACAAATGTCCCTGCTGGTAGGCGAGCGGCCTTAATCGTACACTCACAAATCAGGACTGTCAAAGCGGCGAGTCGATGTTGAATGGCGCGGCCCGGCGCACACTGCCGAAGAATGCGACCTTACGGAACGCCCACCTCCGAAGGAGTCCCTCGCGAGTGCACCCTCTGCGACGGTTAACGAAACGTCGCGTGGCACGGCATCTAGAGAATAGATGAGCGTCACGGATCGCCGCCGCGGCCGATCGAACGGTTCCGACTCGACCGCCCTCAGGACTTCGGATAACCTCGGCGATTGCACGGTTTGCAACGCCAACTCAATCGCGCTCGCCCGAGTCTCGTTAATCGGTACATTCGTTGGTCTTCCCGAGCGCTTGACCGCAAGCTGTAACACCGCGTGGACGTTACGACCAGGACCGACAACGCGCTGGCCTACGCCTCGGAACTCTATCGCGACCTGGCGAAATCCGATGGCTTGAATCAGGAGTTCATCCTCCGCACACGCCCGAGCAGAACGGCGTCGCCGAATCGTTTATGGGATCGCTCAAACTCGAGTGTGTCTGGCAGCGTCCTTCGCAACGTACGAGGAAGCGAAGCAACGATCACGGCATGGGTTAAGCATTACTAATGAGACGCGACCGCACGTGCGCCTTGAATATCACCGCCGGTCGTATGGCGCTGGCGGCAAAACGAGTTAAGGGCGTAAGCTGTCCGGAAACGGGGGGTCACTTCGAGTAGGAGTTCGCAAAATGATCGCCCAAGCGTCCCGAGGCTGTGCGTCGTCGTCTTTACCGATCAAAATGGTTCCAGAGCGAACACGAAGCAGCTGCAATGGGAAAGAACCGTTGGTGGTTACCCGTAGTTGGATTCCTTGGCGGCTTGCTCGTTGGCGCTGTGGCTCTTGCCATTTTTCTCTTGTTTAAGTACCACGGATAGCAATGGCATGGTAGCAGCTACTTCAGAGATGACGCGCCAGCCATCGCGACGTGATGTCGCAGCCGCAGGCAAAGCCCTCCGCGAACGCGTCCCACGCGTTTCTCATAGCGACCTCAACCTTCGTTCAAAACGCGATCCGCTGGGTATTCTGCAGCAAGCCGACGCCGATCGCTTGCCGGAGCTAATACCCATTCGCTATGGCCGAATGCTTCAGTCGCCATTTGCCTTTTACCGGGGGTCGGCCGCAATCATGGCGGGGGATCTTTCACGTACACCGGCGACCGGTGTTACAGTCCAGACGTGCGGCGACTGCCACCTTAAAAACTTCGGCGGCTTCGCAACGCCGGAGAGGAACATCGTCTTTGACATAAACGACTTCGATGAAACACTCCCGGCCCCGTGGGAGTGGGATGTCAAGCGCCTCGCCACCTCCTTCGTTCTCGCGGCGCGCGAGAGCGGATTCTCAGACGACGTTGCGCACGATCTGACCGCGTTGTGCGTTCGTTCGTACAGAAAGGGAATCCACACGTTCTCCAGTCTCGACCCGCTGACCGTTTGGTACGCTAAGTTCGAGGCCGAAGATTTCCTCGATCTCCTTTCAGGGAGCAGACGCGCTCGTGTCGCACAACGAATCGCAAAAGCCCGGCGCGGGCGCGGCTCCCAGATAGACTATCCGAGGCTCGCTGAGATAGTCGAGGGAGGGGTTCGGATTAAAGATAACCCACCTCTGATTTTTCACCCGGAAGTCGCGCGTACGCCCGACTTTGCGTTGGGCGTGAAAAACATCCTGAAGGACTATCGAGAGACCCTACCCGAGGATCGCCGAATCCTGTTCGACAACTATAGCTTCGTCGATGCGGCGATCAAAGTGGTCGGCATCGGAAGCGTAGGAACGCGCTGCTGGATCGCATTACTCCTATCGGCGTCTAAAGAGCCACTGTTTCTACAGTTCAAGCAAGCCCACCCATCGGTATTAGAACCTTACACGGTAAAGAGTAAATACTCTCATTGCGGCCAGCGCGTCGTTATGGGCCAGCGTCTCATGCAAGCGGCCTCTGACATCTTTTTGGGATGGACTACCGGACCCGGAGGGGATTATTACGTACGCCAGTTACGCGACGCAAAAGTTAGTGCGAACATTGAAACGTTCGACGAAAATCTGTTCAAAGTATACGCTCGAACGTGCGGCTGGAACCTCGCGCGAGCTCACTCAAAATCGGGAAATAAATGGGTGATCAGCGGTTATCTAGGAAAGACCGACGCGTTCGACGAGGCAATCGCGAGGTTCGCAAAAGCGTATGCTGACCAAACCGAGCGCGACCACGCCGCTCTTAAAGGCGCGGTCAGCGCTGGCAAGGTCGAGGCTTATAGCGAGTAGGCCCTAGCGTCGTAGACAGGCTCCTTCTCGCGCCCCACCCGTAGGCGCAGAAGGCTCGCGCTAATCTGCACCTCGGGGGTCGCGCTGCATGTTCCGCAGCGTAGATGATCCTTGAACGACACTCACGCCGTGGATCTGGGCGGATCTGCTTCTTGCGCTTCGGTGTAGTGGCGGGTAGTCGGTAACTTAGGGGCTCGGCGGCGTCGCTTGCGGCCCGGGCTTCGCGCCCTTTTTAACAACGAGCACGTCGCGCATGCCTTCGGCGTAATGGAAGGCGCAGCCGATCTCGTAGGTGCCGGCCTTCACCAGCGTAACGGTCACCGACTTGCCCGGGCTAATCGGGCCGCTCGCATATCCTTCTTCGAGTTTGCCGTGGCCTTTCGCCGGTATTGAGAGATTCGGGTTCAGTGGAAAGACGGCCGGTGGTCCAGAGATCACTTTGACTACATTGAGTGTGTGCGTGATGCTCGAGGACAGGTTGCGAATCGTAATCTTCGTCCCGGGCGGGAATGCGAGCGACTGTGAGCGTTTCTTTTGCGTGAATCCGCCGAGCGTCGCCTTCCATACCGACGACTTGATCGATCCGACGCCTTCTTCTGGGAGTTCTTCGCCGATGGTGTCTTTTGGAAGGGTAGCGGTCATCGCCAAATCCGAGTCGACCGCGGGAAGGGAGTACGTGGTGCCATTCATTAGGGCGGTGTTGCCGGCGCCGACGCTGCCCGCTCCGCACGCAGCGAGCGTGAGAGCGACAAACGTAACAGCGAGGGCACTGAGTTTCTTAGACATGATTCCTCCGATAGCGAGTGTTTTGCCAGAGTCTACCGGTTGAATATGAATAAAGTGTAAAGCTCGAGCGCGTTCGCTGCAACAACCACCGACCATTCACCAACAAAAGTAGCACTCGCACTTTCTTCTGACTAGCATTCACACTTTCTTCAGACCTGGACTCACACTTTTTTTATAAGACGACCTCATACTCACCACATCAACCAACCCACGACACCAAAAATACACATCACCTTTCAGGAGGATCAAGTGGAATTACCTCACCATTCAGCGAGCATTTGCCTCGCGTTGGCGCTCGCAGCGTGCTCCGGCGCGCAGAATGGCGCGACCCCAATGACACTTCCCATCGCCTCCGGCGGCAACTCCGGCGGCAGCTCCGGCGGCGGCGGCATTACTCATTATTCCGGTCCGGTTCAACCCCAGGCCGGCGTCCGTAAAGCCGCGACTACGGCACTCATTCTCGTCGCCAACGAAGGCGGCGGCAACGGCGGCACGATCAGCGAGTTTTCCGAAAGCGCGAACGGAAACGTCGCGCCGAGCTCGGTCATAGCGAACCACAATGGCGGACCCTTGGCCATCGCCTTTAGCTCAGAGGAAGGCATCGGCATCGCCAACGGCAACCTCAACTCGGCCGGCGAGCTCGGTGCCGAAACGTTCTCGCTGGGCGGCGAGTTCTTGACCGGAATCGAGTGCTTTCCGAAACCCACTCAGGCGAACGCAGTAGCCTTTGATAGCAAGGGCCAACTCTTCGTTACTGGGGTCGTCAAGGGTGGCCGCGGCATCGGTGTTTTCAAGCCTGGAGCCAACGGCTGCGTCAAACCGAAGCGCACGATCTCCGACCAGGGCGGCCTGGCCATCGACAGCAACAACCTTCTCTACGTCGCCAATAGCGCGACGGCAACGATCGACATCTTCCCCTCGGGATCGGGCACGATGGAAGCGCAGATCGGCGGAAGCAATACCGGACTGGCAGCCCCCGGCACGGTCGCCGTTGACGCTTCGCTCAACGTCTACGTCTTCGACTCTAAGACGGCAACGATCAGCGAGTTCGCCGCCGGAGCGACCGGCAACGTCGCGCCGATCCGCACCATCTCCGGCTCGAATACTGGACTCAACAACGGGGATGGATTCTACTTCGGACTCGCAGTCAGCAAGACGAGCGGTGACATCTTCGTCTCGAACTCGGCATCGAATGCAATCCTTGTCTTCGCAGCAAACGCAAGCGGCAACGTTGCGCCAATCCAAACGATCGCCGGAAGTGCCACGGAACTCTCCGTGCCACTGGGCCTTGCAGTGACGGAGTAACTCCGCGCTACCCCGCACACGGCTTCGCGATCGCGAGGCCTCCACCATCGGAAACGCCTTATTCCGTACGGAGTCTGGCGTTTTCGCGTTTGCCGAATTGCGAGGTATTTGGCGGCATTTACAATGCAGCCTCAGGGCATCTTCAGTTGGATATCTCGACGACTAAGCACTTGGGCAATTGATCTGCAAATTACCCATGCGAAGATCGGACCGCATTTTATACTTTCTTCACTCGTAACGTGTAGGCTGCACGTAAGTCAAACACCAATCGTTTAACAGGAGGCTTACAACAGCGACATGTTCAAAAAATCTTTAGGAATCTCGGCATTGGTCGGCGCGATGGCGCTGGCCGCGTGCGGCGGAGGCGGCTCCGGCGGCGGCGCCATGGGCGGCGGCGGAATCTATGGCGGCGCGCCCCCAACATCCCCGCCGAAACAGCAATCAAACGCTCCCATTCGTCAAGCCGTCGCGGGCAAAGCGGCTTTCGTCAATCCCTCTAACAATCACACACTGTACTTCTTAGACGTCGACACGCCGACCGGCGGCGAGTGCACCGGCGGCTGTCTATTGATATGGTTCCCTCTCGTACCGGGCCGGGGATCGCACGCGGAAGACGGCTTTACGATCGTCAATCGATCCGACGGCACGAGCATGCAGTGGGATTACAAAGACCAACCGCTTTACAATTACTCCGGCGATAACGGGCCGGATCAAACAAACGGAAACGGCATTCCATTCGCCGGCGGTCATTGGCACATTGCGCGCCCGACAACGTAAAAAACCGATGGTCTACGCTATTGCAAGGCCATCGCGTACACCATTGCGGAAGCGGCTCCGGCCGCTTCCGCAATCTTTCGGCGCGTTACGGCGCACGCGCTCAATATGCGAGTTTAGCCGAGGCGACGTTCGTGCCGGCGCGCTGTAAGACCACCGATTTAATGCGCTCGCGCGGATGCACCAGCAGCGTCGCCGTCTCGACCGTACTCGTCAAGGCCCCGAGATCGACGGTGCCCGCTGCCGTCTGCGCGACTGCCCGCAGCGAGCCTCCGGGTTTATCGGCGATGATGTATACCCACGACCCGTCTCGCGCGTAAAGAATCTTCGCTGCAACGGGGTTCGCGGACTCCGGGCTCATCGAGACGTGGTTGAAATGGCTGTGGACCATGGTAACAAGCGCGACGTCCTCGGCCTTGAGCTGTTCGTGGAGAACGAGCGTCTGCCATCCGAGGCCGAGAAAGGCCAGTGCGAACGCTGCCGCGAGTGCGAAACGAAAGGTGCTCGCGCGGGCTTTAGCCGCGCCAAGCTGCGGCCGTGCGGACTCACGCAGCCTTTGTTCCAGCGCCGGCGATGGCGTCGCGAGCGGCAACGCTGCGGCGAGGGAGGCCGCGACGGCTTCCGCTTGAGCGACGCGCTCGGCGCACGCGGAGCAGAGCGCGATATGACGCTCGACATCGCGCGCCGCATCGTCGTCGAGGATCCCAAGCGGATACAGCTCCGCGTTTTCGCCTAAATGCTCGGTCACGAGCGGCTCCCCTCGGCACTTGCCAAGTCCGTCTGCAACTTGCGCATCGCCATCGAGATGCGGCTTTTGATCGTGCCGAGCGGAACATTCAGCTCCTGCGCGATCTCGACGTGGGTCTTGTTTCCATAGTACGCGAGTGTGAGCGCCGTCCGCTGTTCCTCGGGAAGCCTTCCGAGGGCGTCCTGCAATCGTTGCGTCTCGACGGGATCGACCACCGGTGGATCGACCGATGACACGGGCGCAAGGCGCGCGGCCTTCAAATTCCCGCGCATCTCGGCGCCCCTCGCGTCGCAGCATGGCGAACGACTCGTTGCGCACGCAGGTAATCAAGTACGCCTTTAGCATCTCGCGGTTGCCCGTAAAACGGTTGGGGCTCCGCCATACGCGCACGAGCGCGTCGTGCACGCAGTCTTCCGCGCGGGCGCTATCCGAAATGGAGTGGCGAGCAACGCTAAAAAACAGGCGCGACCAAAGCGCGTAGACTTGCTCGAGGCCAGACGGCCTGCGCGCGGCAAAGTCGTCGACGAGCTGGTCCATTTAGCGGATGACATACGGGTTCGCTCGTTTCACACCTTTGGTATGCCGCCGAGGCCGGTTTCGGATGGCCCAACTCATCCGCCCACACCGGCGGCGGCATATGCACCCACATGAATACATTCCTTACCGGCCTGCGGACGATGTTGCTAGCCGTCACCCTCACCGCCGGCGCCAACGCCGCCGCTCCGCCTCTCCTTCCCGCGGTCGCGACAGTCCACATCAAGGATTTCAAATATAATCCGCCGGCCCTGACCGTCCACGTGGGCGACCGCGTCACATTCGTCAACGATGACGACGAAGCGCACACGGTGACCGCGACCGACAAGTCGTTCGATTCCGAGGGTCTCGACACTGCCGGCACGTGGCAGCACGTCTTCACCAAGCCCGGTACCTACAACTATTTTTGCGAGCTGCATCCATATATGAAGGCGACGATCGTCGTCTTACCGGCTGCGGCAAAGTAAAGGAGCTCAAAAGATGCCCAATATCAAACGCGACGATTTCCTCAAGCACGTTGCTTGGACCGGGGCCGGCATCGCGTGGTCCTTGTCGAGCAGCGGCCTCTTCAATGCGCAGCGAGCGCTAGCCGCAGGTAGCGGAATTTCATTCGTGCAGATCAGCGATAGTCACATCGGCTTCGCGCACCCCGAAAACCCAGACGTCGCCGGGACCTTCCAACAAACCATCGACGCGATCAACGCGATGCCCATCCAACCAACCTTTGTCGTTCACACCGGCGACGTCACCCATCTTTCCAAACCCGCACAGTTCGATACCGCCAAACAAATCCTCGGCACGCTCAAGGCTCCGCTCATCGTTCTCCCCGGCGAGCACGACGTCATCGGGACGTCGGGAGCGTTCTTCGCGGCCTTCGGCCAGAGCAACGCCCCCAAGGGGTGGTCTTCGTGGGATCAAGGCGGCGTGCACTTTCTCTCGCTCGTCAACGTCTTCAACTTCGAGATCGACGGAAAGCTTGGTCCCGAGCAGCTCGATTTCGTCGAGAAGGATCTCGCGGCGCAAAAAAGCTCGACGCCAATCGTCGTCTTCGCGCACGTTCCGCTCTACGCGCTCTTTCCGCCGTGGGGTTGGACGACGGAGGACGGCTCGCGTGTCTTGGCGGCGCTACGCCATTTCAACGCGGTCACGGTGCTCAACGGACACATCCATCAGATCGTCCAGCACACCGACGGCAACATCCGGTTCGCGACCGCCGCTTCCACCGCATATCCGCAACCCGCACCGGGCACCGCGGACAAACCCGGGCCGTTGAAAGTCCCAAGCAGCAAGTTACTGAGCGTTCTCGGGTACCGCAGCGTGGAAATCGCACGCAATACTGCAACGATCGCCGATCACTCCCTCCAAACGTAACACTTCATAACCAAACTTATAAAGGAATAGCAAAATGTTCACTTCTCTGATCCTAAGCTCCATGATTGGACTCGCTTCGGCGCCGCCGATCAAACTCGCTAGCTGCGAAGTGTCGCAGCCCGTCACCGCCTGGGGTAATAATGAAGACCCCACTACCGTCGCCGGCGCATTTGCTTTACATGTGCGCTTCTCCGATATCGCTACCGAACCGATCTCGCGGGTGACCTTCACCCTCGACGACGGCGCGACGATTAACGATGTTGGGACATTCAGCCCTGGTGTCGCCATCAATCATGACCTTCCACTGGCAAGCACCGAAGCCACATCCTGCGTTGTCTCGGCGGTCACATTTGCAGATGGCGCGACATGGGATGGGAAGTAAGATTCACTGCACCACAGCGACCTGAAAAAACATTTATACTTTTTTTATCAGCCTCCCGTATGCTAACAAAATCAATAACCCACCGACTTCACTTCAAGGAGAATCACATGAAAGCACCCCATCACATTGGAGCCGTCTGCATAGCCATGGCACTTGCGGCGTGCTCCGGCGCGCAAACCGGCGTTACGCCAAATACGATTCCCAGCAGTTCCGGCGGCAACTCCGGCGCGCGGCGGCGGTATAACTCATTATTCCGTTCCCGGATCCTCAACGCCGAACTCCATTAAGGCTCACACAGCAACGAGTGCACTCATTCTCGTCGCGAACGCAAACATCGGCTTAGGCGGCTCGATTCTAGAATATGCTGAAAGCGCTAACGGAAACGTAGCGCCGAGCACCGTCATCACTCACATTAACGGACCCGCCGCCGTCGCCTTCAGTTCAACAGAAGGCATCGGCATTGCAAACGGCAACGTCGAGTCGGGCGGCCAGGCCGCGCTCCAAACGTTCGGGCTGGCCGGCGATCTCTTGACGGGGATCTCGTGCTTCCCCAAACCCAGTCATACGAGCGCCGTGGCGTTCGACAAGAAGGGCCGGCTCTTCGCTTCCGCGTTCTTACCAGAGGGCGGCCACGCCGTCGAGGTATTCGCGCCTGGAGCAAACGGCTGCGTTAAACCAAAGCGTACCATCTCCGACGAGGGCGGTCTGGCCATCGACAGCAACAACGTTCTCTACGTGGCGAATTCGGAGACGGCAACGATCGATATCTTTCCGGCGGGATCGTCCACCATGGAGGCCCAGATCGGCGGAAGCAACACCGGGCTGAAAGCTTCCGGCAGAGGGTTGCCTATCGACACGGTCGCCGTTGACGCTTCGCACAACGTCTACGTCTTCGATGTTAAGACTGCGACGATCAGCGAGTTCGCCGCCGGAGCGACCGGCAACGTCGCGCCGATCCGCACCATCGCCGGCTCGAAGACCGGGCTCGACGGAGGGAATGGCTTCAGCTTCGGGTTAGCAGTCAGTAAGAAGAGTGGCGAGATATTCGTCTCTAACCCGGGCTCGAACGCGATCCTTGGATTTGCGGCGACTGCAAGCGGCAACGTTGCGCCAATCCAAACGATCGCCGGGAGTGCCACGGGACTTGGCGACCCACTGGGCCTTGCGGTAACGGAGTAACACTTAGAGCGGAGTCAAACTATAAGACCCACAACGCGAGGGCAACTGTCTCGATACTCCGCACACGGCTTCGCGATCGCGAGGCCGTCGTTGCTTTGCCGCCTCGCTCGCATGGAGGGCAAGCGCCTCGCAGTGCGGCGCCTAGCTCGCGCGGCCGGTCGCGTCGAACTGTATGCGAGTGTCCTCGCCATCAATCGAGAATCGCTATGGAGGCGATTCTTTGATTTATCAGGGCTTTCAAGTGCGCCCCGCTGCTATCGCCGTTAAACCCGATCGCCCGCTGACATTACGTGAACTGACCGAGCGCCTTCATGCCGGCTACGAAAGACTTGAGAAATTCGGACTAACGATGTATTTTCGATTCACAATTATCCGGTGAATCCGGGTTTAGATAGGTTCTTACGATGAAGAATGCGATCCTTGGTGCCGGCGGTCCGATCGCAAACGAACTCGCCGTCATCCTCGGGGCAAAGAATGCGGCGTTCCGATTAGTCGGGCGTAACCCAAAGCCGCTCGCAGGAGCGGAGGTGTTCGCGGCGGAGCTCTCCGATCGCGAGCAAACCCTTGCGGCCGTCTCCGGATCGAGCGTCGTGTACCTTCTCGTGGGCCTCAAATACGACCTCACTGTCTGGCGAGAACTCTGGCCGCGGATCATGGCAAACACGATCGAAGCCTGTAAACGGGCGCAAGCGAAGCTTATCTTTTTTGACAACGCCTATATGTATGGACGAGTCGATGGCCCGATGACAGAGCAAACGCCATTCGCGCCTTGTAGCAAGAAGGGCGTGGTCCGAGCGCAAATCGCGACTGCACTCATGGACGAGGTTAAAGCGGGCAATCTCACGGCGATGATCGCCCGCTCCGCAGACTTCTATGGGCCGCGGACGGAGCACGGTGTGCCCAACGTCCTCGTCTTTGAGCCATTCGCGAAAGGAGCAACTGCTTCGTGGCTCGTTAATGCGAGCGTACCGCACTCGCTGACGTTTACGCCCGATGCAGCGCGCGGTGTGGCGATGTTGGCCGAGCGCGAGTCGGCATGGAACCAAGTGTGGCACTTGCCTACCGCGCCCAACCCGCCGACAGGCAAAGAGATTATCGAGATGGCTGCTGCTGCGTTCGGCGTCGCGCCGAAATATCGTGTGCTTAGCAGGCCGCTGCTCCGCGCCGTGGGGTTGTTCAATCCGCTCGTGCGGGAGTCGTACGAGATGCTCTATCAGAGCGACGCACCCTATCTATTCGACTCGACGAAGTTCACCAAAGAGTTCGAATTTGCGGGAACGCCTTACTCCGAAGGTATCCGGATTACCGCAGACTCGTATCGGCAATCCTGATAGCGGGCGCCCGATGAACTCAACGCTCTAAGCCAATGCAAAGCGGGCGCACCGTGGGCGGTCCTTACGACAATTTGGCGAATCATCGTGCGCGAACTTCCCGTCGAGAGAGGGTTGCGCGATCCTGAACTCTTGCCACAGCGAATTCGAGAGCGTACCATACACTATTCTTCGATTTTACGGTCTGCTCGAGTCGTGGTTCGATAAATCCTGGAAACCTGGTGAAATCGAGCCCATCGACTAAGACACGTTGACCTCTCGCCTGGCGTTCGCAACGCCTCGCAGTTTTCGGCGCTTAGATCGCGGCGGCTTCGATCCTGGAGCTTTTGCGACACTTGCATAGCTGTGATTAAAGCTCCGAGGTGTTGCGAGTCAGGCTCGATCAAGCCGCTGGGCCGAGGCCAGCGTCTCGTCCAGCATGTTACGTTGGAACTCGATCATGTCGGGAACGTGGAGGAACCGTGGATCGGCACGGTGTGCGGTGAGGCGGTAGTGTTCAGCGTCTGCGACCAGCGTACCGCGTTTTCGCAGCGTCGCAAGTGCGCCGACGACGGCAGCCTCAGGCGCACGCTGCAACTCTGGATCGACGAAGACGTTTCCGGGTAGCGAATCGAGCCGCTCGCGCACCGCGCACACGGCATCCTGGGTCGCGAACGTCTCCGGACCCTCGAGAAGAAACGCGGCCAGAAGCGCCGAGGTCGTGATCGGCCGCGCTCCGGCGAGCGACGTCCCGATATCGGCGACGTCGGCGTATCGAAGCACCCGATAGAGCATCGAGAGCCGACCGCCCCGAAACGTGTCGTACGCGATCGCGCAAAGCCAGAGATCGGCGAAGGGCGCAAGCGCTTCGACGATTCCCCCACGCATCGGATGCATGCGGCCATCGTGACTGAAGTCGCCTTCGGGCGTGACGTAGAAGGTCGCGCCGGCCCGCACGCGCTCCACGATTGCAGCGATGTCGCGTCTGGTCACTGCGCGAAGATTCTCGAGCACTTCGCTCCGGTAGGGCTGCTTGAGCTTCGCCACTTTCACCCAAGCGTGTGCGCGCTCGAAGTTGACCAGCTTCCACAGGTCGCTCAGCACGCGGCCTTCCAGGCCCAACGGCTCGAGCGTTTCGGCCGGCAAGATCGCTTCGAGCGGCAGATCACCATGCGCAGATCGCAACTCTTCGGCCAGGCTGATGAGCGGCCGCGAGAAAAGATGATTCTCGATCGGCAGGATGTTGTAGGCTGCCCAAAGCCCGCTCAGATTCAAGCCGCGCGTAAACCGCGCGGTCCAGGCCATCTGCCACGCAATGAATCCCGTCTCGAAGGTGCGGCGGGAATTGCACATGACCAGCGGCTTCCACGGGTGCCGAAGAAACGTGCGCGCCGTGACCATTTCGCCTTCGTCCATATGCTGATGATTGGTGATCAGCACCGTCGGGCCGCGTTCTGCCGGCAAATAACCCCACTGGCGGACGCGAATCTTGAAGAAAAGATAAAGCTGGCGCACGCCGTAGGTGATCGCCGTCATCGTCCAGTTTGGCTTCATCGGGACGCTGCCTTCGGGAAAAAAGGCCGCATCCCATGGCTAGCGAAGCGCGTCGCGTGAAGCTTGCGCGTGTTCTGGCAGCGGCCCTCGACGTCGCCACGATCGCAGCGATCGGTTATGTGGCCGTCGCACTTGTATGCGTGGTGCGCTTCCGACCACGCGAGCCTGAGCCGAATACCGTTGATGACCTGCCTCCGGTCAGTTTGCTCGTGCCCCTACATGGTAAGGAACCTGGTCTCGAGGAGAACTTGCGCGCGTTCGCCTTGCAGGACTATCCCGTTTGTCAGCTCGTCCTCGGCGTCACGCGCGCCGACGATCGCGCTCTGGCAATTGCCCAACACGTGGCGGCGGCGCTTCCCGATCGGGACATCGCGATCAACGTCGGTGAAGTTCCCAGAGTGCCGAACCCCAAGATCGCAAACGTACTTTCGATGATGCGGCTTGTACGCCATAAGGTGCTCATCCTGGCTGACAGCGACACCTGGGTTGGTCCGACGTACGTCCGCACGGTCACCGCGCCCTTGCACAAACCTGGCGTCGGTGTGGTGACCTGTCTTTTCGCCGGTGTGCCTGACGGCACGTTTGCGGGCAAACTCGCGGCGATGTTCATGAACGAGCAGTTCATCCCGTCGGTGCTCGTCAATCGCCTCTTTGGGCCGCCGCGACACTGCCTAGGCCCGACGAATGCGGTGCGCTCAGCAGTCCTCTCCGCAATCGGCGGTTTCGAGGCGCTTGCATCCCATCTCGCTGACGATTTCATGCTGGGGAATTACATTGCCGCCCGAGGTCTCCGGGTCGTGATCTCACGTTACGTCGTACGGACGATTGTGTCCGACTCGAATCTCGCGATGCTCTGGAACCATGAGTTGCGCTGGCATCGAACGATTCGAGTGGTGCAGCCGGCGGGTTACGCCGGCATGTTCCTCACCTATCCGCTGCCGCTTGCGCTGCTAGCGTTCCTGCTTGCGCCGCAACCAAAACGTGCAGCGGCAGTTTTCGTTGCAGCACTCGCGCGCATCGGCTTGCAGCGCGCTTCTGGTCGGGCGCTCGGCGTCGCATCCGCCTCGGCATGGCTCGTACTGCCCCGCGATCTCTTCGGGATTACCGTATGGGCTTATGGGCTGATCGGACGCACGGTCCGCTGGCGCGACGCGCAGCTACGCATCAAAGTGGGCGATGTACTCGCTGAACGGCACTGAGAAATTTTGCACACGTACACCATTGAAAGGTCTCACGTCGCCGCGTGCGGAGAAAGTGGTCTTAGTTAGGGCCCCGCGGTGGGCCACGGCGCTTTTGTAGAGGTCAGGCATGAATCTCATCGACTCTTAGCCGTCTTACGATGAATTACGGCACGGCATCACCGACGTAAGTGTGGAATACCGTGAGTCCCTGTGTCGATCTTTGTACGAGCGCTCGCCGGCTTTTCCGCAATCCTATGCCTCCAGGCGCGAGCAGCGTGGCCTGCCACGTCCTCGCCGGAACAGAGCTGGGAAACCCAGGTCGGCCAGCAGCGCTACATGGAGTACATGCAGCGCGGCGAGATCGTCCCGCCGCAGTCACCGCTCTATCGCACGCTCGACCCGATCGGAAATGCCATCGCCGCAGTTGCTAACCGGCAGTACTTTGCGCCGTTTCATTTCGTGTTGCTGAACGAGCAGACCCCAAACGCATTTTCGATGCCGGGCGGTAACGTCTACGTGACGACCGCGTTACTGTCGTTTCTGAAGAATAGAGACGAGCTCGCGGGCGTGATCTGCCACGAGGTCAATCACGACATCCACCACGACATGTATGCAGTCTTCGAAGCGACGCAGGGCGGTCGATCGCCGCATGATCCCAACGTGATAGCCTACGAACGCGCTGCCGAGACGAACGCGGATCGCGCCGGCGCTTACATGTGCGCGAAGGCCGGATTTAATCCGTGGGGGATGGTGTGGAACTTCAGGCAATACCGTCAAGCCATGGGCGTCAGCAACAACGGCGGCGCCGATCACCCGAGCGACGACCAACGCGAAGCCGATCTGGTCGCTTTATTCCAAAGCCACAAAGCGACATTTGGAAAATTCAATGACGATGTCGCGAGCGCAACCCCGTTAGCGCTGCCGGCGCAGATGGGGCAACGCCAATATTCGCCGTACTATCCCCGCAATATCCGTCGCATCCGCAATACCCTCAGCAGTATCCGCAGCAACAGTATCCGCAGCAACAGTATCCGCCCTATCCGCCGCCCCCGCCCCCTCCCTGTTATCCGGGCTGCCGTTAGACGCGTCGCTTGGGACGGAACAGGAGTATGGATTACTCGCTCGCAAGTGCCCGCCGGCACTTCGCAGAATCCGAAGAATCGGATGAGAGATTCAAAGGGCTTTAAGAGGCGTACGCGGCGATCCCGAAGACGACACGCATATCGAAACTGGGCGGCCTTCGTGTTACGCTCGTCCAACACGATGTCGCAAAAATGGGCTCTGACGACCTGCTCGTCCATCCCGGTCAAAGGATTCGTCTTGGCGAGCTGGACCCAGGTTTTACGTGCGAGTTCGCGACCAAATCTGATGCCCGTGCTAAGTTACGAAGCGATATCGCCCGACTAGCAGAATTGCAGGACGTCTTTGCTGCCGCGCAATCACATGCACTCTTGATCGTCCTGCAAGGCATGGACTCGGCGGGGAAAGACGGTGCGATCAAGCACGTAATGTCAGGCGTCAATCCGCAGGGGATCGACGTCTACGCTTTCAAGACGCCGACAGAGGCGGAGGAACGACACGACTTCCTTTGGCGATGCGAAAAAGTGCTGCCCGAGCGGGGACGCATCGCCATCTTCAATCGGTCCTATTACGAAGAAGTCCTCGTTGTTAGGGTCCACCGGGAACTCCTTGCGCGCGAGGCAGCCGTACCGGAGAGCGGTTTCTGGTCCGACCGATTCGAGGACATCAATACGTTCGAACGCCATCTCGCCCGCAACGGAACTATCGTTCTGAAGTTTTTCCTCCACCTTTCAAAAGGCGAGCAGCGTAAACGTCTGCTAAAGCGCCTCGATGACGAAAGTAAGAATTGGAAGTTTTCTCCCGACGATATAAAAGAGCGTCAGTATTGGAATCGGTATCAGTCCGCGTACGAGCAGATGCTCAATGCCACGAGCACGGTTTGGGCGCCGTGGTACGCGATCCCAGCCGATCACAAATGGTTCATGCGAACGGCGATCGCCGCGATACTCGTCGCGAAGCTCGAGTCGCTGGGACTCAGCTACCCGCGCGTCGAGGGCGAGGCTCGGGCACTTCTCAAGCAGTTTCGAGACGAGCTCGAGGCGGAGCCCGAAGAGAAGGGGAGATGACGGCAGCGCTGAGCTTTGCAGAGCCCGCGAGCTGGACTGCTAGCTCCGCAGGATTCATTGGCAAAGTACGGTCGCTCGAAAACGACGGCATTTTAGTAACGGCAACAACCCGTAATGCCCGTGGTAATCCTGCTGACGTGATGGTCCATTCTTGTTACTTGCCCATGCTCACCGACTTAAGCTCGTCGAACGACTCTCGCATGATCTGCGCAAGGCTGCGCTTGTCGCTGGCATCAGTAACCCAGCGTTCGAAAGCGATCCGCAACACGGTAATCCCCATCTCGGCGGCGAGGGTCGCGGCTGGATCGGTGACGCCGTAGCGTCGAAGACGGTCGGCGAGCGCCGAAGCGAGCGTTGCCAGCTTGATCCGTTCTCGCTCTTGCAGCTCCGCGTTTTCGGAAATGACGGCTTGTCGGCGCCGCGCGAAATCACGGCGCTCTTCAAAAAGGCCGGCCGCAGATTCCACGGCGGCCGCCACGGCCTCAATCGTGGGCAAGGATCGAGGTGCATTGTCCAGCGCGCTGACGAGTCGTTGCTGTAACGCGTCGGCGCCCGAGAAGAGCACTTCCCGCTTGTCCGCAAAATAGCGGAAGAACGTTCGCTCGGTAAGCCCCGCGCGTTCGGCGATCTCTGCCACCGTCGTCTGCGCAAAGCCGCGCTCGCGGTAAAGCTGGAGCGCTGCCTTTTCCAGGCGGCTGCGGGCGTCCGGCTTCCATCGTGCCATGAAATTAGTATAGCATGGTGATGACAGTAGCTGACATTAATGGTATACTGCTGATGACAGTAGCTGACATCAACCAAGCGAGGTGTATTAATGCGTATCTTCGTTACCGGAGCGAGTGGTTTCATCGGCTCCGCCATCGTCAGGGAACTCATCGGCGCCGGCCACCAAGTACTCGGCCTCGCGCGTTCAGATGGAGCGGCGGCATCCGTGGCGGCCGCCGGCGCGGAGGTCCACCGCGGCGCGCTCGACGATCCCGAAAGCTTGCGCAGCGGAGCAGACGCTTCCGACGGTGTCATCCACACCGCTTTCATTCACGACTTCGCGAATTATCAGGCGGCTGCTGAGACAGACATTCGCGCGATCGAGACGCTCGGAGAAGTGCTCACTGGATCGGAGCGTCCTTTGATCGTCACATCAGGCACGGCTCTCGTCGCGCCGGGGCGCGTGGTGACGGAAGGAGACGAACCCGATCCGAGTTTGGTTTCTAGGTGGCCTCGCAGATCCGAAGAAACGGCGCTCGCGATGGTTGCTCGCGGCATCCGCGCGTCGGCGGTGCGACTTCCGCCATCAGTGCATGGCGAAAACGATCATGGGTTCGTTCCGCGCCTCATTAGTATTGCGCGCGAAAAGGGCGTTTCCGCATACATCGGTGATGGACTCAACCGTTGGGCGGCGGTGCACCGCCTCGACGTGGCACATCTCTTTCGGCTCGCGGTAGAGAAAGCTGCCGCCGGACGGCGATATCACGGCGTCGGAGACGAGGGCGTCCCGTTTCGCGAGATCGCGACAGTAATAGGGAAGCATCTCGACCTGCCGGTGGTCTCCATATCTTCTGAAGAGGGGGCGGATCATTTTGGCTTCCTTGGCCTCTTCGCCGCGCTTGACATCCCTGCGTCAAGCGTTTTGACGCAGCAATACCTGGGATGGCATCCGACGCATTCGGGATTGCTTGCGGATCTCGATCGCGGCCACTACTTCGAAAGGGCAGCAATTACATAGCACGGGGTCGCTTCCAGGGCGACATTGACTTCTTCGACGGCATGCTCTACGCCGCGAAGCAGGCCAGAGCCGATTATCTCGCGCGGAGAGCAGACGTCGTACAACGGCATGGGCTACCGCTGCTCGTGAAAATCAGACCGACATTTTCGTCGGTGTAGCATTACTCGGAAAGTATCATCCTGCTCCTGGCGAGAAACTGTAATTTGTCGAAAAGTTCGGCCATCCTGGGATTATCGGCGCGGTGCAATGCGCTGCTAAAGGAGCGTTTTCGAAGATGAGAGATTTCGTGCAAGCGGTGGGTCTTCTCGCCTTTGGCTTGCTGAGCTCATGCGCTGCTGCGAATGCGTCGACGCCCGTGCCGTCAACCGCCGGGGCGTTAAAGGCGATTAGCCAGGCGGCACTCCAAACGATGCTGGATACGACGGCCCGGAAGCTCCTGATTCCCGGCGCCGTGATACTTTTACGCACACCACAAGGTGAGTTCACGGCCAGGTACGGTACCACGCAGCGCGGCGCCACGCACCGGCCAACCGCCGACACCTACTTCCGAATCGCCTCGAACACCAAGACAATGGCGGCCGCGGTGATCGTGCAACTAGCCCAAGAAGACAAGCTCAAATTCAGCGATCCAGTTTCAAAGTACGTCGCAGGCGTACCCAATGGCAACAATATTACTATTGCGGAACTGCTAGATATGCGCAGCGGCCTCTACAACTACCTCGACGCTCCCCAGCTCTGGCAGAACGCCGACCACGATCCTTCCAGAGTTTGGACTCCGGCCGAGTTGCTGGCTATCGCGTTTGCACGGCCGTCTAACTTCTCGCCCAACGCCGAATACGAATACAACAATACCAACTACATCTTGCTCGGTCTCGTGATCGAGAAGATAGAGCAAAAGACATTAGCCCAAGCGATGCAGGATCGATTGTTCAGGCCGCTCCGAATGCGGTACACTATCCTGCCTCCAAGAAACGTCAACGCAATCCCGGCACCGTACTCCCACGGCTACCTCTACGGGAGTGCGTCAGTCGCGTTCGTTGGTAAGCCGCCGTATTCGACTGCATTCAAAGCCGCGGCCCGAGCCGGCGCTGTTAAGCCCAACGACTACACGGGTCTAAACCATTCCTTTGCCTGGGCGGCCGGGAGCGTCATTTCCGACGCCAACGATGTCGCAATCTGGATCGAAGCGTTACTCTCCGGCCGCGTTTTCAATGCGAAGTATCAGCGGCTTTGGCTTAACAGCCTACGGCCCGAAGACCCCAAAAAGCCCGACGCCCAAGAGTACGGGTACGGCATCGCGCTACTGCGCTGGAAATCGAACTCCATATACTATCACGGCGGCGAGACGGCAGGTTACAATTCGTTCATCGGCTACGATCCGGTCAACAAGGTGACGTTGGTGGTGTGGACGAATTTGACAGTGGACCTCGACGAGGTTCCTACCGCCAACACCCTGATGTTGAAAGTGCTCGACCAAATCTACTCGGTGTCTCCGTTGTAGCCGGCGTCACGAGCATCACATACTGCCTCGTTCTCGTGCTCGCTCTTCGTCTTATCTCACCGATTACGGGCACAAGCCGTTGCGCGCGAGTAGTACAGGCCGCATAGCGCACGATCTGCAGAGAAACGGCCCGATCCCGTTTTTTACCTGGAAGGCGGATTGGGCGACCAAACGATGCCACCTAGCGCACTACTACAGCTTTATCCAAGGAACTCATTAACGAGAAGATGTAGCCGAATGCCATGTTAAATCTCGTCCCCATTTGGGGAGTCGCGCTTGTGTTCGTAATTATAATCGTTATCTCCGGGGAAATCGGGTTTCACCTCGGCACGCGTGCGAAGACAAGCCTCGGCGAAAGCCCGTTTGCCGTCCTGCAAGCGGCGATCTTCGGGCTGCTTGCGCTTCTGCTCGCCTTCTCGTTCTCGCTCGGCCTTGCGCGCTACGATGCCCGTCGCACCGAGGTCGCTCGCGAGGCCAACTCGATTGGTACGACGTTTCTTCGCACACGATTCCTGGACGCACGGGCCGCGCCTTTGATGCGCAGCTACCTGCGACGATACGTCGATGCGCGCATCGACTTCGCGCGCGCCGGAATCAACGATCGCATGAAACTCGATGCGTCGTATCGCTCAGATACACTGCAAAGGGAGATGTGGGATCTCGCAGTGGCGCAGTCGGCGCTGGACAAACACTCGACTTTCGTGCCGCTCTTCGTCGACTCGCTCAACGACATGATCGACCAGAGCGCGGCTGAGGAAGCCATTCTAGCCGCGCACATCCCTGACGCCGTCGTCATCGTTGTGGCGATCGTCATCGCCTTTGCGTCGGCATTGTTGGGCATCGGCTTCGGTCGCACCGACCGGCGCGGCAGTCTTGCTATGGCGTTCTTTGCGATCATGCTCGCGCTCGTCATCGCAACGATCTTCGATCTTGACCGCCCTCAGCGCGGATTCATTCGCGTGAGCCTTGAGCCTCTCCAGTCGCTGCGTAAACTGCTCGTCGAGCCTTCGTTCACAGGGACCGACTCCAAACCCTGAAGACGCGACCGCGTTTTATAGCCGCTTTACCTTCGACAGGTACGCCGCATCAAGTTACCGGAACGCTCCTTCGCATCATTGGCTCAATGCTGACCCCGCAAACTCGCACCAGAAAAACCGTTCGAGAAACCTCAGGAAAACGCGCGGACTTTACCATCCTCGCTGAAGACCTTTTGCCATTGATACCGGCTCGCTCGCCGACATGCCGATATGGGGAACGATATTCGAAGGAAAGTCGTTCGCATGTCAATGATTTATCCATTTTTCCAGTACTCCTGAAACGCGGTTAGCGGCTTGGTTTCGACGTGAAAACGGATCGCGATCAACCGCGCCGCAAAGACCACACCAATCGTCGCCCACGCAGCGACGAACTGTCCGAGCGACGTGAAGTTGATAAGCCCGATGAACACGCAACAACCGATAAGCGCTGCGCTCTCCTCGATAGTGCCCGGTTTGAACATGTGCGGCTCCTCGCGGTTGAGGACATCGCGTAGAATCCCGCCGCCGACCGCATTGACCATGCCAACGACGCCAACGCCTATCAATGGAAGGTGCGCCGCCAGCGCGAGGTTCATGCCCACGACCGCGTAGGCTCCCAGACCCATCGCGTCAATCAAACCTATAATTACGCTCAGGTGTGGAATTCGTTGCACGCGCCGTCCGAAGAGCGTGACGAGCACGACGGCCGTGACGATGAGATAGAGGTACACCGGCGTCCTGACCAGCATCGGAACCTGCTGCAAGAAAATACCGTCGCGCAAGAGCCCTCCGCCGGTTGACGAGACGAGGGCGACCGTCGCGATTCCGAGGAAGGCATACCCCCGGCGCGCGCCCAAGAGCGCGCCGCTGATCGCCCACAGGAACGTAGCGGAGTAGTCGAAGTATGGCGGCAAGAGAAACGCCTGCCGCTGAATCGCCTCGAGATGCTGCTCGATCGACGGCATGGATTAGAGCCTTCGGCGGCGTCCGTCCAGCCTCCGCGCCTTACCGCTCCAGCTTATGGACTTCGTTGTCGTTCGTGTCGGTAAAAAACAGCGCTGTATTGCTATCGTTCGTGCCGGTAGCGACAAGCCCAAAGATGCCGGCTTTTGTGCTCTTGTCCACGACCTTTTTGTCGAGCACTTGTCCGGCAGGCGTCAGCTCGACGAGCGTGTTGCCGCCTTTCGTGTTGGCCACGATCAGGTTGCCGTTGGGCAACCTCGTCATCGCCACAGGAGCGTTCAAAGGCGCGCCGCTATAGACGAGCTTGCCGCAAACCGGCTTGTATTTGCATTTGAACGTCTTGCCTCCGGGCAACACGACGATCTCGTTCTTTTCCAGTAATTCTCCGGCATGGGTGAAGACGACGACCGTGTTGTCCTTTCCGTCTGCGATGTAGAGCAGATCTTTTTTGCCGTCGTATGAGAGACCGGAAGGTCCAAGCCTGCTCCAGTTTGTCTTATTGTTTACCGCAAATCCCGTGGCAACTTGGAGAGGCTTGGGGTTGCCGCCGGAAATGGGGAAGCTAATGCTTATGATGGAGCCAGTTTTGGCGTCGCTGACAAAAATGTACTCGCCCGAGTATAAGCAGTGGGACGCGTTACCCATACACGACGCGTCAACGTCGGAAAACGGCTTCTTGAGCGGCGAGCCGTAGGCTTTCATGAACTTTCCCTTGGGCGTAAAGCCCGCAACAAGCCCGCTGATGAGCCCCGCACCGTACACGGCGTTACCCGTGGTGAGCGCAGTGCCGTCGCAACCCTCGAGGTCGCTGCTTTGAGTAAAGGTTGTCGGCTTCGAACCCGGCTTTGGATCGAAAACGTCGATCGTCGTTCCTTTGCCGCCGGCACCGGCAGCGTCGTCGAAATTGCAGACGAGTAGCTGCCCCTTCTTCAAACCATAGTTGACCGTCACGATCGAAAGTGCGCGCGGCCCCTTGTCGCCGTTCGTCGGATCGACGGCCGATCCGATGACGACGTCCTTTTTCAGTCCCTTAAGGACTGATGTATTGTCGGCTTGCAGAACGTCTGGTTCGGTAACGGAAACCTGCGTCGCCGACTTCCCTATACCGGCTGAGTTGGACGGAACCACGGTGGTTCCGACACAAGCCGAAATTGCCAAAAGAGCTCCCCCAGCAAAGAGCAGCGCCACCGATTTGTTAGAAAACGTCATTTTAACCTCGCCAAGTAGCATCGTAATCGCTTGCGTCATCCTTCGAATCACCGGTTACTCAACCTCTCCGAACAGTCGACCATGGTTATCTTTCACGCATGACCGTAGCGCGAAATCTCATCTATGTTGCTCCGCCGCGGGTGAACGAAAGGCCGAAAACCGCTAGGCGATTAACTCAACCCCCTACAATCCGTTAAGACATGCCCGGCATACCCTCAATCAATACTGACTATCCAGTCCTGCGAGATTCTCCGCGTTCACTGCTTCCCTTTCGCAAGTGTAAGCGTCGCGTTTCGTGCCGGGCAGAGGCGAGTAACAGCTTGTTTGGTTTACATCGTACAATAACTCCGGGTATACTTTACGCCTCGAATAACGAAGACCGTAAAATAAATTATGATCATTACGTCGATCATATTTACGTTCGCTCTGCAAGATGCCGACAGAGCGGAGGCGATTTTTCGCGAGCTACGCGACGCCTCGGTCAAAGAAGCCGGAGTTGTCCGATTCGAGGTCGGCCGCAGCCAGGAAAACCCGAATGTATTCGCCCTGTGGGAGGTTTATCGCGATCAAGATGCGGTGAACGCCCATCGGAGTACCGAGCATTTCAAGCGACTCGTAGTAGACGGCGTCCGGCCGTTAGCGCAGCAGCGCAATGCGCAGACAGTAATTCCGATCTAACGGAGGTCGGCTCGATGAATATCGTAACCGCCGACGAGCTGCCGCACGCGCTGTCGGCTCAAAGCGTCCCGTGAACGAGCTTCAAGGCCGAACCGTCGTCATTATCGGCGGCAGTTCGGGCATCGGGCTTGAAACGGCTCGCAAAGCGCGTGCGGCCGGTGCAGAGCTCGTGCTCGTTGCGCGCGCGCAAGAACGGCTCGAGAGTGTCGCGCGCGAGTTACAGGCCCGTCAAACGGCTGCCTTCGATGTGGGCGACTTAAGCATGCTCGAGCAGTTTTTCAAAGACTTGCCAAGCCCCGTCGATCATGTCCTTCTAACAGCCGGCGGCCCCGCGTACATGCCGTTGTCCTCAATGAACCTTGAGGACGCGCGCCGGCATTTCGATGAACGGCTGTCGGTGATACTCGGCACTGCGCTCTTTTCGCGCGGAAAAATACGGCCGGGAGGATCGCTGCTCTTCATCGGTGGCACCGGCGCTCGGCGCCCTGGCGTCGGACTCGCGATTGCCACGACGCTTACGGCCGCCGTTCCAGCGCTTGCTGCAAATCTTGCCGTCGAGCTCGCCCCTACGCGCGTCAACGTGATCGCACCCGGATTCGTCGACACGCCGCTCTCAGCGGCGATTCTTGGCGATCAAATCGATGCTCGGCGCGAACAACTGGCTGAAACGTTGCCGATCCGGCGCGTTGTCGGTCCCGGCGACGTGGCCGCTCTGGCCGTGCAAGTGATGAGTAATGGCGCGATCACCGGAGCAACACTCGACATCGACGGCGGCCAGCAGCTCGTCGCCAGATGACCATGGGCCGCGTCACATCTTCGCGCATTGAGGGAGGTTATTATGAGAATCCGGATCGTAGCCGGCGCGTGATGCGATAGTGCAGCACAACTGCTTTGCTTGCCACGCACCGGCGAAAGCGACCGACTTCGTGTTTACTCACTACTCACCGTGATTCGAGAAATCGAGGCATAGGCTTTACGAAACAGGCTATCGCGACGCGCCCAGCAGTTCGAAAAGAATCGCCGATTATCCGATTCATGAAAGGAAATCATCAAAAATGAAAACCACCTGGGAACCGCATGAGAAGCACGGCCATCTTACGATGAAGAGCGATCTGCCCGACAGCGTGTTCGCTTTTCCGAATGAGCGCAAAGAGCCCTTGACCGACGCGGAGCACGTGCGCAACGCCGTCGCTCGTTTCGATCAAGTCACCGGCTTCTCGGATGAAGAACGCGCGCTCGCCTTCGCCAACATTGAAAAAGCGGCGAACTATTACGGCGTGGACCTTTCTGAAACGTCATGGCAACAGCTTGGCGTTCATCCGCAGCCCAATCGCGCAGTCGGCGGCACAAAAAGCGGCGCAGACGGGCCGGCGTGAGCACGAAGAATAACTCGGATGTACCCGTTCCCTCGCTCATAGCGTACTTTCGATGGAGACCAAATGCAAACCCTCTTAATGATCCTCGTCCTGCTCTCGACGAGCGGGATCGCGGCGGCTACGCTAGCCGACGCGCCGTTCGTCAATCGCGTCAACGACGCGATGGCGAGAATGATGGCCGGCATGGCGAGCGCGCCGACCGGCGATGCGGATAAAGACTTCGTCGCACGGATGGTTCCCCATCACGAAGGTGCGATCGACATGGCCCAAGCGGAGCTGCTGTACGGCCGTAATGTCAAGCTGCGCCGGATCGCCCAAGAAATCATCGTCACGCAGCAAGAGGAGATCTCGGCGATGCGCCTCGCGATCGGCCAGCAGCTCTCCGAGGAGTAACGATGCGGTTCATCGCGCTTGCGGCCGCATCGGTCGTCACAGCTTTTGTGGCCACGGTCCCGTCCTACGCGGGCCAGGTGCCATTCGCCGCGGAAGCGCCCGACGTTCCCCTAAGTCATCAAGACCGAGTCTATGCTGCAGAGCAGTATTCGAACACCATTTCAGTTACCGATCCCGTCGATAACAAGCTTCTGGGCGTCATACGGCTCGGCGATCCCAGCCCCGCGAGCTTGAGCCCGCTCTACGCAGGGCAGTTGCTCGTCCACGGCATGGGCTTCTCCCCCGATCGTAAGACCCTCGCCGTCGTCGCCATCGGATCGAACTCGGTTTCGTTCATCGACACGCAGAGCAACGCCGTCAAGGGCGTCGCGTACGTTGGGCGTTCACCGCACGAGGCTTTCTTCAGCCCAGACGGCTCCGAAGTGTGGGTGACGGTTCGCGGCGAGAATTACGTCGATGTCCTCGATGCCGGCACGTTCCGCGAAAAACTGCGAATTACGGTGCCGAACGGACCGGGGATGACGATCTTTTCGCCCGACGGAAAGTACGGATATGTCTGCTCTTCGTACACGCGGGAGACGGTCGTCGTGAACGTCGCGTCCCACGCGATCGTAGGGCATGTTTCGCAGGCGAGCCCGTTTTGTCCGAACATCGCGGCCACCCCCGACGGTTCACAGGTCTGGTTTACACTCAAGGACACGGGCCGAACGCAAGTGTTCGACGGGCGGCCGCCGTTCGCACTCCTCAAGACGATCGAGACCGGACCAATTACCAACCACGTCAACATCGTACACAATGCCAACGGCACGTTTGCGTACGTCACCATCGGTGGCCTCAATGAAGTGAAAGTCTTTCGCACGAGCGATTTCGCACAAGTCGCCACCATCCGGGTCGGTAATCTGCCGCATGGGATCTGGCCTTCGGGCGACGGGACACGCGTCTACGTCGGGTTAGAAAACGACGACGGACTCGCGGCCATCGACACCCTCTCGAACCATGTCATCGCGACCATACCGATCGGACAAGCTCCGCAGGCGGTAGTCTACGTTCCCGGCGCCGTGCCCCAAGGATCGGGTACGGCAAACCTGCAACCGCTTGGCGTGGCCGGTGAAGCCGTCCATCTTGCACTTACGTCTGCTTCCGTGCGCGGGCAATCGAAGCCCGATACCAGCGTAACCCTCTTCGATCAAGGTCTCGTGCAAGTGCTCGAAGCCGCAGTCACGGGCCTAGCGCCAAAGCAAACATACGTTCTCGCGTTTGCAACGCGACAAAACGGAACGGGCACCATCGAGCCACTGGCGCGATTCGCGACCAATCCGGCCGGCAGCGCCATCGTCAACGCAATCGGTCCGATCCGGCAAGTCGTTCGCATGCAAGAGGGGGCCGCGCGCCGCTACCTTGTGATTCTTCGCGTCGGAGCCGACGGAGCGGTGGGGGCTCCGGTGCAGCTTGAAGTCCCCTAAAGGATAGAGCGTTTTTGAACGATCTATTTGCCGTCGGCATCGCGCACCCCCCAGCGTAACGTCGAGTCCTCGCGCAACTCCGGTGATGCGGTCGTCACCCAACTGACCGAAGAGCGACGACGGCAGGTCGTACTCGAAGCGCGATCCGCCATCGTCTTTTTCGTAAAGCACTGCGCGCAACGGTGCGTACACCCGGCTGCAAGCCTATGGCGCGTCATCGTCGACGCCGTGAGCGGATTGCCGATTTCGGTCGCTCGCAACCTTGTTTCGCGGTCGGCGCGAGTTACGAGCCGCGACTACGAGCACGATCCTCGCCGTCCTCGATACCTCAACCGCGGATAGGCGTACCTCCGGCGGCGCAATGGGGGCCGAGACCGACAGGCTGGGCTCCTCGATTTGGCCATTTCGACAGAGGGACAAAGGTGCGGGGCGCGACACGGTCAACCAATTCGCTAGTGGCTACATTATGGCGGGACCTAAGGTCCCCAGCCGAGCTTAGAATTACGCCCGTGCCGACTGACTTCGTCGAGGTCGTCGAACTCAGGAAGACGTTCCCGGTGGCGTTAGGCTTCGTACCATGGCTCCGCAATGCAGGGCGCGTGGAGCGGCAGACGGCGTTGGAGGGCATCTCGTTCGGCGTGCGCCGCGGCGAGTTGTTCGGGCTGCTAGGGCCCAACGGTGCCGGAAAAAGCACGATACTTCGGATCATTGCGGGCCTCGTCGTAGCCGATAGCGGAAGCGTTCGAGTCGACGGAATCGATACTCGGTCCGCGCCCCTCGCGGCCCGGCGTAAGGTCGGCCTTTGCTGTACCGACGACCGCAGCTTCTACTACCGATTGAGCGCGAGGCGCAACCTCGAGTATTTCGGGGCGCTCGCAGGGCTGTACGGCACCCAGCTGCGAGAACGCATCAGCGCAGTCGTCCGCCTCGTCGACCTTTCGGGAGATCTCGACCGGCGGTTCGACACCTTCTCCTCGGGAATGAAGCAGCGCCTGGGAATCGCGCGCGGGTTGCTCGGCGATCCGGAGTTGCTAATCCTCGACGAGCCGACACGGGCCGTCGATCCGGCGCATGCTGCGAGCATCCGCGCGTTCGTACGCGACGAGCTTGTAGCGCGGCAGGGCAAGACCGTACTGCTCGCGACCAACACGCTCGAAGAAGCCTGGGAACTCTGCGGACGGATCGCGGTGCTTCGCCGAGGCCACGTCGTCGCGATTGCGCCGCCGAGTGCGCTCGACGGGCGCGCAATTGGGGCCGTTCGTTATGAAATTACGATCGACCGAACGGACGAACAATTGCTCTCGCGCACGCGAGCTCTCCCCGGAGTGCTGGGTTTGACGGTCGAAAGCGCCGGCGCGCACGTCCTTTTAAACGTCCTCTTGGACTCCGATCCGCGCGCGTTGACCGAGCTGTTGCGCGTGGTTAGCACCAACGGCGTCAGCATCTCTGCAATCCGCCCACAACAGCGTCGGCCGGCCGAAATTTTCGCGGACCTGGTTTCGGAGCGCTCCGATGCCGGCTAAGTTCCAGGCCGATGCCCGAAAAGTGTGGGCGACCTTTCTGCGGGACGCACGCCTGATGATGTCGTATCGCTTGGCCTTTTTTTTGGATTGGTTTGCTATCGTGGCGAGCGTCGTGGGGCTTTGGTTCGTGTCAAAATTGGTACCGGCGTCTGCGGCGTTCGGGAGCGGCCACGTCGCGACGTACTTCAACTACGCCGTCGTCAACGTCGCTTTCGTGACGCTCCAAGGGACGGCGCTCATGTGTTTCGAGAATTCGATCCGCAACGATCAGGTGTACGGTACGCTCGAGGCCGTCCTCGCGACGCCGACGAGCGTTACACTGGTCGTCTTAGCCGCCGGCGCATGGGCGTTCACGTTTGCGTTCATTCAAGTCGCGCTATATCTTATCGTGGCGACACTCCTGGGGCTCGACCTTCACCACGTGAACCTTGCCTCGCTTGCAATATTCTTGATCTTGTCGATTACGGCGACCGTGCCGATCGGTATCATCGGAGCAGCGACGATCGTGCGGTTCAAGCAGACCGCGCCGACTCAGACGATTTTCGGCCGCGCTTCGACGGTGCTCGCAGGCGTACTCTTTCCAATTTCACTCTTCCCGTTCTGGTTGCAGGCCGTGTCGTGGATGCTTCCACTCACGCACGCGCTCACCGGAATCCGCGGAGCGTTCGGCGGGGCGAGCCTGCGAGCTCTCTCGGCTGACGCGATTTGGCTTTTGGCCGCGACGATCGTCCTGCTGCCGCTCTCGCTGTACGTATTTCGCGCGGCCGTCATTAGTGCCAAAAGCGATGGAACGCTCGGTCAGTATTGAAAAGCGCGTCTTGTTAAAATCCGTCCTGTTGATCTCCTACTACTTTCCACCGATGCCGGGCGCGGGCGCTTTGCGCCCGGGCCGGTTTGCCAAACTGTTACCGATCTTCGGATGGACCCCGACCACGCTCACCGGACCGTGGCACGGCGGCGGAACCGAATACGGTGAGGTTATCCCAGTAACGCCGCTCGGAGATCCGTTGGCCGCTCGCGTCCGCGGCCTTTGGCGCCTCGTTTCAGGTTCAGCCCGCTGGTGCCCGGGTGCGCTACGGATGGCACTGACTCTCACGGCTCGCCGGCGCTTCGATGCCGTCGTGAGCGTTTTCTCTCCAGCATACAGTCACGTGCTCGCCGCGATCGTCGCGCAACGGTGCGGGATACCCTGGCTCGCCGATTACTCCGAAGCATGGGGCGGCAACAAGTTCAGGCCGGAATCGCCGATAACATCTCGATCGAACCGGCTGATCGAAAGGCGTTGCCTGCAAGGCGCGGCGGCGATCACCTGCGCTACGCCTGGAATTCAAAGCCTCCTTTCGAAGCTGCACGGGCGGCGCGATATCGAGGTAATCGAAAATGCCGTCGACGCTGCAGAGTGGGAGAGCATACCGAGTCTTCCGCCGCGGACGTTTACGATTCTGTATGCCGGCCAGTTATACGGCGGAATGCTGAACCTCGAACTCTTATTCGCGGCAGTGACGAAGTTGCGGCGCGCGGGCCATCCTGCGGGCGCTGCGGCGCGATTCGAATTCTATTGCGACGAACATCGCGTCATTTCCAAAGCAGGACGCCGGTGGCAACTCGAAGACGCCATCACCTTACACCAGGTGACCATTCGTGAGCGAGTACTTCATGCCGAACGGCGCGCGGCGGCGCTGCTCATGTTGTTTCCGATGCGCCACATATCCGTCGTCCCGAGCAAGCTATACGAATATCATGGAGCACGTCGGCCGATCCTCGCGATCGGTCCGGCGCAGAGTCGATCGAACCTCGGGGGTTTGATCGAAGGGAATCGACTAGGATACTTTGCAACAACCGAAGACGAATGCGCTGCGTCGATCTGCGCGCTGTACGAGCGCTTCACGAGCGGTCGTTATGAGACCGACCCGAATCCCTCATGGTCGCCCCCGACCGCGCTGACGACGACGGGCCAGTTCGCCGCCGTGCTGGATCGCATCGCTCGACTGGCGCCCGCTTACGGTGTCGCACCCGTGCTCCTCGAGACGAATGCATAGTGGGCGTTAGCAATCGGCCGCGGAGCGATTGCATGTACCGCGCTTAATACGCAAGGTTCGCCGAGGCGACGTTTGCTCCAGCTCGCTGCAATGTGATTGACAGAATGCGGTTACGCGGATACACGAGGAGGGTGGCCGTTTCGCCCGTGCTCAAGAGTACCCCGAGGTCAGAGGCTCCAGCCGTCGTGCGCGCGATCGCGTGCAGCAGTTTCGTTCGTGCAAATAGCGATAGTCATATGGCCTTGCGCATCCCGAGATGTTAAGGAACTCTCAAAGACCGAGAACTCGCTATCGCTTTTTGCACTGCTCGCGCAACGCACTCAGAATCGCACCGGCGGCGTAAACTTTTACCTATGGCGTTACTTCAAAAACCGTACCTAGCCCCAGCGAGCCGCCGCCGATCGTCGTCCCGTATAGGATACCGTTTGCGCTCATAACCAGACCGGTGGCGAGTGCACCGTCCGGTGAGTTATCGAACACATGGAGCACACCGTACTTCCACCGATGCTTCGATCCAGGCGCAAGCCTGAAAACGACCCCGCAACCAAGCTGCTGCGGGCACGCATTGATGTTGCCGCCAATCACTGTGGTTCCGTACAAGTTCCCCGCGCTGTCGAACGCCATTGCCCCGGATGGTCCGCCGCCCGCTTTTACCCTAAAAGCGTGAATGACGCTAAACGACCAACGTCCGTGCGGAGCCCGCGTAAGCTCGAAAAGCACACCGCATCCTCCGTAGCAGCCGGAGTTACCGCCTTCATTCGTGCTTCCATAGAGATTGCCGGCAGCGTCCGCAATTAGGCCGGCCACCGACGTATCGCCATCGGCTCCGTTGAATGCGTGAAGCACGCTCTCTTCCCATTTTCCCGTTCCGAGCGGCGTTAGCCTAAAGACGACGCCGCACCCCGATGGACACGCCTGGTTGCCGCCGTAGGAAGTGGTGCCGTAAAGGCTGCCGTCGCTCCCGAATATTACCGGAGCTTGCGGATTCGCGCCGTCATTATATGGCGTGAAACGATGCAGAATTTTTTCCGTCCAGCTGCTCCCCGACGGAATCAATTCGTAAACCGTCCCGCCCCCGCCGCTGCCGCCCGTTCCACCCGCAACCGTCGTTCCGTACAAGTCGCCGCGCTTATCGAAAATCAAGCTCGACCGTGGCTGCGCGCCATCTCGCCCCCCGGCGAAGTTGTGAAGGTCACGCAGCTTCCGCCCGTGCGCGCCGTGGAACAGCCCATACGTCACACCGAGCGAGCCACCGACATCGGTCGCGCCGAATAGATTTCCGGAACTGTCCGCAACGAGCGGATCACTGGGATAGGCGCCGTGCGTGAGGTCGAAACTCCACAACCTCGTTTCATTCCAGCCCTTCGCGTCATGCGAGAGCCGAAAGATCGTGCCGCAGCCGCTGCCGCACGAGCCGTTCGTTCCGCCGCGCATCGTGGTGCCCTCGAGCCGGCCCGCGGCATCGATAACGGGATTTGCCATAGGGAGCTCGCCAAGCGGAGGACCGGTAAATGAATGAATCACGGTCTCGCTCGGTGCAACTGGTAGACCGAGCGAGTAAGGCACGTACGAGGCATTGCGCTGCGCGCCCGATTGGCAGCCGAATATCGGTAACGTGATAACGGCAAGGAACAGCGCAGCGGTCGCGCGCATGATCTACTCCTAATGTTGGCTACGCAATTGGCGGTGGATTTTTATGGCTTTGTCACCGGAACCCTGGTGGCGGCCTCGCACTATTGCGCGATCTGCGTCTCCTGCGCAGACAAGGCCATCCACGTGCCGTTCCGCTTGACGTAAACGTCGGTGTATCGCTCCCGCGCTAAGATTTTGCCTGACTGCATGAGGGTGTTCAAGCCGTGAACGACCGCCGCGTCGCCGGCAAAGTCGACGGTCTGCTCGGACGGATTCATCGTAAACGACTCTTTTTTCAAGGCTGCGAGCTCTTGAGCGCGATGGAGCAGTTCGCCTCGAGAGGTGATATGCGTGAAATTCGGGCTGAGCATCGCGGCAACCGTCGTGGCATTGCCGGCGACGATGGCATTGAGCCATCGAGTCTCTTGATGTAGCACTGCCGCGGTATCCGGTGCGGTTGCACGCGCGGAAACCGACGATCCAGCACGAGCAGGCCGAGCGAGCCCGCACAAACCGCCGACACGACGCGAAGCCTTTTCATGATCATCTCCTAATCGCCGCCGAGCACCGCCGCAGCCGTTCCCATTCCCGACCAGACCGCGTGCACGCGCGTCGCGGTGAGAGACTTCGCATGCGAATTCGAGCGCGTGAGGCGAAGCTTTTCAATTTGAACGTTGCCGCCGTGAGCACCGCTCGCGAGCAAATCGGCCCCAATCGTGGTCGACGTCGTCGCAACGCGAACGCCCGACGCGCCGGCGAACGGCTTAAATGTGGCGATCTCGCTGAAGTTGGAGGCCATATCGTGCGTCATCGCGCTGCGCAAGTACATCAGTGGGTTGCCCTGGAGTGCCGTTCCGGTCGAGAAGACCTTCACGGTTCCCGCACCCGAGAGCTGAGCGGCGGCGATCGCTTCGGCGCCGCCGTAGGAACCGGCCAGCCATCCGGTAGCGATTGAGATCGGACCGCGATAGTTCGTGCCAAAGGGCGCAAACGACGCGTCCATATGCGCGTCTCCCGGATTGTTCGGCCACGCCGGAGGAGCACCGATCGGCGTCATGAGGGAGTACGAAAACACTTTGACCTGCGCGCCCCTTCCCGCTGCGGTCACGATGCTATTACGTCCGGTCAAGAAGTCGACGAATCCGGCGGCGAGGTTGACGCCAGACGCATCGCTCCCGTATGGTGCGAAGGTTGCGAATGTTGCCGGTGCCTTACCGACGGCGGGAAGTTCGCTGCTGAAGATTCGAACTCGATCCGTCGTGCCGGCGCCCGAGCCGACGATGATGTTATCCGCGGATCTGCCGTCGATTTGGGTGGAGGCAACGCTCACGCCGCCTGTCTGCGCCGCGTCGAATGCTTGGAAGCGCGCCAGCACGGTTGAGAACGGCTTGCCGCCGTGAGGCGCGCCCGAGTACGCGACGACTTCGGGCGAGTGTCCCTTGCCCGCGCCGACGATGAGATCGTAGACCCCGTCAGCATCGATGTCGCCGATTGCCACGCTCGGCGTTCCGTAGAAATCGGGAAACGGGGTAACGGTCGCTATCAAGCGATCGCCGTGGCCGTCGAAGACGTTGACCGTTGCCGGATGGCCAGGCGAGCCCGGAACCGCCACCGCGTAGTCGGAGATGGCGGGAATGACGTTGATGAGCATCATCAACCCATTGTCTTCGTGATTGAGCCGATGGCAATGCAGCACGTACAAGCCCAAGTAGTCGTTGAATCTCGTGCGCATCGTCAGCCTACCAGGCTGAATGACCGCTTCTTGTGGTCCCAGCAATGGCGCGGGAACGTTGGCGTTGTCCTCGCCGAACATCTGCGGCCCTAGTCTCGTTCCGGTCGTCGGGTCGAAATACTTGGTCACTTGGAAGTCGTTGACGTGGACGTGAATCGGATGCGCGTCGTTATTGTGGTTCACGAAGTTCCACTCTTCGACCGAACCGAGTCGCGCTTGAATCAACGGAACGTTGGGAAAGGCGTTTCCGTCGAACGCGTACACGAATGCCTTGGGATCGGAGTTACTCGCGTGATTGTTGAGAAACCCGCCGTTGATGAGCAGCGTGCGGCTCACGTCGGGTTTGAGTTTCGACAGGTCGTGGAAGGGCGTTGGCGCGTCGAGTTTCTGTCCAAAGTTAAACGCCGTAGTAACGCCTTGTCCGGCATCCGGATTGGCATCGAGCAGCGTTTGCGAGGGAAAGATGAAGAATCCGTCGGCATAACTGATCGCCGACGGCAGTATGCTGAGAGCTCCCAACTGCGCCGGCGGGTTCGGGGTGCCGTTGTTGGTGTAGAGGACGCCGGGAGCGGAAAGTGTCCTGGCGCCCGACCCCAGGCCCGGCAGTGAAAGGCGCAAGGATCCTTTGGCCGGCATCGTCACGGCGATCGCAAAGCGCGTCGCCGGCGGAATGAGCAACTGCGTTCCGTCCTGTTCGTGCGGATAGTGCACTTCGCCGTAGGCGATGCCATCTTGTCCGACGATGGCGATCTTCGGATGGTAGCCGGTCGCGGTTTCGGTGAGCTCAACGTTCATGTATGCAATGTCGCTGACGTTGGCGAGCACCCAAATCTCGGTTTGCCCGGGCTTGAGCCCCAGGACCGGCTCGAACAATCCGTTGACGGTGAACTGCACGTCGCGCTTGTAGTCGGGAAGCGACGGATCTGCCGCCACATTGGCTTCGCCGGAGACTGCGGTTGCGGTAAAGCGCTGCAAGTTGCTCGGTACGAACTGGAAGCGCCCGCGCATGTTATTAATGGACAGCGGCCCCGCGTACCACACGGTGGCCCACTGCGTGCCCTTCTTCGATTGCAAAAAGTTCACCGGAGCGAGCGATGGCCGGTAGGTGCCGTCGGCGAGCTCGTTGCCCTTGGGCGGCGTTAGGGTGCTGACCCATTGCGGCCAGTTCGGATTGGTCATCTGGGCTAGACCGCCCATGCGATCGAAAACCACATTGTATTGCAACAGCATGGTGCGGATCGGAATCTTGTTTTTTGTGACGAGCGGAATCTCACTGTCGGCGCGGCCGACGAGCAGCATACCGGCGAGACCGTAGTACGTCTGCGACGCCGTTAGGGTGTGCAGGTGGCTGTGATACCAGAACGTGCCCGGCGTCATGTTCTTGGGAATGTCGTACACGTAGGTGTTCGACATGCCGGCATCGATGTGCAGCAGCACGTTGTCGGCGTTGCCGCGAGGGCTGACGTGTGCGCCGTGTACGTGGAGATTGAAGGGCGCGGATGTCATCATCGTCGGGTACAGTGGCACCGGCTGGCCCTTGGGCGTGTACTTCGGATCGTAAAAATCGGCGATCGTCAGGTTACGCAGCTCGTTGTTGATGTGAATGATCAGCCTTTCGCCCGGCTCGACTTGCAGCGTCGGCGCGGGATACTGGTGCTCGCCCGACATCTGCCCGTCGGACGCGGTTCCACGCTGCACCGAATAGTCGAAGAGCAGCATGTTCTTGACGGGCGTGGCGACCGTGTCGAGCGGGGCGGTACTCTGGCGCGGGGTTAGCGTGACCTCCAGCACGCCGTCCTTACTGGCAAGCGTCACCGGTTCGGCAAACGCGGGTCGCACGGCGAGATCACGCGCGGCGGCCGTACCCTGCGCTTCAATGCGCAGCGCCCAGAAGCCGATGGCGACCACGATCGCCGGCGCGACGACGTATTCAGAAAATGTCCGGGAGATACGAGGCATGTTTAAGTGTCCTGACTCAAATGCGTCGAACGTCCCGCCCTCAAAACCGAGTCGGAAGGCGCGCCGCTAAGCGTTCTATCGGTAGCCTTCTTCGCACGAGGGACGCTGTCATCCCTCATCTCATAAAGGCTAGGGACCGGGCAGCGGACGTCGGAACTTCGCCGCTAAGACACCTCTGCGATCTCGCTTAGCGCGAGATCTTCTCGAGCGCCTCGGCAGCGTAGCGTCTTCGCCGGGGTCCCCCGTCCGACGCCTCAAGGAATTCGACTTCAATTTGTGAGTCGGGATGCACGGCGGTGACGATCGCTTCCTCATCCTCGCCCTTCACAACGACATGATCACCGAGGCGAATCACTTTGCACCTCCATAGGCTCTCCTCCCGAACGCGCGCGAGTTCCACGTTAGCCGGAAGCGGCTCCTTCGCCACCCGCGCTTATAATGAAGATGCCCCGCATTCGCGGGGCATCTTTATTCATGGCGAACCTAGTTTACGGACGCTTTCGGGCGGACCCGGCTTTTGAAGAACTCTAACAAGTCGGAATTCAGACGATCCTTCAGCGTCGTCGGTAGCCCATGCGGGGCGCCTTGGTAAATCTTCAACTCTGCGTTGGGAACGATCTTTGATGACTTGAGCGCTGAGGCCACGATCGGTACGATCTGGTCGTCATCGCCGTGTATGATGAGCGTGGGCACGTCGAATTTCTTCAAATCTTCGGTCGTATCCGTTTCCGAGAACACTTTAATGCAGTCGTAGCAGGCAGGGAACCCGGCGATCATGCCTTGGAGCCAGAATTCGTCGCGTACTCCTTGTGATACGGTCGACCCGGGGCGGTTTGCACCGTAAAACGGGCCGCTGAGATCTTTGAAGAACTGCGAGCGATCCTTGCGCACGCCTTCTCGCAGCTGATCGAAGACCTCGATCGGTAAGCCCTCGGGGTTTGCTGACGTCTTTAGCATGAGCGGGCAAATTGCACTAACAAGGACTGCCGCTGCAACGCGCTTTGTTCCATGTCGCCCAATGTAGCGAGCCACCTCGCCTCCTCCAGTCGAGTGCCCGACATGGATCGCATCGCGCAAGTCGAGAGCCTCAACGAGCGCGGCGAGATCGTCGGCGTAGGTGTCCAAATCGTTGCCGGTCCAAGGTTGGCTGGATCGACCGTTCCCGCGCCGGTCGTGGGCGATGCAGCGATACCCATTCGATGCAAGGAAGAACATCTGATCTTCCCACGCATCGGCGTCCAGTGGCCAGCCGTGGCTAAATACCACAGGTTGTCCGGAGCCCCAATCCTTATAGTAAATTTCGGTATTATCTTGCGTCCTGATAGTAGGCATTCACAACCTCCTTCAGCGTGTTGCGCCATCATTCGTGTGGATAGTTATAGTAGCACACCAACACAAAGTTGGTCGCTGCCGAGGAAGGAACCGCTAAAATGGACGCTTTAGCCGCTTGGCAGTTGGAAGGCCCTGGTGGCCAGAACACCTCAGACTCTATTACCGGCCAAATGAGGGACGACATGTCAATTCTATCTGACGTCAAAGAGATCCAAGCCAAAGTGCGCGAGTCCATGGAGAACGGTCCAGTTACACCGTACTACACGTTGCCGCTCGACAAAGTTTACGAAGTGCTCAACGCGGCACTCGCTTCTGAGATCATTTGCGTGCTGCGTTACAAGCAGCATTATTATATGACGACCTCGATTCATCAGGAGCAGCTGCAAGGGCTCTTCAAAGAGCACTGGCTCGATGAAGAGAAGCATGAGGAACTCATCGCAGATCGCATCAAACAGCTCGGTGGCGTGCCAAATCTCGATCCGAACGGCATCAGCAAACGAGCTTTTTCATCTTTCGAGAGCGGCCACACCCTGGCAGATCTGCTGCGGGAAGATCTGCTCGCCGAGCGCGTCGTCATCAAGATGTACGGCGACATCGTCAAGTTCTTCGGCAAAGAGGATCCGGTCAGCCGGCGGATGTTCGAGGGAATTTTGAAAGACGAAGAAGATCATGCCGACGAGATCGCCGACCTGCTCTACACGGTCGATCCAGAAACCGGCAAGACGGTCGAGCAGTTCAGCGGCGATTCGGTTAGCAAAGCGTTCAAAGGCTGACGCAACGCTCGACGATATGGATAGACGTACGTTCTCGATAAGCCTTGCTGCCGGGGTCGCCGGGTCGTTGCTCGCCACGGAGAGGGCTTCGGCCGCTACCGGCGTTCGCAACATCGTATTGGTTCACGGTCTCTATGCCGATGGATCGAGCTGGTCCGAATGCATCGTGCGCCTTCAATCTGCCGGGATGAATGTAACGGCGGTTCAAAATCCGCTGACTTCATTCGCCGACGATGTCGCGGCGACGCGCCGGGCTCTTGCGATGCAGGACGGCCCCACGGTGCTTGCGGCGCATTCGTACGGAGGAATGGTCGCCACCAAGCGGGCACCGCTCCGAACGTTAGGGCCCTCGTCTACGTCGGCCGCCCGCGCGCCGGACGCGGGCGAAGATTACACGGCGCTCGCGAAAAGATTTCCGGCTCCTCCGGCAAGTGCCGGGCGTCGTGACCTCGGATGGCTTTGCGCGGCTGAGTGAGGACGCGTTTCTCAGCGATTTCGCCAACGGGGTCGAGCCCGTGAAGGCGCACGAGCTCTATGCGGTTCAAGCGTCGAACGCCGCCGCGCTCTCCTCGACCGCCAGAACGACCGTCGCCGCATGGCGAACAAAGCCGTCCTGGTATGCCGTGTCGAAGCTGGATCGGACGATCAATCCGGACTTGGAGCGTTTCATGGCGGCGCGCATGAAGGCGACGACCATCGAGGTCAACGCCGGTCACCTGTCTCTGGTAAGCCATGCGCCGGAAGTCACGGCGCTGATTCTCCAAGCAGCTGCGAGCTAGCGTATCGGAGATGTCGATTGTCGTGCGCGATGCGTTGCTCCACTTCGCCCACTTTATATGCATCTTTTTGCTCGCGAGTCTGTTGGCCGGTGAAGCCTTCATATTGAAGAAATCTCTCTCACGCGATGGGGTAGCGCAGCTTCAAGGGATCGATCGCTACTACGGGATCGCCGCCGGTCTTGTCATCGTAACGGGTCTGTTGCTGGTTTTTTTCGGCGCGAAGGGCGCGGTGTATTACGCTCACAACGCGATTTTCTGGATGAAGATGACGCTCTTCGCGAGCGTCGCGCTCATTTCGATCGTGCCGACCGTCGCATACTTGCGCTGGAACCAGCGCCGAACTGCCGACGGATCGATCGTCCTCGGCGACGGCGAGTATCGCCGGTTGCGGGCTTTACTTTGGACTCAGATTGGGCTCTTCGCGTTCATCCCGTTGTGCGCCGCGCTGATGGCTAACGGCATATCGATATAAGCCCGTCGACCCGGCTGCCAACGCATCATGACGTGGTTTTTGGTTGCTTTGCCGCTTTTTGCAAGGTTCAGGCGACTTTCAGGCGCGCACCGGGGGTGACGGGGTACAATTAGCGTCTGAATGATGACCGTGGCCCATCGCTCACAGCTTGACGTAGCAGCGTCGGCGTTGCTGGCGCTGTGGGCCTTTGCCTTGCCCGGCTGCGCGGGCGGCCATCATGCCCGCGGCCACCGATTCGGTCAGGCCTCGCCCGCCGCCGGTCGCGACGTCGACGGCCGCGCCGATGACCGTGCACCCCATGGTGCAGATCGCCGGAATCATCGCTCCGTTTCAAAACGTCTCGCTATCCAGCTCGCTCGTCGAACCGACCGATTCGGTGAATGTCATCGAAGGCGATTACGTCAGCAAAGGCCAGGTCTTGGCCGTCTTGGATACGACCGATTTGCGCGCAAGCTACAACGCTGCGGAGCAGAACGCGGCGTCCGACGACGCCCGAGTCACTCAGACGCAATACCAGGCGCAGCTCAACATCGGTCAGGGAAACGACCAAGTGCGAAACGCGCAAGCGTCGTTGCTCCAAGCAAAGCAGACGCTCAACCTCGACGAGATCAATCTCAAACGGTACCAAACGCTGCTGCAGACCGGCTATGTGTCGCAACAACAGGTCGACCAACAGCGAACGACCGTGCATAACGATCAGCAGCAGGAGCTATCCGCGCGGGCCAGTCTCGAATCGGCGGAGCTCAACGCCCGCGTCAACGGCACGAATCAAAAAGGTCTGCAGGTCGCAAACATTGCATCGGCCGCCGCGGCCGCGCAGTCGGCCCACGCACAGGCTGCTCAGATTCAAGCCTCGATCGATAAGGCGCTGATCGTATCGCCGGTTGACGGCGTCGTCGTCAATCGTAACTTAAATCCAGGCCAATACCCCGGCTCGCAAACGATCTTTACGATCCAGCAGCTCAATCCGGTCTACGCCGAGCTCAATGCGTCTTCGGAAGACGTCTTTCGTATTCAGCGCGGAGCGCCGGTTTCGATCAGCGTTGCCGGCGTCGACGGCGCAGTCTATCGTGGGAGAATCAACGCCGTGCTCGGGCAAGTCGAGCCCGGCTCGACCAACTTTACCGTGCAAGCTATCCTTGCGAACCCGGGCTTCCGGTTGAAATCCGGGATGGCCGTCACCGGCACCGTCTCGTTGCCCTCGGTGAGCGGCGTCGGGATCCCGACAACCGCGTTTCTCGACGACGCCCACAACAGCGTCATGATCGTCGATTCGGGCGGTGCCGCAAAGCTGCGGCGCGTCAAAGAGGAAGGCGACGACGGAAAAATCTCGGTCGTGACGGGTCTTACGAGCGGCACGAAGGTCGTCTCCAACGGACAACTCGGCATCACGGCCGGCCAACAAATCGCGGGTTCTCCCGGACCCTAGGCAATGTGGCCGACCCGGCTCTTCGTTCACCGCCCGACGCTGGTCTTCGTGACGCTGGCGCTCCTTGCAGTTGCGGGCGCTTTTTCGCTGGCAACGATCGTTCAGCAGCAGTTTCCCAACATCGACTTTCCGACGATCACGGTTCGCGCGAGCTATCCGGGCGGTTCGACGACGCAGATTCGCGATGCGATCGTAAAGCCGATCGAAGACGCCATCGCCGGCGCGCCGAACCTCGATCATATTAACACCACCGTTCAGCAAGGCCAAGCGACGATCGCGGCAGTCTTCTCGCTGACGTCGAACAAGACAACGGATCTCGTCCAGATACAGCAGCGTCTGCTGCTCGCGCAAGCCAATCTTCCTACCGACATGCCGGCTCCTACCGTCGGAACTTTCGATCCCGCACAAGCGACGGTCGTCACCCTGGGCGTCAGCTCGCGCACGCTCGCGCCAGGCACGCTCTCGGCAATCGTTACCAACAATATCGTGCCGGATCTCGAGCAGATAGACGGCGTGTCGAACGTGAACGTCGGCGGCTCGCTGACGCCGGCAATCGAAGTTCAGGTGAATCCGCGCCAGCTCTCCGCCGCCGGCTTTACGCTCAACGACATCGTGAGCTCGATTTCAGCGAACAACAACCGCGAGCCGGGCGGGATCGCGTATCTCCCGAACCGGGAAACGACGATCGACGTACGCGGCGATATTACGAACGTCGCCAGCGTCGCGAATCTGCCGATCCAGGCGGCGTCGCAGTATACCACGACTTTCGGAAACGCCTCCTATAGCGTGCCGGCGATACCGGGCGCGCCCGGAGCCCCGTCAAGCTCCTCGGCCGCAGCAACGAGCGCGGGCGCGATCGCTGTAGGGCTCCCAACACAAGCTCCGGCCACAGCGGCGAGCACGGCCCCGAGCTCGGCGCCCGTGATCGCATCGCCAGAGCCCTCGAGCTCGCCGGCGCCCACGCCCTCACCGTACGCTTCGGTAACTGCCGCTGCAACGGTCATCGCCTCGCCGTCGCCTTTGCCAACCTCCGTGCAACCGGGTGTCGCTGCGGCGATCGTTGCGCAGGCCTCCCCAGGCACCGCGGCACCTGCCGCGCCGGCGCCAGCAGTCGCCGCGGCGACGGGCGGCAACTATGGAGGCCCGTCGTTGTCCACCCTCAACCAATGGAGCGCGTCCCCGCACCAGATGCGGATCGCGGATGTCGCGGCGGTCACCGATTCGTTCGAACCGCAGCGACAGTACAGCTACGTCGGTGGCAGCCCGACCATATCGCTCGGCGTGCAGAAGTCGACGAATGCCAGCGAAGTTACTGCGGCGCAAAACGTGATGAATGCGTTACCGGCGATCAAGAGCTCGTATCCGGCCCTCGACTTTCAACTTCTCAACAATCAAGCCGCCTACACGAAGCAGCAGATTTGGAGCGTCTTTCACACGTTGATCGAGGCCATTCTGATCACCGCCGTCGTGATGCTCTTCTTCCTTCGCTCGTGGCGAAACTCCATCGTCGTCCTGATCGCTATCCCGGCTTCCCTCTGCGTCACTTTGACGGCCATGAGGATCGTCAACTTTACGATCGATACCGTGTCGCTCTTGGCGATGACGCTCATCATCGGCATTCTCGTCGACGATTCCATCGTCGTTCTCGAGAATATCGAGCGCCATTACGAAAACGGCGACGTACCCTGGGATGCTGCCATTAAAGGCCGTACGCAGATTGGCCCGGCAGCAATCGTAATTACGCTCGTCGACGTCGTCGTATTCCTACCGATTGCGTTCTTGCCGGGAACCGTCGGCCGTTTCTTATCCGAGTTCGCGTTGGTCGTCGTAGTCGCTACGCTGACCTCACTCTGCGTCTCGTTTACGATAACGCCGTCGCTGGCCGGAAATTGGTCGCTGCTCTCGGACTGGAAAGCGCCCAGGCCGATCGAAAGCTTCGCACGAGGCTTCGAACGCCTTCGCCAGTGGTATTCGCGCCGCGCGCTCCCGTGGGCGCTGCGCCGGCCACTGCTTGTCTTTGGCGTCTCGGGCGCCGCGGTTGCGGGCTCGATCCTGCTTATTCCTCTGGGAGTTGTTGGATTCGAATTCATCCCTCCGGTCGATCGCGGTGAGATCTTCGTTCAGCTCACCTATCCGACCGGCACACCCTTGGCGACGGTGAATTCGGCGATTGCCGCAATCGACCAACGCTTCTCCAAACTCACGGACGTCGATTCGCTCACTGCGCTCGCCGGCGGCACCCAGTCGAACTTCGGCGGGTTGATCGCGCAGGGATCGGTCGGCCAAATCCACGTCTTTTTAAAACAGAACCGTCAGCATTCGACCGACGTCGTAGCTCGTATGCTGGGGCGCATCGCCAGTCAAGTCGCCGGCGCGGCGAAAGTCGTCGCTATCCCCGCAACCGGCACGGGCGGAGGGAATGCACAACCGATCGATTATCTGGTGACCTCGACGACGGATGTTCCCGATAAATATGCGGAGCAAGTCGCGGAGGCGCTGCGCCAGACCCCCGGAACCCTGAACGTGAATACCTCGGCCGAGCGTCTGGCACCGCAAATGGACATCGAGTTCGATCGAAACGTCACCCGGGCGTTGAACGTAAACATCGGGCAAGCCGCATCGGCGATCCGCGCCGCATACGGTGGAACGCTGGCGACCCAATTCGATACGTCGCGAGGCACGAAGTACGTGCAGGTGATCTATCCGCCGGCCTTTCAGACGACGCTGCGCACGGTAAGCGAAATACCGCTGCGCAGCAACAGCGGCACGCTCACGTACATCGGCGACATCGCCAAGTTCGTCCGGAATCCCTCGGCACCCCTAATGACGCGCGTCAATCGCCAGACCGTCGTGCACGTGCAATCGAACCTTGTGCCGGGAGCGACGCAATCGATCGTTCAGAACAACTTCATGCGACGGCTTGCGGCGTTGCATCTCCCGTCGTCGGTCTCAGTGAAAGCGAACGTCGGTGGACAGCAACAGAATCTTTCCGACACGGTTAACGGCATGGCGGTGGGGCTGATCCTGTCGCTCTCTCTGGTCTATCTGTTGATGGTGGCGCTGTACGACAGCTATCGGCTGCCATTCATCATCATGTTTTCGGTGCCGGTGGCGGCGGTCGGCGCATTGACTTCGCTCGCTGTGACGCATCAAGCGCTCAATCTCTTCTCGCTGATCGGAACCGTGCTGCTCGTCGGGCTGGCATCGAAGAACGGCATCCTGCTCGTTGACTTTGCAAACCACATGGTGGAACGCGGGATGGATCGCTCGGCAGCGATGATCGAGGCCGCCCGCGAACGTTTCCGGCCCATCATCATGACGACGTGCGCGATGATCGCGGGCATGACGCCTATCGCCTTGGCACTCGACGCCGGCGCGGGCCAGCGCCAAGCGCTGGGCATCGTCGTGATCGGTGGCTTGACGAGCTCGCTGCTCTTGACGCTCGTTCTGGTGCCGGTGATGTTTATGTGGCTCGGTCCCAAACCCAAGCTCGGGTCTACAAAGGCATCGCATGAGTTGCCGGAGCTCTCCATCGCGAAAGCTGCGACGTAAGTGCGCATAACACGGCTCTTCGTACGCCGGCCGACGTTAGTAACGGTTTTTCTGTCGCTGGTGTTGCTGGCCGGAACGATCGCGGGGTTCAGCCTTGTCAAGCAGCAACTTCCCAACTACGACGTTCCGTCGATCCAGGTACTGCTTACCTATTCCGGCGCGTCGACGACGGAGATGCGAGATGCCGTCGTGCGCCCGCTCGAAGATCAGATCGCCGGCGCCCCGGACCTTAGCTACATGCAAACCGCAATACAGCCCGGACAGGCTTCGATCGTTGCGGTCTTCTCGCTGAACTCAGACCAGAACACCGATCTGGTCCAAGTTCAGGGTCGCGTTCAAGACTCGTTGCACCAGCTTCCCACCGATCTCTCCACGCCCCAAATATCCATCTACAATCCGAGCGAGGCCGTCGTCGTCTCTCTCATCGCGTCGTCGACGACGCTGGCGCTGGGCGACCTCTCGGCCATCGTCACCAATAACATCGTGCCCGCGATTGAGCAAGTCCCTGGCGTTTCGTACGTCCAGCAGAACGGCGACGTCACGTCCTCGATTCAGGTGAATGTGAAGCCCGACGCCTTGCGTTCCTCCGGATTCACGCTGACCGACGTGGTGAACGCCGTCGCGAACAACAACGTCAGAGCTCCCGGCGGCATCGTCTACGAACCCGATCGGGAAACGACCCTCGACATCCGTGGCGACATTACCGACGTGCCCTCCGTCGCGAACCTGCTGCTCGGCAACACGACGACGTTTTCGAGTTCCTCGTCGGCCAGTTCGGTCTATCCGTGGAGCTCCTCGGCACGCCTCTACCGACTCGGTGACGTCGCCGAGGTGAAGGATGCCTACGAAACGCAGCGCGTCTTTGCCTACAGCCAGGGGAAGCCCACGATCGAACTGGACGTCCAGAAAGCGGCCGGCTCCAGCGAAGTTACCGCATCGAATGCGGTGTTAGCCGTGCTTCCCCGGCTGCGCCAGCAATATCCGGCGGTCAATTTCACCGTGCTCAACGTGCAGTCCACCTACACCAAGGAGTTGCTCTCCGGAGTTACCCGCACGCTGGTCGAGGGCATCGTCTTCACGGCGGTCGTGATGCTCTTCTTCCTGCGCTCCTGGCGCAATGCGATCGTCGTTATGATTGCAGTTCCCGCCTCGTTCCTCGTGACGCTCGCCGCGATGCGCGTCGCCGGGTTCACGTTGGATACCGTCTCGTTGTTGGCCATGACGCTGATGATCGGCATTTTGGTCGACGACTCCATCGTCGTTCTCGAGAACATCGAACGCCATTACCGTGAGGGTGAAGCACCGCAGCTTGCGGCCGTCAACGGCTTGAGCCAGATCGGAGTCGCGACGATCGTCATTACGCTCGTTATCGTCGTGGTCTTCTTGCCGATATCGTTTCTGCCGGGCTCCGTTGGCCTCTTCTTGCGCGAGTTCGGGCTCGTCGTCACGGTGGCCACGCTGACCTCGCTCTTCGTCTCGTTTGCGGTAACGCCGGCGCTCGCGGGTCGCTGGGCGCTCTATTCCAAGTGGAAACCGTGGTCGATCGTCGATCGGTTCACGGCTGGATTCGAACGTACGCGTCGCTGGTATACCCAGCGCGCGCTCCCATGGGGTCTCGAGCACCGATCGACGGTACTTTGGATTTCCTTCGGAAGTTTGGTTGTAGCACTGCTGCTCATTCCTCTCGGGATCGTCGGTTTTGAATACATGCCGCCCGTCGATCGCGGCGAGATTTTCGTGACCATCAATTTCCCCACGGGCACGCCGTTGACGCAGACGCGGCAGGCCGTTCTGCGAGCCGAAGCGGTTGTCGACCGAATCGCGGATTTGCAGTCGGAAACGTCGATGGCGGGCGCGTATCAGGGCGAGATCAGCGGTTACGTCAACAATGGCGCGATCGGGCAGATCCATCTCTTTTTGAAAGACGGGCGATCGCATTCCACTTCGTACTGGGTCGAAAATCTCGCCAAGAGGATCGGCGCGCTGTTGCCGGCGGCCCGGGTCGTAGCGGTGCCCGCAACCGATCCTTCGGGCGGCATCGCGCAACCGATTAGCTATGTCGTGTCGAGCTTGACCGTTGACCCCGGGCCGGCGGCGCAACGAGCCTTCGCGCTTCTTGACTCGACGCCGGGCGTGATCGATGCGACGACGTCGCAGACGCAGAATTCACCGCAGATCGAGGTTGAGTTCGACCGGGAGCGCGCCCGCGCGCTCGACGCCAGTGTCGGAACGGCTTCGACCGCGGTCCGAGCTGCCTTCGGGGGCTATACCGCCACCGAATTTACCGGACCAAACGGGCTCAAAGACGTGCAAGTTATCTATCCCCAGCAGAATTTAGGCTCGCTGGCCGGCATCGAGAGCATTCCGATCCGCGCGAACAACGGCTCACTCGTTACGGTAGGCGATATCACGAATCTTACGATGTCGCCGGCGCCGCCGTTGATGATGCGAATCAATCGGCGCAGCGTCGTCCTTATCGGCGCGAACGTCGCGCCGGGCGCCGTGCTTTCAAACGTCACGCGCTCGTTCGAGCGGCGGCTGCGTGCGCTCAATTTGCCCAAGAGCATAACGGTCACGCCGGTTGCCGGCGGAAATCAGGCTTCCCTCAGCCAGACCGTGATCGAGATGACGATTTCGCTGGCGCTCTCGATCCTGCTCGTCTACCTGCTGATGGTCGCGCTCTACAACGGCTACGTTACCCCGTTCATCATCATGTTTACGGTTCCGGTCGCAGTGGTCGGGGCACTTGGAGCGCTCGCGATCACGCATCAAACTCTCAATCTTTTCTCGCTGATCGGGTCCATCTTGCTCGTGGGTTTGGTTGCGAAGAACGGCATTCTGCTCGTCGACTTTGCAAACCAACTTCGCGAACGCGGACTCACGAAACTCGAGGCGATTCGAGAGAGCGCTCTCGCGCGGTTCCGCCCGATCGTCATGACCACGGTCGCGATGATCGCCGGCATGCTGCCGCTGGCCCTCGCGCTCGATCCCGGGTCGCAAGCCGAGCGTCCTCTCGGAATCGTCGTCATTGGCGGTCTCTCGAGTTCGCTCGTGCTTACGCTACTGTTGATTCCGATCATGTATCTGCGGTTCGCGCCGCAACACTACCGCCCGTCCGCATCGAACGGTGAGGTCGACGGGCGTCAAATCGAGCTGCCTATGCCATTTCCTGCGACACCCGCCGGCGATCGATAGCCGGATGTGCGCCGAAGGCCATAAGTGGTGTGTTATTTGAAATCTACCGCTGCACTTCGTGCAGTAACCCACAGGAGGAGATCGATGTTTTCGATTTTCCGTTTACCGCCGTTACGTGCCGCAATGACGCATGCGGTGCTTCTGGCAGCCGTTGCTTCGACCGGTGCTTGCGCTCATACGAGCCAATCGGTCGCGCCATCCGCGCTCGCTGACCGATCCTTCCAACTATGATGGAGAGAGCGTTACGGTTTCCGGTACGGTAAAAAATCCTACGGCCCGCCAGACGCGTCGCGGTACGGCTACCGCCTATCAGCTTTGCGACAACGACTGCATCAACGTCATTGATTTCGGTAACACGAACGTTAGCGACGGGAGCCAGGTCACCGTGAGCGGTCGCTTCCGCGCCTCGTTCGGCCGTCAGCAGACGATGACGAACGTGCTGCTCGTCGGCGGCCATAGGGGCGGGGAGCCGGCGGCTTCCACGTCGCCGTAACGGCCTCTTGGCTCTCCTCAGGTCCAAATGACTATGGCAAGCGCGACGATCAACGTAACGAGAGCGTAGCCTACATAAGCAGGGAGCCGACCGTGGTGCATCCGAGCGAAAAATGACGCGATACTCCGAGCCGCGCGGGACACCGGTTCGGTGAGGACGCGGTCGGCGAAGAAAACGTCTTCCCGCCGGCGGCGGATCGCGGAGCGAAAATGCTCGTGGATCGTTTTACGCTCGTTCTCAACCTCGGTCGGGTTGAAAATCGCATCGAATATGACGCGCACCGGATTTGAGAATCCGGTCGCCGTGTAAGTCATCTCTGGTAGAAGCGGGCTTAAGCCCCCGGCCCAGGCGCGGGATCTCGAGACCTGGCGTTTGCGTGACGAAACGCACGACGCCATACGTAATGGCAAGCAAGAAGGGCCGACGATGAGCAGCAGGTACGTCGTCGACATCGCAAAGACCACGGGGTTGGTCGGGCCGACCGCGCAGCATGACGACCCAGCCCCGCCCCGGCAGCCCCATCCCAATCTGGGCACCCAACGCATGGAACGTCGCGACAAAATCAGCCGGAAGCGGATCTGACTCGACTGTCGGTTTGAAGAACGGCGGCACTAACGCACGAGTGATGGTATGCGGCCCGAAAAGATCGGCCGCGCCGTGGCTGATGGCCGGCAATACGTACGTCGGGAGAACGCCAAGCAGGATGCATTCCAGCGCGAGCAGCGCCATTCCAAGCCTCATCGTGCGGGGCGCCTCGTCGACCGTCGGCAACGGCGTGCGGGGGCGGCCTAAGAACGTCATGCCAAATGCTTTAACAAAGCAGGTCACGGCAAGTGCGGCCGTCAGCGCGAGCGCCGCGCCGCAGAGCGCAAAGACCACGCGCAGGCCCAGCGACGAAAGCGCGACGCTTCGCAGTAAGGCCTGAAAGGTCAGCCATTCGCTGACAAACCCGTTGAGCGGCGGGATGGCGGCGATCGCCAACACGCCGATGAAAAAGAGGCCCGCCGTGACCGGCAGAACGCGAATCAAGCCCCCAAGTCGATTCATCGAGCGGCCGCCGAACTTTGCGTCGAGCGTCGCGGCACCTAAGAAGAGCAGCCCTTTATAGGCGGAGTGGTTGACCACGTGATAGATACCGGCGGCAAAGCCAAGCGCTGCAAAGAGGCTCTGATGCTCCGCGGTAAAGACGAAGGCGACACCCAGGGCGGTCACCGCAATTCCCATATTCTCGACCGAGCTGTATGCCAGCATGGTCTTGAGATCGTCCTCGATCGTCGCATAAAGTATGCCGATCAGGGCTGACGCCGCTCCTACGATGAGCACGATGACGCCTTCGGCGGCGTATCGCACGGGCACGAGCTGCAAATTTACCAGAACGATCCCGTACACGCCGAGGTTGAGGATGACGCCGGAGAGCAGCGCCGAGACGTTTCCAGGGGCAACCGGATGTGCGCGCGGCAACCACGAGTTCACCGGCAACAGTCCGGCTTTTACCCCAAAGCCCAAGAAGGAAAGAACGAAGATTGCCCATGCGGCTGCGCTGGAAATCCCGACCGCGTGCGCGCTAAAGAGGAGCGATCCCGAGCCGGCCCGAGCGAGCAGCATCGCAATGAACGCAGCGATCGTTCCGGCTTCGCTCATTGCGAGCATGATAAACGCCGCGCGCGCGTTGCGCTCGCGGCGCCATTCGTAGCCAACCAGCGCCGCGCTCGCGATGGCGATAACTTCCCAGACGATAAAGAACGAGATGATGTCGCGGCAGATAAAGAGCGCTATAATCGGCAGCCAGCAGACAGGCAGTACCAACAAGCGAAGGCGCGCGCAGAATACTCCGGTTCGTACCTCTCAAGATAACGTACCGAGTAGAGCGATGTCGGCACGTAAACTAATGCGGCGATACAGGCGAAGATCGCCCCGAGTGGCGTCGTGCCCACTGCAAGCGATCCGAGGACGGGAAATGACCATAGCAACCGTTCGGCGCTTCCACTGCCGAGCATCGTGCCAGCTCCGGCGATAAGAGCGGCGCTGGCGGAGATACAGCTCGTAATCGCCAGCACCGTTGCTGCGCGCCGTTCCGGCGCGAGCATGGATGCAACTGCGCCGGCAACGGCGATGGCGATCGAAATCCCAGTAAGAACAAGCGTCCACTGATTCACGGCAGCTTCTCCTGTCCGCAAATCGCGCGCAACGCATGGACGATTGCAAGCGGCGGCGGCGGGCAACCGGGGACCACGAAGTCGACGGGTACTGCATCCTGCCGCGCCGCCTGCGCACATCACGGATGGACCAAAGATGCCGCCACTCGCGGCACAGGCGCCGACGGCAATAACTCTTTTTGGCGCGGGCATGGCCTCGTACGCAAGCTTGAGAGGGTCAAGCATCTGCCGCGTCACCGGTCCGACGACGAGAAGCACGTCGGCCTGGCGCGGCGTCGGCGTGATAAAGATGCCGAACCGATGGAGGTTATACGATGGACCATTGAGTTGTGACAGCTCGTTCAAACAGGCGCCGCAATCGCCCGCATCCACGATCCGCACGTGAATCGAACGCTTGAACCGTCCTTCAAGCGGTTCGCTGCCAGACGCGTGCGCCCAGAGTGCGTCGTGCCGCCAATTCTGCGCCGATTTGCAGCGCATGCATTCGACGCACCGGTCGGCGTTCACGTTCACCATGTGCCGCGCGCCTTCGAGCGCGCCGGTCGGGCAACGCGAGGCGACTTCCGCGGCTTGCTCAACTGTCGAGTACGTCGTGGCCTCCGGCAGACCCGGCGACAAGCGCCGACGGGAGCTCTTTGGAATCGGTCAAGTTTTCGGTCAAGATGCCGGCACGCAAACCGCGCAAGAACCAACTCATCGATCGTTCTCCGCGACGGAAAGATCGAGCGTAGCAAGGACGATCGGAAAGTCTTGGAAACGCGAATCCTTCGGTCGCGACGTGGAAACCATGCCAGTTTCGAAAGGATGGCGGCGTCATCCGATAACGGCGTATCGCGCCCTGTTCATCGAGCTCGACCCATTGCACCGATGCGCCGCGCGGGGCTTCTGCCCATCCCAAGGCGTGGCCGGCACGCATAGTGGGTTCGACCTTGATGGTGCCGACCGGTAAATCGTCACAAAGGGTCGACATGATACGAAGCGATTGTCGCATCTCGGCGAACAAGACGCGCAATCGCGCGTAACCGTCGCCTTCTTCCTCCGTCGGAATATCGAAGTGCAGGTGGGCGTAGGGCTCGTAGGGTTGAATCGCTCGCATGTCGGCAGGCACGCCCGCGGCGCGCGCAAACGGTCCGACAAGCTCGAACGTCTGAGTCGCGTGTTTGTCGACGATGCCGACGCGTTCGATGCGGTCGAGGAAACTACTCGAGTTCTCCAGCGCCCCGCGCAAGGTGTCGATCCTTGCCGACAGCGTCAGCAGGTCGGTGCAGGCCCTCTCGTATCGCATTATCGGCATAGTCACGCAGCAGTCCGCCGATTGTTAGTACTCCGAAAAGGTAGCGGTGGCCCGAGAGCTCGCCGGAGATTCGTAAGAGTTGCTCTTCCAGCCACAGCGCTTGGCTCGCTCCCACGTTCAACGACGTAGAAGCGCAGATCTCTCGAATAGCTGTCATGTGGTGTCGAACTCGTTCCAGCTCGGCGAAGAACGCACGTAGTGCTTGGGCTCGTCGCGGAGGCTCGATGCCGATCGCACGTTCGACGGCATGGCAATAGGCCAATCCATTACCGATAGCACTCGTTCCGGCGCAACGTTCTGCCAGCAAGAGCGCGTCCTCGGCGCTGCGACCCTCAGCGATCTTTTCGATTGCGCGATACTTGTAGAACAGTCGGGGAATCGCTCGGACGACGTCTTCGCCGACCGTTTCCAGCAAGAAGAGGGCCGACTCCGCATCGCCCGAGTAGATCGGGCCGACCGGCATGACGAAGGCTCCTTCTTCTTCCAGGACGCGTTTGGGCCGCCAGTCGCGCCGTTGCGCCGCGAGGTCGTCGCTGGTTTGCACGTGCGGCCGCATCAAGCCAATGTTCTCCGCCCACTGGTTGTCGTGTAACACGAAGTCGCCCAATCGCGGATGCTGCGAGAAACGCACGGAAAAAAGATCTTCAATCTCGCGTTCAAACCAGTCGGCAGCAATGGTGATGGGGGTGAGGCTAGGCAACGTGCGCTCGACCGAATCGACCGAAACCACGAGCTGCACCCAACCCGCATGACGAGTTGCGTAGAACCAATACCGGACATCGAGGCTGCCCCCGCGCTCGGTCGCAACGATCGTTCCGAGCCGCCAGTCCTGCACCCGAAGATATCTGGCAAGTCCTTGCAGGTCCGCGCTAGGAAACCGCGCCTCGATGGAATCGTCATTAAGCTCCCAGCCGACCGATGGCCAAGTCGAGCGCAGCGTCGCGAGCGTGTCGACGAGCATTTCGTTATGCTCCCAGCACGCGCGCTGCGCTCTCGAGCGCCTGACCGAGGCCATTTGGAATCCAGATGCCCAGGATAACCACTGGGATGGCGGCGAGCGCGAGCGCCCAAACGCAAGTAAGCGGTAGCGGCGAGTGTCTTTCGCGAGCATCCGGGTCACCCGCGACCATGCGAGTGACGTGCCGGAGCAATCCAAAGAAAGCCAACACGACGAAAAATGCCAACAGCCCAACCAGCAGGTACGTATGAGCGAGAATACCGGCTCGGAAGATGGCAAGCTCGCTCAAAAATACCGCGAAAGGCGGGGCTCCGCCAATTGCGAGGCCTCCGAGCAGCAGTGCCGCTGCAGAAATCCGACTCGATCCGAGAAGGCCGCGCACCCCAGCGATCTCACGGGTGCCCGTTGCAAGCAGCGTCGCGCCGGCCGCATAAAAGCAGAACGACTTCGTAACCGTGTGCGCGAGCATCTGCCAGAGCGAGGCTACGTCGCCGGAGGGCGTAAAGATGCTCGCGGCCGCGAGAATGATGCCCATGTGCTCCACTGTCGAAAATGCGAAGAGCCGTTTGTAGTCGTGGGCCTGGACGAGCAAGAAAGCTGCGATGCCGACCGAGAGCAGCCCAACGACGGCAAACCAGGTCCCAACGTGCAAAGACGCATCGCCCGCGAAGACGTCGCGCAGCCGCAGGACTACGTAGAGCACCACGCTCGTCTCTATGCCGGAGAGCATGGCGCATACCGGTGAGGGGGCTTGACTGTGGGCGTCCGGCAGCCATGTATGCAGTGGAACGAACCCGATCTTCGCTCCGTAGCCGACCAGCAGTAAGACGAAGGCGACGCCGAGCAGAGCATGAGGCATGTGTGCCGCTCCCGCCCTCAACCCGCGCCACGTGAAGTCCGTGCTTCCCGTGGTGTGCAATGCCCAAAAGAGCACGAGCACTCCCAGCACCGCAATCGTCGCCCCTAGCAATGTAAGAACCATGTATTTCCAGGCCGCCTCGAGCGCGTCGGCGGAGAGCGCATAGCTGACCAACAGGACCGAGAGCAGCGTCGTCAGCTCTACGAAGATCCAAACCAAGCCGATCTCACTCAGCAGTGGGATGCACAGCATCGAAAAGGCAAAGAGATTGAAGTTCGCGTGATAGAGACGTACGCGGCGCGCGCGATGCTCCTCGCCTCCAAGATAGCCCCACGAGAACAGCGCGGCGGTAACGTAAACCAAGGCGATCATTACTAGGAGCAGCGATGCAAGCGGATCGAGCTCGATCCAGCCTCGGACGATCGTGATATTACCGCCAGTCCTTATAGTGCTCAGTGAGAACAGCGAAAGGCATAGAACCGCGATAGCAGAGACAAACGTGACCACCGGTACCGAACGCTCGCTCCTGGGGGGCGCGCACCACAGCGCTGCAGCCAAGGCGATGAACGGAATGGCGAGCGTCAAAGAACCCGCTCCCGCAATGCCGAAAGCCCACCGACCTCCGTCGTGCCGATGCGTCGGTAGGCCGCCCGTGCGAGCAGTGCAACGATGAATGCGAGCAGCGGCACGTCGAGCGCGATGGCAAGCTCGGCGATCAGCGGAAAATCGGGTGCGATCGCGATTCCCGCTAGAAACGCACCGTTTTCCATGGCAAGGATGCCAAGCAGTTGCGGAACCGCCTCGATTCGTACGGCCAGCAGGAACAGGCCGACGAGCAATCCCGCGATCCCCATCGACAGGTTACCAGGCGAAAGGCTCGGTGCTGCATGGACGAGATGCTGGGCAAATGCGTAGCCAACCAGAGTAAGACCGAGAGAAACGAGCAGTGCAGTCGGCACGTCGATGGTCTGCGAAAGCTCGCGGGTGCGACGGACTTCGCCGGGAACGAGCCATCGAATCACCCAGGGAATGATGATGGCCTTACTTACGACAGTCACGCAGCCAAGCGCGATCAGATGCCACGAAAGGGGCGAAGCACCGAGCAAGAAAGCCGAGGCCGCAAGCAGCAGTGACTGTACGACGAAAAGCTGCATGCACGCGCCGATCTGCCGCGTGACGGTCATCCCAATCGCCGTAATGATAAAGAGCCCGATCACTAGCCCGTTGAGCTCCACGAGCAAGCCGTTCACAGGTGCAGCAACTCTGTCACCATGGCTGTGACGGAAATGACAAAGGCTGCACCAAGAAATTCCGAGATGCGAAACAGGCGCAGTTTCGAGTAGGACGACTCGACGATGATTATGGCAATGATGAGCGCCAAAATCTTGAGCGCAACGGCGGCAGTCGCAATGACGACTGCGAAGGTCGTCCCCGCGGAAGCCAGTCCCCACGGGGTCGTGAGGACGTTGAGAAAAATGATCGCCAGCACGGTGAACTTCATATAGCCGCCGCACTTGATGAGTGCGGCGGAGCGACCCGAGAACTCGAGTGCCTTGGATTCATCGACCATTGCGAGTTCGAAATGGCCGCTCGGATTGTCGACCGGGATTCGTCCCGTTTCGGCTAAGATGATCATGAAGAAGGCGATCAATAGGAGGATGTGCGAGGGGGCGAAGAAGTTGGCGATGGGGTGCACCCAGTGCTGTTGCACGATGTACGGAATCGTCGAGTTAGCAACGAATGAGACGGTGAAGAGCGCGATGATGATCACCGGCTCGGCCAAGAAGCCGACCATGCGCGTCCGGCTGGCACCCATCGCGCCATACGGGTTTTGGGCGTCGATAGCGGCAAGCGTAAAAAACAATCCTGAGAGGGCGAAGATGAATCCGGCTGCCAGCATGTCCCCGGCGAAGGCAAAAAAGAGCGGAAAATTGGTCAGAACCGGAATCAGCAGCGTGATGATCAGCGGCACGATGAAGACGAGGTAGGGTGCCGTTCGAAATATCCAGCTGCTGTCATCTGGCACGCGCTCGTCTTTGCCGAACAGCTTACGAAGATCGCGGTAAGGTTGGAAAATGCTCGGGCCGCGCTTCGACTGCACGATCTCCTTGCAGCGGCTCATGACACCCGCAAAGAGCGGGGACAGCACCAGGACGAAAGCGAGCTGCGCGATGTTTAGGGCGATCGATTCTGCCATCGTTATTGAGGACGCTCCTACTCAGGCCGGGTCGGAGTAGGAGCCATCATCCCAACGGGCGTCTCGCGAGCTCCATCGCGTATCGTTGGTGTGCAGTATACACGCGACGGCCCCGGCGGCAAGGAGGAGTGGCGCGGAGACTTCGTAGCGCCTCCAGCATCTGAGTCATGCATCGCCTCTAACGATTGGCGCTCGATCGAGGAACTGATCCTCCACTTCCTCGTATTTGCGCAAACGCTCCTTGAGCTGAGTGATTCGAGCCTGCAGGTCGTGCGAGCGCTGCAAGATAATGTCGCGATCTGCGAAGGCCCCGGCATTCCTCAGCCGCTCGATCTTCAGGTTGCGCATCGACTGCGCCAACTCGAAATGCTCTGAGGCGTAGTGCCGTTCCAACTCGTACAGGCGCCCGCTGCGCTCCTGTAGCTTCTCAGTAGACCACCGCAATCGTTCCTCGAGATCGCGACAACGATTCTCGAGTTCGGTGATCTGCTGGGCGTCGTTAGTCGTTCTGGCGGATTCGCGTCCGATGACCACTACCTCACTGTTCTTGAGGAGCCATCAGCCGTTCGGCACTTCATCGGCGAGCCCCATCGCCGTTAACGCGTCTTTATGGAGGATCAGGGCTTCTACCTGCGAATTATCACAGTTCTTGAGGGCGATGGAGCGCCGCCTTGGACCGCCGCTCGCCGGCTGATGGCTCCTTTCTCGAGTGAGTATCTTGGGAGAGGATTTTTGAATCAATACATCGTCCGAGTTTCCGCCGCTATCATACGCGCCGGCGATGAGATATTGGTCGTTCGTCAATTGGATCGAGGACTCGAACGGATCAACCTGCCCGGCGGCCTGGCGCACTTTAACGAATCGCTGAGAGAGGCATTGGTGCGCGAGGTCTGCGAGGAAACCGGTTTTGAAGTGATTCCAACCGAAGTCGCCTTCGTCTACGAGGGCGACAGCGAGCGCTGGCCCACTCCGACTTTGGACGTTTGCTACGCCCAGATCGATCGGCAAACCGCACCACCCGATCCCACCGGGGGACAGATCGTTGGTGTGGAGTGGTTAAGCTTACACGATCCGCAGCTTCTACGCTTCATTTCACATGCCGCGCACTTTACGTCGAGCAAGCGGGGCCAGTACGTTGACGCAACTGCACGCAATCACAGAGGCGCTGCGCGAGAACGTCCCACCAGGTCGTGATCGAAGGCACAATCGAGCGGATCGAGGCGCTTGCACATCTCGCCCGCGACGAAATGACCGCAGCATTAGCGCACGAACTTGCCGAGCAAGTTCCGCGCGGCGAGCTCAACCTGCTTGTCGTCGGACAGTTCAAGCGCGGGAAAAGCTCACTCGTCAACGCGCTGCTCGGCGCAGACGTGATGCCGACGGGCGCCTTACCCCTGACGGGAGTCGCCACCGTCGTACGCTACGGCGACGAACCCCGAATCGAAGTGCTTTTTCGACACGGGACCAACCGACGCGAGGCTTCGGTCGATGAGCTTCCGCTTTACGTGAGCGAACAGTTCAATCCGGCAAACCGGCTCGGCGTCGACCGCGTTGAGGTTTTTTGGCCCGCCGAAACGATCCGCGGCCTCGTGCTTTTCGATACTCCGGGAATCGGGTCGACCTATACCCATAACACAGCCGCGGCCCGCGCGGCGTTGCCCCGAGCTGACGCCGCCATTCTCGTCGTCGGGCCGGAGCCGCCAATCGGGGCAGAAGAGCTGCAATACGCACGCGATGTCTTGGCGGCGTCGGAGCATCTCTTTGTGGTGCTCAATAAGAGCGACATCGCCGGAAGTGCGCTGCTCGAAATCGTACAGTTTACGCGCCGTGCTGTAAACGAGGTAGTAGGCGGCGAACGCGACACTGTCGAGGTTATACCGTTGAGCGTGACGCGTGCTCGCGAGGCGCAACGTGCGGGAGTTCAGGACGCGGCCTTTGCCGCGTTTGCTGATTCGCTGCGAAACTTCGTCGAGCACGAAGGGAGCGCTACCCGCAAGCGTTCGGCTCGGCGACGCGCCGGCGCAATTTTAGGACGCCTCGAAGCACTTCTTGCGATGCGTAGCACGGCACTTGCGCTCCCTCAAATCGAGCGCGAGCGGCGCAAAGCGCTCGTCGAACGTGCCTTGCAGATCGTGAACGATCGTGTTCGAGCACTCGAGCTGATTGTTGACGATGGCGTGCGCCGTCTTCGGATCGCGCTAGAAGAAGCGCTCGACCGCTTTCACGATCGCGACGAAGCGCGCTTTCGAGCATTGGCAGCAGATTTATCCAAAGAGCCTTCGTCGCAGCGTCGTGCCGAGCGGTTAACGCGAGCCGCCGAAGAACGCGCCATCGGGTGGCGCCAGGAAGCGGTGGAGCAAGCTTCTCGCCAGCTGCGACTCGATGCAGCCAAATACGGCCGGCTTTTGGGCGAGATCGAGGCTTCGGCTTTGGAGGCGGGCTGCGAGATTCTGAGCGTCGATGTTGGAGAGCTGGCGCCGCGTAACATAGAGTTCGCTCCGGCAAAACTCGAACTCATCGCATCGCTTGTGCCGACCACCGGTCTGGAAGTCGTCGTCGCATTTGCGATCGACCTTTTGCCGACGCCTCTACGCGAGCCAATTCTAAGACGCCGTTACGATAGCGTTCTGGAACGAGAGCTGGATGCACTGCGAGGAAAGCTCCGCTACGGCATTGCCCACGATCTCGAACCGTGGCGACGATCGGTCCACGCCACGATATCGTCGGCGATGGAGGGCACGCGCGACGCCGTGCTCGCGGTATTCGGAGAGCTCGCCTCAGGAACGGAAAAGACTGAGACAGCCGAGTTGGCATACGTTCACGATCTTCAGAGCGAAGTAGTCGGTCTGCGCGCTAAGGTGGAGAGCGCTGTGCCAAGCTGAGCCTGCGACCCGATTGGCCTGGAACTCCGGCGCAGCAGTCCCATACGGCTCTTCGCCGAAAAATTTCATCGCACCAGCACGAGAGCATCGTCGGCCTATCCTCTGAAAGCGAAGTAAACTGCTCCCACGATAAGCAAATAGCTCACAACGTAGTTCCATTTGAGAGTCTGATTGAAGACGACGACTGCGAATATCGTGAACACAACGAGCGTAATTACCTCTTGCAATATCTTGAGCTGCGTTAGGCTTAGCGCTCGGTAGCCAATTCGGTTACCCGGGACTTGGAAGCAGTATTCAAAAAAGGCGATCCCCCAGCTTGCCGCTATAGCCAGAAATAGGGGGCTCCTCGTATTCTTAAGGTGGCCGTACCATGCAATGGTCATGAAGAGGTTCGAGCAGATGAGCAACATGACGGTAACGGCCACGGGATAGCGACTTGCAAATTGAATCATAAACTTCTACCTCTTACTAAGCAGAAACAAATGGCAATCGCTGATCCCTGTGCATTGCATTTGCGCCGCGCGTAGCTTGCCGTTGATGCGCTGCAGGCGTCCGAGCGAGCCGGACTCATTCCCGATCAACCACGCGGGCAATATACCATGTGAACGGCATGCGGCACGTAGTAGGCGTGTATGTCGTAGTGCGGTATCGGATAACCAGGGTGTCCGTGTGGCTCGAACTCAATGTCAACGTGGTCGATGGCGTGGCCGGCGATCGGCTTGAGTTGTTCGGTCCAGCTCGACCCCGCGGCAAACGCCTTTTGGTCGATCATGATTTCGGTAAATACAATCTTCCCTTCATACACTCCGTAGAATGGGCCGAGCGGAAGATCTTTGGGATTGCCCCAATGCTCGCCCATTCCGGGGATGCAGGGGCTGAGTTGCTGAACGCCTGCCGGTAAACCGGCCGGAGTGGAAGCGGCCGGCGCCGCGACGCTCGCGTTCATAAGAATTGCGCCTAGCGCGACGATGGCGCGTGTCATCTTCATCGTAAATACCTCCTTCATTTTGAGTAGACGCTTCATTTTGAGTATGCGCTTCACCGCAGTCTGCCGGCGAATCGTTCATCAGTCGTTCACGCCGGGCATCCGTGCAGACCATGGCATTCTCCTCGGCTGCCGTAAAGACCAGCCGGTTGGGGTAAGGGGCTACCATGAGTGAGCGAGCTATTCCGACTGATATCGACGAGTACGTAAGCGACTTCCCAAAAGACGTACAGGCTCTGTTAGAAAAACTGCGCCAAACGATCAGAAAGGCGGCTCCAAAGGCGCAGGAGACGATCAGCTACAACGTCCCCGCCTTCATCTTGGGCGGAAAAAAGCTCGTTTGGTTTGCGGCTTTTAAGTCACACGTCGGCTTTTACCCCGGCGCTGCTGCCATTGCGGCATTCAAAAAAGAACTGACGCCGTATAAAACCGCGAAGGGGTCCGCACAATTCCCCTTCAAGGATCCTTTGCCGCTCGACTTGGTGAGCCGAATCGTGAAGTTTCGCGTGAGCGCGTTTAAGCCGAGGAGCAAGCAACAAAACCGTAAATAGCTCGTGCCTGCAGAAGTAAGCCGGTGCACCTAAAGAGCGGAGGTTGAACGAAGGGGCTCACGAAGCGCACGCTGATGCCGCGACCGCATGAGGACCGCCAACGCCACACGCCCGCGGACCACCGCCCCGGCGGCCCGGCAATCGTCCCCGTGCCCCTTTGGTGGGCTATTGCCGTGGCGAACGTCGCCGCCGAGCGTATCGACGCCGGAACGGCGTCATATGAAACGCTGATCGAAAAGGCTCGCGACTCGTCGGCAAAGGTGCGGGAGGCAATCGTCTTACGTTCGCACGACCGGCGGCGCGTCATTGCGCTGTCGCATCTGGACGGCCACGAAGCGTTCAGACACCTCTCGGCAGCTTGGGACGATCATCACCTCTACGCCGAACGCCGTGCCGTCAGCGAATCGCGCTCGCTCTCGCTCTACCGGCTGGCGACGAGCGCGGGCGAGTCCGCCATTGACGCCTCATCGACCGACGCGTATGCGTTCGAGCGCCTTTCACTCGATATCGAGGGGGCCCGTGCCGCCGCACCCCCGATCGCCGCCGCGGCGGGATTCCGCGGTACGTCCATCTTCACCGCTGACGACGACCGATCTGCGATAATCCTCTACCGGTTCGCGCACGTCGAGGAGATTGAAGCATTTCGCGCTACACGCGAGGGGCAACGCGCCCTGGGGCCCATCGCGGTGATGGGCGATACGTTCTATCCCGTGCAGATAGTCCGAACGTTTGCTTAATGCGGAAGTTAAACTAGGCCGCCCTCAGTTTCAAGGCCATCCACGACCATGCCGCTCCGGCGAATATGAAATTCAAGCCGACGACAAATCCGATGAACCAAATAGCCGAGTACGGCCATTGCGCCCAAAGAAGAACCCCTAGAATCACACTTACGACGCCGCTAAACGCCATCCACCCGTAGTGCGGAAACTGTAGCCAGAGCGCGGAGACGAATCTAAACACGCCCCCAAAAACGAACAGTGCCGCGAGCAAAAGCGTGATCGTCAGCGCTCCGGCCGCGGGGTATTCGAGCAGCATCAAGCCGACGATGATATCGAGTACCCCTACCAAGAGGAGCAGAATCACGTGACCAGCTCCGCGCGCCATGAAGGCTGCGATGATCTGCGCGATGCCGGCGACGAAGATCACTGCTCCAAGCACGATCACTGACGCCATTGTCGCGATTCCTTCGGCCCAAATCGCGTAGAGGCCGACCACAATGAGGGCGATTCCGAGCGCCAGATACCATCCCCAGAGCTTGCGTGCGTCCGCAACGGAATCGGTGATGTTAGCTGCGATAGTTCTCATTATCACTCCTGTGCGGTAACAGGTGAAAACGTAGCCGTTCGACCCGATTACCAGCTCCCCTATCGGTGTCGTTGCTCCCTCATCCGCGGCGTTCGCCGGCCCGCGGGGGATTCGGCGTGGGCCACATCTCACTGGTGATGGCGTAGCGGACGGACGCAACGCCGTCGGGCGACGGGAGTTCGGCTTCCAAGCTCATGCCGCACTTTTCCATAACGCGTCGCGAGGACGCATTGACCGATTGAGCGATACCAATAACCCGCCGCAGACCAAGCGATTCGAATCCGATCTTGAGGGCAGCGTTTGTAATCTCGGTGGCAAATCCGCGGCTCCAGTAGGCAGGTTTGACGACATAGCCCACCTCGACCTCACCGGATTCACGCGGCGACGGGAAGAGACCACCGTGACCAACGACGGTGCCAAGATTTTGGAAAATCCAAAACCCAATACCATGTTCTTGCCACATATTGAGCCATCGATTCAGACGCGCTCGCGATTGCGACGGTGTTTGCACTTTGCCAAACAGCCAGCGTTGAATTCGTATGTCGCCATCCGATTCTAGGAGGTAATCGAGGTCGTCGGCGGTCACGCGGTGTCCGATGAGCCGCCGCGTTGCAACTCTAGCCGGTGCTGTCCCGCGTTCCATGCAACGAGAATGCCAATCCTTTAGATTACTTGTGGAACTGCAGTGCGGCCGCTGTCGCGTACGTTCCCGGTATTCGGGAGTTCGGCTCGTTCGACGAGCATCAATTCGGTGCCGGGCAGAGCCGAGGGCTTGTGCTCGATCCCTCGTGGCATAACGAGCAACTCGCCAGGTCCGAATTCCACCCGCCTTTGCACGCCGCCGAGGCGATAATGCATCGTGATTCCGCCGGACAGCACGACGAACACTTCGTCGTCTTCATCGTGGCGATGCCAAATGAAATCCCCATTAAGCTTGACGAGCTTTACGGCGAAATCATTCACGCGAGCGACGATCTTCGGCGCCCATGTCTCGTCAAATGAATCGAGCCTCTTGCGCAGCGATACTTTCTGCAGTTCCTCGGCCATCGAAGGTTGCTCCTTTATAGGCGCTGGGTTGTTTCCGACTCTGCTTCGAGTTGTTCTTCCGTTACGACGGCATCCGGCTCGCGGTTGACGGAGATTTTCCCGCCCGCCCCTGTCGCGACCATGCGCTGCCGCGCGCTGAACATGCCACCCTTCGGCTTGACTACCGGTGCGAACGCGAGCATGCCAACAGGCTGCGGCACGTCGTCGTAAATCGCTTCAATGCCGCCCTGCATTCGATACGTCTCGTGCCAAAAGCCCGTGCCGCCGGAGTCCCTGAGGAAGTTCTTCCACCAGATGCGGTGTGGGTCGCTGCGCGTCCACCGCTCGAGCGATTCAAAATCTTGCCAGTACTGACGGATACCGGCGTGCGGTGGAAAGAGCGAAAACAGAAAGGCCTCGTGACGGAGTAATCCTGGCGGCGCTGCTTGCGCAGACGACGCAATTTTCGGGCCGAAACCAACAAGGGTCTTAATTCCGGTTAGTGTGTTTACGCGCATTCCCAGATATACGACGACAAGGTCAGGATAAGAGCGAAGGTCAACGGTCCGGCGGCTGACTGACATGCTCGAGCCTCCATCTGCGAGTTTGGGTCACTAAAAACGCATACCTCCTCCCGGCGCGGCCGAAACCCTGCGCCTCTTTCCGATTGCCGTCGCGTCGGCTACACTGCACGCGCGGTCCAGAGAGCCTAATCCGGTTGCCGGAGAGCGTTTGGAGATGGGTAAGTAGACAAAGGTATGGTGACGTTTGAGGGATTCGACCACATAGACTGCCGCGTGCGTTCTCTCGAAGCGGTTGAGTCATTCTACGATGCGCTAATGCCCCAACTCGGGCTACCCAACAAACGCCGCTCCTATGTTGACGATGCGGGCGATTGGCACGAGATTTCGGGCGAGCATCGGTATAATGCTGTCGAGTTCTACGAACCGCACCGCCCGGGCAGCACCCCTTTTTTCATCGGATTTATCGAACGCAAGGAACACAACCCTGGCTTAACTCGCATCGCCTTCAGAGTCGGGCGCGACCGACTGTTCGACCTCGAGGCGTCGCTTCGGCAGATGGGTGCATGCAACATCGAGCGCAGCGAAGACTTAAACGCATATCCCGCCATTTTCTTCGAGGATCCGAGCGGCACAAAACTCGAGATAGTATCGCGGGCAGCTTCAACTATGACAAGTTAGCACGTGGAAGACGCATCCTTATTTCCAAAATAATGAGGCGAAGTATGCTCCGGTGGCAAGAACTACGATGCCGGCAACGGCCCAGCCGGCTTGAGCTAGCCACAAGGAAATGGAATGCTTGCCCATAATCGATCGGTTTCTCGCCACGAGCAACATGATGATCAAGGTGATTGGCGTTCCGATGCCGCCGATGATCGAGCTTGCAAACAAGATTTTGATGGGAGAGGCACCGAGTAACGCCGCTAACGTCGCCAACAATGTCATGGAAACCATCGATCCATAGAAGCGTGGTGCGCGCCACCACTTCGTGTCGAGGCTCGACTTCCAGTCGAACGTTTCCTCAAGGACGTACGCGCCGGTGGCTATGAGGACCGGCACTGCGAGCAGCGCGGAACCGAGCAAGCCGAGGCCGAAGAGCAGTCGCGCGTAATGCCCTGCCAGCGGCTGTAAGACTTGGGCCGCCTGGTCGGCCGTCTCTACCGTCTGATGATGGATTCCGAGCGTTGCCGCGGTCGCGACGACGATCGCCCAGAACGACAAGCCTGCCACGACCGTGCCGAGGCTTGCGTCGGCCTGCACTAACCCGAGTCGTGAGAGCGGCGGACGCTCGCGGGCGCTCTCGATCGTCTGCCAAACGTATGCATACGATGTCAGCGTCGTGCCGAGCAAAGCGATGGCGCCGCTCGCATAATCTTGGCTGCGTTCGAAGTGCGGAACGAACGACCCGATCAGCACCGCGTGCCAATCTGGACGCGCAACTATCGCGCAAATCGGATAGGCCAAAAATACGAGCGGAAAAATGAGCAGGACTCGCTTGATTTTCTCATAGCTACCAAAAATGAGCATAACGAGAGACGACACTGCAACGGGCACGACCCACCATCGGTAGTCGATTCCGGTGAGGACTTTCATCGCTGCCGCGCCTCCCTCGATATCCGCCATGAGAGTAACGAACGTCACGCCAAGCACCGAAAACAACATGATGAAAGGAACCATACGCCCGTGAAGTTTTCTCGAATCTGAAGCTAGGCCGTGCTTGCTGACCGCGCCAACCTTTGCGGCGATGACCTGAACGACGGCAAGCATCGGAATCACCAACAGCACGAGCCACGTGAGCCCGTAGACCGTCGTAGAGCCGATTACGGCGAGCGATGCAACCGTCGTTGGGTCGTTATCTGAAGCCCCAGAAATGATGCCGGGACCAAAATAGTGCCAAACCGACTTACGCACGGGTCCACGCCGCGCCAACATGAGCAAACCACGTTCAAGACGCCGCTACCGGCTTCCCTAGAGAATAGGGGCATGAACCGTCTTGAGCTTCTTCGCGCCGCAACCGCAGGCGCGGTCTTCAGCGCGACCGGGGTCTCCGGCGCCCCCAACGGGCGCGCAGTCCGTAGGATCCTCCGCTTATCCTCGTTTGAAGCCTCCAGAAAGTGGACCCGTCCTCGTCGCCATGGTCATGGGCGCTGATGCCGTGGTGATCGACTTTGCAGGGCCATGGGAAGTTTTTGAGGGCGCGACATTCATGGGCATGCCGATGATGAAGGGTTCGCAGCCGCCGGGCATGCCCTGGCCGAAGAATCAAGGCTTCGAGCTGGTAATGGTCTCCAATAGCGTCAAGCCGTTGAAGTGCGAGGGCATGACGATTACGCCGCAGTATTCCTTCGAAACGTTTCCGCGCCAGCCTAACGTCATCGTGATTCCACAGCAAGGCGATGCGAACTCAGCGAAACTCGCGTGGATTCGGCAGGCCAGCAATAAAGCCGACGTCGTGATGTCCATCTGTACGGGTGCTTTCCTACTGGCCAAGACCGGCCTAATGGACGGTTTAAGCGCTACGACCCATCACGAGGCCTACGACGAATTTATCCGCGAATTTCCCAGCATTCATTTGGAACGAGACGTTCGGTTTGTCGACAATGGCAAGTTTGCCAGCTCGGGCGGCTTATTTTCCGGAATCGAACTCGCTCTTCACATCGTCGCCCGGTACTATGGCGAAGATCTTGCTAAAGCCACCGCCTATTGGATGGAGTACAATCGATCCGATCGTCGCCCCTGAGCTAAGCGATATTGCAAGTGGGCACGACTCACCACTTCTGCTTCAAGCGTGACTCCACCAACGGTGTAAGGTCGAGGCCGCCGCTGTTTGCACGATCAGCGACGAACTCAATGCCGGAGAGATGGCGCTCGCGAGCAACGCGTTTCGCCGTGCTCCCGATCTCTACAAGGATCGAGCGGTAGAGTTGCGCCCGATTGGCCTGCAATAACGCAATCTGAGCGGAAAGATCGTGCTTTGATTGCGCATCGGTGGTGGAGAGAGCCTCGAAGCGCTGCGCCACGTCGCGTGAGGCTGACCGCATACCGGCGGCAATGCTCCGCGCATCACTTGATGGCGCATAGCTCTTGCTGAAAACCGCCATTTGCGATGCCAAGGGGAACGCGCCAACCGTGCCCGCTTCTTCATTGAAGACCCGTTGTAAAATGGCGAAGTTCGCTTGCGATTTGGCGCGCAGCTGGACGTCCATCGCCGCCGCCTCGGTCGATGCCATGCGCTCGAGCTGCGCGCGATACGCCGTCAACTCACTCGCATCGTACCGGCGCAGCACGTCAACGGCCCGCGCTTCGCTTAACTGTAGAGCTGCGAGCGAGGCTTGCAGCCGCGCGCGTCGGCCTGCGTTGGCGTGCAAGTCGTCAAGCTTGAGCCTTAGCAACAATCGCTTTCCGGCGTCCCGCCGCTCGAGCTCGTAGGCGAGGTTGGACTCCTTTTCGCGCAGTTGCTGCTGCCGTGCCGCGTACGCTCGCTTCGTGCGCTTCGCGAGCGCCTCGCTGTAGGCACGCAGGTTCGCATTCGTTTCGGTAACCAGCCGTGTCGTCGAAGCGGCCTTTTTGCGGTCGGCCACCTGTTGCGACCCGAGCAGGTCCGCAATGCCTTGCCGCTCGCGCTCGAGGTCCGCCGCTGGATCGCGCCCCCCGATTGCGGCGGCGCGTGAGCCCGCCGTCGCCGCATCGGCCTCGAGCGACGCCGCCGCATGTTCGGCGGAGAGTCCGGGGTCATGCAGCCCCCAGACCATCTGAGTGTTGCGCAGTGCGGCGATCTCGCGGTCGTACTGCGTCAAGAGGCCGTGCAGCGGATGTGTCGCCACCAGCCGTGACAAATCGACAAATCCGGTGTTCGCCGCGCGTGCCTGCATAGCCGGCGTCACGGCAACGCACAGCAGAACGATCGCAAAGTCTCGCACCGCCGCTCTCACCATAATTTCCAGAATCTCCGCACGTATGAGAACGAGACGCCATTCGAGGCGCTGATCGGAGTGAACGACGTCGCAGGGTTGACGTTGAGTACGGAGGCGGCGACCGGCTGCGTCTGCTGCTGCGCGAAGAGCGTCGGCGCATCGGAAGTGAAGGCAGTGAGACGGAGGCCCGTGCTCGGATTGGGATGAGCCTCCAGCGCAACGCTTTGCGTTCGCGGATATCCAAAGCTTTGCGTGTAGATCGCATTGACGAACTTACCGAACGCCTTCACTGCATTGACGCCAAGCCCGGTTTGCACGTTGGCAGTGATTTGGACTTCGGAGAACCCCAGCGCGTTGCCGACCGACGAGGAGAGCGGCTCCAGCACCGTGCGCGTAAAAACGGTGTTAACCTGACCAAGTGCGAGGCTTTGCGCCGCGGAGCTCGCCGAGAAGCCACCGCCGCCCGTCGATTGCACGCCTTGCACCGCACCGAACTGCTGCGCTCCAACCAGCAAACCCAAGATCTGCTGCTTGCTGTACGGCGGCTCGGAGCTGAACGCGAGATTCATGTTCGTGACCGGCCCGGTCACGCGCAGTTGTATTGCCGTGGCGGGATCGGGGACGAACGTGGTCGCGACGGCGTTCACGTCGGGAACCAGCCCGCCGGATGGCTCGAACGTCACTTCGCCACGCTCGATATTGAATGCGCGATAGAAACTCAGCGATCCGCTCGTCGAACGGAAACTGCCTGCAAGCGTCGGGGCAGCCAATGTGCCACCCACTCGTACCCCTCCGGTGGTGCCGATGTCGACGTTTGCGCTCTGCACGCGCACGTCGTTACCAGCAGTAACTTGCAAGCCGTGCAACGCGACATTCGGCATGCTCGAACGTGTCCCGCTTCCTTTGTTCATCGTTAGAAAGGCGCTCAGCGGAAGGCGCGCATTGGATATGCCGATATCGCCGCTCACCGCAGGAAGCGTCCCTGGAGTTCGGACCATCGTCACTTTGCCGTTGAGATTACCCTGGAAATAACCCGGAAGATCGAGGCGCGCGTTGGTCGCCGTGCTCTCGAATGTGAACGTCGCATCTGCCGGCCGGCGCAAATCGGCCAGCGATGCCAATGCCGAAGCCGTCACTCGGCCGGAACCGATAGAGGCACTGGATTGCAACTGCGCGTGCGTTCCGCCGAGCGCCAGTGTCGCAGCGATACCCGTGATCGGCGATTTCTCCATTGGTCCGTTGAAGGTCCCACCCGCAAGGGTCAACGTGCCGTTGAGATTCGGCGCCGCGATCGTTCCGGCAGCATTCACGCGCCCATCCACCCGCCCGGTGAGCTGCGTTCCCTTCGGAAGCAGACCGGCGAAGTTCGAAAGCTCGACATCGTCCGCGGTCACCGCGGCGGAGATCGGTCCCGCGCCGGGCACGACACCCCTGTCGGTCAACGCAATCGGCATCGCCGCCGACACAAGCGCCTTGCCCCGCTCCAGATCGACCTCGCCGTTTCGAACCGCCAGCGTGTGGTTATCGGCGTCAAGTTGCGCCGTCACACGGGGAACAGTGAGATTTCCATAGCGAAGCGTCTGCAGCGCGATGGTGTCGTGCAAGCTCGGCTCGGCGCGGGTGCCGCCGACGCGCAACGTCGAGCTGAGGCTGCCGCTGATGCCGAAATCTTTTCCGGTCGCGCGCGTGAGAAAATCGCCGACGTTGGCGCTCGTGCTCGTTACGACAAGTGCGAGCGGGGCGTTTCCTTGCAATCCAAAGGCGCCCGACACCACGGTGCTCATCGACGGAACATCCAACACCGCCGACTCGATCGTTCCACGCCCGTGCAGGGCGGAGGCGCTTATTTCAAAGCGCTCGATCGGCATGCGTCCAGCGGTCCCTCCGAAGATCGCCGCATGGGCCCGCACCGCAAGATCCGGGTACGTCCCTGCGAGCGATGTCGAGGCATCGAGCCGTCCGGTGATCGGAACGGTGTAACCTAGCATCGGCAACCACGTGGCAAGGTCGAGCCGGCGAGCGCTCGCGTTCAAATCGACGCTTCGCGACGACGGTGCGATCATGCCGTTGACCACCACTTCACCGGCGGGGCCGCCGAAGCTCAAGGCCGTCGCCACCGAATCCCCCGCGCTACTCCATCGCGCAACGACCTTGCCGAGAGCCATGCGACGATACCGGGCGTTGGAAACGTTCGCGTCGCCGCTGGTGGAGAGCACGCGCGTGCCGGCGAGCCGCGCGCGAAGCGCGAGCGACCCGATTCCCTCCAAGGTATCGCCCGTATCGAAGAAATCGTTGAAATCGGCAAGGTTGAGCTGAGACGCTTGCAGAGAAACATCGCGCGCGCCGGCGCGATTCGCGCGAGCCACCAATGCAATCGGTGAGGATCCAACGACAACTCGGCCGTTCGTAACCAAAACCTCGTTTGCATCGCCGCTCACGCCTGACTCGAAATCGCGAAAGCTCAGTCCGTTGATCGATCCTTCCGGCGCGGCGACGCGCCCAGCAAAGGATGGCGCCAAGCCGGTCCCGCGCACGCGAAAATCCGCATCGATGCTCCCTTGCACCGGCGCCGCGTTCCGCGGTGCGACGGTTGCCACCAATGCGCCGACGTCGGACGAGTGAACCTGCGCGGCGAGATCGTAGCGCGGCGCGAAAGTCCCATGCGGCAACACGCCGTCAATCGTTCCGGCGATGCCGAGGAAGACCGGGCCGATGACGACGGCAGCGTCGTGCACGTCGAGCGTGCCGTTCTGATAGGCGAGCCCGGCATTGCCGTTGACGTCGAAGTTGCGATAGCGGCCGCCGGCGATAACGACCGTTCCGGCGATCTGTGGAGCTCCGAGCGCTCCGCCAATCGTTGCTCCGAAGCTTCCCTGCGAGCCAAGATCACCGAAAACGCTGCCTTGCAGCGCACCACTCCGCATCGCCACGCTGCCATGCGCCGTTGCGACGCCCCACATTCCGGCAAGCTGCGCGTTGCCGGCAACGGCAATACCGGCCTGCGTGCTGTTTCCGGCGAGCGTCGCATTCAAAGCGCTCTTTGCGGCCGGCATCGGGAAGTCGCGCGCTTCAACGAACCCTATGCTGGAACCGCCGGTGTGTTTGAGGGCGATGCGAGCGTAGAGCTGACCTGGTCCGCTGCGCGCATAGAGTGGCCCAATCGTTCCGTTGCCACGTTCGTCGACGTTGAAAATCGAGTCGAGCGACTGCGCGCCACCCGAACCCCACAAGGCGCCGCGTAATGCGATTGTCTTCGGATCGTTCGCAATTGCCAGTGCCGTGGCGTTTAGCGGAACCTGCTGGCAGCAAGGCGTTGAGATACGGTGTGCCGCCGGGGGGCGAGTCTGCCTGCACAACCATCTCAATCGCGTTGGGTTTTTTGGTTAGCGATGCACGCCCTCGAGCGCGCAGCTTCATGCGACCATAATCGCCGTTAAAGTCGATGATGCCGGCTTCACGTCCGTCAAAGGCCAGAACGCCTTCAATATTCTGCAGCGTCGTCGCGGCGTAGGTCGTCTGCGGCGAACGCAGAGCGATCCAGATGAGCGGTGATTTGGCATTGCCTTCAACGAGCAGGCCAAAACTAACCGGCCCACGCGCGGGGAGGCGTTGCGCTTGCGCAAACGCGGCCCGAAGCTTTCCAAGGTCGCCGCTGCCGCGCACGGCCACCCGGAGCCTCGGGCTCTGTAACCCGTAGACGCCGCCGGTCACCGATGCCGGTACGCCCGCAAGGCTGGCGCGCAGCCCGCCGGTTAACACGCCGTCGTCGTAGACCTCGATCGGTCCCTGCACTCCCGTCACCGGCTTGGCGAGTCCCGCGATAGCGATACGTCCATCGCGGAAGGCGGCGCTCGCGCCGAGATGTCCCTGCAACGAACCGTGTATGTCGCGGACGCCGAACGAACGCGCGTCGAGGTCTTTCAGCGTTCCCGATTGCAGGCGCAGGGTCTCAGAGTTTACGACAAAGTTTAGCGCGCCGGCAATCGGAAGCTGCGCGGCGATCCAGCGTTGATCGATAAATCCGCCTGCCTGGTCGATCACCCCGCGACCCGCTAGCGGGTAGAGTAGATTCCGGCGTTCGCCGTATTGAAGCGTTACGTCGTACGTCGAGCGACCGGCCGTTGAGATATTCGCGTTAACCTGCACGTCGCGGGCGTAGAGCCGTCGTTGATTTGGCGGCGCGAACGGGCTTTCATTAATTACGTCGATCGAGCCGCCGCGCACCTGCGCGCGCACGATGAGCGGCGCTGCGCGGTTCGCGGCGGTGGGCTTCGGCGGAATCGGCACGTTGTAGGTTCCATCGGCGCGCCGAACGATCGTGAAGTAGGGGGTATCGGCTTCTACTGATTTTAAGCCGTACAGCCGGCCGCCACCGGGAAGCAGGTCGCGTAGATCGTAGGCGATTTCGAGATGCGAGATCTGGGCGATCGGCTCGTTGCGAAACGAGGTTACTCGTACGTTGTCAAATACCGCGCGGTCGCTGCCGATTTGCGCGCGCCCAAAGGAAAGGTTCACATGCGCAAACGTCTGCGCAGCGGCGACGATCGCCACGCGGATTAACGACTGCCATTGCCACCAAGCGACCAGAACGAGGCAGCAGAGCGCAAGCGCGGCTGCGATCCGCCAGCGGCGCCTGTGAGTGCCTTTCATTCCGCACCTTTTCCCAAGCGGCGGCCCGCTTATTGCGCCCAGAGCATACCTGAACCGTTGCTGAGCATTTTAAGCCGAGCGATTGCCGACGGCATTCTTGCAAGGGACAGCAGGCGCGCGCTCGCAGTATCCGGTATTGCTGCTCCGTGCGCTCGGAGGTCTTCGGTCCCGGCCATTTTACCGGCGACACGCTGTCGTGGCACACCGCCGGCGCGATTCTTTCCGAAGTACGACACCGGAGCGCTCGGAGCGTCGGGCCGCACTCGCACGGGGCCGCCTATTGTAGTCTGCTCCTTGAAGGGTCGTATGCGGAGCGCGGCGCGGACTTTAACCTGCGTTACGAACCCTATACGCTCGTTTTCCATTCCGCGAATACCGTGCACGAGGATGAAATGGGCACTCGCACGCGCTTTTTCGCGGTGGAACTGCTGGAACGATGGCATCGAGTCATCGAAGATCTCGGCGGCGCGCGTGCGCACGTGTTCGAGTTGGAAGGCGGCGACGCTGCTTGGCTCGTGCTGCGATTGTATCGCGAGTTTCTGCAGCGTGATGCGGGAAGTGAATCGAGCGTAGAGGCGTTGGTCTACGAACTGTGCGGTACGATCGCGAAATTTTCCGAAGAAGAGACGGAAGAGCCGGAGTGGCTCGCGCTCGTCGACGCAACGATCCGCGAACGCTTCGACTCGCCGCTCCAACTCGAAGCGATCGCCGCGACGGCGGGCGTGCACCCCGCGCACGTGTGCCGTTCGTACCGGCGCTTTCGCCGGCGGACGATCTCGGATGCACTGCTGCGCTTGCGCATTGCGCAGGTCTGCCGCCTGCTCGTCGAGTCCAAGCAGTCGCTGACGGCCATCGCGCTCGACTGCGGATTCACGGATCAGAGCCACATGACGCGCATCTTCAAGCGCCTGACGGGACGCAGCCCCGGAGCACACCGGCGCGAAGAGCGCGCTCATATGATTGAATTTAGCTGCGCGGAGTAAAGCGCAACAGTTGGAACCCGCCAGCCTCAATCGACATCGCGAGGGCGCCCCACGTTTCGCGGACGATCGGCTCCTCCCACCGTTTGCGCTCGCTGTTGTATGCTTCCAATGAGTAATGCTTCGACGCATCGAGGATCTGTTCGATGTTTAGCGATGCGGCCACGGTTTCGGTCGACGTATTGCCGACGAGCACCACGGTTTCGTTTTCCCCTGCCAGCGCGATAATCCGTGCGCGATCGGAAAAGCGGCGCACGTCGTCCGTGACGTCTCTCTCGAGAACGATCACGTCGAATTCGCTCTCTACCTGCGCGGTCGAGTAGAGGCAGAGCCGTCCGTCGTCGCGGCGGACGGCAAAGTAGGAGATGAAGGATCCGTGATACGGCAAGCGCCGCAGTCCGACCCAGCTCCAATGCGACGGAATCAGCGGGTTGATCCGCGGCCGTCCGGGCAGCACCATCAAGCCACACACGCCTTCGACGGCCGCCCACAAAAAACGGGGTGGCTCCCAAGGCGAGAGCCGCATCCCCTTGTTCGTCAAGCTTTCGCCGTCGAACCACTCGCTGAACTGCCCGGGAACGGTGTTGTTCTTCCTTGGCTCAACCGCATAGTGTTCGAAGGACGACCGCAAGGCTCGAACCATGAACTCCGGATGATACTGCGCAGCCGCAAAAGCGTACCACCACGTTAAGCCGGGCCAGACGCCCCCCATGAGACCCCAGTAATTCGAAGGATCGTAGAGCGGGTCGTAGCGCGATACCGTTCGCAAGCCGGCTGAGGTCCAGAAGTCCGGAGCGTTGAGCCGGCTGATGATGCGAAAGCCGGTCTGCTCATCGCAGGCTCGAAACATGACGGGGAAAATCTCGTCGCCCGTGACGTCGGTGTGCACGTTTCCGTCGACGTCGATGTTCAAGTAGTACAGCCCGTTTTCGGGGTTGATGAGATGCTCATCCATCGCGCCCTGAAGTTTCCGCGAGGCTTCCGAGAAGCGTTTCGCGTCGTCACCAGGGTGACCGAGGTTCTCGGCGAGATGCGACGCGGCCCGAAGGGCAGCGACGCACTCTGCATTGATTTCCGTCACCGCGCCATTGATGCTATAGCGCTCGATGATATTGCGCCAGCTCGCCGACGCCCACACGTTGCCCCGGGGATCGCGCGCCGAGCAAAAGACGAGACCACGATCGTCAATTTGAGAGATGATATAATCCGCGGCGGCGGAGACGCGCGAATAGACGCCGCGTAACCATTCGAAGTCTCCGGCCGACCGAAAGTGGTGATTGACGGCGAGGATATACAACGGAGTGTCGTCGTTGATGTTGAGGCCGTCGTCGGCGATTTCACCCGTAATAGCGTCGTAGTACTCGGGTAGTTTCCCATTTGCATACTGACGCGACCCGACGCTCTCGAGAAGCCGATGCGAGAACTCGGGCATGAAGTGATCGGTACCATAAACGAACCAGGCGCTGTCGCGGACGACTACGTTTGCGGTGTTGCCGGGATCGTTGGTGAATGCCGTTCCCTGCGGATATGCCGCCATGACGCGGTGGGCGTTGACTTTGCTCCAGAGCGCGCCCTCATTGATCAACGGGTCGGGGGTGATAACTTCGCTGTGACCGATGACATCTTCCAGATGTGCGATCGTTCGTTGCAGGGCGCCCTCGTGGTCCGACGCGGCCGCGTATGCTTCGAGCGCAGCGGGTTCGCCCTCCGCGAATCCTCCGGCGATGAAGCAGAGTATGTGGCGCGCGCCGGGCGCAAGCGTGACGTCGAGCTGCAGCTGCCCGATCACGTCACCGGGGCCACAGGTGCTATTTTTCAGCGGATGCACGTGAGTCTGATCGTAGATCCGGCCGAAATCGAAGCCGATTTCGAAGCGCGGCGAGCCGCCGGAAGTGCCGAAAATCCGAACGGCACGAGGCTGCGATTCGTTAAACGCGACGATGGCATGCAGCCTTTTCTCAAAGCGTGCGCGGATGTCGGGTTCCATGCTCCCTCGCAACCGCGCGGAGCCGAGCACGCGAATCTCACGCGGTATCTCCGTCGTGTTGAGCAGTTTCGTTACGACGTACACGAGAGGCACGTCTTCGTGCCCGGCTTCGACGCCGGTCAGAGGAACGAAGGTCGTCTCCTCGATCTTCACTGCGCCCCCCAGCACGAAGGAGAGTCGCTGATAGGCAGGATGGATTTCGAAGAGGCTTCTGCCGGCTTCCGGCCGCAGAGCGATAAAACTGCGCTCCGATGGATTGACGTGCGCAGCCACGCTGAGCGGCAACCCGAAGGCAGCATAGTCGAGCGAGATGGTGCCGATGAGACTCTGGCCAAGCGCGTTCAAAAACACCCGCTCCACCGCTCCCGTGCTCTTGGTATTGACCCAGATCGCGCTGTTCCCGAAACTCGCTCCCATGCCGAGTTCGGCGTCGGTCAAGCTGAAGCTGGGCAGTCTGCCATGCCCGGTCACGGTCGATCGGCGCGAGATCACCCGAGTCCGGGCCTTTGCACCGCGGTTACTGCAATCACGCTCGGGTGTTTGCTTGACAAATTGTAGGGACTCCTGGGTGGGCGAGCGATGAAACGGCTCTTTACAGCGCGCGGCGCAACCGGTCGCGGGAATTGTCAAGAATCCCGTTGTGCACGTCTCTCAAGAAACCGACAACAGCATCAGCGTCTTTCGGCTCGACAGCAAGCGCATCCGCAGGATCACGAGCCACCTGAACCCGCAAGGGATCTTCGCGGATGCGCAAAGCAGGCTCTACGTAGCGAATCGAGGTTCGGAGTCGGCGATGAAGTATTCAAAAGATACAGGCTCGGCTGGGTAGCAGACAACCTTTAAGCGAGTCCGTACCTTTTTTGGCGTTACCCCCATCCAAAGCTGACTCGTGCACGTTCGCTATGCTATAAGGGGGTGACGTGGCTTCGGTGATGACTCGTTTACCGGGATTGGTCGCGTGGAGCGCAGTCTTGTCGCTCCTTACCGTTGGCAACGTCTCCGCTCACCCGCTTGGGAATTTCACAATAAACCACCTGGCGGTGCTGGGACCGCAAACGGGGCGCCTTCGCGTCCACTACGTTCTCGATATCGCGGAAATTCCCACGTTTCAGATCATGCATGCAGCCGGGGGATGGACTCCCGCGCGCATTCATGATTGGGAGAACGAAGAGGCCTCGCGCGTCTCCGATGGCTTGTCCATTACAGCTAACGGCGCGAGGGTTCCGCTGCATCTCGAACGCACGACGACCGGCACGCGCCCGGGAGCGGGAGGATTGCCCACGCTCTACTGGACCGGCGACTACAGCGCTCCGCTCCCTTCAAAGGCGAAGGTATCGGTCCGTGATTTCGTCTATTCGGATCGGCGTATCGGCTGGAAAGACATCGTCCTGCCAGGCGTCTCCGATCCGACTAACGAGCTGCGCTCGTATCCTAGCGCGCTCATCGGTTCTCCTCGCCACAACGACGCCGCTACATTCGACCTTTTGGGTTCGCGGGTGGCACACGTACGCATCAGCGGTGACGATGCCGTCTCTTGGGGCATCTCGTCGATCGTGCGATCGTCGGTCTTGTCCGATCTGTTTTCAAGCAGCACGCAGACCCCGCTTTTGATTCTCTTCACGATTCTCGCTGCGTTCGGCCTCGGCGCGCTGCACGGGCTCGAACCTGGCCATGGCAAAGCGTTGCTTGCCTTCACCCTTGTAGGTGCCCGCGCAACTTTCAAGCAAGCGGCAATTTTGGCGGGCGCATTGACCTTTGCGCACACGATCGCCGTTCTCTTGCTCGGCGTACTCTTGTTCTTCGCCGCCGGATTTGCTACGGAGAGCCTTTTTACGTGGATCACGTTGGTTTCCGGCGTAGCCGTCGTAGTAATCGGCGCGCGCACCCTATCCGCAGCGGTCGGACGCGTGATTCATGAAAGAGAACACGCGCTCGCCCACGCTCGCGGGCACGCCCACGATCATCACGACCACCTCCACGGTCATTCACACGCGATTGCGGGCTCCGCGCCGCTCCATTTCCCTAGCGCCGTGGTTGCGGCCATGAGCGGCGGCATCGCACCCTGTCCCGCAGCAATCGTCGTGTTGCTGACCGCGTTGCATCTGCATCGCGTCGGTTACGGCCTGGTGCTCATCGTCATCTTCAGTCTCGGCTTGGCTGCGATTCTCACCGGTCTTGGGCTGGCAGTCGTGCACGGCGCCGCGTGGCTGCAACGACAGTCGGGCTTCGCGCGCGTCGCGCGCATCGCGCCATTCATCACATCGAGCATCATTTCCATCATCGGAGCCTCGATGCTCGCCCAAGGCCTTATCGATCAAGGCATTCGGGTGCCTGGCCTCGCGGTGGTCGCGCTAACGCTCCTCGGTATCATAACGATCGCCTTCATTCCGTTGCTTTCAACCCGGACGACACACCACACCCTGGCTATAAAGGAGCCCACATGAAACTGCTTCGACCCATCGCCACGATGGCGGCGGTTTTTTTGCTCGCCTTCTCGATTTCGCTCTACACCGTCAGAGCGGCGCGGGGATCCGATCATCAAGACTCACCCACCGTCGTAGCCAATCCGCTCGCGGACATTACCGATGTCTTCGCCTTTCCTAACCCGCACAACGCCTCGAGAGTCGCGCTCGTGATGGACATACGCCCGCTCATTCCCGCCGGCATGTTCAGCGGGATCGCACTCGATCCTAATGTGCTCTATCAGTTCAAGATTGCCAACTCTGGCGTTGCATCCAACTCGTTTACGGAGAACACGGTTCTTCAGTTCACGGCAGACTCAGCCGGAAGCGGGCAGAACATAACGCTCTACGGCCCCGCTAAGCCCAACGAGGTTGGGGTGAGTCAATACTACGGTCGGCAAGACGGGCACATTCCCGTTTGGGAAGGTCTCGACCCTGAACAAGGATATTCGGGTGTTCGTGGGGCCGCGGCGCGATCCGTTCTTCTTCGATCTCGCACAGTTCTTCAAAATCATCCCCGATCGCAACTACAAGAACCACCCAAATCCTCCGCCACCCACCGCGACCTCGTTCCGATTCCCGTCGAGGAACGAAAAGATCATTCTCAACGGCGTAAACTACGGGACCGCCGGATCGAACAAATGCGTAATCGCACAAGCCGATGGATTATTTGTCGCCGTTTGACGTCATCTCGATCGTGATCGAGATGCCCAAAAAGCTGCTGGCGCCGTCAGGCGGATCGCCCGGCGTCATTGGTTTATGGGCCACTACCAGTACGCCCAACGGCAAAGCACAGTAAGGAGATTAAACAATGACATTACGATATAAGCTCGCGCTTCTTGCTGTGATCGTCGCAGGAGCGGTAATCGGGGGTTGTAGCTCCGGCGCCGGAGTCGTCAATCCATCGGCGCAAGCCCCCGGCGCACGTCAAGGCGCGCTATCCCCGGCAGGTCAATGGGGCGGCGCCTACAATCAGATCGAACTGCTCTCGCGGCCGGCAGTCAAAGAAGCCTTCGAGATGTTCGAAGACCATGACAAAACCAACCGGGCCGAGCCGTATAACGAGCCCCGTTTAAGAGACCAAATCAAGTCGTTTTCGTTGATGTTCCGCAGTGAGCAAACGGCCGACACGTTGCAAGCGATTCTTTACCCCAACGTGATGAAAGCCGACCTCTCTCAGAGCGTTACGACGGCTTCGTATCTCGGCTACGAGACGGGCGGCGCAACCGGCAGCAAGTTTGGTGGCCGCGCGCTCGACGACGACGTTATCGACATCTCGCTCGGCGCCCTCTTCGGAAACACGCTCTCGGCGCTCGGCCTGATTCCCGATGACCATAAGGAAGTGCCTTGTCTGACTACGGATAACGTCAGTTACGACAAATCGAACACGACGACGTTCCCGTACATTCAAACGCCTCTCTAACTTGAAGGCGATTTACGGCGATCGTTGCCTTCGTGGCAGCGATCGCCTTCGGGGCGGCGTGGCCTTGGTTCGCTTCGCATCGAGCGCAGGCGACCGGCAATCCAAACCGCCCCGATTTCCACCGACTATCGTCAGAGGGACCGGCTCATCACTTTCTATGAAGGCCTCGTGCGCCGCGATCCTACCGACCAAATCTCGCAACGGATGCTCGCAAGCGAATATCTTCAGCGCTTCCGCGAAACCGGCGACCTCAACGATGTTACGCGCGCGCATGCGATGGCTATGCGGTCACTCTCGGAACAACCGCAAGGGAACGTTCAGGCTTTGAGCGTCATCGCTTCGAGCGACGTGGCCCTTCATCGCTTTCCCGCGGCACTCGCGGCCGAACGCGCCTCCTTGCAAGGTGCCCCATACGACGACAACGCGCGCGCGCAGATCGCCTCAATCCTGATGGAAATCGGCCGTTACGATGAGGCGGAACGAATCTTGGCGCATCCAACCGGCTCGGACCCCAATCCGACGTGGATGTCGATTCGCGCTCGCTACAACGAGCTCGCCGGAAACCTTGCCGGAGCGCGGATCGAAATGACTGAGGCCACTCGACTGATCGATCAGATGATCAGCATACCTGCCTACACGCGTTCCTGGTACCATATGCGTGACGCTCAGCTGGCGTTTGAAGCGGGAGACGACCGAGCGGCAGGCGCGGAATTCGACGAAGCCCTGCGAATCTATCCCGACAACGCCATGGCGTTGCTTTTCGAAGCGAAGTTTTACCGCGCCCATCGGGACTGGCAACGTACGCTGGCCGAAGCGACGCGCAGCGCCGAGCTCTATCCTCTTCCGCAAGCTCTTGGATACGAGGCCGATGCGCAGCGAGCCTTAGGCGACGTAGAGGGAGCGCGCAGAACCGACGAGCTCATCCGCGCGGAGCAGCGGCTTTTCAACGTGCAGGGCATCAACGACCGGCTCTTGGCAATGTACTACGCAGAGCACCGAGAGCACTTAGGTGACGCGTTGGCCGAAGCTCGGGCCGATATCGCTAAACGGGGCGACGAAATCTACTCCGACGACACGATGGGCTGGGTTCTCGCCATGATGGGCCGCTGGGAACAAGCGCGCGTCTACGCGGAACGTGCGGCTCGATGCAATACTGCCGATCCGGAGTTGCAGTATCACGCGGGCGTCATTGCCTGGCACACCAATCACGCCGGCGAAGCCCGGCAGCGGCTCTCGGCAGCGCTCGCGGCCGATGCCAATTTTCATCCATTTTATGCCGACGACGCGCGGCGCATCTTATCCACGATCGCAAAATGATCAGAAACAAGGTTTTTTGCATCTACGGCTTCCTCGTCGGGCTAAATTGCGTGGCTTGGGGGTTGGCGTTTTGGATTTTTTCGTCACGGCCGTTGTTGCTCGGAACCGCTTTGCTTGCTTATTCCTTCGGTTTGCGACATGCGGTGGACGCCGATCATATATCCGCGATCGATAACGTCACCCGAAAACTCATGCAAGACAAGAAGCGGCCGGTTGCGGTCGGCTTCTTTTTCTCATTTGGCCACTCGACGATCGTGGTGGCCCTTACCGTTGGGATCGCCTTGGCCGCCTCAGTCGTAAGAAGCCGGCTCCCGGAGCTTCAGCACGTCGGCGAATTCGTGGGGACCTCGGTTTCCGCGGCGTTCCTGCTCCTGGTTGCCGCGATCAATTTTCTCGTGTTGCTCGATATCTTTCGCGCATTTCATCGTGCCCGCCATGGCGAAACGTACGATCACAAGGGCGTCGACGAAATGCTCGATCAGCGCGGCCTGGTCGGGCGTTTTTTCCGGCCGCTGCTCAAGCTCGTCGATAGCAGCTGGAAGATGTATCCGATTGGGGTCCTCTTCGGCCTAGGATTCGATACGGCCACCGAAGTCGCGCTCCTCGGAATCGCCGCGGTCGAAGCGGGCAAAGGACTCCCGGTGTATGCGATTCTCGTCTTCCCATTGCTGTTCACGGCGGGCATGTCGTTGATCGACACGACGGACGGCATCCTCATGCTCGGCGCATACGGTTGGGCCTTTGTGAAGCCGATGCGAAAGCTCTATTACAACATGGTCATTACGCTTGTCTCCGTGCTCGTCGCGCTGATCATCGGAGGCATTGAAGCCGCGAGCGTCGTCGCATATCAGCTCCGTCTGAGCGGCGGTATCTGGGGTGCCAGCACGGCGCTGAGCGACAACTTTGGGACGCTTGGCTTCGTGATCGTTGGGGTCTTCCTCGCGAGCTGGGCGGTGTCGACGGCTATATATAAGCTTCGAGGCTTCGACGAGCTTGACGCCAACGCCGCACGCTGGCCTGAGGCGGAGCCCAGCACGTGACGGTGTCTGCGCTCCGCTCGTGGACCCGTCGCGCTCGGGTTGACGAGAGGCGTCTTGCCGGCCCAGGGCCGCCGGCACAAGCGCCGTCAGGTTTTCGATGTTTATTGGCGTTCCAGGAATTGGCTAAGCGCGAGGATCGTATCGCGCGGGTTTTCTTCCAACAGCCAGTGGCCGGTGTTCTTGAGCACGATCACCGTAACGTTGTCGGCAATCAAACGAGCTTGCGCGCCCAAGGCCACGCCATTGGCCCGGTCACCGCCGATCGCCAGGACCGGGATGCGTAGCTTCGTGGTGGCAAGCTTCGCAAAATCGACCGCCGTCTGCGGAAACGATTCAAAGTAGGCCCAGCCCGATGCCATTCGGCCGGGTCGCGAATAGGCGGCAATATATCCATTTCGGTCGGCTTGAGAAAGCGATCGACTGGGATTCGCCGCGAAATCGTTCCAGTAGTAGTCGAAGTAGGTTCGCTCGCGGCCGGAAACTAGTGCAAGCGGTGTTGCGCCGTGAAACCGAAAATGCCAGAGATCGGGATTGTTATAGATTGCTTGCCAGCCCGCGACGCCTGGTAAAAAAGCATCCATCAACGCGAGCCGTTCGACATCCTGCCGGTACGTCGCGGCGTACGCGTAGGCGACCATCAAACCGATGTCGTGTCCAACCACGTAGACGCGCCGAAAGCCCAAGTCGCGCACCGCAGCGTGGACGCGTTCGGCCGCGGTCTTCATGTCCGCTCCGGTTATGGGAATCGATGAGTTGCCGATTCCGGGAAGATCCGGGGCGAGGATCGTGAACTGGGACGCCAGTCGAGTTGCGAGCGGCTTCCACATACGCGAATCTTCCGCATAGCCGTGCAGCAACACGACGGCCGGCCCGCGGCCGCCAACCGTGATGCTGACGGTGTTCCCTCCAACGCTCACTCGATGCGTTGTGAAGCCGGGGCCAAAATTCACCGGAAATGCGCGCTGCCGCTTGCGGTAAGATGGTTGCACCGGCGAACACGAGAGCAACGGTCACTAAAAACTTCATGAGGGAACGATACTCGCACTGATAATGACTTACCCCCACGACCGGCTGCCGCCAGGAGGCTTATCCGGCGGCCCGACTGCCCACCAAACTAACGTCAGGAGCCAAAGAATGATCACCAAGCAAAGCCGTTATTCATATTCGGAGACGATTGTTCGTCTTTCGAAGGCGATCGAAGATGGCGGCAATACGATTTTTGCGACGATCGATCAGTCCGCCGCAGCATTGGGCGCAGGGCTGACGTTGCGCCCGACGTCGCTTTTAATTTTTGGAAATCCAAAAGGCGGAACCCCGTTGATGGACGCTTTTCCGTTGGTTGCTCTCGAGCTTCCGCTGAAACTCCTCGTGTGGGAAGCGCACGGCAGCGTGAGCGTCGCCTTCGTGCCGATGGCCGACGTCGCGACGCGCTACGGCGTCACGGGGATGGATGCGCGAATTGCCGCGATGGATCGCGCTCTGGAGACGCTTACCGAGATGGTGACGTAACCCTATCCGGCGATGTCGGTGTGCAAAAAATGTTCGGTCTTCAGCCAAGGGCTCGAAGCTGTAAACGCACCGCGTGGCCGAACGGCAGCAGCCGCCACGTGATGCGCACTTGGGTGATAGAGAAAGAGTTGCCAGTCTCCGATTGCGATCGGTTGGCCATCTTCCCCCCACTCGACGGTTACTCGTTCGGGTCTATCCAGACCCTGGCCCGTGCCCTTTAGGTACGCCTCCTTAACAACCCATTGCGCGAAAAACCACGCCGGCCGTTGATCGACGGGAAGACTGCCGAACCGCGCTTGTTCGGCGCGTGAAAAAAAATGCCGCGCGATCAGCGCACCATCAATGTTGGACGACGTCTTTTCGGCGTCGATCCCAACCTCGCCGGCGCGCGAAACCAGGAAGATCATCAAGCCATCGGCGTGCGTCAGATTGAAGTGCAGCGATTCGAAGCCGGCCGGAGCCGCGATCCTTGGCTTGCCATATGCGCCTTTCTCAAACTGCCATTCGGATGGATGTACGGTGGCGTATCGCGACAGCGTTGCGCGGCAGAGCACCCGCGCCGTCAAATAGTCGCGCTGCTGCCTCTGGGTCGGAAACCGTTCGTAGCATACTCGCTCGTCCGGTGAGAGCCAAGAAAGAGCGAGAGCGCACGGCATGCCGGCGGCAAGGTCTTCCGGACATACCTGCCACGCATGCGCCTCGTCGGCGAGTGCATCCCAGTTCGATGATCTATTCGAAGCTCGCATCGCCATCGTAGGCGCTCGGGTCCCAAACCCCGGGTTCCCGCAGTTCGGCATCTAGGACGGGTTCCGCTGCGCGGTAATAGAATTTCCAGTTCTCAAGCTGCTTTCGATGAGGGGCAAATTCGTCGACGACGCGCATCTTGGGCACGTCGCGCCCGAGGTATTCCAGAATGTATAAACCTTCCTTCGCACATCGTCGAAGGGCAGCTTCGAGCAATCCGGACAGAAAATCGACTTCAGGTTCGATGCTTTGATAATCGACGAGGCGCATGCCGCGAATTCCTTGCGTGTCGCCATGGGTCAGCGCAGGTAGCCGAAAGCCGTGATCTTGGCGCGTAAAGGTGCAATACGCTCGAAGCTCGCCATTTCGAGACGCCGTTAGAATCCACAGTCGTCCCTTGCGCATCGGAATGGCAAAATGCCACGAAAGCGTCGCAGAGGTCCGTTCTGCCAAGAGCTTATCAGGATTCTGGCGGACGAGTTCGCGCCAAAATACATCAAACTGCGAGTCGAACCGATCGAGACTATCAACGGTAAATGAACCCGCACCTTTGGGAAGCCTGCGCCCAGTAACGTCCTTCATCCAGAGCGTTGCAGCGACCGGCCACGCGAGGAGGGCGGCAAACGGCCTGTTCGCAGCTTTCAAATCCCTTTCCGCAAAGCCACGATATCCTGTGACCCAGTATGACATGCTATCCCATCGACCCAATGGGACTGGCGCACAAAATTGACTGAAGAGGCCGTGTGCCGCACTGCTTACGGCGTTATTCATGACCATATCTACGCCGGGTTGATTGAGATATTCGTCCATTAGCTCGAGGGCAAAGCCGCGATACTCGAGCGGGACGAACCAGGCCCGGGCAACGGCTGAGATGAGATTTTCACCTCGAAATGTATAAGGCGACCATGCCGTTCCCATGCAGCCGACCAACTCGCGGTCCTCTGTCTCGAGCACCCACCCGATCGGAAAATCCTTACCGAGGCGACCGCGCAGCGGATTATTAAGCCAAAGACTGCTCCAGTCTTCGTAATCCGGAACGTCGAGCGAATGTTCTAATCCTAGGCGCGCAATTTGTTCGTAGTCTTCGAGCCGCGCCGCACGAAGTCGCGGAGTTGACAGTAGCGGCGACTTCAGCGTGCTTCCATCTTCGATCATTAGTAAAAACTAGCGTCGCCGTCATAGGCCGATGGGTCCCAGAATTGCGGCTGATGCAGCTCCGCATCTAGCTTCGAGTCAGCTGCGCGGAAAAGGAAGGTCCACGTTCCCACCGGACTCTTGTAGAAAGCGTGCTCGTCGAACGCGCGAAACTTCGGCAAAGCTAATCCCGCGTGCTCTAGCCTGTAGAACCCCTCTGCCTTACCTCGCCGCAGCGCCATTCCTATGAAGCCTGACAAAAGATCGAGCTCTTCGTCGATGCTTTGATAGTCGACCAGACATATACTCCGGCAGGCCTGAGTCGAGGGTACTTCGGTGAAAATGCAATAGCCGATCAACTTTTCGCGCCTCGATGCCGTAAGGATCCACAATCGACCGGTCCGCATCGCGCTGAAGAAATGCCACGAAAGCGCGAGGCTGCTTCGCTCGGCGAGCAATTTCTCCGGGTTGAGTCGGAGCAATTCCTCCCAGAATGCGTCGAACCGAGAATCGAATGCAGAAACGCTATCGAACAGAACCCCGGCTGGTGGGCCAGCCAAACGTTTGCTGAAGGTCTGCGTCAACCACAGGACGCCGCTGGCGGGATACGACAACAGCGAGGGTAAGGGAACGTGGAATTTCCGCAGCGCTACTTCCGCAAACGAGCGACGGTGCGCGATGAAGCACGAGGTTGCATCCCATTGCCCGACCGGGATCGGGTCGTACAATTGTTTTAACGTCTCGATCGCAGCCGGACCGACCGTCGTGCTGATGAATAGATCGACGGGCTGGTTGAAGTACTCGTCTATGAGTTGGAGAGCAAAACCTCGGTATGGCGCGCTGACGCACCATAGGGCACTGGCGGCCGAAACTAAGTCGCTACCGCGGAACTTGTAGAGCACGGGGACGGTTTCCATCGAGCCGACGATTTCGCCCGATGCGCTCTCCAGAACCCAACCGATGGGCGACCGGCCATCGAGGCCTTCCCAGACAGGATTGTCTCGCCAGCGATGCTCCCAATCTTCTACCGGCGGCATTGACATGTCGTGGTCCAGCGCGAGTTTGCGGATGGCGCCATAATCTTCGAAGCGCATGGTGCGGAGGTTGGGAACCGGAAGGTCCCGCACTACCTCACCGCCCGAGTCAATCGCTGCGTTCACCGTTAGCTTGAGGAAAGCGGGAGCGATTTCAAACCGCGCAGGCCTAAGTTCTCACGCCAAACGAGTTTCTCACCCGTGAGCTCAAGTTTTGGGAATCGTGCCAAGAGAGTTTCGAAGGCGATCTGCCCTTCGATGCGAGCGAGCGGCGCTCCGAAACAGAAATGCGCTGCCCACCCGAACGCGAGATGTCGATTATCCGGTCGTTCCAAGTTGAGCCGGTCCGGGTCGAGAAATCGCTCGGGGTCGCGGTTGCCGGCAGCCATGACGGCAATAACGGCATCCCGCTTATGGATCTGCTTTCCACCGAGCATGCTATCCGATGGGGCCAAACGCGCGGTCTGCTGGCTAGGGCTCTCATAACGCAGCAGCTCTTCGACGGCTTCCGGCATGCTCTCGTTGTGCGTCCGTAACCAATGCATTTGGTCTGGATTTCGCAGCAACGTCAGCATGCCGTTGCCTATCAGGTTCGTGGTCGTTTCTTGACCCCCCACCATCGTGACGATGCAATTGGCAACGATCTCTTCATCGGTCAGCCGATCGCCATCGACCTCGCTGGACATCAAGGAATACACCAACCCTTGCCGGGGCTTTGTTCTTTGTTCGAGGATAGCATTTTGAAAATAAGCGCTTAAACTTTCTACTCCCTCCAGTGCATCACCGAGGCGATCGGGATTGTGTTGGAAGTTGCCCAGCATTCCGGCGAACATGCCGGACCACTCCTTGAGCTTGACGTGATCTTCTGCCGGAACGCCGAGTAATTCGGCGGTTACGATCGCGGGCAACGGCTCGGCGAAATCGGCCAACACGTCGATATGTCCGTTGCCGCGTGCTTGAACGTCGTCGATTAGCTTCGTCGCGATTTGCGCGATGTGGTCGCGAAGGGCGCGCACCCGCGCGGGCATGAACGCCGGAGCCGCAAGTTTACGCAATCGAGTGTGCGCGGGCGCGTCCATGAAGAGCATCTGCTTGACCATGACCTTGGCAACGGGACTCACTTCGGCCGCGCCAAGACTCTCGAAAAACTCAGGCGAAGGCGCCCGGTCGGCAGAAAATTGCGTCAGAACCGTCATGACGTCTTCATAACGCGTTACGATCCAAGCATGCAGATAAGGATCCCAATGAACGGGATCCTTTTCGCGCAGAAGCTGGTACAACGGATAGGGATTCGCGAGCACGTCGGGGTCGAGAAGGTTGCTTAGGCTCAGCGCATACTCTGAGACCTGGCCGGCCATGTTTAAGACCGTCCTACGTCGCGCTGGTCAGCCGGCGAACTTCGTCGGAGAGTGCTACGATGGTCGGTGCCAGGAAAAGCTGGCGGAGCGTCAGCCGTACGCCGAACGTCTCGCGGATACGTGCCACGAGCTGCACTGCCAGCATCGAATGACCGCCGATCATGAAGAAGTTGTCTTCGGGATTCACTGAAGGCCGCCCGAGCAACAGACTGACGATGCTTGAGATTTGGTCCTGCATCGTGCTGCTTTGCTTGGGCACATCGTTGGCCGCTTCGCGAGTGGGAAGCAGGTTCTCCCGGCTCGGCGCGGGCAATGCCGACATGTCGAGCTTGCCGTTGACCGTCACCGGGAGCGCGGGCATTAATACGAACGACGAGGGAACCATATAATCAGGCAGACGAGTCGCGAGAAACTCGCGTACGTCGCCGTCGGTGAGACGCGCGTCCGGTTCGGCAACGATATAGGCGACGATGGCAGGTCCGCTCTCTCCCGTTTCGCGTACGGAAACAATGCTGGTCCCGATGCCAGGACACCGGTTCAACTGCGTAACGATTTCCCCAAGCTCGATGCGATATCCGCGAAGCTTAATTTGGTCGTCGAGCCGTCCAAGAAACTCGATCTCCCCATTCTCGAGCAATCGCGCTTGGTCACCGGTGCGGTAGATCCGTAGAGGTTCGTCCGAAGGAGATATGTACGTGACGAACCGGCTCGCCGTTTCTTGCGGGAGGTTGCGATATCCGCGCCCGACTAGCGCGCCGGCTACGCAGAGTTCCCCGGCCTCTCCCTGGGGAACAGGCCGCAACTCGCTGTCAAGGATCAACGCTCTCACGTTCGCGATTGGACGTCCGATGGATGGCGGACCATTAGAATCGCCGTTTGGCGATACCGTTCCCGACGTCGTGACAACGGTGCATTCGCTAGGGCCATAGTTGTTTACAACCACAAACGGCAGGTCCGTCAGGGGCCTTCTGTTCAGCCTATCGCCGCCGGTCAGCAACATGCGAAGAGCCGTCTCGCGAGGCCAGCTCAAGGAAAATAACTGCTCGGCGACGATCGTCGGCACAAAGCCGATCGTGATCTCGCGCTCGACGATCCAGTCGCGAAGGGCCTCCGGCGAGCGGCGAGTCAACTCATCGGCAACATAGACGCTCGCCCCAGCCGTAAGATAGGGCCAAATTTCCCAGCCCACCGCGTCAAATCCTAAACCCGCGATCTGGCTCGCGCGATCGGCCGCCGTCACCTCGAACGCAGATTGGTGCCACGCAATAAGATTGCAGAGATTGGCATGCGTTATTTCGACGCCCTTCGGTTCTCCCGTTGACCCCGAAGTGTACACCACGTACGCAAGCGTATCCGGTTCGGCGGGGTCCGCCTCCGCGAACGGTACCAAACCCGCCGTTTGCGTCCGGTCGACATCGATCATGGTGCAGGGCAGTTCGGTTAGGTGCCGAGCTATGGCCGACTCTGTAAGCAGCGCGATCGCGCGTGCGTCGTTGAGGATGAACGAGGCTCTGTCAACCGGCGTGGCCGGGTCTATTGGTACGTAAGCAGCACCACTCTTCAGCACGGCCAACGCAGAGACGACAAATCGGGTAGACCGTTCCAGAAAGACTCCGACGCAGCGATCCGGCCCGGCACCGGCTTCTCGCAGTCGCACGGCGAGCGAGCTCGACTGGCGTTCGAGTTCCTTATACGTCAGACGAACGTTGTCGTCGACGACCGCCAGGTGGTCCGGCGTGGCGACGGCCCAGGCTGCAATTCGCGAGCAAATCGAACTCGCGCCAATGGCACTCATGGAGGTCTGTTGTAGCGGCAACGGTTCGCTTCGCAAGACTTCTCCCTATAGATCTAGCTTTGCTCAAAAGAAGAGAACGGGGGATTCACGCTGCGCTCCGAGGTCCTGAAGCTCCCCAATATCGAGTTGCCGCAAGGCGCAGTCACCGGGCGAGCGCGTCGTGGCTTGGCTGCGCTCTCCCAGCGATCGATCGACGCAAGGGGAAGACAACGCTGCTCCGTCGGTTGCTCCTTTTGAAGTTGGAGAACCATCGGGAGTCCCAAAGCGAACGACCGTGCCATTTTGTGATATACGTTATTATCACGATGGCATCCTGGTCAAGACGCCGCCAGCTCGACTAGTTTTCGCTCGAGGTTGCGCTTAAACGCTGATTAAGCTCGCCCCGAGCGCATTGGCGGCAGACTTGCGTGCGAGCCCTTTTTGGGTTTGCACGGAGCCTGCTGAAGGGAGCCCCACTTCGGCGGCTGGCATTTCGCTGCCTTTGCGAACGGGAAAAAGCTACGCTCTCCTCGCCCGGACGCTCACTTGCCCACGCCAAGGCCACCCGGCAACGATAGGGCGCGATCCGGCCGCAGTCTGGATCGGTACGAATTCGAACGTTCTTACGATGAACTCGAAGCCGGCAGCGACGCCCGCTCCCGCGTGGTCGCAGGTAAAATGCCGTCCGCCTGCAGCCACGCAACGATGTGCTTGACGTACGCGTTCGAACGTATCACCGAGCGCAGCAAGGTACGACTCGTACAGCTTCCATTCGCCGGCGGTGAGGAGCGACGTCAACGTAACGCGCTGGCGCCACATGTATCCCGGCTGCAAACGCAAACCACCGTGCACCGCTTCTAAGAGTACGTCACTCGCGCAACGACTAGCGTCCGCGCGAAGACGACGCTCGAACCGTTCGTCGAGTTCCAACGGTAGACGCAGCGACCGAACCTGTCCGAGCTTCGCAGAGCGTTTAGGGCGCGGCATCGCGGTCGTCTTCTCCGTGCTCGTGCTCGTGGTCGAGATCGGACCCGTCGTGCGTATGCACGTGCTCGTGCACGGTGCCGATTTCTCTATGGCAGCTTCACCTCAACTCGGAACTGGTTTTCGATGGCGATGCGGGGGTCACGTATGCTGGGGGCACCACGATGAGACGCGGCATCGAGTTTGCGAACTTCTATCAACCTCGACCCTGGCTGACGTTCGATGCAGACATCGCGACGTCGAACGCCCGCTTTCTCAATAATCCCGACAGTCTCGGAACGTTCGTTCCGGAATCGATCAACGTTACTGCCGCCGGCATAACGGTCGACAAACTGGACTACGCTGCAAGCCTGCGCCTACGTTCGCCTCACTTGGGTTTTGCATATGTGAGCCTCTGAAGGTCTAGCTCGGCGTTTGGTCGATGCCGCCCGTCGCAATGAAGGTCACGATATCCCATGCGTTGCGGATGCCGATGAAGATCAGCAGCACGACGCCGCCTGCGAGCACGAAAAGCGCATCGACGGAAAGGTGGCGAAGGCCGAGCGCAGCTCCGAAGATCGCGCCGTATGCAATGAATGGGAGAATGTTGTACCACGTCCAGTCCTCGAGATCCGCCCTGTATGTGCTCAGCCGCTTCGTGCGCAACATAACGCGCATAATGTAGACCAAGCCGCAAAGACCGGCGACGCCGATCAGCGCACTGGGGTAAGCCAACGACCACCAAGGAGCGCTCAAGACCGCCGAAACGAAGAATGCCGCACAAAAGTGCATGACGGTTGGCGTGCTGAACGTCGCTATTCCGTCGGGAGCTCGTCGCAGACGCTCGGTTCCTGTGACGAGGGTGATCACGATGAACATCAATCCAATCAGGGCCGCAGCCGAAGTCCCGGTCATCTCGTAGAAGTTCGACCAGGCAGTTAGAAAGGATGATGCGGTTTCCGGCATTGCTTCAATACCGTCGTGCGCCGAAAGCGTTTGCAACTTGCGCGGCCGCGCGCTCGCCGGTTTCGAGCGCGCCATTCACCGTGCCCCCTTGGCCGTCGTTTGACGTCGCCTCGCCGGCGAAGAACAGCGTGTCGTCGATCGGCGCCGCGAGCGTTTCGCGAGCGTCCGCACCTCCGACGGCAACGTAGCTGTAGGCTCCCCGCGCAAACGGGTCACGATCCCAATCGTGGGTTGCGCCGCCCTCCAAATTCTCGACGCGCGCCTTCCGGCGCTCCAAACAACGACCCGAAACCGTCTACTGCCTGTTCGATAAGCTGCGACTCGGCGGCGTCGCCGAGCGCGAGCGCTTTTGGACCTCCAACCCACGCAACGATCAAACGGCCGCGTACCGGCAGCTGGGTCCAATATGTCGCGAACGGCTGCCCTTCGTCGCGAAAAAACGCAGCGTTATAATAGCGCCCGTTGCGGACTCGCTCCCAAAAGGGTGCGCGAAACCACAGCGCCACTTTTACCACATGGCCCATCTCAATGCTCCCAAGCGCCTCGCGCTTGTCCGAAGGCAGATCGGGATCGAACTCAACGACCGTCTCGTCGCCCCCATGGCGCAAAACCCCGACCGGAAGCGTTATGATGGCGGCTCGCGATTCGATCGTCCGCGGCTCACCGCGATCGTTGGTCGCGCTAACTGTCACGCCACCGCGGTGCCACGAAATTCGACGCACGATCGTTGACAAGCACATCGCAACGCCCATGGCGTTGCAAACCCTCTGTAAATGCTCGAAAATGGGGTTGTAGCCGCCGATCGGACGCGCGCTCGTGGTATCGACGCCCGACCCCCACTCCTGGGCAATCGCACGCGCGCTGGCAATCGCCGGATCGGCTGCATCGAACCCCTCCACGAATGTGCGCGCCATTTCAACCGTTTCGCGCATCGTTCCGTTGCCGTCAAAACGGCGCAGGAACCGGTCGACGCTCTCGTCGCCGCCGAGCGCGCCGGCCCCCGCGAAGATTGCGGCGGCAGAGGCAAAGTCATTGTTTGCGAGCCGCAAATCGCCGTTCTTGCGGATCCAGAATTCGCCGTCTGCCGCAGCGGCCTCCATTCCCACTTCGCGGAGTAACGCCATCGTTTGCTCGGCTCGACCATGGACAAACTCTGCACCGAGCTCGGCAAACATCGGCGTCGACGGAATCCGGCGAGACCACACCCGGCCGCCAATGCGGTCACGTGCCTCCAGCAACACGACGCGGATCGAGTGGCCCGCGAGATTGCGGGCCGCCGCCAAGGCAGCGGCCCCGGCGCCGATCACAATAACGTCCGCGTCCATGCAGCGAGTATACCGTCCTACGACCCATTGCAACTGCCGCCCTCGTCCCGAGGAGCACCACCGTCGCGTCGATCGAGAAAGCTTAGCGCGTAAACGATGCTCGGGCTAAACAAAGGAGAAGTCGACACCATGCCTAAGTCTGTTGGTTCGTGGCTATGCTATGAATGAGATTTACAGCCGCGTCAAAGGCTTGGGACTCCTCGGCATACATGTCGGGGCGCTCGCGGCCTTCTGGCCGGGCTTCTTCACTTGGTCGGCTCTGGCCGCCGCGGCCGTCGTATCGTATGCGACGGTGGCTCTCGGGATTTCGCTATGCTTTCATCGTCTGCTTACGCATCGTGGGCTGCGTCTTCGAAAACCGTTCGAATACCTATTCGCGATTTTTGGAACGCTGGCACTGCAAGGCGATCCGATCCGATGGGTGGCCGTGCACCGTAAGCATCACGCACATGCGGATCGCGAGGGTGACCCACACAGCATTCGTCTCGGTTTCAAATGGGCGCACGTAGACTGGATCTATCGAAACAATATCGCGCTGCCGTCGGACGAAGAAATGCGGCACTTCGCGCCGGACCTCTACGCCGAGCCATTCTACCGCGCAATGCAGTACTTGAACGTCCCGCTTCAAATCGCACTCGGTGTGGGACTCTTTGCGCTCGGGGGATGGTCGTGGGTGGTTTGGGGAATTTTCGTCCGACTTGCCCTGAGCTATCAGTCGACCTGGCTCGTGAACAGTGCATCCCATATGCTTGGCTACCGCACGTATGAGACCGCGGACCAGTCGACTAATTGTTGGTGGGTCGCCCTTATTTCATGGGGTGAGGGCTGGCACAATAACCACCACGCCTTTCCGTTCTCGGCGCGCCACGGGCTGCGCTGGTTTGAGATCGATATGACGTGGTGGCACGTCAAAGTTCTCGCATTTCTACGACTCGCCGATCGAATCAAAATCCCCAGCAACGCCATGCAAGAACGGCTGCGCGAAATCACGCGCAGCGGCTCGGCGGCTTCGCAGACGTATATGACGTCAGGATCGAAGAGTTAATCGAACGTCATGGCCGCAGGGTCGTGCAGCGAGAGCGTCTTGTTGAACATGGCGGTAAAGCCTGACCCGCGACGCGCGACAATCGTGTCTCCACCACTGCACTCGAGGATTACGCCGGCGTTAGCCACCTTTGACGACGTGCACCGTCGCGCTTGACGGCTTGCGGCCCAAGCGCTCTGAAATGCGCTCCACGCTGGAAGCGCGTCGCCGCGGCGCCGGGATGAGCGTTGCTCCAAGCGACAAGACCGCTGCAGGCGCTGCGATTAGCGCCTGAAAAAGAAGACCTGCGACCAACCGCAACTAGTGGATCAGCTCTGTTGCGCGTTGCGCAGTCCGATGTCGGCGCATGCGACGTATTTCTTGATGTCGGCGCTGCTGAAGTGGACGTCGATGGCGTACTTGCCCTTGAGCAGATCACCGATGGTGATCCCCGATATCGTCGTCATATCGCTTCCGTGGACGATGTCGCCTAGGGAATACTTTGGCAGCGGGTTTAGATTGCCGCAGACGCCCTCGTGTATGTGGACGGGCTGTCTGCCATTTCCGCCGCCCGCCATTTTGATGACCACCCTCACGCCGCTCGGCACCTGCTCGAACGTGACTGTTCCGGTTTCACCAGGCCGGTTCTGCGCGTACAGTTTCAAAGTCAGCGTGGTCGGATAGGCCGCGGCTGCGGGGCAGCTGATTGCGGCGATCGCCGCCGCGGCGAATGTCACGCGTAATGCCTGCATAATTTGGAGCTTCTACGTACACGAAGATGCCGCTTCCTTGCATTACAAAGCAAATGGAGAGTTGTCCACCAAGAAAAAGTATCGGCGACCAGCGTCCAAGTTCGAGGACGCCCGTGTGCGGTTACCTCGCTCGTTGGGTACAAGGGGGCTATGAAGATTGGCGTTTTTGGTTCAAACCCTCGCGCGGTCGGCATAGGACGGCTGCTGGTCGACGCTGGGTACCACGTTTGCTTTGGCGACGCTGAAGGCATGAAGTCGGCTCAGGCGGCCGCCGACCGGGCCGGCGCCGTTGCCGATACCCCATACAACGATGCGGCCGTCTGTGAAATGTTGATCTTCGCCGGGCCCCGCGAAGAGGCCGATGAGCTCCTTGCACAGGCAGGCTGCATCTCAGACCACGCCGTGGTCGTCGATGCCATGGAAGAAACGAAGGCCGGCGACGTGAGCGGTACCGAACTGCTCGCTCGCAAGCTCGATACGCACCGGCTCATTCGCGCCTTAATCGGAACACCCCAAGTCGGCGCAAACATTCCGTATTGCGGTGACGACGCCGACGCCATGACTAAGTTGGAGGAAGTCTTCCGCACAGCGGGATGCGTCACGACGTATCGCGGGCCGCTGGCGAATGCCGCGGAAATTACGCCGCCGGACGCGGGCAATCGCGGGGAGTCAGGGTTCGAGACTCTCAAGTCCGCAAATACCGTGACCTGAGGCCGCTTGCGCGGCTACTGCGTCAGCTCTTCGTCGCTCTTGACGGCGACTTGTGCGTAGTTGAGTAACGATACGAGCAATACGCCGCCGATGGAATTCCCCAAGAAAACCGGCAACAGGAAATCGAGCGCGAAATGCGTCCAGCTTGCCGCGCCGACCAACACAGCGTAGAAGGCCTCAACGGAGCCGGCGACCACGTGGCTGAGGCTGCCCAATCCAACGAGGTAAGTAAGTATAATAATTACCGCGACCCGCGAGCCTTCCGCGGTTGGCAACAGCCAGACCAATAGCGCAATGATCCATCCGGCGAAAATTCCCTTGACGAGGGTCGTCGCGAAATCGTACTGGAGCGTCGCCATGCCGAGCTCTAAAAACGCCCGATGAACCTCGACCGAAAAGGCGCCGCTGTGCACGACTGCAAACGCGAAGACGAGCGCGCCGGCGAGATTGCTGACGAGCACGACGGACCAAAGGCGCGCGACGGCGACGAATTTTTGCCGTTTATCGGGATCGTCGAGCAATGGAAGGATCGCGGTTACCGTATTCTCGGTGAAGAGCTGCTGACGGCCGAGAATGACGACCAAAAAGCCGAGCGTATAGCCCGCATTTTCGAGCAACGGCCGCCACGGCGCAGCGGGGAGTGCGGCGCGTATGAGCCCGCTTCCCACCAGCGAGAGGCCCATCGATAGCCCCGCGGCAAGCCCGGAGAACGCCAGCGCCACCGCAGGGCGCTGTAACTCCCGCTCGCCTTCTTGCCGCACCGACTCGAAGACGACCGCAGCGCGCAATCCGGCGCGCCGTCCCGCTTCACGTTTCTCGTGCGGGCTAAGTTCGACGGTGACGCCTTGCGATGCGTCGCCGGTGCCCGAAGATTTTGCCATCTACATTATTGCCGGAAGCGGTAGCAGAACGCACTAAGTGCGCTCTTCGCGCCGTTGACGGCCGCGAAGGGTGCTAGTATGCGTGGACGCGTTCGGCGGCGATTCTGCGTTGCAGGTATTCGAACCACTGCTCCATGCCATCGCCCGTGCGGGCCGAAAGCTCGATGACGTCAACGCCGGGATGCACGCGCTCGATGTTTTCCCGCGCCGTGCGGCGATCGAATCCCGTGGCGCCAATGAGGTCGGTCTTCGTCATGATGACGAGGTCGGCGGTCGTGAACGCGAGAGGATATTTGAGCGGCTTATCTTCTCCTTCGGGCGTCGAAAAAAGCACGATGCGAAGCTCTTCGCCCAAATCGTACTCGGCCGGGCAAATGAGGTTGCCGACATTTTCGATGGCGAGGAGATCGAGGTCACCCCAATCCAAGCCTGCCAGCGCTGAGCCGACCATCTCCGCATCGAGCCGGCACTCGGCTCCGGTGGCGATTTGCTTGACTGGGGCTCCGCTGCGCGCCAGACGCACGGCATCATTCTCGGTGGCTTGATCGCCGACGAGCGCGCCCACGCGATACTCCTTTGCAAAGCGGCGCAGTGTTTCTTCGAGCAGCGTCGTTTTTCCGGCACCCGGGCTCGAAAGAAGGTTGATGACGTACGTTTTAGAGCGCGCGAACCGGTCACGCAATGCCTGCGCGAGGTCCGCGTTCTTCCGAAGAATCGCTTGTTCCACGTCAAGCAGTTCCGGCTGCATAGGTTACCTCCAAACCAGTGATGAGCAACTCTCGGCCTCGCACGATCTCGGCCGACGGATCGCCGCAGACCGGACAGATCGGAAGCGGCGGGTGGGTTTGTTCGACCTGCCTCGCGCGGACGCAGCGTTTACAGAAGATCTCCAGCGGAATCCGTTCGATCTCGAGAATCGATCCCTCGGCGAGCGTGCCTTCGGTCGCGGCGTCCCAGGCGAACGTCAATGCGTCCGGGAAGACGCCGGTGAACTCTCCAATCTTCAGGCGAACGCGAAAGACGCGCTCCATGAGCTCGTCGGAGGCGCGTTCGACAATCTCATCGACGATTGCACGTGCAACCGAGGCTTCGTGCACGCGTTCAGCTCTCGGACATTCCCTCGATCTTTGCGTACCGCGTGTATTCGGGTCCCTGGCGCGCGATCAGGCGGAGAATGGCCAGGCAGGCTAGGACTGCAGTAGAAACCACGATGCTTCGGGGGATGTGGATCGTCATGTGGATGTAACCTCCTCAGGATGGCGTTGCTGCGATTTGCGCAGATCCTCGATGAGCTCGATGACGAGCGTAGCGGCACGGTCGACCGCCGCGGCCACTGGTGCGCTAAGGCCCTCGCACATCTCGTCAGGTGATGGTATCGCTGCCGGCTCGCATGCGACGACGATCAGGCGTGGTGGAATTGAACCGATCTGCCGAGCCAGGGCGATAGCCTGCGAGGGATGCATGCCGTGGCCCTCGATCGTAACACCCTCGAACGTATCGTCGTTCGCTTCGATCACGTCGATGGTGCCGGGCTCTGCGTTGCGCGGGGCGGCATCGACCAGAATTGCGGCGTCGTAGCCGTCACCTAGCGCGTAAACGAGGTCCATCCCGCGGATTCCGAACTCGACCACATTGACGCCGGACGGAAAGGTCGTCTGCGCTAGCTTCTTCACTACTTCGACGCCGAACGCGTCGTCGCCCAAAAAGACGTTACCGATTCCCGCCACCAACACGCGCGGCAGGAGCGAATCGAACTCATGATCTCCGAGCAGCTCGACCTCCTCAGGCGCAAGAAAAAAGCGATGAGCGAGGCGGCGAGCTTTCCCGATATCTCGCGCCGGATCGTCTTCGAGGATCACGGCAATGTAGCGCCGGCCCTCCATGTCTTCTTCGACCGCATCGACCAGGCCACGGCGGCCTTCAAGCGCACGCATGAGCACGTCGCCGTCGGCGCGCGGCCGCAATACGACGCGACTCCCGCGTTGTAAGCTCACGTCACGCTCTCCCGCGGGCGCAAGCCGCCGTGGAGGCGGGCAAGCTCAATGGGAGTCATCGACTCGACGCGATCCAAAATTTGGCGCGCACGCGGATCGGTCGCACGCATCTCCTGCTTTTCCTCATCGGAAAGGGCGAGAATGCTCTGGGCAAGCAATTCGCCGATTTCAGCGCCATCGAAAAAGTCACACGGCGTTTCCGCAGCGATTTGAGGATACTCTTCGAGAATGATCGGAGAGGCCAGCATGGTGTCGCGCGCCGGCGGTGTTCCGACGAGCACTGGCCAGAGCCCTTCGCTGCGGCAGGCTTGCGTGGCCTTCGCCAACGTCGCCGGCGGATCGACCGTTGAGACGAATGCGCCGTCTCGCACGTGCAGCACGACGTGACAGGCGAGCATCGTGCAGCGCAGCGCAGCGTCGCGGGACGAATCGGTTGCCGTACTCTCATTCGCGACGCGAATACTCATGCGTTGCAACGCGCTCGTCGAGACGCGCAATGTGACATTCGACGAGGCCGTCGATCCGCTCCCAGCTGCGCAGAAGCTCGAGATTTGTCGAAACCCGTTCCCTTTCCGAGCCTGCCTCCCACGTGAAACGGGCCGCCTCATCGGCGCTCCGTTCCACGGTTTCGTCCCAGGTGAGATAGCGACGGCCGTCAAGCGTCACGTCGTCTACAGGAGCACCGTCGACGCAAACTTGGCGGCGAATCATGTGCAGGAAACGTACTTCGAGATCAAGTTCCGGCTGCGTGCCTTCGATGAGGCACTCAACGCGCGCTTCGCTTCGGTCTCCGAAGCTCTGGGCATAGCCGGCCGGGTAGAGACCGCCGATCGTAAAGCGATGCTGGTTTTTGAGCGCGCTGCGGCGATACGGCCAGAGCAGATAGCCTTCGTACAACACGGCTTGCGCGATCTGGCGCACAGCGTCCACGTTAGCCTCGCGCGTTCTCAAGAAGATCGGCGAGCGTTTCATCCCAATCGAGGTGAGCACGGCTGGAGCGGTACGTGTGGAGCCGAGTGAGCATCGTTCGGCTTACGCGAAGCCACGCGCTTTCGGGGAAAGCGGCGTCGACCGCCTTGCGCCACATCGCAACGGTGATGCGAAACGTCGCCTCGCTCTCCCACGGAATCATCGCGGTTTGCAGCCGCCCGGCGCCGTCGTCATAAAAGATGGTGCCGCTAAAAAGCACGTCGACCGGTATCTCGCCGTCTTCCAGGGCGGCCAGATACTTGGCGGCGGCGACGTCGAAATCGTAGCTGCAGGGCAGCGGGATCTCAATCACGGTCGAACCGGCAAAACTCGCCACATTGAGTGAGGCTCGCAGCCACTGCACGCTTCGGAGAGACTGCTGCCATTGAGAGGGATCACCGAACAGATCGAAGAGTCGCTCGCGCTCGGGGGTCTCGTAGCGACGTCGTTGCGCTGCGATGCGAACCTCGACGTTGAGAGCAATCGCCCGAATTTCATACGGCGCCTCGCACGCGATTTCAACCCAAAGTTCGATGGTCGGCGTCGCGAAAGCGCGCGACGGCTGCGCGCCGAGCGCACGGAAGCGCAGCGGCGGCGCGCCGAGCGACGCCTGCATCACGGCGGGGAAAGATTCGGCATTTGCGGTAAGATCGGTTCGTGCGACGCCGGATCGAGGCTGGTCGAGCGCGCGGCCGTCGATCGGCCGTCGGCAAGATTGCCGGCCTGTCTTTCGTAGTTGCCCTTGTCGTTGCCCGCAGCCACCCCCGGAATGTGCGCCATGAGGTCGGGGGTCACCGCGCCCAATGGCTTAAAGAGCAACTTGAGTAAACCGTTCATGAGTCTCTCCTGTGTGTTGGGGTGTTGACGAGGAGCGAAGCTCGTCGAAAAACCGTTTGAGCTCGGCTCGCACGCCGTCGCCGCCGCGTAAGCCGCGCCAATGCATGCGCATAACCGCGATCAAACGGTAACAGACGTCGATGCCGACGATCCAGCCTTCGGCAATGCCGCCCATACCGTTCACCAGCAACGCTTGCGTATCCCCGACGAGCTTTCCGAGCGCGGGGTTTCGTTGCTCCACCTCTTGCCAAGCATCGAGCTTGAGCAGCGACTCCACCGCGCCGACCGGGCTCGGATAGTATGCGACGACGCCGCCGTTTGCGGCGAGCGAACGAAGTAGGCCACGTGAACGGGAATCTCGAGCGCGTTCCACGTGAGCTCGTCGAAAACGAGATCCGGTAGGTACGTGGAGGTCGCGGGAATGAAGCGGTAGCGGCCGCCAGCGTCGGCCCGCTGCGGAAAGAGCAGCGCGCACACCGCGCACGCGCACAGCACCGTTCTCTCGTTCGTGTCGAAAAGGTGTGCATGGGCTTCCGAAAGCTCCTCGCCGCAAAGATCGCAGCGATCGCTCGCCGGTGTCGCCGGCACGCGCTTTTCCGGCGCAGGCACGTTGTGAAGAACGAGCATGTTGGAGATGAGCTCGTCCCGCGCGAACGCCTCGCTCACCTCGGGTGCGTCGTTCGCGGCCGCGACCATTCGGCGAAGCGTTTCGCCATACAGGCGCAACAGCGCCTCAACGGTGCCGGCGACGTCGGACGGCAGTCCGGCAAGCAGCGGCTCGAGCGCATCAATCTGCCGCCGGACTTCCGCGTCGTCCATTGGCGCGTCTTACTCGGGCGTGCCAAACGGCGTGTGGAGACGCTCCAACGTACGGCCGCCGCCGAGATACATATGCACGCCGCATGGCAGGCATGGATCGAAGCTGCGCACCGCGCGCATGATGTCGACGCCGCGGAAGCTGTCCGCATCGTTCTCCTCGAAGAGCGGCATATCGGTAACGGCGTCTTCGTACGGACCAAGACGCCCTTCCGAATCGGTCGGGCTCCCGTTCCAACAAGTCGGCGGCCACGGTTGATAGTTAGCGATCTTGCCGTCGCGAATGACGACGTGGTGAGATAGAACGCCACGCACCGCCTCGTGGAAGCCGCAGCCGAATGCGTCTTGAGGAACTTCAAAGTCGTTGAACGTCTTAGTTCTGCCCGCGCGGACTTCTTTGAGACCCTGTTCCAGGAAGAAGATCGCCTGCGCGGCCGCATACGCGACGAAGTAGATGCGGGCGCGATCGCGCTCGATCGCGTTGCACCACTGCGGTGTTTTCCACTCAAAGGTCATTTCCGGAAGCTCGCGTGAGCGCGGCAGATTGATCAACACGCTACGTCCAGTCGACTTGACGTAGCCGGTGTCGACGAGACCAGCAAGCGCCGTGACCCAAAGACGCGCGAGCGCGCCGCCGCCCGTTTCGAGCGCGAGCGTTTCGCCGGTTCGCGGATTCACCCAGCGCGGGCTCATAACCCAGCTGTACTTTCCTCCGTCGAGATCGCGCTTTTGTGGTCGCGGAAGCGTAGTCACGTTCCACGGATGGCGGCGGTCGACGGGATTGCCGAGCGGGTCCCGCCGGACGAACATCTCTTCGCCCTGCCAGTCGTCGTAATACGAGTGGCCGAGCATAATCCGAATACCGAGGTTGATCTCGACCAGGTCGGTCGTTACCAGCTCGCCATCGACCACGACGCCCGGCGTGACGAACATTTTCCGGCCCCAGTCGGTCATATGCTCGTAGCGATAATCGCAGGCTTGCGGATCTTGCCAGGCTCCCCAACAGCCGAGTTGGATTCGCCGCCTTCCGACATTTTCGTATCCCGGCAACGCTTCGTAAAAGAAATCGAAGACGTCGTCATTCATCGGCACGGCTCGCTTGCAAAAGTCCATAACACGGATGAGTCGCGACATATAATCGGTGAAGATTTGCGTCGTGGCAACCGTACCGGTACCGCCGGGATAGAGCGTGGACGGATGGACGTGGCGGCCTTCCATGATGCAGAACATTTCGCGCGTCGTTCGGCTGAACTCAAGCGCCGCCAGGTACATCTTTCCGGTAAACGGGTTGAACGCGCGCATGATGTCGGCGATCGTCTTGAACCCGTGGATGTCGGCATGCGGCGCTGTCGTCTGTTCGGCGCGGGCAAAGAGGCTCGGGTTGGTCTCTTTGACGATCTGCTCGCAAAAGTCGACGAAAACGAGATTATCTTGAAAGATCGTGTGGTCGAACATGTACTCGGCCGCTTCGCCGAGATTGAAGATCGTCTCGGCCAGCGGCGTCATACGTATCCCATAAGCCATGTTCTGAGCGTAGATCGAACACACGGTGTGGTTGTCGCCGCAGATACCGCAGATCCGACTGGTGATGAAGCCGGCATCGCGCGGATCCTTGCCCTTCATAAAAATGCTGTAACCGCGGAAGAGCGACGACGTGCTCTTGCATTCCACAACGCGTCGCTCGTCGAAGTCGATTTTCGTATAGATTCCAAGGTTTCCGACGATGCGCGTAATGGGATCCCACGAGCGCGAAACGATATTCCGACGCTCGGTTTTCGTCGACTCAGCGATAGCCATTGGAGGCCGCCTTTCTCGTGTTGCCCCAGCGCGGATCCGCGCCGGTCGTTAGCTCGGGCCGATTGTGCCGCCACGCGGGTTCTTCGTTAACCGTAACGTTGGTGAAGCTGCGCAACGCTCGAATCAGCTTACCGTAGGGTCCGATGAGCTGCGAGGATACCGTGGCCCCGGGAGGGGTGTCCATAAAGGGCATGAATTTATCGGGGAATCCCGGCATCGTGCACCCGATGCAGATGCCGCCGACGTTGGGGCAGCCGCCGATGCCGACCATCCATCCGCGCTTGGTCACGTTGCAGTTCACGACCGGGCCCCAGCAACCGGCCTTCACCAAACATTTCGGCGAGTTGTAATCGTAGGCGAAGTCGCCTTGCTCGTAGTAGCCGGCTCGATCGCATCCTTCGTGAACGGTCTTGCCGAAGAGCCACGTTGGACGCCCCAGTTTGTCGAGCGGGATAATCGGCGCGTTTCCGGCCGCTTGCGCCAGCGCCCATGCTAGCGTCTCCATCATGTTTTCGGGTTGTACCGGGCAGCCGGGTACGTTGATGACCGGAAGACCGCCCGCCGAAACGAAGCCTTTGCCGAGATAATCGACCAGACCCATGCATCCGGTTACGTTGCCGGCCATCGCGTGGATTCCGCCGTAGGTCGCGCACGTGCCGCACGCGACGACCGCCCACGCCTTGGGCGCGAGCCGGTCGAGCCACCAGTTGAGCGTGAGCGGCTCTCCCGTCGCGGGATCGTTCCCCATCGACGTCCAGTAACCGTCGCCGTTGATCTTTTCGTTCGGAACCGATCCCTCGACGACCAAAATGAACGGCGCATCGAGCTCGTCGTTGGCCGCCTTGAAGAACGGCGCGAGGAACTCATCTCCGCCGAAGGTCGGCGAAAGCACCTTGTTATGGATATGCACTTTCGGCAGCCCTGGGACGAGGCCATTGACGATATCTTCAAGTGCAGGTTGGGATGAGTTAGTAATCGAGACCGAGTCGCCGTCGCAACTCATTCCCTCTGAAGTCCAGAGCACGTGAATCTCGTCAAACTTTGGAGTGGGCGAGTACAGGCTCATAATGCCAATCTCCTCAAGACGAATCGCTGCAGTGCGGTCTGTTATCACTATTATAGCGGTTGCAATGGTCCTTCAAACCACGGCAGCGGTTTTTTGCTGAGAGCGGGCAAGCGCAACGGCGAAACCCGCGGCCGGTAACCGCTACGTTGTGAACATTTCTTTAAAGGAGGGAACGATGTTGTGATGGACCATCACGCTGCTCGAGAACGACCGCCGCAGGTAGCACTCTTGTTCGCGCACAGGATCGCGCCGTGCGTCATGCCGCAGCGCCTCTCCGCTGCGCGCGGGCGAGCAGTCGACGCTAGCCGACTCTGTGGCCGCACGACAAAGCCGTCTTCCTCCACGTTCAGGAGGAGGGACGCTTGCTTTTCTTACACGCACGCGGCGCATTCGAGGAGAGTGAACGCAACGAACTCGGCGAAAGAACGGATGATATCAAAGCGCACCGGCCCACAGCGTAGGGGTCAGCACCGGACGAAAGCATAACAACGACGTATGTGCCTGGCGATCCCCGGGCGAATCGTTGAGTTTTCAAGCGAGCAGCCAATGCTCGCCAAAGTGGACGTTGCCGGCGTAAGGCGATCGATTAACGTCGGCTTGCTGGCCGACGAGCCGCTCGAAATCGGCGATTGGGTCCTCATCCACGTCGGATTTGCGATGAGTAAGATCGACGAAGAGCAGGCGCGCGGCCAACTCACGATGATCGCCGCTCTTGGCGAAGAGCAGCAGGCCATGGACGAAGTGCGCGGCTATACGTTCGGACCATGAAATACGTCGACGAGTTCCGAGATCCAGCGCTGATCCGGAAATTGGCCGATGAGATCGCGCGCGTCGCCGAGCCGTCGCGACAGTACTCGATCATGGAGGTCTGCGGCGGACACACGCACTCGATTTACCGTCACGGCCTGCGCGACGTGTTGCCGCCGAACATCAGGCTGGTGCACGGCCCCGGGTGCCCGGTCTGCGTCTTGCCGATGGGCCGTGTCGACGATGGCTTATCCATTGCGGAACGGCCGGCGACGATCTTGACCGCGTTTGGCGACATGATGCGCGTACCCGGAACGCGCGGGACTCCCTTAGAGTATAAAGCGCGCGGCTGCGACGTGCGCATGGTGTATTCGCCGCTGGACGCACTGCGCATCGCGCAAAACGAGCCCGACAAGCACGTTTGCTTCTTCGCCATTGGCTTCGAAACCACCGCACCCTCGACGGCGCTCACGATTTTACGAGCGCGGTCCCTCGGCGTTGAGAACTTCAGCGTCTTTTGCAACCACGTGACGATCCTTCCCGCGATTCGCGCCATCCTCGACTCGCCCGATATGCGCCTCGACGGGTTCATCGGTCCAGGGCACGTTTCGACGATCACGGGCTGCCGGCCATATGAGTTCATCGCGCATCACTATCGAAAACCCGTCGTAATTGCCGGTTTCGAGCCGTTGGACTTACTTGAATCAATCCTCATGCTGCTTCACCAGCTGCATGCCGGGACGGCGGCGGTCGAAAATCAGTACCGCCGCATCGTGCCTTGGGACGGAAACCGCGCCGCAATGCGCTCGCTTGCCGATGTCTTTGAGCTGCGGCCGTATTTCGAATGGCGCGGCTTAGGCTTCATCTCGCAATCGGCGTTAAAGATCAAGCCCGAATTCGCGCGCTACGATGCAGAGGCGCAGTTCGACCTTCCTGGCGTGCGCGTCACCGATCCGAAGGCTGCGCAGTGTGGCGAAGTGCTCAAAGGCGTTCTCACGCCGGCGCAGTGCAAGCTCTTCGGGAACGCGTGCACGCCCGAGCATCCGATCGGCGCTCTCATGGTATCGAGCGAAGGCGCCTGCGCCGCCCATTATAAATACGCCGTCCCCACTTGAGGCCGGCGGTGGAGACGCGCACCCACATCGCGCAGATCGAGATGGCCCATGGCGCAGGCGGAAAGGCCACCCGGCGTCTCATCGAAGGCATCATTCTTCCTGCGTTTGCCAACCCGATTCTCGAAGCGCTTTCCGATTCGGCGTTGGTGACGGTTGATGGAAAACGGTTGGCGCTCACCGCCGACGGTTTTGTCGTCAAGCCGCTGCGCTTTCCCGGAGGCTCTATCGGATCGCTCGCAGTGCACGGCACCGTCAACGATCTGGCCGTCGCCGGCGCCCGACCGCTTGCGCTGCTGGCGACGTTTATCCTAGAAGCCGGACTGGAGGGAGAGGTTCTCGAGCGCGAGGTAGCCGCAATGGCGCAGGCCGCTCGCAATTCCGGCGTGCACGTCGTTGGAGGCGACACGAAAGTCGTCGAACACGGCATGGCCGATGGCATGTACGTCTCGACGTTCGGTCTGGGGTGCGTCGACGAACGATTGACCCTGGGCCCGCAACAGGCGCGTGCGGGCGACGCCGTTTTAATCTCGGGTCCGATCGGCGAGCACGGCATCACCATCCTACTTGCGCGGGGCGAGTTGGAGTTGGAAGCCGACATTGCGTCGGACACGCGTTCGCTCGTCCCCTTTGTAAATGCGCTTTGCGAGGCCGCGGCACCGGCAATTCGCTGGATGCGCGATCCCACGCGCGGAGGCGTCGCGACGGCGCTCAACGAGCTCGCGCGCGATGCGCGTCTCGGCGTCATCCTCGAAGAAGCGGCAGTTCCGCTAAGTGACTGCGTCCGAGGCGCGTGTGAGATCTTAGGGCTGGATCCCCTGCACATCGCCAACGAGGGACAGCTGCTGGCGGTGGTCGCGCCCGAATCTGCCCGCGCCGCGCTGCAAGCGATGCGCGCGGTCCAGGGCGGCCAAGATTCGGCAATCATCGGCGAGCTCGCGGCCGAGCCGAAGGGGCGCGTCGTTTCGCGTACGTCGTACGGAGGAACGCGCGTCGTCGACATGTTGGTCGGCGATCCGCTTCCGCGCATTTGCTAACGCCGGCGCCGGCGCTGGGTAGCGCGCAACGAGTTTGGCTGCGCGACCGTATCGTCGAGCGCAACGCGTTCTGCGCACCTTTCTTCGAGGAACAAGCGCTGCCGCTCGCGCGCGCGGCAAGCGAAATGGCGTTGCGCTTTTCGGAGGGCGGACGACTCCTCGCCTTCGGTCGGGGTCCCTATGCGACCGACGCGATGCATCTTTCGGTCGAATTCATTCATCCCGTTCTGGTAGGAAAGCGTGCGCTTCCCGCGCTCGACGTCAGCACCGCGCCGCATGCGTTTATCGCGGCGGTCGCGGGACCGCGCGACATGGCAATCGCACTTGGACCGCCCCAAGGCGATGCCGCGTTGGAAAGCGCGCTTGTGGCGGCAAGCCGGCGCGGTGCGTTTACCATCGCATGGCCGAGCCCTTCGACGTCGCTGCAGACCGATTTTGAGGTGGCCGCACCCGTCAACGACGTCCACGTTCATCAAGAGCTCTTCGAGCTGATGGGCCACACCATGTACGAGTCAGTGCACGTCTTTCTCGAACACCTTTCGCGTCACGAGCGCGTCAGCGACGTCGGCTTTCTCTATCCATTCTTGAGTGAGTCGGCGGACGATCCGGAGGGGCTCATCGCGGAAGTTGCCACGTCGATTCTCGCGAAGGCGCGCGACGCCGATGAGCTGCGCCGGCGCGTCGCGACCGAACAGCTCGATGCGCTGTGCGACGCCATCGCAGCGATCCGCGCCCGACTCGCTCGGGGCGGCCGTATCCTTGCGTTTGGCAACGGCGGCTCGGCGACCGACGCGACGGATTTCGTGCTTGACTGCGTTGACCCGGAAGTCGGCTGGCCCGCAATCCCCGCAATTTCGCTCGCGCTCGAGCCGGCAGTCATTACGGCGACCGCAAACGACGTCGGCGTCGACGTGATCTTCCTTCGCCAGCTCATCGCCCAATCGAAGCCCAACGATATCATGCTCGCGTTTTCAACCAGCGGCGGTTCGCGCAACATCGTGGCTGCATTGGAAGAGGGGCGCAAGCGCGGCCTCCTCGCCGTCGCGTTGCTCGGCTACGACGGTGGCGAAATCGTTCGCCGCAACCTCGCCGATGTCTCAATCGTCGTTCCGTGCGATTTCATTCCGCGCATTCAGGAGGCGCAGGGCACCATCTATCACGTTCTGCGCGAGGCTTTGGCACGTGCTTGAGCTCTACGGCACGTCTTGGTGCGCCTATACCGCCGAGCTGCGTGAGGAGCTGCAGTGGCGCGGCGAGCAGTTCTTGGAGTACGACGTCGAGCGCGACGAGCATGCGTTGACGCGAATGCTCGCTCTCTGCGATGGCGATCCCACCGTGCCGGTGCTGGCCGATGGGGAGCGAGTGCTCCAAGTCGGCTATAATGGCCGCGGTTGCTATGCCGGCTCACCTTAAGGAAGCGCGCCGCCTTCGGGTCACGGGGGTCGTGCAAGGCGTCGGCTTTCGCCCGTTCGTCTACCGGTTGGCGATCGAACGAAGCTTGACCGGCTGGGTGCTCAACGACGCGGACGGCGTGCAGATTCATGTCGAAGGCGACGCCGCACTGCTGGACGATTTCGAGAGCGTACTGGTGGGTTGTGCCCCGAGCGCCGCACGCATCGCAGAAGTGCAATCGGCGGTAGACGATATCTCCGGCGCGGCATCGTTTGAGATTCGGCAGAGCCGGCGTGTCGACGCTCCTACCGTGCGCGTCTGCGCCGACCTTCCCGTCTGTGATGCTTGCCTGAGCGAGCTCTTCGATCCCGCCGATCGCCGTTATCGTTATCCGTACATCAACTGCACCAACTGCGGGCCACGCTATTCAATCGTTCTCGGCTTGCCCTACGACCGCGCGCAGACGACGATGCGTGACTGGGCGATGTGCGCGCAATGCCGGGCCGAGTACGAGAATCCACTCGATCGGCGCTTTCATGCCCAGCCGGTCGCATGCCATCAATGCGGCCCTTCCTACATGCTCGAAGATGGAAGCAGCTCGTTGCGTGGCCAGCCTGCGATCGTTGCGACGGCGAAGATGCTCCAAGACGGGGCGATCGTAGCCGTTAAAGGCATCGGCGGCTACCATCTGGCATGCGATGCACGCAACGCGACGGCGGTTCAGGCCCTGCGCGAACGAAAGTATCGTAAAGAACGCCCCTTTGCCGTCATGGTGCGCGACGGAGCCGCCGCGCGCGAGCTCGTCGATATCGACGGCGAGGAGGAGACACTTTTACAATCGCCGCCGCGACCGATCGTCTTGGCGAGGGCGAAGGCCGCGCTCCACGGTGTTGCGCCGGAGAATGACGAGCTCGGCATCTTGCTCGCCTACGCGCCGGTTCATCACTTGCTCTTTGCGGCCGGAGCACCGAATGCACTGGTCATGACCAGCGGGAACCGTTCGAGTGAGCCGATTGCCTATCGGGACGAGGACGCGCGCCGCCGGCTTGCCGGCATCGCCGACGCATTTCTCGTCGGCGAGCGTAAAGTCGCTCGCCGCATCGACGATTCGATAGCGCGCGGTGGACCGGCAAGCCGTGCGATTTTAAGGCACGCGAGAGGGTTTGCCCCGCAGTGCGTTGTCGCGCTGCCGGCACGCGAGCCGATCGTCGCGGTCGGAGCCGACTTGAAGAACGCCGTCGCGCTCGTCGTACGGGGACAGACATTTGTCAGCCAGCACGTCGGTGATCTCGAGCATTTCGACGCCTTTGAATCGTTCAAGTCCACAATCGCCGATTTGAGCGAGCTGTACGGGATCTTGCCGGAGCAAGCCGTGATCGCGCATGACGCTCATCCCGAGTATCGGTCGACGTTCTACGCACGGCAGCTCGGCGCGCATGTCGAAGCGATTGGGCACCATCGGGCTCATATCGCGAGCGTGCTCGCCGAGCATCAGGCTTTGGAGACACCGGTCCTCGGTTTCGCTTTCGATGGAACCGGTTATGGTGACGACGCAACGATTTGGGGTGGAGAGGTTTTTCTCGGAAGCGTTCGCGAGGGATTCGAGCGGGTCGCGCATCTGCGCCCGGCGCGGCTCGCGGGCGGCGACGCCGCCGCGCTCTTCCCCGTGCAAGCGGCGGCCGGATTTCTCTTCGGACAGATCGGTCTCGACGAGGACGCCTTGGAGCGTGCGCCTTTCAACTTTCCGCGCCGCTATCGCGCGGCCTGTGAGCTCCTCACGAAGAACGTGCGTGTCTTTGCCACGACTTCGATGGGTCGCCTCTTCGACACCGTTGCTGCGCTCTTGGGCTTCACGCGAGAGATCACGTTTGAGGCGCAAGCCGCGATGTGGCTCGAATACCTGGCGTGCCGCAGCGCTCCGGTGCGTCCATATCCTTTTCCCCTGGGCGATGGACAGCTCGATTACGTGCCGCTGCTTGCGGCGATCGTTGAGGATCGTCTCCGCAAGCGCGACATATGCGAAATCGCGCGAGCATTTCACGGCGCGGTCGTTACAGGAATTCTCGAGACGTGCCGCTTTTTTGGCCACGAACGCATCGTCATCTCGGGAGGCGTATTCCAGAACGCGCTGTTGATGCGCGAGCTGCGAACGTCGCTCGGGCAACGGCTCTGGACCAACGGCGTCGTTCCCTGCAACGACGGCGGCATTTGCCTCGGCCAAGCCGCGATCGCGGCATGCCGAGCGTGAGGCTCAAGAGGGGCGTCGTTGCGCCAGCGAGTACGAAGGCCCCAATGGACGAGAGAGACGAGCGGCGCGAAGCAATCGAGGACGCCGACGATACGGGACTTATTGCCGGCGAAGAGTTGATAACGCAGGCGGAAACGATGCTGCCATTGCTGCGGCCGCCGGTGCCTCGCGAGAACCTGCACGCCGCGCTTCCGCCGGGACATGCCGCGCATAAAACGATCGACGAACTGCACGCTCACCTCGAAGGAAGCGCACCCAATCGTCGCGCGATCGAAAAACACGTCGGCGCCTTGCGCGCATTACCCGAACTCGAAGCGATCGTAGCGAACTGGTGGGACGATCCAAAGACTCAGCGCTTTATCGGATACCTGGGACAGATCTAGCGAGTCAAGTGCCGTAGCGCCGTTGCCGCGATTCGAAATCGTCGAGCGCGGCTTTGAAGTGCCTCTCGTCGAAGTCCGGCCAATAGGTCGGCGTGGCCCAAAACTCGGCGTATGCCGATTGGAACAAGAGAAAGTTTGACATACGCAGCTCGCCGCCGGTTCTGATGATCAAGTCCGGATCGGGTAGTCCCGCAGTGTAGAGCCTGCTCGCGAGCGCTCCTTCGTCAATCGACGAAGCATCGCGCAACCCGCTGCGTACTTCTTCGGCCAAAGCGCGCACCGCGTCGCCGATTTCGCGGCGACCCCCGTAATCGATCGCAAGATTCAGCAAGATGCCGCGATTACCCGAGGTTTCCGCCACGAGACTTTCCAACGCGGCGCGGGTGCTCCCCGGCAGGCGTTCGGTTCTACCGCAGAGCCTGACGCGCACGCCTTCCGTAAGGAGCCGTCGCAGCTCGCCCCGAGCGGCGCGCGCACAGATCCGCATGAGCAACCCAACCTCGCCGGCAGGCCGCTCCCAGTTCTCTTCGGAGAATGCGTACGCAGTTATGACGCCCACGCGTGCGGCGCTCGCCGCGCGCAACGTTTCGCGCAGCGCCGTGATCCCGCGCCGGTAGCCGCAGGAGATCGGAAGGCCCCGTTCGGTCGCCCAGCGCCGATTGCCATCCATGATGATGGCGACGTGGCGTGGGGTCACGTCGTCGCCAGTTTTGCGTGGGCGGCGGTTTGCTTCGATCGTTCGTGAACGTCGCGCACGACGGATTCGAGCTCGTCGACATAGGCGAGAAAACGCTGACGTCCGCGTTTTGTGATGCGATAGACGGTCTGCGGCCTGCCCGTAGCGCGCTGCTTTTCGGTCGTTACGATACCAAGCTCGGCCAGCGCGTGCACGTGCCGGTTCAAATTCCCGTCGGAAAGATCGCACGCCGCCGCAAGCTCGGTGAAGCTGAGGCCGCTCGGATATGCGATCAAGCACGTGCAGATCGCCAGGCGGCCGCGCTCGTGGAAGATGCGCTCCAAGCGCGGATAAGAAAAGGGCGCTTCTCGCGCGTCGCTCATGACGCGCGCTCCCGCCAAATCAAGGCACCCACGGCAATCTGGCCGACGCCGAAACCAAGCGGCATGACCCACCACGAGAGCGCAACCGACTGCAACGGTGATATGAGGAAGAGCGCGGCAAGCGCGGCAAAGCCGAGCGTGATCGAAAACGTCGATTGCGGTATGGCGTCGCGAGAGGCAAAGAGTCCCAGCGAGTAGAGCGCAAACCAGGTACCGGGCAGCAGCGCGAACGCCGCGCGATCGATCAGCGCGACGGTAAGCAGACCTCCGAGCACGACGCTGGGTGCAATGGATCGCGCGGCGGAACGGAACCCGCTCGTCGCACCCGGGCCGTGATGCCTCAAGACCCAAATCGCGACGGCGCCGTAGTTCAGCGCCAGCGCGATAGCTAAGCACGTCATCCAAATGACGACGTAGCGGTACAGGGCATCCGGCGCTTGGGGCAGCGGATCGGTCAGCCATTGGATGCAGCCCGCAATCAAGGCGCCGATCCCGCTTGCGATCGCCGCCGCCGCCGAATAACCGTCGAATCGCTGAACGCGGACGAGCCGATCGCGGACCTCGGCGAGATCGGAAAGCGCCCGCTCTAGTTCCATCCGTTCTGCCTCAATCGTAGCGAATGTCAAAGCGATGTCGCTGCCAGAAGCCGCCATACGCAACCGCAAGCAAGCCGCTTACCGCGATCGTTCGCCCGCGCAAAGAGGATCGCCGGCTGCTCGACGTTACGCGGTAAGTCGAAGATCAGATCTTCGTGCTGCTGCGCGAGCCTAGCACGCGATGATACGAACCGGTTCCAAGGTGCTCGACACGGTCCACGTTATCGACCGTAACGCCGACTTCCCCTAACCATTGAATCGTCCCCAACGGCAGCGGCTGTGGCGGCCTCCAAAAGTAGAGCCCGACTTCCGCCGCGGTGGCGAAAAGCCACGCGGCAGACGGTTACGGATCCACGACGCTCGCTCGAGCCATTACCGCCTTCCAGAGCTTTGTGTTGCAAAGTATAGACTTTGTACCACAAAGCTTAGGCGATGGCAAGCGGAGACTTTTCTAGCGGCGCTTTCTCCCTGATTTCGTACGTGCTTTGGCACGCATCGCCATCGAGTCGATCCAGTTGGCGGCTTGGGTGAGCACTTCGCCGGCAGTCGTCACGGTTTCGCCGACGTCGCGCGCCCGGCGCGCCGTTTCGTGGACGTTGGTGGCGGCTTGCCGAACGGTGCGACGAGGATTGGCCACTGCCTTCTTTATCGACTTGGCCGCGCCGCCCGCTTTTTTAGCGGCCCCTTTCGCGGCCTTTTTTACGGAGGCCGCCGTTTTTCGGCCCGCGGTAGCGCCGGCTTTGCGAGCTCGCGCGACGGTCGACGTTCCGACTCGTCGGGCAGACTTCGCGACGCCGGCTTTCTTTTTTTGTGTCTTGCGAGGCATGCAAATCTCCTATGGTTCTTGCAAGCCTTCCCAAGCTCGGCCGGCGTCAAACGAGAACCCCGCACGTATCGGGGGCAGATCCGTTCTTAGATCATGAGGAGAGATGACGAATGGCAACCGATATTTCGGGATCCGAAGCGCTCAAACGGCTTGCAGGCGATATCGCCGTCCCCGTTCGTGAGTTTGAGTTGGCACGGCGCGAGATGACGACCAAAGCCTGCTCCGCCGGAGGCGGCGCCAGCATGCTGAGAGTGCAGCGTGACGAGTCTGATCGCGCTCGGCTCGCTGACCACTTTCGTCACGATCGCGTTTGCGCTCGTGTTGCCACTTCGGCTTTCGGCTCTGACCGTTACGATCGCCTGGGCCGCGGTAAAGTGCGATGCTAGCGTTTCCCGGCAAGAAAAAGGTCCAAGCCGCGACCCCGTTCGTTCCCGAGCAGACGATTGCCGAGGTCAAAAAGGACTTGGCGCTCAACGCGACGCCTCCCATCCAAATAGGCAAGCATGCGCGCCGCTATCGGCGAATGTCGGCCCTCTACAACGTCGCCGGTAAGCGCGTCACGCTCCTGCTGCGCCAGCGCGACCTCGAAGCCGCTCGAGGCGTACTGCTCCAACTTGGGCGCGAAGCGCTAGCGGAGACCTGCGACTGGCTCCTGCTACACCGAGAACGCCAGATCGACGTTCCGACCGGGTGACGCGCGCGCCACACTGCCAAGCATATGGCACCGCGTGCCGGCATGATCTGCGCATGTTCGTTGCAGAGCAGGAGTTTTGAGATATGCAGCACCTTGAAGGTCGGCTGGTCTACGCCGCAAGCGATTTAACCGACTACCTCGAGTGTGCGCGTCTTACCGAGCTCGACGCGCTCGTCGCGCGCGGCGAGCTCATGCGGCCCGACTCGGTGGACCCCCATGGCGAACTTCTGCGCCGCAAGGGCGACGAACACGAGCAGGGCTATCTCGAAACGATGCGGGCGCGCTATCCCGGCGAGGTTGTGGAATTCCGGCGCTGCGACAACAACATCGAGGCATACCGAGAGGCTGAGCAACGGACCCTCGATGCAATGCGGCGCGGCGTGCGGATCATCTATCAGGCGACCTTCTTCGATGGCCAATTCATCGGCCGCGCCGACTTCTTGCGGCGCGTCGAGCAGCCGTCGCGTCTCGGCGCGTACGCCTACGAAGTCATCGACACCAAGCTCGGGCTCACGGCGAGGCCCTATTACCTCGTGCAGCTTTGCAATTACAGCGAGCACCTCGAGCGCCTGCAGGGTACCATCCCAAAGCTCGGGCACGTCGTCTTTGGCAACGGCGAAACAACGGCGTTCCGTCTTCACGATTACATGGCATACTATCGCCATCTCAAACGCGCGTTCTTGGGCTTCGTCGGCGAGGCGGAGCGCATCGACCAGCCACGCGAGTACCCGTTGAAGCGGTCGCACTGCGCGATCTGTCCGTGGGACGCCGCTTGCGCGAAGCAGCGCCGGGACGACGATCACTTGAGCCTCGTCGCGTCGATGCGGCGCGGTCAGATTGCCAAACTGTGCGAAGCCAAATCCTACGCGTTGCCGACCTTGCGCAAGCCTCGGACGAGCGGCGGCCGGCCGGCATGAGTCCCGAAACGTTTGAGAAGCTGCGCCGCCAGGCATCATTGCAGGTACGAGCGCGAGAGAGCGGTCAACCGATTTACGAGCTGCTCGATGCGCCGGCGCCGCTCGGCTTCGCACTGCTGCCGCCGCCTGCGCAGGGCGACGTCTTCTTCGATATGGAAGGCGATCCACTCTTCGAGCCGGGCCGGAGCCTCGAGTATCTCTTCGGTTGCTGGATGCCCGATGATGAATCTCCGTTCCGCGCATTTTGGGGTACGACGCGCGAAGACGAGAAGCGCGCCTTCGAAGACTTCGTCGACTTCATCTGCAAACGCCGGGAACGGTACCCAGCGTTGCACGTCTACCACTACGCAAACTACGAAAAAAGCGCGCTGCGCCGCCTCGCACAGCAGCATGGCACTCGCGAGGAGGAAATCGACGACCTGCTGCGCGGCGAAGTGCTCGTCGACCTCTTCGCGGTCGTGCGGCAGGCCCTGGCGATTTCAGAAGAGGGCTACGGTCTGAAGAACGTGGAGCGCTTTTACGATCTCGAACGCCTGACGGACGTCAAACAAGGCGCCGAATCGATCGTGATGTTCGAGCGCTGGTTATTGGAGCGCGACCAGCGAATCCTCGACGACATCGCGCGATATAACCGCGACGACTGCCGATCGACGTATCTACTACGCGAATGGCTGCTGGAACGGCGCCGGGAAGCTATCGCAAAGTTTGGGCGCGAGCTGCAGCTACGAGCACCGAAATCCCCGAGCGATCCTTGTCATGTTGAATTCACGCAATCCTGTCCAGGATGCATGAAGCGCCGCAACGACGAACGCGAGCAGAGCCGCCGCACCGTTCTCGAGCGAAGCTTGCTCGAGAACGTTCTGACGCCGCAGACCGAGCAGGAATATCAGATGATGGCCTCCGACCGGCGCATCCGGTATCTCCTCGCGAATCTCATGGCCTATCACCGCCGCGAAGAGAAACCGGGCTGGTGGGCGTACTTCGATCGCTGCGAGAACGTCGATCAATTGACCGAGTTCGACAAAGAGGCCATCGGCGGACTCGTGCTCCGGGAAGATATTGCGACGCGCAAAATCGACCGAAGCACCGTGTACACGTATCGGTTCTCCGATCAGTTCCATAAGCTTGCTCCCGGCGATCAGCCTGAAAATCCGCGCACTCGCAATCGCGCTGGAACGATTCTAAGAATAGATGAGATCGATGAGGACGCAAGTAGCTTGGAGCTCAAGACCACTGCTGCGCTCGAAATCGCGCGGGCTACTACCGAACTGGTCCCCGCACGCCCGATTACTGCCGACGTACAGCGCGACGCTCTGGCACGCATCGGTCAGTCGTTCATAAGCGGCAGTCTTCGGGAAGATCATCCGGCAACCTACGATTTGCTCGCAAACCGTGACCCGCGCGTGCGCGACAGGCAAACGTTGCAGCCGGAACGGATAACGCCGCAAGCGGTTGCCGCCGTCGTCTCCGCGCTCGATAGCAGTTATCTCTTCGTGCAGGGTCCGCCGGGCAGCGGCAAGAGTACGATCGGCTCGCAGGTGATCTGCGATCTGCTCGAGCGCGGCAAGCGCGTGGCCGTCACCAGCACCAGCCACAAAGCGATTCACAACCTCTTGCACATGGTCGAAGAGTGTATGGCGGCGCGCGGCGGGAGCTTCCGCGGGCGATACAAACATAACACGTCTAACGTCGGCTCCGAGTATTGCTCGCCGGTCTCGACGCCGTTCATCGAGTCCGTCGGGACTAGCGACGCATTTTACGGTGACGATTACCAGCTCGCCGGCGGCACCAGCTGGCTCTGCGCGCGCGAAGAGCTCGATTGCAAGTTCGATTACCTCTTCATTGACGAGGCGGGGCAGGTTCCACTCGCCGACGCGCTCGCCGATTCGCTCTGCGCCAAAAATGTGGTACTGCTTGGAGATCCATCGCAGCTCGGGCAAGTGAGTCGAGGATCCCACCCTCTGCACGCCGGCGATTCGGTTCTGCAGCATCTGCTTGGCGGCGATCAGACGGTGCCCAAAAATCGCGGCATCTTTCTCGACGTTTCGTACCGCATGCAGCCCGATATCTGTGCCTTCATCTCCGATGCGATGTACGAAAACCGTCTGCACGCCGCCGATGCCACCAGCGGGCATCGCGTCGCAACGACGGCGCGCGAGTACGCCGGCCTATCGTTCCTTGCAATCGACCACTTCGGCAACAGTTCCAGCTCTATCGAGGAGGCAAACGAGATCGTCGCGCAGATCCTACTCCTTCTCGAGGAAGGCTGGGTCGTCGATTCAAAGCCGCGCGAGTGCAGCGGGATCCCGCGCCGCGCGACTGCGCGCGACGTGATCGTCGTCGCACCGTACAACGCTCAACGGCGCCTTATTCAGAACAAGCTTCGTCATGCCGGCATCTCGGACGTACGCGTCGGCACGGTCGACAAATTTCAAGGGCAAGAGGCCGCAATCGTTTTCTATTCGATGGCGACTTCGACCGGTGAGGACGTGCCGCGCAACGTCGAGTTCCTCTTCGAGCGCAACCGCTTCAACGTTGCGATTTCTCGCGCGCGCGCTGCCAGCGTCCTCGTCTGCAGCCCGCGTCTGCTCGACATTCGTTGCCGGACCCCCGAACAGATGGCACTGGCAAATCTGCTCTGCGCGTTCGCGGAGAGCGCTCGCTCTTACACCGCCAAAGCGACGGTCGCTCCGTGAGGCACACGACGGATGCTTCTCGCCCAGAATCGCAGAGTCGCCTATTGTGGCAACGTCGCGGATCTGCCACGACCGAGTGCGCGCGTCATTTCGCTTAGAGTCTCTTGTAATGGCGAAACGTCAACCTGCGTGAAGCCGCCTTGCGGATGATCGAGATCGAAAATCGCAAAGACGGTCGCGGCGAAGAGGAGACAGAAAATCGCGGAGAGCAGCGCGTTTGGAGCTTTCGCGCGCCCGAAGGTCAATCCGAGGAGCAGCGCGCCGACGAGCGTAGAGAGCACGACAATGCCGAAGATGGGGCGCGGCACGTGATTGTTGAGCGCCGCCTCCTGGCGGTCATACACGTCGATTGTCTCGATCACCGACCGCGTGAGATCAACGTAGAAAGGACTGCGCGGATCGCGACGCGCCGCGTTCGATGCCATGATCCACAGAAGACCCTGCAAATCCTTACCGCGCTCCATAGACCGCCGTTCGGCCCGTACGTCGGCAACCTCGGCATACGCTGCGAGCCGCGTACTGGTGTATTCGATAAGGAGGCGGCGGAATTGAAGCGTACGCTCTCTGGAAAGAAAGCCAGCGCGCAAATAGGCGGTGCCGATTGCATCGGCTTCGCTGACCACGAGGGCGCGCCGTTCCTCGAATCGTTGCGCCGCAAAAGAGAACGAGAACCCGAGAATTAGCGCGATCAGAGCGAAAACAGCTGCTTGGCCGAGGCCGAATGCCCACTCCGCTTTTTCGCCCTCAGCCTTGCTGCGACGGACGGCGTACGCGTAGCCGATAGCGAGCGCGACGAGCGAGAGCGGGAAAAGCGCCGCGAAGTATACGATCGGATCGGGCCTGGCGCCGAGCACATCTAACATGAGTCAGCCGTACGACCGCTCAGCTCGAGGTCCTTGAAAGCCCGCGTTAAATCGACGTCAGTGACAATGTCTCGGTGTTCAGTTGATACGATCCCGCTGAGACGAGATTGTTCGGGTTCGCACAAATCACGCTGTTGCTCGGACCATACACGACGACGAGTCCCGCCGGCCCGCACTGTACCTGCGTGAGCTGATAGTTCGACAGAAACGTCGCTCCCGGGCTACTCGGCTGAATCTGATATGACGAGTAGGTCTGGTTGTTTGCGACGATCGACCCATAGACCGCCGCCGAGGTGACGCCGATTGCCATCGCGCCCCAAAACCCCCCGCCCCAATATTGGGGCGCCCCGACCCAAGCCACACCGCGGTTCCAACCCCATGCACTGTTATTGACGTAGACCGGATTCCTAATAACGGTGTTCCCGCTCACGTTGACGTTCGTGCGGTTGCCGTTGTTAACGTTTACGTTGTTACGGTTGCCGTTGTTGACGTTGCCGTTGTTGCGGTTCCCGTTGTTGGCGTTGCCGTTGTTGCGGTTGCCGTTGTTGACGTTGCCGTTGTTACGGTTGCCGTTGTTGACGTTGCCGTTGTTGCGGTTACCGCCGCTGACGGGGGCGTTGCCGCGATTGCCGCCCGCGCTGCCGCCTTGCGGGCGTTGTGGCTGCGACGGGCGCGTCTGCGGCGCGCGCGCGGTATCCTGTGACAGATTGAAGCCGCCGCCGCCACCACGCGCGCCGCCGCCGCCACGCGCACCGCCTCCGCCACGCGCACCGCCTCCGCCGCCGCCACGCGCGCCGCCGCCACCCCCTCGTCCCGCGGTAGCGATCGCCGGCTGCAGTGCCAAGATTATGGCAGCTATGATGCAAAGATATTTCATCACTTCACGACCTCGTCGATTCGGCCGATCAGATTGACGTACGTTCCGCGCTTCGTCGTGAACGAGAGCAGGACGCTGTGCGGCGCTACTTTTTTCGTCGAAAGCGCGAGCTGCTGCGGGGCATCGGTCGAGTTCACATAAAGGCTGCCAATTTTGAAATTGAGCGGACTGGTCTTGCCGGCTTGAACGAGCGTCGCGCTGGTCACAAAGCAAACCATAAGCTCGGCTTGATAGGAGCACGCGGCGCGGTGAATAACGAGCGTACCTTTTCCATCCGCCGAGGTCAGGAACAGCGCGTTGTGTATGACTTTTATCGACACGTCGTTATAAACGTCGACGTGGCCGTCGGTCTGCAGTACCGTCACGGTACCCTTGGCGCCCGCCGCAGCGCTGCCGAACGCAAGCGCGACCAGGAAAGCCGGCAGCGCGATGAAAGCCGCCCCCTGGGCCCCGGAAAGAAATGATCGCATCAAGTTCCTTTTTCCGCAGAGAGAAAGATCCGCGAACCACTTAGGGTTCTCCGGTTCAGCTTCGACTTACTGCAACCGAACGGCCAGTCCCTAGAAGGGGGGCTTTCACGCTTTTTTCACGCTTCGCCACTAGCATTGGGCGGCGGTCTGATGTCGCGCGCAGCGAAGTGGCAGTGTCTGGGGGAAGCTGCATGCGCGCGGCATCCGACCGTTTTCTTACGACCCCGGAGGGCGAAAGTGGACCTGCCGTTTCGCGGCTCGATCGACCTCCTCCATCGGGATCAAGATGGTCGTGCGGCTTCGTACCGCTCCCGACGCTCCCACGGCCATGCCGAGCGTTAAAGCGGTTTCGTTGTCCGGGAGATCGACGATGATAATCGCGTCTTCATCGCCGAAGGTGAAATAAAAAGCTTCGAGCTTTCCACCGACCGATGCCAGCAGCTCCTCGACGGCTTTGCGGCGCGCCGACCCTCCGCTCTTTACGACGCCCTTTGCGCCCTCGGCGGTATAAGACGCCTCAATCAAAAACTTAGGCATTCTCCATTCTCCTTCCCGATATTCCAAAGCTTTACCGCGAAGCCGCGGCGCCGAAATCGACGTAGTTGCGCGTGCGCTGCACCAGCCCAGCAAAAAGAGCCTCGCTCATTCCGCTCTTGACCCTGATACGCGTCACCTCGTATTGAGATTGGACGTTGGTCTGAAATCTCGGATCCGTAGTAAAGCCGAAGAGTAAGCCCGCGTGCCGTTCGAGCTCCACCGTCTTTGCGTCGAAGCTGCCGCTCGGATAGGCGTATGCAAGAATGGCGCTTTGCAGATGCGCGCCGAGCGTGCGGACGCATTGATCGATTTGATAGGTTTGTGCTGCCGCTCCAAGGAGCGCAAGATCCGAGTGATCTACCCCGTGGCACTCGATCGACATGCCGGCTTTCGACATCGCTTCTATCTCCTGCCAGGTCAAATGGTTCGGCGTTCCGACCGTCCCGACGTTGACGAAAAACGTTGCGCGATCGCCAAAGCGTTGCAGGATCGGAAATGCGTAGCGAAACTGATCGGCGTATCCGTCGTCAAACGTCAGCAATACCGCGCGGGCGGGAGATTCGTGAGTGGCCATATCGCGCGCCAGCTCGGCGATGCCGATCGTGTGTAAGCCGATCCGTTGAATGGAGCGCAGCTCTTCGGCAAACTGCGCCGGAGAAACCGTTAGCTGTTGTGAAATCACGTCGGTTGGCGCCACCACGTCGACGCGATGGAACATCACCACCACCGGAAAGGCGAGAATGACCGCAAGGACAGCGCTCATTCTACCCTCAGCGGGGCCTCTTCGACTCGTTCGGCGCCCGGCGTATTGCGTGCGATGATGTAGAGCTCGTACCAGTGCCGCCGCGAAAGCGGTGGCAGCTCGAGCACGTGAGTGTGGAAACGGTAGATCCCCGGCGCCACGTGCGCGCTGTTGATCGAGAAGGCCGCCGTTCGCACCTCGACCGACGCGACGTTGGTACTGACGAGGATTGCCCCATCGAACCAGGTGCCGGGCTCGATCGTGAGCGTCGACAACCAAATGCGAACGATTCGAGGCGGCAGGTTGGGTGCGGCGATCGGCGGCGACGGCCACGTCCGCGGCTGCCTCGCCGAGACCGTGAGATTGAGCGGAACCGAAACGGGCTTGGGCGAACAGGCCGGAAGCAACGCGGCACACGTCGCAGCGGCCAATATACAAAGGAAGCTGCGAAAAGGGTCTCGAGGCAAGTCGTTAGATGATTGCGCAAAGATGAATTTCGCGGAATTACTTGCCGCTCGGCCCCGAGCACAGTCATCACTTCCGCATCTCGAACGCGTCGTCGCATCCGGCGCACCCACTCGCCTCGACTGGTTGGTGACCCTGACGGCCCTCTGGATCATGACCGGGTTATTTATCGACGCTCACCAGCATCTCTTCTTGGCTGTCGAGTCGTTTCTCAACCCCTGGCACATAACGATGTACAGCGGGGCGGTCGTCTCGGCCGCCGTCCTGGCCGCGGCAATCGCGCGCAATTACGGGCGCACCGGTTCGTTTTGGAAGGCGATCCCCGACGGCTACGTGCAGAGCGTCTTCGGCGTGGCCGCCTTGCTGCTCGGCGGCGCGCTCGACCTCGTTTGGCACGCGGTCTTCGGCTTCGAGCATCAGCTCGATCTGCTGTTAAGCCCTCCGCACCTCTTCTTGCTGACCGGCCTCTTTTTCTTGATCACCGGACCGGTGCGCAGCGCCCTTCGCCGCCCCGACGCATCGAGTCTCGTCGAGCAGCTCCCGATGCTGATCTCGTTCGGACTGGCGTTCGAGATCATTCAGTTCGTCACGCAGTATGGCTTCTATCCCGAAGCGCTCATGCGCGATCATCCGCTCTCGCAAGTTGCGTTCCAACGCGAGCAATTCGTGCTTTCGGTCTTCCTTTTCTATCGCCAGGCGCTCGAAATGTCGATCGTGATCTGGCAGAGCTTGCTGCTCGCCGCGGCGGTCCTATACCTTTGCCTGCGCAAGCGGTTGTACTTTGGCGCGCTCGTCGTCATCTGCGTCGTCGAGAAGCTCTGGATAGCCGGCGAGCTTTCGACCGATTTCATGGAGCTGCTGCTCGTCGTTCTCGCGTCGATCGCAGCAGGAGCCGCGGGCGATTTCATCATCGCCAAGCTTCGTCCGTCGGCGGCAAAGCCGAACGCATTTCGGTTCCTGGGATTCTTCGTGCCGGCGGCATATTTTGCGGCTTTCTTTGCCCTAGCGGTTCCGATGTTCGGCGGAACGTGGTGGGACGCAAGCTTTCTGTTCGGCTCGATTGCCGAAGCCGGAATCGCCGGGCTGTGCGTTAGTCAGCTCTTGCTCGCGGGATCGCAAACTACCGCTGCATGAAGCTGTACCCGAGCGCGTACGTTATCGCGCTTGCGACCGCCGTTCTCCACGTCGCCTTAAGCCATCGTTTCGGATACTACCGCGATGAATTCTATTTTATCGACTGCGCGAAGCATTTGGCGTGGGGGTACGTCGACCAGCCCCCGCTCGCACCGTTCGTAACGTGGCTGACCTCGCCGCTGGGATACCCGGTATGGGGTCTGCGGTTCTTTCCCGGAGTGCTCGCCGGCGTAACGGTGCTTTTTGGCTGCGCGATAGCGCGCGAGCTTCGCGGCGGCCCTTTCGCACAAACCGTAACGGCCTCGACGATCGCTCTCGCTCCAGGGCTGGTCGGAATCGCGTACGGGCTATCGACGGAGTTTCTTTCTCCGGCGGCATGGACGGCCTTGATTTATCTGACGATGCGTCTGGTCAAAACGCAAGATCGCCGGCTCTACATTTCGATCGCCCTGCTCGTGACGCTCGGGCTCTATGCCAAGTATTCCATCGCGGCTTGTGCCGTTGCGTTGGCAATTGGATTACTGGTCACCGGACACGCCAAGTTGCTGCAATCGCGCTGGCTCGTGTTGGGAATAGCATTGACCGCCTTGCTCGTGCTACCAAACGCAATTTGGCAAGTCCGCCATGGCTTTCCCATGCTCGAAGTTCTGCATAACGATCAGCTCAATCGTCACGCCCTCGCCAACGGTATGGCCGACGAATCGACAAACCGGTGGATCAACGCGCTTTATATGCTGGGACTGCAGTTCGCGTATCAAAATCCGCTCTTCGCGCCGATATGGATTGCCGGCCTCTTCCGGTTTTGGTCCTTTGACTCCGCTCAAAATACATCCCGGCAAATTCCGCCGTATCGGTTTTTGACGGTCGCGTATTTCCTACTTTTGGGATTGCTCATCGCTACGATCGGGCGCGGCTATTACATCCAAGGATTCTATCCGGCGCTCTTCGCCGGCGGTGCGGCGGCGCTCGAATCCGCGATCAAGGCCAAACCGGCCGGATACAAGATCGCAATCATCGCGGCGATCGTCGTCGCCGGTCTTCCAATGTTTCCGCTCGCGCTCCCCGTGCTGCGGCTTCCCGCATACATGGCCTACGAACGCGCCATCGGGCTGAGCCGCCCGGCACCGCCGGACGGCAAGAGCCATCTCATCAATCCGATGTTTGCCGACCAGCTTGGCTGGAAGACGATGACCCAAACAGTTTCCGGCGCGTATTGGTCGCTACCGCCCTCACAACGTAGGGTCACTGCGATCTTTGCCGACCGCTACGCATACGCAGGAGCGCTGGATTACTACGGACCCGCCGATGGGTTGCCGGCGGTCATCAGCCCAAATAATTCGTACTATCTTTGGGGCACTCGCGGCTATAGTGGGCGATCGGTTTTAGCCGTCGGCGCAACGGATTATTGGCTGTTGCTGCATTGGTTCCGAAGCGTCCGCCAGATTGCGGTCTACCGCAACGATTACCGATGGATGCTTGAAGGGCCGCTCCCAATCTATCTTTGTACGCAACCACGAGCCTCACTGGCCGCAATGTGGCCGGCTCTGAAGTATTACGGCCTGTAACAGGAAGGATTCATTTGGACGCTGGTCTCACGTAAACGAGCATGGAGAACGTATCGGCGGAACGCTCTGCCGGATGGTCGGTACTCTGCTACGTCGCCGTGCTCGTCCTTGCGACACTTCTCACCAATGGAATGCCGTCTGGCGCGTACCGGCCCATCGAAGCGGCGTTAGCCATTGACGCGCACCGCTTCGGTCTGCTCTGCGGCGCATGGCTCAGCTTTCCGGCAGCGGCATTTTTTCTGTGGTTTCTCGTTGGGCTGCGCAGCTATTTGAGCTACGCTCCAGGCCGCCAGGAGGGACTCGCAACATTCGCTCTGGGCAGCGGTCTCGTTATGGTCGCTACGTCGTTGACGGCCGCCGGCCTACTCACCGCCGCACTCTATGCGATGCCGGATGTCTTTAAAGCGCACGGACTCTCCGGCATCTACGACGCCTTCTTCTTTACGCAGGGCGGTCTCGGGTATGCGCCCGTGGCGATCTTCCTCTTCGCAGCCGCGCACAGCATGCGCCGCCACGATCGAGCGCCGCTGTGGCTGGCGTGGCTGGGCTATCTCGCCGCGTTCGGGGCCGCGATCGCGACGCTCTCGATCTTCTTTAGCGACCCATTCATGGCACCGAGTGCGCCCGGTCCCGGATTCTTCGGCGCGATACCCGCGGCCATCTGGCTCGTCGCAACCGGCCTCGTTCTTATCTTTCAGAACAAGCGCGGCTCGGAGGTTTCCAGCACGTCCGCTGCGTCGTAGTTTGTATTATTGACGCGCATCGAAACCTCGTGCACTTGCATCAGGCGCGCGTCGAACGGCCGCAAGATCGAGGCAGCGATTTCCGGCGGCAGTGGTTGCGGATCGAGCCAGAGATCGACATTGGCGTTGGTAAGCATGACCGGCATGCGGTCGTGGACTGGTGCAACCAAGGCGTTAGGCTCGCAGGTAGCCAGATCGCACGACGCCGACCCGTTGTTGGGCTCCCAAAGACCGGCGAAGGCGAACGGCTCGCCCGATCTGAGCGTGTAATAGAAGGGCCTGCGATTCGACCATTCGTAGAAACCGTCGGCAAACTCAATGCAGCGACGCCGAATCGCGCCGCGGCGCGCAAGGATAGACTCCGAGCGTATATTGATACGGCCGCGAATTCCCCAGCGCAGCATTTCAACGACGTTCCGCCCGTCGTTGCGGACGCCGAGCACGTCCTGCGTTGGGGCAATATTGTACCGCGGCAGGTGGGTCTCGCTGAACTCGGTAAACCGGAATCGCGGAAATGCCGCCGCCAGCGCCGCGGGTTTTGTCAGGGTGAATCTACCGCACATGAGGAGCCCTAATTTGGCGTTCGTGGCGGTGGTTCTGCGAAATGTGGCATAATAGGGTGGCTTTCCCGTTCTGACGTGGAGGTCTATCGTGTATCGACGTTTCATCGCTTTCTCTATTGCGGCGGCATTTGCGTGTTCGCCGCTTATCGGATTTGCGCAGCAGACGGCCGGCGGCCCCCGTCCGTCCCTCGCCGTGCTCGATTTTTCTACCCACGGGCTCAGCTCCGATTGGTATGGTGCTTTCGAGCCGGGCGTGGCGCTCAGCGATCTGCTCACTGACCGATTAGTCAATGAAGGGCGCTTCAACGTTCTGGACCGCACGCATCTGAGCTCGACGCTTGGAGAACATCAGCTTGCGGCCAGCGGAGAGGTCGATCCGCAAACCGCGATTACCGCCGGACGCATGATTGGGGCGCGCTACCTCGTGACCGGCAACATTCTACAACTCGACCAGACCGGCGCGAGCGGCGGCAACGCAGGCAGCTTATTGCCGGGATGGGTTGGCGCTGCGGCAGGGGGCGTTTCGACGCATCGAGTGACCATCAAGGTTGCCGTGCGCGTGATCGACTCGAGAACCGGGCAGATCGTTCAGAGCTTCGCCGATGAAGAGACTCGTTCGGGTACGTCGTGGAGCGCCGGAGGGTTTTCCGGCTACGCGGGCGGCTCGTACAGCAACGAGACGTTCGTCAACAGTGACATGGGCCATCTCATCGACGATGAAGCGGCGAAGATCGTGGCATCCATCGACCCCAGCCGTTTCAACGCCGGTCCGAGCGCGCCCGTCTTAAGCGGTCACGTCGCGGCGATTGATGGGCGAAACGTTATCATCGATCTGGGCAGCAATAACGGCGTACAGGTCGGTCAGCAGTTCGACATCGTAAGGCTGAAATCGCTGATTGATCCCACGACTCACGCGACGCTTCACGTGAGCGAGAACGTCGGAACGTTGCAAATCGACACGGTTAGTCAAAACGCGTCGGTCGGACACGTGGTTTCGGGCACCGCAGCGGTTAGGCTAACGGTTACCTCGCAGCCGTAGCAGTGGTTACGCCTTGACGCAGACGTCGGCTGATTTCACGGTCTTGCCGCCGGCGTTCTGCGTAAAGTGGAGCGTGTATCGCGTCGGGGACTTGCGATCGAAAATGTCGGTCATGGTTGCGTCTGGATAGATGCTTCGGTAGACGACGTGATTCGGGTTGCTGCCCGCCCCGCGGAAGACCGTGGCCGTGCGCTCCCCTTCGACGACAACTTCGGTCCAGGAGTGTCGCTTGGGCTCGTAGGTGAACAGTCCCTCATCGCCGCCGCCGCCGGTCCACGAGTCGCGTTCGCGCATCCAGTTGTCGTTCATGTCGAAAGAAAACGTCGCCGTATACGTCACGTGCGCCTTGACGGCTTGGTACGTGCAGTTCCAAGTGCCGACTAGGAAACGCAACGAGGAGAGCGGGTCGCTCGCGGGCGCCGGCGCCAGGCCGACCATCGCAAATAGAACGGCCGAGCATAGTTTCACCATCATCCGGAACCCGTGCTTCGAGCGACGACGCGCTCCACCTTTACGACGCGCGTTTTCGTCCAGCGATCGTGCAGCAGTATGCGGCGCCAGATGAGGCTGAGCGGCACGATCAGCCACCAGAGCAAAAAGACGATCATGTAGCGACCGATCGTGCGCGCGATGCTCGGTTTGGCAAAATCCGTAGTTACGACTCGAAGACCGGCAATCATCATGCCGAACGTCTGGCCCGCGAAGATCACCAGGCCGGCGAGATAGACCGGAAACCAGAAGGCGAAGCCGAGATGACGAATCGCCTGCGACACGAGCGTACCGATTGCGTCGATGGAGAGCGGAACGTCGTTGCCGCCGACATCGACTTGCAGCGGATTTTCCCAATGCGATCGACGTTTCGGCGCTGCCGTTTGTGTCGGCGTCGGCGACGTAGCTCGTGACGGGGCGCCGTCGGTAGGCGCGGTCGGCGCGTGCGTTTTTCCTCGGATCGTTATCGCGCCCACGCCGGGTGCCGAAAGGCTGACGTCGCCCGGAGCGATGGTGTTGGTTTCAGATTGACGCGAGAGCGGGGCGACGCTTGCGCCGAACGACGTGATGATCGCGCTGACGACGACTGCATCGATGCCAAAGGCGGTAAACCGGCGCCACCATCCGGCGCAATCCCGCGGCGCGACTTGGAATTTTCCCGGTGCTGCGAGCATCGGCGGCTCTGCGCTGCGCTCGCGCAGAAACCACGTTTCGGCGTCGGAGTAGGCTTGGGTTTGCATGAACTGACTCAGCGAGGCGATCCGTCGCGTGGCGTATGGCTCGCTGCTCAGCCACTCACCCCAGCGCAGCACGGAATCGCTTTGGACCTCCGCGTGTTGCTCGGCAAATGCCGCATAGTCTACCTTGCGGCCGAACTCGTGAAACGCAGCAATGCCCATCGCGCGGATCGCCGCATCGAGCGAACCGCAGCAAAGCAGTCCGATCTTGTCGCAGGTAAGCGCGCAGCGTCGCAGCCACGCCCCGAAAATCAACGAGATAATGGGGTTTTCATTACCGTTGACGCTCAACAACGAGTGAAAGCGCGTGTGCCCGGCCGCGATGTGACCGAGCTCGCGGCCCACCATGAAGGCAAGCTCGTCGTCGGCAAAGAGTTCGATCCAGTGACTCGAGAGCACCAAGGAGTAGGGCTCGCCGAATCCGAGCGCTACGACGGGAACGTAGTTGTCCTCGCGCGCAAAGACCAGCGGCATCGGAATGTCGAGCGCCGCGCAAGTCCGGCGTACGATCGTGAAGACGCGCGGATACTGGCGCTGATTCAGGCGGACGCTCGAGCCGAGCAGCCGGCCGCGCGCGAGCGTCACGTAGACCATGGCGACGACGATGAACAGAGCCACCTGCGAGGCGCCGATCGATTCGTGAAGCACATACCCAATCGCCAGCGCGGCGGGAAATGCAAAAAAGGCGGTCAGCCAAAACGCGACGCGCTCCGACGGTTCTCGAAGCGAGGCGGAGCCGTCGAAGAGTGACTGCATGCGCAGCACTCTGACGGTCTGCCCTGCGCTTCCTTCAGCCCTCCTACGGAGGAAACGTCGCAACCCAGATCGCGCAAGCCGACGCGGCCTCCGCACGGGCACCAGCGTAGGTTTACGATGAGCGGGAAACGCCCTCGTCGTCAGTCGACGGAGGTCAACGACGTCGCGCCGACTTTTTTCTGCCGAGGCTTTTCTTTGAGCGGCCGGCTCCGCCCGGCGCCTTCTTGCGCGAACTGCCCCGCCGTCCATTGGACGAAGAGCGCGACATCAATCGTTGCTTGGCCTTCTCCCACTTTTCGCCCAAATCTTCGAGTTCGTCCTCGTCCATGAGCTCGCGGGCGATTGCAAAGACCTTCGACTCCTCTTCCTGCACGTGGTGCCTGACGCTCTCGCCCAGCACGAGCAGCTCGCCTTTGAACTGTTCGTCACGCTTGCGCCCCGATTGTAGCAACTCCATCAAATGCCTCGCGACCTCGTGCTCGGTGTAGGCCTCGAACATGTCGACTTGCTCGTCCTCATCCTTGGTGCGGTCGCGCAATTGCGAGTACAACAAGCGCTCCTCAACCGCGAGGTGCGCCGAGAGCTCCTTTTCGATCGTTCGAGCCAGTTCGTCGATCCGCTCGTCTTCGGGTTCGCAATCCTTTATTTCGTCGAGCATTGCCGAAACGGTTCGATGCTCTTGCTTGATGATCGACAATATGTCCATTGGAGTTCCTCTCACGTGGTGACGTTCAACTGCCTCTATCCCCGAGCGCTGGGGCCATTAAACGGTGCACACGCTATCGCTCAGCCAGGCCGGGCTATGAAATAGAACATCCCGGCGGTCGCGCCGCCCATCAGCGCGACGGTCCCCCAGCCCCAGGCCCGCGCCAATGCGGAGCTTCTCCAATTTCCCATGATGCGGCGGTCGGAGGCGAGCCAAACGATGACCGCGATAAGTGGTACCGCTGCGATGCCGTTAAGTATAGCCGACCAGAAGAGCGCTTTGATCGCATCGACGCGAAGCAGATTCATGCCGATTCCTATCAGCACACCGGCCACGATGATCAAGTAGAAGCCCGGAGCGCGGGCCACTGATTCGCTCAATCCCTCACGAAATCGAAACGTCTGCGCCGCAACGTATGCCGATGAGGTCGCGAGCACCGGCACCGCCAGAATGCCGGTGCCTACCATGCCCAATGCAAAAAGCAACTCCGCAAAGGGGCCGGCAAGCGGGCGCAGCGCTTGAGCGGCTTGCTGTGCGGTTGCGATGTTCGTGCGGCCATGCGCGCCGAGCGTCGCGGCGGTCGTAACGATGATGAAGAAGGCCACGAGATTCGAATAGATCATGCCCGCATTTACGTCGGCGTGCATATTGGCAACGGACGGCTCGTCGGTCCCGCGGCGCGCGGCGATCGTCTTCTTGCCCGCTTCTTTATCCTCTTCTACCATCAGCGACGACTGCCAGTAGAAGAGATACGGCGTGATCGTCGTGCCGAGCACGCCGACCATCGTCGAGAGCCAAGACGAGTTGAAATGGATCCTTGGGACGGCGAACTGCTCGAGCACGTGCAGCCACGGCGGCCGAACGATGAATGCGGTAATGATGTAAGCGAAGAGGGCCAGCGTCAGCCATTTGAATATCCTTGCGATCGCCGCATACGGCAGCCACATCTGCGCCGCAATCAACCCGATGCCGAAAAAGAAGACGAGCGCGTCGATTGGAATCCGCACTACCAGGTGAGCGGCGTCCGCCATGCCGCCGATGTCGGCGCCGAGATTGAAGGTGTTGGCAACAATTACGAGTCCGGCCAGCCCGTAGGCGAGCCAAAGGGGCAGCCGCTTTCGCATGAGCGCCGCGATTCCCTGACCGTTGACCATCGAAATGCGCGCGCACATTCCTTGGATAACCGCCATCATCGGCGTCGAGATCAGGGTGAGCCAAAGCATCGAATAGCCCGTCGAAGCGCCGGCGACTGAGTACGTGGAAATCCCCGACGGATCGTCGTCTGCCGCGCCGGTAATCAACCCTGGGCCGAGATTGCCGAAGAATTTGCGAATGCTCGAAATCATCCGCCCGCTTCTACCCCGTCCCGGGGAGTACGAATCGCTTAACGCGGCAAGAGTGCGGCGATCTCGCTCCCGCCGATCGCTCCGGTAGCTGCGCGAAGGTCCCCGTGATGCAACGCCTGCGCGGCTTCGACGAGCGCGCTCATCGCAACGCGATAGAGCGCACCACCGACGCTTACGCGACGTACGCCTACCGCCGAGAGTTGCGCAAGCGGCACCGTTTCGTCATCTGGACCAATCAGCACGTTCACCGGCTTGGGTGCAACGGCGCGAACGACCGCGACGACGGCCGCCATGTCCGGCAGGCCGGGCGCATAGAGTACGTCAGCGCCGACCTCCGCGAACGCGGTCAGACGGCGGATGGTATCGTCGAGATCCGGCCTTCCGTTGAGAAAGTTGTCGGTGCGTCCCGTGAGTACGATGCGTCCTCGCGCCGCCTCTGCAGCCGCACGGATTCGCGCTACCGCAGCGTCGAAATCGTGGATCGGACGTGCGGGATCGGCCGTCGTGTCCTCGATGCCAAGGCCGGCTAAACCGGCCGAGATCGCCGCCCTAACCGTCGTTACGCAATCTTGGGGTTCCGCGCCAAAGCCGTCCTCAAGGTCGCCGTTAGCGGGCAGACCGCTCACGCGCGCTAACAGGGCTGCGTGTGCGATCGCTTCGGTTCGCGAGACGGCATGCCGGCCGTCTTGCCGTCCAAGAGAAAAAGCAAGACCGAGCGACGTGCTCCCAAGCGCTTCGAATCCAGCACGCTTCAGCAACACCGCCGAAGCGGCATCCCATGCGTTGGGCATGATAAACGCATCGGTCCGCTCGTGCAGTGCGCGAAACCGTTCGTACGCCCTCGTGCCGATCGTCATCGCTTCTCCTTTCGTAGCCATCGTACGCTGTAAAGCCAGGAAAGAAGGAAGAGGGTTGCAAGTTCAGAGGAGGCAACCGAAGCGGTCGAAGAAATCGCTCACCTCGTGTTAGCTCAAGCCATGGCTTCCGTCATGGAGTTACCCGCACTACTCCAGCTCTTGGTCGCCATCGTGCTCGCAGCCGCGTTCCCCTGCGGCGGAGAATGGTACGTCCATCGTAGCTCGCCGGCTTGCGTCGCCGGCACGCAACCCGAGATGCGAATGTAGCCAGCGTGATAGCCCCGCGCCGACATCTGCTTCCTTGGGAACGCCTCGCGGCGTTGGTTGCGACCGCGGTTGCGTTCGCCCTCAACGTCGCAGCGTCGGTCCAGCTCTTCGTGCCGCAAAGCACTTTCGGCTACCATTTGATCTACACGAGCGGCTTTGAAGTTGCAGCGGTGGACCCCGGAACGTCTGCGGCGCATGCGGGCATCGCCGTGGGCGACCATCTCGATTTCACGAAGTCGAACCTGCACGATCGAATCGTCGGACTCTCGTATCAGCCCGCATTGCCCGGTGAAGCGGTAAGGTTCTTGGTCGTGCACGAGGGACGCGCGCGCCCGCTGACCTTGCGAGCGGGATTACTCACGGTGTCGGAATCGCACCGGGCAATCTTCTCGCCGCTCGCCTCGTTCCTGAGGCTTACCGGCTTCGCTTATATCGCCGTGGCGCTGATCATTTTGTTCCGTCGTCCAAGCCGCATGACGTGGGGCCTCTTCCTCTACCTCGTCTCTGCGACGAGCGTGACGCTCTATCGCTTTCCCGACTCGCTCTTCCCGTTCGCGCAGTTCGCGTCAGACTTTCTCGACGTCGCAGGCCCGATCGGTCTCATCGTTTTCGCCGCGCGTTTTCCTGACGATGCTCCCACCGGATGGCACGCGACGCTCGATCGTCTAGCAATTCCGGTCGGCGCAATCTTCGCGATTCCCAATCTCGCCTGGGACGCGACCTCGCTTTACTTCGGCGTCGCTCCGTCGCCGTGGATGTCGTACGGTTCAACGCTCGGCGCCCTTGCGTTGATTCTGGTGGCGTGCGTGACGCTCGCGCTCACCTATCTGCGCGCGGCTGCGTGGGAACGCCGGCGATTTCAATGGGTGGTCGCGGGAATACTCTTAACGCTCCTCAGCTACACGTCGGACTGGGCTCGGTACTGGTCGACGACCTATAAACTTGCAACCTCCGATCCCTTGGTATGGACTGCGACGATTCTGTACGCGTGCGCGCCCTTTGCGATTGCTTATGCCGTCGTGCGACAGCGCGTCTTCGAGATCTCGTTTGTGATCAGCCGGACGCTCGTTCTCGCGACGCTTACCGCCGTTATTTTCGCGCTGTTTGCATTGATTGAATGGCTCGCTGGACGCGTCATCGAGCAAAGCGGCGTCACGATCGCCTTGGTGGCCGTCGCAGCCATTGGCGTCGCGTTCTCCCTCAACGCGCTCCACGCAAGGGTCGAGCACTTTGTGGAGAGCACACTCTTCCGCCGCCGTCGCGAGGCCGAGCGGCATCTCGCCGACGTCGCCGCCGGTCTTCCCTTTGCCGGAAATGCGGCTGCGGTCGAAAGTGCGCTCGTTCGCGAGCCGATTGCGGCCTATGCGCTCAGTTCCGCCGATCTCTTTCTGCGCACCGATTCCGGCGACTACGCACGCAGCGGTACGGCGCTCGATCCGAGCATTCCATTGCAACTGCAAGGGCGTCGCCGCGCCCTTCGGTTACACGACGGCACTCTCGTCCTGGCGGTCCCGGTATTCGTGCGGTCGCGCTTGGAAGCCGTCGCCGTGTACGGCGCGCACGTAAGCGGTGAGGACATCGATCCCAGCGAGGCCAGCTCGCTGGAAGCGATGGGCGTTGCAGCCGGACTGGCCTACGATCACCTGCAAGCATCGCGCCTCGAGCGCGATGTTACGCGCTGGCGCAATCTCGCCGAGCGCCAAGCCCGCGAGATTGCGGCGCTGCGCGAGCGAATCTCGCTACTCGGCGAGCATCTCGCTGGCGACGATGCTCACGGGAACGGTCCCATGTGAAAGCAGATCGTCGTGAAACGCTTGCAAGTCGAAGGCGCCACCCTTTTTCGCTTTGTATTGCGCGAGCAATCCTTCGATCTGCGTCTTGCCGACGGCATAATCGAACGCCTGACCGGGCCCTAGCGCAAAGCGGCTCACCTCGCCGACTGCCGTAGCCTGATCGACACCGGCATTGGCGGCGAACCATTTCAGGGCCTGATCGTAGCTCCACGCGCCGGTTGCAAGCTTCGTATCGACGATCGCACGCGCACCACGTAATCGCTCGAATTGCGCGACGGCATAACGGCCGTCGAGATCGCCTCCGTAAAGACCCTCGCGCTCGAGCAATGCTTCCTCGTAAAAGGCCCAACCTTCGGCAAAGACCGAATCGAACGAGAGTCGCCGGACAGGATCGAGATTGTGCTTTGCGATCGAAAATTGAAGGAAGTGGCCGGGGAAGCCCTCGTGGCCGCTGGTCATCAGCACGCGATCGCGATCGAAATCCTCAAAGATTGCGCCGCTGGCCGCGGCCTTGGCCATCTGCGGGCTCGGGGGCGGTACGAAGTAGACCCCGTCAACCTGTTTGGAGAGTATCGGCGGCGGATTCATCGATGGTCCCGGCAGAATCGGCTGCAAGAACGGCGGCGTCTCTACGATCTTCATGCGTCCCACGTAGGCCGGAATCGTGACGATGCGCTTGCTCGCAATGAACGCGCGGAGCGTGTCGAGCTGCTCTTGAAAGAACGCGAACTGCGCCTCTTTCGTCGTGGGCGTCGCGCCGCCGCCGTTTGCGGCGGCTTGCGCCGGATTGGAGAGATCGACGCCCCTGGCTTTCGCTTCGGCCGCAATTTCTCGCTCCTGCGCGATCGCACCATCGAGTGTTTTTTGGCCGATCGCCGCAATCTGATCGGCGTCGTAGGGCAAAAGGAGCTCGTTGCGGAGCATCGCGTTGTAGGCGTCGGTGCCCATTGCATAGTTGATCGGCCAACTCGCTGCGTTGTCGCTCATCCATTTTGTCCACGCCGTTATCGCGGCTACGGTTGCGTCGCGGGCTCTATCGAAGCGCGTCTTTCGGTCAGCGGGCAGGCCGGCAGCCATCGGCGTCAGGATGAAAGTAAAGAGCGCCGGCGCCATCGCGAGCTGCTTGAGCGCGACCTGCGCCTGCAAGCGTCCCGGGTGAGTAATCGACGACCTCGCGGCCGTCATGAAGGCTGGTGCTTTCTCGAGCCGCGAGATCAGATGATCCCACCACGTTGAAGAATCTTGCTCGTCCTTGTGAAGAATCATCGTGAAGAGAGCGCCGAGCACGGTCAGCGGCGGCCCAGATACATCCTTTCCGGCTTCCTGATCGGCCACATCGCGGCGTAGCTGCACGATGAATGCTCTCAGCAGCGTGACGTCGTTTCGATCTTGCAGCGTCGCGCCCGTCAGATCGATCGCATCGAGGCGCTGCTCCAGCGTCGCGATGAGCTGCTTGTAGCGGGCGATGCCGGCGGATGTTGGATCGCTCCAATCGCCGTCGTGCGTGTAATCGCCTAGAAACGTTGCCGTCTCGGGAGAGAGGGCCAAGAAATCGTCAAGCGTCTGCACCTGCAAAGCCGCTATCTGCTCGCGCGGGGAACTCTGAGCCGGCGACCCTAGCGGCGCCAAAGCGACGAGTAGGGCCATGCCGCAGGCTAGTCTCTTCATGGCCGGTGCTACGCCCGAAACGCGTCGAATGTTTCGTTGCTCGAGGATCTAAGGGAGCCGCGGGCGGGTAGAACCGAATACGTCTTTGTTACGGAGGAACTTTTTTCAATGATTCGCGCTTCAATCATTCTGTTTGTACTCGCGCTCACGCCGCTCGGAGCACCGGCCGCCACCTGCGCCGGCCCAAACCCGGCCATCACTTCGATTACCGTAAAGAACGTCACCAGCAACGCATCAACTAACGAATACCACCTTATCGGCACCGTTACGAATCTCGGCAGCCAGGCCGAGTCCTCGAACACATTGCAGTTCGTCGACGTCTACGTCGACCGGATGAAACGCACCGACCGCGGAATTCCGCCGCTGCGTCCCGGACAGTCGTATCAGTTCGGCTACACCTGGACGCGTTCGGTCGATGCAGGCACCGGGACGACCACCGCGCACTTTCGAATTCGAATGGTCCAAGGCTCAAACTGCAATCCTGCCAACGGCACCAATAGCGTAACTTTTTAGCGTCTAGTACGGGACGCCGGCCTGCGCGTCGAAGCCTGCGCCATGGAACGGCGCGGCTTGCGCGTGGGCATTGACGTCGGCGGCACCTTCACCGATCTCGCTGCGGTCGAGTCGTGGAGCGGGGAGCACGTCGTGCAGAAGGTCGCGAGCACGCCGCACGAACCGCATCGCGCGGTAATCGACGCGCTTGCAGCGCTCTTGAATCGATATGGATCGCCGCCGGCGGTGGAGTTCATCGCGCACTCCACGACGATTGCCACGAACGCGCTGCTCGGACAAGTCGGACTCGAGCTTCCGCGCATCGCGCTTGTGACGACGGACGGCTTTCGTGACGTCATCGAGATCGGGCGCCAAAACCGCAGCGAAATTTATAACCTCTTTATCGAGCGCCCTACTCCTCTGGTCTCGCGCGAGGACCGTTTAACCGTTACCGAGCGCATCGATTACCGCGGGAAAGTCCTCGTGCCGCTCGGCGTTGAGTCGGTCGAACGCGTTTGCGAGCGACTGCGCGAACGAAGCGTCGCCGCGGTTGCGATCTGTTTGCTGAACTCATACGCCAATGACACGCATGAGCGGCGCGTTGCCGATGCTATCGCTGCGGCGCTTCCCGATCTACGGGTTACGTGCTCCTCGGAGGTCGATCCGGAGTATCGTGAGTACGAACGGTGTTCGACCACGGTTGTCAATGCGGTGCTCGCGCCAATCGTCGAACGTTACCTCGAGCAGCTCGAGGGTGAACTTCGGCGCAACGGCGTCAGGGCGCCGTTTTACGTCATGCGCAGCGACGGCGGCATGGCGTCGGGGCCGAAGATCCTCGCCGCGCCCGGCCGCGCTCATCGAAAGCGGCCCGGCGAGCGGCGCGATTGCGTCGGCCGCTCTCGGGCAATCGATCGGGGCACCGCGGCTTCTCTCATTTGATATGGGTGGAACGACCGCGAAGGCGGGAGCGATTGTCGACGGCGTCGCGCAGGTCGCCCGCGAGTTCGAAGCTGCGGGCGTCACTCACAGCGGGCGCGCCGTCAAGGGCAGCGGCTATCCGGTTCGTTTTCCGTTCGTAGATCTGGCCGAAGTGAGCGCGGGCGGCGGCACGATCGCCTGGACCGACGAGGCCGGGTGCTTGCGAGTGGGCCCGCTCTCCGCAGGCGCCGACCCAGGCCCGGCATGTTATGGAAAATCCGATCGACCCACCGTCACCGACGCCAACGTCGTGCTTGGCCGGCTCAATCCAAGAGAGTTACTCGGCGGCGCTTTCCCTATCGACGCTTCGCGCGCACGATCGGCGATCGAATCTCAGGCACGCATTCTCGGCATGGGCGTTGAATCGGTCGCCGCCGGAATCGTAACGCTCGTCGACAGCATGATGGCCAAAGTGCTGCGCATCGTCACGGTCGAACGCGGACTCGATCCACGCGATTTTACGCTCGTCGCTTTTGGAGGCAGCGGTCCGCTCCACGCTTGTGCGCTCGCCGACGAACTCGGCATCGCGCGCGTCGTCGTTCCCGCGCATCCGGGACTCTTCTCCGCATGCTGGGCTGCTCGCTACCGGAGTTCGCGTCAATGACGTCCGATCGATTCTGCGTTGCACCGAGGAGATCGATTCGGAAGCGGAAGAGGAAGCGTTTGCCGCGAGCGAACGGCTTGCGCGCGCCACGCTCTTCGAGCAAGGCGCGCATCCGGCAACGATCGCATTCCGGCGCGAGTACGACGCGCGCTATCGCGGGCAGAGTTTCGAGCTGACGATCGCTTACGATCGCTCCCGCAACGTGGTCGAGCGCCGTTTCCACGAAGCGCATCGTACGCGCTACGGTTACGACGCTCCAGGCGAGATCGTCGAGGTGGTCAATGCTCGTCTAACGGCGCATGGAAGCGTGACGCCCGTCACCCAACAAGCTCAGCGCGACTCATGGAGAACGAAACCGGCGCCAAGCTCCGTCAAACGTGGAGACGAGCAGAAACGTGCTCTCTGGCTGGACGATGCTTTCATCGACGTGTCGGTCTTCGAGCGCGAGGGACTGGCGCCGGCTGCGCGCGTCGACGGTCCGGCAATCGTCGAAGCCTACGACAGCACCGTTTACATCGCGCGGGACTGGGAGCTCGCCGTCGACGGCGACCTGCTCGTGCTGCAAAGAATGGCAAAAGCTGCGTGACCGATCCGATAACGGTCGAAGTGATCAAGGGCGCGTTGGTTTACGCGGCCGAAGAGATGGGGATCGCGGTGCGCAACGCCGCCTACTCGGCGAACATCAAAGAACGGCTCGATCACTCGTGCGCGCTCTTCGACCGATTCGGACGGTTGATCGCGCAGGCCGAACACATACCGGTTCATCTCGGCTCGCTGCCGTGGGGACTGCAGCGCATGCTTGAGGTCGTCGAGCGAGAGCACGGCGGCGCGCGCGAAGGTGAGATGTGGGTTGCGAACGACCCTTACCTCACCGGCACACATCTCAACGACGTCACCCTCGTGCGGCCGATCTTCGAGCGGAGCCGGCTCGTGGGATATGCCGCAAACAAGGCGCATCACTCCGACGTCGGGGGCTCGGCGCCGGGGTCCATGCCCACCGAAGCCGGCGATCTCTATGCCGAAGGACTGGTCGTTCCGCCGCTTCGCTTAGTCCGCGAGGAACGAGTCGTCGATGAGATCGTCGCGGTTTTTCGCGCGAACTCACGCGTGCCCGAGGCCCGCAGCGGCGACCTGCGCGCGCAAATCGCCGGTAATTACACGGGTGAGCGGCGCCTGCGCGAGCTCTGCGATCGCTATGGCTTCGAAACGCTCGAGGCGGCGGTGGCGCGCGCAATGGATGACAGCGAACTTCGCATGCGCGCGGCGCTTCGCGGTCTCGGCGACGGCGTCTTCAAAGCGGTCGATTATCTCGAGGATCGGCAGGGCGAACCGCGGATCGCCATCGTGCTCAGGCTGGAGCTGCGCGACGGCTCCGCTCGAGTCGATTACGCGGGAACGTCCGAACAGGTCGGCTTTCCGCTCAACGCGGTCTTCGGCGTCACGCTCTCCGGCGTGCATTATGCCTTACGGGCGGTCAGCGATGCGACGATCCCCATGAACGAGGGTTGCTTCCGCGCCGTCGAGGTCCGTGCTCCTCTCGGGTGCTTGCTCAATCCGCAGCGGCCCGCGCCCGTCTCGGGCGGAAACGTTGAAACCAGCATGCGTAACGCCGACGTCGTCTTGCAAGCGCTGGCGCAAGCGGCCCCTCGACGTGTGCCCGCGTGCAGCGGCGGCACGATGAGCAACGTCATGCTCGGGGGCACGCGTCCGGACGGCCGAACCTGGTCGTTCTACGAAACGAACGGATGCGGAATGGGCGCACGCCCGGCAAGCGATGGAATCGATGCGATTCACGCCCACATGACCAATACGCTGAACACGCCGATCGAAGCGATCGAACGCGAGTATCCGCTGCGCGTGGTGCGCTACGAGATCGCGCGCGGCACCGGTGGCGCGGGACGCCATCGCGGCGGGAATGGCTTGGTTCGTTCGATCGAGCTGGTCGAAGGTTCGGCGCGAGCGACGCTGCTCGCCGATCGCCACGTACGTAAGCCACCCGGGGCGCAGGGCGGTGCTGCCGGCGCATGCGGAGATCACTCTTTGACTCGGCACGGCGCGCAAAGGCCGCTCCCAGCGAAGGTAAGTTTGCCGCTCGAGCCAGGCGACGTGCTGACGATTCAAACGCCAGGCGGCGGCGGCTATGGTGTTCCCCAGGAAAGCTCATGACAGCGGCGTGTTACTGCTCGCTACCCCCGGCCGCTCTAAACCAAAGCGCGCCGCGCAAAGCAAGTCGACCACGCGAATCGCGCTTCGACGTGGCGAGAACCTCCGGCGCGCGTCGGCCGCCGCCAGAACTCCATAACGAGCGCGAAGGCTCGGATCGGCGATGAAGCTCGCTAGCGATGCACCGAGCGCGTCGCGTCGAGCGACGAGAGCAACGTCGGCGGCGAAGAGCGCGCGCAGCTCGTTGGTCTCAAGCACGATCGCCGGAATCCCCGCGTAGGCCAACAACACGTTGCCGAACGCGCTCTCGTCGGTGAGACCGAGATGCACGACGCATGCGACCTCATCTCTGCCGCCGTCGAGCAACGTATGCGGCGTAATGCGTAGCGTGCGATTGCCGAAAGCGGCGACCTCGGCGGCGCCTGCGTCGTCGCCGCCCGCGATTGCCACGAGCGTACATGAGCGTTCGTCGGAGCGTCGCAGTCCCAGACGCTCGACTCGCTGCACGGCGACGCAAGGGAGCCAAGGAACCTCGAGCGCGATGGCCCCATTGGTGCGAATCATCGCCCGAGAGTCGGCGCTCGGAGCGATCGCAATCCCCGGCGGTGCGGTTTCGTCCGCGAACCATGCGAGCGTTGCCGCGCGCGCAAAGCGCCGGTCTAACCGCAGCCAAGGAGCGATGCGACCATGCACGACCGGGTGTCCGAACCCGCGCAGTGCATCCTCGAGATCGTTTCGCGCCGCCGCGATGAGCGCGCTCTCCGAGGGAGAGGTCTTCACCGCGATTGCGCCGACCTCGCCTCGCGCCGTGCGCGGCAACGATGCCAAACATGCCGACCAGCGCCGGTAAAAGCGCCGTTCGTTCTCCGCTTCACGATCGAACCGCCCGGCGGAAGCAGCCTCGTAGTGAATGAAGCGCGCGTCGGCCACGTACGCGATCGTGCGACCTTGCTCGCTCGCACGCAGGCACAGATCGACGTCTTCGAAGCCGTTGACGAACGATTCGTCAAAGCCACCGCTCTCGACGAACCACTCGGTGCGCACCGCCATCGCGGCGCCGGAGACGCCGAGAGCATCGCGCGAGCGATTGACTGCATCGAGCCTGGAGGGCATATTGCGGCAGAAGTAGTGCCAGTGGGCGTTGGCCAGCACGGCGAGTCCGGCCGCTTGGGTCACACCGTCTTCAAAAAAGAGGGCTCCCCCGGCAATCGCGATTTCCGGTCGATCGAAAACTCGTACGAGCGGCGTGAGCGCATCGCCGACCGGATATGCGTCGTTGTTGAGCAGCAGCGTCACGGGCGACTCCGCGATGCGCGCGCCGGCATTGCAGGCACCGGCGAAATTGCGATTGACGTCGTGGCGCAGGTATCGGACCCATGGGAAGCCGGCGATGGCCTCCGGCGTTTCGTCGCTGGAAGCGTTATCGACGACGATCGTTTCGAAAGAAAGGGAATGTCCGTCGCGCAAGCGGTCGAGTTCGCGCAGACAGCGCGCCGTCAGCCACCAGTTATTGTAGACCGGGATGACGACGCTGAGTTCGGACAATGCCTACCGCCGTACGCGAATTTCTTCGAGCAACTCGCGCTTCGTCTCGGGAACCATAGAGCGCACGAAGAGTAGGGTCACGATGCAGAGCAACGCGTAGATCCCAAAGGTCGCCGGGCGCCCCAAGCGTTCGACCATGGTTAAAAAGAACTGCGAAACCAAAAAGTTTCCGACCCAGTTGGCGAGCGTAGAGAGCGACATTCCAAGGCCCCGTACCGGCAGCGGAAAAATCTCCGAGAGTAAGAGCCAGAGTATCGGCCCGAAGCTGAAGGCAAAGCAGCCGACGTAGACCATCATGCTCGCGAGCGCGATGGTGCCGAGCGATCCCGAAAGATGCGGCCGTGCGAAGGAATACGCCAAGACCGCGAGAGCCACGAACATGCCGCTCAGACCGGCGTACAGCAGCGGCTTGCGCCCGACACGATCGACGAAAAAGATCGCGATCAGCGTCATGCCGCAATTGACTGCGCCGACCAAGGTTTGAGCAAAGATCGAGGCGGATGCCGAGGCAATGCCGGCCATTTGGAATATCTGCGGCCCGTAGTAGATGACGGTATTGATGCCGGTAATCTGCTGCAAGACGGCCAGTGAGATGCCGATGAAGAGCGCAAGACCGATTGCCGGCTGCTTGAACGCCTCAAAACCCGCGCTCTTTACGCGCAAGCTTTCGAGAATCGATTGCTCCTCGCGCGCGCTCGCGCCGGCATCGGCGTAGATGCGTTGCAGCACGTCGCGCGCGCGGACACGGAGGGCGATTTTGAAAAGATAGCGCGGACTCTCCGGCATCGCGAGCATTCCGCCGATTAGGATCAACGACGGCACGACCGCCAATCCCAACATCCAGCGCCACTGGGCGCCGGCGGCCAGGGCGTAATCGATGAGATAGGCCGCGAGAATCCCGATGGTGATCGCAAATTGATAAAGTGAAACGAGCGCGCCGCGCGACGACGCCGGCGCGACTTCTGAGATGTAGAGAGGCGCTACCACGGAGCTGAACCCGATTCCAATGCCGACGATAAAGCGGCCGGCGAGCAGAATCGCTTCATTCGGAGTCAAGGCCGAAACGATCGCGCCGGCAAAAAAAGTCACGCCGGCAGCGAGCAGCGTCGCCCGTCGGCCGATTCGATCCGCAGCGCCGCCCGCGACGACCGAGCCAGCCATACAGCCGATGAGTACGACGCTGATCGTAATTGCCTGCAGCCGTGTGGGGAGGGCGAAATCTTTCGTGATGAAAAGGATCGCGCCTGAAATGACGCCCGTGTCGTATCCGAAGAGCAATCCGCCCAGCGCCGCAATCGATGCAACGAGAAGAACGTACGCCCGCATGCAGGCGCTTTTGCAAACCGCAGAGGAACGCTCCTCCAATGGAGCTCGCGCCCGTTTGGCCGGCTGCGCTCGACTACGCGCGGTCCCACGGCTTGCACGCGCTGGTGGTGACACGCGGCGACGAGTTGCTCGCGCAAGAATACGGCAACAGTTTTAGCGGAGAAACTCCGCACCCGATTTACAGCGGGACGAAAAGCTTTTGGGGCGTCACCGCACTCTACGCCTGCGCAGATGGGTTGCTCGCGCTCGACGAGACCGTCGCCGAGACGATCGATTCATGGCGCCACGACCCATGGAAACGTCGCGTTACCATTCGGATGCTACTCTCGCTCACGGCGGGCTTCGGCTTCGGCGGCTTGGGCGCGAGCGTTCCAACCTACGATCGCGCTTTGGCGACGCCGCTTCGCGACGAGCCGGGGACGCGTTTTGTGTATGGCGGCATCCCATTGCAGGTTTTCGGCGCCGTCTTCGCACGCAAGCTCGCTGCTCGAAACCTTACTCCGCACGATTATTTGCGCGAACGTATCTTGGAACCGGCGGGCGTGGACATCGCCGCTTGGCGAAAGCTGAGCGACGGGACACGGCCGTTGCCGACCGGTGCATCGCTGCGCGCGGCCGCGTGGCTCGCGTACGGCCGTTTCGTTCTGCGCAACCGCGGCGCGCTGCAGCCGTGCTTCGAAGCCTCGGACAAGCGCTCGGTACGGTCTGGGGTGGTGGTTGGGCGTACGCGGCGCGCCCACTGACCTCTTCTACGCGAGCGGGTCGGCAGGGCAAGCGCTTTATCTCGTCCCCTCTCTCGACATGGCGATCGTCCATTTCGGGAAAAGCTCGTCGTACCGGCACGAGTCGTTTCTGAAGCGCATGTTCGCAAGCGTTTAACCAGGAGGAGGGCCGCCTGCCCCTGGGAATAATGCGGTCCGATGAAAAGCGATCCGGCTCGACAAATTATGCTGTTGGGAACCTTCGCATATTCGATCGCGGGTTGTTCGCAATCGTCCTTGCCATATATGCGCAATGGACTGCAAGCGCTCAACTCTACCGGAGCCGGCAAGATCGCGCACGTCGTCTATATCGTGCAAGAGAACCGCAGCTTCGACAATATGTTCCAGGGCTATCCCGGCGCCGACACCGTTTCCAGCGGCAAAAATTCCCGTGGCAAAACGATCAAGTTAGTGCCCTTTAGCCTCGGGCGAGCGTACGTGATCGACCACTCCGCACGAGCGATGTTCGCTGCGTGCAACGGAAAAGGAAAACTCCCCGGAACGGATTGCCGAATGAATGGGTTCGATAACGAAGAAACCTTTTTTGGGCCGCCAAATCCCGAATACGTCTACGTGCCGCACGATGAATCGGAGCCTTACTTCGACATGGCGCACGAGGGGGTTGTGGCGGACAGAATGTTCCAGTCTCAGCTCGACGAGAGCTACGTTGCCCATCAGTACATCATCGCCGCGCAAGCGGATTGGAGCGTCGACCTGCCGACCGGGTTATGGGGATGTGGCGGAGGATCGTACGATACCGTTACCACCATTACGAAAGACCGCAACCCGAACGGTCCAAGCATCAAACCCTGTTACGATTATCAGACGCTTGGCGACGAGCTCGACAAAGCGAAGCTCTCGTGGCGCTTCTACGCAAGCACGTACGGCAGCGCCTCGAGCGATGCCGGGGCGGAGTGGTCGGGCTACATGGCCGTTAAGCACATCCGGTATGGTCCCGATTGGAAGAAGGTCATCTCGCCGAACTGGAAGTTCATCACCGACGTGCGCGCCGGCAAACTCGCCAACTTTACGTGGATCACCCCGGTCTGCGACGACTCCGACCACGTCAACTGCCCCGGCGGCTACGGCCCTTCGTGGGTCTCGGCGCTGGTTAATACGGTCGGTAAGAGCAAGTTTTGGGACTCGACGGCCATCTTCGTACAGTGGGACGACTGGGGCGGTCTCTACGATCACGTCCCGCCGCCGTACGAGGACCGCGATAGCTTAGGCTTCCGCGTTCCGTTGCTCGTGATCTCGCCGTACGCCAAACACGATTACGTTTCGCACGTGCAGTATGAGACGGCGAGCGTGCTGCGCTTTGCCGAAGACCTCTTCGGTCTCAGTCAACTCGCCGCGGCCGACAAACGCGCGAACTCACCGGCACTCGATTGTTTCGACTTCTCGCAGAGACCACGTCGGTTCGTGAAGGTCGCGGCAAAGTATCCCCCAAATTCTTCATGCACCAATTCCGCGACGACTACTTTGCGCCCGACTATGAGTGAGGCTCAGGGCGATACGGCGTTCGTTCCGTCGAGCGGCTTGACGCCGGCTCTCTTCAGCGCCGCTTGCAGCGGCCCCAGCGAGTTCACATAGCCGTTGTAGCCGGCCATTGCGGCGGCATAGGCTGCGTCAAAGCGCTTCGCATAATCGAGCTGCGCTGCAGTCGGCGCCAGTTGGGGACCACCCAATCCCGTGGTGCGAGGAACGGACTCACGCAACGAACCGGCGCGCTGAATAGAGTCTTCGTCGTTCTTATAATCGGCGGTGAGCGCCGCGAAGACCGGCTCCCATCGCCGCTGAGCATCGGCGATTTGGAGTTCGACCGGCGCGTTGTTCTTTGCTGCGCCGGCGGCCATCGCCAACGACTTCTTGATGGCATCGAGGTTATTAAGCGTTTCGTCGATCTTGCCGTAGACGACCGAATACTTAACGGCGTACGCGTAGGCGGCTTGATATTGCGCCGGCGTCCATTCGTCGCGCGGGTCGGGCCGCACGAGAAGACTCTGTTGCAGCGTCGTACCGCCGAGCATGAGCCGGACGCCGTAGGTGCCCGGAACGACGACCGGGCCGGTCTTGGGTCCCTGGTACTCTTCTTTGGCCGCGCCGTACCACTTCGTCGGCGCGTCTTGCGTGAAGTCCCAAACGTAGCGATTGATTCCGGCCTTGTTCGAAACGTAGGGCTCGTCTTTGCCCTTGACCTTATGCGAACCCTTAACGGTCCGGATCACGCGGCCGCCTGCGTCGAGAATCTGCAGCGTCGGCGCGACCTTCTGCGGCAAGCTCTGATAGAAATCGAGGATCGCGCCCTTTGGCGGGTTCTCGCCGGCAAAGCGCGTGTAGATGCCCAGATCGTTGGAATGGTAGTGATACTCGTATGCGGTGCGCGGTGCGAACAGCATCACGCCGTTCCGCTGAGCGTTGCCGAGCTGCTCGATCGAGCCGAGGTTATCGAGAATCCACACGTCGCGACCGTGGGTTGCCAAAACCAGATCGTTGAACTGCGCTTGGATGCGAATGTCGCGCACCGAAACGGCCGGAAGATTCAGGCGGAAGTCCTGCCAATGGGCGCCCGAGTCGAAGGAGATCCACATGCCGCTCTCCGTTCCCGCATAGAGCAGATACGGATTGTGAAGATCCGGACGAATCGTGCGCACGTACTGATTGGCGGGAAGGCCGTTTATGATGGGAGCCCAACTCGCCCCATAATCGTGTGTGACGTAAAGGTACGGCGCATAATCCCCGAGACGGTGGTTGTCGGCCACAACGTACGCCGTTCCGGGAATCAGCGGCGACGGGGCCGCCGTTTCGATTCGCGCGTACTCCGGAGTGCCGGGCGGCGTCACATTGCGCCAGCCTGCCGACGCATCCCGCGTCATCTGCACGAGCCCGTCATCCGTACCGACCCAAATCTCGCCGCGGTCGATTGAAGACCCCTCGATGTCGAGGATGGTGTCGGAATACTCGGCGCCCGACACGTCCTTCGCCAGCGGACCGCCCGAGGGTAGCTGATGCGACTTGACGTTGCGCGTAAGGTCGGGGCTGATCGCGCTCCACGTCTCGCCACGGTCGGTTGTTTGGAAGACGACGTTGGCGCCAAACCAGCCAACATGCCCGTTCCACGGGGCAAACGCGATTGGAGAATCCCAATTGAAGCGATACGGGACCGTGCTTAAATCGAACGGTCCTAGGAAACTCCCCGGAAAAGCATCGTAGGGACGAATGAAACGGCTGACTTCCGTTACGCGGTCGAAGATGGTGAGCGCGCCGTCTTCCAAATCGCTCCAGACGTAGCGGGGATCGATCGGATCGGGAACGCTCCAGACGCCGTCGCCGCCGACGACGTCGATCCAATGCCGATCGAGAATCCCTTCGCTATCGAGCGAGTTTTCGGGTCCGCAGAAGCCCCCGTTGTCTTGAAAAGCGGTGCAAACGCGATAAGGATTCTCGTCGGAGAGGCCGACGTGATAGATTTGGCCGATCGTTAGATTCCGCGAGAAGGACCAATGCGTGAGGTCGGTCGTGAGCGCATAGCCGCCATCTTCGCCCACGATGATCCGTTTTGGATTCGTCGGATCGATCCAGATGGCATGGTAATCGACGTGCACGCCTTTTGCGATCTCGCTAAACTTTCGCCCTCCGTCTTTGCTCTCGGAAAGCATCTCCGAAACGGCATAAACGTGATTGGGATTACGCGGGTCGACCGCGATGTGCGTGAAGTAAAAGGGACGCTGATCGACGAGCGTGTCGCTGCTCACCATCGTCCAATGCGCTCCGCTATCGTCGGAGCGCCAGAGGATGCCGCCCTTCGCCTCGATCAACGCGAAGACTCGATTGGGCCGGCTGGCTGCGATGGCCAATCCGATTCTGCCCGTATAACCGGCCGGCAACCCGTTGCCGGTGAGCTTTCTCCAGGTGCGCCCGCCGTCAAGAGACTTGTAAAGGCCACCGTCCGAACCGCCGCTCGTAAAAGTCCAGGGCACGCGGCGAAAGTGCCACATTCCCGCGTAGACGACGTTGGGATCGGTGGGATCCATCGCAACGTCGCTCGCCCCGCTCGACGGCGTGAGGTAGAGTGATTTTTTCCACGTTCTTCCTCCGTCGAACGTAACGTAGACGCCGCGATCGACCGAATCGCGGAACGGATCGCCGAAGGCGCCGACGACCACGTGCTGCGGATTGCGAGCATCGATGGCAATCCGCGAGATGCTCCAAACCCCGGCGAGCCCGACGCGCGTCCACGTCTTGGCGCCGTCCGTGGACTTGTAGAGTCCGTTCCCGTAGCTGACGTCATTGCGGGGATTCGCCTCACCGGTGCCGGCCCAAACGACTCGCTCGTCTTTTGGATCGACGGCGACCGCACCGACTGCGGCGACCGGTTCTTTGTCAAATACGGGCTCCCACGTCGCGCCGCCATTGCTCGACTTCCAGACGCCGCCGCCGGCCGATCCAAGATAGTAGAGCTGATCGTCTTGCGGCGTCCCGGCCACCGCTGCCACCCGGCCGCCGGCAATCGCAGGTCCGATCGACCGCCACGACAGGTTCGCATACGCCGCGGCCGCGACGAGTACCGTGGGAGCGAGTATCATGTCGCGCTTAAGGATTTGACGGCCGGAAGGCTCTTCATGCCGGCTTGCTGCAGCGCCGCATTGACGCCCGGTAGGACGCCGCTCACGAACGCATCGTACCGCGCGACGCCTGCGCGATACTGTGCGTCGACGCGCGACAGAAGGTTCGCAACCGGCGGGGTCACGAGTCCCTGCGCGATTTGAAATGCGCCGAGCACGTCCTCGTGCAATTTCGTCTCGTCTTCCGTGCCTTCACCCCGAATGTTCGTCGCCAGCGAATCGAAGAGCGTCTGTCGCGCTGCCGACGCCTCTTGCAGTTTTGCAGTCAACCCAACGTTGTTCGCCTTTTTCGCCGATGCAATCGCCTGGTCGAGCGCCTTCTTGAGGTCGTCAAGAGTGTTGAGCATCGTATCGACTTGCGACAAATGCGCCATCTGACGCATCGCCTCGTCAAAGCTTCGCTGATACTCGGCTTGGGTAAAACGCGAGCGAGGATCGGGGTTGACGCGGAAGCTCTGCACGTAGGTATGGCTTCCGAGCGTCATGCGTACGGAATAACTTCCGGGGACGACGCCAGGCCCCGTGTCCGGGCCTTTGGAGAAGTCGTTTCCGCCATTCCACTTTACCGGGCCGTTCACGTTGAAATCCCACGTGTAGCGATTCAAACCGGCTTTGTTCGCAACGTACGGTTGGTCTTTGCCGTCTACTTTATGCGTCCCCGAAACGCTGCGGATCACGCGTCCGCGATCGTCGAGAATATCGACCACCGGAGCGTTCTTCTGAGGCTCCTTTTGGAAGAACGTAATCATGACTCCGTAAGGCGGATTATTGGCCGCGTAGTTCGTGTACGTGCCTTCGTCGTTGGGATGAAGGGTCCACTCGTAGCCGACGCGCGGAGTAAAGAGCCACGTGCCGCGCGCGATCGCCTGCTGTAGCTCCTGCACCGGTCGCACGTCGTCCATGATATACGCCGAGCGACCATGGGTCGCGACGACGAGATCGTCGTACTGCGGCTGCATGCGAATGTCGCGTACCGATGCCGGCGGCAGATCGTTTTGGAAAGACTGCCAGCTTACGCCACCGTCGAACGAGATCCAGATTCCCTCTTCGCTTCCGAGATAGAGCAGGTTGCTGTCTCGGATGTCCGGACGGATGGTGCGGGCCCATTGGTCGGCCGCCAGACCGTTGACGATCTTCGTCCAATGCCGGCCGAAGTCGTGCGTCACGTACGCGTAGGGCGCGTTGTCGCCCACATAGTGCGCGTCGCTCACCGCATATGCGGTTCCGTCGATTAACGGCGAAGGCGCGACCGTTTCAACGCGTCCAAACTGCGGCGCGCCCGGCGGCGTGACGTTCGTCCAATGCCTGCCGCCGTCGCGCGTGAGCTGCACGAGGCCGTCGTCAGTTCCGACCCAGATCTCGCCGCGGGCGCGCGGCGAGCCTTCGATGTCGAGAATGGTGTCGCTGTACTCCGCGCCCGAGACGTCGTTGGTGATTGGGCCGCCGGCTGCAATCTGATGCGCCTTTATATTGCGCGTCAGGTCGGGGCTGATGACCGTCCAGGATCGGCCACGATCGGTCGTTTGAAAGACGACGTTGCCCCCGAACCATCCGATTACTTTTCCAGCAGAGGTGCGCCACGGCGCGAACGCGATCGGCGACTCCCAATGGAAGCGATACTTGCTCTTAGCGATTTGCCACGACTCCGCACCCGTCGGCAGGTACGGCTGCGCCGCCCACTGATCTTGCGTGACACGGTTGTAAATGGTCAGCGCGCCGTTCTGAGAATCGGACCAGATCCAATCCGGATCGTCGGGTTCCGGGATTCCCCATTGACCGTCTCCCCCCGCGGTGACGATCCAGTTCTTGTTTTGGATGCCCGAGGGATCGAGCGAATTCGACGGCCCGCACCAGCCATTGTTGTCTTGCAGGCCGACACAGACGCTGTACGGATTGTCGGTGCCGAGTCCGACGCGGTAGATCTGCGCAATCGGAAGATTTGCTGAAAAGAACCAGTTATCGCCGCCGTCGAGCGTGAGCACGTACCCGCCGTCCTGCCCCAACATGATGCGGCTGGGATCGTTGCGCGCGATCCAGATCGCGTGAAAATCGGAGTGGACGCCGTCGGCGGTCGATTTAAAGGTCTTGCCGCCGTTCGTGCTGAGCATGACTTGAAAGGAGAGCGCGTAGACCTTATTGGGATTCTTCGGATCGACCTCGACGTGCGAAAAGTAGAATGGGCGCGCGTCGACAAGGGAATCGTTGCTGACCATCTGCCAACTGGCGCCCCCATCGTCGGAGCGCCAGAGCACCCCCTCTTTCGATTCGATCACGGCGTAAACGCGATTGCCGTCGCTGGGCGCGACCGCCAAGCCGATGCGTCCCATCGGCGACGCCGGAAGTCCGTGACCCTGGAGCCTCGTCCACGTCGCGCCGCCGTCGGTCGATCGGTAGAGTCCGTCTTCCGAGCCGCCGCTGACGAAGGTCCACGGTCTGCGCTGGAACTGCCAGATGCCTGCGTAAACGACGCTGGGGTTCTGCGCGTCCATCGCGAGATCCGATGCGCCGCTTTCCGGCCCGACGTAGAGCGTTTGCTTCCACGTTTTGCCGCCGTCGTCGGTAACGTAGACGCCGCGCTGCGTGCTGTCCGCGAAAGCATCGCCGAGCGCGCCGACGATCACGTGATTGTGGTTACGAGGATCGACGAGAATGCGGGAGATGTAGCGCGTGCCCTTCAGCCCGACGTTCGTCCACGTATCGCCGCCGTCGGTGCTCCGATAGACGCCGTCACCGTAGCTGACGTCTTGCCGGGGATTCGACTCGCCGGTCCCGACCCAGACCGTTTTGTTATCGGTGGGATCGATCGTGACGGCGCCGATCGCCGCCACCGACTCCTTATCGAAGACGGGATCCCAAGTCTGGGCGCCGTTGCGCGATCGCCAGACTCCACCGCCTGCGCCGCCGACGTAGTAGAGGTTTGGATCACTCGTGGAACCGGCGACCGACGCGATGCGTCCGCCGCCCGCCGCCGGTCCGATTTCGCGCCACTGCATATTTGCAAACGGCGGACCGGGGCTCGGCGACGGAGAGGGCGATGGAGTGGTTACGGCCTTCGGCGGCAACGGTGACGGCGGCATCGGTGATGCCGGCGAACCGGTCGCTGCGAGTAATACCAAGAGCAACGCGTGGGCGACCAACTCTACGAACCTCCTCGATTACATGGAACGGTGCTAGCGTCTAGCGGTGGGCGCCGCGCCACTCCTGCGTGACCTCGCTCAAAAGAATCTCAAAGCATCGTGTTAGTGAGATGCAGTACTTGCGTGCTTTGCCTGATACATTGGGACGTTGACGTGGATGGCGTACCATTGCGACCACGCGATGATGCCGCAAATTGCCGCCAACACCACGAGAACGATCGCAAGCGCTCGCGTGTGATATCGCGAGCGATGGGACCCTCTCGCCCCGGAAGGCCGGTCTGAAGCAAGGCGCGAATCCACCGGCCCCATATGCGCAAGACGATCGCCAGCCTCCTGGCGGGAACCGCTTTTGCCTTGATCTCGCTCATCTCTACGGCCGCGCCGGTGCTTGCTTATCATCGTGCTGTCCCGGCCACGCCGGCCGCGATCGCCGTGTACTCGACAGTCCTTCGCCATATCAATCCGCAGATGCCACGATGGCAGAGCCGGGATCTCGCGCGGCGCGTGCTCGTCAATGCCGAACGTTGGCGCATCGACGCAAACATGCTCGTTGCAATCGTAACGGTAGAATCCGCCTGGCACACGCACGCCGTTTCGTCGGCGGGAGCGATCGGTCTGGGGCAGTTGATGCCGGGTACGGCGGCGCTGCTCGGAGTCAACCCGCGTGATCCAAAGGAGAACCTCTACGGAGCCGCGCGTTACCTACGAGGACTCGTGCAGCGCTTCGGTTCAAAGCACTATACCCTCGTCTTCGCGGCCTATAATGCCGGGCCGAGGGCAGTCCGCGAATACGGCGGCATTCCGCCGTACGACGAAACTCAGACCTACGTCGTGCGCGTGCTCCAAACGTGGGAGCATCTCGCCAAGAGCGTCCACGTGCCGGCGAATGCCTACGCCGGTCTCCCCGCACACGGGTTGGACGTCGACTACTGGCTCGACGCCACCCCTCAGTAACTTTCGCTCGTCACGCTTCGAGCGACTCGTCGCTCCAGCGCAGTATGCGATCGACGGCCGCAGCCAAACCACTCGGACCATCGATTTTTAACGGAATCGCGCCGGCATTACGCGCGGCCTCGACGTCACTCTCGCGATCGCCGACGACGACGCAGCAGGCCGGCTCCACGCCGAGCGCCCGCGCGGCGTCGAGAATAAGCTTCGGCTTGGGCTTGCGGCACTCGCACGCGTCTTCGACCGCATGCGGGCAGACGAAGAACCCTGCGAACGGGCCGAGCAACTCGTCGATTCGGCGATTGACTGCATCCACGTCCTGCGCGGTGATGAACCCGCGCCCGACACCGCTCTGATTGCTCACGACCGCGACCCGCAAGCCCGCGGCGCGTAACCGGTCGAGCAATGCCCGGCCGTCAGGCGCCGGTTCGATGCGGTCGGGATCGCCGTTGAACGGCACGTCGACCACGATTGTTTCGTCGCGGTCGAAGAGCACCGCACACGGCTTCATGCGTGAAGATCTCGCTTAGCGAGCGACCGGAACGTAGACCTCGGCGCCCTGATCCAGAAACTCGCGCGATTTTTCAGCCATCCCGCGTTCGGCATACTCGCGAACCTCCTGCGTGATCTTCATCGAGCAGAAGTGCGGACCGCACATCGAGCAGAAATGCGCGATCTTGGCACCGGGCGCGGGCAGCGTCTCGTCATGAAAGTCGCGCGCCGTTTCGGGATCGAGCGAAAGATTGAACTGATCTTCCCAGCGGAACTCGAAGCGGGCCTTCGATAGGACGTCGTCCCAATGAGCCGCGCCTGCGTGCCCTTTGGCGAGATCCGCGGCGTGTGCGGCGATCTTGTAGGCAATGACGCCGTCTTTGACGTCTTTTTTGTTCGGCAGCCCAAGATGCTCTTTGGGCGTAACGTAGCAGAGCATCGCCGTGCCGAACCAGCCGATCATTGCCGCGCCGATGGCGCTTGTAATGTGATCGTAGCCGGGAGCAACGTCGGTCACCAGCGGACCGAGGGTGTAAAACGGCGCCTCTTTGCAGACCTCGAGTTGTTTGCGGACGTTCTCCTCGATCATGTGCATCGGCACGTGACCGGGCCCTTCGATCATCACCTGGACGTCGTGCTTCCACGCGACGTCGGTGAGCTCGCCGAGTGTCTGAAGCTCGGCAAACTGCGCCGCGTCGTTTGCGTCGGCGGTGCAGCCTGGACGTAAGCCGTCTCCGAGCGAGAAGGCGACGTCGTACGCTTTCATTATCTCGCAAATATCTTCGAAGTGCTCGTAGAGAAAGTTCTCGCGGTGATGCGCGAGGCACCATTTCGCTAAAATTGAGCCGCCGCGCGAGACGATGCCGGTGACTCTATTGGCGGTAAGCGGCACGTATCGCAGCAGCACTCCTGCGTGGATCGTGAAATAGTCGACCCCCTGTTCGGCCTGTTCGATGAGTGTGTCGGCAAAAAGCTCCCACGTAAGCTCTTCGGCTTTGCCGTCGACTTTCTCGAGTGCTTGATAGATCGGAACCGTCCCGATCGGCACCGGTGAGTTACGCAGAATCCACTCGCGCGTTTCATGAATGTTCTTGCCGGTGGAGAGATCCATTACGGTGTCGGCGCCCCAGCGCGTCGCCCACGTCATCTTCTCGACCTCTTCGTCAATCGACGAGCTCACCGCCGAGTTGCCGATGTTGGCGTTGATCTTCACCAGGAATTTACGACCGATGATCATCGGCTCGCTTTCGGGGTGATTGACGTTCGACGGCAGGATCGCGCGACCACACGCGAGCTCGCTGCGAACGAACTCCGGCTCGACCCCTTCGCGCAGAGCGACGAACTCCATCTCACGCGTTATCTCGCCACGTCGAGCGTAGTGCATCTGCGTCACGTTCGCGTCCGGTCGCGCGCGCCGGGGCCTGCGTGACGCTGGAAACCGCAGGCCGTCGAGCTCGCTCATCACGTCCCGGCCCCGCCGATAGATCGACGTCGGCCACTCCAGCTGCGCGGTATCGTTCCGCGCGGCAATCCACGAACCGCGCACCGGCGCCAAGCCGCGCCGGATGTCGATCGTGCATGCGTCGTCGCCGTACGGACCGCTCGTGTCGTAAAGGGTGTGAACGGTGCCGTCCGTCAGCGCGATCGCGCGCCGAGGTACGCGTATCGAAGGGTCGGAGCCCTCCACGTAAATCTTCATGACAACCTCCCTACGCCGGCATTACCCGGATCAGGTCACTTGCGGTCGGCGCTTTGCCGTCGCCCTCTCAGCCCGCCAACGCGAGCTCCCGCTGCGAATACTCTTATACGTGCGGAGCCGACTTCATGCACAGAAGGCTAGGGACCGAGTGCCATGCCGTACAGACCGTGCGGCCGACCGTTCGAGATCGATAGCGTCGCCACCGGCGTTTGCCGTACTCCGGCGCTGCGCAGCGTGAACACGACGCCGCCGTTTCCCTGTTGCACGTCCGCGACGTAAACATAGGGAGTCCTAACCGCGAGATAGACCGGTTCGAGCAATCGTGGATTCGAGGTCGTGATCTTAGCTATCTTACTGACCGGACATCCCTTCGCCGTGGCGTCGAAGACGTCGATCTCGCCGACCGGCAAGCTGTTAATGAACTCCGTGTGCGTCGTGAACAGGCGGCCAAGGCCATCGAGCGCGATGCCGTAATCGATCCCGTGTTTAAAAAGCTCGCGGGTGCAGAAGCCTCGGATGCGCTTTGGAGTCGGCGCTGCGGTGTAGACCGTGACGTGGGTCCGAAAAACGCGGTGACGACCGTAGTGCTGCGTGTTGCCGAGCGCATAGAGATCGCCGCCCATGTAGATGCCGAGGCCGGCGGGATAGCCGGCGGGCTTGAGCACGGCGACGGGCTTCGCATGCCCGTGCGCGTTGGGGCTGTAGACGACAACGTGCTCGGACTCTCCCACGTAGAGGTAGCCGTGAGCATCCACGGCGAGCGTGTCGAAATTGAGAAAGCTCGGCACGTCAATCTCTCGGATTGGCTGCACGTGTCCGGTCGCGCCGGGTGCGAATACCTTAACGCTCTTTACGTCCAAGACGTAGAGCCGCCCAGCACCGTCCACGGTAAGCGCGTTGGGAGCAAAGAAGCCCCGGACGACGCGATCGGGCTTGGTCTGGGGGATGCCGCTTTGAATGGGATACTCGGCGACGAACTTTGTCGACGTGCTGACGATGACGTACAGGTGCTCCGTCGCGACTTTGGGCCGGTCGAATATCGGCGCCACTTCCCGGCCGATAGCCGGCGACGCCGCAGTTCCGCTTGCCGGCACGACGTGTCCGACCGATGACGAACACGCAACGCAGACCGTTGCCAGCACTCCGCCGGCCAAGCATCTGAAAAACTTGCAAGTCGACATGACCACCTCCCGGGCGCAGGCAACACTAATCTAAACGCTGGCGGCCCAAGCTGCAACGCTTTTTGGCGGCGACCAGGCTCGTTATTGGACCGATCCGCCAAAAGGGATTGGTTCGGCGCGGTGAATGGAGCGCAGACGATGACGACGTTCGGCGTTGATCCCGATCCTCAAGAAACGCGCGAATGGCTCGACGCGATGCGCGGCGTGCTTACCCTGGAGGGTCACGAGCGTGCGCGCCAGCTGATCGCGCAGCTCGTCGACGAGGCGCAGAGCAGCGGCGCCCACGTCTCGCTCGGGCTCGCAACACCGTACGTCAATACGATCCCGGCCGACCGACAGCCACCGATGCCCGGGGACCGCGAACTCGAAGCGCGTCTGCGCCATTACGTTCGCTGGAACGCTTTGGCCATGGTCGTTCGCGCAAACAAGATCAGTTCCGAGCTCGGCGGCCATGTGGCGAGCTTTGCATCGGCCGCGACGCTCTACGATGTCGGTTTCAACCACTTCTTCCGCGCGCCCAGAGATGGATTCGGCGGCGACCTCGTCTTCTTCCAAGGGCACTCGTCGCCAGGGGTTTACGCGCGCGCTTTTCTCGAGGGTCGCGTCACCGAAGAGCAACTCGAGCGTTTTCGTCAAGAGGTTGACGGGCACGGCCTCTCGTCGTATCCGCATCCCTGGCTGATGCCGGACTTCTGGCAGTTCCCCACGGTCTCGATGGGGCTGGGCCCGATCATGTCGATCTATCAGGCGCGCTTCATGCGGTACCTTCACGATCGCGGTCTGCTCGACGCGACGGGACGAAAGGTTTGGGCGTTCGTCGGCGACGGTGAAATGGATGAGCCCGAATCGCTCGGCGCGATCTCCCTCGCCGGGCGCGAAAAGCTCGACGACCTCATATGGGTCGTCAACTGCAATCTCCAGCGACTGGACGGTCCCGTGCGCGGGAACGGCAAGATCATTCAAGAGCTCGAGGGCGTCTTCAAGGGCGCCGGTTGGAACGTCATCAAGGTCATCTGGGGAAGCCGCTGGGATCCGCTGCTTGCGGCCGACAAGAGCGGACGCCTCGTGCAGCTCATGAACGAGTGCGTTGACGGCGATTATCAGACGTTTAAGTCGCGAGATGGCAAGTACGTGCGCGAGGAGTTCTTCGGTCGCTATCCCGAGACGAGATCGCTCGTCGAAGATTGGTCCGACGACGAAGTGTGGGCCCTCCAGCGGGGTGGTCACGATTCGGTGAAGATGTATGCCGCTTACAAAGCCGCCTTCGAACATCGAGGCGAACCAACGGTCGTGCTCGCTAAGACGATCAAAGGCTACGGAATGGGCGAAGCCGGCGAAGCGCAAAATATCGCGCACCAGGCCAAGAAGATGGAGCTTGAGGCGACGCGGGTCTTCCGTGACCGTTTCTCGCTGCCGATTTCGGACGCCGCCATCGCCAGTGAGAAGATCCCCTTCTACAAGCCGGCGGAAGACGCGCCGGAGATGCGGTATTTGCGCGAACGTCTCGCACAACTCGGAAGCGTCCCGCAACGGCGCAAGAAATCGGCAACGCTTACCGTTCCTGCGCTCTCCGTTTTCGAAGCCCAGTTACAAGGCAGCGGCGATCGGCACATTTCCACGACGATGGCCTTCGTTCGGATCCTCAACGCGATTGCACGCGATCGTGAGATCGGCTCTCGCGTGGTCCCGATCGTTGCCGACGAGTCGCGGACTTTCGGCATGGAAGGCATGTTCCGCCAGCTTGGAATCTACTCGTCGGTCGGCCAGCTCTACCATCCGCAAGACGCCGAACAGCTCATGTGGTACCGCGAGGATAAGTTGGGACAAATCCTCCAAGAAGGCATCAATGAGGCCGGCGCGCTCTCCTCGTGGATTGCGGCCGGCACGTCATACTCGAACCACGACCTTCCGATGATTCCCTTCTACATCTTTTACTCGATGTTTGGCTTCCAGCGCGTCGGCGATCTCACGTGGGCCGCCGGCGACAGCCGCACCCGCGGGTTCTTGCTCGGCGCGACTTCCGGCCGCACGACTCTCAACGGTGAAGGATTGCAGCACGAAGACGGCAGCAGTCAGGTTGCGGCCTCGTTCGTGCCAAACTGCCGGAGCTACGATCCAACCTATGCCTACGAGCTCGCGGTCGTGATCCAGGACGGCTTGCGGCGCATGCTCGACGAGCAGGAAGATGTCTATTACTACATCACGTTAACGAACGAGAACTATTCGCATCCCGCAATGCCGCCCGAGGCCCGCGACGGAATTCTGCGCGGGATGTATCTGATTCGCAACGCCGTTAGCGATGCGAAGCGGCCGCGCGTGCAACTCTTCGGATCGGGCGCGATTTTGCGCGAAGTGGAAGCCGCCGCCGATCTCCTCGCCGACGAATGGAAGGTGCATGCCGACGTGTGGAGCGTGACGAGCTTCAACGAGCTGCAGCGCGACGGCGTCGCCGCGCGACGCTGGAACATGCTTCACCCCCAAGAGCCGCCGCGCCGCTCCTACGTCGAGCAGTGCTTGCAGGATCGGTCGGGGCCCGGCATTGCGGCAACCGACTACATCCGAACGTTTGCCGAACAGATCCACCCGTTCGTGGGGCGCCGCTACATCGCACTCGGGACCGACGGCTACGGCCGGAGCGACTACCGCCGCAAGCTGCGTGCATTCTTCGAAGTCGACCGTCATTTCGTGACGATCGCGGCCCTGCAGGCGCTCGCCGACGAGGGAACGATTCCCCCGGAAACGGTGCAGAAGGCGCTCGAGAAATACAAGATCGATCCAAACAAGCCTAATCCAATTACCGTATGAGAAGCTTGCGGCGAATAACCTACATGCCGCCTCGGTCGCTAGTCGCTTTCAGCATAAAGCGGGAAGGTGCGCTACGTGCCGCCGAGGGGACTCCGACGCGAGCGCCATTGACAGGAGGTCATGATTTACCTTAGCAGGTGGCGCGAGCGCGGTGTAGCAGGAGCGGAACATGGACGTGGAGCGACGAGCGACCCGAGGCGGCATGTAGGGCACCTTCTCGCGAGTTTGGATTGAGAATGCAACGAGTAGCAACATGAGCAATACGATCGAGGTCCGCGTTCCCGATATCGGCGATTTCAACGACGTGCCGGTGATCGAGGTCTTGGTGAAAGCCGGGGATCGCGTCAAAAAGAACGATTCGCTCATCACGCTCGAAAGTGAAAAGGCCTCGATGGAGGTCCCCGCCGAGACCGACGGCGTCGTGCAAGACGTCAAGGTGAAGGTGGGCGATAGAGTTTCGCAGGGATCGGCGATCTTGGCTCTGAGCTCCGACGCTGCGCCCGCGCAAAATGAACCTCCGCAGAGAACGGCATCGGAGAAGTCTTCTTCTTCGGAAGTCGCGCCCGCGCCGCAGGCTGCCGCGCCGAAGGAGGCGACCGAGCCGCAAGCGGCGCCGGCAGAGCAGCCGCAAACGCAGGCTCAAACTCCGGCGCCCGCCATGGGCGACGGCTCCATTCATGCTGGTCCGGCGATTCGCCGGCTCGCACGCGAGTTCGGAGTCGATCTTCGCCATTTGCGCGGAAGCGGTCCGAATGGGCGCATCACGCAGAGAGGACGTGCAAACATTTGTCAAGGGATCGCTTCAGCGCTCGAGCGCGGCGCCGGCCTTTGATGGGCTGCCGCCCTGGCCGAAGGTCGATTTCGCGCAGTACGGTGAGGTCGAGCGTCGCCCGCTTTCGCGGATCAAGAGGCTCTCGGGTCCGAACCTGCATCGAAACTGGCTTCAAATTCCGCACATCACGAACTACGACGAGGCCGACATTACTTCGCTCGAAGCGTTTCGTAACGAGATTAATGCCGAACGGTCCGAGCCGCCGAAGCTGACGGTCCTGGCCTTCTTGGTGAAAGCCGCGATCGCCGCACTGCGGCGATATCCCGAGTTCAACGCCTCGCTTGACGGCGGCGAGCTGGTATATAAGCGTTACTACAACATCGGATTTGCAGCCGATACGCCCGACGGTCTGGTCGTACCTGTGATCAAAAATGCCGACGCCAAAGGACTACTCGAAATCGCGCGCTCTGCTGCCGAGCTTGCCTCGAAGGCGCGCGAAGGGAAGCTCGGCCTTACGGAGATGCAGGGCGGCACCTTTACCATCTCGTCCATCGGCGGGATCGGTGGAACGGCCTTCACTCAGATCGTCAATGCGCCCGAAGTCGCGATTCTGGGCGCGACCCGAACCGCGATGAAACCGATTTGGGACGGCGAGCAGTTCGTGCCGCGTCTCATGCTGCCGATCAGCGTGAGCTACGATCACCGGGTCGTCGACGGCGCGGCTGCGGCGCGATTCTTGAACTACGTCGCTTCGCTCCTGGCCGATTTCCGGCGAGCCCAGCTCTAAACTTCCCAAACATGACAGCGGGTGTCATGTATCTGATATAGGCTCGTGACATGAACCAAACTCAACGAACCGACACAACCACCGCAATTACCGGCATGGACATTTCTGCCTACTTGGTTAGAGATCCGCAACGCGCGATCGAATTCTATCGCGACGTGCTCGGCATGACGCCCACGGCAATCGACGATCAAGGGCGTGGGGCGGAGTTTGAGCTAGCCGATGGATCGACGTTCGGCGTGTGGAAGCCCGAAGACGGACAAACGGGCGGAGCGATTATGTTCGCGGTCGAGGACGCGAAGGCAGCGGTCGAGCACTACCGATCGCGGGGACTCGCTCTCAGCGATGTGACCGAGTCGCCGGTATGCTTCATGGCCTTCGGCCAGGATCCCGAAGGCAACGCGATCATCATTCATCAGCGCAAGACGCGCGATTAACGCGTCCGATTCGCGTAACGCGTCAGAGCCTGCCGAGCTCGTGCCACCACGGCGTCGCGAAGCTCTACCGGCTCCAGAAGCGTTGCAACGTCGGACCACGCGAGCGCTTGAAAGAGTGCAACTTCGTTTCCGGGAAAGGTCAAACGCACGAGCGACTCTCGGCTGCCCCGAGTTACGATTTCGGCCGGCCAATAGAACGTGATACGTTGGAGCGCATCGTTCGCCGCGCGCAGCGTCACGATGCAGTCGGCGTGTCGTGAGACCTCGTTGAATCGCGCCGAAGATTCCCGCCAGTAACGCTCGAGGTCGAAATCGTGTGGCCGCTCGAATCGCTCCGCCAACTCCGCGGCGCTTCGAACGCGTTCGACGCGAAAGCTGCGCAGGTCGTCGTTGCAACGCGCGATCAGGTACCAGACGCCCGCTTTGGAGACCAAACCTAATGGATCGACGGTTCGGGTTGAAAGCGCTTTGTTGCGATCTTCGTAGCGTATGCGCAGCCGCCGGTCGTCCCACACGGCGCGGCGCAAGGTCGTAAGGAGCATCCTGGGCGGTTCGGGCTGATTCCATCGGCGCTGATCGAGATGAATGCGCGACCGCGATTTGTCTGCAGCGCGACGATGGACGTCGGCAAGGCCGCCGCGAAGCTTTTCTAGCGCTCGGCTGAGTCCGCGCTCCAGCCCGAGATCGGCCAGCGAACTCGCACCCGAGACGAAGAGCGCCCGCACCTCGTCTTCGTCGAAATTCGTGAGCGCACGCCGGTAGCCGTCCGCCAGCGCGATCCCTCCGGTCGACCCGCGCTCGGCGTAGACCGGTACGCCCGCCGCGCTCAGAGCGTCGACGTCGCGATAGATCGTTCGTTCGGAGACTTCCAAGTGTTCGGCGAGCAACCGCGCGGAGCACTGGCGGCGCGATTGCAAGAGCAACAAGAGCGAGATCAGCCGGTCGGCCTTCACGACCCCATCACACTATTCAAACATGACAGCGTCTGTCAAGTATCGCAAAAGGGCGCTACGTTTTGGGGCGATTTGCCCGTAGCTGGCGCAGTACGTACTGCAAGATCCCGCCATGGCGGTAGTATTCGGCTTCGTTGGGCGTATCGATACGCACGCGCACGTTGAACTCGATCGATTTGCCGCTGCGCGGGTCGGTGGCCTTTACGTGCAGGTGCATGCGTGGCTCGACTCCGCCACGCAGGCCGGTGATGTCGTAAATCTCCTCGCCTTCTAAGCCGTACGTCGAGCGATCTTCGCCATCCATGTACTCGAGAGGAAGCACGCCCATGCCGATCAAGTTGCTGCGGTGTATGCGTTCGAACGATTCGGCAATTACCGCTTTGATGCCGAGCAGATAGGGTCCCTTGGCGGCCCAGTCACGTGAAGATCCCGAACCATACTCCTTGCCTGCGAGCACGATGAGCGGCGTACCGTCGTCCGCGTACTTGCGCGAGGCGTCGAAGATCGAGAGCTGCTCGTTACTCGGCAGGTAACGCGTGACTCCGCCCTCGACGCCCGGCACGAGTTCGTTACGCAGGCGCACGTTCGCGAAGGTGCCGCGCACCATTACTTGATGATTGCCGCGCCGCGCGCCGTACGAATTGAAATCGCGCGGCTCGACGCCCCGCTGCGTCAGATAGGCACCGGCCGGACTGTTTCTGGCGATGCTTCCGGCGGGCGAGATGTGGTCGGTCGTAACCGAGTCGCCCAGCACCGCGATCGCGCGTGCGCCGTGCACATCCTGCAACGGAGCCGGCTCCGACGGCATTCCATCGAAGTAGGGTGGCTTTTTGACGTACTCGGAGGCGGCATCCCAAGGATAACGCTCGGTCGCGGCCACGTTCATTCGGGTCCAGTTCTCGTCGCCTTTGAAGACGTCGGCATATTCGCGTTCGAACATTTCCTTACTGATGCACGCTGCCATCGTGGTTGCGATCTCATCGTTGCTCGGCCAGATCTCGCGAAGAAAAATCGGCCTCCCGTCGCTGCCCACGCCGAGCGCGTCGGTCGTCAAATCCACGTCGATGCGCCCCGCTAACGCGTACGCAACGACAAGCGGGGGTGAGGCGAGATAGTTCGCCCGAACCTGCGGATGAATGCGTCCTTCGAAGTTACGATTGCCGGAGAGCACCGCGGCGACGATCAAATCGCCGTCGGCGACGGCCTGCGCAACATCGCTCGGAAGCGGGCCCGAGTTTCCAATGCAGGTCGTGCAACCGTATCCGACGAGATTGAAACCAAGCCGGTCGAGATACTCCTGCAGCCCGGCTTTCGTTAGGTAATCGGTAACGACTTTGGAGCCTGGGGCAAGCGACGTTTTGACCCACGACTTGGTTCGAAGCCCGCGCTCGACGGCATTGCGCGCCAGCAATCCGGCACCAATGAGGACCGACGGGTTCGACGTGTTGGTACAACTCGTGATTGCCGCGATCACGACCGATCCATCGTCGACCTGATCGATCGTTTGCGTCACCGTCGCCGTCCCACCGCCGCCCTCGTTCTCGAATCGCGAAATCGCGTCGTTGGCTCGTTCGCGTGCAGCGCCCCACTCGAGCATACCGTCCTCGAACGATCGCTTTACGCCGGTCAGCGGGACGCGGTCTTGCGGACGCCGCGGGCCGGCCAGGCTGGGTTCGACCGCAGCTAGATCGAGCGAGAGCGAATCGACAAACTCTGGATCGGGGGTCGCGTCGCTTCGAAAGAGTCTCTGCGCCTTGGCATAGGCTTCGACCAGCGCGACCTGCTCGGCAGGACGCCCCGTGAGGCGGAGGTACTCGAGCGTGCGGTCATCGATAGGAAAAATGGCGACCGTCGAACCAAACTCGGGCGACATGTTGCTAATCGTCGTGCGATCGACGACCGGCAACGCAGAGAGCCCGTGGCCGTAGAACTCGACGAACTTTCCGACGACGCCTTTGCGTCGTAGCATCTCGGCGACGGTCAACACGAGATCGGTCGCCGTCACGCCTTCACGTAATGCACCCTCCAACCGAAAACCGATCACCTCGGGTATGAGCATCGTTACCGGCTGTCCGAGCATCGCGGCCTCGGCCTCGATGCCGCCGACGCCCCACGCCAGGACGCCGAGACCGTTGACCATCGTCGTGTGCGAATCGGTGCCGACGGCCGTATCGGGATAGGCGAGGGACTCTCCCGCGCCGGCTTTCGCACCGAAAACGACTCGAGCAAGATACTCGATATTGACCTGGTGAACGATTCCGGTTCCCGGCGGCACGACTCGCAGACCGGAGAGCGCCGACTGGCCCCATTTGAGGAAGGCGTAGCGTTCGCGGTTGCGTTCGAATTCAAGCTCGGTATTCTTGGCCAACGCATCATTGGCACCGAAGTAATCGGCCTGCACCGAATGGTCGATCACCAGCTCGACCGGCTGCAACGGATTGATCGACTTAGGATCTCCGCCCATCTCGGCGATGGCATCGCGCATCGCCGCTAAGTCGACGACGCATGGCACCCCGGTGAAATCTTGCAATAAAACGCGAGCGGGGGTAAAGGCGATTTCGCGCTCGAGGCCTTCGCGATGGTTCCAGCGCGCGAGCGCTTCGATATCCTCGCGCCGCACGGCTCGCCCATCTTCGAAACGCAACAAATTCTCGAGCAGAATCTTGAGCGAAAACGGAAGATGCGCGAGGTTCGCTACGCCCGATTGCTCGAGTGCGGCAAGCCGAAAGTACGCGTACGAACGATCGCCGACGCGCAGCGTGCCGAGCGCGCCGAAGCTATCGAAACTCATCGGAGAATCGTACTTTGGGATCGCCGCTAGCGTAGCCTTCGATTTTGAGCGTCGATTCACCGCAGAGCAGGCGCCAGAGTGGTTCGGCTACCAGCGCCAATCGCCACGGCTGCAACGCGAGCGTGCGCTCGAAGCTGGCTCGATCTTGCGGAACCTCGCGCGCGAGACGCTCTACGGCAGCGCGCGGCACGAGCAGACTTGCCGGAAGTCCCGCCTCGCGAGCGATCTCGGCGACTGCAGCGCCGAGTAATGAAACGAGCGCATCGCGCGCCGGTGCGCTTGAGCGGTTGGGGCGCTGCGGAAGGTCGGCTTCGTCGAGCGCCTGCCCGCGCGCAACGGCCTCCAATATCGCGCGGCCGAGTTGACGCTTCATTCCCGCGTCGAGCCGGCGAAGCTGTGCGAGATCTTCGATTTGCGCGGGCTTGAGCATCGCGAGGCCAGCGACAACGTCGTCGGGCAAAACGTATCGCACCGGGAGGTCTCGCTCGCGCGCAACACGGTCGCGGAGCTTCACCAGCTCGTTGAGGATGCCGAGCTCTCGGCGATTCATTCGCGTCGCTCCAGGAACGCGCATGTATGCCCGGCGCTCGTCGATGCGATAACGCTCGATGTCGCCGAGCTCCGCGCACTCCTCGTAGACCCATTCGTACCGGCCTTTTTCTTCCAAGCGCGGCCGCAGCGCGTCATAGACGGGCAACAAATGCGCGACGTCGCCAACGAGGTACTCGATCTGTCGTTCAGAGAACGGCCGCGTCGACCAGTCACTCACCGTCTGCGATTTTGCCAGCCGCACTCCGCAGACGCCGCGTACCAAGTCCGCGAGCGAAACCTGCATGCCGTAACCGAGAAACGCTGCAGCGACCTGGGTATCGAAGACGCGCGGGGGCACGAGATCGAAGCGGTCGGCGAAGATCTTCAAGTCCGCCGAGAGAGCGTGCCCCACGACCGTCGTCTGCGTGAGCGCGCGCACGAGCTGTCGCAAATCGGGAAGCGACAAGGCATCGACGATGGCCGCGCCGTCGTCGAAGGCGAGCTGCACGACCATCAAGCGCGGCGAGTAGGTGCGTTCGGCATGAAACTCGGTGTCGAGGCCGACGCGATCGGCATCGGCAACTCGACTGCAGAGCCGATCGAGCGTTGCTCCCTCCGCAACGATCTGCGGCGCCGTCACGGCGGCGGGGAAGCCGTTTGCAAGCGGCGGAACCGAAAGTGCGGACAGCGATGCGTTTCGCAATAATGGCGCGCGTAGTGGCGCGCTCGCCATTCGTAGCCATGCAACGCGACCGTCACGCGGTCGCCGAAGATCGTTAGCAGCGCGCAAATCGGTATCGCAATGGCACACATCGTCCAAACGTGCACCCAAATCGGGACGCGAAAGGCGGCCGCGGTCGCAGTCGCAACCGTACCACCGAATCCCGGAATGATCCTCACCGCCAGCAAGAAGGCTGGGGAGCCGACCGGGAACCGCTTTACCCAGGCGGGGAGCCGGTGGAGATAATCTTCCAGTCGCCAAACTCGCGTCGCATGCCGATTAATCCAGTACCCGAGCAGCGCCGCCCCAATGAGGCCAAAAGTATCGACCAGGGTACCCTTAAGGGGTCCGAATATCGCGCCGTTCATGACCGCCAGGGCGTCGGTCACCGAAAACGGCGCCGCCGCGACGACCGCAAAGACCGCGACGGCGAGCGGGTAGGCAAACGGACCGATCGTGCGGATCTCGTGGGCGACGCGCGGCTGGTGGCGGATCACCAAGAATGCAAGCACGAACGAGGCGGCGAGCAGCGCGATCGCGCCGACCTTACGAAGGAGACGACTCAAGCGATGGTAGTCAGAGCGGTCATCACGTTCCTGTGCGGTGTTGGGCTCTATGCCTCGCTTTTCATGCTGAACAAAAGCCGGCGCGCGGCGCGCGGTGAAGTCGAAGGGCCGAGCGTCGTGAAAACACCCAGGGCGCACCTCTTCGGCGTTCCTAATTCGCTCCTTGGCTCACTCTACTACCCGATCGTCGCATCGACGGTTTGGATCGTGCACGGGTCGGTGGCTGCGATTGTGCTCCTCGCCCTGGTCCTAAGCGCCGCGGCGGCGTCGGCCTATCTGGCCTTTTCGCTGATCTTCCTCACCCGCCAAGAATGTCCGTACTGCTGGACCTCTCACGCGGTCAACTGGTGCCTCCTCTTCCTGTGCGGCTGGTTATTTCTCCCGGACGTATTGAACCGAGGTATCTGATTTTGTTAGAATCGGCCTCTCGGGTCAGGCCGGCACGAACTGTCGCCGAAACCGCCGTGAGAGAGCCGGACACGTAGCGTTAGTTCTACGCTCCGGTGAACGGCAGATTGATCGGGGGCCGCGCGAGTGCGCGGCCCCTCTGCTCGTTATTCGACGTCTGCGATCATGGCGCTATATGCGGGGTCTCGCGTCGGCGCCGCTGCGAACCACGCCGCCAGCATCTCTTCGGCTACGGCAACGGTCGTCGCGCGTAAACTCAGGCACAGCACGTTTGCATCGTTCCATTCGCGCGCGCCGCCGGCGGTCGCCGCATCGGCGCAGAGCGCCGCTCGAATGCCGCGCACCTTATTGGCCGCAATGCTGACGCCCGTGCCCGTCCAGCAGCACAGGACACCATACTGCGCCGCGCCCTCCGCCACGCACCGCCCGACCGCGCGGCCGACCGAGGGCCACGCATCGTTCTCGCCCGGAGCAAGCGCTCCGAATCGCGCAACTTCATGATCGTTCGTGCGCAACCACCGGTCGATCGCCTCGGGAAGTTCGCCCGCCATATCGCTGCCTAGCGCCACTTTCATTTTGGAGGTTTTCTCCATCGAGCGACGGGAGACTAGCCGTCCGTGAGCACGGTGCGTTTGGCGGCAACGGTAATTCTCGCGCGGCCGCCGTTCGAGGTCTATCTCGCTCGCCGTAGCGCGCGCAGTCCGTTCGCGCCCGATGCCTTCGTCTTCCCAGGCGGTACGATCGAGGTGCAAGACACGCAAGAAGCGACGCGCTCACGCACGATCGGCTTGGAGCCGGATCGCCTCGACCGAGAGTTTCGCGCAGCCATTCCTGCCGACTTGGCATGCGACGAACGCGCGGTGGAGCGCGAGGAAGCGGGCGCGCTCTTCATCGCGGCGCTTCGCGAACTCTTCGAGGAAGCCGGCGTGCTGCTTGCGCGCGATGCCGGCGGCCTTTCGATCGGCGCGGCGTCCGCCGATTGGGAGCGCGTTGCGGCAGAGCGAATCGCGGTGCGGAATGCAACCCTGTCGTTCGCGGATTTCTTGAAGCGTCACGATTGGTACGCCGATGCGCGCGCGCTAACGCTCTTTTCTCACTGGATCACCCCCCCAAGCGAACCGCGCCGCTATAACACGCACTTCTTCTTCGCGGCCGCGCCGGCCGATCAAGTGGCGCTCGCCGATGCGTTCGAAACGCACGATGGCCTTTGGATTGCTCCTGCCGAGGCGCTCGCGCGCCGGCGCTCGGGTAGCATGCATTTGGTCTATCCGACGATCAAACACCTCGCCCGCTTGGAATCTTTCGACTCGGTATCCACGGCGCTCGAGTTTGCGCGCAATAAGCCGGTCCTGACCATCGTGCCCACGGATACGAACGAGGATTTTGAGATTCCGGCGGGACTCGAAAACGCGTGGTAACGCTGGTTCGCGCCCCAAATCCATCGGCGATGACACTTGCGGGCACCAACTCGTATTTGCTCGATTGCGGCAACGGCGAAGCGCTCGTCGTCGATCCGGGACCACCAATCTCCCGTCACGTTGAAGCGCTGGTAGACGCCGCCCGCTCGCGCTCGCTCAAGATCAGAGCGATTGCGTTGACGCACGGCCATCCGGATCACGCAGCGGCCGCAGGGCAACTCGTCGCAGCGTCCGGCGCGATCCTCTACGCACATCCCCAGAGCCAGATCTCTCACGACGCCGATCTGCCGCTCGATGGCGATCTGCGCGTTGGAGAGACCACCTTGCGCGTGATCGATGCACCCGGACACACCTTCGATCACGCTATCTTTTACCTGCCGCAAGAGCGTGCGCTCTTCACCGGTGACACGATTCTCGGTGAGGGAACGACGGTAATCGCGCCGCCCGCCGGAGCAATGCGACCGTATCAGCGCACGCTGCAACGCCTCGCCGATGAGTTCGGCGACGCCCGCCTCATCTACGGCGGACATGGGCCGGTCGTCACCGACCCGCGCTCTAAGATCGCGCAATATATCGCGCACCGGCAGATGCGCGAAGAGCAGATCCTCGAGGCGCTCCGCGACGGACCGGTCACGATCCCGGATCTCGTGCGTCGTATTTACTCGCCGGAGCGCCAGGTACTCTGGCCGGCGATGGCTCGCCAGATTCTCGCGCATCTTATCGCGCTCGAGAGCGAAGGCCGGGTCACTTCGCGACCCGCTGCACGCCAGATGACCGCCCTCGAATCGTCGATGCTTAATCCAAGGATCGAGGAGCTCGTCGGTCCCGACGAAGCGCCGATCCTCGTCGCGGAGCTCGGGACGGAGTTGCGGCTCGAATCCTTACGCTCGTACCGGCTCGCACAGGGCGCGGAATGAATCCGTAACAACGTTGCAGGGAATGTACCGCCTCGCGATCCTGGCCGGCGTCGTCGCGCTGACGTCGTGCGCCCAATCCAATGGATCCGCCATCCCGCCGTCCTCCGCGACGGTGCCGGTGTCGCCCTGTTACATCGTCAAGCAGCAGCCCACAAGCGTTCGCGCGACGATTACTTTTTATGGCTGGCCCGACAACTCGCCGCCTGGAAATAAGATCTCCCATCCCGTGTTGCACCGGCGCGCCGGAGGCGATGGAACGTACTGTAATCCAACGACGTTTGCGACGGAGCGCTCGAACAACGCGAGGATCCCGTACGGCATCAAAATATACGTGCCGTTTCTCAAGCAGTATTTCATTCGCGAGGATCTGTGCGCTGCGTCGGGCCCGCCCACCGGCAGCGGCAGCAACGGGTGCTACAAGCTCTGGTTCGACCTTTGGATCGGAGGGACCGCGAAATCGAAAGCGCGAGCGGTCGTAGCCTGCGAGTTGAAGCTAACGCCGAATAAAAAAGTACCGGTTATACTCTGGCCGCGCAACGGGATGCCGGTGGCTCATCCGGGACCGCTCTATCGAAACCAACCACCCCCCGACGGTAGCTGCGACGGCAAGCCCGGAAAAGATTCCTACTCGACGCGAAGCACGACTTTACCGAATTGATGCGCGGCCGCTAAACGTTGGAAGGCGACCGCCGAATCGTCGAGCCCGAAGACGCGGTCGACGACGGGGCGCAAGCCATCTTCAAAGAGCCCGAGCATCGCGGCAAAATCGCTCGGGCTTCCCATTGACGTGCCCAGGATCGTGACGTGCTTCCAAAAGAGCGGAAACATTTGGATCGTCGCATCGCCGTTCGTGCCGCCATAGATCACGATGCGTCCGCCCGGCCGCACGACGTCGAGCGCCTTGCGGATGGTCTCTCCGCCCGACGAATCCACAACCAAATCGACCGGCCCCGTCGAGCGAAGCAGCTTGGGCCAATCTGGGTTGTTTGCATAGTTGATCGCGACATCTGCCCCGAGCGCTCGAGCGCGCTCGAGTTTTTCGTCGCTGCTCGACGTGACGATCGCATGCGCGCCGGCGTGTTTGGCAAAGAGCAGGACGAAAGTCTGCACGCCGCCGCCCACTCCAGTGATCAAGACGGTTTCGCCGGGCTGCAGGGCGCCACGGATAAAAATCGCGCGATAGGCCGTTAATCCGGCGAGCGGAATAGCCGCCGCCTCTTCCATCGAAAGGCGCGTGGGCTTTGGATAGACGTTATCGAGCGGTACGGCAACGTACTGCGCGAAGGTTCCCTCGTGCGGCATCCCGAGAATGGTCGCTCGTGCCGGGTCCCAAACGCGCGGATCGCTGCCCCACCCCAGCATCGGATCGATGACGACCTCGTCGCCGGCTTTGAGGTTTGCGGTTTGCGCGCCGAGCGACGCGATCTCCCCCGCTCCATCGGAGCCGAGCGTGACGGGTAGCCGCACGTTCGGATAGAGGCCGTGCGTAATGAACAGGTCGCGATGATTGAGCGCTGCGGCCCGAACGCGAACGAGTACCTCGTTATCGCGAATTGCCGGAACCGGAATCTCCTCGATGCGAAGCGCGTCGGGGCCGTCCATTTCGTGCAGTCGCGCGGCCCGCATCGACGCCGTCATTCGTGCACGGTGACGATGAACTTTAACGCAGCCGGTTCGATGAACAGCGCGTCGGTCGGAGTGTTGGCGAGAAATTCGGGTATTCTGCGGCCCGCTGTAGAGACCGCGATAGGGGACGCCGGCGTCGTAAAGCGTGAACGGGCCGGAAACCGCATTGAAGATGTTCGTGGCGGCGATCGTGAAATCGATGTGCCCGAAGTTCTTGCCGAACGCACCGTCAACCAGCGTATATGGCGGTTGATTGAGCGTGTTATTCTTTCCGGCAAAGGTGAATGCCGCTGAGGTGTGCCAGCCATTGCGCGCCCAAGTCGAATACGGCCGAGCCTTGCTGCTGCGGTACGCCCAAGAACTGCTGATAGTCGACCAGCGTTCCGCCCGACGTCGGATTCGAAACAAACGGTCCGAGCGCGTACGGGTATGCGACGTTGAGGCCATAGGAAAACGTCGCAGTCAAATTCAAGCGCGGAAACATCTGCTTGTACCGCGCCTCGGCGCCTTCGTACACCGCATTGCCGATGTTGATCGGAATCTCGTAGGCAAAGCCGAGCGGCGTGCCGCAGAAGCTCTGCGCCCCTCCGCCGGGATAATAGTTCTCGATCGTGTCTCGTAGGTTCGAGCGATAGATCGAGACGTCGAGATTCGACGTGCTCGAAAAAAGATGCGAGTAGCCGAGCTCGTATTCGGTCGCATGCTCGGGACGCTCGTTGGGGTTTCCGTTAACCGTCACGCAATTCGAGTCCAACGGGGGTAAGCCCGGATTTGGCTCGACCTTACCATTCACGACGACGGCGGGGAAGAAATAACGTTCCAAGAGTAACGGCGGCCGAAAGCCGGTGCCGACCGAAAACCGCACGACGCTGGACGTTCCGAGATCGTCGCTGAGGCCGAGCCGCCAGTTCAACGTATTGCCGAACGTGGAATAGTTGGCGTCGTAAAGCCCTCCTGAGAGCCGGACGTTGCTGCCGAGCTGCTGGGCGCCGCGGAAGAAGTACGACTCGATGCTCTGCGCGAGCGTCCCATCGATGCCGGCCCCAGAGAGCGTCTCTTGGCGTGCGTAGCCGCCAAACGCGAACTCACCGGCGTCGAACGTGCGGCCCCACGAAAGCCCTTCATTGTAGCGCGTGTCGAGATGGGAGACGTCGTACGGCGAGACCGCACCACCGGCAAAATCGATGTTGTTGTTGTCGGCGTAGAAGTCGGACGAGAGCGTTCCCGATCCCAGCGGCGATCGCGAATACGCATCGTAGGCGCGTATGCTCTGAGCAAAGGTTGCGCTTCCTGGACCGACGTGGTCGCCATAAATCGGGTTTGCGACTTCGTTTGGAGTGTCGGAGCTTGACGGGGAAAACGCGCATCCCGGGCCGGGACCGCTGAAAACGCACGTCGGGTTGCCGGCGATACCGTTGAGCGCGCCCGATTCGTCGCGATTGTCCCCCAGCGTGAAGACGCGGAAGCCCACGTCGGCACGCTGCGAGAAATTGTAATCGAGATTGACCAGACCAAGCATCGCCGCGATAGAGGAGCCCAGGTGCGTGTGGAACGGACAGTTGGGGGTCTTCGTCTTCGTCGCCGGTCCGCAATAGATGGGCAAATTGTTCGACGGGACGATCCAGTCGTACTCATTCACTTGACCCGTCTGCTGAAAGTCGTCGCCCGCAAACGCGTACCCGAGCTTGCCGATCGTCCCGGTAGCGTTGAGCCAGCTCTGCGTCGTGCCGTACGAGCCGGCCGACGTCGAGAAGTTGAGATGATCGTCTTGCGTCGGCCTCAGCGAAACGAAATTCACCGCGCCGCCGAAGGTATTGCTCCCCTCCAAATCGGTCGGACCAAGCCCCTCGGTGACGTTCACGCTGTTGAAGGCCGGCACGGCGAACTGCGAGAGATCGATGTCGCCGGTGTTACCATCATTGAGCTGCTGGCCGTCAAGCGTCACCATCGCCTCCGACGGATCCGGCCCGCGCAGCGAAACCACTTCTGGTGCCGTGGGAGCGCCGGCGTCGGGATGTTGGATGACGACCGAAGGCACCTCTTGGAGCGCTTCGAGCACCTGCGAGTATCCAAGCGCATCCATCTGCTCGCGCGAAACGTCCATCTCCGGAATGACGTTGCGGTCGAGCGTGAAGCCGCCGTTGACGGTGACTTCTCCAATCGTACGCAATTTGGGGGTATCGTTTGGTTCGAGCACGACATCGAGCCGCGCACCGTCGCCTACTTCTCCGGTGTTCACCGTCACGGCGACGTATCCGCGCGCGACCACCGTCAACACATACCGCCCGCGCGGCACTTCGGCCGCGAAGTTCCCTTTTGCGTCGGTCGTAGCCGTTAGGCTTTTCGGTCCGCGTAGCGTCACCTCGGCACGAGCAATCGGCGCGCCGCTTGGCGAGTGGACGCTGCCTCCGATCAGGCAGCATGCGGCGACCAAAAAGTGAAGCATCGGCGCAGGGTTCGCGCACTCGTCGGGGCCAGGCCTTCCGGAACTGCGCGACGTAGAACGCGACGATGAATGACCGAGGACGAAGTCTGCGCGCGTTCTTTCGCGGCTTGGCGCGTTTGCAGCGAAGCTTTACGATCGAAATCGGACCGGTGCGCGCCAGCGGTGTGCCCGCAATTCTCATCGGCGTCACCGGCATCGTGCTTGCGAGCGGCATCACCGCGGCGCTGGCGAAAGGGGCGCCACGACTTCCGGAAGCGCTCGGTGAGGCGCGTGGTCTGGCCGAGGCGCTCAACTCGGGTTCGCCCCGCCTGCGACCGTGATTGAAAACGACGCGCTGACGAACCTCATCCGCGACGAGCTGCCCGACGCAGAGGTCGGCATCTTCGATCGGACCGGCACGATGGACCACTTTAACGTGACGGTGCGCTCCAACGCCTTCCAGGGAAAGTCGCTCATCGAGCAGCACAAGCTCGTGTACGGCGCGCTCAAGGCCGCGCTCAAAGACGGCCGCATTCACGCCGTCGAACTGAAAACGATCGTTGCGGAGGGCTGAGAAAGCGATGGATTACAAGGAAGAAATTGCTCGCGAAATCGCCGCGAACACCATCCTGGTGTACGGTAAAGGCACCAAGGCGGCGCCGCGCTGCGGCTTTACGCTCGAAACGATTGAGTTCTTCGATCGTTTCGGGTACCCGTTCGAAGTCGTCGACGTCTTGGAGAATCTACCAAAGCGAGAGGCGCTCGCCGAGATGACCGACTGGCCCACGCTGCCCAAAGTCTTCATCAACGGGAAGTTTTACGGCGATACCGACATACTCGGCCCGATGGCGATCAGCGGGGAGTTGGAAGCGACGCTGCGGGAGGCGTTCGGCGGAACTCAGCCTGCACCAAAACAGACGATCGACTTGCGCTAGCTCGTGCCCTTTACCACGATCATTTCAGCCGAGGATCTCCGCGAGCGCCTCGGCGATCCCGAGTTCGTCATCTTCGATTGCCGTCATTCGCTTGCGAATTTTGCACTTGGGCGGCAGCTCTACGATGAGTCGCACGTGCCGGGCGCGTTCTTTGCCGCCGTCGAGGAGGACCTGGCAGGAACGAAGACCGGCAAGAATGGGCGCCATCCAATGCCCGAGCCGGATACGTTTGCGCGCTTCCTGAGCGCTTGCGGCGTCAATGACGCAACGCAGATCGTCGCTTACGATGCCGGCGCCGATATCTTTGCGCCTCGCCTATGGTTTCTCTCGCGGTGGATCGGCCATGACGCCGTTGCAATTCTCGACGGCGGCTTCACGTACTGGAACGCACGCGGATATCCCGTGACGGCCGCCCCTGCGCAGCCGGTCCGTGACGGTACGGTGACGATTCGGCTGCGGCCCGAACTTCTCGTCGACGCGCAATACGTGCGCGCACATCTCGAGGCTGCGGAGATGCAGCTGCTCGACGCGCGCTCGAAGGAGCGTTATACGGGCGAAACGGAGCCGCTCGATCCGGTCGCCGGACATATTCCGGGCGCAAGGCATCGCTGGTTCGAAGAAAATTTTGGACCCGACCTCAGGCTCAAATCACCCGAGGAACTGCGCACCGATTTCGCACGAGCCGGTCTCGATCCAATCCGGACCGTGCATCAATGCGGCTCCGGCGTCTCCTCAGCGGTCAATCAACTCGCGATGCAGCACGCCGGCTTAGGAGGTTCGCGCATCTACAACGGGTCGTGGAGCGAATGGATCTCCGATCCCTCACGCCCCATTGCAACGGGATTGTAAGTTTAGCGTTTTGCGGGTGGGGGGATGGCGAACGGCTTTGCGATTGCGCCCGCAGGTGAAGCTTCGAGGCGCGCAAGCTCCTCGGGCGAGGGCGATTGCGAAAAGTCACGGCAGGTATCGACGAAGCAGTAGAATCCAAACGGCGCCGTACCGCGATTCACGAACTGGTGCAGCTCGAGGGGCCCGACGTAGACGATATCGTCCGGACCGATCTCCGTCGCCGTATCGCCGATTACGGCATATCCGAGGCCGCGGCGCACGATGACGTAATGCTCGTGCTCGTGCTTTTCGAGGCGCGATGCCGCCCCAGGTGCAACTTCGAAGTAGCGCAACTCCATGCGCGGTCCCGGCTCGCTCGCGTCGCTTTTCCTGTTTCCTACGATCGTATGGCGAGCAACACCCGTTCCCGGCGCGTCCGGCGAGTAGCCGGCCGGCTCAATGCCGTCCCAACCGTCACCTACCGCCCGAATGACCCGTCTACGCATGCCGAATCACGATAGCATATCGGCGAGTCGCGGGCCAGGGCATGGCATGTTCTGCTAAGAAAACGCGGGCATGGCGCGGCATTGGCTCCTCAAAACCGAGCCCAGCGCGTATTCGTTCCAACAGTTGCGCGCCGATGGAACGACGCCGTGGACCGGCGTGCGCAGCTTTGCGGCGCGCAACAACATGATGGAGATGCGCCTCGATGACCTCGGGCTCTTCTACCATTCAAGCATCGCGCAACCGGCGGCCGTCGGCATCTGCAAAATCGTCAAGACGTCGTATCCCGATTTCACGCAATTCGACCGGGCAAGCGAATATTTCGACGGACGCGCCAAGAAAGATAACCCAATCTGGTTTATGGTGGACGTCGCTTACGTCGAAGAGCTCGTCCATCCCGTAACGCTGGCAGGCATGCGAGCCGAGCCGCGACTCATGGGGATGGCATTGCTGCAGCGCGGGCAGCGCCTCTCAGTGCAGCCGGTGATGCCTCACGAATGGAAGATCGTGCTCGAACTCGCTACCCGAGGCTCTGCGCCTGCATGAGAAAGACACGTTGCGCGTCGATCGGCATCTCACCCGAGCGCGGCGAAAGCCGGCGGTAGCTGCCGTCCTCCTGCAGCTCGCGGCTCTTGACGTTATCGGCGAGTAGGATAGTGAGCACGTGAGATCCCAGCGTCTCTGCCATAACCGGGTCGAGAACCGGAACGGCAAGCTCGACGCGGCGATCGAGGTTGCGCCCCATCCAATCCGCGCTCGCGATGTGTGTCTCGCGCTCTCCGCCATTTTCGAAGACGAAGATCCGCGAGTGCTCGAGAAAACGTCCGACGATGCTGCGTACGCGAATGTTCTCGCTCACGCCCGGCACGCCCGGGCGCAGCACGCACATTCCTCGTACGAGCAGATCGATCGGCACCCCAGCTTGCGAGGCACGATACAGCCCTCGTACGACGTCGATTTCGGTGATTGCGTTGATCTTTGCGCGAATGCCCGAAGGGCGCCCCGCGCGTGCGTGCTCGGTTTCACGATCGATGCGAGCGATGAGCTCACGATGGAAGGTTACGGGGGCGACCCAAAGATCTTCGTAATCGGTCACCTTGGAGAATCCGGTGAGAGCGTTGAAGAGCTGGGTATCGTCGGCGCCGAGCTCGGGCCGGCACGTGAAGAGGCTCAGGTCGGTATAGAGAAGCGCGGTCTTTTCGTTGTAGTTGCCGGTTCCGAAGTGCATGTAACGCCGAAGGCCGTCCTCGTCTTCGCGTACCACTAAAAGCGTCTTGGCGTGGACCTTTTGGTTCGCAAAGCCGTAGACGACGTGAGCGCCGGCACGCTCCAGCCGCTTCGCCCACTCGATGTTGTTCTCTTCGTCGAAACGGGCCTTGAGCTCGATGACCACTGCGACTTGCTTTTCGTTCTCCGCGGCTGTGAGCAGCGCGCGCACGATCGGCGAGTTTTTGCCTGAAGTTCTATAGAGCGTCGCTTTGATGGCGAGAACCTTCGGATCCTCTGCCGCTTGCCGTACGAACTGGATGACGGGATCGAACGAGTCGTAGGGGTGGTGCAGCAGAATGTCGCCTTCTCGAATTTGGGTAAAGATGTCCGTGACTCCGATGAGGCGCTTTGGAATGGCCGGCATGAACGGCTTGTCGCGCAGGTGCTCGTAGCCCGGCAAGTTCACGATCTGCCAGAGATCGCTCAATGCCATCAGTCCCTCGATCTCGTAACAATCGACCGGCGCCATCTCGAGCGAATTGCAGAGGAAGTCGCGCATGTATTCGGGCATTCCGCGTTCCAGCTCGAGGCGCACCGGCTCGCCGAAGCGGCGTCGCCGCAGCTCCGATTCGATCGCCCGTAATAGGTCGTCGGCCTCGTCTTCCTGCAGATCGAGGTCGGCGTCGCGCGTCACGCGGAAGAGGTACGACTCGCGCACGTGCATGCCGGGGAAGAGAACGTCGAGATGGTGCGCGATCAGATCTTCGAGCAGCACGAAGCGGCGTTCGCTTGGGCTTGCACCCTCGACTGGAACGAACCGCGGGAGTGTCGGTGGAATCTTGACCCGCGCGAAGTGAAGCTCGACGCCGTCGGGTGTCGCTTCCTCGAGCTCGACCGCAAGCGAAAGCGAAAGGTTGGAAATGTAGGGAAACGGGTGTCCGCTGTCGACCGCCAGTGGCGTCAGCACCGGAAAGACGCTATCGTCGAACGTTCGCTCGAGCGCGCTCTGCGTCTCGTCGTTAAGGTCGGCGACACGCATCAATCGGATGCCTTCGCGTTCGAGCGCCGGCAACAGCTCTCCGTTGAGCAACTGCATCTGCTTCGGCAGCGATGCACGCAGCCGCTCGGAGATCGCCGCAAGGTGCTCGGTCGGCGTCCGGCCGTCTTCCGAACGACGGACGACCTGTGCCTCGATTTGCTGCTTGATCGCGGCAACGCGGATCATGAAGAACTCGTCCAGGTTCGTTCCGTATATCGCGACGAACTTCAGCCGCTCGAGCAACGGGTTGCGAGCGTCGAGCCCTTCCTCGAGGACGCGATCGTTGAACTCGACCCACGACAACTCACGGCTGATGTAGAGCGAGGGATCGTCGAGGGTCGCAACGGGAACCGTTGTCTGCCTCGGCTGCGGCTGGGTAATCATCGAATCTCTCTGCTTAGCGGTTTAGGCCGGGTTTCGCCTCCCGTTCGGCAAAAAACTTGTTTGCATGCCCGATTTCACCCAGCACGTCGTCGAGCATCTCGTCCTCGCCCTCTCGGCCCTCGCGCTGGCATTGTCGTTCGGCGTTCCGCTAGGCATCCTCGCTGCCGAGTCGGCGGCGTTGCGTGGCGCAGTTTTGGCAATAGCCGGGATAGGGCGCACGCTTCCCAGCCTAGCGGTGCTCATGTTACTGCTGCCGTGGCTCGGCGTCGGTGCGACGCCGGCAATCGTTGCACTCGCGCTGCTGGCGATTCCCCCGCTCGTCATCAGCGTCGATCTCGGCATACGAGGCGTACCGCTCGCCGCACTCGACGCGGCAACGGGCATGGGCATGACGCCGGCGCAACGCTTCGCGCGCGTCGTAGTGCCCTTTGCGTTGCCGGTATCTTTCACCGGCCTGAGAACGGCGACAACCGAGACGATCGCCAGCGCAACGCTGGCGACATTCATCGGCGCCGGCGGCCTTGGTGACGAAATCGTTCGTGGGCTGCAGACGGACGATCCCGCATTGCTTTTTACCGGTGCCGCAGCGGTCGCGGCGCTCGCCCTCGGCGCCGACTTGGTTTTGAGCCTCGCGGGACGGCTCGTAGAGGCACGCGCGTGACCGCTACCACCTCGGCACAGGCGTTATCCCGTCGTCGCGCCTTGGCGTTGGTAGCGGCGATGCCGTTGGCTGCGCGATGCAGTTTCGACCACTCGGCAATCCGCGTCGGCTCGAAGAACTTCACCGAGTCCTTCGTGATCGCGGAGATCTATGCGCAGTCGCTCGAAGCCGCCGGAATGCGCGTCGAGCGCCTTTTCAATCTTGGATCGACGCAGATTGCGATGGCGGCGATGGAGCGCGGCAACATCGACCTCTATCCGGAATATACCGGCACGGCGCTCATCGACGTCCTCCATCTCGCCCCGATTGCGAACCCGCGCGTCGCTTATACCACCGTATCGCGCTTGTTCGAGCAACGCTACGGCATCGTCTGGCTCGCACCTTCGCCGATGAACGATTCGCAGGCGCTGGCGACGACGCGTTCGCTAGCGCGGCGCGATAGACTCGCGTCGCTCTCCGACGTTTCGCGCGCCGCTTCGGATCTGCGTCTCGCCACGATCCAAGAATTTCTCGCTCGGCCTGACGGATTGCCCGGCTTGCAGCGGTTCTACGGTGGCTTTCATTTTCGCGAAGTGCGCACCTACGACATCGCCTTAAAATATCGCGCGTTGCTCGACGGCACGGCCGACGTTGCGAGCGCCTTTACCACCGACGGCGCGATCGCAACCGACGAGCTCCTCCTCTTGCGAGACGACCGCCACTTCTGGTCGGCCTACAATGTCGCCCCGGTGGTTCGCGCGGCGACGCTTGCCGCACGTCCCCACATCGCAGGAGTGTTGAACCGCATCTCGCTGGAGATAACCGATCGCGCCGCCCAAGCGATGAATGCAGCCGTGGAAAATACACAAGCCGATCCGATCGACGTAGCGGCCAAGTTTCTACGAAGTTTTCAGGGGACCAAGTCTTGAGCGGCGTCGAGTTCATCGAAGAGCAGTCGAAGCGGATGCATCCTGCGTCGATTCGGTTCGAGCGCGTGACGGTACGATATCCCGGCGCGCAGCGTAACGCCGTCGAGGACATCTCAATGGAGCTCACTGGCGGCGAGCTCGTCGTGCTGCTCGGGCCCTCGGGGTGCGGAAAGTCCACTCTCTTGCGCACCGTTAACCGGCTCGTCCCGCTCGAGACAGGGCACGTCTTCGTCGACGGCCTCGACGTAGCGCAGCTCGATGTGGTCGAACTGCGCCGGAGCATCGGTTACGTCATTCAAGCCGTCGGATTATTTGCGAATATGACGGTCGCGCAGAACGTCGGCATCGTTCCTTCGTTGCTGGGGTGGGACCGCCGGAAGATCGCCGAGCGCGTCGACGCACTGCTGCAGCTCGTCGGACTCGATCCGGCCACGTATCGTGCGCGCCGGCCCAGCGCGCTTTCGGGGGGAGAAGCGCAGCGCGTCGGCGTCGCGCGCGCAATCGCTGCAAGGCCGCGCGCGCTGCTGATGGACGAACCTTTCGGCGCCGTCGACGTCGTCGTGCGCAGCGCGCTGCAACGTGAGCTCGTTCGCATCGTGGCGGAGTTGCATACTACGACGCTCTTCGTGACGCACGACGTGGACGAGGCCTTTCGCTTGGCCGACCGGATCGTCGTCATGCGCGGCGGCCGCATCGAGCAGGCCGGCCTGCCGTTTGAACTCTTCGAGCATCCCTCGACGCCGTACGTTCGCGAGCTCGTCCACGCGGGCGACGACGTCTTTCGCCGCTACTTCATGCGCGGGCGCGAGCTGTTGCGATCGCAATGAACTACCTCATCGACCATCCTTTGCGCGTCGCCGCATTGGCAGCCGGACATCTCGAGCTCGTCGCGCTCGCGCTCGTGGCTGCCCTGGCTTTTGCCGTTCCGCTCGGAGTTTTTGCGGCGCGCCGCCCAGAGATCGCACCGTGGCTGCTCGGAACGCTCGGAGCGATCTATACGATTCCGAGCTTAGCTCTGCTTGCGGTCTTCGTGCAGTGGTTCGGGCTTGGATTTACGCCGATTTTCGTCGCGCTCGTCGTCTACGCGCAGTTTATGCTTGCACGAAACATCGCTGCAGGCATTACGGGCGTCGATCGCGCGCAGGTCGATGCGGCTCGCGGCTCGGGCATGTCGGCGAGACAGAATTCTTTTGCGCGTCGAGTTCCCGCAAGCGCTGCCCGTGCTGATCGGCGGCATTCGCATCGCGGCGATCGCCATGATCGCGATCGGCACGCTGGGTGGCTACGTCGGAGGTGTCGGCCTTGGCGTGCTGATATTCAATGGCTTGACTCTGCATCAGCCGCAGATGATCGTCGCAGGCAGCGTGGCGGCTTCCGGGCTGGCAATCGGCGTCGATGTTATCCTTCGGCTTGCCGAGCGCGTCTTCGCTTGAGGAAGCTAGGCGCTTCCTTAACTCGCTAAATCGCTTCCCGAACCAACAGATGAACGGTAAAGCGATTGGCGCGATCGTGCCAGACCGCCCCTGGCGCAAACCCCGCAGCGCTTCCGAGCCGTAGGATGTCGTCGTCGCTGAACTTGTAGGACGATTCGGTGTGAATCGGTTCGCCGGCTCGAATTACCACTCGCAGACCCAAAGCGCCTACGCAGACCACGGCGCGCTCGCGCGCTTGAAGAAATGAGTCGACCGAGCCGCGCTCTTCGTCGTAGCGAGCCACGTGCACGAAGTTGCGGGGATCGAAATCCGCATCGAGCTCGCGATTGATACGTGCCAACAGGTTCCGGTTGAATGCCGCTGTAACGCCGGTCGGGTCGTTGTAGGCGAGCTCGAGCGTCGTACGATCCTTCTTGAGATCGGCCCCGAGCAACAGGCCGTCGCCGGGCCGCAGCGCGGCGCCGAGCAATCCGAGAAGAACCCGCGCGTTCTCGGGCTCGTAGTTGCCGATATTCGAGCCCATCAACATGGCGAGCGTCTTACGTTCGAGACGCACGGCGTGCGATTCGAGAACATCGAAGTAGTCGCCCGAATAGGCGCGAACGCGCAGAGTGGGATAGCTATCGACCAGCGCGAGTGAGGACGCGCGAAGTGCTTCCGTGGATATGTCGATCGGACTATAGCAGAGTTCCGTTTGGATGCGCAGCGCTTCGCCGATGAGGATCCGAGTCTTGATCGCACTTCCGCTGCCGAGCTCGAGCAGATCGACCGGTGCGTCGAGAACGCGCACGATCTGCCACCCCCACTCGGAAAGAATTTCGCTTTCCGCTGCCGTCAGGTAGTATTCCGGCAAGCGCGTGATGACGTCGAAGAGAGCCGAGCCGACCTCATCGTAAAAATATTTGCAGGGCAAGTGCTTGGGCTCCGAGCTAAGCCCTCGTGCAACGTCCTGAGCAAAGGAGCGCACGCCACGTGACCGTGGGACGGTAATGAGTTCGAAGCGGTCGGAGAGCGCGGTGTGCATCGTCACTGCTTCTCCTCTTGCCCTGGCCCGGCGCTAAACCCCTTTTACCACGCGCAGCCGGGAGTTGCGGAAGCCGTAAAGTGCGTAGACCACGATGCCCACTGCGAACCAAACGGCGTAACGGATCCACGTTGCAACTTGGAGTCCGCTAACGAGATAGAGACACGATACGGCCCCGGCGATTGAGAAGAGCGGGAGGAGCGGAGCCCGGAACGGGCGCGCCGCCGCCGGATTGACGACGCGAAGCACCAACACGCCCGCACAAACGATCGCAAAGGCCGCTAAGGTACCAATATTCACCAACGTAAGGAGGTCCGTCAGCGGTAAGACCGCCGCGAATATGGCAACGATTCCGCCCGTGAGCGCCGTCATGCGCGCGGGCGTGCGAAAGACGTGATGGATGCGCGCGACTCCCGGCGGCAGCATACGATCGCGCGCCATTACGTAAAAAATTCGTACCTGTCCGAGCAGCGAAGTCAGCATGACCGTCGCATTTCCAGCCAAACCGCCGAACGCAACGATCCAATAGAGCGTGTGACTCTTGGTCACGGATCCCAGCGCGTCGAGCATCGCTGCACCGTCGGAGAGCCGCCCGAAGGGCAGAACGCCCACCGTGCAGAGCGTTAATGCAACGTAGAGAATTCCGCCGAGCAGGAGCGCGAGGATGATGCCGACCGGCACGTCACGCTCGGGGCGCTTCGCCTCTTCCGAAGCTACCGTGACCGTGTCAAAGCCAATATAGGCGAAGAATACCAGTGCAGTGCTCGCGACCACGCCGTGATAGCCAAAGGGTGTAAACGGGTGTAAGTTTACCGGCCGGATTGCATGCCCGACGGCGGCGATGAAAACGAGCATCGAGAGTATCTGAACGACAACGAGCGCGCCGTTGACGCCGGCCGATTCGCGAATTCCGACGGCCACGAGCAGCGTGACCGCTAAGGTCACGATCGAAGCAAAGAGATCGACTTGCAGATGCGGTCCGTGCAGGTTCGCCGTCTGCGCCCAGACTGGAAAGACGATGCCGATGTTGGCGAGCATATGCTGGAAGTAGTCGGAGAGCGATGAGGCGGTGGGCGCGAGCGACAGGCCGTATTCCAAGATCAAATCCCAGCCGATAATCCACGCCACCAGTTCGCCAAGGGTCGCATATGCATACGTGTAAGCGCTGCCGGCGACCGGAACCATCGATGCGAACTCGGCGTAACAGAGCGCAACGCAGAGGCTGACCAGCCCGGAGAGCACGTAGGCGAGAATCACGCCGGGGCCGGCCGCGTGCGCGCCGGCGCCGATCGTCGGGAAGATGCCGCCCAGCATCGTCCCCAGACCGATGCCCGTCAAGGCCGGCCAGCCTAAAACCCGCCTGAGGCGCGGGCCGGACGCTTCAGACGCGGTCCACCCGAGCGGCTGACGCGCGAAGAGTTGTTTCAGAGAACCTCAGGCATTGGGACGCGCCAAGCGGTCAGGGTTTCGCGCAAAGCTGTCGTAGTGCCGCTTGAGCCATCGAGTTCGGCGCGGCCTCGAGTGGACGCAGGTACATTGCGAAATAGCTCTTCCCACCGGTGGTCGTCATCACCATCTCGATGCGATCGTCGCCGCGCCTCCCGGAGCCGCGCGCCTCAACGTACGTCGCGGGTTGGGCTCCGCAAATCTCGATCGTCTGGCGTCGCTCGACCGTCGCGTGCTTCAATGTATCTTGAAGCTCGGTCGTCGAGAAAACGTCGCGCGGCTGCAGCGGCTTAGGCGACTTGAAGAGCATGAGCACCTCTTGATCGTCGCCCGGCGGTCGCCAGAATTGCATAAAACCCATAATGCCCGGCGACGATTGCCACCCTGCCGGCGCCTGGAAACGCAATCCGTCGGCCGGGCTTGCGCTCCACGCGCATCCGCTCGCTGTAAGGGTAACAAGCGCGAGGATTCCGCTTTTGAACGACCTCATCTAGTGATGTTCTTTCGCTCAGCAGCCTTGTCATCCTAAACGGCCCGCGTCGAACAAGGGTCAGCGAGTCGACGTACGCTCGTACGATACGATGCGAGCCCAGCGATCGAAGATCAAAGCAATGTACTCGCGTGTTTCCGGATAGGGCGGCACGCCGTGGTACTGCGCCACTGCCAGCGGACCGGCATTATAGGCAGCGAGTGCAGCCGCGTACGCATCGGCATAGTGAGGCCGGTATGCGGAAGCGTACTCCCCCAACAGCGCGGCAGCGCCATCGATCGATGCGAACGGATCGTACGGATCGACTCCGGCGGCGGCGGCCGTTTCCGGCATGAACTGTGCGATTCCGACTGCGCCCGCCGACGATAATGCTTGCGGATCGTACGCCGACTCTTGCAGAAGCACGGCACCCAGAAACTCCGGCGGAAGCGAGTTTGCAAGCGCCGCAGTAACCGTCGCGTCGGCAAAAAGCAACGCGTCGGCTGCGACGATGCGCGGATTCGTGCGAAGAATCGCGCGGGCAATCGCGAGTTCCGGGTACGTAAGGCGTGGACCGTCTCGAATGAGAACGGCGCCCTTGAGCGCATCCACGTCGGCGGGCGATGGCCAGCTTAACGCAACGTCAAGAGCTCGAGTGAGCTGCACCGATGCGATATTGTGAGGTTCAGTGTGGTATATGGTAGGTATGCTGCAGCTACTTAACGAGGTCGCCGCCAGTATACCGTTTATTACCGCTCTCATCATCACGCTCGTTGCCGGAGACTTTGCCTCGACGTTCTTCTATCACATTCCGCAGCATCTTTGGTTCACTCTGCACTTGCGAACGCATCACGATCGCCGGCGCTCGTACCTCGATCATGCCGTGCTCTCGCCCGATCCCGCGGTGCTCCTCGACGGTTTTCTCGGCGCCGTGCCATATCTGATCGTCGCCGCGTTCGTCTGGCGCGTTTCCTGGCCGGGTGCCGTTACCGGACTGGCTTTGGGTCAGCTGCACGTGTGGTGGCGTCATACCAGCCAACTCGGGTGGCAAACGCCGAGATGGCTCAGCGGTCTCCTGCGCCCGCTGGCCGTCGTCCTTCCCGAGGACCACGACGGCCATCACCGAAACCCAGATACAGAGTTTGGCGATATCTTCCGCTTCTACGATGCGCCGGCTCGGGCGCTTTTAGCGACGCTCGCTCACACGAGCCGCCGAGCGCGCAACGCAGGGAGGCGCGCCACGAGGAGGGTACCTGCCAGAACTTAATCGGGAGAGCGTAATGGCCAAACGGGCGCTTCTGTTGATTTCGGATACCGGCGGCGGACACCGCAGCGCCGCCAACGCGCTCGCCGCCGCGCTCGAAGAGGCACCGCACCCGTACGAGTCGCGCATCGAAGACGTCGCCGCGCACTGCGCGTTCCCGCTCACGCAGCTTGGGCTTGGTTATAGCATGGCTTTGCGTTACGCACCGCCGATTTACGGGGCGCTCTACTATGCCACGAACGGGCGGCGCCGCTATCGAGCACTGGTGCGCTTCTGCGAACCGCTCTATCGCGAGCGCCTGCGCGATCTCTTTATCGAGTATCGTCCAGACGTCATCGTTTCAGTCCATCCTCTGTTGAATCACGCTGCGTTACGCGCGCGAGACGACGCCGGTATGGAACATATTCCCGTGGTAACGGTCATCACCGATCTCGGAAAGGTTCACGAGTCGTGGCTCGTTCCAGACGCCGATGCCGTCGTCGTGCCAGCGCGGGAAGTTTATCAGCGAGCACTTTCACGCGGCGTTCCGCCGGCACGGCTGCGCCTGCTCGGCCATCCGATTCATCCGAATTTCGATGACGTCACTGGGAGCAAGGCCGACCTTCGCGCCCAACTCAAACTTCCGGCGGATGTACCGATCGTCATGCTGATGGCCGGCGGCGAGGGCGGCGGCAAGCTCCTCCCGACGGCGCTTGCACTCGCTCGCGCTCACCTGCCGATCGAGCTCGTCGTCGTTTGCGGCCGTAACGAGCCGCTTGCGATAAAGCTCGGCGAGCTCTCCCCGACGCTCCCGACACCGATGCACGTGCTTGGCTTTACCGACAAAATTCCCGAATATTTTCGTGCCGTGGATTTGCTCGTCACCAAAGCCGGCCCCGGAACGCTCGCCGAAGCGAACGCGGCGCAACTCCCCGTCGTCGTCTACGACTACGTTCCGGGTCAGGAACGCGGCAACGTCGACTTCGTGCGTCACAACGGACTGGGCATGATCGCGCTGCGCGGGGCTTCCACGGTCGTCTCAGCGGTCCGGACGTTGATCTCCACGCCCGATCGCTTGGCGGCAATTCGTCACAATCAGGAATTCGTCGCGCCGCGTCGCAGCTCACGACGGATCGCCGAGCTTATTAAGTCGATCGCCGAAAACGGGAAGATCCCCGCGCAGGACGATTCTTCCGCGCGCGCTCTCGAAATCGCCGCCGTTTAGCGATCCGACGCTGGAGATTTAGGCGTCTTCCGTTTGTGAAGGGTTACGATGAACCCCTCGCTGTCATGAATCATCGCTAGGAAACACAAACACGTCGCGATGCTCTTCGTGGTGCAGGCTACCCCATGCTTGCGCCAAATAACGGAAGCGTGATCGAGCGTCGGCAGTTTTTGTTTTCGCTTGTGGCGACCGGCCTCGTACCGGCGCTTCTTGGAACGGTGGCTCGGGACGCAGAAGAGCCGCTCGATCGCGCCCTCGTGCTCAGCGGCGGCGGTGCGCGCGGCGCATACGAGGCTGGTCTCGTTGGTGCGCTCGCCGCTGCCGCTTCGGTAAGCGACGGTTCGCCCCTTTTGCCATATGAGCTGGTCTGCGGAACGTCAATCGGCGCGCTCAATGGCTGGTTCGTTGCGACCGGTCAATATACGAAGCTCCGCGACCTCTGGTATGGCATCAGCACTCAGAATCTCATTCGCCCGAAGCGACGATATGCGGCGTTGCGCGATCCGCAGAGCGGGCTCTTGGATCGAGCCGCCTCCGTCGTCAAGTTAGCGGGGCTTAGAAAAGACCAACGCGGGATCTTAGAGAGCGCACCGGTCTATGATTGGATCGTCCGCAATATCGATCCGGCCGTACCGCTCGTCATGCCGATAATCTGGGCGGTGACGAATCTCTCGCTCCAGCGACCCGAGTATTTTTATTTGCGCCGTGCGGGAGCCAGCGAAGAAGTGCCCCGCAACGTCGTCCGTGCGCTGCAACTCTCTCTCGGCCCGCAGACAGTCGTGCGCGAGGCGACCCCCGATTTGTTGCATCGAGCGATGTTTGCTTCGGCGGCGCTCCCAATCGTGTTCGACCCCGTAGTGATGCCCGGTCCTGATGGCACCCTCAATGAGTACTGCGACGGCGGAGTCGCAAGCAATTCTTCCGTTGGAATCGCTCATTCGGTCTCGAAGGCGGCCGACGTCGTGCTTTTGGACCCGCCTTTCGAGGCCGATACCGATCTCAGCGATGCCATAGAAATCGCTTTTAGCGCATACGGCACGATGCAACGAAAAATTCTCGAGACCGAGATGCGCAACGTTTATTCCCAATCGCTTGGCAGACAAGCATTCGATCGGCTTACGGAAGGAGAGATCGCGCGCGCAACCCGCGACAACAAGCCGCTCGAAACGTTCGTCAAAACGCTTCCGGTCACCGAGCTGCGGTACATCCGGCCCGAAAAGGAGCTTCCCGTCGGCGTCGTCGGATTTAACGATGTCGTGGGCATCGGCAAAGCATACCTCGTCGGGTGGGAAGACGTCGGGCGCGGTTTCACACTCTACGACTGGTCGACGTTCGAACTCTGAGTTTGCGTCGACCTTACTCTCCGGGCGTCCGGTCCAAACGATGGCGCCCGGGAGAATTTCGGGCGGACGCGGCGCCTGCCGGAAGTCAAAGTCGGCGCGCAGGTCTCCAAGGATGCGCACGTTTTCGCGGACGGTTGGGCGCCGATCGGGCCGCCCGTCGGTAGTCGGATCGATGCGCACGCCGCCGAGGAAGTCGTCCTCGATGAATTTGACATAAGCGTCGTGACTGAGCGTTTGGTGATCGATTAGGCCGTGACGCGCATAGGGACTGATGACGATTCCCGGCACGCGCAGGCCATAGCCGTTGTCGTCCACGCGCGGCGGCACGACGTGATCGTAGAAGCCGCCCCAATCATCCCAGCTCAAAAATATAGCCGTGCTCTTCCAATCCGGGCCGCGCATGATCGCGTCGATCAATCCGGTGACGTACGCCTGCCCAAGGCTCACCAGCGCCGTAGGATGCTCGCTGTATGCCCCCGCGGGCGCAATCCATACCACGTTGGGAAGCGTTCCAGTGCGAGCGGCCGTGTAGAAATCGCGTAGGTCTCGAACGTTTCCAAGCTCTCCGTCGCGCTTGACCGTGTCGAAATAGGGAAGCACGTTCCAGATGCCCGGAGTCTTGGCGCGTTGCGGCACCGAAGCGCAGGCATCTTCGTTGTTGGCGCAGTCCGGCTCCGTCCCCGCCATCACATAGTACGCCCAGCTCACGTGATGCGCGTGCAACAGATACGTGAGATCGGTCCAAGCATAATCTGGCCGTCCGGGTTGGTGAAGGCGCGGGTTACCGGCACGAAAGTCGGACGGAAAATCGGGTGTTTCCAACTCGTTGATGCAGCTCATCGGATCGGCGATCCGTTGACACCGCGCCGACCACTCGGAGACCATAAAGAGGTGCTGCGGCAAGCTCCACGACGCGTTTGGCTCGTAAAGACGGTCCTGCAACACGAAATCGCGGGCATACTTCCAATAGTTGGGAAGCTCGCGTCCGTCGTGATAGCCCATGACTTCGTTGGTACCGCCGCAGCTAGGCGAGTTCGGCTCACGACAGAGCCTGCGAGCCCTGCGTCGCGCGACGACGAGGAAGCCATCCATCTTTCCGCCGTCGATAGCGGCAACTGCTGCATTGGCGTTGTGCGGGCCGCCGATGTTGCGGTCGTTCGGATCGTGGAACGGCCGCACGCAAGTATTCGTTGCGGGGTCGGGAACGCATACGGTCGGAACGCCGTGGACCATTGGAATACCGTCCGCCCCTGGAAACGTTCCGAAGTAGGTATCGAACGATCGGTTCTCTTGCATGATGATGACGACGTGCCGAATTTTGTGAATTGCGTCGCCGCTTTGCGATCGGCCCGGCAGCGCCGCCAGCGCAAGAAGAATCGCAAGAGCTAAAGCCTTATACCGCAATGCGTACCCCGGTCGATAAACCTCCGCGCAATGCCATCGTGGCGGCACCGACTTGGCCTGCATCGTTTCCGAGCGAGGCAACGACGATTTGCGTCGTTCCCTTCGGTACCATCGTCGTCAATGCATCGGCTTGCGGGCGGACTGCGTCGAGCATGAAGTCGCCGGCCGTCGAAACGCCACCGCCCAGTGCAATCTTCTCGGGATTGACGAACGCGATGACGTTTGCCAGCCCGATCGCGAGATCGCCTATGAAATCGTTCCAGGCTGCGAGCGCATGACCGTCGCCGGCTTGCGCCGCTCGGCGAATCTTTTTGGAGCTGAGCTTGTCGCGTGGTACGTCCAAAAGCACGCTGCGCGGAAATGACGGCGCCACGGCAAACGCATGCCGGATCAGACCCGTGCCTGACGCCTGCGCCTCAAAGCAGCCGATCTTTCCGCAGCCGCATACAAAGCCGTCGCTGGGACGGATCTGGTGGTGGCCGATCTCGCCGGCGCCCCACCGGTTACCCAGTAGGAGTTCGCCTCGCGCCACGATTCCGCCGCCGATCCCGGTGCCCAGCGTCAGGAGAACGAAATCCTTGGTCCCGTTGCCGGTTCCAAACGTATACTCACCGAGCGTCGCGCAACGGGCGTCATTGCCGACAAAGACCGGCAATCCAAATTTTTTTCGAATCGATTCGCCGAGCGGCACGTCGTGCCACCCGAAGTTTGGGCTGTACACCACCGCTCCCGACGCGACGTCGACGTTGCCGGGCGAACCGATGCCGATTCCCGTAACGTTTCCGGATTCTCTGAGTGCCATACCGATCGTCGCGTCGAGCGCAGCGATCACCGCCTCGAATCGAAGGTCCTCGAGGTCCTCCTCGTGCTGTCGAAGGATCGCCCCGTTCTCCGTGACGAGCGCCGCGGTCACGTGAGAGCCGCCGAGATCGACGCCGATCGCCGTTCGCATCGCTGCTACCTTTTGGCTGCCCGCGGAGGCGGTACCCGCAAGGCGAGGGAATCGAAGGTCCGTTATGGATACGATCGACCTGATCAACCTACGAAACTACGCGCGTCGAACGGGGCAACCGACGCATCCCGAGTTGCTCGACGTTCGGCCGCTCGAGCACGTCAACCGAATCGAGATCGACGAAGAACACATCACAATCGAGTTCGACGAAAAAACCTCGCGCTATTACAACACGAACGAAATAAACCGGCGCGAGTGGGTCTACAAATACAACGACGATGCCGAGTTCGTGGGAGCGATTGCACGCGTCATCGAGCTCGCGCGCGCTCATCTCACGGAGATGCCTGACAACGTCGCTTGCCCGCCGGGATGCGCGGAATGTTGCAGCGGGTACGAGCCCTTCGTAAGCAGGGCCGACGTGCAGCGCATCGCCGATCATCTGGGCATGAGCTACGAGGAGACGACACGTCGATATGTGGTCGAGCGACCATCTGCCGACGGTTATCACGTCGGCTGGCTGCGCAAGATTAGCGACGACATCGCCGACCAATGCGTCTTCTTGATGGGCTCGCGCAGTGGACGCCACTACTGCGGCATCTATCCGGCACGCCCGAACGATTGCCGCGACTTCTCTCCGATCGGCTGCGACGACGTAGACACGTCGCTTCCGCGCAAGACTGCCTGGAAAATCGGCGCAGCCTTCCAGCCGAAGCGTCGCGGCCGCAGACGGAACGGCCGGCGGCATTGAAGCGTGCTTTCCTTGCGGTCGCTCTCGCGCTCGCAGCGGGGTGGGCGAGCGCCGGAGCGCAGAGCAGCGTCGCGCCTTCGCTCTATCAAGCGATGCACTGGCGTTTTATCGGTCCAATGCGCGGCGGCCGCACCGTAGCACTCGAAGGCGTCGCGAATCAACCGAATCTCTTCTATATCGGTGCCGTCAATGGCGGTATTTGGAAGAGCGAAGATGCCGGCCGAACGTGGGTGCCAATCTTCGATCGCGAACCCACCGGCTCGATCGGTGCGCTCGCCGTAGCCCCGAGCGATCCGCGGATCGTCTACGCCGGGAGCGGCGAAGGTTTGCAGCGGCCCGATCTGGCGATCGGCAACGGTATCTATAAATCGATCGACGGTGGTGCGTCCTGGACCCATCTCGGCCTGACCGATGGCCAACAGATTGCGTCGATGGCCGTCGACCCGGCGGACTCAAACCGGCTTTTCGTCGCCGTCCTCGGCCATCCGTACGGCCCGAATACCGAGCGCGGTATTTACCGCTCTCTCGACGGCGGCGCGAGCTTTGCCCGCGTACTCTTTAAGAACGAGAACGTCGGCGGCTTCGGCGTCGTGCTCGATCCGCAGAACTCAAAGATCGTTTATGCAACGCTTTGGGCGGCGCGCCAGGCGCCCTGGGAAATCGGCGCCTCGTTGGAAATTGCCGGCAGCGGAATATTCAAATCGGTCGACGGCGGCACGACGTGGATGCAGTTGGACGGCGGATTACCGGCGCGAATAGGGCGCGCGGAAGTCGCCGTTGCGCGCAGCAATCCGCGGGTCGTTTATGCTTACGTTGACGTCGAGACGAAGGGCGAAGACCACGGTGCCCTCTACCGCAGCGACGACGCAGGCGCGCACTTCGCGCGCGTCAATGATGCCGATGAAATTGCGCAGCGGGGTGACGACCTCGTTTCTCTTGCCGTCGATCCGCGCGATCCGCAGACCGTCTATCTAACCAACACGTCAACGTACCGCTCGCGCGACGGCGGGCAGAAGCTCGTCCCCATCAAAGGGGCACCGGGTGGTGACGACTATCACACGGTCTGGATCAACCCGCTCGACCCGAGAATCGTCGCGCTTGCGAGCGATCAAGGCGCGACCATTTCCGTCGACGGTGGCGCGACGTGGAGTTCCTGGTACAATCAGCCCACCGCACAAATGTATCACGTCAATGCCGATGATCGCCGGTTTCCGTACTGGGTTTGCGGTGGCCAACAAGAGAGCGGTTCGGCTTGCGTCGTAAGCCGTGGCGACTGGGGCGAGACGACCGAACGTGATTGGCATACCGTGGGCGCGCAGGAGTACGGCTACGTGGTTCCGGATCCGATTCACTCCGGCGTCTTATTCGGAGGAAAGGTCGAGAAGTTCGACGAGCACACGGGCCAAACCCAAGAAGTCTCGCCAATCGCGCTGCCCTCAAAGCGGTATCGCACGGTGCGAACCGAACCGTTGGCCTTCGATCCGTTCGACGGGCACCGTCTCTATTTTGGATCGAACGTCGTCTTCTTAACGGAGAACGGCGGTCAAAGCTGGCGTGTCGTCAGTCCCGATCTCACTCGTCTGCGTCCCGGCGTTCCGCCGGTCTTGGGAGCGTTCGAGGCCGACGATCCGCAGCAGGCTACGCATCGCGGCGTCGTCTACGCGCTCGCACCGTCACACGTTCACGAAGGAACGATCTGGGCGGGCACCGACGATGGGCTGGTTTGGATCACGCGCGATCGCGGCGTCCATTGGAAGAACGTCACGCCGCCGCCGTTAACGCCTTGGAGCAAAGTTGCGCAGATCGATGCGTCGCGGTTCGACGACAATACCGCTTTCGTCGCGGTTAACCGGTTTCGGCTCGACGATTTGCGGCCGTACGTGTACGTGACGCGCAATGGCGGCGCGACGTGGCAGCTTGCCACCAACGGGCTGCCGAATCAGCCGGTGAACGCCGTCCGCCAGGATCGCGTCGAACCGCGCCTTCTTTACGCCGCCACCGAGAACGGCGTTTACGTTTCGTTCGATTCGGGGGCCGGATGGCAGCCTCTGCAGCTCGACCTTCCGCACACGTCGGTCCGCGACTTGATCGTCCATCAAAACGACGCCATCGTTGCGACTCACGGCCGCGGTTTCTGGATTCTCGACGACGTCGAGCCGCTCCGAGAGCTCGCGCGCGATGTCACCCTTAGACGGGCTCAGGGTGAGACCTCGCATCTCTTCGCGCCCGCGCTCGCGTATCGCGTGCGCCGCAGCACGAATACCGATACGCCGTTGCCGCCGGAAGTGCCAATGGGGGAGAACCCGCCGGACGGAGCTATCATCGATTACGCGCTCGCCTTGCCGGCGCATCGCGTCGTCATCTCGTTCTACGACGGCGCGGGACGCCAGGTACGCTCTTACTCGAGCGATGAAGCCCCGCCGCCGCCAATTCCGCACCTCGACAAACCGGCCTATTGGGAACGGCCGTTCGTCAGGCCCTCGTCGGAAGCGGGAATGCATCGATTCATCTGGGATCTCCGCGAGCCGCCTCCTCGCGCTACCCAAGAGGATCTGCCGATTTCGGCCGTTCGGCACGACACGCCGCGCGTTCCGGAGGGGGCGCTCATCGTTCCCGGCCGGTACACCGTGCGTCTCGAAGTCGACGGAAAAAGCTGGGATCGGGCGCTCGAGATTGCGATGGATCCACGCGTCTCACTGCCGCTCCAAGCCTTGGAAGAGCAATATGTACTCGCTCACCGGATCGCGGCACTCATGGATCGCAGTTACGACCAGGCCGCGGCTGCGAAGAGGGCGCGCGACGCGAAGGCCGCCGCCGAATTCGTATCCGTCAACGAAGAGGCCGCATCCCTGCTGGACATCGTCGAGGGGGCCGACGCGCCGCCGACGCTTCAGGCTCGTGAAGCGGTTCGCGCGCTCGAGAGCTCGAAAGCATCGCCACGCTGAAATTCCACGAGTTGAAAGGAACCAGATGAAGAGACTCAGCCCGTTGCTCGCCGCTTTCGCATTGCTAACCGTTGCCCAATTCTCTTCCACTATGGCGGCCACGTCGAATCTCACCGTCGCGTTGCACGAACAGAATGGCTCGGGTGAAAACGGAACCGCCACGCTCACGCAGACCGGCAGCGACGTGACGGTCGTCATCTCCCTCAAGGGCGCGCCGGCTACCGCGCAACCGGCCCACATTCACGACGGAACGTGCGCCGATCTCAAAGGGGTTGTCTATCCGCTTACCAACGTCGTTGGGGGCAGCTCGACAACCGTCGTCAAGGGAGTGACGATCGATAAACTGCTCGGCGGCGCCTTCGCCATCAACGTACACCAGAGCCCGGAAGAGATTGCCAAGTACGTCGCTTGCGGAAACATCGCTCCGCAGGCCTCGATGTAAGCATCGAACGCAAAGGAGCCTGGAGCCGCCGCGCGTCTGAGGCGGCGGCTTCTTCTTGCCCCAGCGCGCCGCAACGGTGTGCGCGTCGAGGGCTCCGAGTTCGTTACCAGAAAGTGCGTCTCTCATGCTCTTGCACGGAAAGACACGGCTGAGCCAGCTGAGGACTCCGCATTTCATTGCGACCGTGCGCGACGTCGTCGAGGTGGTGGCAATCATTGCCGCCGGTATTTGGGCGTTTTACGTATTCGCCTACGAAAACCGCATCAAGCCCTCACTAGCGGATCCCGACGTGAACGTTACCGCCTCGATGCAACGGCTCAGCGACCGCAATGGACTCATTGCGGTGGGCCTTCACCTTCAACTGCATAATATCGGCACCGTCAAAGCACACTTCCTCGGTTTGGCCATTAACGTCTACGGACAACGCATCGTCGCCGTCGCGCCTCACGTTCCTCTCGACCGCGAACCCCGTGATTACGAATTCGATGGATTCTACCGTCCCGGGTCGCGGATTCCGGTATATAGCTTTGCCTATGTCACTCATCTGGGCAACCCTTCGACCGGTCAAGATACCGAGCTCGACCCCGGAAGCACAATCGAAAACGATCGAACGTTTTACGTGCCGCACGATCGATTTGATCTTCTTCTCCTAGGCCTCGACGCTCCGTACACGAAATTTGAGGAAACGATTCCAACTCATATCGCGGTGACTCGGCAGGGCGCCGCGAGCGTGGTCACCGTGCTCTCGTCTCGAGTACAGCAGTACAAAATCATGCCTCTTACCTCGCTCGACGTGCGGTAACCAGCGGCTCTAGCCGGCGATTAACTCCGAGTAGCGAGCGGAGTCAATGTTGCCGCCACTGAGGATTACTCCGACGCGCTTGCCGGCGACGCCGGTTATGCGCCCATTGAGCAGAGCGGCGAGCGCCGCAGCGCCACTCGGCTCCAGGACGAGCTTCATGCGCTCGAAGGCGAAGCGCATGGCTTCGCGCAGCTCCTCGTCGCTCACCGTCACGACGGCGCGCACGTGCTCGCGCGCGATCGCGAACGTTAGCTCTCCGGGTGAGGTCGTTTGCAATCCGTCGGCAATCGTTTGCGGCACCGCTATGGTCACGCGCTCGCCTCGCGCGAGCGACTGCGCGAAATCCGCGCCCGCCTGCGGTTCGACGCCATACAGCAACGTCGCCGGGTCGACGGCGTGAGCGGCGATCGCCGTTCCGGCGATTAATCCACCGCCCCCAACCGGCACCACGATCGCATCCAATCGACCGGCATCTTCCAGGAGCTCGAGTGCCGCGGTCCCGGCCCCCGCAACGATCCGCGCATCGTCGAACGGCGGCACGAGCGTCGCGCCGCGCTCCCCGGCGATGCCGCGCGCGATCTCTTCTCGATTCGCGCGTGTCCGCTCGTAGTAAACGATCTGCGCACCGTACTCGCGGGTCGCTGCCAACTTGACCGCCGGCGCATCGCGCGGCATGACGATCGTCGCGGAAACGTCGACCAGTCGCGCCGCTAGCGCGACGCCCTGCGCGTGGTTGCCGCTCGAAAACGCAACGACGCCGCGGGCGCGTTCCGCCGGCGAAAGCGACGCGATGAAATTGTACGCGCCGCGAAACTTGAAGGCGCCCATGCGTTGAAGGTTCTCGCACTTCACGAACAGCTGCATTCCGCTGCGAAGGTTTAGCGTTCGCGAGGTGACGACCGGCGTTCGATGTGCGACGCCCGCAAGACGCGCGGCCGCGGCGCGGACGTCGGCGAAATTGACTATGGTCGCATCATGTGGAAGTTCCAATCGACGACCTTTCCATTCTCGTCGAAGCGCATCCGCTCGATATATTCGGCCTTTTGGAACTTCACGTCGAAGCAGTGCCAGCCCGGTGTGCAATTTACCGTCATCTCTTTGAGCGATAGGAGCTTGCCTTGCGCGTTGAGCTCGTCCGACCATTGCGCGATCTGCACTCGTGTGATCGTGATCCCTTTCGCAACGTCGTTTTGTACCGGTTTAAAGTCGTTTGCGATCACGGCCCGCGTGATGCGGTCGGCCTCGTGCTCGTAGCGGTTTTCGAACGAACATCCCGCCACAAGCGCGGCGGTTACGAGCGCCAAGCGCCGCGACGCGTTCACTATGCCACCGCCTCCTCCCCCGTCTGCGCGGAGAACGGCGCAAACTGTATCTGAGGATTCCATTCTTGCGCTAACCGGACGCTCCATTCGCTTTCGAACAGCACGACCGGACGACCGTTCCAATCCTCCACGAGTTTGGCGTTAGAAGGCAGCTGGGCGCGTGCAACGTGGGCGCGATCTCCCTCAACGTGCAACGCCAACGAATAGGGTTGAGTATCGAAGCGGGTTTCGACGTTATACTCAGATTCCAAACGGTACTTCGCGACTTCAAACTGCAGCTCGCCGACTGCCCCGAGAATCGGCTCGGTTCGCGGAGTGCCCCATGGATAAAAAACCTGGACCGCTCCCTCCTCGCGCAGCTGGGCAACGCCTTTTCCGAAAGACTTGTAACCCGCAACGTCGATACTCCGGACTGCCGCAAAATGCTCTGGAGCAAACGCCGGTATCGGCGGGAATCGCACGAGCTTTCCCTCGTAGAGCGTATCGCCGAGCGCAAACGCTCCGGGATTGGCAAGCCCGACGACATCGCCGGCATACGCCGTTTCCAGCGACTCTCGATCGTCGGCGAAGAGCCGCATTGCGCGCGAGAGGCGTATCGCGGCTCCCGTGCGCGCGTTGCGAACGGTCATGTCGCGCTCAAATTCCCCCGAGCAAACGCGCACGAATGCAACGCGGTCGCGGTGCCGCGGATCCATGTTCGCTTGGATCTTGAACACGAAACCCGTAAACGCGGAGTCGGCTGGATCGACCCCGCCGCGCGGCGACGGGTACGGCGCCATCTCGACGAACTCGTCGAGGAAGAGCTGCACGCCGAAGTTGGTCACCGCGCTTCCGAAGAAGACCGGCGTGATGATCCCGCGCAGCATCGCTGCGCGATCGAACCGCCGCCCCGCGCCGTCGAGCAGTTCGATGCCCTCGCGAAACGCTGTGTAGACCGGTTCGCTTACCATCGCTCGAAGTCGGGGGTCGGAGACGTCGGTCATCGAGACGGCCGCTCGCGTCGCGCCGTGCGCCGCGCGTTCGAAGCAATGCACCGTACGCGTCTTGCGGTCGTAGACGCCCTTGAAATCGGGGCCGTTGCCGAGCGGCCAGTTCATCGCAAACGCCCCGATGCCCAATACGCTCTCGAGCTCGTCGAGCAATTCGAGAGGATCGCGGCTCGGCCGGTCGAGCTTGTTCATGAACGTAAAGAGAGGGACTCCGCGCTCGCGGCAAATAGCGAACAGCTTTTTCGTCTGCGGCTCGACGCCTTTGGCGGCATCGATCAGCATGACCGCGCTATCCGCCGCGAGCAGCGTGCGATACGTATCTTCGCCGAAATCCTGATGACCGGGAGTATCGAGCAGATTCAGCGTGTGGCCGTGATATGGAAACTGCAGCACGGTCGACGTGATGGAAATGCCGCGCTCGCGCTCGAGCGCCATCCAATCGCTCGTCGCCTGGCGCTGCCGTTTGCGTGCAGAAACCTGGCCCGCCACATGAATGGCGCCACCGTAAAGCAAAAGCTTTTCGGTGAGCGTCGTCTTGCCGGCGTCCGGATGCGAGATGATCGCAAAGGTTCGCCGCTTGCGGACTTCCTCTAAAATCGCCACCTACCAACTATACTCCATCATCTGTGAGCCGGCTCATAGACGCGCAACTCCGCACCCCGCGCCGTCTCACGGATGAGCGCGAGTAAGTCACCCGCTCGGTAAAAGTATGCGCGGGGAGGGATCCGCAGCCGGTCGGCTCCGCGCCGCACGTAGGCTTCGTCGCCCAAAATGCTAATGCGGCAGTCGCCGTAGACCAACCTCGCGTGCGCGGGAATCGGTACGGAGGCGGCCGGCAAATGCGACCGTACGTAGGTTTGCGATCCGGTTGACTTCGACATTTGTATGAGGCATTCGGGTAGTGCTGAGAGCGCCCATGGCGCGTCGCCTCGCAGCGGCGCGCCCGCGCCTTGCTCGGGTCCGCTCCCGGCGCGCGGCTTTGCCGGCACGCGCCCGTAGACCGACGCGATCTTGATGCGAATGAGATCACGGTTGGTCCACCCCGCCACCACAACGGCGATCCCAAGCACGATGACTGTTGACGCGAGCAGATATTTAATCATCGGTCAAGGCTGCTTGAAGATGGCCCTACGCCCCACGACTCGGACGCTCGTCGCGCGCGTCCATGCGCGCTCCTGCTCCTCCGCTTTTTCGCAACACCAAAGGAATACGACTTCCTGTCTTTTGCGAAAAAGTCGGAGGCCTCGCTGCGGGGCATAGGGCCATCTTCGAGCAGCCTTAAAAGCCTTCAGGCACCAATGCGCAAGCGCGCCGCTCCGATTGCATAGTCGCCCATGCCGTAATAGATGTCGTACGTTCGCTCGCCGAGATCGGGGCGCGGGTCGATGCCACTCGGAAAGACGACGTTGTCGACGATACCGCGCCGCTCGCGGCGAGACGAGGGAGTCATGATCGGGCGAGGCGATCGGTAGAGTATGCAATCGGGACGCTCGACATCGTGGATCACGATTCCGGCGCTATAGCGCAGGCCAGGCCTGCGGCCACGCCCGGCTATCAAATCAACGCCATGGAATACCGAAAGCCATCCTTCGTTGCCGTCGAGCGCGATTCGCACCGGCGGCGTTCCCGCGCCGACCTTGACCGATCCCCACCGCGCATCGGGGCTGAGCACCTGAACGCTCTCCGAAACGTTGCAAAGATTGCGGCGATCCTTCAAAACGGGACCGAGTGGAACGTATGCGATCCGAATCGATTCACGATCCTCAAACGGCATCCGCTCGATCATCGGAATTGCGGCGCGTCCGTCTACGCTGGAAAGATGTAACATCGGACGATGATAAAACGCTAAGCTGCGCCGGCCATTCGGCGAGAGTACGGGCTCCGGAAAGAAGGCCGCGTCCTTGTCGTCGCCGACCACGTTTGCCGTTCCGGCGAAGGAAACCAACCCAAGCCGTTCCCATCGATACGCGTCCTTCGATAGCGCGAGCGCGATTCGCGGGCCCTCCGCGCCGACCGCCGTATACGTCATGACGTACGATTCGATTGCCGGGACGTAGGTTACGCGGGGATCTTCGCAACCGTATCCCGGTTGGTCACGAAGCTCGTACGACGCCTCGGGTTGCAACGCAAAATTGAGCCGATCCGTTTGGAAGCCCTTGCGGGCCTCGCGGACGCGCATCGTCCCGACGCGTGAAACATTTCCCTCGGCCACGCAACGCGGATAGAGCACGAGCTCGCGCCCCGGAGCACGCGCCGCGCCGGGATTCAAGATGCCGCCGGCCTCCGTCGGATCGCCGTTTGGTTCGACGACCAAGCCAAGTCGCTCGACGTTCGCATCGAGCTCCTCGATCGGCTCGAACGCGTGGGGTAGCTTACGAGCAGAGATCACTCTTTTGTTTACGGCAGATATGTCTGCTTACGGGAGGTACGTCGTCGCAATCGGCTCGTTGCTCGGCGTGACAACTTCCACCCGAACACCTCGCCGATAGACGCTATTGGGAACGATCCAAAGCGTGTAGGTGCGATATTGAGGTGACGGTTCGCCGCCATTGGCCGGGTCTTGATCGAACGCTACGACGCGCACGCCCTCCCCACTGGCATGGATCGACTCGACAATCTGCTTGTAGCCGGTGCGGTCGTGCGGCCCCATCAACAAGACGACTCCGAACTCGCTCTTGTAATGCACCGGTGCATGAATGCCCAGCTTGCCCAGGGCGACCGCATCGCGTACTATAGTGATTTGGTTCCCTCCAAGAACGGTGGTTGTGCCTGCTGCCAGCGTCTTCACCCGGATTTCGCGACATCCGACCAGCAAGACGAGGCCCAGGGTTAAACCCGCCAGGGCCGACCAGCGCTTCACGGCCGACCGCTTCGCCCGTATCCACCCGCGGCCTCCCCGCCGGACGAAATTTTCACCTTTCAAATGTAGTTGCCCATGGCGCGTAGCATCGCTACGCTGGTGATTGCATGAAGCATCTGTTGCGCGTGGCCCTGGCTGCCGATTTGGTCGCCTTGATGACCTTGATGCTCGGAAGCTGGACGCGGATCAACGGCGCTGGGCTGACGTGTCCGGACTGGCCGCTCTGTCATGGTCATCTTTTACCGGCGTTGGGTGATGGGACGCTGTGGGAATGGTCGCATCGCCTGCTTGCGTTCGCCGTTGCTCCGCTCGTCGTCGTCCTGATCGCCGTCGCTTGGTCACAGCGGCGCCGTTCGCCATTCGTTACGCCGATGACGTGCACGATCGTCGTCCTCTTCCTCGCTCAAGTTTTCCTCGGCGCAGAGACCGTGCGCCTAGCCAATTCACCGCTCTCGGTCGTCCTGCATTGGGCAACCGCGATGGCCCTCATCGCGTCACTTTCGGCAATGGCCGTCTTCGCTGCGGCTTCAAATTCGGCGAACCTGCCGCGCGACGCATCGCGCGGTTCTCATCTGCTGACGTTCGTGCTCGCCGTAACGGCCGCCATCGCTTTCGTAACGATGTGCGTGGGCGCATATGTCAGCTCGAGTGGCGCGGGCCTTGCCTGCCTCTCGATTCCCGGGTGTGCCGGCAACGTCGTCGTTTACACTTCGGGCGAATCGGTGCAAATGCTTCATCGATTCTTCGCCGCCACCACGCTTATATGCGCTGCTGGAGCGGTGGCTCTGGCATGGGCTCGTACGGCATCGAGCCGGGTTCGCGCGGCAGTTCTTCTGGGAACAACGCTCGTTGCAATCCAGGTGCTGCTCGGCTTACTCAATGTCGTCTTGCGGCTTCCTACGGATCTGCGAGAAGCGCACGCCGTGAATGCGGCACTGGTCTTCTTGGCGTTCTTCGTTTCCGCGGCGTTCTCCATGCTCGACGCAGCGCCGCATTCGTACGCTCGTCCTCTTGCAGAGGAGGGCCCACCGCGATGACGGCGCTAGCGCCGCTGCGCGACTACTACGAGCTATCGAAACCACGAATCATCGCATTATTGTTGATCACTACCGCGGCGTCGATGGTCATGGCCGCGCGCGGAGTGCCTCCTTTGCCGCTACTGTTTTGGACGCTCCTAGGCGGGGCGCTTGCCGCGGCATCGGCCGGTGCGTTTAACTGCGTGTGGGACGCCGACATCGATCGCGTCATGAAGCGCACGCAGACGCGTCCTATTCCACAGGGCCGGATCTCAACGCGAAACGCGACGATGTACGCTCTCATAACCGGTGGCGTCTCGTTTGCCGTTTTCTTCGTACTGGTCGATCCGCTAGCGGCCTGGCTTTCGCTGGCCGGAAACTTGTACTACGTCGTCGTCTACACCATCTGGCTCAAACGCGTGACGCCGCTCAACATCGTCGTGGGCGGGGCAGCGGGCTCGGTGCCGCCGCTTGTCGGATGGGCGGCCGTGACGCACTCAATCGGCGGGCCGGCCCTAGGACTCTTCGCATTGATTTTTCTATGGACGCCGCCCCACTTCTGGTCGCTCGCGCTGATGACCGAAAGCGAGTACGGCAAGGCAAAGATTCCGATGCTTCCAAACGTGTGCGGACGCGAACGGACAAAGCGCGAGATCGTGTACTATAGCCTCCTGCTCGTCGCCGCCTCGCTCGCGCTCTATCCGCTGCACGTCATGGGCGCGTTTTATTTTGCGGCCGCCGCCGTGCTGGGCGGCGTCTTCGTGCTCGATGCCGTGCGGGCGTGGCGCGAGCAGACGAGCACGCTGCAAGCGCGTAAGCTCTTCCGCTACTCGCTGCTCTACCTCGCGCTCATGTGCGCCGTGATGGTGATCGACCGCATAATCTCATGAGCCGTTTGCTCTGGACGCTTTCGCTGGGCGTCTTCGCCGGAGCGCTGGATCTCAGCGTGCTTTCACCCGCGCTGCCCGCGATTGGACGCGATTTCGGCGTGCAGGTGGGTGAGCTGGCATGGGTCTTCACGCTCTACTTGCTCGTTACCGTCCTCTCTATCGCGCTCTCGAGCACGCTTGCCGATCGCTACGGACGCCGGCCGGTTTATCTTGCCTGCATTGCGCTCTTCGCCGCGGGTAGCATCGTGGCAATCGCGTCTCCGAGTTACGCCGTTTTATTGGCCGCCCGCGCGCTTCAGGCGCTGGGAGCCGGGGGCATCTTCCCCGTTGCAACCGCGACCATCGGCGACGTCGTTCCGCCAGGGCGCCGCGGTGCGGCGCTTGGAATCGTCGCGGCGACCTGGGGGCTCGCAGCGGTAATCGGTCCCAGCATCGGCGGCCTCATTACGCATTTCGTCTCCTGGCGATGGATCTTCGCTCCGAACCTTCCGCTGGCGGCGATCGTCTTCGCGCTGGCGCTCGTCGACGTGCCAACCGAAGCACCGCACCGACGCGGAACGCTCGACCTCGGCGGCCTCGTGCTACTCTGCGTCGGACTGCTGGCATTGATGGATGGGCTCATTGCGATGCGTCCGTTCATCGGCTTGCTGGGAAGCGTAATCCTTGCCTGTTTTGCCGTTTGGGAGAGCGCCGCGAGCGATCCGATCGTGCCGCTCGAGCTGCTGCGAGCGCCGCAGCTTCTCAAGACGTACGCACTCGAGATCCTCATCGGCGTGTTGGAGGGATCGCTCTTTTTTATTCCCACGGTTCTCGTCGGGGCTCAAGGTCTATCGTACGCCGCTGCCGGCTTCATCGCCGCGCTCGGCGCGTTGACGTTTGTGGCGGTGATTCCCGCGGCGGGGCGAGCGCTCGACCGAACTGGTAGCCGAAACGTGCTGCTGATTGGTGCAATCTTCACCGAGCTCGGTCTGGCAATCTTTGCGCTGGGATTTCAATCGCTGCTCCTCGCATTGCTCGCAATGATCGTAGCGGGCGCGGGTTTTGGTGCGCTGCTCGGCGCGCCGACCCGCTACATCGTCACGAACGAAACGCCGGGTCGCGCGCGCGCGACGGCGGTGGGGCTTTTGAGTCAAGCGCTCATCGTGGGCCAAATCGTTGGAAGCTCGCTCGCCGGCGGGATATTCGGGGCGGCGCAGAACGAAATCGCCGGTTACCGCCAGGCTTATCTCGCGTTCTCTGGAGTCGCGTTCGTCGCAATGCTACTTGCGGCGACCCTGAAATCGCAACGCGACGAACGAAGACGCCCGATTACCGAGGCGGCAGCGGGAGCACTCTAGGGGTTCGTCGACTAAGGTCACGTAGTATGCCGAGCCATTGCGTTGAAAATCAGCCGCCGCTTCTAGAGAATTACAACGTCTTCACCTCCGATCTCGCGCTGGTTGACGCACTCAATCGCGAAGCTCCGGACGGTGAAGCGCAAGAGCTCGCATCGCTCGGCGAGCTCGCCGGCAGCGCGGAAACGATCGCGCTTGGATTCGACGCCAACGAGAACCCGCCCGAACTTCGCACCCATGACCAATTCGGCCATCGAGTAGACGAAGTACGCTTTCATCCCGCATGGCATGCTCTGATGCATCACGCGATGCAGGCGGGGCTTGCCGGAACGACGTGGCAGGATCGGTCTGCGCATTCGCACGTGCTGCGCGCTGCCAAATTTTACGTGTGGGGACAAGTCGAATCCGGTCACGGATGCCCGATCTCGATGACATATGCGGCGGTCCCGGTAGTGCGCACGCAGCCGGAACTCGCAGCGCTGTGGCTCGCGCCGCTGACCTCAGACGAGTACGATCCCCGGCTGGTTCCCATCGCGCAGAAATCTTCGGCGCTCTGCGGAATGGGCATGACGGAGAAGCAAGGCGGCTCAGACGTCCGTTCGAACCAAACTCGTGCGGTGCCGGTCGCGCGAAGCGGACCCGCTCGAGAATATCTCCTGGCTGGACACAAGTGGTTCTGCAGCGCACCAATGAGTGACGCGTTCCTCGTGCTCGCGCAAGCTTCCCAAGGCCTTTCCTGTTTTCTCGTGCCACGCGTGCTGACCGACGGAACTCGCAATCCGTTTGCAATCGTCCGCCTCAAGAACAAACTTGGCAATCGCAGCAACGCCTCCGCCGAAGTCGAGCTCGAAGAAACGCACGGTTGGATGATCGGTGAAGAAGGCGAGGGGATCGCGCGAATCGTCGAGATGGTCAACTGCACGCGGATGGATTGTGCAATCGGATCGGCGGCGCTCGTGCGCGCGGCGCTCGTAGCCGCGATTCATCACGCCGCGCATCGCCGCGCCTTCGGCGCGTTCTTGATCGAGCAGCCGCTCATGCAAAACGTGCTCGCCGATCTCGCGCTCGAGTCCGAAGCGGCGACTGTGCTCTGCCTGCGCATCGCTCGAGCCATCGACGATTCGCAGCACGATCGGCAGGCAGCCGCCATCAAACGCATCGGAACGGCGCTCGCTAAGTATTACGTCTGCAAGCGGGCGCCGGCCGCGGTCGGCGAGGCCCTTGAATGTCTGGGGGGAAACGGTTACGTCGAAGAATCGATCATGCCGCGTCTTTATCGGGAGGCGCCGTTGAACTCGATTTGGGAAGGGTCGGGTAACATCAATGCGTTGGACGTTTTACGAATTCTTCGCAAGCAGCCCGAATCGTTCGCGGCTTGGCGGGAACAGATCGAACCCGCCCGCGCCGAGCCGCTTGTCGAGCGCGAGTCGCAACGACTGGAGCGAGAGCTCCACGACCCAGGCCTCAGCGAAGCCCAGGGTCGCGAGGTGAGCGAGCGCATGGCGCAACTCTGGCAAGCGGCACTGCTCGTCCAGCACGCCCCCTCGAGCGTCGCCGATGCTTTCCTAGCGAGCCGCCTCGACCGCGCATCCTGTCGCACCCTAGGCACTCTTCCAATCGGCACCGCACTACGCGCCATCGTCGATCGCGCCGCGCCCTTTACGCAAGGAGCGTTCGCGTGAACTTGAGCGGATCGGATCCGCCCTGGCGCGCGCTGGCGAGGCGGCGCTGGACTCGTACGGAGCGCGCAATCGTCTGGCGGGGCCTGACCGGGCGCTTCGCGCTTGCCGTCGAGCCGTTGCTCGGCACGCTGTTCATGAGCGTGCTCACGTGGGGCATCATCTACCGCGCGCATCACGTACCGGCGGACGCGACGCTCATCAAGATCGCATGGATATTTGGTTTGGGTGCGATCGCTTTCGCGGGGTATTTCGTGGCGGTGCTCGTCGCACCGATCCTCGCGTACCTGCAGACATTCGCGCCGATCTATATCCTCGACGGTTACGTCCGTTACCGCGAGCCCGACGAGCGGTCCCGCATCGACGCATGCGGTTATGCGGCCGCGCTTTTCGCCGATCGCAGCGTCGCGCACGAATGGGAGTGGTTAGGCAAAAAGTCGCTTCCAAACGTAACGCTTCCGGCGCTCGTCGAGTTCTCGCTCTACGCCGGGATTCATAAGATCGACGGGAAGCCGACGGGCCTGCTCCCAGAGGGTGATTTGCCGCTGCTCGCAATCGGAATCGCCACTCGGCACGGCCGTAAAGCAGACTTGTAACCATTGCACTCATGCGTGGTCCGAGCAGCTTGAGATTTTCCATCATGCTTGCGATCGCACTCACGGCCGGATGTACGGCGATGCGGCTTGCGCCGCAGCTCGCGACAAATTCGACGAGTAACCCGACCCCGGCTCTGCGACTGGGCTCGATCTTGCTTCATCGTTGCCTCAACGGCGAGTATTACTGTGGCGCCGTCCCCGTTGCTCTCGACCCGGCCGGCCGCGTCCCCGGCAAGATCGATATTGCGATCGCCTGGCTACCGCGCGGAAATCATTCCGTGCGAGCCGGCGGGACGATCGTCGCCGTTGAGGGTGGCCCCGGCTATCCTTCGATCGGCTCCAGGTCGTTGTACCACGCGCTCTACGCCCCATTGCTGCTGACGCGCAATATGCTGCTCGTTGATAACCGCGGAACGGGTCGATCGCACGCAATCGTTTGCCAGCCTCTGCAACGTGCCCATCTCATGGAGCTTCGATACGTTACGCACTGCGGAAACGAGCTTGGCCGCACGTCGGATTTGTACGGAACGGCGATCGCCGCAGACGACTTAGCCGCCGTTCTGACGGCGCTGCGAATCCCAAAGGTTGACGTCTACGGCGATTCGTACGGCTCGTTTTTCGTACAAGCGTTTGCGGGGCGCCATCCCGACCGCGTTCGATCGATCGTTCTCGATGGCGCTTATCAGGTGACCGGCGGCAGTCCGTGGTATCCGAGCACGGGCCCCGAGCTGCGCTACGCCTTCAACGCAGTTTGCGCGCGCTCGCCAGTCTGCGGCCGTCAGCGTGGCTCATCGCTCGATCGGATCGAACGTTTGCTCGCAAAACTGCGTGCCGATCGCGGCCGAATAACCTCGACGGGAGTCGCATTCGTCATGGATTCTGCGGGCCTCGATCCACTCGCGTTTCGAGACCTCGACGCCGCTGCCCGCGCGTATCTCGATGCGCGTGACGCCGAGCCGCTCGAACGACTCGTTGACGAGGCGTACTCGGAAGAAGAAGGCGCCGGTGGCCGAGCGCGCTCGTATAGCCAAGGGCTCTTTGTGGCGGCCAGCTGTTCCGACAATCCACAAGCCTACAACATGCGCCTGCAGCCGCCGCTGCGAATTCGAGCCTGGGATGAGGCACTCGAACGGAAACAGGCCAACGATCCGATGCTCTATGCGCCATTTACTTTGAACGAATTTCTCGGGATACCGATCGACTATGCATATCTTCCGCTCTGCACGACGTGGCCGGTCGCATCAAAACAGCATCCGGCCGGCCGGCCAGTACCACCCGGGACGCGCTTCCCAAACGTTCCGGTGCTCGTACTCAATGGCGATCTCGATACGATCACAACCCCGTCCGAAGGAACACAGGCCGCTCAACTTTTCCCTCGCGCCACGCACGTCATCGTCGCGAACACCGGTCACGTCACGGCACTCGACGATTTCTACGGCTGCGCGTCGGAGATCGTCCGCCGGTTCGAGCAGACGGGACGGGTCAACGCTCAATGCGCCTCGCACGTCCCCGCACTCCACCTCGTACCGGCCTTTTCGCGCACGCTCGACGGGGTCGAGCCGGCTAGTCCGGCTTCCGGAAATCGTGCGCCCGCGCAAGAACTGAGGGCTGGTGCGGCTGCAGTCCTTGCCGCAGCGGACGTCCTCGCGCGATCCTATGAGTTCGGATTGAGCACGGGTTCGGGTTTGCGCGGCGGAACGTACTCGGCAACGCCGACGAATGCGATGGACCGCGCGACGCTTTCCGGTATCCGTTGGACGAACGATCTCGCGATTTCAGGCGCGGCTCACCTCGATGCACGAAATGCCAGCGCGCGCGCGCACCTCACGCTCCAGGGCGCCTCTGCCGGCACGCTCGACGCGGCGTGGCCGACCGTCGGCAGTAGTGCCGTTGCCCTGCTCGATGGAACGATCGATGGCTACCGTGTGCGAGCGACGATGCCGGCCCCGTAGCGGCCGCCGCCACTCATCGAGTTGCCGGGAGCTTACGGTCCGGGGTTGTTCAGCAGGGGGACGCGGAGTGTCGTGGCAGAGGGCCAGTGGTGGCCATAGCCGGAGAGCAGACAGACCGATGCGCCGATCGCGAAGATCACCAAGAGGCCGAACACGGCGATTCGGAGGAGCCATTGCGGGATGCCCCGGCTCTCCGGAACCTTACTGAAATCGAGATACTCATCGTCTCGAACGATCATGCGTTACGCTCCCTTCGCCGGCGGGGAGAAGCCGATTACATTGAGTCCCGCCAGCAACGCGAGAATCGCTCCGAGCCCAAGCAGAAAAAGCATCAGCTTGAAGACGTTGTTCTCCACGCCCGTGCTGCTCCATTCCTTATAGAGCGAGTAGAAGGAAACGGCCGCCACGACGATGCCGGCAATTACCGCCCCTGACCGCTCGACGAGCACGACGTTCACCTCTACGCTCCTTATATCAGATAGAAGATCGAGAACAGCGCGACCCAGATCACGTCGACGAAGTGCCAGTAGAGCGTACCGGCCGTGATCCCGAAATACTTTCCCCGCGTGTACACGCCGGCCGCCGACTGCAGCACCAACGTGGTCAAATAGCAAACGCCGACGAAGACGTGGAATCCGTGCATGCCGGTCAGGGTGAAAAACGACGCACCGAAGATGCCGCTTCCCGCCCACGTTACGTGCTCGCCATAAATCAGATGGGTGTACTCATAGCCTTGTCCGCCGAGAAAGCCGGCGCCAAGCAGAATGGTAGCGAGCAGGAACCACATGTAACGCATGAAGTGTCCATGCTTGAAGTTCTCCAGCGCGTAGTGCATGGTGGCGCCGGACCCGAAGAGCACGACCGAGTTCCACGCGGCAAAGGCTACGTCGAGGCGCTGAATTCCCGGCGGCGGCCACCCCTGCCCGCTATTGCGAAGATAGAGATAGGCGAAGATAAACGACGAGAAGAGCACGCAGTCGCTGATAAGGAAGAGCAAAAAGCCTTGCAGCCGCAGCTCGCGCGTCTCGATGTAGAGCTGGTCGACCTCACCATGCGCGTCGAGCGGAAGCGATGCTACCGCCATCAATGCGTCCCCGCAGCGACCGGCGGCGGTGAGTCGGTCAATTCCTCTTCGAGACCTTTATACGGGAGCGGCTGAGCGAAATCGTACGGCAAGCCGTAGACCGTCGGGACGTGCTTGAAATTGTAATAGTGCGGGGGCGAGGGGATCTGCCATTCGAGCGTGCGCCCTCCCCACGGATTCGGCCCCGAGCGTTTTCCGTTTCGGATGCTCCAGAGCACGTTGACGAAGAAGATTAGGATCGAGAACGCCATGAGATAGGACGCAACCGACTCAAAGCGATTCCAAAATGTAAACTGCGGATCGTACGTCGCGACCTCGCGCGGCATGCCGAGCATACCGAGCCAGTGCATCGGAAGAAACGTCGCATTGAAGCCGATGAAGAAGAGCCAGAAGTGCCAGTGGCCGAGCGTTTCGTTCAACAAGCGCCCCGACATCTTAGGGAACCAGTAGTACATGCCGGCGAAGATTCCCATCAAGCTTCCGCCAACCAATACGTAATGAAGGTGCGCAACGATGAAATACGTGCCGTGCACGTGAAGGTCGAATGGAATCGCGGCGAGGAAGATGCCGGTGATGCCGCCGATGGTGAAGAGCCCGATGAAGCCGATCGCAAAGAGCATCGCCGTCGTGTAGTGGATTTTCCCGCCGAAGAGCGTTGCCGTCCAAGAAAAGATCTTGATGCCGGTCGGAACGCCGATTATGAAGGTAATGATCATAAACGGAAGCTGCAAGAACGGCGCGAGCCCGGACGTGAACATATGGTGAGCCCAGACCATGAAACCCATCAGCGCGATCGCCATTGAGGAGAACGCGATCAGCTTGTAACCGAAGATCGGCTTGCGCGCGAACGTCGGCAACACCTCGGAGATGATGCCGAAGGCCGGCAGGATCATGATGTAGACGGCCGGATGCGAATAGAACCAAAACATGTGCTGCCACATGACCGGGCTGCCGCCTTTGGTCGGATCGTAGAACGGCACGCCGAATTGGCGCTCGATGAAGAGCGCGGCCAGCGCAGCGGCCAGCGCGGTCGTCGCAATCATCAACAGCGGCGCGGTCGCAAACTGACCCCAGCAGAAGAGCGGCATTCGCGTGAAGGTCATGCCCGGCGCGCGCATCTTCAGGAGCGTCACGACGAAGTTGATGCCCGTCATCGTGGAACTGACGCCGACCAAGAAGATCGCGGCGCACCACATAGAGGTCCCGGGTGCGCCCTGCAGTGAGACCGGCGGATACTCCATCCAGCCGGCAGTCGGCGCTCCCATGAGGAACGACGAGAACAACATCAGCCCGGCAACCGGAAAGATCCAAAAGCTAAGCATGTTGATCCACGGGAAGGCGACGTCGCGCGCGCCGATCTGCACCGGAAAGACGAGGTTCCCGAACCCGCCGGTCAGCAACGGGATGATGACGAGCCACACCATGGCGCTGCCGTGTACGCTATAAATTTCGTTGTAGGTATCCGGCGCGACGAAGCCGCCGTTGGCGTTGAGGAGCTGGGTGCGAATCGCCTCGGCCAGCAAGCCCGAGAGCATGAAGAAAACAAAGCCGGTGATAATATACTGTATGCCAATGATTTTGTGATCGAGCGAGAAGACGTAGCGCCGAACGAACCCTTGCGGTTCGGGATGAATGTGATCGGCGATTCCGCCGGGATGTACCGCCTCTGCTGTCATGCTTTCGATTCTCTCACTTCAACGTGTCCAGGAATGCGACCAAGTTAGCAATATCCTTCGACGATAGGCCGTTTGCGCTCGCGTTCGGCATCGTTCCTAAGCTGCCGGTGTAGCCGCTCTGCAGAATCGCCGCCACATTCTGCGGAGTGGCGGGGTGACCGTTCACGAGATCGGGATGCGACGGATCGTGCAGCACGCCCTGGAGGCCGGGTCCGACGAGCACTTGGCTAAACGGCGCGAGCTTATGACACGCTTCGCACTTTTGCGTGAAGAGCTGCTTGCCGGCGGGGGCGCTTCCTCCCTCTAGGGAGACGGCCTGTCCCCCGGCTCCAGGCAGCGCGTTGCTCGCATGCGCGTTCTTTTCTTGCCAGCCCTTGTACCATTTGTCGAACGAAGCCTTGGGCTCGATAACGAGCACCTGCTTTTCCATTTCGCTGTGCAGTACGCCGCAGAACTGGGTGCAGATGATCGGATAGCGGCCCGGCAAGCGCGGCGTGAATTTGATCGTCGTCACGAGCCCCGGAACGGTATCGTTCTTTAGCCGCATTGCCGGCACCCAAAATCCGTGGATCACGTCTGCGGAAGTAAGGTTGAGCGTTACCGGCACGTTCAAGGGAAGGTGCATCTCATCGGTTACCTCGCCGTTGATCTGCGGATACCGGAACGAGAAGTAGAACTGATGACCGATCGCTTCGACGACGATGCCGTTCTCGGGCTCGAGCATTACCTCGTACCAAATTCGGACGCTCACGATTGAAAGCAACAGGACGAAGAGCACCGGAATGACGGTCCACCAGAACTCGAGCTTGTGGTTGTCGTGAATCTGCACCCCGATAGCATCGGGCGGGTCGCTCGCTTTGACGCGGAATGCGACCGCGAAATAGACGAGATAGCCAGCGACAAAAATCCAAAGCGCGGTCCCGGTCGCCGCCATGAAGCGAAAGAGAAGATCGACCTGCCGGGCCGTAACGATCGCTGCCGGGAGGTACCGTTCGATCGGAAATACCGACCAGAAAACCATCGCGCCGATCGAGAGCACCGCCAGAATCGCGGTAACGATCCAGAACTCGCGATCGAGGCGGCCCAGCTGCGCTCTTTGCTCAACCAAAAGAAAGTTTTCTCCTCCGACGGGCTCTTAAGAAACTCTGTCCGTGGCCCCTGCAAACTCGCGTACCAACCAGTCGACGTTGGTGATCGCGCTCCCGACGCAAACCGCGTCGGCGCCCGCATCGAATGCGGCGCGCACATCCGCAGGAGCGCGTACGCCGCCTTCGCAGAGGTTGAAGCATCGCAACGATGCGAGCTCGCGCACCAGATGGAGCGCCGGAAGCGCTTGGCCTGCTGTTTCGGCCGTGTAGCCGCAGAGTGTCGTGGCGACGATGTCGGCGCCGACGCCGATCGCCGCGATGGCGTCGGCGACCGTCGAGCAATCGGCGAGCGCCAAACGGCGCTCGGCATGGATGGCCGCGACGAGGTCACCGACTTCGGTCCCTCCAGGACGGCGGCGGCCGGTGGCGTCGAACGCAACGATCTCCGCACCGGCGTCAACGACTGCTCGCACCTCCTCGAGCGTCGGCGTAATGTAGGTCTCGAATCCGGAATACTCGCGCTTGATGAGGCCGATGATCGGAAGGGAGACGCGCGCGCGAACGGCGCGCAGATGGTCGGTGCTCGCGATGCGCACGGCCACGGCACCGCTCGCTTCGGCCGCTGCGGCCATCGCCGCGATGACGTAGGGATCGTCGAGCGCCGAGCCGCGCCATGCTTGAACCGAAACGATCAAGCCTCGACGCAAGCGCTCGAGCAGGCTCATCGCTGGAGCTCCGTCACGAGCAAACCGAGCTCGCGATAGGCCAAGAGGAGCGCTCCATAGGCGGGTTCGTAGCGGGCTTCAACGATATCGGCATTCGGGATCTCCCGCAAGATAGCGGTGCGCACCCGATCGCGTAAGGCTTCGTCGGTGAAAACGCCGCCCACCAGCGCGACGCGCGCCGGCGAGCCCGCTGCAATCGCTATTCGGATCAGCGCGGCGAGCCGATCGGCGCCACGATCCGCCAGCGTTCGTAAGGACTCGTAGCGTAATGCCGTCGGAGCAAACGACGCGAGCCGGTCGCGCGTCACTTCTCCTTTATAATAGGCGTGCGCGAGGCGGCGCAATGAATCGGTGCCGAAGAAATCGCATGCTGCGCGCGCCTCGGCATCCAGCGACGCGTCGCCGTCATCGTGCGCTCGCATCAGCATTGCCAGCGCGTCACTTGCAATGCGCGACGCGCTTCCCTCGTCGCCGAAGAGAAAGCCCCAGCCGCCGAGCGTGCACGACCGACCGTCCTCGCTGCGTCCGTAGACGACCGACCCCGTCCCTGCAATAGCCACGACGCCCGGTCGCCCTCCGAGCGCTCCGGCATGCGCGATCGGCGTATCGTGCATGAGCGTGGCGCGCGTCGAGGGCAGCTCGGGCGGCCGCCCGTACACGTGGCCGTCGTAGCCGCTGATTCCGGCAACGATTGCGGCGAAGGTGCTCTCTTCGGGAAGGTGCGCGCGGCGCCGCGCATCCTCCAACGCGCCATGCAATGCATCGCGCAAACGCGTCGAGTCTTTGCGGGCCCCGATCTCGTCGGCCGGTCCGGAGGTGCCGCAGCCTAAAATACGGCCGGCTTGATCGCCGATGACGGCGACTGTCGAGCTCTGTCCGCCGTCGATGCCGGCGAGCAGCACATTCACGTTCGACGCTCCAACAGCTCGCGCGCGAAATCGGCGGCGGCAGATTCACGCGCGCGGCGATCGCCGATCACCGAAATTTCGCCGAGCCGCTCGCGATGGTGATAAAGCTCGTGCCCGACAGCAAGCGCAACGAACTCGCCGAGGTCTTGCCCACGCAGTGCGGCTGCAATGCGGATATTGAGTCGAATCTCCGGAATCGCGGGATCGTACTCCGACCGCAATTCGTCTTCTCCCCAATCGCCTAAATCGGCGAAACGTATTGCCACGCCATAGGCACAAGCTTGCCGAAGGGCGCTTGTCATAGCAGGACGCCGTCGGCGACCAGCTGTGCCCGAAGCTCGCGCGTATCGATATCGCCGACGCGCTCGCGGCGTGCGCACGCCAGCGCTGCAGCGGTACCCGCGGCTTGGCCAAGCGTCATCACGGTCGGCGTGAGGCGCGTCGACGCAAGCGCCTCGTGGGTCGTCGAAATGCAGCGGCCCGCGACCAGAAGCTGTTCTCGATTGACCGGCACGAGCGCGCGATACGGAATTTCGTAACTCTCTCCCGGCGCGAGCCGCTCCGTCGTGGTTCCGCTACCTGCCGGGTTGTGAACGTCGATGGGGTAGGCGCTGCGCGCCACCGCGTCGTCGAATTTGCGCGCGCGCAAGACGTCTTCACGCGTGAGCGTGTAACGTCCGACTATCCGCCGCGATTCGCGGATCCCGACTTGGGTGCCCGTTCCAGCAATGCGAGCGTTTTCAAAACCGGGTACGCATCGGCGGAAGAACTCGAGTAGCTGCATCGCCTGGAGGCGGGACTCGACTTCGGCACGGGTTAAGTCGTCGGGGTCGAGGGGATCGATGTCGACGACGCGCGTCATGTTGACCGTGACCTCGTCGGGATACGGCGAAATGAAAAATGAGACGAGCTCTCGCGGAACGTCGACGATACCTTCTTCGCGCGCGCGCTGCCAAAGAGAGTAGAGGCCCGCGACCGCGGTCAGCGACGCAGCAGTGCGCTCCTGCGCGGGCAGCGAGCTGCGCATCTCTTCGGGGTGCGCGCGCACGTACTCCGCCGTTTTGGCAAGCTCGACGTGGCTCAGTCTGAAAATCAAGGTTGCCGGCTGGACTCGGCCGCGATCGTCGCCTTGCTGCGTCGGCACGCCCGCCGAAGCGGCCACCAGCGCGTCGGCCGTTGCGTCGATCAGGACGGTGCCTCGGTACGTGCGCATTCCGCCGATGGTCGCAAAGCTCGCACCCGCAACGGTCTCGTCGTCGACTTCTGCCGACAGAAAATACGCGTGAAGCAGCAGCTTTACTCCGGCTTCGCGCATCATCTCCAAAAGCAGCGCCTTGTGGACTTCAGGATCGAAGGGAGTGATCGTCGCGACGTAATCCGACGAATCGGGGAGATGACCGGGTGACGCACCTTTGCGCATTAACCGCTCGAACGATTTCTTCCGCGATGCCGCCGACGATACGCTCCGCACCCGAATGGAACGTCATCCACGGCCCGACCATCGCGGCAGTCGCCGTGCCGCCGAGAAATCCGTATCGCTCAACGAGCAACGTTTGCGCACCGTGACGCGCCGCCGCAATCGCCGCCGCGCAACCGGCATTGCCTCCGCCCACGACCAATACGTCGAAATCGGGCATGCGCCGCGCTTCGTCGCCTCGCGCAGCAGGCCATTTCCTCGCCCTCCCAAATACACCGCCATGCAAGTTCAGGCCGCCGCTCAGGAGCGGAACTGGGCGATGGCCGCGCATCTCAGCGCACTCGTCGCCATTGCGGGATTGCCCTTTGGCCACATCCTTGGGCCGCTTGTCATTTACCTCATCAAAGGACACGAGTCGGAGTTTGTCGGCGAGCACGCGCGCGCGTCGCTAAACTATCAGATCACGATCTCGATCCTCGTCATCCTTGCCGTGATCGTCGGTGTGGCGGCGACGCTCGGATTTCTCATTCCTATGACCACGACGTCCACTTCCGAGACGACGGCACCAATCAGCTTTGCCGTTCTTTGGATCTCATTCGCCGCAGCAGCCTTGATCGTGCTATTTGCATCGATCGTCTTCATCGTCCTCGGAACGATCGCCGCGAGCGAGGGGCGTCCCTACACCTACCCGTTTGCAATCCGGTTCCTGCGCTAGAGCAGCCGCATGTTGATGCAACGAATAAAGCCGCTCTCGCGTATCCTTGCCGAAGGAGAAAACAAAGAGGGCGGTCTGAAGCGATCGCTCGGGCCCTTGGGCATTGACCGCGATGGGCATCGGCGCGATTATTGGAACCGGCATCTTCGTGCTTACCGGCGTCGCTTCAGCAACGCGAGCCGGTCCGGCGCTAACGATCTCCTTCGTCATCGCCGGCATCGTGAGCGGACTGGCAGCTCTGTGTTATGCCGAGGTTTCCAGCAAGGTTCCGATTTCGGGCAGCGCCTACACCTACACGTATGCGACGATTGGCGAGTTTTTGGCATGGATCGTAGGCTGGGGGCTCGTCCTCGAATACGCCCTCGGAGCGTCGACCGTGAGCGTCGGGTGGTCGGGCTATTTCACCTACATCCTTCAGACGCTATTTCACCTTAACATTCCGCAGGTTTGGCAACACAGCCACTGGGATTCAATTCCGGGAATCGCTAATTTGCCTGCGGCTGCCATCATTCTGCTCATAACCGCTTTGCTCGTACGCGGGACAAAGGAATCCGGAACGGTTAACGCTGTGATCGTGGCGGTAAAAGTAGCGATCGTGCTCTTCTTCATTGCCATCGGCGTCGGCCACATCGACGTTGCCAACTATCATCTTCCGCCTGGCCCGACGACCGGAGTCGGCGGCTTCATACCTTTTGGATGGGGAAGCTTCTTCGGCAACGGGCCCGGCATACTAGGCGGCGCAGCCTTCATATTCTTCGCATACATCGGGTTCGACGCCGTCTCCACGACGGCCGAGGAAGCGCGAAACCCGGCGAAAGACTTGCCCTTCGGCATCATTGCAAGTCTTCTAATCTGCACGATTCTGTACATCGTCGTGGTCGCGATCCTCAACGGGATGGTTCCATTCAACGAACTCAACGTGAGCTATCCCGTCGCGTTCGCACTAAATCACGTGGGACTGGCTTGGGCGGCCGTTATAATTTCCTTCGGCGCCATTGCGGGATTGACTACCGTTCTTCTCGTCATGATGTACGGTCAAACGCGGGTCTTTTACTCGATGTCCCGCGATGGTCTCATTCCTCCAAGCTTTACGAGGCTCCACCCAACGTGGCGCACGCCGATGTTCTCTCAAATTTTCTTTGGCGTCCTGATAGCAGCGGCCGGCGCGTTCTTTCCCATCGGAATTTTAGGGTCGCTCACGAACATGGGTACTCTGGTTGCGTTCTGTCTGGTGGCGGTGGCCGTTCCGCTTCTCCGTCGGCGCCATCCCGAACTCGTCGGATCTTTCAAGGTTCCGTTCGGACCTTACATCGTTCCGGTATTGTCCTTTATTTCGGCGTTAGCATTGATCTACTACCTCAAGAACGGCAATCCACTAGTCTGGGGCTTTTTCCCGCTGGTCTGGCTGGGATTCGTCGTGTGGTTCTCGATTGGACTAATCTTCTATTTTTCATATGGGCGTAATAAGAGCACGGTTGCGCTCGAGCAAGCGGAAAGTCTCGCCGTCCGGCAACCGCGAGTGAACTAAGCCGCGCGCGGTACGATGAGCAAGCGCAATGCGCTCTCCCGGCGCGCAGCCTTCCATCTCTTCAGCCGCGAGCGCAGAGCCTTGCTCCGCGCTCGTCAAGCCTTCGAACGCCGCGATTCGACTTGCGCGCAGGACGTAAAGCGCGGGAATCGCACGTCCGACGTCGCCAAAATGCGTTGCGCGCTCGATCGCCTCGCGGACACATAGTACAACATCGGCGACCGTTGTCAGCGTTAGCGTAGCATCTTGGAGAGAGAGACGCAGTACGCCGCGCTCGTCGACGACGCGCAGATCGCGAACCTCGCGCGGTGCGTCGCAAGGCATTCCTGGTCGTTCTGCGGCGTTGGTAGGCAGTTAGCGAGCGCGTCAGTTCGAAGGCTTCGAGTTCGTCCCAAGCGCAGTGCATCGAATCTGCGGCGGCCGCACGCCGCTCGCTCTCGTCGCAGGAAGCAATTGCCGCCTCTTCAACCAGAGCAGTCGCACCCGACGCCGTAGCGCGGACCTTATTTCGCTGTGTGTCGATCTCAACCTCAACCTCGACGCGGTCCGGAGCCGCGCCCGCGGCGACGACCCGATCGGCCGCCTCGCGCCGAATGCGTGCGATCTCGCGCGGCGATGGAGCAACGATGGTTCGTTCGACGGTGTCACGGACGAGCGCTAGTGCAACGCCGATAGGCGCGATCACCTCGGCGTCGCGAGCGATGCGGTACGGAATCTGCATGAGCTCGCCGAGCGACGGCACGAGCGCGCCGGCGGCGCCTCCGCCGCCCACGATCGTGATGCTCGCGGGATCGAGCGAGTAATCTCGCGCCAATCGGTCGATCGCGTGGCGCAGCTTGCCGCCGGCGATGGCGAGCACCTTGCCTGCGAGCGAGACCGCGTCGCCGCCGATCCGTTGCGCGAGCAGATCGAAAGCGCGCCGCGCAGCGGCCTGAATTCCCACGCGCAAACGCGCCCTCTGGGACCGTGCCCAGCACGTTTGCAGCGCACGTCGCCGTGAGCGCCATCCGTCGTCCGTCGGGCGCGATCAGCGCCGCATATTCGGCGCGGTCGCGCGACGTTGGTGCGATGCGCTCGAGACGCGCGCCCGCAAGCGCCTCCTCCGAAACGAACGAGGCATACGCGCAGCCGGCGATATGCGCGCTACGAGGACCGACGTCGAGCACGCTGTTCTCGTCGATCCGAAGCATGCTGCCCCCGCCGATGCCGAGCGTGCGTACGTCGAGCGTACGCAGCATCGTGCGGTGACCCCCGATGCGTGCCGCCTGCATCTGCGGCCGACCGGCGCGTATCGCCGAACAGTCGGAGCTCGTGCCTCCCACTTCAACGAAGATCCCCTCGCTCAAACGTTCGTAGAGCAGCGCTCCGGCGATGCCGGCGGCCGGCCCCGAGAGAAGCGTTAAGATCGGGCGACGCTCGATCTCGTTCACGCTCATCACTCCGCCGTCGCTGCGCATCACCATCAAGGGCGCGGGAATCGCGGCTCGCTCGACGGCCGCCGCCGTTACACGCGCGGTGCGAACCATCTTTGGCAAAATCGCTGCGTTGAGCGCTGCAGTGCGCGTGCGCGCACGCAAGCCATAAGCCGTACTTACGTCGTGACCGCTCGTAGCATCGACTCCACGCGAGCGCGCATAGGCAACCGCTGCTGCTTCGCGCGTAGGGCGATCGACCCCGAAGCTCTCGCTGGCAGCGATCGCTTCTGCACCTATTGCGATAAGTCGATCGACGCTCTCACGCATCGCCGCTTCGTCGCGCGCGCTTGCGAAGGCGAACTCCGGCGCAAAGAACGATCCCCCGTCGAGCTCAACGGCTCCGAAGCGCATTTGCCGCTTCGACAGCCACGCCAAGCCGTCGAGTAAGCCAATGACGCCAACGCGTGCCAAATCGCCTTCGAGCAGCGCATTGGTCGCCTGGGTCGTCGAATGCGCGATAAAGGCGATCTCTGCCGCGTTGGTAGAGGGAGTGCTCAGCAGCCGTTCGATGCCGGCGACGATCCCGGCCGCAACACCCGTTGACGCATCGTGGGTGGTCGGCACTTTGATGCTCGCAACGAGCGTGCGCGTCGCCGCATCGATCGCTACCACGTCGGTAAAGGTCCCGCCGACGTCGATCCCGACTCGGAGAGTACGCGCCTTGCGTTGCTCCATTGCTACCAATCGGCGACGAGCGCGAACGTCACCATCGCCAGCTCAACCGTACCGTCGTTTTCATACTGGTCGAAAAGCGCGCGCAACTCGCGGTGCAGACGAGCCGCGTCGGGACCCGATGCCGGCAGATACGACGACGATGCCGCGCGCCCGACGAGAGCCTTGTTGTCGAGACGCTGTCGAAAAGGGTACTCGCAACGCCGCATATGCGCGTTAGGGAAAGCCTCGAAAACCGTCAGCGCTTTCTTACGCAGTGCTTCCGTGTCATCGGTCGCATAGGCGCGTACGAGGTCGCCATAGGCGCTCATGAACGCGTCGGCTTCGTCGCGCTCGTATTGTAAGAGAACTGCGCGGCGCCGGGCGATGCGCCGGAATTCGGCACAGGCTTCCGTCGTCGCAAACCAGTGAAAAGCTTGGCACGCAACGACGGCGTCGACGCTCGCGTTCGCTAGATTCGTGCGCTCGGCCGTGCCGTCGCACCACGCGACGCGCGGGTGCGCCGCGGCCGCGGCTCGCATCTGCGCGTTGGGTTCGATCGCGATGACGCGAGCGCCGCGCTCCGCAAAGAGGCGCGCCGAGATGCCCGTTCCTGCGCCAACGTCGGCAATCGTCAGTGCGCGCGGATCTCCAAGACCATCGAGCGCAGCGCCGATTGCCTCGGCGGGATACGACGGCCGAAAGGCAGCATAGGCCGGCGCGCGCGAACCGAAGCGCGTCGTGGGTCTCATGCCGCAAAGGGAGCGCCGAGCCTCAGCTCGACTGGACTGCCGCCGCGCAGCACTTCAAACGTGTGCGGCTTGCCATCGTACGCACGCTGCTCCGACTGATACGTGCCGTATCGCCACCATGCCAGCCCATCGATCGTTTCAACGACATCGCCGGAGCGCAAACCGGCGACGTAAGCAGGACCGCCGGCGCGAACGTAAGCCCGCAGATTGCCGTCGGGAGTCGTAAAAAGAGCGTAGAAGTACGTGGGCTTGTCGCCTTGACGCGCCGCGACGCCGACTCCAAAAAGGTTCGTGCTGCGAACCGGCTCTGCGCGCGCCCAGGCTCGGAGGCGTGCCACCCCTTGCATTGCGAGTGCGCGCGCCCAATCTCGGGTCGGAGGAGGGGCAACGACTTGATGATCGTGCCATTCCGAGACGATCCAACCGCCGCAATCTTCTAGGCGAAGACCAACGTCGAGATCGTCGCCTTCGATGAGCGAAAAGCTCGAAGCGGCAACGTAGAGATACGCGGCGTAACGCTTTGCCGAGCAGTCGCTGGCGTCGGGATCTTCGTGTAAGCGAATCGTCTGCCAAGCTCCTCCCGCAAGGCCGGACGCAACGGCATCGGCGGCAGCCCGTCCCAGTGCCGTCCCGTCGTCGTCAACCGCGATGCGATCGCGCGCTGCGGGCGCCGCGTAAAATCCCGGGAGCGTCTCGTCCGCACGTGCGGTGTGTGCGAGCGATAGAAAGGGCCGCTCTCCGAAGAGCCAGGGCGCGGCGAGGACGACGGCGAGCGTCCCGCCGATCGCTACGGCGGTTTGATAAGCCAAGCGTGCGTTTCGTAATGGTGACGATCGGGACACCGGTGAAGTTTGCGACCCACACGTTCGCCGTATTCGTCGGGTCGCAAACGTTCTGAACTTGCACCACGGCCATGATCGCGGCGACGAGCACGACTGCGGGCAAAACGTGCGCGGTCAGAAGCGCCGTAAAGATCGCGATTCCTACGCCAAAGGGATTGAGCGGCCCTCGATAGAGCACGAGCGGGCTCGCGGCTCCAAAAAGCAGCACGTAGGCGACCGGGTTGCGAAGCCACGCTCCTCCGACGAGCGGCTGCAGCGCAGCAAAAAACTGCGGCTCACGCGTTGCGACGAGAAGCATTCCGATGCCCATAAAAAGCAAGACCGCCGGAGCGACGTCTTCGACGCCGCGGATTGCGGCCGCGACTAACCGCTGCACGGCGTCGCTCGGCCGCGTCACTAACACGCCGAAGAGCGCCGCAATCAAAAACGCCGGTGCCGCTTGCATCTTCAATGCATAGTACAATACCAGCGGTAGAACTGGCGTAAGCAGTGCGACCGCGGGCACGTGCTTTTCTTCTGCTTCCGCACGAACCGCCCAGGTGGCGTAAGCACGCTCTTGCCGGAACGAGACCGCAGCATAGATCAACAATGCGATCGCATCGATGACCGCGAGCACGATCGCATAGCGCACGAGTTGCTCGGGTGAAACCCCAAAATATTTTGTATAGAACGTCCAATTGGCGATGTTGAAGATAAAGCCGAGCGCGAAGCTCATCAGAAAGAGCGTGGCGGCGATTGTGCGAGGAACGCCGGCCGTCATCATGATGGGCAAGACGATCGATCCGACCATGATGACGCCGCCAAGTCCGGAGAGTGAGGTGAAGAGCAGCGCCACGATCGCGCAAAACGCCAGCGAGAGCAGCAACGGCTGTTCGCCGCCGTACTCGGCCGCGAGGTCGACGATCGTTCGCGCAATGCCGGTTTCAATCGTAACGCGGCCCAGGAGCGCACCGAAAATCACCGCGACGTAAACCGGTGCGAGCGCGATAGCGCCGCCGGTGACGATCTCGCCCAGCTTCAAAGCGGGCACGCCCGCGACGAGCGACATCACGATCGCCAAGGCCGGAACGGCCACGAGCGCCGGCAGCCACCTTCGGTACATCGCGAGCGCAAAGACCGCGAAGACCAGCAGAATTAAGCCTGCGGTCACCCTTTGACTCCGGTCAGGGGGACACGGCAGCTCAGGGCGACACCGCTGGTAAAACGACCTGGTCGAACGGCGGGAGTGAACCGCTTTGCAAATATTCCTCCGTGACGCGATAGAATGCATCGGAACGCTCGATCGCCTTCTGCGCGGCAAGGTGGTATCGCTCGAGATTACTCGGCAGATGTCCGGCGCGGCTTTCCTGCAGCCAGGCGCGCGCGTAAAGCGGGGCGAGGTCTTCGTACGCATCGCGCAGTTCCCACATCCAGTAGCGGCACCACAGGAGTTCACGCTCTGCTTGAACGCGGTTGGAGGCGGCGTGCGCGCGTGCATCGTCGTACATCGCCCGTACTTCAGAAGCGATTTGGAATTTTCGCGCGAGGGCGTCGTATCTGCGCGCCGCAAGAAACATTACGAACGATGCGTTGGGGTGCAGCGGAGGTCGTTTGAAATAGAGATCCTGTTCGACTATCTCGGCATTCATGCGCGCAAGGCGAAGATCGGTTTTCGCAACTTGGCTCCTCGCGCCGGCCTCGAAGGGATCAGCCCAAGAAAGCGCGTCGGTTTGGCCGTAGGCGTAATCGGCCGGCTCGAGTCTCTCGAGCACGGCTCCAAGCCGGCCAATGTCGGCACTATAGCTCTCGTCATCGACACCAAAAAACGCGAAGGGAAAGTCTCGCGCGAAAGCATCGGGCGCGACGTCGCCATCCTGCCAGGCCGCCGCGGCGGCATAGATCACCGGATACCACGTCGCCTCGTAGAGCGTTTCACCGTCATCGTGCCAAACGGTTTGAAAGAGGCCAAGCACGTGGGCCGCCTTTCCTTCGTCGATGAAGCGCCGCTCGTTGACGAGCGCGGCATAGATATTCGGAAAGACTTCATTCCAGTTGCTCGCGCCCGGCGCAATCATTTGCTCGAAACCGCCACGCGCGATCGTTTGAATGTAAGGCTCGAAGGTCGCTTGGGCGCCGTAGTGCCAGTTCACGACGACGGCGTGGGCGGGAATGAGTTTCATGATGTTCGGGTCGCTTTCGATTCCATCGTCCCAGAGCATGATTCGCGCTCCCGAGGGCGCGATCAGACGATCCATCGCGACGATATGGTCGGCATATGCTTGAGAGCGACCGCGTCGTGCGACGTAATCTTGAGTCTGGCCGAGCCCCAGCGTCGCCGTCTCGTCCGAGCCGACGTGAAAGAATGGCGGATGCCCGACAGCCGTCAGTTCCTGCGCGATGATACGCGACAGATACGCCAGCGAAAGCGGAACGTTTGGCGCTAGCAGAAACCCGTGCGGCAGCTCGGCCGCGCTGGCATACTGCTCCACCTTCAGTGTACTGTGCATGTGCGCGAAGGTTTGTTGTTCCGGGACGAGCGCTACGTGAAAACGCGCCGCATAATCGGTCAGTTCGTGGAGCTGCCCCGGCGTAATTCCGTCGAGCGGCGCCGGCAGCGGATCGGTCGGGCTGACGAAAACGTGCTCCATGTACGGCGAGTAGCCGTTCATTTTGAAAGCCGCGATCGTACGAATCCGTTCCTCAAAGTACCGCATGGTGGGAAGCGGCCCTCGCGATACGTCGTCGGAAAGAATTCGCCAACGCAATGCCGGGCGATCTTCGATTCGGACGCACGGCATCGTCCAGACCCCGTTCGCACGCCTCGGTAGTTGGGCAAGCGTCATGGCCGCGTAGAAGGCTCCGGAATCATCGGCGCTCTCGATCGCGGCGCGCCCTGAACCGACCGTCAGGCGGTACGCCTGCGCGGCCAGCGAGCCGTCGTGCCGTACGGAAATCGCAGCAACTCCCGCCGCCGCCGTCTTGAGAGAACCGATTCCAAGCGCCCGCCAGCGCTCGTCGAGTTCGATTCGAGCACCCGGATCGAAGCCGGCCGCAACGGTTCGCGGCACGGCCGAGCCGAGCGAATTACACGTGCGAGTTTCGATCCGAAAGGGACGGGGTGCGAGATGCAGCGATGTCGCCGCAATCGCTACGAGTAGCGCCAACGGCGACTACGTCATCTTCATTGTCGCTGCGTCGCTGCACGTATCGCCGCGTCGCGTTCGTCGAGCACGGCGGCAACGTCATCGAGATAGCGGCTAGCGGACGCTGCATCGACCGACGCGGCATGATCGGCGAGCTCGACCGTTGCCGCGTCGGCCGACGCCACCTCGCCTTCCTCGTCGGAAACATTCTTTGCACCGATGACGTGGTGCCCGGCAAAGTCGCGCGGATCGGCAAAGCCGACGCGCAGGACCAGCTCGTCGACTCTCTGTTGCAACTCAGCCGGGAGCGCGCCGCGCGCCGCGAGCTCTGCCAAAGCTTCGCCGAGATAGGAACGCACGTATTCGTCGGAGCGACGCCGCTCGAGGTCGCCGTCGTAACCCGGAAAGCCGGCGATTTTTGCGCGCAGTTCTTCCAACGGACCCATGGCGGCAGAGGTACGACGCATCTGGGCGAAGGGCCTCGAAGGCTCCTTTGGAAGATACTCGCAGTGAAGCACGCAACGGCATGGCCCGCATATTTGGTAGCGGCGGCCTGCTTCGCGATCGCCCTCATCTCTTCGATCGCAAACATCTCACTTCTCGGCCAAGTCAAGCAAGAGCAGCGTGAGCTCGCGACCCTTTCCGAACGCTCAACCGCACTCGCGCGTAACCTTGTCGACGAACGTACCGCGCTCTTCGACATGCTCGACAGTCACGCGCGGCATTACCAAATCGGTAACGGTGAAGTTATCACGCGCGCCAGCCGAATCTATCTCGCTCTACGCGCGCTTCCCGAGCCGCCACGCGGCAAAGTCTATCAGGCGTGGACGCTTGCAAAGGGCTCGACTAAGGTAGCCGCCTCGCCCACGTTCTTACCGGACGCCCGCGGCGTCGCCCTCATCCTTCTTTCCGCGGACGCTCGTTCGACCAGCGAAGTTTCCGTCACGCTCGAGCCGGATGGCGGAAGCAAAGAACCGACGAGCAAGCCGCTGATGGAAGTTAATTTCAATTCGCAATGATCCAACCGGTGTCGCCCACGACGCAAGCGCCGGCCTTGGAATATCTGTCGCGCTCGCCTTACCTGAACGTCTTTCTTAGCCATGTTTTATTGCACGATCCCGCACCGCCGGCGCGTAAGAACGTCGTCGTAGCGCTTGAGCGCGATAACGTGCTCGGCGTAGCCTATTGCGGGCGTCAGCTCGCGATTGCCGCCGAAGCCGCGACGCTCGAGGCGTTTGCAGAGCACGCAAAACGGCATCGCGGCGAACGCATGATCGTCGGATCGCGCAATACGGTTCGTGCCTTTTGGGAGCTCGTGCGTGGTTGGCACGTGCCTCCTCGCATCGTACGCGACCGTCAGCTCGTGATGATGCTCGACCGCGCGCGCCTGCGTCCCTACGAACGCCGGACGATCACCCGCCACGCGGTAATTGCGGAATGGAATGACGTCGCCGAGGGTTCCGCGCAGATGGTCCGTCAGGAACTGGCCTACGAGCCACGCCGCGGCTCCGTCGAGTTTGGAGCGGGGATTCGCCAGATGATTGACAGCAAGCTCTGGTGGGTCGGCAGCTCGAATGGGCGCCTGTGCTTTTTTTGCAACGTCGGGCCCTGGTGCAAGAAGACGATTCAGCTCCAAGGAGTTTGGACGCCGCCGGACCTGCGAGGCCGCGGCCTAGCGACGGCATCGCTGGCATCGATCTGCGATCGCCTGCTCGAGGTTTCGCCGACGTTATCGCTCTACGTCAACGATTTCAACCATGCGGCAATCGCGCTCTATCGCCGGATCGGCTTCGAGCACATTGGAGATTTCCAGACCTTGCTCTTTTAAAGCTTAGAGGTCTCCGCAAGCGACGTAGTCCTTCAGATCGGCAGCCGACCTATGCACGTTGACGGCCAAGCCACCAGCAGTTAGGACCGCAATAGGCTGATTGACGGTGGTTTCCGAGATGCCGTCGACAACCGGGGTCAGGGGATATTTCGGCGCCGGATTCAGATGGCTGCAAGACCCATTGTGGATATGTGCAGGCTCTGCGCTGCTTGGAGCACCGAGCAGATGAATCTCGACCACCGTCTTCGACCCCCTTGGCTTGAGGGCAACGGTCCCGTGCTGTCCCGAACCGTTCTGCGAATTCAAAGCGTAGACTTTACCGCCGGAGTTGTCCGCGGCCGTCGCCGACGTGGCAGCGGCTAGGCAAATCATGACTGCAGCGTAAAGTGGCGTCATCGGTTTCATGCCGTCAATCTACCCAAAAAAGGTCAGGCGCGACGCCGGGCGTGGCCGGAAAGCGTTCACATTTTAGCGCGCAACCAGGGATCGTTCGTAACGGCTTCTACGGTCAGGCCGATATTGACCGTGTATCCCACGAGGAGAACGCCCGCCGGTGTAAGACGGCTATCCACGATCCCCCAGTCGCGCCGGTCAAGGGTCAGCTGAGCGTTGTACCCGACGCGCCATCCCTTGCCCTCCGGAATAATCCCGACGACTTGCGCCAAGAACGTCACCGGTTTCGTCACGTCCTTAATGGTCAGATTGCCGGATACCACGAAATTCTGATCGTCCTTTGCACTAATCGAGGTCGAGTGAAACTCCATCGTTGGGTATTTCGTTACGTCGAGGTACGTCGGAGAACGAAGGTCTTTATCGCGATCGTGGTTGTCGGTGTCTTCGTGGCTTACGTCGAGCAGTGCATCGATGCGCGCAGGAATCGGTGTATGACCCGTGTTGAGGATGATCAGTTGGCGAATCGGAATGTGACCCCAGACCTTCGACACGATCATGTGTGAGACGGTGAATTCGGCTCGGCAGTGCGCCAGATCGGCTTGCCAAACGATCGCCGGCGTAGCGGCAGTGGCGGAAAGCGGCGTCATCGCCAGCGAAACGATACACAGGAGCCCACGCGCGTTCTGGTAACGCTTGAAAGTCAATCGGTGCCGCCTCAAATCGTTCGCGTAACGACGAAGATTACCTGAGCGCCCTGCAGCACGTATGCATCCGTGGGAATGGTCGGCTGGCCCGGCGTTCCGCCGTAGATGAAGCCGCCTCCGACGACCGTGAATGGGTTGGCGTAAACGTTGGTTAGATTCGTTCCGTAGAGACCGTATTCGTATCCGCCGCGCCGGTAGGCGACGTGAGCGTTGAGCGTGGCGTACGGGGAACGGTTCAATTCGTTGTACCAGCCTTCGTAATCGAGTTCGGCACCGTAAGCGAGGCCTAGCGGCGGCTCTTGCTCGAGCGCGAGATAGGCTTTGTGCAAAGGCTGACCGAGCGATTGTTCGCCCGCAGCAAGCGTTCCGTCTTGAATCGAGACCGGAATGACGGTGAGGAACGAGCTGTCCACGTCCCAACCGGCACGCAAATGCAGGTCCCTAGCGAGCTGCTGGTCCGCGCGGACGTCGATGCCGCGGTAGACGCCATTGCCGGCGTTAACCGGCATGGCGATCGGACAAGGTGTCGGGTTTCGTGTGGTTTGACAGTTTGGAATCGGTATCGGGTTCGTCTCGCTCGACGGAGCTCGTAGGTTCGTTTGGTAGAGATCCATCGAAAGATGCAGAGGCCGCTTGGAATTGCCCACGATCTGCTCCATGCCGAGATCGAAGTCGGTCGCGCGATCGGGCTGAAGGTTCGGGTTCCCGATGAAAATTACACCGCCAACCGGAACGCGGTCGGCGGGCGGGGGGACCACCATCTCGGAGAGTTGCGGTGTTTGAAATGTCGAGCCGACTGAAGCGCGGACTGCGGTGTTGCCGGTCGGCGTCCACACGAACCCGGCTCGTGGGTCGAAGCTGTGTCCGAAGGTGCTGAAATCGCTCTCGTAGGCCGCGACCGAGTAATGAATATGACTGGTGGGATCGCCGTTATATCGCAGGACCGCCGATCGCTGTGTCTGCGCAATCGGAAAAGTTTGCACCGGCGGAGCTTTGTCGTCGGCGGGAGCCAGCGCATCGGTTGAAACGGCAGCGGTCTCTGGCCCGATGGGGGGACCGATCGGTTGCGCTTCTGCGATCACCTGGCCTTGCACGTAGTTTGTGGTTAAGCTCTCCGTCTGGAGGTCATATTTAAAGGAAAGCATGCCGGTGTTGAAGTGATGATCGAGTTCTAACCAGTCGTCTCCAAGCAGGTCGCGTTGATTGTAGAGATATTGCTGCGAATCGGCTCCTGGACCGGAGACGGACTGCGACCACAGCGACGTTAAATGGCTGAATTGAAGCAGGGTCGCCGGCGCACCATTGATCTGTTCGTTGCCAAGTGGCAACTGTGCATCGAAACCGTAGTTTGTCTGGTGTTCGCCGAGAAAAGTGCCGGCAAAGCTCTGATACCCGCCGGCTAAATCGTCGTCGTCGAGCGGCGAAACCGCTTTACCGGCATGGAGGGCATCGTCGCCGACGTCGCCGCTGAATCCGGGAGGCGTGAAATTCGTCAGTAGCGCCGAGTCGTCTTTGGTGATGGTCTGGTTGCGAAAATCGAACTGAATGTAGCCGTAGCCGGTCGGGCCGCCGAGTTGATAGCGCAACTTGGTTAGGATCGAGTCGCCGTCCGAGGTGCTGCCGACACTCTGCAAAGTTTCGTTATCTGTTGGCGGCGAGACGCCCGCAGGAGGCGCCAGGACGAACTGATTGACCGATCCCGACGAAGTCGCGCCGTGAAGGGAGACCGCGTATCCGAAGCGGTCGTCCGTTCCGGTCGTTTGAATCGTTTCGCCAAAGGTTCCAAACGAGCCGCCGAAAATGCGCATCAGTGAGTGCGGCGTTATCGTGGGCTGCAGTGTCAAGATATTGATCCCGCCTCCGATCGTGTTTGGACCAATGAGCGACGAAGGCGCGATGCCGTAGAGAACTTGAACTTCTTGTAACGCAGCCGGATCGAGCAGCGATAAGTCGAAGTCGCCGGTGTTCCCGTTGTTCATCTGATGTCCGTCGAGGTCCACGAGCGTCTCAGTCGGATCGGGCCCGCGAACGGCAAACGTTTCCGTCGCATTGCTTCCGCCGCCCAACGGAATGACCGGTGTTACGGAGAGCTGCGGCCAAACCATCGACGAAACCGAGGTGACGCCGGCCGCCGCGGCGCTCTGGGCGTTGAGCGTCACGCTCGGCGCCGAGGCAGTTGAGACCGTTTCGCCCGCGGAGGCCTGCACCTGGCCGATAACCACCAGCGAATTGGTGGTAGCCGATGAAAGCTCAATCGAGAGCGTTGAATTCAGCTGATCGAGCGTTACCGTTCGTTGGGAGATCGCTTGATAGCCGGGAGCTGCCGCATGGAGCGAATACGTACCGCCCTTCACGTTCTTTATGATGAACAGGCCATGCCCGTCGCTTTGAGCGGTTCGAGAAATGCCTTGCGAAGAGAGCGTGACGGACGCTCCGGCGATAGGTGTTCCCTCGGCTGCCGTAACGGTTCCGGTGACGTCGAAGATAACGCCTTCTGCTCGGGCGACGCCGAAAGAGAGCGATGCAATGGCGCCGATAAGCGCAAAGGACGCGCATGCTGCGCGCGCGCATGCGATAGGGTTCTTCATGGGGGTACTCCTGCTAGACGAGTGCTGGTTAGAGAGTTTTAAGCGAAGCTGGCCGCAGGAGGGCCGCGTTTGGAGAGGCGCAGCGCGTGGGGCGTACGCCGTCGACGGGGAGTAACGAGTTGCGCGACGAGGTCGTAACCGCTCGGACGAACCGCGCCGTGCATTCGACCGAGCAACGTTTCGATAATCGTAGTTATCGAGTCGCGGTGGCCAATGAGCCAACGCGCAATGGCGTAAACGAGCAATGCGACGAAGGTCGCGCTCACGAGAGTGGTGGCCAGACCCAACAGAATCGAGCCGCCGAATGCGTCGGCAAACCCGGTTACCGGCACCCTATCGAGCCGCCCGTCGAAATATTCCATCGCCGGAACGATCGCGATGCTTGCGCCGACGGCAGCCGAAAAGAGCCCTATGGTTTCGCGCAGGGGCAGCGCCGGCCGCAGCAGCCGAGTGCGATTCGTTGCCGCAATCTCGCAGCAAATCCGTAACCCGCGCGCGGCAAGATAGGCGGCGACCACCAATGCGATGCCCGTTACCAACTCCCGCGAACCGTGGCGAAGGTGATCGTAGCTATCGCGATCGAGAGCGTAGTCGCCGATGACGTCGATCGCATAGTGCGCCATTGCCGCTCCGGCAGCCGCAGCGCAGAGTGCGAGCGAAACGATGGTCCTTAAACCGACGCGCACGCTGCGCCGTTTCGACGGTTTCCGGTGGCATCCTATGAAAAAGCAAGGGCCGATCGCTGATCGGCCCTTGTGGTCTTCCCGGTTACCGCTAATGCGACGGCGCTATCCAGACCGTTCCGCCTGCCCACTTGACCTCGATCGGAACGCACGTCGAAGTCTGCGAGCCGGAGTAGGTGACATCGTTATACAGGCTCAGCTTATGCGTGATCGTTGCGCCCGGCGCGAACGACCCAACGTCCGTAACGCGACGGAGGTAGTGACTCGACGCGTTGCGATAGCCGACCAAGAACGTGATACTCGACGCCGTCCGGTGGCCAAGATTGACATAAGTAATCTCAGTTCCCCCGGCCATGTGGCTCAATGGCTTCGGCTTAGCGATAGTGCAGCTCTTAATCAGGATCGGCGCAGCGGCTCGCGCCGGCCCGATGGAGGCCATTGCCGCCGCAACTCCGATAAGCGTCACGGCGATCAAGCGACCGAAAGATTTCATGCGATTCTCCTCAGGACACGAAGTAAGGGAGGGTCAGCCTTCCATTTCCTGAGAGGTTTCCCTGCAGTTCGCGAGCGTACGTACGTCTGCAGGCATATCCGGCCATGGTTACGTGGCATCGGACATAGAGCCTCGATGACCGCGTAACCGTTGCGGTATCCGGTCTGACAAATGTGGGTATACCGCCGCAATGTTGAACGGAAACTGCACACCCTCGCCGACGTCGGTTCCGGCAATTGTCGGCGAACTGATCCGCGATTTTAGCGATCCGCAGACGGATCGCGTTATTCCCTTGTTAATGAGCTAGAGGAGCTATATGGATAACGATCGACCTTTACCCGAAGACGAAGACGTCATCGCGCCGGACGTGGTGCCGCGTAAGAAACGCCCGCTCGACCCGGCCGACGTGCTCGCGGGCGACCTCGACCGATATGGCGATACCAGCGCCAATCCAAACCGAGAGGATCAAGACGACGTTCATCGCGGACAACCCGACGACATTGTGTAGACCCTAGCGTACCTGCAGGCCCACACAACGCATCGTCGAAGGCGTGGCCCATTCGAGACGGCTACGTTCCAATCGACCAACAAAGAACGTGAGGCGATGAGACTTGCACAAGTAGGAGCGGCGGCTCTCACCGCTGTCCTGGTTGGCTGCGGCGGACAAGCAGGAAACGCGCCGGCCGTCGAGTCCGCGCGTCTTGAGCAGCATCGTCTTTCCGGCGGCAGCTCCCCGATCAGTCATGTCGTTATCATCATCCAGGAGAACCGCAGCGTTGACGATCTCTTTAAAGGCTTTCCCGGCGCGAACACGGCTAAGTCCGGCCGGAACTCGAGCGGTCATAAGGTCCACCTTAAACCCGCTCTTCTGACGGCTCCTTATGACGTTTCTCACGCGCATTCCGCATTTCTCGTAGAGTACGCAAATGGTAATTTAAATGGATTCGACTTGGTGACCTCGCACTGCAACCCGCATTCCCAATGTCCGCCGGCAAATGTCCGAGCCTACGCATACGTCCCCGAGAGCGAAGTCCAGCCATACTGGGATATGGGTGAGCAGTACACGTTTGGCGATCAAATGTTTCAAACGAACGAGGGGCCGAGTTTTCCGGCGCACCAGTATCTGGTTAGCGGAACTTCTACGATAAAAAACGGTTCGACGCTTCGCGCAGCGGAAGAGCCACGGCGCCCCTCCGGAACCGTCACGGGCGGGTGCAGTTCACCACCGGGATCTTACGTTCAAGCGATCGATCCTCTCGGTAACGAAAAGAAGACCGTTTTTCCGTGCTTCGATCGCGTGTCGCTTATGGAAGAAGCTAACGCAGCGTCCGTGAGCTGGCGATATTACCAGGCCCATGCGCACTCGGGTGCCTGGAATGCGCCCGACGCCGTCAAGCCTATATGGAAGAGCTCTTCGTATGACGATGACGTGAGCTATCCGCCGTCCAACGTACTTACCGACTGTTGCGAACGGCGACTTGGCAAGCATCGTGTGGGTGACGCCGACGGCCGCCGCATCCGATCACTCCGGGACAACCGACGGCAGCGGACCCTCGTGGGTCGCGTCGGTGGTCAATGCGATCGGCGAATCAAAGTATTGGAATTCGACGGCGATCTTCGTAGTCTGGGACGATTGGGGGGGCTGGTACGACCATGTAGCGCCGCACGTCCGCAATTCCTACGAACTCGGCTTTCGGGTGCCGCTCATCGTCATCTCGCCTTATGCCAAACGGCATTACGTTTCACACGTGCAGCATGAGTTCGGGAGCATCCTGAAGTTTACCGAAGAGCGGTTCGGACTGCCGTCTCTAGGGACCACGGACGTCGACGCGGACGATTTGTCGGACTGCTTTGACTTCAGCGCGCCGCCGCACCGGTTCAAACATATCCACGCCAAATACTCTGCGCGGTATTTTCTCGATCGGCCGGCTTCGAATAAAGACCCGGACCCGGACGACAATCTCTAGACGAGCGTATCTTGCTTATTACCTGGCGGCCGCTTCGCTACGCCATGCCGGCCGGCTCCGGTATTACTTTGGGTTCGCGGTCCCAAACCCGAAGCGCACCACAAGCGTTCAAGAACGCATCCGCGTCGGCGCTCTTGCCAAGCTGGACCAATCCCTCGTCGCCGTCGAACGATACGCCCGCGCGCTCCATTAGCGGCATTGACGCCGGCGTGTATCCGATGAACTTGCAATGAGCGTAGGCATCGCTCACAAAGTCGACGGCAACGGCATTTTCGGAGAGTGCCGCCGCCCCGCTTTCCGAAAGCAGTAAGGCGACGGCGTCGTAAAGCACCGACGGTGCGCCGTCGATCTTTTGATCGGCAACAATCCACGAGCCACCCGTGGCCTCCACGCCCCCGACGTGCGGAGCAATGATCTCGACGGTGACCCCTTGCGACTTCGCAGACTCGCGTAAGGCGGCGAGCAACTTAGCGTCGACGCCGTCGGTAAGCAGCACGCCAAGCTTGCGCCCGTTAAAGCTTTTTGGCCCATTTCGCAAAATGCTCAGCGCGGGCGATTCTTCGAGGTCTTCACGGGTCGGCCGCGCCGCCGACGCGGGCTCGGGCATCTCACGCAAGCGCAAGCCTTCAGCCACCGCGACTGCCAGCTCGTCGTGCACGTTCATCAGTTGCGCTACCATGCGCTTGCGAATGGACGGCGCCTGCACCTTGCTCAGCTCGAAGACGAAAGCATTGACGATATGGCGCCTTTCGATCTCCGTTTGACTGACGAAGAACTGCCTCGCCTGACTGAAGTGATCGGCGAAGGTCTCGCTGCGCTCCCGCAATTTCGGACCACCCTCCTGCGCCGGGAAGGTACGAAAGCCATTCTCAGGATCCTCGCGCGGTCCACCGCCGCTCGCGCCCCATGAGTTGGGCTCGTAGTTCGCCCGGCCGGGCGGATTACGAAACGCCATATGACCATCCTGCTGCAGCGTGCGAAATGGGCACTTGGGCGCGTTGATAGGTAGGAACGTAAAGTTCGGGCTTCCCAAACGCTTGAGCTGCGTATCGAGATACGAAAAGTTGCGGCCCTGCAGCAGTGGATCGTTGCTGAAGTCGATGCCCGGCACGATGTTCTGCGTGCAAAACGCGACCTGTTCGGTCTCCAAGAAGAAGTTATCGACCGTTCGATCGAGCACCAATCTCCCGACCCGACGGACCGGTACGAGTTCTTCGGGCACGATCTTGGTCGGATCGAGAATGTCGAACTCGAATCGTTCGGCGAAGTCGTCGTCGAAAAGCTGCAACCCCAGCTCCCATTCTGGAAAATCCCCAGCCGCAATCGCGTTCCAAAGGTCGCGCCGGTGGAAATCAGGGTCGGCACCGCTAATCTTGAGCGCCTCATTCCACATTACCGATTGCATGCCCAGCTTCGGCTTCCAATGGAACTTCACGAACGTCGAGCGCCCCTGCGCGTTCACGAGACGAAACGTGTGCACGCCAAAGCCTTCCATGAATCGGAACGAGCGCGGAATCGCGCGGTCCGACATGATCCACATCGCCATGTGGGTGCTTTCGGGGGTCAGCGAGATGAAGTCCCAAAAGTTGTCGTGCGCGGTCTGCGCTTGAGGAAAGCCGCAGTCTGGCTCGTCCTTCGCCGCGTGGATGACGTCTGGGAATTTGATGGCGTCTTGGATGAAAAAGACCGGGATGTTGTTGCCGACGAGGTCCCAGTTGCCTTGCTTCGTGTAGAGCTTGACCGCAAACCCTCGCACGTCGCGCGCCATGTCGCTCGAGCCCTTGTTCCCCGCGACGGTGGAAAAGCGCACGAAGGCGGGCGTTCTCTCGCCGGGGCGCTGGAAAAGGTCGGCTTTGGTAATCTCCGCCAGCGATTCGTAGGGTTCAAAGAACCCGTGTGCGCCGAATCCTCGAGCGTGCACGACGCGCTCGGGGATCCGCTCGTGATCGAAATGGAAGATCTTCTCCCTGAAATGGAAATCTTCCAATGCGGTTGGTCCGCGAGTTCCCACTTTCAGCGAGTTCTGATCGTCGGAAACCGGGGTGCCTTGCTGCGTCGTAAGGGCCGGCGCACCACTCTCGGTCGTTTGATGCGTTTCACCGCCGGGAGCCCGCTGAACCTCTTGGTCCGAATAGCGGACGACGCCGTTATTTTGCTTGCGATCGGGCATGAACATCTCCCATATGACGTTGCGAGAGAACAATGTGCCCATCACTAGGTCGCCCCAATCAGGGCGGGGCACGCCATCAACATGGATCATATGGGACAGCGAGGGACGTCTGCCCGGCGTGCTGCCAAGCGAGTCGTTAGAGGATGACTTAGCGCGAGCCGTGCGAATTATACCCGCGATGAAAACTTCATTTTCCGTTGCGGTTGGAGCGGTGCTCGTGTTGCTCGATGGTTGCGCTGGTACGTCGGTGGTGCAACAGGGCATACCGTCTCTGGCGTCTTCGCGATCCCCGGCTAACGCTCCGCAGACCTCCCAAGTCGCGCCCTTGACCGAGCTGGTCAACCTGGACTACTCGAACGGCGCGATAACTATCTTCTCCGTTCAAGACGGCCGAGCAAACGTGACTAAGACGTTTACTCCCGGCCACGGAGTCGCCCAAGGTCTTGCCGTCGACAAAGATGGACGCATCTACACGACCATCACTGCTTCGGATTCTAAGCCTTGCGCCGCCTGCGTTGAGGTTTTCACCAGTGCTGGTAAGCTGGTGGAGAGCCTTCCCGCGCCAATCTTGTCGGGCGCACCAGGGCCCCCTTCGCTGACCGACGTTGCGGTCGATAAGAACAGTAACGTTTACGTCAGCGATTACGGTCAACAGGCGGTGTACTTTTATCGACACGCGCGCGAAACGCAACATGGGCCCACGATCGTGGTGCAGAACTCACAGAACGCAGCGTCGGTTCTCTCAACTCCAAGCGGCGTGAACGTTTTGGTATCGGGAGGCTGCGGATTTGCCAGCGTACGCCCGTTCAACCGGGTTGCGCGCGGCAAGTATACGGCGGGCTCGTGCTTCGGCATCGGCACGATCGCGCTCATCGGCGGTGCGACAGATAACCAGATGGACGTGCTGACGCCTGTAGACGGCGTGCCCGGTCTCGTATCGATCTCGTCACCGAGCGGCGGGGGCGCCTTCCATACGCCGGACCGCCAACACGCAGAGATTAGCGGCGTCGCTCTGAGCCATCGTGCTTCCGTAGCGTATGTCGCGGACCACTATAAGGAACGCGTCTATGCTTTCGCGCGCCCGGCGAACGGATGGGTCTCGGGCGTTGCAGCCCAAGCTATTAGCGACGTACAAGGGTTTTAAAAATCTCGACATCATCGCGGTGCGCCCATGAGTGTTAACCCAGCGCTGCAAGAACTTTAAAGATCGAGGCGATGACGGGAATCTCGCGCCATCGGGGAGCGATGGCGAAGTTTAATCACCGCCGAGGAGATACCATGGTACGACGCGTTTGCTGCGGCTCACTGATTTTGGCGGTTTCGCTCGTTTTCTTCGAGTCACCCGGCCGCGCTCAAACTGCGCCGGCGCAGTCGAGTGCGCCGTCCTCCCCAGCGCCTCAGATCGATCCGAAGGTGTCTGCCATGGCCAAGGACTGGCTTCATCGCATTCAGACCGGGAACGTCGATCGTTCGCAGCTTACGAACGAGATGAGCGCCGCACTCACGCCGGCGCTGGTGCACCAGGTAGCTGCGCAACTCGCTCCGCTCGGGGATCCGACCTCAGTTTCGTTTGTCGGATCCCAAACCGCTGGGGGGATCACGATATACCAGTTCTTGCTAACCTTCAAAGCGGCGACCGTTAACGAGTACATTGGAATCGACGGTGCAGGAAAGATTGCCGGCTTGAGATTTACGCCGGGCCAATAGCGATCCCGTTCCCCGCGCGTTCTTAGCCGCGCTCCCCACGAACGCGATTACGGTTCGAGGATGAATAGATCGAACCTTGACTTCAGCGGGCTTGGGAAGCTTGAGGTGATTGGGCCCCGAGCAAAGACTATCTTACCGGCTTGGGAAGCAGCTGGGATTTCGAGCGTCGGCTCGCCCCAGCTTAGCGCGCCCGCATATTCGCCAGGCACGAAAACCACGATGTGCCCATGACGAGCTGGCTTCGGGTTCTTGTAAGACGCAACAGCGAATAGGCCTTCGCTTTCAGCATGAATTATTTCATCAAAACCCGCTTGCCGTGAGTTTGCAAAATACGCCAGCCGATTCCAGCCGCGCTGCAGTCGATCATTCCCGTTGCGCAGGGCAACGGAATGCAGCATCAAGGAGTCGTGAATACGATTTGCCAGCCCCACGAGATCGGGAGGAAGATATCCGAGATAGTCTTGCGCAAAGGCTTGAGTGAAGATGTTACAAAACGTTTCGCCGCTGCTTGGAACGAATACGTCGCGGTGACAAATGCCCAGATATTGCGCCACATACCCAAGGCGCTGGGCATCTGGGACGTACAGATTTCCACCCATTGGTTTGGGCACTAACGGCTTCTCGCAACTTCCGCTGTGACTCGAAGCGGCTAAAGCGTTTGGTGAGCGAACGATCGAGAGTGTAGCCGCCGCAACCATAAGAAAAATAGCACAGAATCGACGGACTTTACATCGCACTTCCATTTTTACCTAAGGGCCTCCAACGCACGAATGGCTCTTGAGCTTTCCTAGAGCTATCGTTTCCATCGTAGCACCAAAACCGCGATCTCGAAAGCCGCTTCGACAGGTTCAAGGGCGAAATCGCCAGCGCGCCACGGAGTTGAACGGGGAGAGCAGTGGGGGGTCGAAGCCCCGCAGGCGCGACGGAATTACATCGATCTCCGATATCTGGCAGAGAAAATAATACGGCAAATCAGCCAGGAGTTGCCGCTGCACGAAACCATAGTCGCGCATGCGCGTCGCGCGGTTGAATGAGGACGCGGCCTCGCGAAACGCCCGGTCTACGGCGGCGTTGCAGTAACGGGCATGATTGAAGCCACTCGGTCCCCGCTGGCTGCAAGAGAGCATCCAAGAGGCGTCCGGATCGTAATCCGACTGCCACGGGTATAGATCTATCTGAAAGCGTCCCTGCGCAATCGGGCCGTCCACAGCTACGAATTGCGCATGAGCGTACGCTTTGGTCGAGACGTCGACGCCTGCGACGCGCTCATACGCCGCGATAACGGCGGCGAACTCGCTGTCGATAACGTCGCCCGCGACAAATGCTACTCCTAGCTTAAGCCGGCGCCCGTCCTTAACGCGAATGCCGTCCGGGCCGGGAATCCATCCATCGCGCTGGAGCAACGCCGCCGCGCCGGACGGATCATACGGCACATTGCCGACCTGTGGATCGTACGCCCACGTGAACAGACCGCGCATGGCAGTGTCGGCGTAGTAGAGCCCATGTGTAACCTTGTTGACCAGCGCCCGGCGATCGATAGCAAGCGCGAAGGCGTGCCGCACCGCCGGATCTCCAACGATCGGATCGGTGACGTTGAACTCCAGCGCATAGAAGTACGGGACCGGTGTCACGACGATGCGGTGATCTGGAATTCTTCGTAGCTCGGCAATGCGGCTGACGTCGGCAAAAAATGCCGCGTCGACTTCGTGTGTCATCAACTCGGCGACCGTCGTCGATGAATCATGCATGACTTTAAGGGTGATGCGCTCCAAACTCGGGCGCCCCGCATAGTACGTTGGGTTGGCGATCGCCGAGATTTGGTCACCGCGCGACCATCGTGCGAAGGCGAACGGACCGGAGCCAATCGGCGCAGCGTTATATGCTACATGGTTGAGATTTCCGAAAGCGCCAAGCAGGTGCGCGGGCAAAATCGGAATGTTGCTATCGCCGCCGAAGAAGTCCGAAACGATCGGAGAGAACGGTCGCTTTAACGTCACGACGACCGTGCGCGCGTCGGGGGCTGCGACGGAATAGACATGGTCGTATCCGTACCGCGATGGGACGGCATTCGCCGGATTCATGATCGCGCGATACGTGAAAGCAACGTCGCGGGAGGTCAGGTCAGTTCCGTCTTGCCAGCGCACGTCGCGGCGAAGCCGATACGTGATGCGGCGACCATCGCGAGAGATGCCGCCATTATCAAGCGTTGGCACTTGTAGGGCGATGTCGGCGACGAGATTTCCTTGCGAGTCGTAGTTTGTGAGATACGAATAGCCGAGTTCGCCGACAGCATAGCTTTGGCGGCCCGTGAGGTACAGCGGGTTCAGGGATACCGGCTCGGAAGGGAACGCGACGATCAGTGTATTGCCCTGTGCGGCCGATGGTGCGCCCGACTTCGTACAACCGGAGAAGGTCAGGCCGCACGTGAACAACAGCACTCCAAGCGCACAGATCGCCCGACGCGGGTTATCGCGCGCGTCCGCGACGCGCTCGCTAAAGACTAAGATAGGTCGCCGCCGCCATCGCCCCGAGGATTTGCCCGGCGATGCTGCCCGTATCTTCGTCCTGCGGACCGTTCATCGGGCCGATGTAAAAGGCGAACGCGACATGGCGGCCGCCGCGCGTGGTGATATAGCCGGCTAAGCCCTTCTCAAAGATTCTTCCGCCGTTTAAGTGATTTCGGCTGTCGTCGGTACCGGTCTTGGCGAAGACCTTCCCGCGGGCCGGCGATCTGCGCTGGGTATTGACGAGCGTACCGTCGACTCCCATGATCGGCAGACCGCGGAGCAGCGCGTCGTACCACGATTGCGTTTGCGCCCACGCGAGATATCGAACCATGAAATCGGGGCTGAAAAAGGAGTTGCGGCCGTTGCCGTCCTGCTGCGCCGCCTCTCGTACGTCGAGTCCGGCTTCACGTAGCATCCGCGCCTCCAACCTAAAACCAGCCTTCACGTAATCGCTCTTCGCGTCCGCGCGATAGACCGCCCACAGATACGGCATCAAGGCTGCATGGAGATTAACGCTCGATTTCAGCGTGATATAAACGTCTTGCGAGAGCGGCGGTGAAACGTGCTCGGCGACGAGGTTTGCGGGCGCGTACGAACCCGGCGATGGATGGACGGCGCTTTGCAAAACCTCCGGCTGCGGCACACTGACGCCGGCGTCGCCAAGCGCAACGATCAAGGCGGCTTGCGCAAACGCTGCCGGTTCCGGGACGCGGTAGGCGTAAAGCGCGCTCGGACCAGCCGGCAGCGAACCGGTGACGGTCACCGTATGGCGGCCCCGCGCATCGCAAACGTCGGCGCTGAACTCGATCGTCGCGTCGCTCTTTTGCGATCCCGTGGTCGCATGGTTGACGAATTGTACATACGGCGTCTGCGGCGATGCGGAGATCGCCGGAGGATCTCCGACACACGCACCCGGCGCGACCGTCACATCGACGAGATTATCGTTGACGACGATGGACGAAATCGTGACGCCGGTTCCACTATCGGGGCCTTGATCGGAAAAGAGCGAGCTATCGACTTCGACCGTACCGTCAACGCGCTTTACACCGGCTCTCGCAACTTGGGCGGCGAGGTCGCGAAGGACCGAGAGCGGATCCCCCGGCACGGCTTTGGTTTTGGGTAAGCCGTCATACGCGTGGTCTTTGTTTTCGAATGCTAGCGTTCCGTTCGATTGAACCCGTTGCGACAGATTCGGATCGCCGCTTGCGACGAGCACCAAATTCCCGTGCAGAACGCCCTGCAAATCGATCGGCCCGGTGCGATAGACCGGCGTGATCCAGCGAAAGTCCGGTCCGAGGAGCGCGAGGCTGGTTCCTTCGGTTAAGAGCTTCGTTGTGGATGTGGCATTCATGAGCACGTTCGGGTTACGCGCATAGAGCACGCGATGTGAATCTAGATCGTAGACCTCGCCCGCGACGATCGAGTTATTGAGTCGAGGCGTGCGTGTCGGTGCGTTAATGGCATTCTCGCTCACCAGCTCAGTAAGTTGGTAATCCCTGTAACGTTTGCCGCTGACAATGTCCCAAATACCCATCAGGCTTGGTTTCCTTTTCTCACGGTGTGGCGAAACACCGTCACCAAACTCGCTTAAAATAAAGCCGAATCGAACAAGTTGCGGGAGCGTGTAGGAGGTTCTCCTACCGTCCCCGCCACTACTCTCTGAGTCTCGAAAGTCCTTGATAATACTGCCCGTTTTGCGCATAAGGCTATTAAGGCCAATAAAAATCGCAGGCCGATTTTGGCCGATTCTGTGTAGTAAACGGTGTAGTGAGCCGCTCCGCCTTTAGGAGCAAATCGTTTTTACTAGCGCGGAGCTCGCGGGCTTCCGATCCACCGTTTTACGGTCGTTAGACAAAGATCCGTCGACTCTGCGAAAGTGTAAGCAGAGTAAGCGATTTTTCGCTAGCGCCCA
>CAVRDR010000002.1:0-370753 GCA_963719905.1 Vulcanimicrobiota bacterium
TGCCGCATTATCGTTCGTTCATCGAGCGTTCCGTCGGCCCGATGCAAAAACTCATCGAACGCTTGTCGGATTCGCCGCAACTCGACGAGACACGCCGCGAATTCGAGAGACTTTCCGAGCCGTATTACGCCGATAACGTCGTGGCGCAGGAGTATCTATTGACACGCGCGACGGCAAAGGCGAAAGATCGTCAATGATACGTAAAGAAACAAGCCCTATGAAGTGCTTCTTGCTGGTTCTCCTTGGGCTGATGCTGTCATTTCCAAACGCCGGCTCGGCGGGCGCCGCCGCCAACGCTCAACTTAGTCCCGACCTTCAAAAAGCGATCGCCGCCGCGGTTGCAAAGGAACTTACGAAATACGGTGCTACGCAGCCGGTGCCGGGCGCGGCTATTGGAGTGTGGGTGCCTGGAAAGGGCGAGTTCGTCAAAGGGATTGGATTTGCGCGCCTTTCACCGCCCGCCGGAATGTCACGCGACGATCTATTCCGCATCGGTAGCAACACGAAGACGTTCGTGGCAACGGTCCTGCTTCAGCTCGTCGATGAGAAAAAACTGAGCCTCGACGATACGATCGCTAGATTCGATCTTGGGCTTGCCGTACCGAACGAAAAAACCATCACGCTGCGTGAGTTAGCTGAAATGCGCAGCGGCATTATCGAGATGTACTCGGTTCCGGGAGTCCAAGAGGAAGGGATAGCAGTGTGGGGGCGACGGACGCCGCGTCAATGGGTCGCGCTTGCCGCGAAGCAGCCGCCATTATTCGCGCCGGGAACGAAGTATAACTATAGCAATACCAACTGGTTCTTGCTCGGGCTGATCATCGAGAAGGTGACCCATCATACGATCGAGGCTGAGATTCGTGACCGTATTCTCGTTCCCATGAGTCTGAGTGACACGTCGTTTCCGACGACGAACTGGGGTATGCCGACGCCGTACGCCCACGGCTATTCTCTAAATGCCAAGAAACAGTGGGTGGACGAGTCCGCAGTCCTCCCGCCCTCCGTTTCCTGGGCGGCCGGAGCCATGATTTCAAACATGACGGACATGAAGAAGTGGGTAAAAGCCTATGTGACCGGAGCGACGAATGGCTCGGCGACTCAAAAAGAGCGGCTTGCATGTTTGTCTACTGGCGAAGGGAACCTCGCTTTCGGCCTGGGAATCGGTTGTTCCGCCGGCTGGTACGGTTATACGGGGGGGATAACCGGTTACAATACCGCAGCCTATTATATGCCCGCGAGCGGCGCGACGATCGTCGCCTTCACCAACAGCCAGCAAGAGAAACCGTTCCCTGGGGTAGCCAATGCGATCTTTCGCGACATCGCGTCGATCGTAACGCCGAACAGCGTACCGTTTATAAAATGAGCACAACCCCGCCTTAATAGCGTGCTAGTTGCGTGAGCTGAATGAGGTTGCCGCAGGTGTCGTTCAGCGTCGCAATGGTTGAGGCGGTCACGTCGGTGGGCGCCATCGTGAACTCGGCGCCGCAGGCCTTGATGCGCTCGTAGTCACCCTTGACGTCGTCGGTGAAGAACATTGTGGCGGGCTGCTCCTGTTGAAAAATCGCCTGCTGATACGCCTTGGCCGCCGGATTGTTGTTCAGCGCTAGCTGCAGTTCAGCGCCGTCGGGCTCTTCGGGCGAGACCACAGTCAGCCAGCGAAATGGTCCCTGACTGAAATCCGACTTCTTTTTGAAGCCCAGCACCTCGGTATAGAACCGCAAGGCCTTGTCCTGATCGTCGACGTATACGCTGGTCACCTTAATTTTCAATTCGTTTCTCCTTTGGTCAAATCTCGCGGTATCTCAACCGTACGTTCATGCCGATCATGGGGCCGTGCGCGACGTCAAGCTTACTTCTCACCATCGTAGTAGTAGCGAAACCGCAACCGAATCCGTGACTGAAAATACCCCGCCTTACGGCGTTGCAAACACCGACGGTGAGACGCTCGCATTCGGCTTGTACTTGTTGAACGTAAGGGTTCCATCAACGATGTAGTCCGGGAAGCGTGCCCGGATGTCGACCTTTGAGGGCAGTCGGAACTCACCGACATTCATGTACGTTTGATCGAAGTCCAATTCCCCGCCGTTCGTGTACGACCACTCCACATGACTGACAAGCGCGGAGGAGTCGTTGACGCTAACCGTGACGCTCTTTATACGGCTGCCCGATTTCTTTGGAACTGCTGAGTACGTCGATACTGTACCGTTATCCGTGAGCGGCGTGATCGTATATAGATCGACCGCCTCAAGGTAGGTTGGCGTCGACGCGGCAAGGTCCTTAAAACGGCTCAGCGGTCCTGAGACGTTTTGGAACTCGATTTTGCGCTTTGGTTTGAGGTAATAGACCGTGCCGCTAAAGGTCTTGTGAACAGGAATCACGACGTGCAGCGTCGCCGACAGTAGTGCCGACGCAGTGTACGACTGCAGCGTTGGGTTCGGGTTGATTGCGCGACGAAGGAGGTCCAGTGATGCTGTCTGCGCGCGCCCCACCTCGTAGAGAGCAAGGACGGCGCCGATCGTGAGAATAGCGGATAAGGTTTTCGCCACGATTGCTCCTCTATCGTTATTCTTGCGAGGGTCCAACATTGGGTAACGGCGCGGGAACCTACTGAGTTGCTCGCGTCGTTATCCTCGAATGCGCAAAACAATTTTCCCAACCACGTGGCCTTCTTCAATTCGGCGATGAGCATCGGCCACGCGATCGAGTGGAAAAACCTCCACTCGTATCGGAATCGTGCGCGTACCGATCGCCTTATTCAACAATTCGAATGCCTCTTGCGACATCTCGCCGTCGAATGGCAGCGAAGGATGTCCGTCGACATGGATTTCCGGTTCGACGCCGTTGGGGTATGCGACAGGCGCCTTCGGCCCCAAGTGCGATAAGAACGGAGACAGTTCTGCGCCGTTTGCCGTGACTAGCGCTGCATCAAACCCCTTTGGCGCAGCGCCATTCACTTCCGCGTCGCGTCGCGGAGAATTCGGGTCGATGACAGAAGCGGCGCCGAGCGCTCGGACATAATCATGCGCGTCTGGCCGTGCCGTTCCAACGACGGTCGCTCCAAACGCCTGCGCCGCGAGCCAAACGGCGAGTGAGCCGACTCCACCGCTCGCTCCAAAGACAAACAGTATTTCGCCGTTCCTCACATTTAAGGCACGCAGGCCTGAGTGCGCCGTCGAAGCGACGCAGGGTATCGCTCCTGCGATCTCTTGATCGAGCTGCTGGGGAACAAGTTCGACGCGGTCTGCGGGAACGCTAACGTACTCCGCATAGAAACCACCCTCTGAAGTATCGTAGCTGTAGGAATACACGCGCGCGCCAACTTGGAAGCGCGTGACGCCGGCGGAAACCGCCGCAATGGTCCCGCTGCCGTCGGCCCCTAAAATCGTGCCCGGCTTTATGTCTCTCCATTCACCCGAACGTTCTTTAGCGTCCCATATACCGACACTGGCGTAATCTACAGCGATAAGTACGTGATCGGGCAGCAATTCAGGCACGGGCACGGAAGCAATATGGAACGCGTCGGGCGGACCGGCTTTGTCGATGACGACCGCCTTCATCATTGTTGGTACGTTAGGCATGATCACTCATCAATGGCCGGCATGCGCCGCAGGAGCCAACCACGGAAGTATGAGGAACTCCTGGCGGCTCACCCAATCGGGATACTGCGCCACCATTACGTCGAACAGCTCCTGCTCGGTTAGGTTGGCGTCACGTTGTTTTCCGTAAAATTCGATGTATGCGCGTGACTCGTCGATCGCGGTCGGTGAGTTGCCTTGGGTCGGATCCTTATGGCCGGTGACTACGGCTACGGGATGAAGCGCGGCTAACCGATCGAGCGCGGCGATCCACTCTGCCCGACTCTGGGGCGTTGTTGCGCCAAGGAACATGTGACAGCGGTTGTACACGACGTCACCCGAGACGATCAGGTCGAGGTCCGGAACGTGCAGCGAAGTCGAGTTGGGGGCGTCCGTATGCCCGGTCTCTACGACGACCAAGGGGCACCCCTCAAGATCGAGTTGCGCCGAATCGAGTGGCTCGGCCAGCACGAGCTTATCGCTGACCTGATTAGGAAACCATGCGCGATAGGTCCCGTCCAATCTCTTTGGGTCGACACTCTCCCGCATGAGTTCTACCGTGCCTGGGGTCGCGACGGCGCGCGTTTTTGGAAAACGATCGAGCAGAACCGAGAGCCCGAAGAAATGATCGCCGTGGCCGTGCGTGATGTAAATGGTCGTGAGTCGGCGGTCGTGTAGGGCGATCCAATCTGCAAGCGCCGTCGCCTCCCGAACCGTCAGGAGCGCGTCAACGAGAATGGCGTCGCGCTCGCCGTAGATCAGTGTAGCGGTTTTGGGATCCCAGGCCGGCGGATCGGAATTCGCTACGCGCGACGGCGGTGGAGCGATGAACGGTAATTCGGGAGCAACAAACACATCGTACTTCAGCGGTGGTCGTTTCGTTGACATGCCAGCTCCTTCGCTCTACAGATTACGGACGCGCGTCTGCATCACATACCTCGGGATGCCAAAGGGTCACGCTCGATTTGAACGCCCGCGACAAGCTAGGGTTTGCATTGCGTTGAGCCAAATCACAGTGCCGTTGAAATTCCAGGACATCCTTCCTGCCTATCGCGCGCTTGGTCACGACTGAGGTTGTGGAGTAGCATATGACAAACACCGCTGCGGGCTGGTCCCTTCACGGTATTCGTTGCGTAGCTACTATTTATCCATGCGGTGATGGCAAACTTCGAAGCGATTGCCCAGCGGGTCGTTAAAGAAAACCGCGTAGAACGTTGGGTGGTGCTGGTCGAAGTATTGAGGCCCTTCAATATTTTGACCACCATACTTACGGACTACACGCGCTACTTCGTCAACAAAGGCAGTGCTTGGCGCGGCGAAGGCAATGCGTGTAGCTGTCGGGCGCGCGTCGGGATCTTCAAAAATGTTGAAGAAATCCGCCCGGATGCTGCCGTAGCGCCGAGTATAGCCATAACGCACGACCCGTGGCGTTGTTGGCTCGGTACCGAAGAGCGCCATGAGGGCATCGTAGAACGGACGCACGGCATCTGCATCGCTAACCCGCAGATCGATGTGACTGAATAGCGGAAACGGATACGTTTCAAAATAGCGCAAGCGCGCGTCGCGCAGATCCTCGTTTTGCTCCATCTGACCCAATGATATCTCCTTTGCGTACGAGTGCGAAAGGCGGAGCACCGCAGCGGGAAAACGCCTGCCTGCTATCGAATTTGCTCTATCCGGGGGCAGGCTTATTGGAGGAAAATGGCATGCATGTTGAACGTCTCGGCTTGTTTTTTCTCGCTTGCGTCACCGTCGCCGGTTGCTCGGCCGGCGGAGGAGGTGCGGCACTTCAAGGCTCGGTCCTTCCTAAGTCGGCGGTGCATGGCGCCGATCGCCACCGTTGCCGTGACGCCAATGCGACATGCATTAAGCACGTCGTTATCATTATCCAGGAAAACCGCAGCTTCAACGACCTCTTCATGGGCTTCCCGGGAGCAACCACGACAAAGTCGGGCAAGGCCGGCGGCGCTTCCGTGCCACTTCAACCGGTGAAGCTGGAGGAATCGACGAGGGACATCTCCCACTGCTGGGAGGATGGGCAAGCAGCGTATGACTACGGTCGTATGGACGGCTTCTATCAGGAGTCGCGGGAAAGGTTAACGAGAGCGCAGTGCCCGAGCCTCCGGCCCCCTGTCGGAACTGGTTTCTATTCGCCGTACAGCTACGTTCCAAACGGTGCCCCGAAATACGTTCGAGAGGCCGGTCCGTACTGGAATATGGCCCTGCAGTACGTACTGGCTGACCAGTTTTTTCCTACGGATTTCGGCCCGAGTTTCACCGCTCATCAGAACTTGATTTCGGGCACCGTGGAGATTTCGAAAGATCTCTCGCTGGTGAACTATCCCGGAACGCTAACGCGCGCAGGCGGTATGAGCTTCAGCGCGGGGCCGTGGAGTTGCGATTCTTCGCCGGACACAAGGATGGCAACCGTCAACGCCGAGCGCGTAATTTCGGAGGCGACCGGGCCATTCCCGTGCTTCACACAGTACCGAACGCTGGCAGATGTGCTCGATGCGCGTCGAGTTGCGTGGCAGTACTATACGCCAAGCCAGCGCGGTTATGACCCCGGCGTGTATCTCTGGAATCCATTCGCCGCGATTCTCTCGGTGCGCTACGGCGCCGACTGGGCCAACGTGATTACGCCCGAGACAAATGTGCTCAAGGCGGCTAAGAAGGGTCGGCTGAAAGGCGTAACCTGGGTCGTTCCCGACGGCGTAAATTCCGATCATCCCGGTCCCTATGCAACGGACACGGGACCATCGTGGGTGGCAGCAGTTGTGAATTCCGTTGGAACCGGTCCGCAATGGGACTCAACCGCAATCATCGTGCTCTGGGATGACTGGGGCGGATACTACGACGGAGTGAAGCCGCCGCATCGCGATTACCGAGGACTGGGCCTTCGCGTGGCGTGCATCATCATTTCGCCATACGCCCGCAAGAGCTACGTGTCGCACACGCAGTACGAGTTCGGCAGCGTCCTGAAATTCGTCGAGAATGTCTTCAGCCTCCCATCGCTCGTGACGTCGAGCTACGGCTATGGGTACACGGACGGCCGCGCCAACAGTTTGGTCGACAGTTTCGACTTCACGCAAGAGCCGCGCCGCTTCGTGCCGATTCCGGCAAAATATCCGACGTCTCACTTCCTCGATGAAAAGCCCTCGGGTATACCGCCGGACACGGAATAGCCGTGTGAATTCGCCTGCAGCTCGCGCGCGCAGGCGCGTCGCGATCTTTCTTGCGATCGCACTGCCCGGATCGTGGCCGCGCCGAAGGCGGTCCTGACGGCGCCGGTAGTCCCGACGATCGCCGGTTGCAAAATGTTCCCGGACGCGAATAGCCCACTTGCGGCATATAACGTAAACATTTCGAAATATCCCGTGAACGCGCTGTCGGATACGTACCTAGCGTTATATCACACAACGTTACATGCCAACTTCGGATTTCGTGATTGGGCAGGCATGCCATATAATGTCGTGCCCGCAAATCAACCGATGGTTCCCATTAGGTTTACAAAATACCCGGACGAGAGCGACGCGGGACCGTATCCGATTCCGCCAAACCCCAAGATCGAAGGCGCAAGCGGGGGCAACGATAACCACTTGATCGTGCTGCAACAGGGAACGTGCGAACTTTACGAAATGTGGCAAGCCTCATACAGTCCGAGTACGGGTTGGACGGCTTCTAACGGAGCCAAGTTCAACGTAACGACCGGCTCGCTGCGCCCGCGAAACTGGGCAAGCGCCGATGCGGCTGGGACTCCCATCCTTGCGGGCGTGATTCGTTGTCGCGAAGTGCAGGAAGGCGTTATCAGACATGCCGTCAACCTTGTGATACCGGGGCCGTCGCAGTACGGTTACGTTTTGCCGGCGACACACTGGAACGATACATCCAGGAATCGCGCCTACCTTCCGATGGGAGCGCGCATTCGATTGAAACAGTCGTTTGACACCAGCCGGCTTACAGGGCAGGCCCACATCATAGCTGTCGCACTGCAACGTTATGGCGCTTTTGTCACGGACACCGGTCCGAAATACCTCCAGCTCGAAGGCGAACCATCCTCGACTTGTTGGAACGAAAGCGAACTCGCGGAGCTCGACACTATCCAAAATACGGATTTAGAAGTAGTGCAGACTGGCCCCGTGCGTGTGCCGTACCAATAATCGCTTGGCATCTATGCCCTCGCTCCAGGAGTAAGCCAACAGACGTACGAAGCCGTTTCGCGCTTGGGAATGGTAGCGGCGCTTAATACCATGCCGGCCGAGCTAAATGCGTACCGGCTCTGGCAGCGGACGCGCTCGGCCGTGACGAGCGTGCAATATCCTCGAAAAATCGCGTACACGATCGCGATCACCGGGCTCGACGGCGAAACACCAGTAAGCGATCATTATCGCGCCGCTTGTGATCCGAACGACGGCTCGGTGCGAGTCTTTCCAATCAGCGAAGAACAGCTTGCGGCTCCCGCGCCGATTCCGCACGGTGTGAACGTAACGCTCAGCATCGGTCTCTGCTTTGGCGTCCCTATCTGTGGGGCGATTCAACTGCCTTCGGGTCATCCGGCACCGTACCAAGACCTGCTGGGCATGCCGCTGCTGATGCCGACGTACATGTTCGGCGTCCGCTACGTTACGCTAACGGGCAGCACGGCGCGAGACGATAACGAAAACCTGCGCGTCATTGCGACGGTCTCCGCACAGGCGCTGCAGTATCGAGTCTTTCTGATCGACGAGCCGGTGCTCAACGGCGTGCCAACCTATCACCTCGAATTGCTTCCCTTGCGGCGTCCGAAGGAGAATCGGTTGCGTGAGCTCTGGATCGGTGCGACGGATTATCTGCCGAGAAAAGCCTCGATCGCCGGCAACTTTACGATGGCTCCCCTCGTCGATGTGCCATGGACCGTCGATTTCGCCGTCATAGATGGCGCGCCGTACGTAGCCCGAGAAAGCACTCCCGATACGCTCTATCTCCCGCATCGCCGCGCTGTCCGTGATGCCGTTATTGCGTTCCAAGACATCCGTGAGCCGACGAGTTTTTACGATACGCCGCTCGTCGAACCGGACTCGACCGACACGGAACTCGTCGAGCCCGGTCCGTAGTTGACCTTCACGACCGAACTCAAGGTCCCGCCGCAGCTGAAGTTTGCGTCGCTCGTTGAGACTTTCGCAGCCGATGCAGCGCAGCGCAGCGAGCTTACCGGCGAACAGCAGCGCGGCCTTGTCGATGCAGCTCGAGAAAGCTTCAAGGCGGTCGTGCAAGACGCGCTTGCCGAGTCGCGCGAGCCTATTCGCGTTGAAGCGGCCTGCACGTCGGCGGAGTTGCGCCTCTCGATCTTCGAGCGCGGCTTGCCCGTCGACGACGCGCTTGCGAGGCGCAATCCGCGGTGGAGCCAGCTCAGCACCTGCGTCGACGCCGTCCACTGGTGTTTGCACGGAACGGCTGGGAGCGAGCTGCGACTTCGCGTCAGTCGCCTGTCAGGCTCCTCCGCCGCTTCCGCCGCACCACCCCTTCCGAGCGAAGTCTCGCTCGCGCCGCCGCAGCAGTATACGATCCGCCGTTTTGAGACGAGCGACGCAGCCGGCGTCGCGCGCGCATTTTATTTAAGCTACGGATACGCCTACGATCTTGCGGCGGTCTACGACCCGACCAGACTTACCAAACTCAACGAAAGTGGACGTTACATCTCGATCGTTGCGCTATCCGAAAATGGGGATGTCGTAGGTCACTATGCGCTGGCCCGCGACGGCGACGAGCCGATCGCCGACGCTTGCGGCGCGGTCGTTCTTCCGGCCCATCGCGGCCGCGATCTTCTGAATCGCTTACGCGGAGCCGCCGAAAAGGAAGCAATCGCGTTGGGCCTCTCGGCGTACTACTCCGAACCGGTCACCGACCACCCGCGCACGCAGCACGAAAGCGAGACGTTCGGTGCGAAGGCCTGCGGCATTACCTTAGGCGAAGCGCCGCGCAGCTTTGTCGCGCGCCACATGGACCTCTCGACGACGGCGCAGCGGCAGAGCTGCATGCTCTACTTTAAGCCGCTGCGGCCGCGCGATTTACGAACGATTTTCGCGCCGCCGCGCCATCGCGCAATGATTGCGACCATTTATGAGCAGCTCGGCCTGCCGGTCTTGATGGAAGGCGGCACGACGCCGAACGGCCGGGGCCGCTTCCACGAGGGAATCACGCGCGCCGACGCCGTCGGCTCGATCGAAATAGAGGCGATAGGCGCGGACACGCCTGAGCTCGTGCGCCAAGCATCAGAAGACCTGCGCGAGACTTCGCGGCTTGGCGCGCTCTACGCCTCGCTTCCGCTCGAGGATCCCGGGACGCCGGCGCTCTGCGACGCTATGGAATCGTACGGCTTTTTCTTTTCCGGTGTCGGTCCGTGGATGCTGGGCGGCAAAGACGCGCTCCGCTTGCAAATGCCGCTGACGGAGATCGACCTTTCGTCCATCATCGTCATCGGCGATTTCGGCAAGAAGCTCCTCGCCTACGTCTCTGCGGAGCGCGAGCGTTGTGCGGGCGGCCGTGCCTCCTAACAGGGTTACCCCTTTTTACGGATTATCGCTCGCGGCGGGGTGCGTGGACGCGATCTCCTTTCTCCGGTTCGGAGACGTGTTCACCGCCAATATGACGGGAAACACCGTGCTATTGGGCATCGCAATTGCGTCGCGTTTTGGCTCCGTGCCCAATAGTTTAGGCATCGGACCGCCGCTACTTGCTATCGCCGCCTTTGTCATGGGTGCGTGCGTAACACTGCCGGCGTTTCGCAACGGATTTGACGCGCGTCGCGCCGCGCTGCTGGTGCTCGCAGAAGCCCTTATCGTCGCGCTTGCGGGCGCCGCATTCGCCGTTTTTAACGGTCAGTTCGTCATTGAGATTTGCATCGTGCTCGTGAGCCTTGCGATGGGCGCACAAAGCATCGTCGCGTCCAAGGCCGGCATCCCGGGAATCTCGACAACGTACGTTACTGGCACGCTCGTGACGGCAGTAACACGCCTCTTTGCAAGTGGACCGCACGACGAGCGCTCTCGTGACGCGGAACGTGATGCGCTGGCGTGGCTCGCCTATCTTTGCGGCGCGGCGGTGGGCACGGTTTTGCTCATTCTGTTTCATCGCGCGGCGCTGTTGCCGCCGGTGATACTATTCGTGGTTCTTGCGGCGTGGTTTGGTCGCGCCTCTCCAACTTTATGCCGATAGGCTTGCAGACGCCGTTGTTGGTTTTCTCGGACGCACAAGCGCTTACACCGACGACCAGCTCGCGCAGTGCAGCGATCGCAAAGGAATTGCCTGCCTTTGAGGCTGGAGGATGGATCGTGATTCGGCCATCGGCGCCGACGCGCACGTCCATGAAAACATTGAGTGTGGTCGTCACCATGTCATTCGAAACGCCGAACGGCTGGAGAGCGGCCGCGAGATTGGCATGGCAGCTGGCGTGATCGAGTTGGCCACGCCGCGCAAACATCGCCGCGCTACACGGCGCGAGCAGCATATCGTGAACGCCCACGCTATCTTCCACCACTCGGGCAAGCTCCGCGCTTCCATTCGAATAGAGCAAAGCGCCGCATGATAGCCGGATGGACTCGTTGTAGTCCATGGTCCGTCCCGGTGAGAAAGCCTCGCTGAGGTCATCGCCGCTGAAGAGCGCCAGGTCGGCTACTTGTTCGCCGTGCAGATCGATGATGCTCAATACATCGCCGCGGTGCACGAGCATCGCGATACCGGTCTGCGCCGCAACTTCTAAGATGGCGGTCGAAATGGGCACTTCCAGCCCTGTTCCAGTTCTCGCCCCGAGTATTGCCGCGCCTCGCTGCGCTTCCCGAACTCCCGAAGCTCAGGATTAATGAAGCCCTGCAACGCGAGCTCACGTTCGCGCACCAAGCCTTGAATGCGCGCGAACCGCCCGGTGCGCCGCGCGTCAGCAAACTGCCGATGCGCGTTGAAAGCCATCGCGGGTAAGAAAAAGCGGCGGGAGATTCGAGAGCTGTTCGGATAGATACCGACGACAAAGAACGCCTGGCCGGCGAAGCTGAACGCAAAATCGCGCGCCTGCGCATCACTCGAGACCGCCGAATCCCACGGGTAATAAGGCGCGCTTAGATCCGCTAGCCGCTGCAGCTGGCGCCAAAGATGGTTTTCGAACCAGCGTTCGTCGCCGCATGGCAGCTCTTGGAAAACGGCGATGAAGGTTGCGTAGTTAACTCGCATCGACGGGCGCTCTGCGACGAAAGCTGCGAGGTCGCGCGCGAGGCCTTCGGTACTGCGAAGGTCGCTGAAGCCCGGATAGTATCCGAAGCGGTAGCCCCCGGACGATACCGCGGCCTTTCCCGCGACGCATGAAAATGCCGGGCTCAGAATAAACGAGCGCAGCGCGCGCTCTGCAAGCGCTGCTTCGGCGCTGGGCTGCTGCCCATCGAGCAACCGTGTCAGCGCTCCGCCGGCGTGCGCGGAGTAGTTGCTGAAGCGTAATGCGAACGCTGACCTGAAAGGATTGACCCTTCCGTAGAACGAGAGCGCCTCGTGCGGAGTTAGGATGCCCACTGTGCAAGTTCTTCCGCGCTCGAAGCGGCAGCACGAAGGATCGAATCGCCGTACCGGACTCCGCCAAAGGCACAACGTTCGTAGAGCGCGAGCCAGGCGCATACCGCGCGCTCGATCATCCAGAACGGTGCGGCGAAGACGGCCAATAAACTGAAGTACCGATAGGCGCCGGCACGCAACCACCCGATCGCGGCACACGCTATAGCCAACAGCGCTAACCCAATCGGAACCATAAATCCAGCGAGTGTCCAGCCCGCAACCACTGCGGGAAGGACCACTAGTGCGGCAACCAACCGCGCCGGCCGCGCAAACTCGTCGTACGCTTGACGAACGCGCTGGCTGAAAAAATGTTCCACCGACGGCGGGCGGCGCGCGACGAAGCAATCGCTAGCGATGACTTCGGTGCCGCCGCGGGCGCGAATCGTTCGCACGAGCTCAAAGTTTTCGAAGAGGACGTTTGGATTATAACCTTTTGGAAGCGCCGCCTTCCGAAACGCCAGCGTTCCGGGCCAGTCGCCGTCAAATGCGCGATTGATCAAGGCGCGCGCTGAATCGAGCACGGCGTGCCAAGGTGCCGGCAAAAAATAATTTTGGGGACGCACCACATCGGCGTCATCCAACATGAGCAACACCCGCTGTAAAGAGTCGGTATCGTACCGAACGTCCTCGTCAGCAACCAGGATTTTCTCGTTCTCTGCAAGCGCAAGGCCAGTCAGGACGCCCCGTGCTTTGCCGTTCGTACCCGCTACGGTTGGCGCAACGTGTGTTGCGAAGCGGCCGACAGCACGATGGACGATCGCGAAGATTTCAGGCGCTGAGCCGTCCACCACGATGACATCGACACCCTGCAGAGATTGAAGGTAGCCGGCGAGCTCCTCCACTCCGGCCGCGTTCCGCGACCGAAGTGGCAGAATGTACGTCGCGTTCACTACAGAATTAAATTTGGTCTGTACTGAGTTGACTAAAAGGACTCATGAATCGTGAACAAAACGCTCGTGGCGATTGCACGACGCGCGCGTTCCGACAGACGCGTATTCGAGGGCGGTCGCAGGTTGCGACTGTGGAATAGCGTTACCGAGCTTATCGGTGAAACGAAAGACGTTTTCCAAAGAGAGCAGGGCGAAAAGTCTTTTTAGCTGCGGCTTTTGCACCACGATCGCCATTGGCCCGTAGCCTTTATCCTCGCGAATCTGATGCAGCCGGATGAGCTCGCCGATTAACGTTGAGTCGATGTACGTAACGTCGGTGAAATCCAAAACCACGTCACGGATGTCGTTCAAACGCGCGAGGTCCAATCGAAGATGTTCTTTACACGCGATGTCGTACTCGCCGCAAAAAACCATTACGGCTCGGTCAAGAATCCTCCGAGACGCGCGCTCCTTTTCGATGACAGGTATCATAGCTTCAATAGTACGTTGCCTGCATTGTGCAAACAAGAAGTGATCGCGCGGTGATAACGGTGTGTACTATTACCCGCAACGCCGCGGCGGAAACGACCTGTTATCAGCCGTCGTTTCGGGCTGCGAAAGATCGGACCGCTGCCATCAGCGGGACTTGGACCGTTTCGAGGGGCCGATCGCGCAGCAGCGCAACGGGAACCGCGTCGCCGAGGTGCGGATTCGAGCCGTGAAACCACGCGCGCGCCATTTCCCGGCCGCCGATGTCCGAGATCATCAGAGTGAGCTGGAGTGCAAAACGCAGCACGTGCGCCCGCTGGGGTTCCCGTTCGGACGCCGCCCACTGCGCAACGGCACGTGTTTCCTTGACGCCCGCGATGGCTGCAACGGTAGTAGCTCCAAGGAAATCGACGAGCAGGCTAACGGCCTCCGCTAGCGGCAGAGTCATCGCTTGCTCGTGAGCTTCGGAGGCGCTGAGACGAGCGCCCACAGACTCGTCAGGTGAGGACACCGAGACTCCTGAGATAGCAATCATAGGCGGTATGATACCCCCACGAATGATAGGTCAAAACACGGGATGAATCACAACCCGAATCTTAGCCTGCTCCCTTAGCGGGCCGAGCTATTGTAACCTCGCTCCCCGTGCGGGTTGGTCGTCTGGTTCTCGAATGCTGAATCTGGGAACGTTCCGAGACTGATGCACGACAAGAAGCGCCTCGACCAAACCGAAGTCCATCGCGTAGACACCGGAAAGCATCCCGTAGACGGTCGCGATACCGACACGGATAAGAAGGACGGCAAATCCTCCGACGCGGCAAAGGAAGCGTCGCGCGCAGATGACACTATCGTGTAAGCCTTCGTTGACTTAGCGAAGTCGTTTTCGGCCAAGCATGTAAGGAGTCCGGATTCGAGTTCACGATCTCCACAATGGAGAAACGTGGTCAGCTCTGGAGCTTGATATTCGAGAAGTCGAGCCTGCGCACGAGCGTTGGGCCAGCATAACCGAGGACCCGCACCGGCAAGTGTGTCACCGCTGAGAGCTCGACAACCTCACGCGTCAAGCCTGCATCGGCTCCCGACTGGGCTGGAATCAGCGTCACGGCGTTGACGGGGATGCCGTCGATTACTTCTCCGGGAGCCTCGGACAGGCTGCCGGCTTGCTGTAGCCCGTGGGCTAGGATGGCGCCGAAGCTGAGCTGATCGATCGATGACCCGCGAAGTGTCGTCACGAGCGGATCGTGCAGCGAAAGCGTCTTCTTGAACATCGCGGCGAGTCCCGAGCCGCGGTGGACAACTACCGTTTGGCCGCCGTCCCAAGTCAGTGTCACGCCGGCGTTCGGGCCCGCGACGACGTGAACCGTGACGTTCGACGGCTTGCGGAACGTGTAATCGAAAACCAAGTTCTGGGTCTGCGTTCCCTTTTGGTCGAAGACGGTAACCGTCGCGCTGTATCCGGTGATGCCGGCCCATGCTCGCGCGAATGCAGCGACTTCTCGGGCCGCGACGTCGGATTGCGATGCTTGAGGCGTTGTGACAGGCGATATCGTGGGCGCTGGGCTTGCGGCCAGCTGCGCGCTAGCTGGCACGGAGCTCAACCCGAGGATCAAGAGCGTCCCAGTGCATATTGAAGCGGTCTTAAAGCTAAAGAGCCCGCAGCGCTGTTTCATGAAGGCCTCCTCGCGTCGTTGCGCGGTTTCGATAAATGGACGTACCCACCGACACAGTCGAAGAAACGGAACCACGTGATGCCGTGGGCCCTTTCTGGACGCCGCTTCAAGTCAGCGGCGGTCGTTTACCCGGGACGCTGAGCGAGTTTGGCGAGACCGTTCCATATCACCGCGCGGGCCAGCCGGTAGAAATCGCGCCCGTCTACGTCGCACTTGCATCTGGGGATATGACGTTTTCCACCGGCCAGACCTACGGCGCCACTGGAGGAAACGGAATAGCGTAGATGGCTGGCTGCCGACCTAACGCGAAAGAACGGCGTAGTTGCCGGCTGGGATTTGCGTCGAGGACCCCCTGACTGATGTTGAGGTGCTGCTTTACGAAGTCGGGCGGCAGATGCGTTAACCAGTCATTCAGTGAAACGTCTTGATAAACGTCGCTTTTGAAGAGCTGAGAAAGACCCGCTGCAAAGTACCACAAATCGTTTGCGTGAGGTCGTCGATGAACATATGCCCGTCGGCATCCAAAATAGCCATACGCGCATTTCCCGCTAACATGATCGCCATTCGTTTTTCACGTGCCCATGCAGTTCGCGAATACCTCCGGTCGTTAACGCCATCTATACGCCGGCGATGGCGGTTGATATCGGAAAGTCGGTGGCGTTAAGCTGATTGGCCCAACCACCCGGTTGAATGCAAATCCAGCATTGCGGAAGAGTGAACAGTCGAACGGTCGTTCGGTAGTTGTTTAAACCTTGCTTAAAACGTTGCAAGCGCCACGCTTACACAATCAGCCGGTGCTATTATGGCGTCGGCAGTTTACACGATCAGGTTGCGTCGCACGAGTAAGGGGAGGTTTCGATGTCTTGGCCGCTTCGTTGCTTAGTGATCATCAACTTGTTTATGGCAACAGCGTGTGGAGGCTCATCGGGTTCCACGGTGCCCGTCAACGGGAATCCTACCTCGACCACGATCACCGTTACGGACAAAGGTGGAGGCCCACTCTTCGAAGTGCCGGTCGTGCTCTCGACAGCGATTGTCAAGGGACAGCCAAGTGGAACCATTTCTTCAGGTCGGACCAACTCTGGGGGACAAGTTACGTTTTTCAATCTCCCGCGCTCCGGCCAACTCTGCGTCTACGCCGCAACGATTGTTAGCGGGCCGGTCGAGCACGCCAGTAATTGCGCGTATCCGTTTCCCGCCCGATATACGCTCAAGCTTTGATATCGCCGCGGTGGCCGCCGCGAATTGGAGTCAAGAACTGGGTACAAGGAACTGAAATGGCAGATTCAACTCTCCTGATGCCGGCCGCCGACGACGCGTATCGCCGCTCGCGCGATCGCTTACGAGCGGCGGAAATCGACTTGCGCGATCGCATCGAGGCGGTGGCTGCGATGCGCCGCGAGCTGCCTCCGGGGCCGGTCGTCCCCGATTACACCTTCATCGAAAATGGCAGTCGCGTCCAATTATCGGAGCTGTTTGCCGCCGATAAGCCGCACTTAATCGTTTACCATCTGATGTATTGGGCTAAGGACGATTCGTTCTGCCCGAGTTGCTCGATGTGGATCGACGGATTCAACGGCATAGCGCCACACGTCACGCAGCAAATGAACTTCGTCATTGCATCCCGAGCCCCAATAGATAAACTCCGAGAATGGGCAGCGCACCGCGAGTGGCATCGGCTGCGGTTGCTCTCCGACGACGGACCAGCCTTCGCACGAGACATTGGGGCCGAAGATGCCGAGGGCAATCCCGATTCGACGGTCGTCGTCTTCGCGAAAGAGGGCGACCGTATACGTCACGTTTACACCGCGCACCCGGTACTGGAGGACCACGGGCGAGGCATCGATTTGCTCACTCCGGCGTACGCTCTTCTCGATCTCACGCCGGACGGCCGCGGTGACTGGGATCCATCAAACGAGGCTTTCGACGCTTCATTTCGCGCACTCCGCCCGTAAGGCTTAATGCCACGCGAATATCGCGCTAACCGTCGCAAACCAGATTAGTCCGCGTTAGCCTGCGTAGCTTTGCACTAATCACCTTGGCGTTCGGTTATCGCTTCATGGCAGTGGCGCGACTTTTCTTAGCCGCCGGAATGCTCGTAATTGGCATTGGCGCGTCCAGTGCATTCTCGGGCGGCGCAGCGGAAATTCCATCTAACCTCGCGATGCAAGCGATGGCACAGCAAGTTCTGAGTACTTGCCGTCTTCCGACGAACGTACATCGCTCGACACCCGCTTTCGCTTGCAGCTTGTTGCGGGGCAGTTTAGCGGTGCTCTCCAGACGCTCGCGAGGCTTCGACAATACGATGATCCGTCGTCAGCGCGATCGTCGACGAATTACATCCAATACGTCATCTATGCACGCGCGAAACTTGCGCAAGCGAGGGGCGACGAGTTTGACGCCGCGTTCAACAACGCTTTCACCCGCGCGGTGGGATCTTTCGACGACGTACGAGCTGCCTACGCGATACGCAGGTTCGTCGTCTTTTCGAATTTCTGGCAAGTGTACCGGGACGATCTTCATGCGCACTCGCGTAAAACGGACATTTCTATTCAGAGCGCCGTTGGACTGATCCATGATTATCAATTGGCTACGATGTATCAGGCATTTGCGCGCGATACGACTGCATTGATCGCACAAGACGATGGGCGTCGTTTCAAAATAACCGAAGATGTGGCCATCCCCACTCCCGATCGTCGCATCGTCTGTGCCTACATGATGCGGCCGAAGGTCACCGAAAAGCTCACCACGCTGCTGGAGTATTCAATTTATGCGGATCGCCGGATAGTGAGGCAAGATCCCCGGCTGACGGCCGCACACGGATTTGCCGGCGTAATGGCCTACACCCCGGGTAAAGCCTGCAGCCCGGGGCAGACCATTCCGTACGTCAACGAAGGCATTCACGTTGTCGCGACCATCGAGTGGATCGTCCGGCAGCCATGGAGCGACGGTCGTGTCGGAATGTACGGCGGAAGTTACAATAGTTTCGCGCAGTGGGCCGCTGCAAAACGACGTCCTTCAGCCTTGCGCGCGCTCATGGCATCGGTGCCCAATGCCCCGGGTATCGACACGCCGATGGAAGCAAATATCTTCGAGACGTGGGCCTATCCTTGGCCGCAATACACCACCATGGGCCAGTGGCTCGATGCTTCGGCCGAAGGCGACCCTAACGAACTCGCTCGTCTAGAGAACGCGTGGTCCACAAGCGGAAGGGCGTACCGTTCGCTCGATAAAATTCAAGGAAGGCCGAATCCGGTTTGGGATTCGTGGCTCGACCACCCCAACTACGACGGCTTTTGGCAAAGCCTGATTCCATACGGCCGCGAGTTTTCCGATCTGCACATACCCGTCTTGATTACCGACGGCTATCTCGGCGGCCAAAACGTCGGCGGTTTATATTATTACTCGCAATACGTCAAATACGATCCGGCCGCAGAAACCTACTTCGTGCTGGGTCCTTACGACCACATACGCGGTCAGTTCGGTACGGTGTCGGCTTTGGGTTCCGACGTGACGGTCGTCGACGGATATCACATCGATCCCGCGGCCGCGCTCGATATCGAGTCGCTGCGATACCAGTGGTTCGACTACGTCCTCAAAGGAGCACCAAAACCAGCCATCCTAAAAAGCCGAATCAATTATGAAGTCATGCACGGCAACCGCTGGGAACACGCCGCTTCGATTGGCGAGATGCATCTGTCGATCGCGCGGCGGTACCTCTCGGCGACGCCTTCGCGCGGCACGTGGTTTGCGCTGAGTACTTTGCCCAGTCCCGGCTCCGTCTCACTGAGCGTCGACCTCGCCGACCGCAAAGACGTCAACCGCGTTCCGCCCGCCAGCGGACCGGATACGTACTTGGGGGATGCGTACGAATCGGCGCCTCTGGCATCCGACCTGGAGCTCAATGGTGTCTTTTCCGGGACGCTGGATTTCGACTGCAACAAAAGAGACTTCGACTTTAACGTCGCCGTATACGACGTGTCGCCAACCGGCAATTACGAGGCCATCACCGACGACATGGCGCGCGCGAGTTACGTTCATGATCGTTCGACGCGCCGCCTCCTTACGCCGATGGCGCGCACTAGGTTGGAGTTCACGAGTGATCGGATCACGAGTTGGAAAGTATCCAAGGGCAGTCGGCTGATCGTCGTTGTGAGTATCCAGAAAGACCCGGGGTATCCAATCAATTACGGCACAGGGCAGGACGTGAGTGACGAAACCATCGCCGACGCAAAAGCCCCATTACGCTTGCGGTGGTACGGCGACTCCTTCATCGACTTTCCCATACGCTAACCTCAATGCGACGGTGTGGTCGAGCAGGCTGGCGCCGGCGTAGCCTCGGGTGGCTGCAACGCCGATTCGTGTATTCCGGGGTTTGCGTAAATTATCAGTGCAGCACTGGCGGTGTCGCCATTCTTGAACCCGCCGGCAATCAAGGGATCGTTGATGCCGTTGAGCTGATAGACCGCTCCCCCCTGTTTCGATGGCTTGATGAGAACGCCATATGTTCCCGAACAAACTGCCGAGTCTTGGACGACCAAGATGTGCCGAAGATTGTTTGGAACGAGGGAGTTCGGTATGCCGATCGTGACGTCTTTAGCATAGAAATTGTTATCGTCAATTCGCGGAAGCGGAGTGTTATCTAGAGTGACTTTCGTAACTTTGATGTTACCGAGAATCGAGATCGTCGCACTGCCCATGCTGCCTTTGCCGGAGCAGGGATTAACGACGTTTTCGTGGATGACTTTTCCGTCCTCGTCATTTGGGTAGAGCAGTGGCATCCCATCGGAAAGCTCAAAGTGCAAATGAGGCGGCTCGTTACTCCTCGCCGCGTTACCGCTGATTCCAGAAACCGCGATCTGTTGGCCTTGGTTGATAGTCTCGCCATAACGTACAAGGGCTTTGCTCAGGTGAGCGTAGAGCGATTCCACGCCGTTGCTTTCCAATACGATCGTTAAGCCGTAGTCTATCTGCACGCTAACGGTTACGATCGTTCCCTTGGCAATGGCGAAGACTGGTGTCCCTGTTTTGGTCTCGCCGTTGTACGGCGCCTTCAAATCGGCGCCTGTGTGTACCGACCAATCTGGCTCTTTCCAACGAAGAGCTCCGAAAGATCCAGATGGGCTTACGATGCTCATCGATTGCAAAGGATCGCGGTACGGACTGCGCAAGCTGCACGCCGATGAAAAGCTCGGCGTCAGTCCATTGGGGTACGTAGCCGGTTCACGTGCGTTCTTTGGGCCCGCGCAAGCGCCCAGCATAATGCCGACAATTGTGACAACAGCTAATGTCCACGAACAGCAGCGCGACCGGGCAAGCAGATTCATTTCTCTAGCGGCGTTCCAGTGCGGGCAGTGGGCGTTTACGCGGGTATGACTAGCACCTTCGCTTGGCTTCATTGCCGGGGAAAATCCCAAGCGTCCAAACGAAGAACGCCCCGCGACGTCGTTCCATCAACGTTCCGAGGTTCTTGAATACACCGCCAAATTTTCCACGGGAAGCAACTGAATAGCACGGACCAACTTTGGCAGAACCGCCGTCGAACGAATAGCTGCCGTACGCAGAATATGTTTTGCCCGGAATGAGCTGCTTTCCAGTTATGCCACCTGGTGGCGCTGTTGACCCGAACGCAAATTGCCAAGCCGGTAACCATTCTAACGTGAATATGGCTTTGAGATCGCCGAGCTTCATAACTTGGTTCGACTCGACCATGAGCTTTATCTTTCCCGGCGGACGCGCTCCTGGGAATCCTAACTCGCCGCCGAAGCCAGCAAACGATGGTGCACAGAGTGCCTCGCCTCGTCTCGAAATATACTCGACGACCTGTGCTCCATGCGGAATCGGAGTTTGCCCTTTGCACTTCCGGGGTGTCCGAGTATCGTCGACTGCGTTCCGAGAAGTCTTGTAGGCCGAGCCAATTTGGATCGGTTGAACCGACGGGACGTTGCCGCCACAGCCGGCTAGGACGCCAAGGCTTGCGCAAACGCTTAGCGCGCACCGGCTTAGATTCAAGCGAATCATTTAATGGCGAAGCTCCAAGCGCCTCATCTACCTTGCTCCTCGTCGCGTGAATGCATCGGCGACGAAGAACCTTCGGCGCTGGACCTCGGTTCCATCGCAAGCAATTTACGGAGGTGCGCCCTGCAAGTGCGGCGTACCCACTGAAAAGCCACAATGTTGCCACTCTTGGGAGGTCCATAAATGAAGACCCCTCGACTGTCCAAGTCTTTCGCGTACGTCGCTCCGATCGTTGCCGGCATGATCCTGTCGGCGTGTTCCAGCTCGACGCCGTCGTTAACTCCGGCTGGAGCCGTCGCGAATCCCACGAGCCGATCTGCCGCGCAGCTTCCTATGGAGCTCTGGCATCGTGCGCTCGCGCGCAACCCACTGCCGGGATCGGGATGCTTCCAGACGTCGTATCCATCTACGGAGTGGAAGCGTGTCGCCTGTTCAACTCCGCCGCATCTTTTGTACCCGGTTCCGGCCTCGCGCCGTGCAGCGGAGGAATTCGCGCAGAGCGTCGGCGACGGTGCCGACTATACCGCGAACACGACTCCGAAGCGCATGTCCAGCGCCATTGGCGCGTTTCCGGATGTCAGCGGAGTCACCAGGGTGAAGAGCGTCGAGAATCCAAAGTTTGGCTGCTGCGGCTATAACGGCGTCAACAGCTATACGCTTCAGCTGAACTCCTATTTCTTCCCCACGCGTGCGTGCGGCAATATCCAGGATTGCGACGGGTGGGAACAGTTCGTCTTCGAAAATCCGCCCGGTTCAAATGAGGGTCAGTTGTTCATTCAGGATTGGCTAATTCCGACCGGGTCTTCCGGCTTAAGCGGCTGCCCGCCGGGCAAAGGCTGGGAGTATGCTGACGGCGGATGCGTGCAGAATAGCCCGAGTGCCGTGAGCATTCCGAATGTCTCCATCAGGAGCCTCAAGCAACTCGTCGAAACCGGCGCGGCGTCCACAAAGGGCGACAGTGTCTACCTTTCCGTCGGTGGCACCGAGTACGGAATGCGAAACATTCAAAGCAACGGCATCACGGATCTGTCGAGGCACTGGAGAGGGGCCGAGTTCAACGTCATCGGTAACGCCGGCGGCGATATCGCAAACTTCAACAAGGGTTCCAAGATCACGGTAAGCCTTCAGGCGGACACCGGCGTGACGACGGCGCCTGTCTGCCCGGCAAACACCGGGACGACCGGCGAATCGAACAACCTCAGCTTCGTAACGGCTCCCACTGACGCGCCAGAGCTTCAGTATCCCTCGATCGAGTTCACGATGAGCAACGCTGGCGGCGGTGGGCCGTCTTGCGACGCGGTGCAAGGCATGTAATCGATTACGCATTGCTCGTTCGCACAAATTTGACGTTGAAGAAACCGAGCTTATTCTCCCAGTAGGTGCGTAACGAGCTCGCGCTAAACCGTTACCGTCGCAGGAAGAAGAAGACGAAGCTTGCGTTCGCTCTCCGAACCCGGTTCGGCAGTCATGACGATCATCCGCATGTCGCCATCGCCGGGGAGTTCGAAGCCTGTATAATCCAAAATGAACTCACCGAGCTCTGGATGCACGTACTGCTTCAGCCCTTCGGTTGAGCCGAGAACGTCATGTTCGGCCCAGAGTTGTCTGAACTCCGGCGAGTTGGTGCGAAGGTCTTCGATGAACTCAGTAAAGGCTGGATCGTTGGGATACTTCGCTGCAACGCTACGAAAGTTTGCGACGCAGCGGCGCATGATGCATTTCAAATCGCCGTAACGGCATTGCGAGTGTTCGTCGCGGAAGAGGCGCCATACGATGTTGCGCGCCGGGCCGGTGGCGCTCGAGAAATCGGCGAGGGCATCGGCACTGCGATTCCAGGCGAGCACGTCCCAACGGCGCCCGCGAACGTAGGCCGGCGAAGGCTCGAGGGCGCTCAGCACGCGCAAGACCAGCTCGCTGACGCGTTCCTCGTCCTGCCGTGCAACCGTTAGCGGAAGACCGGCGAGCAGGTAGAGGTGACGGCGCTCGTCCGAAGTCAGGCGCAACGCACGCGAGATCGAAGCGAGCACGTCGGCCGAGACGTTGATCGGCAGACCTTGCTCGAGCCGCGTGTACCAGGTCGGGCCAATATTTGCCAAGAGCGCAACCTCCTCGCGGCGTAGGCCGGGGGTGCGGCGCCGCGCTCCGTCGGCCAAGCCAACGTCTGATGGGAGAATCTTGGCTCGCCGCGTTCGCAGAAAATCGCTCAACTCGTGGCGGCGTCCTTGGGTAAGCTGCATCGTTGCTTCTCCGGCGGGTGTCCTACTCAGTGCTAGGATAACCTAGGGACTAGTCATAGCCTTACACACCCACTATCTTAAGCGCAAGCCATCTTTCCATGAACCACAAAACGTAGAATGTCGGTTGCCGAACGGGTCGCTCAGGCCGGCGCAAACCCCGCCGGCGCGCGCCCGCGGCTTGCAGCGTCCCCGCCGTCGTCTCCAGCTTCGTCACTCGTCGAATACGGCGCGCACCGCTACTTGGTGGTGGCCGGCGTCATGCTCGCGGCCTTGCTGCAAACGGTCGATCTCACCATCGTCAACGTCGCGCTGCCTACGATCCAAGGCAATCTCGGCGCCACCGTCGACGAGTCAACCTGGGTGTTAACGGGTTACGTGATCGCTAACGTCGTCGTGATTCCGCTCACGCCGTGGCTGCAGTTGCGCTTCGGGCGGAAGAACTATTTTCTCGCTTCCATCATCGGATTTACGCTCGCGTCCTTGCTGTGCGGTCTGGCGACGTCGTTGACGGCCTTGATTCTCTTTCGCATTCTTCAGGGCGCGTTTGGTGGCGGATTGTTGGCAGTTGCACAAGTCGTGTTGCGCGACACGTTTCCGCCGGAGCAACTGGGCTTAAGCCAATCGATCTTTGCGCTCGGAACGATCCTCGGTCCGTCGGTCGGCCCCACGCTCGGCGGAGTCCTCGTCGACAACTTTTCGTGGCCGTGGGTCTTCGACGTCAATCTGGTCCCGGGCATCGTCGCGTTTCTTTTGTTGTGGCGCTATATGCGCGATAACGCGCAGCCGCAACCGGCGCGCGTCGACGTTACAGGTATCGTGTTGCTGACGGTTGCGGTCAGCTGCATGCAATACGTGCTCGACCAGGGCCAGCACGATGATTGGTTTTCGAATCAGTTAATCCAGCTTTGCACGACGCTTGCGGTGGTCGCGACAGCCGCGTTCGTATGGTGGGAGCTGCGGGTAGCGGAGCCGATTGTGGACCTGCGGATTTTGCGCCAGCCGGCGGTTACGGCGGCGTTGGCGATCGCCGGCGCGTTGGCCGGAATCGTCTTTCCTGCGCTGTTGCTCTTACCGCAGTTCACCGTTGAAGATTTAGGCTTTACGAGCACGCTCGCGGGCATCTTAATCGGCATACGCGCGCTTCCCGTTCTGCTGCTCACGCTGCCGGTTGCGCGGCTCACGAGCATTCCGAAGGCCGACCTGCGCTGGATGATCGGCGGCGGCTTAGGGCTCGCGGGATTCGGATTGCTATGGCTTGGCAACAGCGTCACGACGCAGAGCGACCTCGGCTCGTTCGTTCTCCCACTCTTGGTGATCGGCACGGGTTCGGCATTCGTCTATTCACCGTTGCTCGTGGCGACGATGCGCGCGGTGGCGCCCGACGCCGCACCCAAAGCGGCATCGTTTATCGTACTTGCGTTTCAGCTGGGCGGCTCGATATCGTCGGCGGGCATCGTTGCGTTTTTTGACCGGCGCCTGCAGTTCCATCAAACGATGCTCGCAGCCGAGACGACGATTTCGAGGCTGCCCGTGGCACAGTTTTTACAGCACGGCAACCCCGCGCAGCTAGCCGGAGTGGTCTCGGCGCAAGCCGCAGCACTTTCTTATGCCGACGCGTTCCTGGTGACCGGCGTCCTCGCGCTCTTAGCAACTCCCAGCGCACTGCTCCTCGCGCGCAAACGAAACGAAACCGCAGCGATTAGCCGATAGTTGAACGGCTCGGGGTAGCAAGAATTCTTATGATAGCGAAGGATCTTCCCGGTGGAACCTATTCCATAGCGCCCGATCTGACCGTCACGCGGATGGGCTACGGTGCGATGCAACTGGCCGGTTCGCACGTGTTCGGACCACCGGCCGACCATGATGCCGCCGTGGCGGTATTACGCGAGGCGATCGATCTCGGCATCACGCACATCGATACGAGCGACTATTACGGCCCGCACGTCACGAACGAGATCATCAAGGAGGCGCTCTATCCGTATCCGGCCGATCTCCACATCGTAACCAAGGTCGGGGCGCGCCGAGACACGGAAGGCGGCTGGCCGACGGCGCTGGGTCCGCAGGAGCTGCGCCAAGCCGTTTACGACAACCTCAAGCATCTGAGCCTCGAGGTGCTCGACGTGGTAAACCTTCGAGTCGGTGGGTTTTCGACTCCGGAGCCAGGCTCGCTCGCCGAACCGTTTGCTGCGCTCGCAGAGCTGCAGCAGGAAGGGCTCATCAAGTATCTCGGCGTTAGCACCGTCTCGCCGGAGCAAATCGAAGAGGCACGGACAATTGCGCCGATCGTATGCGTGCAAAACCTTTACAATATCGCGAATAGAAATGACGACGACCTCATCGACCTACTCGCGGTCCAGGGTATAGCGTACGTACCCTACTTCCCGCTCGGTGGTTTTACGCCGTTGCAGTCCGACACGCTAAAATCAGTTGCGAACAGGCTCGGCGCAACGCCGATGAGTGTCGCGCTTGCATGGCTGCTCCAGCGCTCCCCGAATATTTTGCTGATTCCCGGCACTTCGTCCGTCGCGCACCTCCGCGAAAACGTTGCCGGCGCTGCGCTGAGTCTTCCCGCCGACGCGCTTGCGGAGCTGAATGATATCGCACCGCCCCACCGTTGACTGCCCGTTCCAAGCATTGACAAAGCCAGCGAGAAAGCGCATCTTAGGCGCCTAAGGGTCTCCTTGCCAGACCCTTCGCGTCGGTCCTGCGATCGTGCTCAGGCTTCGATGACGCGACTTTGTTACTTCGGAGGACGCGTCGCAGGCGCACAATCCGTGGCGAGGTCAGAGCGAAATGAAACGAACACACAAACTTCTCGGCGCGTGCTTTGGCGCGGCGCTCTTAGCTGCATGCGGCGGCGCAAGTAGTGGCCTTTCTCCAACGAGCTCGGCGCTCACGGCAAGCGCCACTCAGAATGCTGCAAGATCTTTACACTCCGCGATCCCGGATGCGTTCAAGAACGTTCAGATCGCGGCCGACTCGTGCTGCTACATGGCCGTAGACCCAGCGCTCAATCACATCTACGTCAGTTCTGGAATCAATCTAAGTGGTAACCATACGACTGTGGTGGGCGGAGCCGGGCCATCCCTTTCGATCCTTGCACGCGTCAATGGATTCGGCGGAGCGAACAACGTGGATTCCAAGACACACAACGTCTGGCTTCCCGGGCTTTATGCCGGAAATGTAGACGTGTATTCCGGCAGCACATTGTCTAAAGTCAAGATTGTTTCGCTGAGCGATTGTCCGATCACGAGCTGGGTAGATGCAAAGCGGCGTTATGCGTGGGTCGCGGCCCAGTGCGGTGGGGGTAACGATCCCGTGTGGGCGATCAACGCCGACACCTACGCCGTCGTTGCCGGCCCGATCGGTAGCGGGGGCGTCATGGGCGGCATCAGCGTACTCAATCCGGTTACGGGCAAGTACTACTTCGACGATAGTGCGGGCAACTTCGAAGTCAATCCCTTAGCATCGTTTAGTCTTAGCCCCACATCGTTCGGCCTCGTTCTTGGTGTCAACAGCATCACCGACGTTCTGTATTCGCAAGCCACCAATGGGCTGAATATCGTCAACGGACGCAGTGAGAAGATCAAAAAAACAGTATCCCTTTCGTACGCGCCAACTTTCATGGGCGTCAATCCGCACCTCAATCACATTTATCTCAGTGCGGGAGGAAACTCCATCGAAGTCCGCGAGGGTACCGCTGGCGAGCTACTGAAAACGATAAAGTTGGCCTCAGGTATCCGCATCGGAGCGCTCGGCGCCGACTACGAGCATGCGCTCATTTACGCGATCGGAACCTCGAGCAGCAACTATTATCTCTATCAGATCAGGGATAATTTCTAGCCGCAGCATCTACTTATTCGGCGTCGTCTCGTACCTGCGGTTCGATTACGTACCGAACCGTTGCTAGCATCGTACTAGGCTAGGCCTCAGCTTCTCAGCGTACGCTGTGCGGGCTTTGACTCGCTTTGTCGCTCGGCAGTCGGGGAGGGGCCTCGTTCTAAACGGATGCTGTTTCCTATGTTAGGCTGCTCTTGCCCCGCGGATGATAATGCATCATTTCCGCAGATCTCGGAGCTAACTTACTCGAGTTAAATTTATGGGGCGATTCAAGCGGTACCATTCGCGCGCCGCTTTCTCCAAAAGCTCGCAGTGCACTGCAACTGCAGAAAAGGATCGTACCATGCGCATTTTACCAGCGACGTATGTGATTTCGCCCATAATTGCGATATTGCTTGCGAGCTGCAGCGGAACTACGACACCTTCTACACCGGTGGCCAGTGAGCCGAGCCAACCCCGAACGATGACAAACGCCGTGCAGGCACCCCCGTCTGCAGGTTGGCAGTTTCCATATCAGCCCAATCCATTTGTCGTTCCTATCTGTTCGTCCGACCCGTGCCATCCGCAGCTCGATTCAAACTCGGTCTCGCAGGTTTCAGAGTTAATGAACGGGTCGTTCTCGATGGGCGAGCTTCAAGAAGCGCAGCCCGGAACCAACGGCCAGGGACAAGACGATACCGATCCGATCTACTACGCGACTCAGAGCGATCCGACATATAACATCAGGTGCTCGAAATATAATGGTTGTTCGTTTCTCTCAGGGGTTGCGATCCATATTCCCAACGGAGCGCATGCCTCGATCGACACCGACCATCATGCAAGCGTCATCGAGCTCTGGACGGGAACAGAATACGATTTTTGGGAGTTCAACGATCACGGAACCGGAAAAGGGACAACCGATGCGGTCTATGGCGGCGGCGCGCTCAGTGTCGGGTTTGGCGAGCTGTGCAGGACTAATTCGCTGCAAAACCACGGCCGCTGCCTGGGAGGCGCCAACGAAGCCGCACTTCCCTATCAGCCGGGGCTGCTCGATCCGCGCGAGATCGTCGCAGGCAAGATCGCGCATACTATCTATGTCGGCACGCGCTGTCCGTCACCGCGATATGTTTGGCCTGCCGCACAAAGCGGCGGACGCTGCCCGTCAGGTCCAGCGGAAGGCGAACGCATCTGGCTCGATTTGACCGATGCACAGATCGACGCGCTGCCAGACCACGCGTGGGCAAAAACGCTGCTGCACCAGATGCACGACTACGGATTCATGATCGACGATTCCGCTGGTTCCAGTCCCTGGGTTCCCGAAGCGGTCGATAACGCCACGTTTACCATCGTCGGACAGCAGCCGGCCTGGAACGCTTTCTTCACCCAGGTTGAGAATGAAGGCGACGCCGGCCTAATCCATTGGGGAGATAACGCCTCGCATCTCGCGATTCCGACAGCCGGGATCAGACAAAGCAACATCCACATCGTCGAATAGGAGACGCGTCTTTGGCTAACTGGATTCCGGAGGGCTGGCATAGCATTACGCCGCGTCTTGTCGCCGACGACCCGGCAACGCTCGTGCACTTTCTGAAACAAGCCTTCGGCGCAAGCGGAGAGTTCTCGACGAGCGCACCGGCGCAGATGAAGATCGGCGACTCGATCGTGATGGTCAGCGGGGCCGGACCTCGCGACGTGACGTCAGCCTTTCTGTATCTGTACATCGAGAACGCCGACGCGGCGTACGAACGCGCGATCATGGCGGGCGCCGTTTCCATCGAGGCGCCTATGGACACGCCTTACGGCGACCGCCGCGCCATGATCGAGGATCCGTGTGGTAACCACTGGCAGATCGCGACCTATCGAGGAACGCGCTAAGCTCGCTCATCAATCGTTGCTTTAAACGAGCCGGAAGCGATCGCACGCGAACTACTCCTTCGTGCACGTTTCCTTGACGGTGACGACCCGGCCGCTGGTCTCGGTGAATGAACTTGTCATCATTTTTTTTGCTGTTGCTTACGATCGTGTACACTTCCGGCGCGTACGAAGCGACGTCCGGCGCCTTGGTTTGGATGACGGTGGTATAAGTCTTCTTGTTACCAACCGGCATCGGCGCAGTCGCCACAGAGTAAGCGCCCTCTTCGCCGATCGTTATGCGGATAAAGCGCTTCGCAAAAGTATCGTATGTATATTTCGATTGCGAGTGAAATTCACGTGGGATCCAGGATGCTTTGTGGATCGTGGTGTCGCGTACGATCCAGTATCCGCTGGGATCCATCGAGTAAACCTCTGTCGTCGTGAAGGGACCGGGGCGGCGGGAACTCAGCTCGGTGCATTGCCACGTGCCGATCAGAAATTTCATCGACGAGAAGTCGGGCTTGGGGCGCGTGGGAGCCGGCGTTCCTTCGATCTTTGCTCCGGCAGCGAATGCAGCGGCGCCAGTTGTCAGAATCAGTGCGGTCAGCGCGCAAACGAAACGATGAGAGACGTTCATCAATAAGGACCCCCCTTACAAGCAGCACACTTCGCAAGCAACCTGCTCCGGGCCTACCTTTGTGTTTCGCTTTTGCAACGTCTATGTAACTCATGGTTAGCGGTCCGCGATCAGATAGGCAACGAGTCCGTCGATACAAGCGTGCCAGCCGGCTTCGTGCCCCTCCACCATTTGAGTGTTGCCGATGCGTTCGTGGATGACGATGAGCTCCGTGCCGGCCTCGCGCTCTTCGAAAAGAACGGTGACGAGCTCGGCTGGGCCTTCGCTCTCCTCTATTCGCCACGTGTACACGAGCGCATTGGGTCGTTCGATCATTTGGAACTCACCAGAAATATGCAGCGTTTCCTGGGTCGCGAAGAGATTGGTAATTCGATACGATCCCCGACGCGAAGATCGATATCGGCATGCGGGCAGGAAGCGCCGCTCGGCCCCCACCATTTGGTCAGCTGCTCCGGTTGCGTCCACGCATCGAAGAGTCGCTCCGGCGTTGCAAGAATTGTTCTCCGTACGACCAAACTCAGGGTGCGCGTCATTTGTCGCCGTCGATATAGTGGCTCAATGCGTCAAGCGTCTCTTCCCAGAAGGGGCGATAAATATCGAGCCACTGCTGAAGATCTCGCAGCGGCGTGGCCGAGAGTGTGCAGTGGTGAATTCGCCCATGAACGGTTCGCTTTACGAGATTTGCGTGCTCGAGGACTTTGAGGTGACGCGACACCGCCGGCAGAGAGATGGCGAACGGTTTGGCGAGTTCGGTAACCATTACCGGGCCCTTAGCGAGTCTTTCGATCAGTTTTCGACGAGTACCGTCTGCGAGCGCTTGAAAAATAAGGTCTAATTTTCGGTCCGCATTGCGGCGCTTGGTCCGGGCGCTTGACACCATCGTGCGATAAGGGTTATAAGAACGATATTAAACATTCCTGTTAAATAATTAAGAAGGGCGAATTGTGGGCGAAAGAAGGAATCCGGCCGCGCCTGCTGTCGCATCGACACGGCGGCAAGTGATCGTCGGCATTGCGGGCGCGTTTGGCGGGCTGGCTGCGTCCTCCCGGGTTTGGGCGCGGCCTCAAGAGGCCACGTCCCTTCACCAAGAGATCGATTTCAACGCAAGCCCGGCGCGAATTTACGAGATGCTCTTGGACTCGAAACTGTTCGCCACATTCACCGGCATGCCCGCGAAGATCGAGCCAAAAGCGGGCGGTGCCTTTTCCATGTTCGCAGGAATGATCGTCGGACGGAACGTCGAGTTGATCCCCAGCGAGCGAATCGTGCAAGCGTGGCGCCCCACTCGTTGGGACCCGGGCGTCTACTCCATCGTCAGGTTCGAACTAAAGCCGCGGGCTTCGGGGACGCTGATCGTTCTCGATCATACGGGCTTCCCCGAAGGCGAATATGACCACCTCTACCCGGGGTGGGGCTTGAGGTATTGGACGCCGCTAAAGAACTTTCTCGCTAGGAGCGGGTAGGCGCCGGACGTATACTAGCCGTCTCTCATCTGATTCGGAGGATGGATCATGCCCTCTACGATTAGTCTCGGCTCGACAGGCAACGATGTTAAACGCTTGCAGCGAGTCCTCGCTCGGCACTTGCTATGGAATCCTTTTGGTCCTATTACCGGTACGTTTGATGCTGGCCTCGAAACCGCGGCAAAGAATTTCCAATCAAGCCACGGATTGACCCCTGACGGCATCGTCGGTCCGGCCACCTGGGCGGCACTGCCGAGCTATCGCGAAGCATCGCCCGAGCTGCAGCAAGGATCGATGGGTCCGGGCGTAGCTTGGTTGCAGAAAGCGATCTCAGGAGCAGACGTCGTCGTCGAGTTCACCCCGTATGGGGGTGCGATTGACGGCATCTTCGGCCCGGTAACGGACGCGTCCGTTCGCGCGCTTCAGACGTGGGCCGGAATCACGGTCGATGGCATCGTGGGAGACGACACTTGGTTCGTATGGATGACGCCTGGCACGGCGCAGCAGCTCACGCTCGAGGGAGCTTGCGGCCTAACAGACGACCTTCTGTAGGCGAAACGTTTTGATCGGGCGCTAAGCTACGCCGGGCACGCATTTTTCTTAGGCGCTTTTGGAGACGGCAAAATGACTACTGCGCCTTCCGACCGTACGCTAACGGCTGCGGATTTTGAGAACCCCGCTATTCGGCGCCTCTGCGACATCGTCATGAAGGGAGGCATCACGAGCGGGGGTCGTCTACCCTCTTGCGGCAACCGCACCGACTGAGGTCCCTCCAAGGTTTTTTATAATGTAGGCCGTCGCGAGCTGCTTCAGAAACTTCCACGCGCAATCGTGAGCGCGTTGCCGCGAGAAGGGCGAAAAAGGAATAGCGCAATTTTTCAGCCCAGAGGAGAAGTGTGGCGTTTGCGATCAAAGCCGAGGTTTCCGATCCGCAGGTGCGCACCTTCGCGTTCGCCGCCCAAAAGACGATGTACGGCGGTAAGCATATCGCCGAAGGCGACGCGGTTTTCGTGTTCGCGAGCGAGAATGAGGGCGGCCAAGGCCTTGTCGCGCGCGGCGTCGTCACATCCGCCGAAGCAATCGCGAAGAAGCGTGGCGTCGCCCGGCAAACACCGCGCGTGAGCCTCACCATCAGACGTACCGCTCTCGCGAAGCGACGGCTAGCGCGCAGCGAGCTCAAACATTTCACCAACTGGAATGACGGCCAACCCGAGACCGAGCTAAATTTCAAATTCTATCGTCAGGCGACAAACAAGATCATCGGCATCTCGCAAGACGCGGTGGCGTTTCTTGACGAATTCTTCTAGCGCGGATAGGCACGATGGACGCGGCTCTCTATCGGTCCACGCTCGAAACGCCGTTTGGTCGTATGCAACTCGCCGTCGATGACGGCGGCGTTCTCGTCGAGCTTTGGCTGCCGAACCGAGGCCCGGCGAGCCCATCGCGCGAGCGGCTCCCGCGCGACGCAGAGAGCGGTGTGCAAGCTGCCAAGGCTCAGTTGACCGAATATTTTCTTGGCAAACGTCGCGTTTTCGATTTGTCTCTCGGTCCGCGGGGCTCATCGTTCGAACAACACGTATGGGAACGATTGCGCGCGATTCCATACGGCACCACGACGTCATACGGAGCGATTGCGAGCGAGCTGGGCCTGGTCAACGGTGCGCGCGCCGTTGGACACGCGAACGGCTCCAATCCGATCGCTATCATCATTCCATGTCACCGAGTGATCGGGACGGATGGCCAACTAACCGGCTACGGGGGAGGGTTGCCGCTTAAACGAGCGCTGCTTGAATTTGAAGGCGCGATCTCACCGCCGCATCCGCGTTTATTCTAAATAACACCGATATGTAGCGAAACCCGGCTCCGCTTTCGCTGCTTGGCCGGGTTTGCACCACTGCTTAGAACTTCTCTCTTCTATGGATTCGAGGGCGACGTCGGCTCGCCAGCGACCGATTTGGCCCCGGCGATGCGCGCGCCGTACGGCGTGCCCAGACCGAGTACCGGATCCCACAAACCGCTGGTCGTCGCGTAACCGTTATTGCCTTTGAGCCCTTTGCGGAAGTAGTAGCCCTTGTCTTTGGCGGCGGCCGTGTACAACTCCGCATTCACAGGACCGAGTTTGCCGTTTACGATCTCGGCGCTAAGCGCGAGCAGGCCGACGAAATCGGGTGACGCCGCGGACGTGCCGATCGACTGCGACCACTGGCCTTCCACGTATTCCGTATCGCTGCTATCGTCAACGTTGCACTTCTCGGCGTCGCAGCTCCCACCGCCCGAGCTAAAACCCTCGCCGCCCATGTGCACCGACACGTCGGGAATTCCGCGTCCCTTTTGGGAGACGGCCCCATTTTGATACGAGGGCCGTGCGTAGAGCACGCTGTAACCGCCGCCCGAACCCCAGTAATCGCCGCCGTTGTCCGGCTTGATGTCGGCGTACGCATCCTCGTGACTTGTACTTCGAATTCACATTGTCTTTCGCGTAGGAGGTCGTGAGATTCGTGCCTCCAACCCCGAGCACGTATGGGCTGTCCGATGGCCATTGTACGCCTTGTGCGTTGTTATCGGAGCCGCACTGGAACGCAGCGTGGTCGCCGCTGGCCGCAACCCACGTGATGCCTTCGGATAGTCCCTGTTGGAAGACCGCATCGAACTTCTTGAGCTCTTTGAGGCCGCTGGAGCTGTTGAATGCCAGCTCGCACCCGCCGAACGACGAATTGACGACGACGATGCTCTTATTTTTCACGACCGCCGAATAGGCGTCGTAGATATCCGAATCGCTCAGGCTGGGCATATCGAAGACGGTGATGTTCGCGCGCGGAGCCATGCCGCCGGATTGCTGGGCGTCGAGCGTAGCTTCGCCCGTTCCGTCGCCGCCGTACTTGCCGCCGCCGTCGACCTTAACATTTGTGATCTTAGGCGCCACCTTCGAATCTTCAGCGCTGAAATATTCGTCGATATCCGACTGGCTGACCGGCGAATCGATCACGATGCCGATGGTGATCCCGGCTCCGGTCGCATCCAGATAGCTGGGATATGCATACGCCTGCTTAAGATCGGTCGCGTAATACGGGCCGTACGGACCGTAAATGTTGTTGGGTCGAATGCCGCCGGGCATCGGAACGATCTTCGAGAAGGTGTGCATCGGCGGAATGCCGTTGAGGCCGATGACCGTCGCGTCGCTGCTCGTGAGCAAACGCGATAGCGTCAGGCTCGTCCGCGGAGCCAACACGGTCGTCGAACCGTAGCTGACGGCTTGCAACGACGTGCGGAAATAGCGCTCGGCTTGGCTCTGCGTTCCTGAAGCAGAGACTGCCTGATCGGTAATCGACACATGAAACCCGGCAGCCGCTAACTCGCGCGCGACAGCCGCAAGTGCGGCCGGCGTCGGTGCGAATTCGCGCAAGAACTCCTCGCGTGAAATGAATTTGCGATAGCTCGCTGACGACGGGTCTTGCAGTCCCTCAAGGAATTGGGTGAGCTTCGACTGGTTGCGCAGCGGCAGCGCGACGGAAAAACGAACGGTCCCCACGCGACCGGTCGGAACGCCGGCGGTCGTCCGCGCCGGAACCTGGACGTTGGTACCGGTCGTGCCGACGCCACGCGGCGGTAAAGCCGAATTGCTCGAGCACGCACTGAACAGCACGGCGGCAAATGCCACGGCGCACCTGGTTTGCGAACGCATAGTTGCTCCTTGTGTAAGGCGGTTTGAGCGATGCTACCACCGCGGCGCCGGTGGCAGCATGGGGAGGCAACCCTACCTTTGAGGTAGGCGCATCGCTCGAAACCGCCAATGAACAATGCTGCGTGATCGTTCGACCAGTGGTCTGCCGCCCGTTTGTCGGGCGGCGCGAAGAACTGGCGTACCTGCACGAACGGCGGCTCACCGCGGGATCTTCTCGCGGCGGGTTGGTTTTCGTGACGGGCGACGCTGGCCTTGGTAAGTCGCGGCTCATCGGCGAATTCTGCCGATCGCTCACTTACTCTCGTTGGCGCGTCGTTCAAGGCTGGTGCACCGAGGACGCGCGTCGCCCCTATGGTCCGATTTTGGACGCGCTAGCGCGACTCGATCCCGATGCCGACTGGCTCAGACCCGTCGATTCGAAGCACGAACAGTTCGAGGCGATAGCCGAACGTTTCGCCGCAATCGTCGCCCGCAAAGCCGTGGTCGTAATAATTGAAGATCTGCATTGGGCCGACGCTGCCACGCTCGATCTGCTTGCCTATCTGGGGCCGAGGCTGAATCGCATGCGCGCGCTCATCGTCGCCTCGTTTCGCTCCGACGATTTGCATTCGGATCCTTTGGCGGCCGCGATCGCAAAACTGGCCCGCAGCGCGCAAGTCGGTCAAATCGACCTTGCACCGTTGACCGGCGTCGAACTGCGCACTTTCATCGAGCAAGCGCTGGCGGAGCTCGTGTTGCCCGACGACGTTCGCCGCGCGGTCGCCTTGGCCGGCGAAGGGAATCCGTTCTTCACCGAAGAGCTGCTCAAGAGCGCCGTCGAGCGGCACGCGCAACAGAACGGCCGGCCCAGCCGCCAGCAGTTGCCGCAAACCGTGCGAGCGACGCTTCTCGAGCGTTTGCGACCATTCGATCCACACGAGCGGCACATCGTCACGCAAGCGGCGGTGATCGGGCGTACGTTCGATCTCAATCTGCTCGCGACGATGGTCGGCGTCGATCCGTCGCAGTTGCTGCCGACGTTACGTCGCGTCCGCGACTTTCAACTCATCGAAGAGCTGACACCGCGGATCTTTCGCTTTCGTCACGGACTCACACGCGAGGCGATCTACGGCGATTTTCTCGGCGCAGAACTTCAGCCGCTGCACCGCAAAATTGCGACGGTGCTCGAAGCCGCTTCGGACGGCGAGCCTTCGATCGAAGCACTAGCCTATCACTGGTGGGCGGCCGGCGAAGGCGAGCGATCTGCTCGCTATAACCAGTTAGCCGGCGATGCTGCGGCCCGCGTGCACGCGCACGAAGACGCGATCGCGTTTTACGAGCGCGCGCTCGAAGCTGAGACGCTCGATCCGATCGTGCGCGGTTCGCTCATGGAGAAGGTCGCCGAGCTACGCATCACACTCACCTGGGCCGACGAGGCGCGCGTGATGTATGCCGCCGCCGCCGAGGTCTTCCGCAATGCTGGGGCGTACGACCGGGAAGCGACGTGCCACTTGCAGGGCGCGCTTATCGCCTACATACTCGGCATGCCGGCACCGACCGCTTCTCTCGAAGAGATGCTCGAACGCGTCGATTCGGACGAGTATCTCGCGCGCAGCCGCATTCATCTCGGTCTCGCGTGGTTGGCGGCAACGTTCGGCTTCCCGACACGGGCGACGAATCATCTCGAACAGGTTGATTCCCGTGCGCTTGCCACGGCCGCCGACATCGGCCTTCGCTTTCACAACGTGGCGTCGTGGGTGGCGATGACGATTGGTGACGTCAGCCGTTTTCGAAGCGAGCATGCGGCCTGGGTCGCTGCCGCCGCCGCCAGTGGTTCGGTGCGCGCTCTGAGTGCCGCGCTCGTGAACGGCGCCATGTGCTCGTCGTTTTTCGGTTTACACGAAGAGGCACTCGAACATATTCAACGAGCTTTGCAGATCGCGCGCGAGACGCGCAACCGTTACGGCGAAGAGTCCGCGCATGCGTTCGGTGCGATGTGTCATTTGTTTCGTGGCGACCTCAAAGCCGCCCGTGCAGCGGTCGAAGCGGTGCCTCCGGCGACGGAACATCACGTGAACGCGACCTTTGCCACCGCTTGGGGTACGGTCATCGGCGCTCATCTCGGCGACGAAGCGATGATTGAGAAATGGTCGCAGGGATTCGAACTTTCAGGGCCGCGCAAGCTCGAAATCGAATGCGGCGCCGGATTGGCCGAGCTCATGATGCGGCGCGGCTGCAGCAGCGACGCGCAGCTCCTGCTGCACCGGGTGATGCCGCAGTGCGAGCTCGTGCGCGGCAACGTGCTGACGTTTCTTGCCGTGGGGCGCTACGGCGCGACTGACGATCGCCCAATCGCGCGCGATTATCTCGAGCGTGCCGCCGCCGGGCCGAGCGATTCGCTCGAACGGCCGGCGCTGGCGCTTTTCGACGCCATCTGCCTTAGCCGCGAAGGACGCCAGGCCGACGCTGCGCCGTTAGCGCGCGACGCCGCCGACGGGTTTCGGCGCCTGCGCGCGCCGCTGCTCGAGGCGACCGCGCTGGAGACAGCCGGCGAGATTGATTCCGCGCTTGCGATCTACCGTCGCTGCGGTGCGGTGTACGACGTGCGTCGCCTCAACGGAGGTGCGAGCGACGCAACCTCGAGGCTTTCGTCGCGCGAACGCGAGATCGCATTGCTCGCCGCCCGCGGCGAATCGAATTTAGAGATCGCGCGACTGCTTTCGATCAGCCATAAGACGGTCGAGAAGCATTTAGCGTCGGCATACCAGAAGCTCGGCATCTCGTCGCGCCGCAAGCTGCGCTCCACCGGCATCGCCTAGCCGGCGTAAAGCTTATTCCTCACCATCGTAGTAGTCGAGCGCCTCACCTCGCATGATGCGGTACTTCGGCGCTTTGACGGCCCACTTCTCGCTGTCGGGATAGTGGCAGGATTCACCGATAGGATTGTCCGCGACGATGTAGAGGATCAAGTCGTCGGCACGATTGTTGATAACTTGGTGCGGCTCGTTCGGTTTGAAGAGAAATGCGTCGCCGGTTTCGATTTCGATCTTGCCGCCATGATGCCGCACGATGCCGCCCCCGGAGATGACGTGATAGAACTCCCACTGCGCGCTATGGGAATGGTACGGACAGAGTGCGGAGCCGGGAGGAACCCGTGCCATTTCGACATCGAATGGATGCCGCTCGAGCAAATCCATCGACTTCGGCTTGCGTCCCAGCGCTTCGGAGATTTTCTTTTCGTCTCGGAAGAATCGCTTGCTCGCAGAGCCGTGCGGCTGCCATTCAAGCTCGGCTAAGTTGATTCTGCGCATCTTCATTCTTTCAGCGCGCGGCTGAACAAATCTTCGTGAATCGACGGCACGGCGCGACGTTACGGCGATTGACAGATAAGAACGTCATCGGAATCCTGAATGCCAACCACGAACGTTCCTGGTAGACATGCATGTATGGATCGTTCTTGGTGGTTAGGTTCAGCTTCTTGCGTGCCGGTATCAGTAAATTTCGAGCCGTTAAGACCTCCTACGACCCTCGAGCAAACGAGCCAGTCGTTCGCTTTACTCCAGCCCGTCATGACCGTGTTGTTTGGGCAGGTATGCACGTGATGAGCCAAACCGTCATAGGTAAACGTCATCTTGTTTCCGGCATCGACCGTAGCATTTGATACGTTGAGCGGTGCGCACAGAATGGCGCCGTTCCCAGAGTCAACGCCGCGCAGGGCGCCCGCAGAACACACGTGCACGCTGGTGCCGTTCAATTGAGATTGGGTTCCGTCGTCTTCGAAATCAGCCTGTGCGAGGGCGATGGAATTTGCAAAGAGGATAAAGGCAGCACTTACTCCAGCGGTTTTAAGAATCTCAGCATCCCCCGGCGGCAAGGATTTTACAGTTCGATAGAATGCGCTTTTCGCGTCCTAGCATTCGGATACCCGGCGAACCCATCGCGTCCTGCGGGAGGTGGAGACCGGCGCTTTCGGCGTAGAGTCTTGCGATGATACGCGCTCGACGGGCATTGTGCGTGCAGCTCGTTTTTGCACTAGCATGCAGTCAATTTGTGGCGGCCGGCGTTGCGCCGGCGTCCCCGGTCTCGACGATGCATGCAACCACGGCTCGCGGTGCGTCGTTTGCGGTCGCAACGGATCATTACTTAGCGTCGCAGACGGGTGCCCGCGTGCTGCGCGACGGCGGAACTGCGGTCGATGCCGCAATTGCGATCGCCTACGCGCTGGCGGTGACCTTTCCCGTCGCCGGGAATCTCGGCGGCGGCGGCTTCATGCTCGTCCGTCTCAAAAATGGCAGCTCGCATTTTATCGACTTCCGCGAAACGGCGCCCGCGGCGGCATATGCCGACATGTACCTCGATGCCCGCGGGCGGCCTAACTCCGACCGGAGCACGATCGGGCCGTTTTCGGCAGGCGTTCCGGGAACCGTAGCGGGCTTGGAATACGCTCGCGAGCACTTCGGTACGCTTTCCCGTGCCGCGCTGATCGCGCCGGCGATCGCGTACGCGCAGGGCTTCAGGATCGACGCCGCCGATGCGCAACTGTTTGCAGACGAGCGCGATTGGCTCGCGCAATTTCCGTCGACCAAGGCCGTCTTTTTTCGCGATGGTAAGCCGTTGCAAGAAGGCCAGATCTTGCGCCAGCCCGATCTCGAGCGAACCTTGCACGCGATCTCGGAACGCGGCGTCGACGGGTTTTACCAGGGCCCAGTAGCGCGTGCGCTCGTAGCTTCGGCCAAAGGCGCGGGCGGAATTATCACGCTCGCCGATTTGGCGCGCTACCGCGCAGTCGAGCGCGCGCCGCTGACGTGCGCGCGCGGCACCGATACGATCGTAACCTCGCCGCCTCCGAGCTCAGGCGGCGTCGCCATCTGCGAAATCCTCGGCATCGTCGGGCCCGTGGACGGCGGTACGTTGCGCGACGCGGCAAACGCGCATCTGGAGATCGAGGCCGAGCGGCGTGCTTTTGCCGATCGTAATACTGCCTTAGGCGATCCGGATTTCGTGCACGCGCCCGTCGCCCAGTTGTTGAATCCCGCCTATCTTGCGCGGGAACGTGCGTCGATTGCGCCGGCGGCCGCGACGTCTTCGTCGGAAATATTAGGATTCGGCGGGCATGAGGGACACAACACCACAAACTTCAGCGTCGTCGACGCCGCCGGTAACGCGGTCGACGTCACGTACACGCTGAATAATGGCTTCGGTAGCGGTTTCGTCGCCGCGGGGACCGGCGTGTTACTCAACGACGAGATGGACGATTTTACCAGCAAGCCCGGCTCGCCGAACATGTTCGGACTCGTGCAGGGGACGGCCAACGCGATCGCGCCGGAGAAGCGTCCGCTCTCCTCGATGTCGCCGACGATCGTGCTCGATGCAAACGGGAACCTCGTACTGATTGCCGGCGCAGAAGGCGGGCCGCGCATTATTACCGCAGTGCTCGATATCGTGCGTGGCGTCGTCGATTTTCACAAGAGCGTCTTCGCGGCGGTCGCACAACCGCGCGTCCACATGCAGTGGCTTCCGGATCTTGTCTATGCCGAGCCGCGTGCCTTCGCACCCAACGTTTTGACAAAGCTGCGAGCGATGGGATATCGCTTCAAGTTCGAGGGCGCCGGTTCTGGAGCCAACGCGGTCGCGGTGGCTCCAGACGGGACGAAGACGGCCGCTCACGATCCGCGCACACCGACTGGCTCTGCAATCGCTCGCTGACGCTCGCGTTAGCGGCGATACCCCTCGATCATGCCGTAAAGCTTAGCGTTGAAGTTGGCGATGATTTCTACAAGCCGCGGGCTCGCGTCACCGTAAACTTCGAAGCCTTCGAGCGTCGCCGATTCGAGCAGCTTTGGAACGAGATCGGTAACGACTGGCCCTGTGAGGTGCGACGCGGCGGTGTCGCTGTCCGAGTACCCTTCGAGCAATCGGCACTCCGCGCTATCCTTAGCGACGTAGAACTCGTAGGCTAGCGCCCCAGGCTCTTGTTTGGTTTTGGCGACCATCTCGCGGGCAGTTGACTCGAACGCCGATCGGCGCCCATCCATAATCCGGAACGAAACGGTCAAGAAGATCGGTTTGCTCATGCGCGGGGCGATTCGCGACTGCGTAACCCTCGGCCTCGGCCTAGCTTGCTTGAAGCGGCTATGTTAAGTTACATCGGCGCCGGCGCGGGAGTTCCATCCGACCAACGAGCGACGGGAATCATAAAGATCGTTTCTGGCTCCGGCACGACGACGCGCGACGTGTTGAGTACGACAGGTGACGCCGGCAAGTTCGCACCCCAGCTTGCCCCGCCTTTCGCGCCGTCTGCTTTAGGAGCGTAAAACATCAGGTGCGACAACCACGGCCCGACGCCATCGCCCAGATCGCCGTGCTTCGACATCATATATGACATCGAGCCCGGTTCCGGCGCCGGCAGCTGCTTATCGGCAACTTCGGCCTTGGTGCGATCGAGCATTTGTGATTTGGTCAGCCCCGACAGCGCCATTTGGGTGCGTTGGAGCGTGTAGAGCAGAACGGTGCGCGTCGCAGCAGGGTTATAGCAAATTGGCCCGCGCATTTTCCAATTCCAGAACTGATGGGAGTCAAACGGCGACATCCACGATCGTTCCACGACACAAGTAAAGCCGTTCGTGCCCTTTTCCGCGGTTTCGTAACCGTGAGGGCCAAGCACGAGAAGGGTCGCGTGCAGCGATATCGCCGGCGGCGCCGCGCTTCGAGCAAGGTCGATTTCTGCTTGGCGATCGGTCATGAGGTACTGGCTGAGCGGGGCCATCGTTTGGTAAGGGGCATTCGCAGCCCAGCCGGCGGCGGGGCTACCGACGGAGGCCACAAGGGCCAGCACCATTGCAAACAGGACCTGGCGCGAAATGGAGTCCATGAGAGCATACCTCCTGGCAAACGATACTTGCTTCTAACAAGTGAAAGCATGCGCTTGTGACAGGCCCGCTCATAAAGGTGTTGGGGAAGCTGCGTGCGCTACGGCGATGATGCCTCGGGTATTGTCGTAGGTAACGATGTTGTCGAAGAACGCCTGAATGCTCACGTTGGTGAGCGGGGGTCGGCCAGGGATGGCGACTACCTTGATCTCATCTGCAAACGACTTCCCCGCAATGACCAATGTTGCCGCTTGCAGATCACCCGGCGGTCCAAAGCCTAGCTGCGTCCCCGGCGTCACGAACCCATCCTGCTGAGGAATAGCATGGGTATCCATGCTGTGGATCCACGGAACGCCGTTGCCGGTATCGAAAGAGATCAGCATGCAAGCGTCGATCGGGTGCCCACCAATAAATAGACAGGTCGGCGCGAACGAATATCTTTGGCCCGGGAGCGTTCCCGGCGCCAAGTGAAACTCGGCAGAGTTCGGGGGCTCCTCGCTGCCGAGCACCAGTTCTCCACCATCTCGCGTGAGAACGACGCTATAGACCGAGCCACGGCGTCCGGGCAGTGTGAGGATCGGATTTGGAACGTTGCCCGCGCCGTACATTATCCCGGTCAGTCCGGCTCCAAAGACGCCATATCCGTGCATCGCCTTTGGACTGTGCAGATTTGGGATTCTGCAACCTGGATTTGTTGTCGGACATGATGCCGACGTCAGATAGGCGAGCGGTACGGTTGCGGGCGTCGTGAACCCCTCGAAGTGCAGCTGGGCATAGCAGACGACACCGCTAAACGTGATCCGGGCAGCGTTTCCGTAGGTCACGCTGGTCGGCGTGTGCGAGCACTGCACGCCCGTGCCGGGCGCGTCGAGGTCGGCATCGGCGAACACATGCAGTCCCGAAGAGCCGGTGTCGAAGCCAAACGCTAAGGGTTTGCCATTTCCTAGCGCGATGGCAATTTTGGCTGCATACGTGCCAAAGGACGGATTGCGCGACATCGTCAACGGTATTTGAAGCGGTGCGGCGTCATCGCCGGATGCCGGAGAAGCTTGCGCGCAGCCAATCGCCGGAAGCGCTAGCAAACCGCACACAGCTATCAGTGAGAGTCGAATCATACCTACCCCCACGCCGAACCTACCCCACTTCGCCCGAGAATGAAATTAAAGAGTGCTTAATCGTGGGCGCCCCTCGAAGCCGCTCCATGAGTCGATGCCTAGGTTATAGAAATTAAAAGCTTGGCACTTGAGAAGCTTTGGATGGGCGTGGCAGCCGCGACGTTAATGACGACCATCGTCGAGAACGGAGCTCCGATCTCGGTCGATGAGTGCACCGCCGCGCTCCAGAATGGCTCCCTTGCAGAACGTGTCGATTTTACCAACGTCAGCCAACGCACCGCGACCGAAGTTCGCTTTGCTTTCGAAATCGTCGACACCACTGGCCGCACCGCGCAGATCGTCTCCGGCGACGTGATGGGCACGTTTGCGCCGGCGCAGTCTGGCCATCGCGACGTGCAGCAGAAAATCGACCCGCTGCCGAGCGGGGCCAAAATCCTCTGCATCGTACGAATGGTTCGCTTCGGCGACGGGAGCGTTTGGCACGAAGGCGACGGACCGCCGGGAAGCGCCCCCGTCTTCACGCCGCTGCCCGGCCCAACTCCGACAACGCAATGGCAATGGCCGTACGATGAGCCAACTCCTTACATCGGCGAAGGCAACGCTAGCACGAGAGCCACTTGAAGAACTAATTCAACAGGTCCCGAGGCACTAAAGCAAGAAAGCGCTAGGCCCTTAGCGTCTCTCGGAGGCCTCTATTTCCATGCTCGAAATTCTATCACGCCGCGCGCTTATCGCATGCGCGGCTCTCGCTTTCGCAGCGGGGTGCTCGAGCAATTCTGCATCCCTCGCATCGGGCCAGTCGTCAGCCCTTATTCCATCCTCAGATCACGTCTGGTCGGAGATGCGTATCCTACCCGGTCCCGTGGTAGCCGGCCCGATCGTCGTGCCGTTAGTTCCGCGTCCAATCAATGCTCCTCGCGGTTGGCCGGCTAAAAAGAAGAAGCACCCGATCCTTTTCGTCGCGGATGGTAGCGAGGTTGCTATGCACGATCCGAAGACCGCGAACGGATCTCCTGAGGGATCGATTACCACCGCTGTTAACGCGCCAACGGGCCTGGCCGTCGATAAAAAGGGCGCGCTCTATGTTGCCAATCTTGGCAACAGCACGATCACTGTGTATCCTGCAGGCAAAAGCTCGCCGAGCTTGACGATTAGCGACGGGGTCAGTTCGCCTTATGGAATCGCAGTCGACTTCAAGCGCGACGTTTTCATCAGCAATCTTGTCAACGACACGGTCGTCGGATACAAAGCCGGTTCGACCTCTCCGTTCGAAACGATTGATTTTACCAGTCTCGGCCAACCGGTCGGTGTCGCCGTAGATGGCAATAACAACGTCTGGGTAGCTTGCGACACCACCAACTCGATCTACGAGATACCTGCCGGATCTGCGACGCCGCAGAAATCGAGCTTGGCTGACGTGACCGAACCAATCGGTATCGCATTCGGTAGGAAGAACGTGATGTATGTTTCCAACTTCGGAGGCGACCCGTCGAGTGTCGAAATCTACAACTACGGGTCGACAAGTCCGTCAGGCTCGATCACGAACGGAATCGAACAGGACGGACCTACGCTGAACGGATTTGCCTTTCCGCAGAAGTTTTTTCAGTCGAATTCGGGCCGCAACGTTGTCGGCTACAAGAAGGGCCAGACCTCACCATTCTCAACGCTCACCGGCGCATCGTCGGCGGTAGGCATCGCATCTTTGCCGTTAATCAAGAAATAGCCCTCAATGCGCGGGCATGCTTGGGTTCATCCAGGTCGTTCCATTGGCGTAACGCACGCGAAGCGCCACGCACTCGGCCATTGTACCGGCGGAAGGCACGGCCGATGCCGCGATGCCGTACGCGTGCATGATGCGCGCGTTGGGGGCGAAGGATCCGCCATCGCGGACGACCGCTAAGAGCTTACCGTCGGCGACGAGGCCGAACTCGACCGACGTGATCGGATTGTTCGATACGTTCGAAAAATCGATCATCGCCATCGCCGGAAGGCTCGGCTGCGAAACCATCTCGTGAAAGGGCCCCATGAAGCTTTCCTCGGCATGCCCGGCGCTAGCCGCACACCCATCGACGCGAATGACGTCGGCCATCGGCGCGGTGCTGCCGGCTATCGGTGCAAGCGGCAAGAGCACCAGAGCGGCCGCCACAAACCAGAACTTGGATTTCATCAATACATCTCCTTAAGAAACAGCACGGAAAATAGAATGTGCATGCTGCTAGAACGCGTGTCGGCCGCGGACGGATGACTCCTCGCGCACGACGACCGAACCGAAGCTATCATCAGCCATTGTACGCTTGGCGCCGACGATCGGATTTCAATCGATCATCAAGGCCCTTCCGGCACCGTAAACGTGTTAATCAAAGCACTTGGCGGAGGGAAACGCCTCCGCCACGAAACGCGCGTCGATGGCCACGGCTCGCCCAACCGGCACGGTCACGTTCCTGTTCTCGGATATCGAAGGCAGCACAGCCCGATGGGAACGCGATCGCAAGGCGATGGAGCCGGCGTTGGCACTCCACGATGCGCTGATGCGCGCGGCGCTGGAAGAGCGCGGCGCATACGTTTTTAAGACTGTGGGCGATGCGTTCTGCGCGGCCTTCGCGACGGCTGCGGATGCAATCGCAGCTGCGCTCGATGCACAGCGCGCGCTTTCGGCCGCAGATTTTTCGGCAGTTGAGGGCATTCGCGTGCGCATGGCGTTGCACGCAGGGAGTGCCGCCGAGCGTCACGGTGACTACTTCGGCCCAACGGTCAATCACGTTGCGCGCCTGCTCGCGATCGGCCACGGCGGTCAGGTGCTGCTCTCGGGGGCGTGCACGGAGCTCGTCCGCGGCGAGTTGCCGCCGGAATGCAGCTTGCTCGATCTCGGCGCTCATCGACTAAAGGACCTGGCGCAGCCCGAACGCGTCTATCAGCTGATCGCACCGGAGTTGCCGCAAGCATTTCCGGAGCTACGATCGCTCGACCACCTCTCAAACAACTTGCCTACCCAGCTCACCACGTTCGTCGGTCGCGAAGACGACGTGGCCGAGATTACTTCGCTGTTGCAGCAGCACCGGCTCGTGACGCTGACCGGCTCGGGCGGAGTCGGTAAGACGCGCGCGTCCTTACAAGTCGCGGCGAATATGATCGACGGCTTCGGCGACGGGGTGTGGTTCATCGAACTCGCGCCCCTGACCGGTGGCGAGTACATTCCCACCACTGTCGCGCAGGCGCTCGACCTCAAACTTGCGAGCGAGGGCGATCCGGTTGAGAATCTCGCCCGCGCTCTTAAAGGAAAGCAGACGCTGCTCGTATTCGACAACTGCGAGCATCTGATCGAGCCGGCGGCGCGCGTGCTCGCAGCCATCCTGCGGGGTTGTCCGAAAGTCAAGATGCTCGTGTCGAGCCGCCAAGCTTTAGGAATCTCGGGCGAGGTAAGTTACCGAATGCCGTCGCTCCCCGTCCGAGAAGCGGCCGCGCTGTTTGCCGAGCGTGCGCGCGCCGCCGATATCCGGTTTGCGTTGACCGACGAGAATACGCCGATCGTTGTCGACATTTGCCGCCGTCTGGACGGGATTCCGCTCGCGATCGAGCTGGCGGCCGCGCGGGTGAAAATGCTTAGCCCAAAGCAGCTGCGCGAGCGGCTCGACGAGCGGTTCCGCGTTCTTACCGGCGGCGATCGCAGCGCACTGCCGCGCCATCAGACCATGCGCGCGCTCATCGATTGGAGTTACGACTTGCTCGATGAGCGTGAGCGCACGCTCTTCCGGCGGCTCGGAATCTTCGTCAACGGGTTCACGCTGGAAGGAGCCGTTGCGGTCGGCAGCGGCGATGATCTCAATGAACTCGACGTGTTCGACGTACTTGCGTCGTTGGTTGATAAGTCGCTCGTGCTCGCCGAACCGCAGGATGACACGCTGCGCTACGGATTGCTCGAATCGACGCGAGCCTATGCCTTGGAGAAACTCGACGGCGCGGGCGAGCGCGATCTCGCCGTAGATCGGCACCTGCGTTACCTGCGCGACCGCTTCGCGGAGCTGTCGGAACGGTGGGTGCAGACCGCACGGGCTACCAATCTTGTTGCGGCGCTGCGGATGGAACTGGACGACGTGCGCTTTGCGCTCGACGGTGCGTTGGCGCGTTCGGAGGTCGCCGGCGGCGCGGAGTTGCTCGGCAACATTTACACGAGTTGGCAGGCCATCGGAATCGATGCGGAAGGTATCGCACGATGCGAGTCGTATCTCGCGGCGCTCCCCGCAGAGCACTCCCGGCTACGCGCCCGATTGTTAACCGCGTTGTCGCATTTGCTCGGAGAATCCGGTTTCAAGGTGCGCGCGCTTGAAGTAGCGACACAGGCGGTCGAGCAAGCACGGACAAGCGGCGACGGGTCGTCACTCGCTACGGCGCTGTGCCGGTTTGCGCAACAGGCGACGTTCTTCGGTCGTTTTGACGAGGCGGAGGCCGCATTGGTCGAAGCAGAAGCGATTGGAGGAACTTCGACTAACGTGCACCTTTTAATGCTCGAAACGCGCGCGGTCTTGAGCCATCTTCGTGGCGATCTTGAGACGGCCGCGCACACCTGGGAGCAACTTCGCACGGAGCTGCGTTCGCTCGGACACGTCCGTGGCGAGCTAGCCGGCGCGTTTAACCTCGCAGAGACCGAGCACGCCCGAGGCCAGACGGTGCGAGCGGTGGAGATCGTTCGCGAGACACTTCCGGTAGTGCAAGCCGGTGATGATAAAGGCGCTCTCGCCCTCCTGCTCGTCAACCTCGCGGGCTATCTCGCCGCGACAGATGATCTTGCGAACGCAGTTGCGGCAGCTCGCGAGTCGATCGGAATCTATGCAGCACGCGAGCCAGACCACGTCCGCGTCGCGATGGCGATCGAGCATCTGGCACTCGCCGTCGCGCTGCGCGGCGATCCAGCGCGCGCGGCTATACTCGCAGGCTACGCCAACGCCGCGTTTGCGCGACACGGATTCGAGCGCGAGTTCACCGAGACGACCACGCACGACCGCCTCGCCGCACTCCTGCACGAAAGCCTCGCTGCCCACGAACTCACACGCCTGATCGCAGAAGGCGCTGCACTTAAACCAGAAGCTGCAATCGCACTCACGATGGATGACAAGGAACGGGAATAGGAGCGACGGGCCGGGGGTTGCTGTCGGTAATGTAGGCCGATATTCACACGCCGGGTGCCCAAGCCGCCGGCTGGGACGCCGTCGACCCTGCAGCCCGCCAACGCAAGCGCCCACGCGATCCGTATCTGCTCGAAATGATCAATCCGGCATCTTTGCAGCGGGCGAGGTTCGACGGGGATCGATAAAGCTCGCCTCGAGCGTTGGCGAAGGCAGCATGGCGATCTTCTTAGTCCACCAGTACATCAGCGAGCTGCCGGCTAGGGCTGTGCAGCAGCCCACTGACAGTGCCAGCAATGCCGGCCGGGTGTGAAGGCATCCGGGGGCGCCATCATCTATCGGTTAGGACATCGCCCTTTCAAGGCCGAAAGAAGGGTTCGATCCCGTTGGCCCTACTAATAAACGCCTCATCCTGCAAGGGGCTTTTCAAGCATTTTTCGGCCTTAAATGTTTGAGACTGACGCCTTCTGGCGGACCTCGGTGGCAGCCTTTAGGAGGCGATACTTGCGCAAAGGCTTCCGCTGCTTCCATCGCGGTGGGGGTTGTACGAGTCCTGGTGTCCCGGCATCATATTGACAAACATTGACGCGGCAGTGGGCGTTCCTCGTGCCTACTGCAAGGGCTTGCCCTAGGCCCCCTTCAGTGACAAATCGGGGAAAAGCACATGAATGAGGTCGGGGCTCGTTCCTCCAAGATGCTGGGTCGATGTGCGAGGGCGAAATCACGCGCGCGTCCTTCACGACGGGCAGATGCGTAAAGGCACGCGGACACCATATTTTAGTCACTTGTTGGCCGTCGCGAGTATCGTTCTCCAAAACGGTGGTACCGAGGACGAGGCGATCGCCGCGCTACTTCATCACGCTGCCGAGGATCAAGGCGGAGCACCGACACTCGACGATATCCGAACGCGATTCGGGACTCGGATCGCCGAAATCGTGGAGGCGTGCGAGCGCGCCTTCGATGAGCGCATTCACCCCGCGGTTTACTCCACGTTTTCAGAAATTGGATTCGCTCCGGAAGGGGAACCCGACAAGCAAGAACTGCGAGTCGTAGATATTGCGCTCGGCAGTGCGGAAAGCCGGCCTATTTCAAGCTCACCGTCACGCCAACCGGTTCCTTGAGCTTACGGCTGATCGTCTTGGTCGACGAACCACCGCTGGGATAGCTAAAATAGAGAACGTGCGGCGCGCACACGTTACCGGCGATAGCCTGATGCCCCTGAATCCAGAACTGCAGAACGTCGCATGAATTCGAAAGCGGTGTGGTTCCCACAAGCGTCCCCGTGGCCCCGCTCATCGAAAACTCGTAGATTTTCGAAGGGCCGGAAATCGAGACTTGGTCGCCGACCGCGAGATGTTTTCCGTCCCATTGAATCGCGCCGGGTAGAACGATGCTTTGATCGAGCGTTACCGCTTCGAAAGTTTTACTTCCCGCAGGCAGCTCGGCGATCTCGAACGTGACGTGCATGTCGGTGCCGTCAACAAACAGATTGCCCTTGCCGTCGTAACCGATAAAGTAGACGCGAAAGACGTTGGGCGTCGTGTATTCACGCGGCTTGCCCCGCGCGTGACGGTAAATCGAAATGCCGCCTGGAGCAGAGGTCTCTGGGTCGTGCAGCACCGCCAAGTTTCCGGTGGTCGGATCGATCGAACAACCGTGGGTAAAACCCGGCTCCTGATAAGTTTTTATCGGGGCTGTGCCGCCATGCGCATACTCGAGCAGCTCGTTGGCGCTGCCGTTGGCAATAAAGACATTTCCGGCAGCGTCGACGCACTCGTAGTGCACCGCCGAGAACCCCTTCAGCACGCCTTTGAGCCTTCCGCGCCCGTACGAGTAGACGTTCACATGATCCGTGCCGAGATCCGCAACGTAAAGCAGGTTCTGGCTCTTAGCGTCGTCCGCCATCCACGAACCGCGGCGGTCGGCGCCTGCTTGCGCCCCTGATGGCAGTTGCGAAGACGGCAGCTCTGCCCTGCTGCTACCACATCCAGAGAGCAGCCCGATGGCTAAAACGAACCCCAAACCCGAGAGCGCCAATTTCAGGATCTGCATACGCGAATCTCCCCACTCGAACGAGCGCGCCGGTACCGTGTGACGATAATACATAACCGGCAGCGGAAGCGCAAGCTCGCCGCGGACGTGTCCATCGAACGTAGTCAAAGCCACGCATAGATGCGATGCTGCTCTCGGCAGCGGGTGTTCGCTTCGTGGATACCTGGCTTGAAAGGCGGCGAACGATTTAGCGAACCGGCGACGCCGGTGAGATTCTCCCGGTGCGGGAGTCGAACTGCTTCACGAGCTGCAGATGTCGTTTAGCAATCGTGAGTACACGCTCGAAGTCGACTGGGCTGACGGTCGATCGCGGTACGATGTACGGCATTCTCGAGACGAAGATGAGTTCTTCGGGGAGCACGACATAACCGTAGTATTGGTCCCAGCCAACTTCTTGTCGTTGTTTCGAATTATACCAGGACAAGCCGGCGGACGAGACCGTGAGTTTGGTCGGGCCCTCCAGGCTTAGACGGCGCCACGCACGCTCAGGCAAAGTCACCAGCCGCGAGACCCAATGGTAGACACCGCCTACGAACCAGAAAAAACCAGCGAGGTTGCGTAGCTGCGTGTAATGCCATTGCTGGTAGAGGGTGGTCCAATTATGGGCGGCGGTATTGATTAGCATAAGAATTGCAATGATCGTGGCGACGTAAAGGAGAATCCCTATTTGGGTCTGGCGGTCGTGCGTGTACAGCCAGAACGCAGCCGCCCGCAACTCCCGAAGCGAGGCTTGACACGTTACGGTCACGGCGTCGGAAACGACGTCGCTCATCGCGCTCATTATACGTTACTTCCTTCGCGAGGGGGTGCCACCCTTCGTAAGAGTTAAGCGGCTCCCAAAAACCCTGGCAGAATTAGCGGCACCACGCATACGGCGGCTCAAAAGGCGACGGAACCGTTTTCGCGTTCAACGTAAAGCCTCCATCAGAAGGTCAACGAGAATCTGTGCCCTAGCATCTGGGGCTTCACGCGTCGGAAAGTGTCCGACGTCTTTGAAAACGTGGCGCTGATACGTACCCGTAAATACGAACTCTCATCTTCCGGAGGCGGCAGATTGACGCGATCGGAGTCGCCGCGAATCAGCACCGTCGGAACCAAAATAGTCCGTGCGGACTTTTGCGCCACCTCGAGCACTGCGTAGCGAAGATAGGGCCGCGCTTCGCCCCACCGCACGCCGTAGGAGTGGAGCGTGACATCCGCCCAGTCCGGATTTTCGAATGACTCGGCGACGGCGTCAAACGCAGCGTCGTCGAACCATCCCGGCGGACTCCACCTTTCCCACTGAGGGCGCACGCGCTATGCGATGAGCAGGAAACGCAAGTGAAACGTTCGGGCTCGCAATGGGCGTTTGCACGTTTAGGCGTTTTGCAGAGAGCGCAACCGGAAGCTAAAGGCGGCCTGCGCGATGCCAAAGAGCAGCGCGTACCAACCGATGATCCAAGCCTCGGCGACGGCGCCCTGCGCTGGGCTGCGCATAACCCAGATGCCAAAAGCGATCGAGATGATACCACTGAGCACATACAGCCATTCATTGCGGATCAAGTCGCGCAGCTGAATGCCCGCTACGATTTGAAGAATGCCGGTCAAGATCAACCAGCCGGCCAACACGTAGACGAACGCCACCGCGCTGCTCACCGGTTCGAACCAGATCACAAACGCCGCCACAATTCCGACTAAGCCTTCCAGGAGCGCCGCCCACCAGCGATCGCCGGCGATACCGGTGATCGCGGCTGCCAAAGCCAAACAACCGGCGACGAACGCATAGAAACCGACGGCGAGCATGATGCCGATGAGCATAGAGCCCGGCGATACGAAGGCCACTATTGCCAAAACTATTGCGACGATACCTCGCAGCAGAAACAGCCACCAGTTCTTGCTCACGTTGCAATCATTTTTCAAGCTCCTATGTGGGCCGTCCGTGATTGGGTGCTAGGCCCGTTATGCTTCGTGGACGCATTCGAAGTCGTCCTGACGTCCTTCGCCTCGATCGGCCGGCTTGCGGCTATCCTACCACCGGTCAGGGGCGGAATAAAGTGGCGCTTTGCGGGGAGGCGATGTTATCGTAAGACCGGTGGAAGGTATCGCCGGGCGCGCAATCCGGTACGTACGCACCCTTGGTCCAGGGCTGATTACCGGCGCCTCGGACGACGATCCCTCGGGGATATCCACCTACTCGATTGCCGGCGCCTCGGCCGGCTACACCATGCTCTGGAGCGCGCTGATCACGACGCCGATGATGGCGGTGATCGACGGCGTCTGCGCGCGGGTTGGGGTCATCACGGGCGGTGGTCTTATGCGGGCGCTCGCGGGCATCATGCCGCGTCCCGTCGCCTTGGCCCTTGCGCTGCTCGTCCTATTTGCCAACACGATCAACGTTGGCGCCGACATCGGCGGGATGGCCGCGAGCGCGCATATGCTGCTAGCGGTGCCGACGCCATTCTGGATCGCGCTCTTCACCGGCGTTATCGTTGTTGTCGAAGTCTTCTACTCGTATCGCCACTTCGCGCGAATCGTTAAGTGGTTGTGCTTATCGCTGTTCGCCTACGTTGTCACCGCGTTCGTCGTGCATCCGCCGTGGCAGCAGATCCTCGGATACACGCTGGTTCCCCATTTCGTATGGACCGCGAGTTGGCTGACGACGCTAACCGGCGTGCTGGGCACCACGATTACGCCGTACTTATTCTTTTGGCAGGCTTCGATGATGGTGGAGGAAAAGCTGGACCGCCCCGCCGCCAACCCGTCACAGGGTCCGAGCGCCGAGACCATTTGCGATTTGCATACGGACGTCAATACCGGCGCCGTCTACTCCAACCTCATCATGTTCTTCATCATCGTCACGTCGGCGGCAACGATCTTTGTGCACGGCGGTAACATCGCGACGGCCCAGGACGCGGCGCTGGCGCTTCGCCCGCTGGCGGGAAACCTCGCCTACGCGCTCTTCGCGGCCGGAATTATCGGCACGGGGCTGTTGGCGGTGCCCGTGATAGCGGGCTCGTCCGGCTACATGATCGCCGAGCTCTTCAACATTCCAGAGGGCTTGCATCAGAAGCTGCGCCAAGCTCCGGGATTTTACGGCGTCATTCTTCTCGGATTGCTCGCGGGCAGCGTGATGGAGCTGCTCCACGTCGACGCGATTAAAGCCCTGTTCTGGTCCGCGGTGTGCAACGGTGTCGCGGCCGTTCCGCTCGTTTACGCGATCATCCGCGTTTCACGAAACGCGGAGATACTCGGTAAATGGATTGCATCGCCGGCGGCGACGGCGTGGCTATGGCTGACGTTCGGCCTGATGCTGCTCGCCGCAGCCGGTATGTTCGCTTCGTGGATACCTCGCTTGTAAGGCGGCGATAGTCGGCTACGCCCCAAGATGTTCACGAGAGCGCGTTTTCCTTGGTCTGAGTTTAGGTTCAGTAGAATTGAGGCGGAGGGCTGAAAACGTTCAGGCTATATTTATGTTTCCATGCCCCACAAGTGGCTGTCGTGAACAGAAAGCGCCCGTATCCGGCAACCGGAGTATTGGTCACGTTAATCGAATACACAAAATACTGTAAGCGTTCATGGTTGCGGTAATCGTTATCGTTGTCGCTAGACCACCACACCATCTGCAACCCAGCAGCTCCTTTGTACTGTTCGTCACCCTCGTACCCTGAGCCATCTATCTTAACATGGTCCTCAAAAGTGCAGGTAGCGTTAAGAGGAGCTACCATCGTCATTTGTCCACAGACATTGCTACCTTTACGCCAGGGCGTTGTAGTAGGGTCACACCAGAAAGAAGGCTTTTCAAACCTTGCGTTAAGTTGTTTCGCAGCAGGGATACCTATAGCCTGATTAGCCCCTAGGGTGGAATCATTTGGTGATGATACGCACCCTGCGATAAGAATAATGGAAAGTCCAAGAAGCTTCATGTTAATGTACCTAACAAAGCCGTCGCGGATGTGCCGTCAAATAGGCACGCCGGGAGGTCATCGCACGGATTATTGCACAAATCGGCACGTTAACGCGTCGACGAAGTAGAAACGTCGCATTAGAAACGACGGCGGTGTTTCGGCGACTGTTGCGATTTCTCGCAGTTCGGGGTGTCCGGCGAAAGCGTGTGCTGCTTACCAGAATTGCCCGGGCACGTTCGTACGTCTGCAATGCGTCGTAGTAGCGACCCTCCCTTACGTTGAGAAACGCAAGCCCGTCGCGGCTTTCCGCAAGATCCTCATGGTCGGAGCCGTACGCGCGTTCGCGGATCGCCAGCGCACGCTCGAAGAGTGGGCGTGCGGTTTCGTAGTCGCCCCGTAGCGTCGCAAGTTCGGCGAGGTTGTTCATGCTAAGCGCAACGTGCGGATCCTCGCGGCCAAGCGTCCGTTCCCGATCGGCGAAGAGCGCCGAAAGAGCGGCGCTGCCTCGGTGTAGCGGCCGAGCTTAACGTAGGTTTGCGCGATGTTGTTGATGGAGTTTGCCACGCGTGGATCGTCGGCGTTAGACTGGTGTCGTGGGGCACAGCAGTTTGAGATGAAATTGTAAAAAGGCCTGAAACTGTTTGCTCATAGAGGAGAAGCACATCTATAGGCGTAAGCGCTCAAACCCGGCGCTATCTCTACGAAGAGGCGTCTTTTTGTTGTAGGAGCATGGAAGATGAAGAGCAGAACCCTCCACCGCTATAGCCTAAGCGCTTTTGTCGTTGTAATAGCGGTTGCTTGCAGCCAAGGGATGACCAATCCGCCGCCGTCAGCTGCGATCTCGATCCCGTCATTAACTTCGACGACTGGATCCGTCGCAGCCAAACACCAAGATGGCGCCGATCAGGGCATCAAGGTGCTCTACAGCTTTACCGGCTACGGCGACGGCCAATTCCCGCAGTCAAGCTTATTCGACGGGCATGGCACGCTATACGGTACAACCTGGGGCGGTGGGGCAAACACATACTATGGAACGGTGTACAGCATCACGAGATCCGGCACTGAAAAGGTTCTGCACAGCTTCGGCACTGGCGACGATGGTGAGAATCCCGGTACCGGCGTCGTCCGTCTCAATGGTACGATCTACGGTACGGCGCAAGGTGGTTCTGACAATGACGGAATCGTTTTCAGCCTGACGCAGAGCGGCAAGGAAACGGTGCTGCATACTTTTAGCGGCTATCCGCACGATGGCAACTACCCTTCTGGTAACTTGATCGACGTGAACGGCTTACTGTATGGCACCACGTTTTCCGGCGGCGCGATAGGGCAACCGTATGGATACGGGACGGTCTACACGATCACCAAGTCCGGCAACGAAAAGATCCTGCACAGCTTCGGCCGCCGGCACGATGGCGCAGCGCCCAAGGCCGGCCTAATCAACGTGAACGGGACGCTCTACGGTACGACAGAAAACGGTGGTGCCCACAACGCGGGGACCGTCTTTAGCATAACGCCCACGGGGGAGGAAAAAGTGGTGCACAGCTTCACGCAACGCCACGATGGCCATTACCCGACGGCGGGTTTGACCTACGTGAACGGTACGCTGTACGGGACGACGGAGGATGGCGGTGCCCACAATGACGGAACCGTCTTTAGCATGAGCACGACCGGTACCGAACACTGGGTGTACAGCTTTCGCGGTTATCCCAATGACGGCTACCAACCTAACGGCTTGGCGTACGTGAACGGCGTACTGTATGGCACCACAAAATCCGGCGGTATGGGCTACCCGTACGGAGGCGGCATCGTCTTCAGCATTTCGGCTGCCGGCGCGGGCGAGAAAGTCCTGTACAATTTTGGCGGCTCTAAAGACGCTTACGCAAATCCCACCGCGGGCTTGACTTACGTGAGGGGCCGGCTGTACGGCACGACCACTGGTGCGGGCTACGACCATGCCGGAATGGTTTTTAAATTCAAGCCGTAACCGGGTCCTGAATGTCGCGCCTCTGTCTCATCGTCGGGCCCGTGGCGGCTCTCGCCGAGGGCCTCGTGTACCGCTTGGAGCAGCTATCGATCGAAGTACAAACGGTCGAGATCGATTCCGTCGATCGGTTCGAAGGCGAAATCTGACAGAGCTTTGAGGTCATTCGGCGGATTTTTGCTTGCGGGTAATTGTAACGCAACGGTTGGCGTCGCCGCTGGAATACGCGATACGGACTTTGGCGTTGTATGGTTCGACGCCCACGCCGACTTCGACACGCCGGATGAAAGCTGAGCGGCTACTTTGACGCAACGGCGGTATCGATGCTCGCCGGGCGGAGCTGGCGCATGCTGACGCAAACGGTGCCTGGGTATCGGCCGCTCGCCATGGAGGGGCTCACGTATTGTGGCGGCGAGCAGCATATCGACGTCGCGCGCGGTCTCAATGGAGCACTGAACGCCGCGGGCCTTCGCGACGCGATCGTTCACGTCGATCTCGATTGTCTTGATACGCCATTGGGGCTTGCCAATGAATATGCCGCGCCCGGCGGGCTTACGGAACGCGAACGACAAGATTTAACGAAGTATGGAAAACCGCAGACCAGAGCGCTATCAAAACGTTGTCGGAAAGCAGCAAGGCGCGGTAGCTGCTTACTTTTCCAAATCCGGCGAGAAGAACAGTTGGCTTTCCCTTAGGTCCACTACGATCAGCGTCCGTCCGCCAAAGGCATTGTTGCCGATGTCACAGCGGACGGGCTGGCGCATAAGCGAGAAAGGACTCTGAAGGTCCCCCGGTCCGCCCGCCTCAAGAGGACGAGGTTTTTTACATCCATCGTGCCTATCTTTGCGGTCGGTACGATCATTGAGGTAGTTGACTCTAGCCCACGGCGTCCCGCGCTATATATGCGGCATTATTGGAAACCAGCCAGTCCCGATGTTTCCGGTGGACCTCATCGAAAGCGCCCCCCTCCATAAAGCTTACTGCGGCCCGATAATCATTCGATGAATCATCCTCAAAGCGCGCGACGGCTCCGATATCGACTAGACATAGGAACTGTTCGCCGCTGGCGAGGCCCAAGGCGCCCCTTGCCACGACATAAGTTGCTCCAAATGGTCCTGCCGCCATTTTTAAAAGCCTTAAAGTTAGGCGCCCCTTCGGACGTTGCGTGGCTAGAGCGTTGCGGACGGTTCCTTTGTGGAAATCAATTTAGAGCGGATATCTTGCGATCCAGACTGGACCCAAAGATCCGCCGGCATAGCCAGATACCAGTGAGAAAAATACGCCTGCGGCGCGACGATGAATCCGTCCCGTCGCCCAAGCAGCTTAAGAGTTCTCTCGGCAAACGTTGCTTTATTCTTATGCGCGAGGTGCGTTCGTAAGCCTAACTTGAGTACGGTCGACCGTGTTAGAAGCGTATCCCCACCAGTATCGACGACCAGTGTTTGTCCGTGAAATCTAACGATGGCGAGATCCTTGTGATTGATCATGCCACAGCAGACGAACGCCGCCAACAGACCGAAATGGGATCCGGTAAGACGTTTCATCGGCTTCCTCGTGCGCTTAACGCTACAATGCCTGTCGGTTGACCCGTGACTGGCAGCGCCGGAACTATTTAGGGCGCTTACGAGAACGAGCCTTTCCGTTGTCGTGCGGATTCTTTCGATGTTGCGCCATGGATATGACATTCGTATTGGCGTCGGCCTGGGGCGGATCCAACGATCCGTACTCGCACTTGTAATAAGTATCGCGGAGATTGCCTAGCTGCAGGTCACGAGGAATTGGATTACCGTCACCCCCAAAGATTGTTACTCCCTTCGCGAGCAATCGGTATGCGGCGAGGCGCGCGTTTTTCCAATCAGAGACTTTCCATCGCTGCGGCGCCATGAGCGGATAGTCGTAGGGCGGCAGCGCGGGTCGTTTTCCCTCGAAAAGTTCGAGTTCTACCCGAAATCCCTCGCGCTCGAAAATCGCGTTTTCAACCTGTGCTTTGCTGGCCACTGAATTTACTTCTGCCTTTCCTCAAGCGTTCCGGTAACCTCGCGTGTCGAGTCGCCGGGAGGCTCGCTCATGGGCCGTTGATCGCCGCCGTGGCCACCGGGCCGTCGAGCCGGGATATTGAGCGGAGCTTCGCGCAAAGCCCTCGAACGCCACCGGCAATTGAGTACTCGCCAATCTGCTAAACGCAAAAGGAGGTTGATTTTGAAGAAGCTCTTCCCACTCCTTACGCTCGCAACCTTGGCGCTCGCGCCCTGCGCCGCAAACTCCGCTTCCGGCCCCATGTCGACGTCGATGATCGGGGTCGGGCCGCACGGCTACGACTTCTTAATCGGAACGTGGTCGTGCACCAACAGCATGCCTTCGACGATAGGTGGTCCCGCCGCAACGACCCTCACCTTCGCCCGCTCGGCAAACGGTTCGCTCTCCATCCACGCTGCCGGCTCGAACTTCGATAGCCTCGGTTACATCGTGTACGATTCGAAGACGAAGACGTGGTGGACGCCGGGAGTCTTGGCGACCGGCGATTACAGCACCGAATCCACGCAGCAGACCGGCAAGAAAACGGTCTGGAACGGAACGTTCTACAATGCCGCGATGGGCAAGACCGTCCCGATTCGGGATACCTTCACCCAGGACAGCATGACACTGTACAAGGATCTGTCGCAAGCCCAAATAGGCGGCACCTGGAAAACCGAAGGCATCATCACCTGCACTAAGTCGTAATAACGTGTGTTAGCACGAGCCGGCAAAATCCACGCGTGAAACAAGTTCGCCGGGTCTCCCGTATTGGCTACATGAGACTTTCCCGGAGCATGCTCGCCGTCGCCGCTCTGGCGTTGGCCACTTTCCTTCCAAATGCGGTCTCCGCTGCACCGCCCGATAACGTGAGCCGCCTGCTCGACCAGTCGCGCGCGGCGCTCGGCGCCGAAGCGCTCAGCAACGTCAAGGTACTCGAGCTGAAGGAGACGACCAGCGTCGGTGGGCTTCCCGGCACGAGCACGCAGTGGTTGGAAATCGGGGGCATGCGATTTAGCGAATTTGCCTCAAACCCGCCCGTCGTCCAAGACGACGGATACGACGGCAAGGAGAGCTGGCTTCGCGACGGCACCGGCCTGGTATGGGTCGACGGCGGCACGCTTGGGCGCTCGCAAGAAATCAGCATCGCGTTCGCGAGCGACTACGCGCTCTGGAGCCCAAATCGCGGCGGTGCCACGGTAAATTGGATTGGCGAAAAGACCGCCGCGGGCCGCACGTATGACGTGCTCGAGATTACGGCTCCTGGATCGTCGGTGCCGTTCGACTTGTACTTCGATCGAACGACCCATCTGCCGGCAAAAATGGTACAGACCGCGGGACCGGTGACGGCGACGATGGTCTTATCCAACTATCACCGCGTCGACGGCCTCATGATTCCCTATTCGATTCACAGCGAGCAGAACGGCAACGCAGTGGACGTCTCCGTGCAGCAAGTCATCGTGAATCCCGACGGCGGCCAGGCGAATTTCACCAAGCCGCCGTCGACGGTCCGTGATTTTTCGATTGCGGGCTCTTCCGAAACGAGCGTTCCATTTCACCTCGGTGAGAATCACGTCTACCTCAACGTGATGCTGAACGGAAAAGGCCCTTATCGCTTCATCTTCGATACCGGCGGTCAAAATGTCGTCGATCCGGCGGTAGCGCAGGCGATCGGCGCCGCGGGTGTCGGTTCCATGCAAGGCACCGGCGCCGGATCCCAAACCGAAGGGTTCAGTTTTGCCAAAGTTGCGACGCTGCAAGTCGGTAATGCGACGCTCAAAGATCAACTCTTCGCCGTCGCACCCACGCGAATGGGATTCGGCGTCTCTGCGGGACAACCGGTCGACGGTCTGATCGGCTTTGAAGTGCTCTCACGCTTCGTCACGACCTTCGACTATGCAAACAACCGCGTCATCTTGCAGATGCCCGGAACGTCGCAACCGCCGGCGGGCAGCGACGTCATCCCGTTTGTCTTCAACACGTCTCAACCGCAGTTTCCGTGCGCGATCGACGGCATCGCGGCGCAGTGTACGCTCGACACCGGTGCACGCGATTCCCTCACGCTCTATGGCCCCTTCATCGCCTCGCATCCGCAAATCGTCCCGCAAACCATGAGCCAGCTCGGCGTTACCGGGTTCGGCTTCGGCGGTGCGGCGCTCGGAAAGCTCGGACGCCTGCAATCCCTTACAATCGGCACCTTTACGCTGCCGGGGGTCATCGCGGATTTCACGGCGCAACAGCAGGGTGCGCTCGCGGCGCCGTTCGTGGGTGCGAACGTCGGAGGCAACATTCTCAAGAAGTTTTCCATGAGGCTTGACTACGCGAACCAGACGATGGCGCTCACGCCTAACGCTTCGCTGAACGATCCCGACGTGTACGAACGCGCCGGCCTTTTCCTTGTCAATAAAGCCGGAAAGTACGTCGTGCTCGACGTCCGGCCCGGCACGGCATCCGCGCAAGCCGGAATTGCCAAAGGCGACACGATCGATTCGATCGACGGAAAACCTGCCTCATCGATGAGCCTCGAGGCGCTTCGCGGATTGTTCTTCGCCGCGCCTGGGACGACGTACCGGATCGGCCTAACGACAAAGGACGGCACACAGAAGCAAGTCGCTCTGACGCTGCAAAACTTCATCTAGATGCCCAAACCGCAGACTTCGACGACTGACGGTGACGGCGCACAGGGCCGCGAGCTCGACCGGCCGGTCTTTGCGCAGCCGGAACCAACGCCGGATCCGAGCACGTTCAAGGTCAAACACGCTTCGGACACGGCGAGCTATCACGCGATCGACGCGCTCAACGCGGCGCACAAACTTTTCGCGACCGTGGTTCCGCCGCCGCGACCGACAAGCGGCGGCAGCGTTGACGAACCGGTTCTTACGCTTTCAGATGTGCTTGCCGGTGATACTGCTGCGCTCGACAATATCAAGCAGCAGATCGTTTTTCACTCGTGTGGGGATTGCGGGAGCACGCGAGGCCCAAAGACGCAGAATGAAGTCACCGACAAGATGATCGCCGATTTCAAGGAAAGCGCTAACCGCGAGATACCGCAATTCCACTTTCTCCTCGGCGACGTTGTCTACAGCTTCGGTGAAGTCGAGTACTATTACGACCAATTCTACGAGCCGTATCAGGAATTATCCAGCTCCGATTCTAGCGGCGGCGGGAAATCATGATGGCATGGTGCCGCCGGGAGCGCCGATTCCAAGCCTGAAGGGCTACCTCCGTAACTTCTGTCAGGAACGTTTCGTCGTGCTGCCCGAGGCCGGAGGGCTATCGCGGACGGCTCAAATCCAGCCCGGAGTGTATTTCACTTTTGAAGCGCCGTTCGTGCGCATCATTTCGCTCTATAGCAATACCTTGGAAGATCCCGGTGTGATAGCCGACCCGACTCCCGGCACGAAGATCGGTACGGCGCAGCTTGCGTTCCTCAAGGCGGCACTGAGCCGCGCTCGCGCGGACGCCGAATCCGGACGATTCCGTGGCGCCGTGCTTCTCGCGCATCACCATCCGCCGTTCAGCACCGGCTCGCGACACGGGTGGAGCGCAGCGATGCAATTGCAGATCGACAAGATCTGCGAGCAAGTCGGTTTCTGGCCCCACGCCGACCTTGCAGGTCATGCGCACAACTATCAACGTTTTACGCGGACGCGCTCGATACAAGTGAACGGCGCGACTATAGCCAATGCGCAGATTCCGTATATCGTTTGTGGCAATGGCGGCCACGCATTGCAAGCGATCCGCGACCAAGACGGCGCGGCTTTGCGCGCGCCCCAAATCGTTCAGACCGCGGCACAGGGAAATCAGCCGAACCAAGTCGTTGGGCAAGTCGTACTAGAGAACTACGATGACACCGATTATGGTTATCTTCGCGTCGTCGTTGACGCGCGGCAGCTGCGGGTTGAATATCACCCCGCGAGCGACGGGGATCGCGCGAAATCGCCGGATGACTTCGTTACGGTCGACCTCCAGGCCAGGACGCTTGTTCATTACACAGCGCCCAACCTTGGCGAGCCTACAGAAGCGAAGCACGTGCACAAGCTTCGTACTCCCTATCAGCGCACTCGGAGTACTTCCCGCAAACGCTAAACCGAGCCATACGGACCGCCAAGGAATGAGTCTGCCCGCGTGTTGCCCCCGTAGAGTACGTGGGCGAACTTCCAGCCCTCCGGGAACCTCTGCCGCAGAAAGTAAACCCCGGGGGCCTTGTCATGAACTTGGTACCCCTCTCTGAGGGCTTGAAGGAGGGACGGGTAGAGCGTCGGAGCGGCGGGGATCCGCGGGACACTTCCATCATATTGCGAGGAGGGTTCTGTAGGTTCCGGGGCTCCCCGTTCGTCGCGGAGCATGGCTGCGAGGGTGGCAATCATTCTTGGTTCCTTGCTGCAAAGTGCGATCGTCCAAAGCCGCAAAACAGCCTCTATAAAGGAAGGCTGCTGCCCCTCGAAGGGTCGTTCATAGACCTATTGGCCCCCCGGCTGTCCCCTTTCCTGCCAATTCGTTAAAATTCGTTAACGGGTTAACGGGGCTAAAACTCAAGGACGCTGGAAATGCCGCCCCGCCGCCTAGCGCAGCCTCTGGACGAGATGTGCGCAGTTGTCGAAGACGAGTAACGCCTGCTTTCCCTTAAGCGCTCGAACGAGGTTGACGACCGGATCCCCCTCGCTCGCGAGCGCGAGCTCAAGTGCCTGCGCGATGGTCGATGGAATATAGTCGGCGCTCGTCAGTGGCGCGAGTTCGATGAACCACACGCCGTCGCTGAAGCTGTCTATAAGGTTCGCCGCGACTTGCAGGGACGCACGCGTCTTACCCACGCCGCCCGCGCCGGTGAGCGTCACGAGCCGGTGCTTGTCGATGAGCGCGGTGATCTCACCGACCTCGTTCTCGCGACCGACAAAGGACGTAAGCTGGGCCGGCAAGTTGTTTGAGAGATGGTCGAGTGAACGCAGCGGAGGAAAGTCTGCGGCGAGATCCGGTGCGATGAGTTGGTAGACACGTTCGGGCTGTGCCAGATCCTTGAGCCGATGCGCGCCCAGATCGCGCAAGCTGCACTGCGGCGGCAGCCAATCATGCAGCAGCTCCGCGCATGCACCGGAGACCAGCACCTGGCCGCCGTGCCCGGTCGCCAGCACCCGTGCGACGCGATTGACCGCAGGGCCGAAATAATCACCATTGCGTTCGTCAGCATTCCCCGAGTGCAATGCCATGCGAACGCGCAGTCCTTCGACCGCAGAAAAATCTGCAGCCGCAAGCGCGCGCTGCGCGTCGATTGCCGCTGTAAGCCCATCCTGCGCATCCGCAAACGCTGCGCAAAATGCATCGCCCACGGTCTTGAAGACGTAGGCACCTCGTGCTTCGAGCGCGGCGCTCATCAGCGTGTCATGCCGTGCAAGCGCAGCGGCCATAGCGTCGCGATCGCGTTCCCAGCGCACCGTGCTGCCCTCGATATCGGAGAACAGAAACGTGACTGTTGCGTTCTTCGACGCCATTTTCGATTAGTTTTTGGTAAGCGTCATCGAGTCGGATTGAAGGGTCAAGACCGTTTGCGCGGTGACCGTAATGTATTGGTTGTCTCGTTCGGTGCGCTCGGTCGATTGCTCCGAGATCGCCGTGGGGATTTGATGGCTGAAATCATAGCCGATGGTCGAGTCGATCGTCGTCGTTTGCGAACGCGCGCCCTGCTCCTGGATGACGCGAACTTCATCGATGCTCAGCTTGCCGGCGTCGTTTTTTGAAATCGTGTAGTCTGCGACGGTTGAGACGGGCCCTTCTCGCGCGACGTGCCAATGCTGTTTGGCGTCGATTTGATTCAGGTCGACGAAATGGCCGCCGAGAAAGCGCAGCAAGGTGTACTCCTCGGCGTTAATGTGCTTGTTGGGATCGCAGATCACCGTCGTGTCGCTATAGACGACGCAGGTCGCCGGCGGCGACGAACGGCGCGTTTGCGCCTGCTCGCTGATGCTGACGACGAGCCCGGAGTCAGGTTGCTCCCGAGTAACGTCGACGATAATCGTTCCTTTGTCGCTCGCACTTCCGTTAAAATCTTGCATTCCCGAGCCGGCGGTGCCGCCTTGTTCGTTCATGCCCGACTCCTGCATCTGGGTGTCGTTGTTGGTGCCCCACGTAAAGCCATAGACGAGATGGCGCTGCGGCGCCGCGTTTTGCGCCGCCGCGCTTTGCGCCGCCACTTGGCACGGAAGCAGCACGAAGACGAGCACAAGCGACGAAGCGAGTCGCACGCAGATACCTTCGCAAGGCGTGTGAGCCGCCCTTCGACAGATCAGGCCGACACGTCGCAACGAAGGGCCGCCGACCAGTGTCGTGGCCACGGAGGCGTGGGCCGAGGCGGGTTTCGAAATCGCGACATGGGTGCTATTATGAGCTCCTAATAAGCGCATCGGCGAAAGGAGCACTGCAGATAAAAACTCGCCATCGCCGGGTGAAGACCGGCCTGTTGCTCGTGTTTTTTCTCTGCGCGCCGTTGGTTGCGATCGCGGAGCAGGGAGTTACCGAGACGCCCCGGCCGACGCCGATCGTCCACCATGCCGTTTCTTCAAATGTCGCTGCGCAAACGGCATTCGACCGTGGCCTGCTGGATTATTACGCCTATAACCCAGAAGCAGCCAACCACGAATTCTATACAGCGGCGGATCTCGATCCGAAAATGGCGATGGCCTGGTGGGGTATCGCGCTGAGCAACGCACCCAATTTAAACGTTCCGGCGACCGATGACCGTGATAGCCAAGCCCGCTATGCGATCGTGCGCGCAAAGGTGCTCGAAGCGAACGCTTCGGCGGAAGATCGTCTTTTTATCGATGCTGCCGTGGCGCGATTCAACGATAAGACGAAGGCCCCGTCCGCGGCGTTGCTCGTAAACTACCGCGATGCTTTGCGGCGTATCGTCGAAGCGTACCCTGACGATCCCGACGCGGCGGCGCTCTACGCGGAAGCCGCACTCTACGTCGCTGCTGGAGACCTGAGCGAAAATCGCGAAAGCTGGACGGTTGCGCAACGAGCAGCCTACGTAAAAACCATTGCCGCGTTGATTCCCTACTTTCAGTCCAGCCTCGCAAAGTTTCCAAAACACGTGGGACTGCTGCACTTTTACATTCACGCGGCGCAACTGGCAAATCAGTCGAACGCGGCAATCGCCGCTGCGATGCAACTCGCCGCTTTTAGTTTCCCGCCCGAAGATTCACACCTCGTGCACATGCCCGGCCACACGTTCTTCGACGTAGGCTTGTACCAGGAAGCCCTCGATGTCGGACAACGATCCGTAGCAATGGACTATGCCGCAATCGATTGCTGTCATCCGGGATTTTACAGCGCTCCGCGCTACTATCACGGCCATAACGTCGCATTCTTGCTCTATGCGATGGTCGAAACTGGACACGCAAGCGGTGCTGTCGCCGTGGCTCGACGCGCCGCTATTCCGTCGCTGGTCGCCCGAGCGCTGGTCGCCGCGGGCGAATGGCAAGCCGTGCCCGACGTTCTTTTCGTGAAGAGTGGCGATCCAATAATACCGTTTGCGCGAGCCGTGGCCTTTGCAAAACTCGGCGAAGTCTCGAAAGCGCAATCGGCGCTCGTTGAGATGCCGGCGGCGCCGGCCGCGTTCCCTTCGAAGGTTGCGATCGAAAATGCAATGCGCCTTTTGGTTCAGGCTCAGATTTCGCTCGACGAGCACAACAACGCGCAAGCATTGCAGTTATTGACGGCGGCGTCAAGCGACGCAACGCGCGGCGATTGGTTGGCAGGTGGCGTCGAACTGCCGACCCTATATTATTATTCGCCGCATATGGCGTTGGCCGAGCTGGCGATGAAGATGGGAAACACCACCGTGGCCAAAGGCGCGCTAGAGGCCGAGCTCGCAGCGAGCCCTCACTCCAGTGCGGCCACGAAAGCGTTGGCGCAGCTCGGCGGTTTTAAGTAAGGCGGCAGCATGAAACCCTTCGCTGGCGATCCGTTCGGTGGCCGGCAGCCAACCAGTCACGAACGGCTGTCGGGGCAGCCCTGGGATGCGTCATACCACGAGGGCCCTGCGCCTTGGGATATTGCAGGGCCGCAGCCGGCAATAGTGCGTTTGGCATCCGAAGGCGGATTCGCCGGAACGGTGCTCGATGCGGGGTGCGGGACCGGCGAGAATGCTCTTCACGTCGCCTCGTTGGGGTTGTCGGTTCTGGGCGTTGACGTCGCGCAGACGGCGCTAGCGATCGCTCGAGCAAAGGCGGACGATCGTGCGATCGAGGTTGAGTTCGCAGCGGCTGACGCATTCCAGCTGGATCGTTTGGGGCGCAGATTTCAGACGGTGCTGGACTGCGGACTCTTCCACACCTTCGACGGCGACGAACGATCACGATACGTGGCGAGTCTAGCGTCGGTGACCGAGCGCGATGGAACTCTGTATGTATTGTGCTTCAGCGACGATGGTCCCAATACTGGCCCACACCCCGTCAGTCAGCAAGAGCTAAGAGCGGCGTTTGACCCGAGCAATGGGTGGAATATCGTCGCCGTCAAACCGGACCGCGTTCGGACGAGATTCCACAACGACGACGGCGCGCCGGCCTGGCTTGCGACAATCAAACGGATCTAGCTGTCGCCGGCCCGATGCATACCTTCCCGCGGCATTCTCATAGCTGGGGCTAAGGGGAGTCGGTCGTTCTTCGCGTCCAGCGGATGCGCAACGATGCGGTAGTCGAACTCTAGCCTCGAACGTCCGCCTTCGCTTTCGCGCACCTGGAAGGCCGATGCACTCTTTGCGCTCACATAAAGGCCGCGTGTGTCTCCGAGCGGGGTAAGGAAGACGTAGTACCAGCTGGCGGTCCATCACCGCAGCAAAGGCGGGATCGATCGCGACGTTTGCCACGCCGCCGACCATGCGCGCGGTTCCGACGTCTTCGATGGTCGCGGTTGCCGACTCCGCCGCGTACGCGAGAACGTGTTGGCCGATAGCGTTCGTATGCCGTGTGCGCACGTTCTTGACAACGGCGCCGCCCGTGCATGCCAAAGCCGCGTTATAGTCGATCGTGCAAAGGCCGTTGGTCGACGCATTGAAACCTTCGAAAATGTAGGTGTTCGAGCTGTCGGCTTTTGCCTCGAGCGCCTCATAGAAGTTTGTCTTATCGGCCGATTCCGAATATACGCCGTCCCCACTGCCCGACGAAGTGCCGCGCTGGATACCGGCGACGCCTGAACTCCCGGACCCGGTAGAGTGACCTTCCACGCCGTTATTGCTCGACGACGTTCCATAGACGCCCTGGCCGTTTGAAGAACGGCCGTATACGCCGTGGGCCGAGCCGGTCGTGGCGGTGCTGATTCCCGACGTACCGGAGTTTCCGTTGGTTGCGCTCGTGACGCCATGAATGCCGTCGGCGCTTACGGAAGTGCCGTAGACGCCCCAGGTGCTGCTGCCCGTGGAACTACCCTCCACGCAAGCCGTCCCCGTGCTGCAACGGTAGGTCATGCGCTTGTCTGGGTTCGCACGTTCTGCGCGCACGATAGTGAAGCTGGAGAGTGCAATGGCGACGCCAACGGCGACGATGCCAACCACTGCAGCTCCGCTTGGCCGTTTTTTAAAGTCATACATCATCAGACTCCTTTTGTTGTAAAGAAACACGGGGCCTCAAGTGTAAGACCCCGTGTTCTTGTGGATCCTTAAGCGATTTGGATTCTAACTAAGCTCATTTGTCCGAAGGCGTGTAGGCGGCTCCATCGAGCCAAGGAGGGAAGGCGGTGTTTAATTCGGCTTTCCACTTATTCGTCTTGACAGTGCCGACGTCGAGCCATCCATCACCATCACCAATCGCCAGGTTTGTCTCCGTCTCGTTGAAACCGCCCGAAATCGGGTCGCCATAGCCGAAAATATTATGGACGGTCGGGCCGAGGGTATTTATTGGCTCCGAGCTCGGGGTCACCGGCAACTTGACCTGGTAAGTGGAGCCCGTGTCTTGGTCCGTAACGTTGAGTATCTTGCCGTGATGACTCACGTACACACCACCCGGGTACTCAAGCGTTCCCGGAGGCAGTATCGGGACGAATTTCGGATGCTTCCGCGTGGCTTTCTGGACTTCGGCTAGGCCGAAAGCACAGCTTGTACCGGAACAAGATTCGTAATCGAACCAAATATTGCCCTTCGTGTCAGTGTCCATGTAACTCAACGTTCGTCACCCAAGACGGAGCCAGAATGAACTGTGCCGTAGACGGCGGGTCACCCGCTTTCCAAAATACGAATCCTACCGGCGCGTCAAAGCATTCGCTTGGGGTGCAGTAGTACTGGTATGAAATCTCCGCAAAGACGTCGCCGTGCGTATCGGTGCCGCCGTCATATTGTGAGGCGTAGCAAGTCTGACTTGCGGGGCACCCCGTTGAGGTGCCCGGGGCCCAGCCGTACGTGACCGGCGTACCATTGCCCGCCGGGTACTCCTGCTCTAAAGCGCCGTTCAACGAGGTGTTATTTTCGCAGGCCACCCAGGCGTTACGCTCGGCATCGACCTTGACGGTGAGCGGCCCATCGCAACCGTTATTTTCCGTGTCGATGGCCTTGACCGCGGCGTACTTTTCGTTCAAGCCGAGGAGAAACGAGTACTCGGCGTTGGTTGTCCAAACTACCACGGGACCGCCGCGGTGGTCCACCTTAATCTGGGGACGCGGATGAGTGCTGAGATATTTGAGCATCCTCTGCGACTCCGCCCGGGGAACGGGGCCCGCGAGCTTGCCCTCCGCTTGAAGCTTAAGCCGCTTCAGCGGATCGATGCGACTTTTCGCAAGGTCGGGGGAGAGCTGAGTGAGAGATGGACTCACGCTGGAGGAATTCGGCAGGGACGATGTGCCCTGCGACGAGGTCGCGCAACCCGCGAGAATCGCTACCGAGATGGCAAGACTCGCGGATGCGTTTGATAGGTGCATCTGTGCGTTCTCCTGTCGTTAAAAAAGCAGACGGCACATCGCTGTAGCCGCCTGCAACGGGGCTATCAAGCTTCAGTAGCTCGCCGAAGCCTCCTCTGCCCACCTTCCCTCGGCCGAAGTACGAACGCTCTAACTCTTTATAGACTGCGGCCGGCGTTAGAGGACCGATTGGCACGCCTGCTTTCATTGGTGCCAATCGGGTTTAGCGCACCGAACTCTCGGTTATAAGGTCGGAAGCGTAAGAACTATTACACAGATGAAAGGATACTCGTGATCAAGACCCTCAACGACCTGTTTTATGAAACGCTTCGAGACATGTTTTATGCCGAGAAGAAGATCCTCCGAACACTTCCAAAACTGGCAAAGGCCGTAAACTCGGACGAGCTGCGCGAGGCTTTCCTGCACCATCGGGACGAAACCGAAGGGCAGGTCGAACGGATCGAGCGCGTTTTCGAGATTATCGGCAAACCCGCGCGTGGGAAGACGTGCGACGCCATCGACGGCATCCTCGAGGAAGGCAATGAGGTCATGGCAGACTTCAAGGGTAACCCAGCATTGGATGCTGGTATCCTTGCAGGAGCGCAAGCGGTCGAGCATTACGAGATCTCTCGCTACGGAACGCTGATCGCCTGGGCCAAAGTGATGCGGCTGTCGGAAGCGCCGGAACTTTTTCAAGAAACGCTCGAGCAGGAAGTCAAGGCCGACGAGTTGCTGACAAAGATCGCGAAGAAAGCCGTCAACGCCGCCGCAACTGCAAAATAGCTCTTTGGCGGGCGACGTGACCCGCTCTGGCAAAGACCGGTCATATGGGACCGTTGAGAATCATAAGCGCGCTCGTACTGAGCTTTTGCATTTCTTTGCCGGTTATCGCAAGGGCGATGGAGACGAACGGCACCGTCACCATTCCCTTCACGTACGTCGACAACCGTATGATGATCGTCTGCACGATCGATGGGCAAGGCCCATTCTACATGATCGTCGATACGGGTGATCCGGGTTTTACGATCACTCCTGAGGTCGCCCACAGACTTTCGGTACCCGTCCGTTATCGTAGCGGTGGGAGCGGAGCGGGCAACAACACCGTCACGTTCGGCACGACAAAGCTGGCAGACTTTTCCATCGGTGAGCTTTCGTACAAAAATGTCGTAGCCTCGGTCTTCGATCTCAGCGAGATCCGCACTAAACTACGGTTCCCGCACTTGGATGGGTCAATCGGCTACCCCGTGTTCGAGCAGTTCGTCACCTTCGTCAACGTTGACCGTTCTACGATCTCGTTCTCGAAGCGGAGCGTTACCGCGCCTGCAAATGCAAGCACGAGCGCGTTCTCGTTTGGCGGAACCATCCCGGTCGTTGCTGTGAAAATCGACGGGATAGCAACGACCGCTATCGTCGACACCGGAGATCGCTCGTCATTGACGCTGTTTACGCCGTTTGCAAAGCGAAACGGTTTCTACGGGAAGTACCCCGCCCAGCGCGACGTTGTCACGGGCTATGGAATCGGTGGTCCCGTTCGCGCGGACGTTTTCAGGCTCCCCTCGCTGGATATCTTTGGAACGCGGCTAACGGGGGTGGTGACTCGCGCATCTCGCCAAACGGCAGGTGCATTCGTCGGCGCCGATCAAGGCGGCAGCATCGGAACCGCAGTACTCAAGCGCTTCAACATCGTGTGGGACTATCGGCACAAGACAATAACCACGTGGCCAAGCAGGTATTTTAGCGTCGCGGATACTTTCGTTGCGCCGGGATCCACGCCACGATGAATCGCACGACGGAGGTCGACGTCCGAGTCAGCGACGTGCGCGATCTGTTTCGAGACCGTGAGTTCGACCCGTTCATTGACGACAGCGAAATGGTTGGAAGCATCGCGCGAATGGCGAAGCTTCCTCACCTGGTCTCTCAACTCGAGAAGATTCGGCTGCGCGTGCTCGTGCCGCCGGCGCAGCTCACGCCACAGACGCAGGCTTCGGTGCAGCGCGCGTTGGCGCGCTACTGCGACTACGCCATCGCCGAGGGCCGCCGTAACTTGGCGGCGTTGCGTTGGGTCGGCTTGCGCACTAGCCTCGTGGCGATCGTCTTCTTTGCAATCAGCCTCGCGGCGTCGGCGGCGGTGCAGCGATGGCTGCTCCTCCCTGAGGGAGTGCGAACGCTCGCGAGCGAGGCGCTCATCGTCGCCGGCTGGGTGGTGATATGGCAGCCGCTCGACACGCTCGTGCAGGGCTGGTGGCCCCAGTGGGAAGAGGAGCGTACGTTTCGCGCACTCAGCAAAATTCCGGTGCGCGTCGAAGCGGCGGAGCCGCTTAGCGCCCAAATTCGCGTTGCTTGCGCGAATAACATGGAGCGGAGGCCCGCGGTCACCTAGCTAATCTTCCGGCATGAAGACTGGCGAACGCTCCCTCAATGGCCCGCAGACCAGCGGTCGCACCTATCGGAACCTGTCGCAGCCAACCTACGAGATCGACGACTCCCTGCGTAACCAGCGAGTTCCGGTGCACGGCGGCGTCGAGTTATTAGCCGACGTCTATTTGCCGCGCGGTGGTCCTCGCGCTCCGGCCATCTTTTCCGCGTCACCCTATCCGCGCCAAATTCAAAATAGCGGGGCGCCGCTTGGGTTCGTTGAGGCCGGCGCCACCGATTTCTTCGTATCGCGTGGGTACGCGCACGTCATCGCCAACGTGCGCGGTACCGGCGGCTCGGGCGGTACGTACGACCTCTTCGGCCCTGACGAGCGCACCGATATGGGCGAGTTGGTCGAGTGGATTGCCGCCCAACCCTGGTGCGACGGCAGCGTCGGCGGGGTGGGCGTTAGCGCATTTGCGATGACGCAGTTGGAAGCCGCGCTCGAGGCACCGCCGCATCTGAAAGCGATCTTCGCACCGCTTAACTCACTTGACGTCTACGAGCTGTACTATCACGGCGGCGTGATGAACACGACCTTCGATATCGCGTGGGTTCGAAGCGTTGCCAAGCTCGCCAATCTCGACGACGCGATGCTGCGCAGTGCTGCCGTGGGGCTCGTCGAGGCGGTCCTCCGCAACCCGCGCCTCCATGCGAAGTTCGCGCACTTCAACGGCGAAGCCGCGCTCGGAGCGTTAAGCTCACGATGAGAGGCACGCTTCATCCGCCGTTTTCCAACCTCGCGATGGACTGCTCCGTCGAGCATCAAGTCAAGGACGATTTTTGGCAAGCGCGCAACATGAGAACGGGCCTGCGCAACATTCGGGTTCCCGTTTACCTCGGCAGCGACTGGCAGAACGTTCCGGTGCATCTGCCCTCGACGTTTACGATCTACAACGGCCTGCCGCCGAGCGTTCCCAAGCGCATGTCGCTCCTTGCCGAATACGGCTTCACGTGGCCGTGGGAAAGTTTGCATGTCGAAGCCTTGGCGTGGTTCGACCACTGGCTGCGCGGGCGCGACACCGGCATTATGGATGGTCCGCCCATTCGCTACGTCATTCCAGGCGAGCCGGGCGAACCGTGGCATGAAGCCTCGGCATGGCCGCCGCCGGAATGTTCGGCGCTGACGTGGTGTTTGCGCACTGACGAAACGCTCGCAGAGGATCAAGGCGCCGACGGAAAGCGCGCGTACACGTACGTTAGTCCGGCGCTAGCGCCGCTGATAGAGACGGACGAGACCATGCTTTCGTGGTCTACGCCACCGCTCGAGAGCGAGTTACGCCTCGTAGGTCCGGTTGAGTTGATGCTCGACGCGTCGAGCACCGGCGGCGACGTCGCATTCTTGGTTACGCTGCAAGACGTCGCGCCGGACGGTACGGCAACCGACGTGACCATGGGGTGGCGCCGGGCGGCCATCTCCGACGACTACACGAAACTTGGCGAGGTTCCGGCCGGCGTCATGAGACGCTACACCATAAAGTTGGTAGATAACGCGCGGTGCTTCGCTCCTGGCCATCGCGTGCGGCTGCTGGTGCGCAGCGACGACACCACCGGCCCAGCTCCGATGATGGGCTTCCACCACGCGCAAATCGGCGTGTCGTCCCAGATTAGCGTCGCGTCGTCGTCACGTCTGAAACTGTCGGTCGTAGGATCGCGCTCGTCTTAGAAGATCTGCATTAGCTCTGCTCGAACCGCGTTCCGCGTAGCCACGTTGCGCGCACGGGAATCTGCGCGATCGTTGACGGCTCGACGGCGAGTGGATCCTCGCCCAATTCGACGAGGTCGGCCTCTTTGCCGAGCTCGATCGACCCGATGCGATCGTCGAGTTGGCATGCGATCGCGCCGTTGATCGTCATCGCTTGGAGCGCGCGCTGCACCGAGACGCGCAAATCGGGCCCGAGCGGACTCTGCATCCCGATCGGTAGGCGCATCACCGCCGTCTGAATGTAACGCAACGGCTCGATGTCGGTGGTCGCAAAGTCGGAGTTCATCGACCATACCATGTCGCGATCGATCGCTTCCTTAGCATTGTCAATGCCCATCGCGCGCTCGGCTCCAAGGATGCGAGAATAGAACGGCTCGCCCCAATCGTAGACGTGTCCTTCGGTGAAGGAGACCGCGAGGTTCATGCGTTGCATCGTATCCCATTGCTCCGGCCGAGTTACCGTGCAGTGTTCGACGCGGTTGGCGAAACCCGGTGCGGCGCCGGGGCCGTAGGCGCTCGAGAACGCGCCGAGCGCGAGATCGATTCCGGCATCGCCGTTTGCGTGGATGGCCGTGCTCCAGCCGTTTTTCTTCGCAAGCGCAACGAGCGCGTTTAACGCCGCTGGTTGCCAATCGAGATCGCCCCGGTCGTTCGGCCGGCCGACATATGGCTGGGTCAGTGCACCGGTGTAGCCCTGCAGCGAACCGTCGGCCCAGAACTTCACGCACGGAACCGAGAACTTACCGTCCGCGAGAAAGATCGGTTTACCCGGCGAGCGCGTAATGCCGGCGACGAAATCTTCGAAGGTCGCATGTTCCTGAAAATCGGGCATCGCGCTGATGCGCACCGGATTGTTTGCACGGTTAACCAGCGCGGTGTAGATCGCCCAGTCGTCCTGGACGTTGCCGGTGGGACCGATGCCCGCGTCATGTGCGGTCGTCACGCCGGCCTTCGCCATCACGGCGATCAGATCGCTATACCATCCCGTGATGTTCGCCGTGGTCATTTTGATCGATCCCAGAGTCGCTTTAAGGAACGGCGCCATAGCGGGAGGCTCGTAGATAACGCCGTCGAGCGCGCCGTTTGAATCCTTGCCGTAGCGGCCGCCGCCGGCAACGGCCGGAGATTGCGCGGTCACGCCAACGAGTTGGAATGCTTTGCTGTTGGCGTAACCGATGTGCCCCGACGGGTTGATCACGAAGATCGGTATCTCGGTTGAGACGCCGTCCAAGTCGTGAACCGAGAGCTGCCGATACGGCGCCATGACGGAGTTGTCAAAACCGAAGGCGCCGTACCATGCGCCGGCCGGTACTTTGGAGAGTCCGTTTTTCAGCGCAGAAACGAACGCGTCGAGCGACGCGCACTGCGGATATCGCTCGACAAGCATGTTCGCCAGCGCGATCTGATAGATGAAATGCATGTGCGGCTCGACGAAACCGGGAAGAACCGTCGCGCCCTTGACGTCGACAACCGCCGTCTTTGGTCCGCGAAACGCCATGACCTCGCTCTTAGAACCGATCGCTACGAAACGGCCTGCCGCGATTGCGACGGCTTGTGCGGTTCGCTGCCTCGGCGCCATCGTGCGAAATCGGCCGTTGATGAGGATCGTGTCGGCAGGGCCGGCGACCGCGCCGCGTACCGGTAGCGCGGATGCCGCCACCAATCCTCCAACCATCGCGACGAACTCTCCACGCAGCATGCGCGTAGCGTCGCGCAGCGCCTCTAAGTATGGGGGCCGGCAATGACAATCCATGAGCAGCCTTTCGTCAAGCGACGGCAAATGAAGAGCCGTCGTTAGTAATCATTGGCGATCGCGCCTAAGTTCGGATGCAATCGATTGCGGCAACGCCCGCATTGCGGTCCTCAGTGAAGCGAGCTCGCCGGCGATCGATGCCAGCGCTTCGCGTAGAACGGCGATCGAATCGCCGGCATGGATCGACAGGGCGTCCATCGCGGATCCCACGCCATGCGCGAGCGCAGACAACGCTGCCACCTCGTCAGGCGCGTAGGCTTCTCCACCGGCGCGCTCGCCTAACAACAGCACGCCCAACAATCTGCCTCGCGCAAGCATCGGAACGGCGAGCGCTCCTTGCATGGACGTGGAGTGATGGTGTGGGTCGAGCGGCCCATGCCATGCTTTTAGAGCGAGTATCGCGCCGTCATTCTCACCGACGCTGGCAAAAACGCCGTTTCCGAATGAGCGGGCCACCGTATAGGCTCCCGCTCCGTCGAGAAGGATCGCTCCGCTGCGGGCGTCCGTGTGACGTTCCACCGCCTCGATCGCGCGATCGACGAGTTCGTCGGAGTCCGTGACATAGGCCGCCTCTTGAGAAAAATCGAGGAGAGCTCGCTCGTCTTCCCGTCGCTTTCTAAAAAAGAGCGTCTCGATAAATACGTCCGCACGTTTATGAATATAATTGAGAGACAAGCCGAGGGCGAGCGCCAATCCGCCGTTGGCGATCAAGCCGGTCGTATGGCTCACGTTCGCCACCGCCGAGCCGAGCAGCCATTCTAAGAGTACGAACGCCGAGACGACGATCAGCGATACCGTTGCCACGACCAGCGTACGGCTTACGACGAACTCCAAATCGAGCACTCGACGCTTGAGCAGAGCGAACGTCACTGCGCCCGCACCAAGCAGCAGAAGACCGTTAGAGATTGCGCTGAGCGACATGTACGTGACCCACGACGTCGCAAATTGCTGGAGAACGGTCGCCAGCGCCGATGCCGCGAGCGCGACGGGAAGCGGAAGAAGCAGCCACGCGGCTCGCGCGCGATCGACTCGCGGCGTCGCGGCCGTCGCCAGTGCGGCGGCTATCGCTGCGACGAGGAATATCGCGACGCCCAGTGTCTGCCAGAACATACCGTTGACGAACGGCATCGGGTCGATCGAGAGATTCAGCACGCCGATCGTTGCCGCGACGTAGCCGGCGAGCGTGAGCGCGGCCGCAAAGATCGCGATCCCTTCGACGGCGACTCTCAATGAAGATCGGACTCCGAACTTCGCGGCAAATGCGACGGGAAGCAACGCCTGCGCGCACACGACGAGGCCCAATATCGCGTACTTCAATGAGCCCAACGTCGCGTTGGGTACTGCCAGTGCCAGCGGGCCAATCGTTTCGGCGGAAATAGCGAGCAGCGTCAGGCAAAGGTAACGGCCCTCGCGCGTCTGCCATCGGCGCAATGCGATGACGAAGGCGCAAGCTAATGCGAGGAAATACGCGAGCATCGCGAGCGCGGTGTTCGGTATTTTGATCGAAGCATCGCTCTGATATATCGTGCTGGGATGGACGCGAGCGGTAAGCGTTTTGCCGCCTCGGTGAACGACGACCGTCGCCGTTTTTGAGGTCACCGGTTGAAAGACGAGGCTCGTGCGATCGTAGAGGCCCTGCTCGCGCAGGTCGAAGCGATCGCCATCGCGGATTCCCGCGCGCGCTGCCGCGCCGCCGGCGACGACTTGCGTGGTCTGCCTCGACAAATGGCCGATCGGTCAAAGCCATGATGTCGTCCCAGTAGCCGAACCCCGGCTTTGCGCCGAGACCGAAATTGTCAAAGAGCGCCGCGAGTACGGTCGCAAAGACAACCACGCAGGCAGCGAGTAAACCCCACTTCCAGCGCTTGTCGCTCATGGGTTGGGCTACTCCGGCGCGGGACATCTCACCTTGGCCCTGCGGGTCGATCAGGGCGACGAGAAGATCGCGTGCTGATGACAACGTCGGTTAGCCGCGATTTTGCGGGAGAACGGCGTTGATGGCTGATTCCCAGTGCTGCCCTTGCGACGGAAAGTGTTCGGCGAAACGGCGAACGATGGGTTCGCCTTCGCCGTCGAGCGCGGTTTTGGTGTAAGCAACCGTCGCGAGGCTGCCCGTCGTCGTGGGCTGCAGCGTGATGTCGATGCGCGTGAGCACGTGCGCCGCGGTGGCGATATAGGCGACGTGATGGGTTTGTGGATCGTAGCGATCCACGAGCCAGACGGCGCGCGCGTCGCCGGCTCCGACGATAAAGACCAAGCCTTCTTGGACGCGATCGCCTAAGAGTTTCGGTTGCCACGTTGGATCCCAGCGCGTTTCGTTGACCGGATCGAAAAACGGGAACGCGACGGCGGGAACGGCGTTGAGACGCAGGACGATCGTCGCAGCAAGGGTAAGCGTCGGTATCATGCGAAATAAGATAGTACGAAAACGTAATAACGTCAAGCTTGCGGTCGCGCCGGTGGCGCCGTTGTTTGCATACGTTGCGGCGCTGCATCGCACAGTGCACGCGCTGGCTCTCTATTTCGAGGCGGCGCTGGAAGGTAACGTGACGCAAGCGGAGGCGGTGGTATTGCTGCACCTCGCTTTGTACGGTGCATCGACGATCAACGACGTGCATCGAGCCTTTTTGCACAAGCGCTCGACGCTGACGAGCGTGGTCGACCGGCTGGAGCGCAAGGGGTTCGTGGAACGGCGCATCGGCGAAGACGACCGGCGCAACTTCGCGCTGCAGCTAACGCTTCGTGGGGCGCGCGCGGCCGAGCGCGTGGTGGCCGCGGTTACAGCGCTCGCGCCGGCGGCCTCGCCCGCAGACTTTTCAAAGGCGGCGGTGACGCTGAACGCGACGGCGAAGCGCTGCTTGCTGCAAACGTGAACCGCAATCTCCGTTGCTTCACTCATCGATGGTGTAGAGCCACCACGGTGATGCGTTGCGCCGCGATTCCCGGTCATAATAGACCTCGAGCTTTGCACCGGTAGCCGTTCGGAGCTCGTACCAGTGCCGCGTGAGGTAGACGTCGCCGCGGTCGGCCTTCGTAGACCTCCAGCTCCGCAAAACCGCCGCTATCGAGAGAGTTCGGCTACCCCAGCGAAAGGCGCTCGGCACTGGCGGCTCGCTACCGCTCGCGGGCGTGACGAATCCATCGCCTGCGGGGACGAGCGGGGAGCTGAGCAAATTTTCGCACCGTAACTGGATCAGCGCTACTAGTCCGTCTCGTGCTTTACATGCAGGCGAGTGTCACCGCCGCAGACTCCGCGGGGTACACCGACTTATGGCTCCCATTTCCATAAGTTCCGGTTACGTGCGTGCTAAATGAGTGGTTCGTTTTGCCTTTGCACGTGTACCTCGCCGTCACGCTGAACGGAGTAGCAGGCCCGTAAACTGTTTTCGACCCCGTCGCGACCGACGAGGTTCCTTCATACAGCGAAACTTTAAGTGTAACGTGCAAACCTGGCTGATGTCGGCATCCCAGGTTCCCGTTCCCGCAGCGATCCCCTTAGATAGGGTTGGCTTACTCGCGGTAACGAAGCGCTCGATACTTGGTCCGAAACCCGGGCGCGAGACTATGGACTGAGTGCTGGTCAATACCGGAGGCGACGAAGCGCCTCCGCACCCGCTCAAGAGCGCGAGGCTTGCGAGTGCGGGGAATGCAGCAACGTATCAGCATTGACACCTCCAATGCAAGAAGAGCCTTATGATCGATTCACTTACGGCCCGATAAAACGCCGCACCTTTCGAGCTATTTGCTAATGGCTACGCCTTCTGGATCGTCGAGACCGGTAATGGTCTTCAGCGGCGTGCCGCCCGCAGGGTAGTCCCACTTATCAGCCGCGCTCGCCCCGTAATCCGCTCCTATGACGGCGGTCGCCTGCGGGTGCTTCGAGGTGCTGCCGGTCAGCCAAAACTGAAACACGTCGGTGGCGTCGGTCAGCACCGTCGAGCCCTGCATCGTTGCCTTCGAGCGCGTTATCTTGAATTGATAGATCGTGTTGGCCTGCTGATCGGCCACTGCGAGGAACTCGCCGTCCCAAGCGACGCCGCCGGGGAATCCCAGAGTTACATTCATATGAATCGCCTTGAACGCACTCTTGCCGTTAGGAAGCTCCGCCAGAAGCACATCGCTGCCCGAGCCCTCGCCATCGACGAACAAATTACCGTTGTCGTCATAGCTGACGAAAAAGTACTTCGCAAAGGACGGAGCAGTGTATTCGGTGGGGCTGCCTTTTGCGCCCCGGTAGAGGATAACGTTACCCGTGCCGCTGGTAGGCCCGCTGAAATTCGAAACGGCGAGATCGCCGGTCTTGAGATCGATGGCACACGCGACCGGCTCTCCCTGGTGGTCGGCCAGCGTTCTCGTCGGTGTGATCGCCCCATGCGCGTACTCGATAACGCGCATCTCCGAAAGGTCCGTCACATAGACGTCTTGCGCGGCGTCGACGCACATCGTATATGGAAGCGTGAAGCCGAGGAGTTCGCCGACCGCGTTCCATTTCGAATAGGAAAAGACGTTCACACTGCTCGCATGGGTGTTCGCAATGTAAAGCAAACCGCTGTTTTTCGCGCCGGGCGACATGCGGGAGCGCCCAATCGCGACGTGCGCCGGCGCGCCCCTGAGCCGGTTGAGCACCCACTGCGGGTTCGTGGCGGGATGCAAAAGCCGCGCCGTATCCAGCCCGCCTTGGGTCGACGACGAGGGCTGAGACGGTGCGCCTCCGCTGCAGCCCGCAAGGATCGCTACGTACGCCGTTGCGCCGAGGACACAAGACAGGAAACGATTGCTTGTCATAACAGCGTGGCTCCTTATCGCTAACCGGCGAAGGCGGGTGCTTTCACACATATAGCCTGCACGCTACACGCGGATCGTCAAGAAATAGTCAAGATGGTTGCTTAATCTTCCAGCCCCTGATCAACAACCAAAGCATGAAGACGAGCTCTCCGAAGAACGTGATGAAGATGAATCCAATATTGGCGTGAGGATACAGGTACGGCTGCAAGCCATTAATCATCCAGCCCAAGCCATTGATGATCAAGAGGATACCGAGCCACCACGGTATGTAGCGCGAGCGCACGATGAGGTAGCCGACAAGCAACAGATGAACTCCAAAGATTACGAGAGCCAACGAGTAGTCGTATCGAAACGAATGGAGTAAAAGATTAATCTGCGCTTGGAGCGGACCAGACCCAAACGTGCTGAGGTATTCGGGCGTCGTCAACATGCGGTACACGGTCGGGAGATTAAAGAGACCGACGATCGCGATTGCCGCGTAGATCAACTGAAACCACGCGGCGAGCAGCGCCAGCGCCCGGTTTACGGGCGCCAGCAGAATGTAGAGTCCCCATGCAATAATGATGTCTTCGATGAAGTCGATCAGGTAACAAAAAAACGCGGTGAGGAAGAGACCGTGATGGGAGCCGATATTTGCGACGGTCTGCTCGATGTGGCCGGGAATAATCAGCTTTGGGTAGATTACAAACTCGGCGTAGCTGACTGGATTGAGCAGGTAGGCGAAGCCGACGATCAGCGCCGCCTGACGTAGCGTCACGCCCTCCGTACTAGTGAACTCATCCTTAGGAGTCAACGTTCGAAAGCGACCGGCCCGCGGTCACGCCACCGACACGAAGCACTCTCGCTAGGGCCGTACTCAGCCAGCCGTCGCATGTTAAGCGCAATCGAGAAGGCACGCATGACTACACTTGGTGCGGGACGTTATGCTCTGTAAGGAATCTGTCGATGACGTCTGCCGTCTTTGCGAAAGTTAATCCGTCGTATTTGCAGCTACCCTGCGTAAATCTTGCGCAGATGCCGGCTTGCACTACGATGCCAACCACACGGCCGTCTGACCCATAAAGTGCGCTTCCGCTTGCGCCGGACCAAGCGCCCTTATCTACCATGAGAAAGCGCTGATGATTCTCCCAATAATAGCCCGCCACGATGCCGACCGACGTTATCGGATGAGTATTGTTAAGAGGGAAGCTTGTGAATGCGACGGGAGCTCCTTCCGGCTCGGCGTCGACATCAAGTTGAACGGCCTCCAACGTTGTATGCAGACCAGGGTCGTTGAACGGATTGTCGGCTAGATGGCATACCGCGATGTCCACCGATGGGTCCTGGTTGCATGACGAAATGCGATACCACTTTGCTTCGACGTGCTCATCCGAGAACGACCAGCCGGATCGCGGTACGTAGATCGCTGGAATGCAGCCGCCGAGACTGGCGACTACGTGCTGAGCAGTCACGACGTCACCGCTACGATTGACGAAAAATCCGCTGCCATTAATGTTTTGAATGCCAATCTTGCCCTGCACGTCGGTCGCACAAGCAATCGGAACCGATGCTCGCGCCATTCTATCGATGGTTGCGTATGGGAAGACGCCCTCTTCGCTTCCGCTGGCTGATTCGCTACCGACGAGAACAAGGAATAAAAAGGCCACGATTAACCGATTATACATTGCTCTTCTCCGCTCGTTCACTGTACCGGAGGTCAGGGGGCACAGTGCTCCACATCACTTAAGGAGTGGTCGCGCTGCTGCGCCGCTAGCCACTGATGAATCGCCGCGACTAAGTCCGGATCGTCACTTGCAAGCGTGATCGCCGCTCCGCTGGGAGTCTCGAAATAGCGAACCGAGACGCGAGAAGCGCCGGACTTCAATCGATCTAACCCTGGCATCGTCTTTCCGTGGATGTAGGCGGGGTCCGAATAGTCGCCCCGTGCGAACATTGCGGCCTCTTGGAGCAGGTGCGAGCGAACGAGAGCAATCTGGGTTGCGTCCATGTTGTGAACGACGATTTCAACCACGCCGCCGCCTGCGCTTGGCAAGAACATGTGCTTAGCTTGGGTTTGGTCGAACGGCATAACCTGCGCGCCGTATTCCACGACCATATTTTCGTCCGGGTTGTCCGCCCGAGCCGCAAGGGGCACGACCACAAGCGCCAAAGCGATGATGGCCACGTACGTGTTACGCTTCATTGAGTACCTCGGATAAAAGCGAAAGTGAATCCAGAACGGCGTTACGCTTACGAGCGGGGATTGCATCGAAGACCGTAGCGAAACGCGCTCGCCGCGATGCAGAGAGCCGTTGCACCGCCTTCGATCCAGCTGCCGTTAGCCGTAGTCTCAACAGGCGGGAATCGCCCTTGTCCCTCAAGCGTTCGAGCCAACCGCGTCGTTCAAGCATCTTAGCCAACCGGCTAACGGTGCTCTTTTCCAAATGTAATCGCGCTGCGAGCTCATTTTGAGAGATGCCAGGGTCGTGCGCGAGCTCGAAAAGTGCTTGAGCTTCCCCCACCGAAATCGGGGCACCGCAAGGCGTTTGATCCGGGCGGTGCAATCCAAGCGCGCGGATCAGGGCCACGATCTGTTGCTCGAAGGCGACGGGCGACGCCCCAGTAGTTCGACGACTCAACCGTTGCATAGTACAACCATCTTAGTTGCTCGTCAATCAAAAAGTGTGCGCGCTGCAGTCGCGAACTATCCGAGTCGGATGCAAGGCAGTCTGGCGTTCGATTTATTGGTGGGGCTCGGGCTTGGCTATGTCTCCGGCACGTTCGGGATTACCGGGGGCGTTATCGCCGTGCCTGTTCTTGGTTTTCTCGGCTTCGGTCAACATTTGGCGCAAGGGACCAGCCTGGTGATGCAACTTCCGATCGGCGTCGTCGCCCTTTGGCAGTACGCGCGACGAAGCCGCCTAAATAGCCGTCTCATTGCAGCGACCGCGGGAGGTTCCGCAATCGCCACGGTCATCGGAGCGCGTCTCGCCGTTCATCTGCCGGAAGAACCGATGCGTAAAGGCTTCGCGGTCTTTCTTGCGGCGCTGGCAACGTTCACGATCTGCAGTGCATTCTGTCCGAAGGTAACGACTCCCAAACTTCGATGGCCCTCGGCATCAGCGATCGGAGCCAGCGGAGGGTTTTTCTCGGGACTGTTTGGAGTCGGCGGCGCCACGTTTACCACCCCGCTGTTCGCGTTGCTCTTCGGGCTCTCTCAAACAGAGGCGCAAGGTATGGGGCTCGCCGTCGTGCTGCCTGCAATAGCGATCGCGATCCCGACTTACACGCTAGCAGGCTTTGCCGATTGGCGAGCCGGCCTCGTCTTAGGCATTGGAGCCGTTTGTAGTGTCGGCTTCGGCGTTGCTCTCGCGCACAAGCTTGCGCAGCGCGCATTGCGCGTGGCGCTTTGCGTCGTTCTCTACGCCGGCGCGCTGGGGCTATGGTTCCGAACGTAGCCCCAGACGACTTCGCTGCTCTATCGCCGAATTGCGGTTTTGAGAAGAGCCCATGGCTTGCCACGAAGATCCCGAAATTGCGTCCGCAGACTTTCGGGTAGCATAACCTTAGGAGCAGACACGCCTTTAGGCAAAACGTCGGTTGTTCTGCGAGGGAGCAACACGATTGCGCGCTCTATGCCCTGCGTGTTGACGGTTGCTCCGGTGATTTGCCCACTGTTGTTAATATTGCTGCCAAAGAGCACATACCGGTTCTTGTTCGGCGGAATGAGCGTATTGAGATCGATCATTGATCCGTTTTGCCAAAGGAAGCCTCGGCAGTTTCCGCTCGCATCGCATGATTCACCCACGATCTGCCCCTTATCGTTGATCCCACCCGCAAAGCTATCAACGTCGCCGGGCAACGTGCCAAGATCGCTCATCGTGCCGCTTTGCCAGAGAAAAGAATGGGTTACGGTGTCTCCGGCAAGGTCTGAGTTGCCAATGATCTGGCCCCGGTTATTAATGTCCAGTGCTATGTTGACGCTCCCTCCGAGGTTGCCGAGGTTGATCGGCGAGCCCTTTCGCCAGAGCAGCGCATGAGCGGATGGAGTGGCGCACGAGCCTGAATTTCCAACGGCAGCCTGTCCGGACTGGTTAATGGTGTACGCATACGATATGGTGTCGCCGGGATAAGGCGGCAGGGTTGTGATCGTGCCGTTGGGCTGCCAAATAACGCCGAGGTAATCAAAGACATGCGGCGGCTCGCAGCTCGGGTCTTTGGTACTGGTCTCGGCAGCGCCGGCGATCTGGCCGCGCTTGTTCACATCGTTGGCGTTGTCATTGTTTCCGCCAAGCGTCGGGAGCGACCTCATCTTACCGCGTTGCCAGCTAAACCCGAGGCAAATGTGTGACGTGCCGAAACCGCAGAAGTTTTCGGCATACGGGTCGGTTTTGGAGATCTCGGACCACCCCACGAACTGACCCGGGCTGCCATGGTTATATTGGAAAATCGCGCTGTTCGGGCCGCCCAGCGTGCCGAGGTCGATCGTGCGAGGCGTACGCTCCCTCCAGATCTGCGCGTGGAAGATTTTGTTTCCCGGTAGGAGCGACGTGCCGCTGACTTGGCTATTGCCGTTGATGTTGATGGCGAAGCTAACCGTTCCGCCGAGTGCGTCGAGCGTAACCGGATAGTAGCGCGTGACGCTTTCTCGTGATCGTGCGTTCGACCCGGATTGTGTAATGCTGTGCTGCGTCGATGCTGAAGGGGCAAAGCTCGATGACGAAGCGCCGCCGCCACAGCCGGACAACACAGTAGTGGCCGCTAACGCGGCTGCCGCGTAAACGGCCTTGATCGAAATTCTCATTGACAGATACTCCTCTGCACTAAGAAAATGCGATGGCGCGTTGCCGTCGATGCCGAGGGTAACGTCTAGGTCGCCGACATTGTGACGGGCGACGTGAAGTAATTTAGGAAGAGCTGCAAGCCCCGCAGCGGCCTTCGAACGTCACGCGCTCGGTTTCGATCTTGAAACCGTGCTGCGCCGCGAGCGCCTTGATCGTGCGTGTCGGAATCGCGTAGGCCACGTCTTCAATCCCGTTGCATTCGCTGCAGCGGAAGTGGGCGTGCTGTGGCCCGGAAGGCTCGTAGGTGGCCGCATCGACGCCCGGCACGTAGAGCTCGGAAACCAAACCGAGCTGGCGTAGGCGTTCGAGACCGCGATAGACGGTCGAAAATCCGATGCCAGGCCGGCGCTTGAGCGCCTTGGCATAGATCTCGGGGGGCGTGAGGTGGCGGCCGATGCCGCTCTCTTCGACGATTTCGTAGATGAGCCGATAGTTCTTCGGCAGCCTCCTTTGACTGGCGGCCACGGGCGGCAGGACCCTATCCCCAGTGAGAGTGAACTTCACTGTCAGCTCGTTCGCCTACGAGACGCACCTTTCCCTTCGGAGAAATAGCACGAGATGGAAAACACGATTGTCGAACTGTCAGAAGCCGATCAAGGCTGTCCCGTAAAGCACGTACCTCTGCGGCCCAGAGTCAACATCGATTGGTTCCCCGAGTTATTGGACCTTTCGCCGCTCCATCGGCCGTCGAAGCTCTCCGACCCGATGGGTTCCGATTTCAATTACGCGCGCGAATTTACAAGCCTCGATCTGAAGGCGGTCAAAGCCGACCTCTTCGCATTGATGACGACGTCTGCGGATTGGTGGCCGGCCGACTACGGTCATTACGGCCCGCTCTTCATTCGGATGGCTTGGCACAGCGCGGGGACGTACCGCATCGGCGACGGCCGAGGCGGCGCCGGTTCGGGCCAGCAGCGCTTTGAGCCGCTCAACAGTTGGCCGGACAACGCGAACCTCGACAAAGCGCGCCACTTGCTCTGGCCGATCAAGCAAAAGTACGGAGCGAAAATCTCGTGGGCCGATCTCATGATCTTGGCCGGAAACTGCGCGCTCGAATCGATGGGATTCAAGACGTTCGGATTCGCCGGCGGACGCGTTGACTCGTGGGAGCCCGACGAAAGCATCTACTGGGGCCCCGAAGACACATGGCTCGCCGACAAACGCTACAGCGGCGAACGCGCTCTCGAACAACCACTCGCTGCGGTGCAGATGGGCCTGATCTACGTGAACCCCGAGGGCCCGAATGGAGAGCCCGATCCGCTCGCCGCGGCGCACGATATTCGCGAAACGTTCGGCCGTATGGCGATGAACCATGAGGAGACCGTCGCGCTGATCGCAGGCGGCCACACCTTCGGTAAAGCGCACGGCGCAGCCGATCCAAACCAATACGTCGGCTTCGGGCCGGCCGGCGCCGGTATCGAAGAGCAGAATCGCGGCTGGCGCAATACGTTCGGCAATGGCCACAGCGACAACACGATCACGAGTGGACTCGAGGGAGCCTGGACCACGACGCCGACGATGTGGAACAACGAGTATTTCCACAATCTTTTCAACTACGAGTGGGAGCTGACGAAGAGTCCCGCCGGCGGCAATCAGTGGACGCCGAAAAACGGCGCGGGTACCGGCACCGTTCCCGACGCGCACGATCGGGCGAAGAAGCACGCGCCGATGATGTTCACGACGGACATCTCGTTGAAGGTCGATCCCATCTTCGCGCCGATCTCGAAGCGCTTCCACGAGAATCCACAAGAGTTTGCCGACGCCTTTGCCAAGGCGTGGTACAAGTTGACGCATCGCGATATGGGTCCCATCTCGCGCTATCTCGGTCCGGAGGTACCATCCGAGCCGCAGATCTGGCAAGACCCGCTGCCTGCGCTGGACCATCCGCTGATCGACGAGCAGGACATCGCTGTGCTTAAGAAATCCATTCTGAACTCGGGGCTCTCGGTCTCGCAACTCGTCATGACTGCATGGGCTTCCGCGTCGACGTTCCGCGGCACCGACAAGCGCGGCGGCGCGAATGGTGCGCGTATTCGCCTTGCGCCGCAAAGGGATTGGGCCGTCAATGAGCCCGCAGAGTTGGCAAAGGTGCTCCAAACGCTTGAGAAGGTGCAGACGGATTTCAATGCTTCGCTTTCCGGCGGCAAGAAAGTCTCACTCGCCGACGTTATCGTTCTGGGCGGCGCTGCGGCGATCGAGCAGGCCGCGATGAACGCCGGCCACGATGTAAAGGTGAACTTCTCGCCCGGACGCACCGACGCAACTCAGGAGAATACCGACACGGAATCGTTCGCCGTTTTGGAACCGCTCGCTGATGGGTTCCGCAACTACCTCGGTGCCGTACATGCCCGTTCGCCCGAGCAACGACTGCTCGATCGCGCACACTTGCTCACGCTGACCGCTCCCGAAATGACGGTGCTCGTGGGCGGATTGCGTGCACTCGGCGCGAATTACGGAAGTTCCAAAGACGGCATCTTCACAACGCGGCCGAGCACGCTGACGAACGACTTTTTCGTGAACCTGCTCGACCAGGCGACGAAATGGCAGTCCAACGGCGTCAACTACACGTACGAGGGTCGCGATCGGCGCACCAACGAGCTAAAGTGGACCGGCACGAACTGCGACTTGATCTTTGGCTCAAACTCGCAGCTCCGCGCAATCGCCGAGGTCTACGCGATCGAGGGCGATCGCTTCGTTCGCGACTTCGTCGCCGGGTGGGAAAAGGTCATGAACCTCGATCGGTTCGATCTCGCCGTAACCAGCTAGCTTACAATGCCTGTCGACTGACGTCGGCGCGTAAGCCGGCCAAGTGCTCCGTGGTGCAGTCGGAAAGCAGCCGCCATCGTCCATCCTCGACTTCAAAAACGGCGTAAGCAGCGTTTTCAGCTTTCGGCTCCCAAAGTTGAGCGAGCGGTCGATTGGTGGCGCCGAGAATGGCGAGGCGCACGAGCACATCGTGCGTCACCACAACGGCATCGGCGTCGTCTGGACGTGATGCCACAAACGAACGCCAGCGCGCGTCGACGTCGCCAAGCGATTCGCCGCCTTCGAAGCGCACCTCGTGCGGCGCCGTTCGCCATGCGCGCATTCGAGCCGCGTCTTCGCGCTCGACCTCGTCGCGCAGTCGCCCCTCCCACGTACCGTGCGCGATCTCGATCAGCCGATTATCGCACTGCAGCGCGACACCGAGGCGCTCGGCAAGCGGACGCGCCGTTTCGACGCAGCGGCTTAACGGGCTTGAGATCACGCAGGCGTCGCTCGATGCCAGCGCGTCGGCTAGCGCCGCTGCCTGTTGGCGGCCCAGTGCGCTGAGCGGCGAGTCGTGCCGCCCTTGGTAGCGCCCTTCGCGGTTCGCCTCGCTCTCGGCGTGACGCACGACGTAGACCGTCGCCATTACACTTCGATCGACCGCACCGATTCGATGCCGCTCACCTCGGTAATCGCGGCCAGCACGCTGCGATCGACGCCGCGGTCGACGCCCAGCACCATCATCGCGCCGCCGCCACGCTCTTTGCGCGCAACCTGCATGGTTGAGATGTTGACGTTCGCCTTCCCCAAGATCGTGCCGATTTGCCCGATCATTCCAGGAACGTCGCGATGGCGCGTAACCAGCATCGTTCCTTCGGCAATTGCGTCGATTTCGTATCCGTCGATCTCCACGACGCGCGCTCCGTTGGCCAGCACGGTGCCGATCAACCGGTGCTCGCCCGCGGCCAGGCCGAACGACGAGCGAAACGGGGCTTTGGCGCCTTCGCGTTTCACCGTCGTTCGCACGCCAAGCTCGCGCGCTACCGCATCGGCGTTCACCATCGTCACGCGCCGATCGGTGATGCAGGGCAGCGCGCCGGCCAGCACGGCGGCTGTGAACGCCTCGGACGGTAGATCGGCAAGCTCGCCCTGCAGCAAAATAGCAAACTCGTCGCGCAAGGCGCCTTCGAAGAGCTGCGGCAGCATCGCTCCCATCGCAAACGCCAAATCCACGAATCGGCTCGGTGTTGAGCCGAGCGCCGGCGCATTCACCGCGCCGCTCGCGGGCCGGCCGCTTAGAACGCGCACGACGTCCTGCGCGAGGTCGAGCGCGATGCGTGCCGAGGCCTCAAACGTCGAGCCGCCGAGGTGCGGCGTTGCGACGACCTTAGGATGCGCGACGATTCGCGCCGACGCCGACCCCGGCGGTGGCGGCTCTTCAGGCAGCACGTCGAGCGCCACCGCGCGCAGACGTCCGGCATCGAGCGTCGCGAGCAGTGCATCGATGTCAACTAGCGCGCCGCGAGCACAGTTCACCAGCACCGCGTCGTCGCGCATGAGTGCAAGCGCGCGCGCGTCGATGATGTTTCGCGTCTGCGGCGTCAGCGGGACGTGTAAAGTCACGACGTCGGCCGCGCGCAAGAGCGCGTCGAGCTCCAGCAGCTCGATGCCAAGTGCGCTTGCCCGGGAAGCGGGCGCGTACGGCTCGTACGCGACCACGTGCATGCCGAAGGCCGCGCCGCGCACCGCGACGCTCTCGCCGACGCGGCCCAAGCCGACGACGCCCAACGTCTTGCCGTAGAGCTCGTGGCCGACAAACGCCTTGCGTTCCCAGCCCTGCGCTTGCAGCACTGCATTGGCGCGCGTCACGTGACGCAGTGCAGCCAGCAAGAGCGCAAAGGTGTGTTCCGCCGTCGCGATCGTATTCGCGCTCGGCGTATTGATAACGACGATGCCCGCGGCGCTGGCGGCCTCGATGTCGATTGCGTCGGTGCCGGCCCCGGCGCGAGCGACCACCTCGAGCCGCGGTGCGCATGCCAGCAGCGCGCGATCGACGCGCGTCTCAGAGCGCACGATAAGCCCGCGCGCTCGCTGAAGTTCTTCTTGCAGCCGGTCGCGAGGCGCGCCGACGCACGAGACGACGTCGGCACCCGCGCGCTCTAAAAGCGCGATTCCGCGTTCGTCAAAAGGTTCGGCAACCACCACGCATCCAAGTTGCGGTTCGAGCATCTCGGGCGGATTCGGCCGCGGCGCAAGCCCCGCCTTGCGCGCGCGGCTACGTACCTTCTAATACAAAGCTAGAAAATTCGCTCCGTTGATCGTGGTCTTCGGGCCCTGTATCGAGCGCAACGGCGTAGCGTTGCCATTGGCGTCGCTCGCGTACTCGTTGATCGGCCCGCTATAGCCGGCCGCCCAAATGTGATTCTGCTTGTCTGCCACGACGCCGTCTGCGGAGGTGATGCTAGTGATGGTCGCTATCGGCGAAACGTTGCCGTTGGCACCGCTAGCGAAAACGAGCACCCCGGCATCTTCATCGGCAACCAGCAACCGGCCGTTCGAGTCGAACGCAATCGCGAAGGGATGCTCGAGTCCCGTATTGTTGCCCGAGATCGTGACGACCGGCGCAGCATTGCCGCTGACGCCCTTCGAAAAAGCGACAACCGCGGCACCGTCGGTGCTCGCCACGTACAGCCTGCCGCTGCCGTCAAACGCCATGCCCGTCGGGCTATCGAGCTGCGTGCCACCGCCGCTGATGGTATTGATCGGCTTGACGTTGCGCTTCGCGCCGGCCTTGTATTCGGTGATCGCGTTGTTACTGTAGCTGCTCACCCAAAGATTTCCGGAGGAGTCGATCGCCAGCCCCTCGGTGTCACCGAGGTTGGATTTTGACCCGCCGATGGTTCGCTTCGGCTTGACGTTGCCGTTGGCCGTAGGGCCGAAGACCCTAACTTTCGTTGCGCCGTCATCGGCCGTGTAAATACGGCCCGATGCGTCGATGGCGAGCGAGTCGGGATCGTTGAGCCTCGTATTTGGACCGCCGATCGAAACGACCGGCGCTGCGTTGCCGTCCGCGCCGACTTTAAAGGCAAGGACGTCTCTGCCGTTGCGATTAGCGGTGAAGATCCTCAGGCTGGAACCGGCCGGCCGTGCCGTGCGCGACTGAAACAACTGGGACTGCGCCGGCGGCCCAACGCTAGGATTGCTTTGCGCGCACGCGCTCAGCGCCAATGCTGACGCAGCCGCCGGAATTAGAAGAAGTGAAGTCCTCATGGGAACCTTTCAGCTGGCGAGCAAGTAGCCAGGCGCTCACCGTTTTGCCATCCTGGCTGCCATTGCCTTTTTTGCTTGGACCAGCCCGTCCAGGTCCTTCAGGCCACTCAAAAGTCACTGGTTGAAATTGCTATACCATTGTGGATGCGATCGTAGGTGCGCAGCGACGGAAAGAGGACCGACCACAATGCTATGACGCCAAGGGTCGCCAAGCCGCCAATCGTCACCGACGCGACCGCACCGACCAGCGCCGCGAGTGCACCGGATTCGAAAGCGCCTAATTGGTTCGATGCGCCGATAAATATATTCTCAATCGCGCTGACACGCCCACGCATCGGACTAGGTGTGTCCGGCTTCGAAGTACGCGAGTCTCAAGGAGGTCGATCGACGTTATCGTTCGAGTATCGCATCTTCGCGCGACCGCTCGACGCGCCGAAGGACCGATTGCCTCCTGCGCCGCCGTTGCGAAAGCCTGCGAAACTCGTGCACGCGAATAACGTGCACCGCACATAGGAAATACCAGGGGACCGAGCCCCTCGAGTGCGAACGACGCTCGAAGGCCGTCAAACGCGAGAAGAGTGGATCGGTTCGGACGGCCGATAATTCCTTGCATCCCTTCAAATGAGTTGAGTCATGGCAAAGATTGTTTGCGTTCTCTACGATGATCCGGTCGATGGATATCCGCCGTCCTATGCGCGTGCGGATCTGCCGAAGCTCGAGCACTACCCGGGCGGCCAGACGTTGCCGACGCCAAAGGCAATTGATTTTCGGCCGGGTGAGCTTCTGGGCAGCGTTTCAGGTGAACTCGGGCTGCGCAAGTTTCTCGAGAGTCAGGGACATACGCTTATCGTTACCTCCGACAAGGACGGCGAAAATTCAGTCTTCGAACGCGAGTTGGTCGACGCCGACATCGTCATCTCGCAGCCGTTCTGGCCGGCGTATCTAACCCCAGAGCGGTTCGCAAAAGCTCCCAAGCTCAAACTGGCGATTACCGCAGGGATTGGGTCGGATCATGTCGACCTGCCCTCGGCAATCGAGCATGGCGTGACCGTCGCTGAGGTGACGTACTGCAACAGTATCAGCGTCGCCGAGCACGTTGTCATGGTGATCCTGGCGCTCGCTCGGAACTATATCCCGTCGTATCAATGGGTCGTTAAGGGCGGCTGGAACATCGCGGACTGTGTTGCACGGAGCTATGACGTCGAAGGAATGGTCGTCGGAACGGTTGCGGCTGGACGAATCGGCCTGGCCGTCTTAAAACGCCTCAAACCTTTCGACATGCAACTCCACTATACAGACCGGCATCGTCTTCCGGAAAGCGTCGAGCGGGAACTCGGACTCACATTCCACCCCAATGTCGAATCGATGGTGCCCCTCTGCGATGTGGTGACGATCAATGCGCCGCTGCATCCCGAGACCCTGAATCTTTTCAACGACGCTTTGATTGGCAAAATGAAGCGAGGCGCCTACCTCGTGGACACGGCGCGCGCCCTCATCTGCGATCGGGATGCCGTCGTTAGAGCTCTTGAAAGCGGACAGCTCGCAGGTTACGCGGGCGACGTGTGGTTTCCGCAGCCTGCACCCAAGGATCATCCATGGCGGACGATGCCGCATCATGGCATGACACCGCACATTTCCGGGTCAAGCCTCTCGGCCCAGGCACGTTACGCCGCCGGCACCCGCGAGATACTCGAATGCTGGTTCGAGGGACGCCCGATACGCGAAGAATATCTCATCGTTGACGGCGGAAAGCTGGCCGGTGCGGGCGCCCACTCTTACAGCATCGGAAAGCAATAGAATCTGCACGGTCTAACGGCCTGGGCCCGGAAATGGTTTGAAGTCGTGATGGCGACGCTGATAGTGTTTTCGCCAGGTTTAGTGCAGGCGGCCACTCCAGTTTCAGTACTCTACGCCGGCTCACTCGTCACGACGATGGAAGGCCCAATCAAAGCGTCACTGGCCGCGAAGGGGATCGATTTCCAAGGCCAGGGTGCCGGGAGCAAGATGCTCGCGAACTTGATTGCGTCGGGCGTAAAGATGCCCGACGTATTCATTAGTGTCGATCCCAGTCTCGTGCTGGGACTAGGCGCAAAAGTCGCTAGCGCGTCCACATTCGCTTCGACGAGCCTAGGGATTGGGTGGTCGAATAACTCCAAGGAAGCGTCCCTCTTTGCAAACGTTGCGGCCGGAAAGGAGACTCTGTTGCACGCCCTCCAGACTCCAGGCCTGGTCATCGGCCGCACCGATCCTAGGCTCGACCCAAAGGGCGTCTATACCGTTGCGGCGATGACCATCCTCGCGGGAGCAGCGGGTGAAAAGAGCGTTCTCGGCAGCGATGAGAACAGCGCGCAGATATTCCCGGAGGAGGATCTTCTGGCGCGCATCGACACGGGCCAAGCCGACGTGGGGTTCTTTTACAAGACGGAGGCTACCGCTCGCGGTCTGCACTTTGTCGCGCTTCCGGGCGCAGCAGCGATGTCGGACAAGATTACCTACACGATTGCCGTCATGAAAAGCGCTCCGCATCCTGACCAGGCGAATGCTTTCGCGCAGTTTATTTTGAGCGGCGAGGGCAAGGCCATTCTTCAGCAAGCCGGCGTAGAGTATCTGTCAACGCCACACGTTATCGTCGCTGCACCCTGGCCGCCTGCCCTCTCGCGCGGCGCTTGTGATTAGAGTCGATAGCGCAGGCGGATCAGTGCCGTACGCGCCAGCGGATACGCCTCCGGAACGTATCCGGCGGTTCCGTAGTTCCACGGCACCGCCGGATTCACGCCGTTGTTGGTTGGTATGCCATTGCTGAGCGTGTAGAGGCACTTCTTGCAATACTCCGAGCCGTATGCCTTCTCGTATAAGAGGTTGCCGCCGGTGTATCCGGGCGGACCGATGAGATACGGATTGCCTTGCAGCTGCGTCGGCGTAGCGGTGCCAAAGAGGTTCACGACATCCAGGACCGCCGTCAAACGCGGCGAGAGGTCCCCCTCAATGTGCAGCGAGCCGAGGGTTTGCGGCGTCGTATACAACGTGTTCGGATCGGCGCCCTCGTTCGTCCCTAGAGTCGCGATGTACGGGTTCGTCGCGGCGTTGTACGGGAGCGACGGGTTCTTCAGGAAGTAATAGTTGTACCCTGGATTGAGATAGTTGTCGTTGGGAACCTGCTCGGGTTTGCCGTTGACGATTTCCCAGACCATCGTGCCGTTGCCGTACGGATAACCGCTCTCGTACGAGAGCATCGGCGTGACGCGCAATCGGTGGTGCAAGAAGTCAAACTCGTAGGAAGCCGTAGCCGTAAAGTGCGGAATGTAGTTAGCAGGGAAGAGATGTCCGGCGAGAATCGCCGGCGCGTTGAGATCATTGAAGGCGAACTGATAAATGCTCGACGAAAACGTGTTATTATAGTTAGCATCGAGCGTAAACCCTCCGTTGCGCACCCAGAACTCCATTCCGTGCGAGCGTAGCTGGCCGGCATTGGTAGGGACGCCGATTGCGTTGGGGTTTTCACCGGCATTGAGGGAATTGCGATAGTCGGTCGGGAGCACGTCGATCACGTTCTGCTCCAGCTCAATGAAGTAGGTAAGGCGCACTTGCGTCCGGCCGCCACGTTCGTAGGAGAAGGAGTAGTCGTCTGCGGTTTCGGGCGCGAGGGGGAAGCTCGGTATCGCACCGTTGGCGTTACTGCCGGAATCATCGCTGCACGCGCTCGCCGGCACGCAGGTGCGCTGAACCTCGAGCGGTAGCGGAGGGACCGAGTTGTGGTCGAAAGTCGCGCGCAATCCGTTGAGCCCGGCGAACGTGTACGCGAGCGCCAGATGTGGGTCGATGGCGCCGTCGCCATAGATGACCGGTGGGTTGTCGCTCGTCTGTGCATGCTGTCCAACGTAACGCAGGGAACCCATTGCGGAGAAGTTCGGCGTTACGCTCCACGTGTCGCTGACGTAGACGAGATATTGGTTAAGCCGCGGAGCCGCGGTAACGATTTGCGGAACGGTTGGAACGATCTGGTAGATGCTGCTCGTATTGACGTCGTATTGCGCGCCGGCGCGAAAGTCCGTCTTGGCGTTGGCTTGGTCCTCAAAGTCATAGCCGATTCCGTCCTCGCGCTGGTATTGCGTCGAATAGAGCGAGATGATGCCGTCGTTGAAGGATAGGTCGTCCCATTCGGGACCGTTCGCGACGGCGCCGATTTGCGATTGGAAGAGCTGAAGCCGGCCCAGTGAGTGCTGACCAATTGTGAACCCACTGGAGTTTCTCGACGCTATATGTCCCTCGCGCGATCGACGGCGTATCGACTTGCTGGTTCGGATTCGCCGGTTGGCCGGGAAACGTGGCGGGAGGCGTGTTAAAGGTTGACCACTGCAGCCCCACATACGGCGAATCGTATTGTTGATACGCGGCCGCGCCGGTGAGAAAGCTGGCCGAGATATCGTCCTTCGGGCTGGGGGCGAAGTGCACGTTGCCGGTGATCGCGTATTGCGCTCGCGTCTGGAAGCCGAGACCATAGGTTCCTTGCTCCGCATGGATAGAACGTGTGACCGTCGCCATAGGCAAAATACTCGCTGCCGCTCGTCGCCGAGAGCGCATAGCGCCAGCGCAGATCAGGCGTCGCCCCTGTTCGGTGAATTTCACCTCGCCAAGCTGGGCGCCGATTCCCCGGCGACTTCGAGGGTTTCCACTCCGGGATACGTGCCGGTCAGCGGCACTTCGTTGACCACGCCGCCCAGAGCGTTTTGGCTGACGTCGTTGTAACCGCCAAGGGTCACGGTCTCCGAACCAACGCCCGCCGTGCCGAGCTGTGCCCCCACGATGTTGCCTCCGGGTTCGGCGATCAGACCCTGGGGTACGGGAACGGAATCGTAGTCGTAAACAGTATCTTGCACTTTTCCGCCGCGCACGATCACGTTGGCGAACGAGTCTTGTTGAACGCCGGGAACGTTCGAGATCGCGCCCTGGATGGAATCGCGCGAATAGTTGGCCAGGCCAGACGAAGAGGCTTGCGGCGTCCCCGCCTGCGCCTGTTCGCCCTGCACGGTGAAGACGTCGCTCGTGCTGCCGACCGCGAACGCCGGAGCCTTAGCTGCGACCTTCGCGATCTCTTTGAGCTTGGCGAGCAGGACGACCGCGAAGCGTTCGTGCTCGCTGGGCAGGACGATGACCGTCGCTTTGACCGGCTCGAAACCGCTCGCCTCAACGCTAACGGTGTACGTATCCGGGGCAACTCCGAGAATCGTGTAATGGCCGCTTGCATCCGTCGTAGCGGTGTAGCGACCCGACGGCGCGGACGCCGAAACGCGGGCGTTGGCAATCGGGGCACCAGTCGTCGTAGAAACCGTCCCTAATATCCCGCCCGTGACGAGCTCGGCGGCCTCGGCGTGGTGAAGCGTTATCGTAAAAAGAACGCAAAGAACGCGACTGATCTTTCGCATGGAATTCGCTCCCAAGCGACGCGCGATGGCTCACGCGTCACGGTTTGTTGAGTGAGTTAGGCTAAGAACTGGGAGCGTGCGCGGCGGCGCGCGAAGACCGCGCGACTTGATGATTTCGGGGGCGACGTGAGAGCAGCTCATCTCCGGATGAGGCATCGTCGCGTGCTTAGGTATGAGTGCGTGCGAGCGGAAGATCTGAAGGAACGACGTCAAAACCTCTGCGGCCAAAACTCTACTGCGCGCAGCAAAGCGGATTGCTGCGCCGAGCATCATCCGCGTCGCGACCGCGATAATCAGAAATGACAAGATGAGAATTTGGGCATGTGCGATGACGATGGAATTTGCGTTGAATGGCGCCAAACCGCCGAAGTGGGTTTCGTAGCCTTCCATCGCAACGACGGTGACGCAGCTTCCTGCGAATGCGGCGATAGCGTCAACGGCACGAGCGCGGGCATCATCGAGCCTGCGCATGAGGGGATCGCTTGGGGCGATGCGCGAGCCAATGACGTAAGCGGCGAGGCCAAGGGCCAGCGTCAAAGTGATTGCAAACGCCGGTAGCATTCCCTGGTGGTCAACATCGCGCGTCGTGCCGCCCAACCAACCAAGCATCGCGGAAAACTCGGTGGCCGCATCGCCGAGCACGCCGGCTAGCAGTCCAACGGCGAGTACGGCCCAGACTCGCACCAGCGTATACCGCATTGCCTACTGAGCTACGACAAGGCTCGAGTTGCCCCTGGTTCGCCTATTGCTTACCGGATTTGCGGGAAGGGTTCAGCTTTACATCGTCTTCCAGAGCCTGGATAAGGCTCGGCGCTTCCTTAGAGTTACGAGCCGGTACTTCGTGGAATCGCCGACGACGTCGATCGCTACGCCTTTGTCCTAGGACTCGGCGTCGACCTCGTGCCGCTCACCAACTACGCTCGTAGCAAAATCCTAGAACGTTAATGTGAAGCTGTCGTTAGCCATATTGCAGATCTGGGAGTCGGATGGCGACGGATGCCGTACATTGAGTTGAAATCGCAATTGCGTCGTCCCGTTTCCGGCGTCGGTCGAGCGCACGGAAACGTAAGAAAACGTAAAGGACTGGGCGGCCTTGAGCGGGGGAATGCTTTTGCTATCTAACTTTGTTTTTCCCTGATAGATATCGACAGACTGCAGAGCATCCGTCCCCTGCGATGCCGAGCCGACGTTGGTCACGATACCCGCGATGTTGTATCGATTCAGGTTTCCACTCGCGCTAACGCCTTTGACGGAAACCGGACCGATCGCCAAATCCACGCCGTTGCATGGTGACGCGGAGGCCGGCGCCGTTGTCCCTAGGAAAGCAAGGACCGCGATGAATATCCGAAACATGATTCTCCTCAGGAAATAGCCGCTAGGTTCCTTTGATTATACAACTCGGGGGGTAGATACAGCCCGACCGCAAGCGCTTACTACCAGCTGCTTGGTGCCCCAAGCGGCAAACTAAACCCTGTGCCGAAGTATTCAGTCGTGCCATGAGATTGCACTAAGGGCGTATTGCTCGCCCTCTTCCTTGCGGCGCTCTGCGCGCGCGGCGTCGCCAAGACGGATGCCGACTTTCATTATTTGGATCCCGCGCAGATCGACCTGACCGTTTTGCTGCCGCCGCCACCCGACTTTGGTTCCGCGCAAGAGCACGAGGACGAACGAGAGGTAGCCGCAACAATAGATGCGCGTAACTCCTCGGAGCTTGCTCGCGCCCAAGAAGCATCGAAGCGTAGCATCTTTTTCTTTGCGCGCTCGATCGGACCCCGAGTTCGCTCCTTCGCAATTCCCATTGACTGCCGCGTTCTTCGCGCGCGTCGAATCGGACGTCGAAAAGCTAATCGATCTGACCAAGGCGTATTGGGGACGGCCACGGCCCAATGGTGCGGCCAAGAAGCACAGCTCGTATCCCAGCGGGCACGCCGCGTTCGCAGCATCCGCAGCAATCCTCTTGGCGCAACTCGTACCCTGCAAACGAGACCAGATCTTCGGGCAAGCGCGTAGCTTCGCCGAGAGCCGGATCGTGTTGGGCCTGCATTATCCCAGCGATATCGCCGCGGGCTGGACCGCCGGAACGGTAGCGGCGTTTGCAATGATGCGCAATCCTGCGTTCGAGCGAGATTTTGCGGCAACCAAAGCCGAGCTGCAACAACTCTGCCGGGCCCAACCTTCACCCTGACATTTCAAGTAGGATTGATCCATGAACAAACAAGCCACAGACCCAAATCAGACGGTCTTCCCAGGAGTTCGATACGTCGACGCCCGCGCCGCGATCGCCTGGTTACAGCGCGCGTTCGCTGCCCAGCCGCACATCGTCTACGACTCACCCGACGGTGGCGTGGCGCACGCCCAAATGATCGTTGCGGGCAATCTGATCATGTTCGGTGACAGCCAAAGCGGCGACAACCCGGTACGTTCACCGAAAGAGGTGAACTGCGCTACCGCAGGATTCTACGTTGCCCTTCCCGACGCTGCAGCAGTAGACGCGCTTCACGCGAGAGCCGCCGCAGCCGGCGCTCAGATCACGCATCCTCCCCACGACACGGACTACGGTTCGCACGACTTTCGTGCCCTCGATCTGGAAGGTCATCCGTGGACCTTCGGGACGTACAACCCCGCATTACCAACCTCGCATTAACGTAAGATTTCTACGAGGAGTACCCACGAGTTCAGAACGCCGTAGATGAGCGAGAAGAGCACGCCTACGGCGATCCAGGGATAGCCGTTACCGCCCGAAAGCAGCACGATCGCTCCAACGATGGGCGGCAGCGTTGCTAGCTGCGCGGAAGATATGTTAACCAGCAACGAACGGCGGTAATCGGGGGCAGCCTTCCATTCCGGCGGGATCTCTTGCCCCAGATAGAGACGCCACGCGAATGCATAAATGAAGACGGCAACGGCGAGCGAAGCGCAAACTTCAATCCGCGCCCAGCCCGGCGGAAAGAGAGCCAGCGAAGATTCCAGGAACGCCCCCATCAGCACGACCAGAGTAAGCGCGGCGCGGGAAGGCAGCCACGAGAACTGCAGGATGCGCGAGATGTTCACGGAGAGCGCCACGAAAAGCAGGCCGGCGAGCGCGGCCGTGGCCCCAACCTCCGCAGCAAAGAAACCATACCACTGAGCGATCATCGCAAAGCCCAGCTCACGCGATGAGGATGTTTCGCTCGATCGGTCAAACCCGAATACCTCGATGCGACTCTCAACGATCTTTACCGTACCTTTGGTCGTCGCAATCGCCGCACCGATGCGCAGCGTTCAAGGAAATGTCGTGACGTCCGATGCGGAGCCGCGCGTACAAATAAAAGTGCCGCAAACCGCCCACTACGTCGGCTCGGATCGTTGGGTGCTCTTTGGTATCGCGAACTGTACGCTCTTCGTCTTCGTGCAGGCCGATCCGCGAAAGCAGGTGCAGCGACTTTACTGGGTGCAATTTGAGGGCTACCTCCCGTCGATGCCCAAACTGCAACACGAATACAGGTCGACTCGTCACGCAACGCTCGCCGGCATGGATTTCTACGTCGACACTTGGCTCGACCGCCGCGACCCCGCAAGCGTCTCATCGCCAGATTTGCATGCGCTCGAAGCATGGATTCGTTCTAAAGGATACCGGGTTCCTCATGGCATCGACACCGGTTCGGACGAGCAGCACGTCGTTGCGCTCCTTCGTGCGAGAGCTTACACGCTGCCGCCGACGATGATGTCGGTACGCTTCGTTCACCTTAATTGACAACAAGCGTAAGGAGCTCATGATTATTTACAGCGAAGACTTTGCGCCGACCGGCGTCACGGGCTTAACCGAGCGCGCAGAAAAGGCGATTTCAATAACCCGCACTTTGCTCGTTCATCACGGCGATTCGATCGAGCGCGATTCGTAGAATTCCCGCTACCGGAACGGCCAGCACCATGCCAAGAATTCCGAGGGTCTCAGCGCCGACGACTATTGCAATGAAGATCACGAGCGCAGAGACGCCCACGCTCTTGCCTACGATGATGGGGGCGAGAACCCGCCCCTGAGCTTCAAACACGAGTATAAAGAGACCGAGTACGATGAGCGCTCGTATGGGTCCCGCGGCGACGAGCGCAACCACGAACATCGGGATTCCGCCGATAAATTCGCCAAGTATCGGAATGAGCGACGCAATCCCGGCTACCACGCCGAGCAATAGGGCGTAAGGAACGCGCATAACCACCAAGATCAGAGTTGACGCGATCCCAATGATGAGAGCCAGAATGACCTGCCCGCGCACGAAGCCGGCGATTACGGAGTCGGCCTCGTCGATGAAACCGGTAACCTCCGATCGCGCTGTCTTGGGTACGAGGCGCATGAACCCAGCGCGAATGCGCTCTACGTCGGTCACGAAGAAGAACGTCAGCGTGAGCGTCAGCAGCACGTCGACCGCGAAGGTGACCGTTCCGCGGAGTATGCTGAGAGCTCCCAGTCCGAGGCCCGCGGCAAACGCACCAATAATTGCGCCGGCGCGGGCGAGGTTGGCGAGAACAAAGGTTCGGATCTCGGGCGGAAGATGCTTTAGGAGCGAGCTCGACGTTGGGTCCGCTGCCTGCCGTTCGAGTGACTGCAGCATTGCGGGGAACGTTCGTGAAAGTTCGAGCGCTTGTCGGGCTACGATGGGTGCGAGGTAAGCAACGGCGACCGCTATGAGGCAGAGCACCACGACGTACACTACCAGCACGGCGAGCGCTCGTGGCATGCGCCTATTCAATAGGTGAACCGGCGGGAAAATCATATAGCCAAAGAAGACGGCCGCAATGATCGTCGTAAGAATGTTATGGAGATGACTTGCGACGATCCCAAGCATCCACGCCAGCACGCCGATACCGACGAGTACGCCGACAACGATCAACGCGCGTAACCAGCGGGTGAGCGAACCCAAGGGAACCTCCGACAACGGCAACGTCAACTCTTCTTGCGCCTTCACGGTGAGCGGCACCGCTTAAAAACGAACGAGAATCGCTTGGAGTCTACCCAGAATCCGGCCGTTTCGACCGGTCCGCGCAATAGCTCAGGAGAGTGGCAGGCGAACGATGCATTCTGCGCCGCCATCCGCCACATTGCGCAGCTCGATCTTGCCGCCGGCACGAGCGAGAACCTTTTCAGCTATGGCCAGGCCGAGGCCCGTTCCGGGGTTCCATCCGACGCGCTCCCTCGGAAGAAGCGGTCGAACGCCGATTTGAAGTCGATCTCCGAAAAGCCCGGGCCCCAGTCCCGGACGGCGACTTCGCACTCGTTCACGCAACGAGCGGCTCGAATGGTCACCGGACCGTCACCGCCATACTTAATCGCGTTATCCGTTACCGCTACCAGCGCTTCTCGGTAATTCGCTTGCGGCTGCATGGACGGTTAACGGCGTTTGCGCAATTTCCATCCTCAGCCGCCCTTGCTCTTTTGCCGTAAATGCCTGCGGCAGCTCGCGCACAACGTCGTTGACGTCAAACCGCGCTTTGTTCGGCGGTGCGACGTGCTCGAGTCGGGCGAGCATAATCAGTTCGTCAATCAGCGTTTTCATACGCCGGCTTTGGGCGAGCATTTTGGTTACCGCCGTCGCGTCCGACTCGCGAGGGCCGCGGGCCGCCATGGCGCTTAAGTAACCGACGATGACCGTCAGAGGCGTGCGTAGTTGATGCCCCGCGTCGCCGACGAACTGCCGCATTTCCGCGGCCGCTTGCGCTCGGTCGTCGAGCGCGCGGGTAATCTGCCGAACGGCGCGATTGTAAGCTTGCGCCAGTTCGCCCACTTCGCTCGTGTCGTTCGTTGAGACAGCCGCGGGTGTAAAGTCGCCTTTACCGAACCGGTTCAATGCGGCCGTTGTGCGTAACAGCGGATCGAGCGAGTTCGTTGCGACGACGAGCGCTATGCGCCAAGCACCGAAGATCACCACCACGGCGATAAGCGCAATCACTGCGAGGTAATATGAGACGAACCGTTCGTAGAATGAGGGCGCGATGTAAATGACCGTTCGCATGTCGCCATAGTTGACGTCGATGGGGCGAACCTGCTCCATGAGCAGTCTTACGAGCAAGCTTTGATTTGGCCAGCGCGGCGCGCCGCGGTGCCGCACTGCGGATTGCCCCTCGGTATGCGTGCCGATCGGCAGCGGAGCCAGCCGTTGCGTGAGGAAGGCGTCGAGGCCCCGCAACGTCGTGTGATGTGTTCGATAGGATGCTATGAGTGTTGGAACCTGACGCTCGGCAGAGAGCATTGCTTCGCGTGCCTGATACGACAAGGCTTCATCGCTTACGATTGCAGTCAACGCCGCACAGGCCAGCACGACCAAAGCGCCGGTCGTGACGTACCATGCAATCAGGCGGCCGCGAAGCGACGGAAGACGCAAGCGCTATCGACGCAGTGTGTAACCGGCACCGCGAAGCGTTACGATGAGCGCATCGCTTCCAGGGGTTCCGTTGAGTTTGGCTCGCAGGTACGAGATGAACGTTTCTACGCAGTTTGCACCTACGTCGCTATCGTAGCCCCAGACCCGATCGAGTAGCTCGTCTTTACTGAAGACCCGTCGCGGTTCGCGTACGAGAGTAGCCAATAGGGCGAACTCGCGCGCCGTCAGCGCAAGCTCGCGGCTGCCGCGCCGGGCGGTGCGTTCGTGAAGATTCATTTGGAGATCGCCGTAAGTGAGTATTTCCGGAGCATCCAGCTGGGGGCGACGTAGTGCGGATCGAATTCGAGCGATGAGCTCCGGTGTCTCGAACGGCTTGGCCACGTATTGATCTGCGCCGCGTTCGAGGCCCAGGACTTTATCTTCGGTTTCGCCCTTTGCGCTTACAATAAAAATCGGCGCTTGCGTGACCGCTCGGACGCGCGGCAGCATGGCGATTCCATCCAGTTTCGGCATCATGACGTCCAGCAGAATTAGCGATGGGTCCCATTCGCGAACCGTTTCGAGCCCGGAAGGGCCGTCGTGAGCCGTCCGTACTGCGAAGCCTGCTAGCTCGAGCTCGGAAGCAAGTAAACAACGGATCGGCTCCTCATCGTCGATAACTGCAATGCGAGCTCGTGTAAATCCATCCCAATATGCTAAACAGGCTTGCTGAAACCGCGCTGGGGTTCGTGACCCGGCGCGTCGTTTTGCAGTCGAACCACGAGATCGGCCGCTGGCATCATCCCGACGACCGCGCGCCGATGCGGCCACCCCATGGCCGGAACGCCGGTAACGCCGGCCGCGTGGCCCTCTTCGATGAACGCATCGACCGTAGGAGAAAACCGGCGCTCGCGCCAGGCGGCTTCCACGTCTGAAGCGGTGACGCCGAAGCGTTGCGCGATCGGGACGATCGACCTCGCGTTTCGAGATATCGGCGTGTTCGGTGAAGAACGCGCGCGAAACGTCGTGATAAAAGGCGCCGGCCGCGGCGTCGTCCTTTTTGGCGCGCACGAGCTCGGCCGTCTCGAGTGCGAAACGCGAGTTTACGTTACGTTTCGGCGGGTCGATTGGAAGCCCGACCTCTCGAGCAAAACGTTCGAGCCTCGCGCGAACCTGCGGCCAGTCTTCAGGAGGAAACGGCTTCGGCGCCCCTTCGGCGGCGTCTCCGGATGAATTTCGAAGGGAAGCCAACGCAGATCAGCGCGTAATTCTCGCGCCGCTTCTTCGGCCCAAACTGAGCCGAGATAGCAAAACGGTCAAATAACGTCGGACCAGATGTTGATGACACGATCCATAGTGTGCTCATCATAGCACAGGGCTAAGCGACGAACATTCGAAGCAGCCCGCATCAATCCGGGCGCAACGAGGCTTACTCTCTCGCTTGGCGAACACAACACGTGACTCCAGCCCTCTACGCTACTTTCGGCGGCGCCGCTCAGGGATGCGAATGGAGCAAAGCCTCGTAGCGCGCTACGAGCAAATTAGCCCGAAGGACGCCCATGACTCGACCTGAACCGCTCGTTCTGAATTTTGAACAGAGCGAATGGGACTTAGCTGGTTGCGTAGATCTCGCGAGGCTGCTGGAACCAACGTACGCTCACCCGAACGTTATCCTGGATCTGACTCCGGTAACGTATATGGATGCAAGCTGTCTCCGCGAGGTTGCGAGAATGCAAGCGGAACGAACGAAGCGCGGTTCGCTTCCGGTCCATCTGGTAGTCGGTTCGTCTCACATTCGTCGTGTGTTCGAAATAGTCGAATTCGATAGAGTCCGGCCATTGTACGATCGATTAGAGCCCGCTCTTGCCGATGCACGGGGAGCATCGGCTAACGAAACCATCAGAAAGCAAGACATCCGGCCATCAACGAATTGAAGGCATCGGCGGGTCATTCCTGGGTAAAGAGTGCGGTATGGAACATGCCCTTACCGAAGGCGATTATGTGATCTTGAGCACCGGCGCCATCGCAACCGTTCGCCGCTCTTATCCTGCCGGCTATTCTGGTTTGGTGGATATTCTGCTCGACGGAGCGGAGGAGTCGGAGAGGTCAGAAGCTTTGACGTTGCCCGAGACCGACATACATGTAACCGAGCCGGACGCGGGCCCTGCCGTTATCACAGCGGAGAGCGATGAACGCGGTGAGACAAGGGGTCAAAGCGTTCGGATGGAGGACTGAAAAAAACTCAGAGCCTAGCAGGCGGCCTCATATCCCGGCAGTTGCGCTGAAGGTGCTCGGATAGCTCAAACGAAGCCTAACCAACCCTCAGTTTTTTCATACTGAAAATGAGGAGGTTTTGTGAGCGCAACCATTAAGCTTGTGGCGCCGCTCGTTGCGGTGCTCGCAATAGCCGCATGCAATGGCGGCTCTTCGACAATGCCGGGAAGCACCGGCCAGTCCACTGCGCAAGCACCGAACGCTGGGCATTTTAAATTGCCCCCGAACGTTCGACAAGCTTGCGCCTATGCGGTCCGGGCACCGCGATGTGTTTCGCCCTCGTGCGCACCGACATCGTGCCGCAGATGAATCCGGCGGCCTCAGAGCCGGGTCTGCACCCTGCCGACTTCAAGGCAGCGTACAAGTTGCCGACGACCAAAGGCGCGGGACAGATCGTCGCAATCGTCGACGCGTATGACAATCCCAACGTTGCGTCCGATTTGAACACCTATCGCTCCGAGTTCGGCCTCGGTGCCGCAAAGTTTACGAAGTACAATCAAACAGGCCAGACGACAAACTACCCCGCGGGGAATGTGGGCTGGGGTTTGGAGGAAGATCTCGACGTCGAAATGGTCTCCGCGAGCTGTCCGAAGTGCACCATTTATCTCATCGAGGCCAACTCGACGAGCTTCAGCGATCTCGGCGCAGCCGAAGTCGAGGCGGTGACGCTTGGCGCCCACATCGTTTCGAACAGCTATGGCGGCAGCTGCAGCGGAAGCTGCGGCGGGTTTGGCTCCGACTATGATACGCCGGGCGTCGTCTATCTTGCCTCGGCGGGAGATAACGGATACTTCACGGGCTTCCCGGCCCAACTCGCGTCCGTTGTCGCGATCGGCGGGACGACGCTGAAGGCGAACAAAAAGGCAAGCCGCGGCTGGAACGAGACCGTATGGAGCGGCACCGGCGGCGGTTGCTCGACGTCAACCAAGCCGACCTGGCAGGGCGATCCCGGATGCAGCTTCCGCACCGAGAACGACGTATCGGCCGCCGCGAATCCAAACCAAGGCGGTGCCTCCGAATACGATAGTTACGGATACGGCGGTTGGGTCGTGGTCGGGGGTACGAGCGAATCTTCGCCGCTCAATGCCGGCATTTACGGACTCGCGGGCAACGCTGCCTCACAAACCGCCGGCGAAAAGTTCTGGACGCTCACGACAAAACAGCACTCCGCAGATCTGTGGACCATCAGCAGCGGCAACGACGGCACGTGCAGCCCGACCTACCTCTGCACTGCCGGAACGCATGAGTACAAGACTTACTCCGGCCCGGCCGGGTGGGGAACGCCGAAGGGCATCGGCGCGTACTAATCGGGCTAAAAAGGCGAATCAACAACCAAGAAGAGGCGACGCATTTGCATCGCCTCTTCATTTTTCGGACAGGCGACCGTACCCCGGCGCTGAAACCGTTACTCGCATGGAAATCGTGATAGCCGAGAAGGGTGCTTTCTATTTTGACCCGGTAATTACGGCAGAGGAAGCACGCGGGCGCGCCGGCGCGTACAAAGTCTCTGCCTTTGGAACCCTGTCGAGGCTCTTTGCCCGCCCTAAAGCGGAAGACATCGCGATATCGGATCAAGGGCTCTGTTTCTTTCCCATGTGGCATGCAAAGGCCCATCTCCATTTTCGTTACGATCGTGGCGAATCGTATAAACTCCCGATAAAGACGCCGCACGTAGCTGTCGTTACCGTGGGCGGAAGCGATTACGCCGTTGCAGCGGGCAGTATCGAGCTTCCGGTCATCGAGCACTGCGAGCGCGACGAGCAAAAAGAGGTTTGGTTCGACGCGTTGAGCAGTCAGCCGATAAACGCGCAACCATATCTCAAGGTCTCCGCGATTCCCGTCAATCTCGACAACTTTGCGCCCGAAGGCGCGAAGATCGTTGCGCCGACGGTGCGGGCATCATCGGTCATTCGAACGCTTCTGGGAGAGGACTTTCGTCCGCCAGATGCCGATGAGGTCAAAGAAGAACGCGTGGACGTCGACTGCATCGATCTGTACCTGCGGCCCACCTACAACTTCAAATATGTTTGGGCGGCAAAGAACAAGTCGGCGGAAGTGGCCGTCGATGCCATCACCGGAGAACTACAGACGCAACCCGGCGCGGCGATGGCTGCGGTCGCCAAGCTTTTGAAGCCCGAAACGCTTTTTGATCTCGGAGCTGAAACCCTCAATGTAATCATTCCAGGCGGTGCGATCGCTTTGAAAGTAGCAAAAGCGCTCGTCGAGAAAGGAAGACCTAAGCCGCAAACTCGGGATTCAACCTACCTGGAGCCGCAACGCCGAGGCGGGTATCTCAAGGAGCGAGTAGATGAAACGTTTTGACTTCGGCGGTGCTGCACCGTTCTGGTAGCGGGACCGACGGCGCGTATTCCTACTACGGACGAACGCAGGGCGGCGAAGGCAATTTTTACGGGACGACGGTGGCGGGGGGTAATTCCACCGTCCCGCCTCCGATTTGATCGTAACGCGCTAAAACTGTTTAGTAATCGGGTATCCAGTAAAGATGACCGACCAAGAGATTCAACCCTATCTCGGCAGAGCCGTCCGAGTAACTTTAGCAGACCGCCGCGTTCTCGCCGGCGTGCTGCACGCCTCAGAAGACCACGGGCACGGCCACAAACATTACGCGATCGTCTCTGACCCAGTCCGACAGGGCGAAAAGCCCGTTCGCGAAGTGATTCACGGTGGCGACCAGATCGCAACAATCGAGGATGCTTCCGGAGATCCCGCCGCGACCCCGTAACGTCATTCGTATTCGTCGTGTCGCTGGAGCCAGGGGGCGCTCTCGAAGTCCTCGTTTCGCCCGCGTGGCGCGCGGTCGAGCCACTGATACATCCCCCACAGGCCGTCGACGCCGCGTGCGTAAGCCGAGTACGTGTGGTATACCACGCCATCCTCGAGCACGAACGCGCTTACGCCGGGCAATTCTCGCATGTACGTTGGCGCGTCCGTCCCACTGCTTGATGCGAACTGGGCAGACCAGGAACTCTCGTTGCCGGCCTCCAGCATCGGCCGCATGTCGCTCGGGGCGAAGTTGTATTCGCCGGCTCCGGCCTGTTGCTGCTCCTTAGTGTGCGACGTCTGGAAATCGAAATTGAAGTTGCTGTCGGATGATGACGCCCAAGGGAAGCTCCAACCCATCCGCTTCTTATACGCCTGTAGCTTCGTAAGCGGTGCTCGCGAGACCGCGCAGAGCGTAACGTCGTGATTTGCGAGGTGAACCACAACGCCGTTGAAGCCGTCGGCGATCGACGAGCAAGACGGGCACCCCGCCGTGAAATCCGGTCCGAACATGAAGTGGTAAACGAGGAGCTGCGAACGTCCTTTGAAGAGATCGGCTAGCGATGCGGTGCCCTCGTCTGTTTCGAAGCGGTAATCCTGGTCGATTCGGACCCAGGGCAGTTCCTGTCGCCGCCGCGCGAGCTCATCGCTACGTCGCGTCAACTCTTTTTCCGCCTTGAGCAGATCCAACCGGGCAGCGAGCCACTCTTCTCGCGTTGCGGTCTTGTGGTCGCTGATCATTTTTCGTCTACCCCGAGAGTCGAGCCGAGTTCTTCCAGGATGGCGGCCCAGCCCTTTTCGTGACTGTCGCGCGACTCCACGCTCGCGAACCGCTCATGGGTCAGCACGAGCTCAGTCCCATCGTCCACCTCGTTGAACTCGAGGGTTAGCAGCGTGTCGTGCTCGTCTTCCGGCTTGTCCTCTTCCCAGCGCCAAGTCATGGAGAGCCGCTCGGGCGGCCGAACCTCGCGTGTACGTTCCGCGCACCTTCCACCGCTCGCCGTCCGGCATGAGCATCACGATGTCATAGGAGCCGCCGGGTCGGACGTCCATCTGAGCTTCAGCCACGGTGACGCCGCCCGTGCCGAGAAACTTCATCGCAAGCTCCGGCTTTGTCCACGCATCGAACACCCGCTGTCGCGGAGCTGCGTAGATGCGGCGCAGTACGAGTGCCGGAGCGGCGGCCGGCGTGTCAGTATTTTTCATCGTTTCTTCTTTCCTTTGGGAGAGGTGGGGGAATTCGGTAAGGAAGAGGCCGAGGCGATCGAGCGCGGCGTTCCAGAAACTGCGCTGCTTGTCGATCCAACTCGAAGCGGCTTTCATCGTGGCCGGCGAGAGCGTGCAGCGGTGCACGCGGCCCAAGACGCGGCGCTCCAGCAGCCCCGACTCTTCGAGCACGCGAACGTGCCTTGAGATCGCGGGCTGCGATATGGAGAAGCCCGATGCAATCTCGCCCACGGACAACGGCCCTCGGGCCAGCCGCTCGACGATTCGCCTTCGGGTCGGGTCGCCGAGAGCCGAGAAGACCGCGTCGAGGTTTCCGGAACTGTTAACCATATTGTTATATAACAATAATATTAAACGTTAGGGCTGTCAAGCGATTTTTACCACCGGTAGCTAATTAAGGACAAACCGATTGAAAGCGGGCGTCCGAAAGCTTTTTAGAGGTGGCGATCGTGGAAGTGAAGACAATCACGGGGCAGAGGGCATCCATGGAGCACAAGTATCTGCCATGATCAAAGAGCTATCATTTATCGCCTATTACGTTCGCGACGTGCCGCGAGCGAGAAAATTTTACGGCGAAGTCCTCGGACTAAAACCGGGCCAGTGGTTCAACGACGAATGGATAATTGATCTTGGCAATGCCACGTTCGCACTCGACGGAACGGGCGAAGAACTCGGCGTGACGCCGGGAACGTCGATTGGAGCCGCGTTCGAAGTTGACGATATTCACGCGATGCGGGAGCGCCTGGTCGACGCCGGAGCTCGAGTTACGGAGATATACGACTCAATGCTCGGATTGGCCGAAGTTGGAGAGGCCCGCGCGCGAACCCCGCAAATCGATCGTCCCACCCACGCCGTCGGGGATGGACATGCCGTAATCCGGGAGCGCGGAACGGGCGCTCTTATCGGCTCGCTTCCGTAGTTTTTGAGCCAATGGCGCGGGCGCCCACGCGGTAATCGTGCCGTCGAACGAGCTGACGTAGACCATGCCGTTCGCGATCACCGTACCGATCCTTCCGTAGGCAGGCAGTTTCTGATTCCACAACTGAGCACCCGTTGCCGCGTTGAACGCATACTCGGTATCACCCGTGTAGTTGCTGATGTACAGGACGCCGTTTGCAATCGAGATCGGCGAACGTGGCGCCGGCGTTGTCTGGGTTGCCGATCGGTCCAAAACTCGCGCTCCAAACAGGAGTGGGATTCAACGTGCAATTCAACGTCATGCTAAACGCCGCCACGCCCGGCTGGTAGATCCCTTCCGTCGACGGCAGCCCGACGTACACATAGCCGGTCTCCGGATCGTACGCAGGTACGCCGACGAAGCTTCCGGTATTGGATGGAGCCGACATCGCAATATTCTGAATCGGGCCGCTGCTGATCGATCCGCGGTCGTAGAGCTCGAACATTCCCGACTTGTTCACTGCCGCGAGCAGCGGCGGGCAGCCGGGAGGTTGGAAGAGCAACGGCGTTGCGCCAAAGTCGAAATCGTTGAGGCCGTCCACTGGAATATTCGCGGGATAGTTGTTCGCGAGTATCGTGTTCAGCCCCGAGGACAGCTCGACTACCTGCTCCGCATAATTGGCGTTCTGCGTCTGCGAGCCGTGCTTATCGGCATTGCCCGTAGCGATGAAGACGTTGTTGGTGGCCGGATCGATCGAAGCGCCGCCGGGCCCCCATATGCCCCCGCCGCTCGACCCTTGCTGGTTGGTGCCGCTCATCGTATAGAACGCGTTCACAACGGCCGGTGCGTTCGTATTGATGGCGACGATGCGGCCATACCATGGCGAGATGTCGCAGGTCGAGCCGGTCACCGCATAGAGCAACCCGTTGACGGGATTGTACGTGAACCCGCCGTGCATGAAATTCTGTTGCCAACTCGCAATCGTCAATGGCCAGCCCGTAGCCTCGGCTCCCGTCGCTAAGTTAGCGGCATAGACGTTGTCGTGCCCATCGGAAAAATAGATCAGGTTCTTGACGCGATCGATCGCGGGCGTCTCGCCGATCGAGAAATTCCCGGTACCTCCGCACGAGTATGAACGTTGCGCGACTTTCACTTGCCAGATCACCCCGCCGGTCTGCGCGTTGATAGCGTACATCGTCCCTTTGCTCGAGCCCGCATACAAAATGCTCGTCAGCGTTCCGCCGACGTTGACGCCGTACGCGTAGACCGGCTCGTGGACCATCGCGCTGCCGACGTTGAAGCTCCAGACCTTCTGGAGCGAGCCAACGTTGCTCGTGCCGACCGCCGATTCGAACGGATTGTAGCCCGTGCGCTGCAGGTCGAAACCGAACGAATCCCAATCGGCCATCTGCGGTTGCTGAAGGTTGTGCCCCTTGGGTCGCGCCCCGGACGCAATCGTCGTTTGACTTACGCCTCCGTTAATTGCCGGGACGGCCTGACTGGCATTATTTCCCGCGCATCCGGCTAACACCATAACCAAAAGCGTGTTCAGTACTTTTGTCGACATGGTTCATCACTCCAATAGCTCGCAATCGCCGCTCGGCTAGTTCGCCGATTTATGAAAACGCTGGTCGAGGAGGCGACGCTTTCGCGCCGCCTCCACTGCCGCCGGTCGCGACCTCCCCCGCGGAGTTAGTGACCCGAGTAGATCGAGTTTTTGATGTCCGCCTGCATCACGAGGTAGTCAATGGAGCCAAGACCCGTCGGCTCATCCCATCCCGGCCCTGCGGCGCTCGGGATCCCGTTGGACCCGAGAAGGATGTCGTGGAAACCGCCGATAGGAGCGGTCGTGTCCGGCGGTAAGGCCGACGTATCGACCTCGCCTGTGGGTACGCAAGCGGTAGATCCGAACGGACATGGCTCGTAGTGGCCGTATACGCCGTAATAGACCGGCGGGGCGAACCCTAACGTGTTCGTGTAGTGGGTTTCAAGACGAGCCCAGAGTCCCGCCGACATGGGTGACGAGAGGCTCGTTCCACCGACGCCTTCGGGCGATCCGCTAACGAAGACGTACATGGGGCAACCGTTGTTATCGGCGCACATTGCAATGTCGGCCGTTCCCCTGATGGCGTCCGGACCGCATGCACCGCAGATTCCATTGTCCTGCCAATACCCGGCGGTCTCAACCGCGCTGTAGCCGCCGCCGGTACCGATCCACACGTGCTCGCCGTAATAGCTTCCCGGCTCCCCGCAATCCGTGCACGGACCCGTCGCACCGACGGCGTTCGTGTCGAGCGTCGTGCCGCCGACGGCCATGACGTAGGGCGAACTGGCCGGATAGCATGGTACGGGAACTCCGGTATTGGGCACGCCTGTCGCAGCAATCACGGGACAACCGGAGCCGTTGTCACCGGTCGAAGCGAACATCGTCTGCCCTTGCGACGCGGCCTGATTGAGCTCCTCATCGTCGACGAGCATCGATCCGTCGGCGTACGCAAGCGTTTCGGGTGTGCCGAAGGACGAGTTGCCCGCTTGCGCGAGATCGTCGTTGACCCAGTGACTGTACTCGAGCGCGATGTCTGAGTCAGTGAGCGTCGTCGTGTCGTACACGTACAAGTGCTTCAAGGTCTCCGCGAAGCCGCTCGAGATCTGCGTGTCTAAGTCCCATTCATCGAGGCCGGACGTATCGGGACTCGATACTCCAACCTTCTTCACTGTGTATGGCACGGTTGGAAGCCCCCAGAACGTCTCGGCGGTACGTAGATCCGTCTCGACCTGGCTCACATTGCCTTCGGCCATGATGGCAACCGATGTCAGGCTGCCGCTGCAGTTAGCCCACGCGGGCGTGACGCGGTATCCTTGTCGCGCAACATCCTTGGTCGTGCATTGTGGGGCGTCGTAGGCGATTTGGTACTGCGTCGGCCCGTATTCACCGAACGTGCAAACGTTGGTGGCCGACACCACGAGACAGGGCGGAGGCGTGCCGGCCGCCATCGGCGCCATTTGACGCGTCGACTTCATGAGATGGACGTTCATTTGATAGTCGTTCGTCAGGCCGAGCACAGCGGCCACGACTCCGCGAAGCTTTTCAGGCACGAGAGCCGGCTTGATGTTGCCGTAGATCTGCTTTCCGTTCACCATGGTCCCGCGAATGGAGGTGCTAAACGCGGCCTCGACGCGCGCAACGGAGCCGGTGGCGCTAACGATCAAACGGTTCGGCTCGATGCTGACCTTTGTGAAGCCTTCCTTCTTGAGATAGTCGGCCACGGAGGCGGCTTGGCCGGCCGTGGGGCCGAACTTTGCGGTAAACTCGCCCGGAGTCAACCATTGCATAAACTCGGAACTGCCGCGGGTGTGTTGACCGCGAACGAGTTTCGCAGCGCCGTCGTGGTCACGCATATACAGGCCGACCACGATGCGCATCGGCATGTTCACCGGAACCCTTGCGGTAGGGAAATTTTTAAGCGGAATGGCTTTCGTAGCCGTAGCGGCCCAGCCCGGCGGAACGTGTTCCGTCGAAATTGGCCCCGATAGGCTCGATAGGCTGGGCGGCAAGGGCGACGTACCGTTTCCGGAACACGATGCCGTCCAAAGTCCTACGGCCAGGCCGGCGCACAACAGTAGCAACTTCTTCATTTAGACTCCTCATTGGATTAAGCAGCGGCGGATGCGCACGCCGCTGAGGTCAGCGTGCATCCGGGTTAGCCTACCAACCTGGAGTCGCCCAATGCGATATACAGCCGCTACTGTGTCAGGAAAGTGTGTGAGTCGGGGCGCCGACGGCTTTACAGCTCCAGAGCGATGGCGGCAGCGCCCTCTTCGCTCCACTGCGCGCCGAGCGCCATAAGATCGTCCAGTCGTCCTCCGAGGGCGCTCCGAAGCGCCGGCGACCGCGCGCTCGCACTCTTGCCGTTCCGTGTAGTCGCGGCGGGCCCCAAGCGATCTCAGGCGCGTCTCGACGAAGCCAAGCAGCATCGCCCCGCGTTCCAGCTTTTTTGCCGACTGAGACTCGTCCGAGCCGCGCCGTAACGCTGCTATGGCGGCGACGTGCTGGAGAACGAATGCCGTCAGCACCGGTGCGCGAACATCGCGTGCCGCCTCCAGCGCGTGTGATGCATAGGCGCGGGCATCGTCAAAACAATCGAGCGCTACGAGATATGCCGCCATGTTGCTTAAATCGGCCGCCTCCGAGCGGCGATTTCGGGTCGCTTCATGGCCGGCACGAGCCTCTTCGGCTCGATGCAAAGCGGCAGCCGGATCGCCCGCCGCAAATTCGACTTCGGCAAGATGCCCGGCGATCGACGCTGCCGGCCTCTCAAGACCAAGCGAAACATAACGCGCGAGCGCTTCAGCGTAGAATCGGCGAGCGCCATCGACGTCACCGCGACGCGACCGAGCGGTTCCGAGATCACTCAATGCTAACGCCTGTAGGCGCAGATTCCCAAGTCGTTCGGCAGCAGCCAGCGCTTTCTGCAGAAGCGCTTCACCCTTTGTGCCTTTTCCAATAGCAGCAAGCGCGCTTCCGGCGGCGTGCTCGGCTCGGGCCACCTGCAAATCGTCGAGCATGGAACGCAGCCCTAACGCTTGTTCCGCCGAGGCAAGTGATGCCGCCGATTCACCGAGCGCGCCAGAGAGTTCCGCATCGGCGATGTAGAGTTGAGCGAGTTCGTCCGCGCGAGTTTTTTCGGTAATCGAGTCTATCGCCAAACGAACCCAGCGTCGCCCTTCGACTGGAGACAGCGAATACCACAGCCGTGCAAGCGCTCCGGCAAGAAGGCATCCGGAGCGCAAATCGCTACGTTCTCCGAGCGACCATCCGAGTGCGGCGCGGAAATTGTCGAGTTCGGCCTCGGCTTCGCGGAACCACGAACGCTCGGGAGCGCCGTACCAATCCCGATCGAGCCGCACGGCAACCTGAAGAAGCGCGAGCGCGTGGCGATGCGCTAGCGCATGTCGTTCGCCCCGCTTCGCCAGCTTCTCCAATGCGTATTGTCTCGTGGCCTCGAGCAAATGATAACGAGCGCTGCCGTGTGCGAAGTCGACCATGACGAGCGATTGGGCGACGAGCGATGAGAGCGACTCTAATACGTCTTGTCGCGGAATGTTTTCGTCCGCACAGACCGTCGTAGCCGTGTCCAGCGAGAATCCGCCACCGAATATGGCGAGGCGATCGAAGAGAAGTTGCGCCTGAGAGGAGAGGAGCTCGTAACTCCAATCGATCACTGCGCGCATCGTTGCGTGACGCGGGACTGACGCTTGCCGCCCTCCGATTAGCACGTCAAAGACTCGATCGAGACGATCGAAGATCTCTCGCGGTGACAGCACGCTCGCGCGCGCGGCCGCAAGTTCGAGGGCAAGGGGTAAGCCGTCGAGCCGCCGGCAGATCTCGACGACGGGTTTCACGTTCTCTGCAGTCACCTCAAAGCGCGAATCGGCGGCGCGCACCCGATCCGCAAAGAGCGCGACCGCGCCGTACTTCACGGCCTCGTCGGGCGACGGCCGGCTTTGCTCGGGAACGGCGAGGGAGGGGATTCGATAGGTTCGCTCGCCGGTGATGCTGAGGACCTCGCGACTCGTCGCCAGCAAAGCGACGCTCGGGCATTCGCGCAGCAACGATCCTGCCACCGCCCGCGCTGCCGATATGATGTGTTCGCAATTGTCGAGAATGATTAACAGTCGTCTCTGCGCGAGATAGGCAAAGAGCGTTTCGAGCAGCGATCGCGTGGGCGATTCTTGAACGCGCAACGCTCCCGCAAGAGCGTGCGGAACCAAGGCAGGATCGTTGAGTGGTGCGAGCTCGACGAACCAGACTCCGTGTGGGAATCGGTTTAAGGATCGCATTCCAACCTCAACGGCAGCGCGCGTTTTTCCGGCTCCGCCGGTTCCGACGATGCTGACCAATGGCGCCCTTTCGACGAGATCGGCGATCTCTTGAACGACTTCGTCGCGGCCGAGGAACGATGTAAGCTGTCGCGGCAGATTGTGGGCAGGTAGATCTTGCTCGACTAGGCGCGGGCCGCGCGAACGCCGGGCGGATTGCTCGAGCGTCTGCCGCTCTTCCTCTGACAGCGCGAGCGCATCAGCGATGCGGTCCAGCGTCGCTCGGTACGGCGCCTTGCGATATCCGCGCTCTAAAGCGCTGACGGCTTGCACGCTAATGAGCGCTCGCTCGGCAAGCGTCTGCTGCGAGAGACCCGCTTTTACCCGAAGCTTCTTAAGAAGGGCGGCTAGCTCGGCGATCCCCGCCGCGTCTCGCAAAGCCAATCGCGATGGTTGCGCTTGCGCCCTCTAGCTGCCTGGGACGGGCGCAATTCCGATCGGCGGATCCGTCACTCCGTCTACTGCCTTGAGCGTGTAAACAATTGAGCCGGCGACGTTTATCGCCTCGATATATCCGCCGGCGTCGGCGACCCAAAGATTGGCGGGCGAATTGTTATCGAAGTTTATGTTCGTCGGAACGACGAGGCCGCCGGAGCCGCCGATGGGCGTAAAGATGGTGCACGACGACGGACCACTGCATTTATAGATCCCGGCCAGCTGATCCACGTAATAGAGATTGCCACTCGGGTCGAAGGCCAGTCCGCCGGCCTTCAAGATTCGGGATTTGAAGAGCGTGCCGCCGCCGTTGCAACCGGCGAACCTCACGATCGATCCTGTCAATGTCTTGGGATCGTTGAAGCTCCAGTAACAGTTGCCGTTTGAATCGATTGCGATTCCTTCTCCTTGAATCGGATCGCTTCCATAGGTAAGCGTGCGCGAAGGCTCGTTTCGTCCGTTCAGATAGACGCTCAAGCTTCCGGCGCCGTTTGCAACGGTTGAGCCGTTCGAAACCGCGACGATCTGGCGGCTGGGAGCTACCGCTACGTTGACCGGCACCTCTTTATCGTCACTGAGCGTTGCCTCGGGGCCCTCGGGCCCGTTACGCGTCGTGCGATAGACCAAGACGTTTGAATCGCCCGAATTCGCGATGTACCAGCGGCCGTCGGCTGTCGTCACCGTACCCATCGGGGCCGAGAAACCGGAGGTCAGCGTCTCGTAGCGCGTCAGCGCGAAGCCGTTCTGGTTGCGCGTGTAGACGACGGCCTCGTTGTCGGCGGGCCGAGTCGAATACATCGCATCATTGCCGTAGAAATGAGCCTCCGGCGCGGCTACCCTCTGCGGCGTGCCGAACTGCGACTGCGTCGGCGTAACGGGCGAACCTTGCGCACATCCACTCACCGCGACGGCAATCGTCAACTGCAAGAGTGGTCGAGCCACGTGCTGTCTAGTCATTTATCTCCTTACACCGCAGGGAGAAAGGCCTTGCCCGGGAGAGCCGTTCCGTGGCTTTCGAGGGTCTGGACCTTCATTTCGAGCCCAGCGTAATCCTCGACGCTCCAGCCGTCCCGGCCCCCGGCGCACGACAGGAAGAAGGCCTGCTGGGCCGCTTAAGCACCAGCGGCATCCCTCAGCGTGGGGGGTTCTCAATGGAATTCTAGGTTAACGGCCCTCAACAGCATCGAAACGTTCGGTTAGAATTCGTGCCGATGGTGCGATTTTGGTTGCAGCCTCGATGGGATCGTGTCATGATACTCGGAGTCTACGAGCCAGATCCAGGGGCCGCGTCAGAGAGCGCCCTTAGAGTCATGGCGGGTTCTGCTTGCATACATAAAGGAATTATCTTGAACAGCGCCACACTGAGCCGCCCGAACTTTGATAGCGAGGGCTTCGAAAATGCCTTCTTGGCTGCGGATTTTGACCGCTGCCGTGAGCTCGTTTCTGCCGGCGATGATTTCGACGTCATCCTTCCCGCAGCGCGCCTCGCGCTGCGGGAGAGTCGATACCTCGATATCATCGGCTCGCTGTCGGATCTTTCGAAACTGCCCGAGGAGATGCACGTTGCTCGTCACGTTCTGCTCGGCGTCGCCTTGGGGTTGACGAGAGATTACGCGGGCGGCCAAAGGTTTATCGAACGGGCGATCCGCGATTCGTCGCTCGACGACCCGTGGCATGACGAAGCGCTCTATTACAAGGGCGTCATCGCCTGGATGAAGCAAGAATATCAGGAAGCCGAAGAGGCCGTGGCTAGCCAGCTGGTCGCCTTGGATCCGAATAAGCGCGCACGGTCACGGATCTTGCTTTCCTGGATTGCGCTGCGCCGCGGGCAGATTCTGCGCCAAGTCGACGAGCTGCAGGTAGCGCTCGACGATCTCGATGACGCCGAGATGCCGGATCAATACCTTAGAGCTAACGCACTCTTTACGCTCGCGCTGCTCTGCTGCGAGTTGCCTCTCCACGATGTCGCCAACCGCGTTCGGAGCATCTTCGGATCGCTCCCTTGGACGTCGGGTTTGCGACTCGAGCGTTTCCAGATCACGCGCTTCCTCGCGGCAATCGACGAGCTCAACGGCAACGAGCTTGCCGCCTTCACTGGCTTTAAGAAAGCGGCGCCTCTCGCTCCCTCCAAACACTGGAGCGTCATCTGTCTTCTCGATCGAGCTTTGCTCGCAAAGAGTACGGGCGAGGTTGCCTTTGCGACCGAACAGCTTCACGAGGCTCACGAAATCGCCCAGCGGGTCTCTTGGAACGAGGTTAGCGGCGAAGAGCGCTCGGCGTTGCTCGTGCTCGCGCAACTCTTTGCGCACGACGATCCCGCCGTGGCGGAACAGTATCTCGCCCGCTACCGGACGCTCTCGGCATCGGTCACTCCGATCCTCTCTTACGGAACGGATCCGCGAGTCAGAGGATTCGAAGCTTATACGCAGGGCGTCGCGTGGCTGGGAATCGGCGACGTCGAAGTGGCGAAGGCATCGCTCGAAGAAGCCTGGTCCATCTTCGAAGGCTTCGAGTATGGATGGCGTGCCGCGCTCTGCGCTTTAGCACTTTACGAAGTCACGCACGATCAGCGCTGGGTAGAACACGCCGCTCGCAAGATCGAGCCATGGCCGAAGAGCTGGATTGCACGCCGCGTCGGGCAAGCACCCAATACCTCAGTGCTGCGCCTCGATCGGGTCACGCCTGCAAGGCGGCAGGTGCTCGAACTCGTTCGTGCCGGCATGAGCAACTCGGAAGTCGCGAACGCACTGGGTCGCAGTCCGAACACCGTGCGCAATCAAGTATCCGAGCTCTTTACGACCTTCAACGTCAAGAGCCGCGCCGAATTAGTCGCTTCCCTCTCCAAGCCGGTCGCGCCGGTCACTGTGCTGGATCATAAGCGCCGCCAAAAAACGTAACGCCGGAACCGTAAATCGAATTTCTCCGGAAAGCGTGCATACAACAAGCCAAAACGACGCCCAAAAATGAAGCTGGTTCATCAGATCGCTGCCGTGTTTGTGCGGTCAAGGGTCAGAAAAACCTAGCAGGGTCCTGGTCGGTTAGCCCTTAACTACCCGTACGCAGGAGGGACGTTTCCATGCGTGCTCGTTTTCCCGCCGCGCGCTTTCGGCGCTGCTTGCCATAGGCGTGATTGCGCCGGCGGGCGGGAGCATCGCTGCCGCCGAGGCTCGCCATATATGAACGTCAATCGTCGGGTCGATCATCGCATGGACGCGGGTCCGGGCTCGATAGAACAGCCCTCGCACCCTTGAGCGCTTCCGAAACGCCTTCGAACCTTATTCTCTGCGCGCGGGTCTGCGAGGGAAAAGAAACGGAGTTCGGTCAGTGGCACGCGCGCTATCAGACGGCGATGCTGGCTTCACCGGGAGCGACGAGCTTTGAGTTCTGGCCGCCGTCGGTGGACCAAGTGGAGGCGGTAGCGGTCGGACGCTTCGCTTCAGTCGAAGCGTTGAGGCAATGGCGTCACGGCGCTAAAAACCGCGAGTTGATCGCCGATGCTGCGCCGCTGGTCGAAGGCGGCCTCGTCATGCAGCTTGCCGGCGAGGCGGCAATGGAATACTACGTGCAGCGTAGTGCGACCGAAGTGATCATTACCCATATCAAGGCGGGGAATGAGGAGGCGTACCGCGCTTTCGCCGACCGGATTCAGAAGGTTCAAGAGACTTTTCCCGGCTATCTCGGCTCGTTTGTCGAGCCGCCGCATCAGAAAGAGACCGGCTGGACGACGGTGCTTCGCTTCAACTCACTCGAGAATCTCAACGGCTGGCTCGATTCGCCGCAGCGCGCCGCACTGCTCAAGGAGAGTGAAGACCTCATTGAGGGCTTCCACGCTCAGCGCGTCGATACGTCGTTTCCAGGTTGGGTGCCGACGGATCCCGCGACCGGGAAGCCGCCGAACATGTGGAAGACGGCGACGCTCGTATTGTTGACGCTCTTTCCGGTCGTGATGCTCGAGCTGAAATTTCTCAATCCACATCTGCGCGGGCTCAATCCCGCGTTGGGTACCTTCATAGGCAACTCGATTAGCGTGGGACTCACGACGTGGCCTCTGATGCCGCTGGCCATTCGCAGCTTCCACGGCTGGCTCTTCCCCGAAAATCAACCGCGCTGGCTCGTGCTTACGAGCCCACTGCTTCTGATCGCCTGCTACATCGTCGAACTTGCGGTGTTGTGGCGGCTCCTCATTTAGACATGCGAAGCTAGGCCATGAACCTTAATACGATAACCGAAGTAAAACGGCCGGCGTCGGCCGACGAAATCCGCCGTTGGCGTGACGGCTATGCATGGCTTGCCGGCGGAACGTGGCTTTTTTCGGAGCCGCAAGTTCACACCGATACCCTGATCGATCTCGAGACGCTCCGCTGGCCGGCGCTAACCGCCAGCGACACAGGACTCGAAATCGCCGCGACCTGCCGAATCGCCGAGCTGTATGCATTCGAAGCGCCCAAGCAATGGATCGCGGCATCGCTCATCTCAGAGTGCTGCCGGTCGTTCCTTTCGTCGTTTAAGATCTGGAACGAGGCGACGATCGGCGGAAACATCGCAATGTCGCTGCCGGCGGGCCCGATGATCTCTCTCACGGTAGCGCTGGAGGGAGTCTACGAACTCTGGCCGCGCGATGCCGCGCCGCGTCGCGTCGCAGCCGCCGATTTCGTTACCGGCAATCACGCCAACGTGCTTGGCCCTGGCGAGCTACTGCGCAGCATTCACCTACCGGCAAGCGCGCTCCAGAGTCGGCACGCGTTCCGGCGAGCCTCGCTCACACATCTGGGGCGATCCTCGGTGCTGCTGATCGGCACGCGAGCAGCGGACGAGCTGCTCTTGACCGTGACGGCGGCGACGGTGCGGCCGGTCCAACTGCGCTTGCAGGGCCAACCCACTGGGCGTGACGTGCGCGAGGCGATCGATGTCGCGATCCCGCCCGATCTTTATCTCGACGACGTGCACGGGTCGCCGAAACACCGTCGACATCTTACCTTTTATTTCGCGCGCGAGATCTGCGAGGAGCTCTTCGGGCCGTGAGTTTCGAGGTTAATGGAAAAGCGTACGCGTCGACGCCGGAACCCGGACAATGCTTGCGCACTTTCATACGCGATCTCGGCTGGTACGGAGTCAAGAAGGGCTGCGACGCCGGAGATTGCGGTGCTTGCACCGTTTGGGTCGACGGCAAACCGGTGCATAGCTGTCTCTATCCGGCCTTCCGCGCGCAAGGCCGTAGCGTCACTACGATCGAGGGGCTTGCGAAACCCGACGGTACACTTCATCCGATGCAGCAAGCCTTTCTCGATGCACAGGCCTTCCAGTGCGGCTACTGCGCGGCCGGCATGATCATGACCGGCGCTGCGTTGACCGAGAAACAGAAACAGGATCTCCCGCAATCGCTCAAAGGTAATCTTTGCCGGTGCACGGGCTATGGCTCGATTCGCGATGCCTTCGCGGGCAAGAAAAACGTCGCGCTCGACCAAGCCGGCAAGTCGACGGGCGAGAGCGTTCCCAATCCGTTCGCTCGCGACATCGTCACTGGTAAAGCGCGGTATACGACCGACGTCCCGCCGCTCGAGGGGATGCTCCACCTCAAGGTGCTGCGCTCGCCCCACGCGCACGCGCGCATCAAATCGATTGACAAGTCGAAGGCGCTCGCCGTGGCGGGCGTCGTGGACGTCTTTACGTGGGAAGACGTCCCCCGCAAGCTCTACACGACGGCGATTCACGAAGATAATCGGGTCGATCCCGACGATACCTACGTGCTCGACAACGTCGCGCGCTTCGTGGGCCAGCGCATCGCCGCCGTCGTTGCCGATAGCGAGGCCGCCGCGGAGGAAGGCTGCCGCAAGCTCGAGGTGGAGTACGAGATCCTTCCGGCCGTCTTCGATCCCGAGGAAGCGATGCTGCCCGGTGCACCGCAGCTTCACGATAAAGGCAAGTTCTCGCGCGCCATGCACCCCGAGCAAAACATCTTTCTCGAGCTTCACGGCGAGATCGGCAGCGTACAAAAGGGCTTCGCAGCGGCCGACGCGATTTATGAGGACACCTACTACGCCCCGCGTCAACAGCACGTGCATCTCGAGACGATGCAGTCAATCAGTTGGCGGGGGGATGACGGCCGGTATCACATTCGCACGAGCGTCCAAGGCCCGTTCATCGTCCAATCCAAACTCTGCTTCATCTTCGGACTCAACCTTGCCGACGTTCACGTCTTCGCGGAGCGCGTCGGCGGCGGTTTCGGCGGCAAGCAAGACATGATGAGCGAAGATCTGCCGTTGCTCGCCACACTTAAAACCGGACGTCCGGTGATGTGGGAGTTCACCCGCGAGGAACAGTTCATCGGAGCGACGACGAAGCATCCGATGAAGACGCAGGTGAAGATCGGCGCGACCAAAGACGGAACGATTACCGCCATTGCGTATCGGGTCGTGTCGAATACGGGCGCATATGGCAATCACGGCGGCGAGACGCTCGCGAACGGCATGTCGGGACCGTGGGCCATTTACAAGTGCCCGAACAAAAAAGGCGACGGCTATGCGGTGTATACGAATCTGCAGTGCGGCGGCGGCTTCCGCGGCTATGGAACCTCGCAGACCACTTTTGCGATCGAATCGGCGGTCGACGAGCTGGCGCGAATGCTGCGGATCGATCCGATCGAGTTCCGCCGCAAGAACGTCGTGGGTCCTCACGACAACATGGAGTCGGCGTGGCGGGAGGCGACCGACCTCACGATGGGCAGTTACGGCTTGGATCAGTGCATCGACGCCGTGGAAAAGGCGCTGCATAGCGGACGCGGCCATGCCAAACCCGACGGGGATGATTGGCTCGAAGGCAGCGGGGCGGCGCTCTCGATGCTCGATTGCGTGCCGCCGACGGAACAGCGCTCTGGTTCCGAAGTAGAATTGCTCGAGGACGGGTCGTACCATTTCACTGTCGGCTCGACCGAGATTGGCAATGGGCTCGTTACTGCGCAGCAGCAGGTCGTCGCACAGATCATGGGTTGTCCGACCTCGCGCGTGACCTTGCTCAACGCCGATACTGACAAGACGCCGTACGATAGCGGCACCTTCGCAAGCGTCGGAATGATGGTCCCAACCAAGGCGGTGGAAAATGCGGCGGTCGCGTTGCGTGAGAAGATCCTCGGCTACGCCAGCCGGACCACCGGCGAGGCGATCGAACGTTGCCGCCTCGAAAACGATTTTGTCGTCTGCGGCCGCCGCAAGATAGCGTTGACGGAACTTCGCGCCGCAGGCATCAAAGAGAATATGGAATTCACGGCCTTTCGCAAAGCCTACGGTTCTCCGCGGACGGTAGCGTTCATGGCCTACGGCGTGCGCCTGGCCGTGCATCGGACGACCGGTGAGATCGTCATACTCTATAGCGTTGAGGCGGTCGACGCCGGAGTCGTCATGAACCCGAATCAACTGCGGGGACAGGTCGTCGGAGGCGTCGTTATGGGCGTGGGCTACGCCCTGCAAGAAAAGATGGTTTACAACGACGCCGGCGCCGTCATTAATCCCACGTTGCGAAACTATCGTATCCCGGCAATTGCCGATGCGCCGGAGACCGACGTCTTCTACGCCGACACGTACGACAAACTTGGGCCTCTCGGATCGAAGTCGATCGCTGAGAACACCAACAATCCCGTGGCGCCGGCAATTGGCAACGCGCTACGCGCCGCCACCGGCGTACGTTTTACCAGCCTGCCATTTACTGAGGATCGCATCTTCTCACGCCTAGCCGAGCAAAATTAAGGCCCATACTCGTCATCGGTGACCTTTTCCAGCCAATCCACGACCTTGCCGTCGAGCTGTTCTTGAATTGCGATGTGAGTCATGGCGGTAGTCGGTGTGGCCCCATGCCAATGTTTCTCACCGGGTGCAATGGAGACCACGTCGCCCGGCCGAATTTCTTCAATCGGGCCGCCCCAGTGTTGCACGCGACCACAGCCGGCGGTAACGATCAAGGTCTGGCCGAGCGGATGCGTATGCCACGCCGTTCGAGCGCGTGGCTCGAACGTTACATGCGAGGCAAGCGCGCGGGCCGGATCTTTAGCTTGAAAGAGCGGGTCGATGCGTACAGTGCCGGTAAAATACTCCTGTGGTCCTTTTTGACTGGGCTGTGAACCCGCGCGTGTGATTTCCATTTCAGATTCCTTCGTCTAAACTTTAAAGTCCGGTCATGCGCTCCAACCGTTCGGGATACCGCGCGCCTTGCACCGTAATTTTTGAAGCGGCGCGATCGATTTCGAAGAGATCGTCGGGCGTAAGTTCGACCGCGGCGGCACCGAGGTTTTCCTCAAGGCGGTCGAGCTTCTTCGTACCGGGTATCGGGACGATCCACGGTTTTTGCGCGAGCAGCCATGCCAGCGCGATCTGAGCGGGAGTTGCGCCTTTACGCGCTCCGACTTCGGCGAGGAGCTCGACGAAGGCCCGATTCGCTTTGCGATTCTCCGGCTCAAAGCGAGGTAGTGTGTTCCGGAAGTCCGAGCTTTCAAACGTTGTCGCTTCGTCCATCTTGCCGGTGAGGAAGCCCTTGCCCAGCGGACTGAAGGCGACGAACCCGATCCCCAACTCTTCTAGCGTCGGCAATATTTCCGCTTCGGGAGTCCTTGTCCAAAGCGAATATTCGCTTTGGAGCGCGGTCACCGGATGTACGGCATGGGCGCGGCGGATCGTACGTGCTCCGGCTTCCGAGAGGCCGAAGTGCTTCACTTTGCCTTGCGCGATCAGTTCCTTCACCGCGCCGGCCACCTCTTCGATCGGCACCTGCGGATCGACGCGGTGTTGATACAGCAGATCGATGACGTCGGTCTTTAGGCGCTTGAGCGATCCGTCTACAGCTTGCTTGATGTGTTCCGGCCGGCTATCGACCCCAATCTGCTTCCCGTCGGCATCGAACTTGAATCCGAACTTGGTAGCGATTACGACTTCCCCTCGGCATGGGGCCAGAGCGTCGCCGACAAGTTCTTCGTTCGTAAAAGGCCCGTACACCTCAGCGGTATCGAAGAACGTAACGCCGCGATCCACGGCAGACCGAATGAGAGCGACCATCTGCTGCTTGTCGGGGAAGGGCGGGTAGCTTTGGCTCATCCCCATGCAGCCGAGCCCGATCTCTGAGACTTCGAGTTTCTCGTTCCCAAGTATGCGTTTCTTCATTTCTCTGACCTCATCAAAGCGCGCTGCGCGATCGTCAAAGCCATGGGCAGGGTCAGATCACGCTTCCGGGAACGAGGGTTTCTCGCCGTTCGTTCATTCACTCCTTCGAGGGCTTTCACCAGCGCAACGCTTGCCAATCAGGGGTATCTGGCATGATTCCGTTAACCGATGTGTCGCGGCGCCCGATTCATTTTCCGATCGTCACGCTCTCGATCATTATTATCAATTTCATCGTCTTTGTGCTCGAGCTCATAAACGGCGATGCGTTTGTTTCCAAATGGTCGCTGGTACCGGCGGAGGTTTCATCGGGGCATCATCTGATCACGATCCTGACGGCGATGTTCATGCACGCGAGCTGGTCGCATATACTCGGCAATATGGTCTTCCTGTGGGCGTTTGGGCCGGAGATCGAGGATGCAATGGGGCCGTCGCGTTATGCGGTTTTTTATCTCGTAGGCGGGATAGCAGCGATGCTCGCCCAGGTCGCGTTCGATCCACACTCCACGGTTCCCAACCTCGGCGCGAGCGGCGCGATCGCAGCGGTTATGGGCGGATTCTTAGTAACATTTCCACGCGATACGATTCGGTCGCTTTTGGTTATTTTCGTCTTTGTGCGCGTGACGTACATTTCGGCCGCGCTTTTGATTGGCGCATGGTTTCTCTTGCAGCTTTGGAACGCGGGTTCGATTGCGAGCGCGCAGACAGGCGGCGTCGCGTACTTGGCTCACGTCGGTGGCTTCATCTTCGGGGCCGTCTTTGCCAGACTCTTCGAGGATCCGCGCCGCGTTGCGCAGGAGGTTGGATCGTCCTACGATGGCTGACTGGCCTCGGCCTCGGCCCCGCCCAATCGTGGCTTCGTGCGTCCGCACGACGACTCTTGGCATGTGATCCGCCACCGTCCGGTCGAAATGCTCATAGTGAAAAAGCTCTTAATCGGCGTCGCCGTGGGGCTCGCGTTGGCCGGCTGCGCTAGCCCTGCAAAGCAGTCTGCGCAAAGTGCGGTCTCCGAAAAGTACCGCGTCTTGCTCGACACGAGTCAGGGACCAATCGTCATCGACGTAGATCGTGCTCTAGCGCCGAACGGTGCCAAACGCTTTTACGACCTCGTTAAGGCCAAATATTTCGACGGCGCCCGCTTTTACCGCGTGGTTCCCGGGTTCGTGGTCCAGTGGGGTGCGGCAGCCGCTCCTGCCGTTACCAAGAAGTGGGACATCACCATCCCCGACGACGCCGTCAAGGCGTCGAATACGCGCGGGACCATGGCGTTTGCTGCAACCGGAGAGCCGAACAGCCGCACGACCCACGTTTTTATTAGTCTAGGCGATAATGCCAGACTCGACGCAATGGGGTTCGCTCCAATCGGCCGGGTTGCGAGCGGCATGCAGGCGGTCTACCACATCTACTCCGGCTACGGGGAACAGCCCGATCAGAGGCTGATCCAAGTTCAGGGCAATGCGTATCTAGAGAAGGAATTCCCGCGACTGGATTATATCAAGACCGCCCGCATCGTCAGCGGCTCGCGCTAGCCGATGCGCTTTGCACGATGAGATGAACGATTTCGGCGGTGCCGAGCGCGCGTGCGAGTCGAGGTGCGACAAGGCTGCGATGGCACGCGTCCGGTAGGCGTTCGAGACAAAAGAGCACCGGCGCCCGCACATCGTGCAGCTCGTCTGCGAGTGCCGTGAAGTCGAAACGATCGAGCGTGTCATTGACGTAGCGCGCTACGTAGGCGGGCGCCAGCGCGAGCCGCTGGGACTGTGGGCGCTTTTCGCGCGCATCGACCTCATACTGTATCGCCCGCGTCGGGTTATCCGGCGCGAGACCGAGAAGGTGGCGGTACGCGATGCCGCGCCGCGCCAGTTCGCGCATCAAGCGGTTTTTATTCGCAAACGCATAGCGCGAACCGCGCGCCGCGCGTCGCCTGCGCACATCGAGGAGCATATCGACCCGGGCGTCTTCGAGCGTGTCGAAAAAGGTCCGCTCCGCCGACCCGTACACCCCAATCGTGAAGACGCTCAATATTTAAATTTCCAACCGTGGATGCGTTCGCCTGTTGGAGGAGTTTTCAGACAAACAAGCGCAACGCGTGGAACGATACTGGTTCGTGCTAGCTACTGTAGCCAGAGGAGTACTCCATGTTTGTACAAGTGGTTCATGATATTAGCGATAAGGGCGCTTGGGCCCAGGGCTTAGCCGAGTTCGCGAAGGAAGGGCCCCCGCCCGAATTCACGCTGCATTCTAGCGTCACATCCGCCGACGGTACCAAGGCTTTTTGCCTTTGGGAAGTTCCATCGGTAGATGCTCTGTCGGGGTTCTTGGATGGCGCTACGACCGGCGCCGCTCAAAACACTTACTACGCCATCGACGAAAATGCGCTCGCAACGAGTCTTCCACGCAGCACTGCAGCTCGTTGATCCTACTGAGAGGCTCGGTTCATAGCGAGTCTCTTAGAGCAGGCGGTAATGAAGCTTAGACCCGAAGCTCCTTGTCGAGAACGAAGACGTTGACGGTATCTCGTACCAGTCCGTCAGACTCCATCGCTTCGGCGGTCGCTGGAGACTCTATGGCCTTCATGGCCTTGGCCAAATCATCGGACTCAAAGCAGGCGACGACGTGATTGTCGTCGCCCAAGCCGTAGCTGACCGGCTTGGTGACGGCGTACTCGCTTCTGAATAACTGGGCGTGTGTCTTGAATCCCGCTTCCCATTTAGCCTGGTCCTTGCACTTCGCGACAACGACGACTTTCGCCACGTTCGCAGCTCCTTTCATAAGAAGTGAAGAGGTATCGGCGTCGTTCCCTTATTCGCTCTCCACGGCCTCTATCGTTGATGGGCGCGGCCGGTGAATGAAATCCGCGTCGAAGAACTGAACTGACCGTCAGCGCGCTTCTTAGGAGGTTTATTGTGAGCAAGCTTTTCGTTCTGTGTGCGATCGCCGGGCTTTTCGCTGTTCCGGGCGCCGCGTGGGCGCAGTCATCGATGATGTCGAGTGCAGGTATGGGCTCGCATGCCTTTGATTGGATGATCGGCGCCTGGAGCTGCAAAAACACCATGCCGAGCGCAATCGCCGGGCCGGCAGTTCAGATGCTGACGGCCACGCGCAGCAGCACCACCGGCGCGATCATTTGGCGTTATACGGGCAAGGGATACGACCAGTACGGCTTTCTCTCGTACGTGTCCAAGACCGGCACGTGGTGGTTCTCCTGGGCATATCCCGGGGCCAGCATCGGCAACGAATCTACGGAACGGCCTGGAAAGAAAATGATCTGGACGGGATTGATCTTTGACACGAGCACCGGCAAGAGCATGCACATCCGCGACACGTACACGATGTACGGGTTGACGAAGTTTAACGACCTCGGCGAAGACGATTCGACCGGAACCATGAAGCCCAGTTACAATGGAACGTGCGTGAAATCCTAAGCGTTCAGAGCCGCGGCCGCGGCTAGCGATTACTCCTCGCCGGCAAAATAGTCGTCGTCGCTCGCACGCACGACGCGGCGTTCCGGCGAGCGGACGATCCACTTGTCGCTATCCGGATAATGCGTCGACTCGTTCAACGGATTGTCGGCGACGACGACGATCACCAGTTCGTCGTCGCGTCCGGTTTGCGATCTGATGCGCCTCGCCGGGTTTGAACAAGAACGCATCGCCCCGCTCGACCGCTGTGGTCCCGTCATCGTCGCGCACTTCGCCGCTCCCCGATAGGACATAGTAGAACTCCCATTGCAAGCCGTGGGAGTGAAATGGGTAAGCGAGCTTGCCGGCCGGGACGTGAAGGATTTCAACGTCGAACGGGTGGCGCAGCATGAGATCGGTCGATTGGGGCTGGCGGCCGAGTGCTTCGGAAATTTGGAACCCGTAACCGCCGAAGGTGCCTTTCGGCGAGTTCCATGAGATCGCTTCCAGCTCGCGCGCGTTGACCTTTTTCACCGGAAATGCCTTCGGGCCTCGCCGAAGGCAGCCCTCGGTTTCAGAGTTTATTCACAAATCGCGGGAAGGGAAGTCGAGCGCTTGTGCCAGATCCGCAAACAAGTCCTCTTCGTCCTCTAAACCAATCGCAACGCGAAGCAGGTCATCCGGAACGTTGGTATTTGGCCCCTCAATAGAGGCACGATGCTCGATCAAACTTTCCGGTCCGCCAAAGCTCGTTGCTCGCTGAAATAAACGAACGGCTGCGGCGACGCTTCGAGCCTTTCTTCCGTCGCCTTTGACCCTAAAGGAGAAGACCGCGCCGAATCCGGTCATTTGGCGCAGGGCGAGGGAATGATATCGACTACTTGCCAGGCCGGGATACAAAACCTCGTGGACGGAGTCGAGTTTCTCGAGCCGCGACGCGATAGCTAAAGCGGAGGCCGATTGGCGGCGAAGGCGGCAAGGCAGAGTCGCTAATCCGCGCGACGAGAGCCAGCAGTTAAAAGCCGAAGGGATGGCACCCAACGCCGTCTGAAGGCGGCGGATGCAGTGCCAGCGATCGGATTGCTCGCGTGCCACCACGATACCGCCCTGTGCGTCGTGATGACCGTTGACGTATTTTGTCGTCGAGTGAACCACCAGGTCCGCGCCGAAGCGAAACGGTTGTTGGAAAAGGGGTGTCGCGAGCGTGTTATCGCAGACCAGCAGCGCGCCAATGCTGTGGGCGATATCGGCAAGAGCCGCGACGTCGTATACGCGCAACAGCGGGTTCGACGGCGTCTCAATGAAGATTAGCCTGGTATTGCTTTTGACGTGAGCTGCGACCGCTTGGTGGTCGGTCGCATCGACGAAGGATACCTGCAAACCTCGGGGCGCGAAATGACCGACGAGCGTCTCGCGAATCCCAAAATATGATTCCTCCGAGACGACCACGTGGTCGTGAGGCAGGAGCGTTTGAAAGACTGCGAGGGCGGCCGCCATACCGCTCGCAAAGGCGGCGGCTTCGACTCCGCCCTCGAGCGCGGCCATTGCGCGCTCGAGTTCGGCTCGGTTTGGATTTGCGTCTCGAGCATATTCATATCCGAACGGATAGCTTCCGTCGGCCGCGCGTCGAAACGTTGTCGAGAGAACGATTGGCTCCGCCAGCGCGCCGTGCTCGTACTCTCCGCCGCAGGCGGCACGTACGAAGGTGGTGTCGATATTCGTCATCTATCGCGTAACGGCTTGAACTCCTGATGGCTCGCAACGATCCTGAACGACCCTGCAAGCGGCGAGGCCCGTCGGGCTCTGACCGGCAGGCGCGTCCGGCTAAATCGCTGCATCGCAACCTCTCTTTTGTGGAGTAATTCGGTCTCGCTTCGCGAGGCGGTTTTCAACTGCAATTCCTACACTCCGCTATGTACTAGTAGGCTGCCCGTAATGCTAACGACCGGGGGCTTTCTCACGAACAGAGCCGGAAAATGGGGTCACCACATCATAGAGTCTTGGGATGGAGCCGATCGACTTGCGGACGAGACCGCCCCGCAGCTGCTATCTCGAACTCGATGGGTTGATGCTGATGCCCCGCACCATTGACAAACTAAGAGCGCAGCTTCCCGGCGGTAACGCTGGTCAGTACTTTGTAAACGGCCAAATCAAGGGCATTTCCGGTTATTTGCTGGAACGTCTGGGCATCGGTGAAGAGGAACTACTCGAGGCAATCCGCGCGGCTTCCTCCGAAGACGACGTGGCGCGATGGTTGCGCAAACGAACGGACGCCGCTCAGTATCCCGCAATTAATGAAACGCTACGCCGAATCAAGCCCAGACACTCGGAAGACGAGCAGTATTTCCGCAACGAGTACGCGCAGACGATAGCCGAGCATCCGGAACTCGTGCTGATCGTCGACATCGTCGACGCCGACGACCGGCGGATGTTTCCAGATTGAGGGCGCAGTGGATTGTGCCGCTTTGCGTGCTGACCGCACTTGCCGGCAGCACGATGGCGGTGCGTACTGCAGCCGGAGCGCCGGCGAGCTACGTCCTTCCAACCGGTCAACGTATTACGCCGCTGGCGGCGCCGGGATCGGCGGTTGAACGCCTAGCGACGAGCCTTCGTGCCGACGGTGACGCCGACGCGAGCGGCGCGATGTCGCTTGCGGTAAGCCCCGACGGATCGACGCTGCTCGTGCTTACCAGCGGCTTCAACACTGAATACCACTACGCCGATGGTCGTCCGATTCGCTTTCCCGTGCGCGATCCGCTCACCGGCGCCGTCTCCAAGGTTACGACCGAACTGACGCAATGGATCTTCGTCTACGGCACGCGCGCGGACGGCACGCTCGAGCTGCGGCAACGCATCATGATTCCCGATGCGTTCGTCGGCCTAGCCTGGGCTGCGGACAGCCGGCGTTTCTACGTCTCCGGCGGCCTCGACGATCGCATCGCCGTCTACGCTCGGCGCGGAGAGTCGTTCGAGTTCGACGCGCCGGAAATTCTTCTCGGACACAACGGCCGGCAAACGGCGCCACTGCCAAACTACGACGGCGGCATCCTCGCGAAGACGATTGCCGGAGCGAACGCCAATGCGGCGCAGCTTCATTTTAGCGCTTTAGCCGCGGGGTTGTCGCTGAGCGCTGACGGAAAGACCCTCGCCGTTGCGAACATGCAAAACGATTCGGTTTCCCTCATCGACACGCAAACGCGCAAAGTTTATCGCGAGGTGTCGCTCCACCGGCCTGGTTCTCTGCTCGTGCGCGGTGAGTATCCTTACGGCGTAGCGATTTGGTCGAACTCGCTTGGGATGATAAACAAGACGTACGTGAGCTCTCTGCGTGATGGCGACATCAGCTTCATTGAACTCCTCGAAGGCGAAGCAATAGCGGGCCGCATCGATCTCGGCGGTGAGCCGAACGCGTTGCTGCTTTCGCACGACGGCACGACGCTCTACGCTGCCAATGGAGACTTAGACGAAATCGACGTCATCGATACCAAGAGCGAGCGACTCATCCGTCGCATCGGCGTCGATCGAAGTGCGCAGCGGTACCGCGGCGCCAACCCGAATGCCCTCGCGCTCGACGATCGCGCGCAACGGCTCTACGTAACGCTGGGTGGCGAAAACGCCGTCGCGGTGATCGATTTGAAGACCAATGCCGTCGTCGGCCGCATTCCAACCGGCTGGTATCCGACGGCAGTCGCTATCTTGCACAGCCGCCTCGCTATCACCGACGCAAAATCACTCTCCGGACCAAATCCCGGATTGGCCACGCTGCACCTAAATGCGCCGGCCAACGCGTTCAACCCGGCGCATCGAAATCAATACGTGCTCTCGCTCGAAAAAGCCGACCTGTTAACGATGCCGATTCCCAGCGACGCCGATCTCGCAAGCCTGAGCCGAACGGTCGACGAGAACAACGGCTTTGCGGCACCGCAGGCCGCGAGTCCAGTCATCGCCGCGCTACGTGGAAAAATCCGCCACGTAATCTATATCATGAAAGAGAATCGGACGTACGATCAAGTGCTCGGCGACCTCAAAGGCGCGAACGGCGACCCGCGCATCGTCGTCTTTCCGTATCCGGTCACGCCCAACCACCATCGGCTCGCATCGCAGTTCGTCGCTCTCGACAACTTCTACACGAGCGGTGACGTCAGTGCCGACGGCTGGAACTGGAGCCAGCAGGGCCGGGCCAACGAGTACACGGCGCGTCTCACCCCGATCGCATATGCGAAAGATGGTATGCCATACGACTGGAGCGGTCAGAATCGCGGCATCAATCCGTCGATGCCCGATGGGGGCGGCCACGACCCGTTCGATGCGAGGATCACCACGCTGCTCGACGCGAGCGGCTCGTCTTCGATTCTTCCCGGCGACAAGGACATTGCTGCGACCGGCTACATTTGGGACTCCGTGTTGCGCGCCGGCAAGAGCGTCCGCCACTACGGCATGTACGTGGACGCGTCCTACTATGCGATTGGGACCCCATTCTACATACCGATCGTGCGCCGCGCCTACGCTCGTAGTGCCCGTCAAGCCCCTCCCGCTCGTTCCTCGCTGATGCACGACACCGATCTCTACTATCGCGGTTGGGATCTCAACACGCCAGACCGCTATCGATACGAAGAGTGGAAGCGCGAGTTCGACGGATACGTTCGCCACGGCGATCTGCCCACATTCGAATCGGTTGAGCTGATGATGGATCATTTTGGACAGTTCGAGACCAACGTCGCGGGCCTCAATACGCCGTATCTGCAGATATCCGACAATGACTACGCGCTGGGGCTGCTCGTTGAAGCCGTCTCACATTCGCCGTATTGGAAAGATACGGCGATCTTCGTGCTCGAAGATGACTCGCAGGCCGGTCCCGACCACGTCAATCCGCACCGCTCGATCGCCTACGTGATCTCCGCTTATACGCCGCGGCACGCAGTGGTGCACGCGCGCTACAACACCGTCACGATGCTCAAGACGATCGAAGAGCTGTTGGGCATAGATTCTCTCGGCATCTTCGACGCCAATGCGCCCGACATGAGCGAGGCATTTTCTACCAAGCTCGACACCCGCGACCGCTTCACTGCCTTGCTTCCCGGCGACCTCTGCCGGCCTCCGGTTCATCACGACCTGATACCCGAGTGCGCTTCAAGCGCGCGCCCGCGAACCGCGTACGCACGCTCAGGCCGCGCTGCTGCGTGGTGGATCGCTCAGACCGCCGGCATGAACTTCGAGCGCCCCGACGCGGTCGATGCACGCCGCTTCAACGCTATCTTGGAAGCCGGGCTTCACTAGACCGCGACTTCGACGCCGAGCTCAATGCGGCGGTTCGCCTTGATTTCGAGTTGCGCCGCCAGCGTAAGTGAGAGCCGACGCATCAGTTCGAACAGCTTGCGCTGCCAAGTCGGCAATCCTCCGGACTTCTTGCCGACGATCACGGGATTGGCGTAGACGAACGACGTGGTATCTTTGTCGATGTCCAAGTGGGCGGCTCCACAAGCGTTGAGAATGGGTGCCAAACGAGGCTGTTCCATGTAGCCAAACACGGCGACGATGCGAGTAAAATTTTCCGAAACGTCGTCGATCGTGACGCGTTGGCTTTCAGGAACGTATGGGCGAGGAACGGCCTTGACGGTCAGCAAGATGACGAGGTCCTCGCTGATGACCGGAGCGAGCCACGGACGATCCTTTACGAACGGAACACCGGCTGTTTCGCCGGTGAGCAAAACCACGGCTCCGTTCGGCCGCTGAGCTAGAGCGCCTCGCTCGCTTAAAAATTTTCGATCGGCTCGTACTGATCCCGAAGCTCGAATGCGACCGCGCGGCGCCCCGTGAGCCACGTGACGGCGAGGAGAGAAATCGCGGCGGCAATGAGGACCGGGACCCACGCACCGTCGATGAACTTCGGTAGGCCGGCAAGGACGAATGTCGCGTCAAGCAATCCGAAGGCAACGGCGAGCGGCACCGCGGCAGCCGGGCTCCAGCGAAGCGTCCGGGTTGCGACGACGTAGAAGACGATATCGGTGGCAAGCATCGTAGCCGCGACGGCCAGACCGTACATGGCCGCGAGCCGATCGCTGGTACGGAACGTAAGGACTAGCAGAATGCAAACGATTGCCAGCAGCGTGTTGACCATCGGCACGTAGACCTGACCGCGCTGATCCTTCGACGTATGCAGCACCGTCATGTTCGGACAGAGATTGAGCGCGATGGCTTGCTCCGTGAGTGTAAAGGCACCCGAAATGAGCGATTGCGATGCGATGATCGTCGCTGCGGTGGCTAAGGCGACCATGGGAAGAAGCGCCCACCCGTAGGTGAGCGCGTAGAACGGTGACTCGATTGCCTTAGGGTCGGCGGCGACGACCGCAGCCTGCCCGACGTAATTGAGGATAAGCGCGGGAAACACAAAAACATACCACGCAATGGTGATGGGAATGCGGCCGAAGTGCGACATGTCGGCATAGAGCGCTTCGGCGCCGGTCATTCCCAGAATGATCGCGCCGAATATCAGAAAGCCGAAGATTCCGTGATGCGTGACAAACCAAATCGCTCGCTGCGGGTTGAGCGCCGAAAGAATTGCGGGATGTCCGGCGACCGCTCGGAGGCCGCTAACGGCAATGGCAACAAACCACACGGTCATGATCGGACCGAACATGAATCCTACGTTTTGCGTTCCCCGCCACTGAATGGCAAAGAGCCCGAGCAAAATTCCGACGCAGATCGGGACGATAAAAGTCTCTGCGGCTGGCGTAGCAACCCGCAATCCCTCAACCGCCGACAGTACCGATATCGCCGGCGTGATCATGCCATCGCCGATGATCATTGCTCCGCCTACAACGGCCACCCAGAGCAGCCAATGCGGGCGCATCGGAACGCCGAAGATTTTCGGCGGGTCGGCACGCGCGAGCAGGCAAGGATCCCGCCTTCGCCGTCATGGTCGATGCGCATGAGAACCGTAATGTATTTGATGCAAACGACGAAGAAGAGCGACCAAAGCAGGAGCGAAGCGATGCCGCAGGCGTTCTCAGCCGTGGGAGCCGCGCTGGCGGTTTTAAAGCACGCCTTGATCGTGTAGAGCGGGCTCGTCCCTATGTCGCCGAAGACGACTCCGAGTGCCGCGACGGCAAGTCCGGGCTTTCCACCCCGAATATTCTTCATATGCCTCGCCCCATCGATTCGTTGCCTTCAGGCTTTCTTCATACGGCGCCGCTACGATCGCTTGAAACGCTAGCTTACGGAGACGAACGAGATGTGGGAATTCCCAACGCGACGAACGTTCTTATCTGGTGTGATCGCGCTGCCGGCGCTTGCGGGCTTGCTTGCCGCTGCAGCATCTGCAGACGCGTCGAAGGCCAGCCAGGCGTCGATGCACTATCAAACGTCACCAAACGGTAGCATGCAGTGCTCCGGGTGTAAGTTTTTCATCCCCGGTCAGGACGCAAAATCGAACGGCACTTGCCAGGTCGTTGATGGCTCGATTTCACCCAACGGGTATTGCATGGCCTTCACGGCCAAGTCGTCTTAACCTACAACGAGCCGCGCCAACGCTTACGGTCTGTCCGAGTTAGTCGGTAGCTCGGAATCCTGGAATTGGGGAGATCCCGCTACGTGCTCGGGCTTACAATCCCAACTCTTACGTCCGGCCGACGTAATCGGCCCCAAGAGCGCTGGTGCCGCCGACGGTGTAAGCACGTCGGCCACCGAGCCGGACAAAACGGTGTCGCCCACGACGCGCCCTCCAGAGAGCGCAAAAACGATGGTCACGGCGGCAAAAACGAGCGAAGTTCTGGACATTTCCTTTATTATCGCGAAACCGTCTGAAGGATCTATGAAATGCCGGCATAACGGCCCCTCGATTTTCTAGTGCCGCTCCAGTGCCGCGCGATCCCAAGAGCCAAGATCGGCGGCTGCCTCGTATGTCGATTGAAAAAAGCTCAATACGGACTCATCTGGATCGTTGGTCCTTCGCACCGCTTCGTATGGCAGCACGAATTCTTGAAATTGCTCGTTCCATGATGCCGCCTCAGGGCGCACCTGCGCTTGCGAGAACGAACTCGGCGAAGGATACGCATAGGCGTAAAAGAGGGCTTCCGTCCCGTTACCGCCGGGCCAAAAGCCGACGCTTTGCACTTCATGCGAATATGCCTCGCGCGTTACCCAGTCCGGAAGATTTGGAATGCCGCCGGGGTGAGGCGGTGCCGGCCGTCCCGAAAACCGTGTGACGGCCAAATCAAAGCTACCCCAAAAAAAGTGGACGGGACTGACCTTGCCCAAGAATTCGGAGCGAAAGGCTTTGCAAAGCCGGTCAGCCTGCAGCAACGCCCGCCAGAATCGTTCGACATAGAGCCGATCGTACGGCCGGTCAGCCGCATCGCGATCGAGACGGACGTCTTCGCGAACTTCATTCGCCCGCGTATTGATCTTTAGATGAAAGCCGAGGCGGTCCAGCTCTGCCATCGTGCGTTCGTAAAACGTGGCCACGGCCATCGGTTCGAGCGGAAAACCGCCGTATTCGCCGTCGCACCCCTCGATTCGTAGGCGATGTTCGAGAAAATCGAAATCAATCAAGAAGGTCCGCCCGTCTCCGTAAGGCATCGCAGACGTACTGAGTCCACGAGCGGTGACGTATAAGGTCACGTTCCACCAATGATTCACCATGAACTCTTGACGTAATCGTATCTTGCCGACGACTTGCGTCCACAAGTGAACGGCGGCCAGCGTACCTTTCCAAGCCTCGTAACGCAGTTCTGGCCAGCGTTCCACTATTAGCCGCTAGCCTGAGGGCGATGCCGGGAGGTCCCAAAGGACGGCTATTGCTTCTCCGTGCAAGACGACGCGCACGATGCTGGACATGCGGATCGCGTCACCGGTGCTCAAGGACTCGGTCGCAATGACCTCGTCGCCGTCGTCCAAAGCCTCAGCCTTGGCCGTACCTTCGGCGAGAAAGAGAAAGCCGAGACGCTCGGGCTCAAAAGTGTGGCGCACCTCGCCGTGATCCCTGACCTGGGTTACGAGGAACGCCGCATCGGCGGTAAGCGCAATGGGAGCGTCGACGCTTCGGTGGCCGCTTGCAACGGGAAGCCATCGGTTTAAGCGATCGGCCTCATTAAATTCGACCTGACCGTACGTGGGCTCGGATCCGAGTTTGCCCGGCAAGACCCACATCTGCAAAAAATGCAGCGGGTGAGTCTTGGAATGATTGAATTCCGAATGCTGCACGCCGGTGCCGGCGCTCATGAATTGCACGCCTCCCGGCCCGACGATGCCGTGGCTTCCGGTTGAGTCTCGATGTTCGAGCTCGCCCCTCCAACACGTAGGTGATAATTTCCATGTCACGGTGGGGGTGGGTCGGAAAACCCTCGCCGGGCGCCACGCGGTCGTCGTTGAGAACGCGAAGCGCCCCCCAGTTCGTGTTGTTCGGATCGTAGTAGCCGGCGAAGCTAAACGAGTGACACGTCCTCAACCAGCCATGATCGAAACAGGCTCTGTCACTCGCCCGTTGCACGGAGAAGGTGCGTTCCACCGAGGTTCGGTGCATAGTGTTCTCCTCTCTTGAGGGGTCAGGAAGACGACTATACAACGCGCCGGTAACATATCTTCTTTGGGCCCGGCCTGGCGGTTACCGGCTCGAAAATCTCGAACACGAAAATTTACTTCAACGACGACAACGACAATAACGTGCAGGTACTCGAACGCTGAGTTGAGGCGTTTGCTACGCGGGACCGCCTTGATCGAGCCACGTCTTAAAGCGCGAGCACATCTCGGCGGTCCAACGCGGCTCTCCGCTCGATGGCGGAGGCATTTTCCCCGTCGTGACGGTGTCATAAATCGTTGCACCGTGCGTGAATACGCTATCGCGGTCCGAAAGATCCAGCAATTTGCGCATATGATTCACATCGGTGTCGGTAAACATCGGGCGGATGTCGCGGGCGAAACTTAGATTGTCCTCTGTACTCACGGGTTGCTCACTCCTCACTTTGGGCATGTTTCAAGTGCCGCTGCTCCCTGGAAGCGGCGATGACTGGTTCGAATCGGCGATCCGGCGCAATCCACATCAGCGCTACCGCAAATAGAATTACGTCTGAAGTGATGGTGGAGATGAACGCCAAACCGAGCGCGACGACGTAGAGCGCGATCGAGAGCACGCCCTTGACGTCGGTCTTGACGGCCTGCGCGAAAGGTGCATCGCGTCCGTTCACATGCAAAAGGGCGCGCTGTAAAATGGAATACGCTATCGCATCGAGCAGCAGCACGAGAGAGTAGGTTGCCGTAGGGCCGACGCCGGTCGGATTCCTACCTAACCAACTCGTCGTGAACGGCACGAGCGATAGCCAGAAGAGCAAATGGAGATTTGCCCACATGACTCGGCCGTCGATGCCGCGCGTCGCGCGGAGCATATGATGATGGTTGTTCCAGTAGATGCCGATGAAGACGAAGCTCAACGCATAGACGGCGAAGGTGGGCCAGACTTGTACGAGTGCCTTGAAATCGGTCGACTGCGGTGGCCGCAACTCGAGCACCATGATGGTAATGATCACGGCGATAACGCCGTCGCTGAAGGCTTCGAGCCGGTCGCTTTCGGTCACGAAGGGGGCTTTCATGCAAATGAGGCTTTTCCAGACCATGCGGGGCGCCCCTTTGAAGCCGTCTGCGCGGTCGCAGTAAGCAACGATACACGGCACCACGTTTGCAGCGATAGCGAGAACGCTTCACAAGAGTAGGGTGAAACGAAAAACCGCTCGCAGGCGGTTCTGAGGCACATGAGCAACGGCGACAAGAGCACGATGCGCGCGATGCGCGTTCCTTCGGCCGGCGAACACCGCCTGCGGGCGGATCAAGTCCCGATTCCGCAGCTACGACCCGGTACGGCGCGCGTTCGCGTCGATGCATGCGGGATTTGCCACAGCGATTTTATGGTGGTCAACAATGCATTGCCCGGGATCACGTTCCCGCGCGCGCCGGGTCATGAAATCGCCGGTACGATCGATGCGATCGGCGAGGGCGTCACCGGTTGGAAAAACGGCGATCGCGTCGGCGTCGGCTGGCACGGCAATCACGACGGCACCTGCGATCGCTGCCGTCGCGGCGATTTTCTCACATGCCGCAATATGCAGATTCCAGGATTCGCTTACGACGGCGGCTACTCAGAATATGTTGTCGTTCCGGCCATCGCGCTGGCTCGCGTCCCCGACGGCCTTACGCAAGCCGAAGTAGCACCGCTGATGTGTGCCGGCGTGACGACGTACAACTCGCTACGGCACACGGACGCGAAAGCCGGCGATTTGGTCGCGATTGTGGGCGTCGGCGGTCTGGGACACCTCGCAATTCAGTATGCGTCCAAGATGGGCTTCGAAACGGTGGCGGTGGCGCGCGGCGGCGACAAGGAAGGGCTGGCGCGAGGGCTGGGAGCGCACCACTACATCGACTCGCAAGCCGCGGACGTCGCCGCCGCCCTCACGCGCTTGGGTGGAGCGAAAGTTATCGCCTTCACGGCAACGTCGGCAAGGGCGATGGAATCAGCGATCGGCGGGCTCGGCGTCGACGGAGAGTTACTCGTTTTAGGCGCAGCGGAAGAGCCGATGATGCTCAACACGGCGGCGATGCTCGGCCACCGGCTCTCGATCAAGGGCTGGCCATCGGGCACCTCCGCCGATTCTGAAGACACGATGCGATTCAGTCTGTTGGCCGGCATCAAGCCGATGATCGAGACGATGCCGCTCGAACGCGCACAAGAAGCCTACGACCGTATGCTCAGCGGCGCCGCGCGCTTTCGGATGGTGCTGTCCATTACGACTTCTGAAACGCGATGACGTAGGGGTGGATCTCGTACCGTAACAATCCGTCCATCACCGTGCGGTCTGATTTCACCAAAGCCTCGATCTCCTCGAGCGACTCAGCCGTATATACTGCTAAGCCGCCCGAATCGTCCAAGAATGGTCCGCCAAAGAGCAGCCGTTCGGCCTCGTATTGAGAGGCAAGAAAATCTCGATGGCGCCCAACGCCTGCCTGTTGGTGAAAAGCGACGTCGTTATTCCAGGCCGGCCCGCGAAGGTACAAAACTGCAAAAGTTGCTGGACTGTTCACGCTACGTGCGTTGCCTCGGTTCGGCGCTCTACGAACGCCTTGAGGGCGTCCTCGAGCAACGAACGCCACCCGCCTCGATACATCTCCATCATACTCTGATCGTATACGCCGATCACCGAATGTGTGAGCGTAAGATCGGAACCATTTTCCGCGGCGCTTATTTCGAACGCAATCGTTGCAAAAATGCATCCTCCCATGCCCATGGCACCCTGCAGCGAGAGGATAGACGGAGGTTCGATGCGCGTTACGATGCCGTATAAACGCTCGTTATCGCCTTGAATTTCGACAAACCGTCCGCCCGCTTGCGGCTCGAGCCGCAAATCCGGCGTACCTTCATGATCGTACGTGAGGAGCGACCACCATCTCGCGATGTTCTTCGTCAGCGCATCGAACACGCGCTCCGGAGGCGCGGCGAACGATACCTTTTGAACGATCGCGTCATTTGAAACTGCGTTTTTGGCGGGGGCTTCCGGCATAGGTTCTCCTTCCACAATTGATCCTAGATTTGAAAGGGACGCGGCCCAAAGCTGCTGGAAGGGAGTCAGCCAGCGCTCGTAAATCGATCGGAGCGGCGCAGCATTGATGTAATTCCAACGCTCCCGACCCTTCCTGCGAAGGGTGATCAGACGCGCGGATTCGAGGACGTCGAGATGCTTCATGACGGCTGTGCGAGATAACGCAAAGCGGTTGCACAATGATCCCGTCGTTTGCGGTCCGCCGCGAAGCAGATCCAAAAGCCTTCGTCGCGTGGGATCGGCCAATGCATCCCACACCACTCCTTGATTCTTTGCCACTCACAAAGACGTTAACATACGAGAGAGGGATATGCAACCTTTTGGTGACATAAGATTTACGAATAAAACCTCACGAGACATGGAGATAGGTAATCATGCTGTCTTACGGAACGGTGACGGGCCGCGTTGTTTGGCAGGCGATCGGCATGTTCGTGGGCATATCAGCCCTTGCCATCGGCCTGTCTAATGCAGCACTTGCCGGCGCCGGCGATCTGTCGGACGCGGGCGCTCGGGCTGTAGACACGAGCGTAACGGCGATCATGATAGGCGATAACGTTCCGGCAGTTTCCTTGGCGGTAGTGTAGCATGGACGCATCGTGTATTTGAAAGCTTACGGACGCGCTCGACTCCCCGACCGTCCAGCCAATACCGCTACGCGGTTCGGCATCGGCTCTATTACTAAGCAGTTTACTGCAGCCGCTGTCTTGCTACTCGTCGACCGGCATAAGCTTTCACTCGATGACCGCGTCGGCAAGTTCTTGCCGGACCTCACCGATGCAAATAAGATTACCGTTCGTGAGCTACTTAGCCACACATCCGGCTACGAGGACTATCTCTCTCAGGAATACCTTCCCGCTCGAGTGCAACAACCGACAAGCGTTGACGCGATCTTGTCAAACTGGGGTAAGCGGCCTCTCGACTTCGAGCCGGCTTCGCAATGGCAGTATTCGGGCACGAATTACGTCATTGCGGGACGAATCATCGAGCGCGTCACGGGCCAATCGTACGAGAAGTTTCTCACAGAGAACATTTTGAGACCGGTCGGGATAACCGACGCTGGCTTCATTGACGAATCGCCCCCAGAAAAAAACGACGCGATCGGATACTATCGGTTCGGAATCGGTCCGCCACGGATCGCTCCGGTTGCGGGCAGTGACTGGCTTTTTGCGATGGCCGATTTAGTGATGACGGCCAGAGACGGGGCGCTATGGGACCTCAGCGTGATCTCGCGGCGTTTGTTGAGTCAATCGGCGTATAAGGCCATGACGACTCCGGTAAAAACCTCCAATGGCAAAGAGACGCCATATGGCCTTGGTTTTTTCATTACCGACATCACCGGTACCGACGGCAAGCAACATTTGATGTTGAGTCACCCCGGCGAGATCTCCGGGTTCCGTTCGCAGAACTGGATTATTCCGGATACGGGTACGGCTCTCGTCGTGCTTACCAACGCCGAATATTCCGATGCTGGTGAAGAGATCGGGGGGACGGTACAGAATATCCTCGCCTTGGCCGCGCAACAGCCGGCGCGCAACTCTCAGCAACAATCCTCAGGCTCGGCGAAGGCGCAAACTCCCGTTGAGCGTCGCGCTGCGAAGCTTCTTGCCGAGCTTGCGCGGGGCACCGTGGACCGTTCGCAGCTCGCGCCCGATGCTGCCGCGATGTTCACGCCTGGCGCTTTGCACGACATCGACAGGCAGCCTATCGGCAATTGGCACTCTTCAAAGTGTCGCGTTGAGCTCGATACAGCTGCGCGGTGGAATGAAGCATTACAGTTTTACGGCGACGTACGATGGCAGAACGTTGCAAATACAAGAGTACGATCTTCCGAACGGCCAAATTGAGGAGTTCTTCATCGACGCATCCAGACCCCAGTAACCCGAGAACCGTTGGAAGGGATTAGAGAACGAAGCGCCCGCCATTCGTGCATAAAATGACGAGCAGTATCGAAGTCAGGATGAGCTCATAGTTCCACCCGAGGCCATCCTTGCCCCAAAACCCCGTCTTCCACACGAAGATTTTCTTTTGCAGTGCGCCGAGCATGATCAGGATCAAACCAATCGCTGCCAACTGGGTTAGCAAACCGATGATGACTGCAACTCCGCCAAGTAGCTCCGCCGCTCCCAAGAAAAGCGTGAAGCCCCTCGGCAGCCCGAGGCTTCTGCTTCGAGCGTCTGCGTTTTTGAGGTCGTTGTACCCGCTGTCGACGAAGATCAGCCCAACCATGAGTCTGAGGAACACGAGAGCGAAATCGGTGAAATGCTCGAGTTGCGGGAACATGCGTCGTCAATCCTTACTGGTGATCGGCGCTTCGGCTGCTGTCGATTTTGTCGCCCATGCCGTCCATTGCTCCAAAAAGCCGTGCATTCCGCTTTGTACTTTGCGGGTCCGGGCCGGTCCAGGGGCCGGTGGCCGAGCGTGGAAACCGCATAACGGTCAGCTGTGACTGCGATCATCGTCGTCTTTATCGCGATCATCGTTCTCGTCACGATCGCGAACCGAATCAACGTTGCGTACCCCATCGTGCTGGTGCTGGGCGGGATGGCCATAGGCTTCATCCCGGGTGTGCCGACGTTTCCACTGCCCCCAGCCTTGGTGTTGGTCGTCTTCTTACCGCCGCTGCTGTATTGGGAGAGCGTGACGGCCCCGACGAGCGAGTTCCGGGCAGGAGCCTTCTGGATTTTCCAGATGGCCTTCGGGTTAGTTATCGTGACGACCATCTTTGTCGCTGCGATCGCGCACGCAATAATTCCGGGCATGAGCTGGGGAGTCGCGTTTGTGCTCGGCGCCATCGTCTCTTCGACCGATGAAGTCGCTTTTTCCGCCATCGCCGACCAGCTCAACGTGCCGCGCCATATTATCGGAACGATCGAAGGTGAAAGCCTCGTCAACGACGCCACGTCGCTCATTCTTTACGCAATCGGCATTGCCGCGGTCGTCGGCGCATCATTTTCGCTCCTTCATGCCGCCGGCGCATTGGCGCTGACGATCCTCGAGTCCGTGGTCATAGGCATCCTTGCCGCTGCGATCGCGGTGTTGGCATGGCGCGCGCTCAAGGACGAAACGCTTCAAGCCACCATTTCGGTGGTGGTACCATTCCTGGCGTATTTGCCCGCCTATTATATCGGCGCATCGGGAGTGCTGGCGACGGTCGTAACCGGCGTGGCCGTTAGCCGGTTCACCCCGATCGTATTGCAGCCGCGAGCGCGTGAGATGCTTACCGGCTTTTGGGTGACGGTCGTCTTTTTACTCAACGCCTTCATTTTCACCGAGGTCGGTATCCTCTTTCACCAGATCGTTTCCGGATTGCGCGAATATTCAGCAGCACAGCTGATCTGGTGGGGCGCTGCGGTCGCTGCCACGTGCATCATCGTTCGCCTAGTTTGGACGTTCGCGCAAGGGCTGCTGCCGGAAACCAACGAGCCGGAGCACGTTAGTGGAAAGGCCGACTGGTCGCACGTGGCGCTCTTGGGCTGGACGGGAATGCGCGGCGGCGTCTCGCTCGCGGCGGCGCTGGCGATTCCATTCGAAACCAAGGCCGGCCCGTTTCCGTTTCGCGATCTGCTGATCTTCATAACGTTTGTCGTATTGCTCGCGACGCTCGTCGGGCAGGGCGGCTCGCTTCCATGGCTTATACGCTGGCTCAAGATCAAAGACGACGGCGCGGCGGCGAAAGAAGAGCGCCTTGCGCTGCTTACGACCGCGCAAGCCGGTATAGAACGGCTCGACGAGCTCGAACGCACCGGGAAGTACCCCGAAAGCGTTTTGGAGTTGCATCGCCGCCGACTCCAGGCAAGATTCGCAGAGTTTACTTCTTCCCCAGATAGCCCTCAGGCATCCAAAAACACGGCGCTTTTCCGAAACGCGCAACGCGAGCTCGTTGAGGCTGAAAGAAGAAAACTAATCCATCTTCGCGAGCGGGGCAAGATTGACAACACGGTTCTGCGGCGCCTCCAACGGGTCTTCGATCTGGAAACCATTGAAGCGCAGCTGCTCGAGTCCGCCGGCCACTCGGACCTCGAACAGGAGTGACCCTTCCTTGTTGAATTGCGGGCGATTAACCATAATGGTCAACATCAATCACGGCTTGCGCGAAAGCCGCCGGCGCCTCTTGAGGTACGTTGTGCCCGATGCCCTTGAAGACGCGGTGCGAATACTTGCCCGAGAATTTGCTTCTATAGGCTGCTCCGCTTGCGTTTGAGCCGTCGAAATCGCTAGCAATGGTGATAGTGGGCACGGTGATCACCGGGCCTTGCGCAAGCTGTGCTTCAAGGTGGACGTACTGCGGCGCGCTTTTAACGAGGTTTATCCGCCAGCGGTAATCAGAAATCACGATCGCGACGTGGTCCGGGTTATCGAACGCCGCTGCGGTTCGATCGAACGTTGCATCGCTGAACTGCCAATTGGGGGAAACGGTGGTCCAAATGAGCTTTGCAAAATCGTGCCGATACTTCGTATAGCCGAGCACGCCGTTTTCCGTGGCAAAGTAATATTGGTACCACCAACCCAATTCTGCCTTTGGGGGTAATGGCAGTACGGTCAATTTGCGATTAGTTATCAAGTAGCCGCTCACGGCGATGAGACCCTTACAGCGTTCCGGCCAGAGCGCCGCGATAATGGCGACCGTGCGCGATCCCCAATCAAAACCGCCGAGGATGGCCTTCTCGATCTTGAGGGCATCCATCAGCGCGATGATATCCAGAGCAACCGGCGCTTGTTCGCCATTGCGCAAGGTCGAGGTTGAGAGAAAGCGCGTCGAGCCATACCCGCGCAAATACGGGACGATTACCCTATAGCCCGCCGATGCCAATATCGGAGCGACGTCGACGTAGCTGTGAATATCGTAGGGCCAGCCGTGCAAAAGAATTACGGGCTGACCGTTGGCCGGCCCGGCTTCGGCGTAGCCAACGTTCAGCAGACCCGCATTGAGTTGCCTCAGTGAACTGAAAGACGTGTGCGTTCCCGGGCTGGGAGTTAGTTGCGCATCCGCGGAAGCCAACGTGCGAAGCTGGGCGGCGGCAAAAGTCATCGCCAGGGTACCAAAAAAGCGGCGGCGATCGAGGTCGAATTTTTCCTGCATGTCCATGCCTCCTTTGTAAAGGCTGCTGCTCTTCGCGCCTACTTCAGTTCCAGCGACTACGCGTTGAGCAACGATTGCCAGTCCGGCGGCACGCGCCCAGCGGGTCCCGGAACCGGCTGACTCGTTGGATGCGCACGCGGCGGTTCAAGCCGCGGCCCTTCGAAGAACTCGCCGTTGCGATAGTCATAAAACCAATCCTCGTTGGGTTCAAAGCTTGCAATAACCGGATGATGCGTAGAAGAATGGTGCTTCGAGGCATGCTGACTTGGGGACGTGTCGCAGCAGCCTATATGACCGCACTCGGCGCAGCGGCGAAGATGCAACCACCAACCTCCTGTCGCCGAGCACTCGACGCAACCGGGTCCGCTCGCCTTCGCTTTCAAAGAGATTCCGCTTCGATCAGAGTCCATGACTTGCTTTCTTTAACGTTGTGGGTGGCGAATGATACGACTGATTACTTGCCAATCATGCCAATGTTTTCCCTCTAGTTTCCGGCGCCCACAACAGTGAAATTGCAAGGCCCACGACTGAGAGCACGCTAGCGGAAAGAATGACTGCGGTCGCGCCGTACCGTGCTAATGCCGACGGAAGGGCGAACGTACCGAGGAACGCGCCAACGCGGCTAATGGCGGCCGCGAAGCCCGTCGCCGTCGCGCGAATCGCCGTCGGAAAAAGTTCGGCCGGATAGACGAGTTCGAGAACGCTGGCCGCTCCGATACCGACGGCGTACAGCACAAAGCAGGCCACCATGACAAGCGCGCCGGCGAAAGGCAGCACGCCGAAGGCGGTTGCCGCGACGGCGAAACCGATGATGCAGAGCCGGCGCCGTCCCCACCGCTCTACCAACGGCATCGCGGCGATTGCTCCGACGGCGAAGGCGGCGGTGATCACGACACTGCCGGCCGGTGACGACGTATCGTTAATGCCGAGCGCCGTGAGGACCGCCGGGGCGTACGTGTAGATTGCAAAGAGCGGCACGACTTGCAGCAGCCACATCACCGAAACAAATGCTAGCGGACCCCGAAATGCCGGGCTCGAAGATCGTTCGGAACGAGGCCTTGTGCAACTCGCCTGAGTCGCGCGTCGCAACCCACATCGGCGACTCGGGCGCGGTCGCGCGCATCGCAAGGCCGATCGCCGCAAAGATCGCCGGACTCGATAAAATCCACTTCCAGCTCTCCGGCCCGGTGCGCAGCAGCAGGTATCCCGCGACGTAAGCGACGGCCGCGCCGACGAACCACACCGCCTCCATCGCGCTCAATGCAGCGCCGCGCAGCTTGGCCGGCATGAACTCGGCTATGATCGCCGTCGCGATCGGATAGTCTGCTCCAATCGCTAGTCCGAGCGCAAAGCGCAACCCGATCAACTCCCATGGGTTGGTTACGAACGCTTGCGCGATCGCGACGACGACGAACGCGCTCAGGTCGGCAATCATCAAAATGCGCCGTCCATGCCGGTCGGTAAGATGGCCGAAGAGCGGCGCGCCGACGAGAATTCCAAAGAGCGTCGCCGCGCCGACGAGGCCGGTGGTTAGTGCGTCGAGGTGAAAGTGTGGTCCGAGCGTCGTCAGCGCCAGCCCAACGCTGCTTAGGATGTAGCCGTCGCAAAAGACGCCGGCATTCGCGTAGGCGAAGAGCTTGTAGTGAAACGGGCGCAGCTCCCTAGGCGACGTCAATGAGTTATCGGCTACTTTTCAACTCGAGCTTCGCGCCTCACCACGAGATGGCGTAGTCCCAAGGCGCATTGCGCGGGAAGTCCCGTCTCTCGACGGTCACGCATCTCGCTCGCGAGACGGCTCGCCAGCGCGTCTTTGCCCTTTTTTGAAAGGCGAGCGACATTATACATGCCGAGCAACGTTGCTTGTATCCGCTCGGTTAATCCCTCGAAAACAAGGCGAAGATCGTTGATGCCTAACGCATTCCATGCATCGCCTGCGAACAGCTCGCGCAGCGAGTCCACGGAGTACGTCGCGGAATCGCCAACTCGCAACGGGGAGAGGTTTTCCGCCGCTTCCGCGTCGCGTAAGAAAGAGCCGTAACGCGCGACGACGTCGCTGCTTCCTGGTGCAGGGCCTAGGATCGCAGCGAACACTCCGCCTGGGCGAATCACCCGTGCGAGTTCGTAAACGACGCTACGCGGGTCATCGAAAAGCATGAACGCCATGTGACAGACGACGGCGTCGGTACTCGCGGTGGAAAGTGGCAAGGTCTCGGCATTGCCTAGCAACAGTTTGGTATCCGGCAATGCGCGCCGCGCAGCCAGTTCGAGCTCTTCGGGCGACATGTCTATGCCGACAAGCTGCGACGATGGCATGCGTTCGGAGAGTAGCGCAAGCAAATACCCGTCGCCGCAGCCGAGATCGATCACCGTTTTGGGCGGCGGCAGGTTCGCGATATCGTCGGCGAGCAATGCATAACTCGAACGCCCGTCGTCAGCGATGCGCCCATACCAAAATGTGGAACTCGTCGTACCAGCGTAGCGCGCATGCCACTCACGCAGGAAGCGCGAACCCTCGAATGCTGCCGGTATTCCATTGGTTACGTTGCCGGAACGAAAGTAAGATTGGTCTCTCGCGACGGCGGTCGCGGGAGTAAACTTCACCATGAGATCTTGCCTGTCGATTACCGCCTCGCGAAACCATGGATCCCATTGTTCTTGGCTTCCTAGATAGCGGCGGATCAGGCGCGTCCGACGCTCGACGTCAACTGATTCGACGGTGGCCACGCCGCGAAGTCCGAGATGCCGCAGGACCCCTCGCTCCAGGTCAAAGTCAACGATGCCGATGGCTGCCCTAGGATCATGCTGCAACCGCTTTGGGAAGCCGCTCGAAGAACCGGCGATCATCCAGATCGCTCCGTCTTCCCATAAAAACCAGACTGGAGTATCACAAGGGCCGGCTTCGCCGCACGTCGCCAAATGGGCCATCAGCGGTCTGGCGAGAAACGAATCGACATCGAAGTCCCGCTCGAGCACGTGCACGCTGCGCATTTTCAATGGCTGAAGTGAGTGCTACTGCTGGACCAGCGCCACCGCGTGTAGAACGCAAGCTTGTGATGGCGAGATGAGGATAACACGGCGCGACTTCGTCAACGGCGTGCTCGTTGGCGCTGGGGCTTCGCTGCTCGGCATGCCGGCACCGGCCGACGCACAAGGTCTGGGCGAAGAGTGGACCGGATTCGGCGGGACCGACGACTACGCCGATTCTAACGGCAATACCGCCGCCGTGGTTAATGCCGCGCACGGCATTCGTGACGGGCGCTACGAGCCGTTCATCGCCGGCGCGAAAACGGTCGACGCGCGATACGACGTGGTGGTCGTCGGTGGGGGCTTTGCGGGCTTGGCGGCTGCCTACGAGTTTAAAAAGGCGCGTCCGGCCGGAACGGTGCTGCTGCTCGACAATCACCCCGTTCCGGGCGGCGAGGCCAAGCAAAACGCTATCGAAGTCGACGGGGTAACGCTCGTCGGCCCCCAAGGCTCGAACGCAACGCTTGTGCCTGGGCCGGCCTTCGGCTTGGCGCACGACTACTGGAACGAGTTGAACATCCCAACGAGCTTTGATTTCGTGCAACCGTCGGCTGCCGCCGCTAAGATCCGCTTCGCGCGCGACAACTACGAGTCGATGTTCTGGGACGAAGATCTTGCGAGCGTCGGTTGGTTCTTTAACGGCACATTCGTCCGCGATCCGTTTGCAGATGCGCTCGCGCGCGCGCCGCTGGACGCCGCGACGAAACAGGATTGGCTGGCATGGCATAACGCCACGGCGCCGGTGCGGGCGCCTGCCGGTACCGACGTCGACCGCTGGCTCGATAGCATGACGTATGGTGAATATATTCTTAACGTTATGAAACTCGGGCCGAGCGTTTTTGCGCTGGCCGACCCGCTCGTGTCGGTAGGCGACTATGGCGTAAGCTGTACGGCGATCTCGGCGTACGCAGCGAAACTGCTGGGCCTGCCGGGTCCGGCGGGCACGCAAGGGATTGGTTACGACGAGCGCTTGATCTTTAGCTTTCCAGGCGGGAACGCGGCGATCGCGCGCTACATCCTCAAGGCGCTCTTACCCGCATCGATCACCGGATCGAAAACCTTGGCAGAGATCGCCGGCGCGCCGTTTGATTTCGACTCGTTTGACCGGCCCAATTCAAACGTGCGCATTCGCGTTGCGGCAACCGCCGTCGCGGTCCGCCACGCCGGCACGCCCGAGAATGCCTCGCACGTTGACGTGGTCTACGCGCGCAACGGCGATCTCGAGCGCGTTGAAGCACGAGCCGTCGTAATGGCCGGGGGTGGATGGGTGAACAAGCACGTCGTGCGCGACCTGCCGAAGGAGTTCGTTCAGGCGTATGCGCAGTTCCATCACGGCCCAATTCTGGTTGCCAACGTTGGTTTACGCAACTGGCGCGCCATGGCGACGCTCGGAGTCTCGGCGCTGCGGTGGTTCGACGGCCTCGGCTTTTTCGCCAACATTCGGCAACCGATGAGTTACGAAGGATACCGCCCGCCGCTCGATCCCGAAAAGCCGGCGATCCTGACGCTCTACATCGGCTTTCCTCGGGCCGGCATGCCGCTCGTTGCGCAGGCGACGCTCGGCCGCATACGGCTCTTTACCACGTCGTACGCGCAGTTCGAGCGCGAATTGCGCGAGCAGCTCCAGACCCTTCTCGGACCGTCGGGGTTCAATCACCAGCGCGACATTGCGGCAATCGTGCTCAACCGCTGGGGTCATGCCTACATCGCGCCGCAGCCCGGCTTCTACTTTGGAAATAACGGCGCGCCGGCAGCTCCCGACGTCATTCGTCGCGGCTTTGGCCGAATCTCGTTTGGCCATTCCGAGCTCAGTGGTCGTCAGAACTGGCCGCACGCGATTGCAGAAGGAAAACGCGCCGCAACGCAAGCGCTTACGCACATCGCTTGACGAGCGTCATGAATCGCGCGCTCATAATCACTCTGGCAGGGTGTCGTGAAGGTGCCGAGCGGCCCGACGCCGGTACTCACCGGGCGTCATCGCGAACCGCTGCTTAAAGAGGCGCCCGAAGTGGCTTTGGTCGGCAAATCCGCCGCGCTGCGCGACCTCGACCAGCGGAACCGATGAGTCCTCGACCAGCTTGCGCGTCCGCCAGACACGAATGTCGCGCACGTAATCGCCGATCGTCTTGCCGTACGTTCTTCTGAAAACGCTCGCGACGTGGCTTACCCCGCGGCCGACCACCGCTGCAATCGCTTGAAGCGTGGGCGGATCGGCGTACTCCTCTTCGATCCAGTCGCGGACTTCACGAATCCATCGCGAGCTCCGCACGTCGCGTTCGTCGCTGGAGCACAGGCGCGCTGCGATCTGCGCGCTCAAGCTTTCGATCGCGAGATTCGACGCCGAGTCGGATGCGTCGAGCTCGGCACATAGACGGTCGGTAATCCTTGGTAGATCTCCGTCATAGAAAGTGAACGCGTCTGAGCGCTCGGACTCGCTCACAGGCAGCCGGATGCTGACGCAGACGGTCTCTTGCGCGTAGGCATCGCGGTGCTCGATCTGCGCGGGCCGATAGATCGCGCGCGCGTCGTCGAGTAGGAATGTATGGCGGCGGTAGACGGAGTTGAATTTGCCACGAAGAGTGAGGACGATGCGGTCTTCGGCATGAGCATGCGTGCCGAGCGCGCACGAAGGAAGGTACGTGCAACGGCTGACCAGATAGACGCCAACCTCTCGCGCCGTATACCCAGCCCGGGGACAACGGCATGCCAAGAGCTCAGTTGAGACCATTAGGGCAAGTCTACCGCGTTTCCACTCCGTTCGAATAGAGCCTAGAGAGCACCGCCGTGCGCGCATCGATCAGTGACGCGGCATTGGTGACGAGCGCCGCCTCGTTGGGAAGGTCGATGCCGAGAAATCGTTTCTCCAGGGCCGCCGGCGTATCGTTGAATCCATTTTTGAGGAGTGCAACGTAGCGCCGAGAGAACGATCCGGGATCGTGCTCGAAGTCGGCGAAATACTGCATCGCGAGCAGCCCTGCATACAGATAGTTGACGTCGTAAAGGGGATCGGTGAAGAAGAGCCGGTCGCGGCTCCAATAAAGCGCCGTCTCGGGATCCTGCGCCGCGTGCGGATCGTAACGCGCGAAGATCTTCATCGTGAGGGCGTCGAGATCGGCCGCCGTCCGAATCGTCCGATCGTCGATTCCTCGGTAGATCGCCCACTCCAGCTCGGTCTCTTCGGCCGAACCAAATATCTGGAATGTGGCGTCACTCAGATAATAGTTGAGATAGTACGCGCGCTGTTCGTCGTTGGACGCGATCTCGTAGAGGTGATCGAGGAAGAGCAACTCGTTAAAGATCGCAAACGACTCAAACATGAAGCTCGGCCCGCTGTTGTAAGCCGCGATCGCCTGATTGAGGCTCATGAACTCGCGATGAACCGCGTGGCCGGCTTCGTGCGCGACGGCGCGGACCGCGTTGAGGCTGCCGGTGTAGCCACCGTAATAGACACCCGATTCAACGCCCGCAAACCCGACCGAAAAGCCGCTATCGTCACACTCGGGCGCCGTGCAGATTTCGATCCGATGGTTCTCCGGATTCAGCAGCGCGGCGTAGGCGCGCGCGTGTTCGGTCCCCATCGGTTGCTCCGCAGCCACGATCATGTGGATCGCTTCACCGATTTTTTTAGCCGGCGGCGTCATGCCGGGCTTGGGAGCGAGCGCTGCCACCTTGCGGTAGCGGGCATACGCGGTCGAGTCACGGACCGCTCCGAGAGTACGCTCTACCGACGCCTCAGATAACGATTTGTCGAAATACGCGGCTTGCGCTGCTCCGGCAAAACCTCGCAGCCGAGCTAAGCCGTTTCGAGCGGCGGCAATCGAGATCAACAATGCTGCACAGGCCTCTTGATGATGCGAGATCGGATCGGATGAGTTGCGTAACGCCTTGTAGCTGGCGGCTGCAGCGTCGAGGACCGGAGTAACGGTGACTTCGACCGCCCGCGCGTCCGCCGCGTCGAGACGATGTGCCGCACGCGCGAGCGAGTCTTCAAGGAGATAGCGGTACTCACGTAATGGTCCGGTTCGTGCCCACGTCGCTATGCCCGTTGGGCCGAGCGCTTGCGCCGCCTGTACGACTCGATCGGAAATTTCGTCTTCAAGCAAGCCAATTGTATCGTCGGCCTTAGCATCGGCCGTATCGTTGTCGTTTTCTTCGGCTCGAAGGTAAACGTAGATGTCATGCCGCTCCAGGTCTTGCAGCAGCGCGTCGTACCTCTCGAGCCAGCGCAGCATCGTTTGCGCGGTCAGGGGCGTCACCGAGCCCACGAACGCCTTGACATCTGCGATAATCTCGGCTCTGCTCCTGTACCTCGGCTGCAGTATTCGGAAAGTAGCGTGTAAGCTCGATCTGGTATTGTCCAGCCGAGGTCGTCCCGAGCAAGAGCACCGCCACGACGGTGCAGCCGAGTGCCTTCACGAGGCCATCGTATTTGAGGGTGAAAACAGCGTCTAGAACGCAGTTGTGTTCGGCGGCGCGTGGGGGTGCCCCGACAGGCGTCGAAGTTGGCCGGTCCTGGAGGAGTTGCAATGTTTCCAGCCGCGTTTGAGTACCGCCGAGCGCTGACCATCGAAGATGCGATGGCCTCACTTGCACAGTCCGGCGACGATGCCCGCATTTTGGCCGGAGGTCAAAGCCTCATTCCGGCTATGCGGTTTCGTCTAGCCCGGCCGTCCGTTCTCGTCGACATCAATGCCATCGACGGGCTCGGTTACTTGCGTGAACAGGATGGCTATCTGGCGGTCGGCGCCATAGCGCGCGATTACGCGCTCGAAAGCACACCGTTCATTCGAGAGCGCTATCCGTTGCTGGCTGACGCCTCGGCTGTAGTCGCCGATCCGGTAGTTCGGCAAACGGGGACGGTCGTCGGAAGTCTTTGTCACAACGATCCGGCCGGAGATTGGCCGGTCGTAGCGCTGGCAGCGCGCGCCCAATTGACGCTGCGCGTTGTAAACGGTTCGCGAACCATTGCAAGCGACGATTTCATTATAGATTCGTTCACCACCGCGGTCGCTTTCGGCGAGATGGTGGTGGAAGTGCGCTTCCCCACGCCGGCGGCTCGCACGGCAGGTTCGTTCCAAAAGATCGAGCGCAAGGTCGGTGACTTTGCGACCGCGTCGGCGGCGGCCCAGATTACGCTTGGCGCTGACGGCACCATCGCGCACAGCGGGATCGCAATCGGCGCGGTGGGACCGACGGCGTTGCGGGTGACGGCCGCCGAGAGGCTGCTCGAGGGCGCAAAGCCGAGCAAGGAGTTAATCCGCGCAGCCGCACGCGAAGCAGAGAAAGTTGCCGATCCGGTCGCGGACAATCGCGGATCCGTTGAGTACAAGAAAGCCATGGCGGGCGTCTTGGTCGGCCGCGCAATCGCCGCCGCACTCGAACGCCTTCGGCGTAGGGGGTCTGAGATGAAAATTACCGTTACGGTCAACGGCACGAGCTATACGCGCGACGTTGAGCCGCGCATGTTGCTCGCATACTTCTTGCGCGAAGAGCTGGGGCTCACCGGAACTCACATCGGTTGCGACTCTTCGAGTTGTGGCGTCTGCGTCGTCGTCTTGGATGGCGACCGCGCAGTGAAGTCGTGCACGATGTTTGCAGTGCAAGCCGATGGCCACGAGGTCATGACGGTCGAGGGTCTTGGAGCAAGGCGGAAAGCTGCACGCGCTGCAGCAAGGGTTCTGGGATCAGCACGGTCTGCAATGCGGCTTCTGTACACCCGGCATGTTGATGACGTCGTACGTGCTGCTCAAACATGTGCCCGATCCAAGCGAGGCCGAGATTCGCGAAGCGATTGCCGGCAATCTTTGCCGGTGCACCGGTTATCAGAACATCGTCAAGGCCGTGCGGCAAGCCGCGAGCGAGCTCGCTGCCGAACCGGCCACCGCCGCCGCGGGGGGTTAAGCATGAGCACGACGGTCGATCCCAACGGACGCCACGCAATCGGCGTCTCAATGAAACGCAAAGAAGACCCGCGGTTCATTCGCGGGCGCGGGCGCTATCTCGACGACATCGTCCTTCCCAATATGCTGTATTTGGCAATCGTACACAGTCCGTATCCGCACGCACGCATCAAGCACATCGACAAGAGCAAGGCGATGGCGCTGCCGGGCGTCAAAGCCGTGATCACCGGCGAAGATCTCGACGCCGCCAAGCTGGAATGGCTGCCGACCTTCCACGGTTACGATAAACAGATGGTGCTCGCGTTCGGTAAAGCGCTCTACCAGTATCAAGAGGTCGCCGGCGTCGTCGCGACCTCGCGTGAGATCGCCGAAGACGGAGCGGAGCTGGTCGACGTGGAGTACGAGCCGCTCGATCCCGTCGTCAATCCGTTCCAATCTAAAGAAGATAAGATCATCCTGCGCGACGACCGCGAGAGCAAGACGAATCACATCTACCACTGGGAGGTCGGAGACAAAGAGAAAGCGGCCTCCGCTCTGAACGAATCGGCCGTCCGCATCAAAGAGCGCATCTTGTCGCCGCGCTGCCATCCGGCTCCGCTCGAACCCTGCGGCGTTCTAGCCGACATGAACAAAGCCACGGGGCGTTTGACGGTGTACATGACGTCACAAGCGCCGCACGTGCATCGCACGGCATTCTCGCTCGTGACCGGAATTCCCGAGGACAAGATTCACGTCATCTCGCCCGACGTGGGGGGAGGCTTCGGCAACAAGGTTCCGGTCTATCCGGGATATGTGGTTGCGACGGTCGCGTCGGTTATCATCGGCGTGCCCGTCAAGTGGGTCGAAACGCGCACCGAAAACCTAACGACGACGGGTTTCGCCCGGGATTACCACATGGACGTCGAGATCGGCGCGACCAAAGAAGGCAAAGTTACGGCGCTCAAGGTCTCGACGACCGCCGACCACGGCGCCTTCGACGCCGCCGCCGATCCGCGCAAGTATCCCGCCGGGCTCTTCGGCATCGTGACGGGATCTTACGATTTTCCAACCGCGTTTGCCGAAGTCGATGCTTATTTCACGAACAAAGCGCCGGGCGGCATCGCCTACCGCTGTTCGTTCCGCGTGACCGAGGCCTCTTTTGCGATCGAACGCGGCATGGATATTCTCGCGCGCAAGCTTGCGATGGATCCCGCCGAGCTGCGCCGGCGCAACTTCGTTCGGAAGGAGCAGTTTCCATATCCATCGCCGCTCGGCTTCGTGTACGACAGCGGCGATTACGACGCGACGCTTCGCAAGGCGCTCGACAAAATCGGCTACGATGCGCTACGCAAAGAGCAGGTGGAAAAACGTAAAAAGGGCGAGCTGATGGGAATCGGGATCTCCACGTTCACCGAGATCGTGGGCGCCGGTCCCGGCAAGCACTACGATATTCTCGGCATCAAGATGTTCGACAGCGCCGAGATTCGCATCCATCCGACGGGGTCGGGCATCGTTCGCACCGGTACCCGCCACCAAGGCCAGGGCCACGAGACGACGTGGGCGCAGATCGTCGGCGAGGAGCTCGGCCTCGATCCGCAAGAGCTGCTCGTCGAAGAGGGCGACACCGACACGGCGCCTTACGGCCTGGGAACCTACGCGAGCCGCAGCACGCCGGTCGCCGGGCGCTGCGCTCGCGCTCGCCGCGCGACGGATTCGCGAGAAAGCCAAAAAGATCGCCGCGCATCTTTTGGAAGTCTCGGAAGCCGATGTCGAATGGAAGGATTACAAGTTTAACGTGGCCGGCGTCCCGAGCAAGAGCGTGACGATGAAGGACGTCGCCTTTGCAGCCTACACCAATCCGCCGCCCGATACCGAGCCGGGCCTTGAAGCCACGTACTACTACGATCCGCCAAACCTGACGTTTCCCAACGGCGCCTACGTCGCCGTGGTCGACGTCGATCCCGAAACCGGTTACGTGAAGGTGCGCCGCTTTGTAGCGGTCGACGATTGCGGTGTCGTCATCAATCCGATGATCGTGGAAGGCCAGATCCACGGCGGTTTGACCGAAGGCTTTGCGATGGCGTTCATGCAGGAGATCGCGTTCGACGAGGCCGGAAATCACCTCAACACCAACTTCACCGACTATCTCGTGCCGACAGCGCTCGAGACGCCGCATTGGGAGACGGACAATACGGTCACGCCGAGTCCGCATCATCCGATCGGAGCGAAGGGCGTCGGCGAGAGCCCGAACGTTGGATCGCCGCAAGCGTTCGTGAACGCCGTGCTCGATGCGCTCGCGCCGCTCGGCATCACGCACCTCGACATGCCGTTGACGCGCGAGAAGGTCTGGCGCGCGATTCGCGATGCTACTCATGTGTCATCCTGAGCGGAGTCGAAGGACGTGAATCTAACGTGGGACGGGGAAGAAACCATTCCGGCCTCCAAGGCGACGGTCTGGGCGTTCATCAACGATCCGGCCAAGATCGCCGGCTGCCTTCCCGACGTAGAGAGCAGCAAGGTCAGCGGCCCCCATAGCTTTGATGCCGTCGTTCGCGTTGCGCTCGGCCCCGTACGCGGAAAGTTCAACTTTAAGATCGCGCTCGCGCCGCGTGCTGACGGCAACCACATGGATATGAAGGTCAACGGCGGTGGCTTGGGAAGCGTCGTCGATATGGTCGCAGGTGCGGATCTCACGGCTACCGGCGATTCGTCAACGACGCTGAAATGGCACGGCGATGCGTCGGTTCGAGGGCCTGCGGCAACGGTCGGCGGCCGCGTGCTCGACACGCAGGCGCATCGCGTGATCGCCACGACCTTCGAAAACGTCAAGAAGCAGCTAAGTGTTTGAACGAGTTGCCGAGCTCGAACGCTCGCGCACTCCGTTTGCGTTAGCCACGGTCGTGGCGCGACAAGCGCCGATCAGCGCGCACGTTGGTGACCGCGCGGTCGTGTTGGCCGACGGACGCATGCAGGGATTCGTCGGCGGCTCGTGCGCGCGCGATATCGTGCGTCGCCATGCCGTCTCCGCAATGCGCTGCGGAACGGCGCGTCTGGTGCAGATTCGGCCGAACGCGCCGCCCGACGCAGACGACGCTAGTCCGGTCGGCACGGTCGTCGTGCCGCTGACGTGTGCATCTGAAGGCGCCCTCGACGTGTACGTCGAGCCACACCTTCCTCCGCGCATCTTGCTCGTCGCCGGCGCGACGCCGGTCGCGCACTCGCTCGCGCGCCTGGGAGCCTTGCTCGATGGATACCGCGTGGTCCACTTCGGAGAGGCCGACGAGCTGCCGGCGTTGCGCGACTTTCTTGACGGCCTCGACGCCGGCGCGCGGGCCGGATTGGCCGCGGTCGTCGCGACGCAAGGCTATTACGACGAGCCGGCGCTCGAGGCACTGCTGGCCGAGGAGGTGCCCCCGTACGTCGGTTTGCTCGCGAGCCGAAAGCGGGCAGCGGAAGTGTTCGAGATCGTGGTGCGACACGGCATCGCGCGCGACCGTATCGAGCGCGTGCGCAATCCGGCCGGAATCGACATCGGTGCGCGCCGCCCGAGCGACGTTGCGATTTCGATTCTGGCCGAGATCGTTGCGACCGCGTCGGCGAGCGAGCCCGCGGCGGTGCGGCCGGATTCGTTGGCGCACGAGCTGAAAGGCGATCCCGTCTGCGGGATGGACGTTGAAGTTACACGCACCGCAGATCGCATCGAGCACGACGGTCAAACGTACTACTTCTGCTGCATGCATTGCCGCGAAGCGTTTGCAGCTGATCCGCGTCGCTACGCTCTTACGGTGCACGCATGAACGCTGCGTGGATCCGCGAACGATTCGCGCAGCGCGGGTACCTCATCGACGAGGATTTTGCAACGTCGATCGAGCTGATGCTGGCGCTCGAGAAGCCGCTGCTGGTCGAAGGGCCGGCCGGCGTCGGCAAAACCGAGAGCGCGAAGGTCTTGGCAGAGGTTTTGGATACGAAGCTCATCAGGCTGCAATGCTACGAAGGTCTCGACGTTGCGCATGCCCTCTACGAATGGAACTATCCCAAGCAGTTGCTGCACATCCGGCTCACCGACAATCAGGGAGTTTCGGTGGCCGAGCGCGAGGCGCAGATCTTCGGCGAATCGTTTTTGCTGGCGCGGCCGCTGCTCGAAGCAATTTCGGAAGAACGCGCCCCGGTGCTCCTCATCGACGAAATCGATCGCGCCGATGAAGCGTTCGAAGCGTTTCTGCTCGAGCTGCTCGGCGAGTTTCAAGTGACGATTCCCGAGATCGGCACTCGGCGCGCGAAAGCTCGACCCGCCGTCATCGTCACTTCGAATCGCACGCGCGACCTCTCAGATGCATTGCGCCGGCGTTGCCTTTACCTCTGGATCGGCTATCCGTCGCTCGAGCGTGAGATCGCAATCCTGCAAGCACGTCTTCCGGGCGTGAACGCGCGGCTTGCCAGCCAGATCGCGCGCTTCATGGAGTTTCTTCGCGCGCAGCCGTTTGCGCGCGTGCCGGGGACTGCGGAGAGCTTGGATTGGGCGCTCGCCCTCGTGCGCTTGCATCGGGATGCGCTCGACGAGCAAACGCTTGAGCAGACCGCGGGCTGCATCCTCAAGGTTCAAGAAGATTGGGAGCTTCTGCGAGCGCTGCGCCCGCAATACGAGCCGTTGCTGACCCACGCGGGATGAGCGACAATCTCGCGGCCAAGGTTGCAGAGTATTGCTCGCGTTTGCGAAGCGAGCACGGGTTTAAGATCGGACCGCGCGAGACGCGCGACGCAATTGCGGCGATGGAGGTAGTCGGTGTGGCGAAGCGGACCAGCGTGGCGGCTGCGCTGCGAACCGTGTGCTGCAGCTGCCCCGAAGAGATACCGCTCTTCGATCGCGCGTTCGCAGCATTCTTTTCGAGCGCGCCGCAGGGCGTTCCGCAACGGCAGCACGCGCACCGGCGGCGGTCGCGTCCGGATCGCGCGAATCGGCGCGAGGAGACGTCCGGTACGCCGGCAGAGCGCCCGTTGCACGCGGTGCCGCAAGACGAAGGCGGCATCGGTGGAGAGCAGACGTCACTGCCAGAGGCTCTTGATCTCGCGCAGGCATGGGAGATGCGGCGTGCGCGCTACAGCCCGATCGCCGGAACTTCCGAAGGCGTCGCGATTCCGATCGATGGGCTCGATGCCGTGCTCGCGCAAGCTCGGCGGTTGGTGCGCCGGCTGAATCACTCGCCATCCCTGCGTTGGAAACCAAAACCCGGTGGCGAGCGCTTCGATCTGCGGCGAACGCTGCGCGCGAGCCTGCAGACAGGAGGCGACGTCATCGCACCGCGCACGCTCGGTCATCGCCCGTACAATCCGCGCTTCGTGCTGCTGATCGATGGTAGCCGCTCAATGAGCGATCACGGCGCACGCGCCCTGCAGTTCGCGCACGCACTCTGCCGCAGCACCCGCCGCGCGAGCGTCTTTCTTTTCAGCACGCAGCTTTGCGACGTCACGCGACGGTTGCACGAGGCGGGCCGCAACGCTCCTTATCGGTTGGACGACTTGGGTGAGTCGTGGGGCGGCGGAACGCGGATCGGGGCGAGTCTTACCGAATGCGTTCGCAAACACGGCGCACGTTTGAATAGTCAAAGCTTTGCGATCGTCGTCAGCGACGGGCTCGACGTCGGTGACGTCGCGCAACTGAAGTGGGCGATGCGGGAAATGGCGCGCCGTTGCGCGGCCGTCGCTTGGGTTAACCCGCTCGCCGGTCAACCTGAATACCGGCCGTCGGCGCGCGGCATGCGCGCCGCGCTTCCCTACGTGACGGTTCTGACATCGCTCGACGACTTAGACGCTTTGGCCGGCCTCGCAAGGCGGAGTCGGATCGCGATCGGTGCGTGACGTCTTCGCAACCGCGGCGGCTTGGCTCGACGAGGGGCGCGAGTTTGCATTCGCCACGCTGGTAATGTTGCGTGAGTCCGCGACCGCGCCGATTGGCACGACGATCGCGGTCGACGACCAAGGACGCATTGCCGGCAATATCGGCGCCGGGTGTTATGAGGCGCAAATCGTTGAAGCGGCCTTGCGGACCGCAGCCGACGGCCAAATGCGCAGGCTTGACATCAACCTCACGACTGAAGATGAGATACTCGGCGGAGCAGGCTGCGGTGCGATGATGCAGGTGGTGACATGGCGGGCGAAACGTTCTTTTGGTGACGACGCTCGAGCAATTGCCGAAGGTCAGCGCGACGTCCATCTATCGTTCGGGTACGAAAACGCCCACGGATCGCCGACAACATTCGACCACGTGTACCCGGCGAAAGCGACGCTAATAGTGGTCGGCGCGACGGCCCTCGCGGGCGAGTTGGCTGCGATTGCGCGGCGCATGGACTTCAAGGTTATCGTGGTGGATCCGCGACCGGCGTTCGCGACCGCGAAACGGCTTCCTGACGCGCATGCGATCGTACGCCAATGGCCGGACGATTTTTTGTCCGGCGCGCTCACCGACCGCACGCCAATCGTGATCCTGTCGCACGATCCGAAGTTCGATCTGCCGGCCCTTCGTTGCGCGCTTCGCTCGGAGGCGCCGTACATTGGGCTGCTTGGAAGCCGTCGTTCTCAAGGCGCACGCCGCGATGCCCTGCGCGCGGAAGGCTTCGACGACCTAGCGCTGTCGCGCTTACATGGGCCGGCCGGTCTCGACATCGGCGGCGCAACCGCCGCCGAGACGGCGATCTCTATCCTGGCGGAAATTGTCGCAAGCCGTCACGAACGGATGGGCACTCCGCTACGCACGACGAGCGATGCAATCCACGATCGCACCGCGGTGTCACCCTGAGCCCTTCGGCTCTTTCCGCCCGCTCGGGACTGACTCCATCGAAGGGCGCGCGGGCGGTGATTCTGGCCGCGGGGACCTCATCTCGGGTCGGCAAGCAGAAGCTGTTGATGGATTTTCGCGGTCGCCGGCTGATTGAGTATCCGATCGCCGCAGCTCAACCTTGGAACCCCATCGTTGTATGTGGGATCGAAGTCGAGCAGTATCTCCTTGGCCGTTCCGGCATTGAATTGCTGCGCAACGACGAGCCCGAACTCGGCATGTCGCACTCGTTGGCGCTGGCAAACCACATCGTCGCTGCCGATCTCACGCTGCTCGTTCTCCTGGGAGATAAGCCTCTCGTCAGCACGTCCTTGATCGAGTCGACTCGCGCGGCTGCCGAGAATTCCGACCTCACGTATCCGATACGCGATGGAGTGCCGGGTCATCCCGTCACGCTGTCCCCGCGCGCACGCCATTACATCGACGATCTGCCCTCCGGTGATACGGTGCGGCTTCTGCGCGACCGTCCGGAACTGAGACAGTTCGCCATGCAAACTGCCGATGTGGGGGCCGTTTTCGACGTCGATACCGCTGAAGGTCTCATGCAAGCCCCCTAAAACGCTCGAGCGCGCTTTCGTGCATCGGGGATGGCGCCGCCGGGCACTTTTCACGATAAAGGTCGGCAGCCAAACATGCGCTCACGTAGTTCAAAACCGACTCGATCTCGGCAATCTCCGCGGAGTGGGCGATCGTATTGCCGCGAGCGATGGCGGCCTCACGTATGGCCGCGTCGACCGTAGGGCAAGTTGAAACCGGACGCGTCCCGTCGTAGACGAGGCGGTCGATCTCTTCTTGGGCCCAGCGCTTAGCGGCTTGAATCGAAACTTGGAGATGTTCGAGCGTCATAGCCGCACGTTAACAGAGCAGCCTGAGCCTGGCCTTCACCCCGACCATTACTTTCATCACTTTTGACTCGGCGCTATAGAGGCTGGACCGCGAGACGACCCGGATCGGACGGGATTACGCGGCTAGGGGCAGGATCGCCGGTAACGAAAAGTTTTCCGTTGTGAATACGACGATCACGCATTTGCTCGTGCTTGCGCTCGTTGGCGCATTAACGCTAGAGAGTGTGTCGGCCGCGCAGGTTGACGCCGTGACTCACCACACGCTCACGATGAACGGTAACGTCGTCGCGTACGTCGCGCGCGCCGGAACGATCACGCTGTACGATAAAAACTTCCGCGCCGACGGCCAATATATTCTTTACGGCGTACTCGAAAGAGGGCGTCGATCCCGCACGCCGCCCGATTACGTTTTTCTACAACGGCGGCCCCGGCGGCTCGAGCGTTTGGCAACGAATGGCGGCGTTTGGACCCGTGCGTGTGCTCGCGAGCAAGCCCGGGGAGACGCTTTCCGCGCCATACCGCGTCGTCGAAAATCAGTATTCGCTGCTCGACAAGACCGATGAGGTCTATATCGACGCTCCGGCAACCGGCTTCAGCCGAATACTGCCGCCGGGGAAGCCTAGCGATTTCTTCGGCGTAGACCAGGACGCCGCAGCGTTTGCGCAGTTCATTACACGATATCTTTCGAAATATGGACGCTGGAACTCGCCGAGGTATCTCTTCGGTGAAAGCTACGGAACGATACGTAGCGCTGCGATCGTTCGTTTAATGCAGGGCGGTTTCGGCCAGGCGACCCAATTCAACGGCGTGGTCTTGATGTCGACGGTGCTGAACACGAATCTCCTGTGGGACGATGAGAACATCGGCGGAAACGATTGGCCGTTCGTGCTCTTTTTGCCGACGGAAGCCGCGACCGCTTGGTTTCACGACCGCATTCCGCGGCACCAGGGGTTTGCGGAGTTTCTGAGCACGGTGGAGCGCTTTGCGCTTACCGAATATCTCACGACGCTCGCGCAGGGCGACGATGCACCGGCTTCGATGCGCGACGACGTCGTCCACAAACTGCACGACTATATCGGCCTTCCCGAGGAGTTTATCCGCAGCTCGAATCTTCGCATCGCGCCGGGGCGCTTCAGGAGCGAGTTGCTGCGAAGCCAAGGCAAAGTCGTGGGTTATATGGACACGCGTTACACCGGGTACGATCCGGTCGGAAACCGGACTGAACCGCTCTGGGACAACTCCGACCTGGCAGCGACGCCCGCCATCGTATCGATCTTCAACGACTACGTGCGCAAGCAGTTGGGATACGCCACCGATTTGCAGTACCGATCGCTCTACGACGTGGAAGCGCAATGGAGCTGGAAGCACGTGACCGATCTTGGAGGGACTGCGGCCCTCATCGAGTCACCCAACACCATCGTCGATCTCTCCGAGGCGATGGCTGAAAACCCGGCCATGCGCGTGTTCGCCGCACTCGGCTACTACGATATGTCCACGCCATACTTCGAGGCGGAGTACGACTTTACGCACTTGCACTTGCCTGAAGCGCTGCGCTCGAATCTTACGATCGAGCGTTACCAATCCGGGCACATGATTTATATCGACCCTAGCAGCCTCGCCAAATTGAAGACTGACCTCGCTCGCTGGTACGAGGCCGGCAAACCGTAAAAAGAACGGTGCGTCGCGGCTTGCCGACTCACCCGAATCCGAGCGAAATCATGAGATCGTTTACGAATTTCTTCACGGCTGGGGGCAGTGTTCGTTCATCGTTGACGACGACGTTCCATTGCCGTTCAGGCAGCGCGACGGGAGCATCAACCTCACCGAGCTCGCCAGATTCGAGCTCACGGCGTACGGCATCGCGAGATTGCAACGCGATGCCCAGACCGGCGCGCACGCATTCGCGAATCGCGCCGTTTGATCCAATGGTGAGCTGGTTTTCCGGCGCGATGCCCAGCTCTTCGAAGAGCTCCTGCGTCATCGCGCGCGTGCCGGATCCAGGTTCGCGCAGAAGCCACGTCGCACGCGCCAAGGCGCCCGCATCGAGAGTCTGGGAGTATCGAGCGATCAAGACGATCTCGTTTGTACGGCGCCCGAGGGTACGATAGCGGCGCTCGACAGGCGGTCTACCCGCGACCGCGACCTGCGCTTCCCACGTCGCGAGCCGTTCCCAAACCTGACCGCGATTGCCGACGTCGAGCTCGACTGCAATTTCGGGATGCTTCTCACAAGCGCGCCGCAGCGGCTGCGGCAGAACGTACTCGGCGACCGTGGTCACGGCCGCGATGCGCACGCGCACCGCGTGCGCGCTCCCGGCCGCGCGAACTTGCGACTCGGCTTCGTCGGCAAGCGCAAAAATGCGCCGGCCATAAGCGGCCAGAGTTCGACCCGCTTCGGTTAACCGCAAGCCTCGGCCGTCGCGCTCGACGAGCGCGACGCCGAAGGCCCGGCGCAGCGAGGCCAACGCCGAGGAGACTGCCGGCTGCGAAACCGCAAGCGAATCGGCGGCCTCGGAGACCGATCCCGTCTGGGCGACCGCGAGGAATGTTCGCAGTTGGCCGGTCGTATAGTTCACTATTTACTTATGATTTAGCACAAAACATGTATTTGACGCAAATGCCATAAGCTGCCACTATTGTCGCATGGCCAGTACATTGACGCCTCCAAACGGGAGCACCGACCGCTGGGCATCCGGCGTTCTCCCCTACGCGCAGATGGGCTACTACGAGCCCGATTACGAGCCCAAGGCGAGCGACATTCTGTGCGCCTTTCGCATCGTTCCCCAGGAGGGCGTCGATCCGATCGAAGCGGCTGCCGCCGTGGCCGGCGAGTCGTCCACCGCGACGTGGACGGTCGTCTGGACCGATCGGCTCACCGCGCACGAGAACTATCAAGCGAAATGCTATCGCGTGGATGCGGTTCCCGGAACGGATCAGTACATCGCCCACATCGCGTACGATTTAGACCTGTTCGAAGAGGGCTCGATCGCGAACCTCACCTCGTCGATCATCGGCAACGTCTTCGGTTTTAAGGCGCTGCGTTCGCTCCGTTTCGAAGACATGCGCATTCCGCCGATCTACATGAAGACGTTTCAGGGGCCGGCCCACGGCATCGTCATGGAACGCGAGTATCTCAACAAGTACGGCCGGCCACTGCTTGGTGCGACTACGAAGCCCAAGCTCGGACTATCGGCCCGCAACTACGGCCGCGTTGTCTACGAGGCGCTGCGCGGCGGTCTGGATTTCGTCAAGGACGACGAGAACATCAATAGCCAGCCGTTCATGCGGTGGCGCGACCGCTTCCTCTTCTGTATGGAGGCGGTCCAAAGGCCCAGGCCGAGACCGGCGAGATCAAGGGCCACTACATGAACGTCACGGCCGCGACGATGGAGGACATGTACGAGCGGGCCGAGTTCGCAAGGGAGATCGGCAGCATCATCTTCATGATCGACCTCACGATCGGCTACACCGCGATTCAATCGATGGCGAAGTGGGCGCGCCGCAACGGCGTCATCCTTCACTTCCATCGCGCCGGTCACGGCACCTATACCCGGCAAAAGACCCACGGCGTCAGCTTTCGCGTCATCGCGAAGTGGATGCGGCTCGCCGGCGTGGATCATATCCACGCCGGGAACCGTTGTCGGGAAGCTCGAGGGCGACCCGAACAGCGACTCGCGGCTATTACAACACGCTGCGCGAGAACGTCATCCCGGAGAATCCGCTCAACGGCATCTTCTTCGAACAACGTTGGGCCGAGATGCCGGGCACGATGCCCGTCGCGTCGGGTGGGATTCACGCCGGCCAGATGCACCAGCTCCTCCACCTTCTCGGGGAAGACGTCGTCCTCCAGTTCGGCGGCGGCACGATCGGGCACCCGGTGGGCATCGCCGCGGGCGCGGCGGCGAACCGCATTGCCGTCGAAGCGATGGTCCAGGCACGAAACGAGGGGCGCGACAACGTCAACGAGGGGCCGGAAATCTTGCAGGAGGCCGCGCGATGGTGTCGCCGCTCGCGCAGGCCCTCGAAATCTGGAAGGACATCACCTTCAATTTCGCAGTCGACCGACATGCCGGACGCACGCCGCGCCCTCCTAACCACGTCATTGTAAAGGCGAATCATGCATCTGACCCAAGGCACGTTTTCCTATCTTCCGCCGTTCACGGACGAGCAGATCAAGGCGCAGATCGAGTACTGCGCTCGACAACGGCTGGGCGATTTCGATCGAGTACACCGACGATCCCCACCCGCGCAACGTCTACTGGGCGATGTGGGGACTGCCGATGTTCGAGCTGCGCGACCCGGCGGGCGCTCTCGCCGAAGTGCGCAAGTGCCGCGAAGCCTACCCGAATCAGTATATCAAGGTCAACGCGTACGATCGGCGCCTCGGGCGGCAAACGACCGCGTTGAGCTTTATCGTCAATCGCCCCAAACAGGAGCCCGGATTCGTGCTCGAACGCATCGAGTCGAAGGACCGCACGATTCGCTACTCGCTACGCGCCTATGCGGCGCGAGAGCCCCATGGCAATCGTTACGCCGAGTAGCGACCGCATCGACGTCCGCGCGATGCTCGGCGACGCCGGGATCGACGACGTCCTCGAGCGCCTCGATGCCGACCTGGTCGGATTGCAGCCGGTGAAGCAGCGGATCCGCGAGATCGCCGCCCTGCTAGTGATCGAGCGCCTGCGGTCGGAGCTCGGAATCACCTCGCAAAAACCGTCGCTGCACATGAGCTTTACCGGCGAGCCCGGGACGGGAAAGACGACCGTCGCGCTGCGCATGGCCGAGATCTTGCAGCGGTTAGGCTACGTGCAGGAAGGGCCACGTCGTCACGGTGACTCGCGACGATCTCGTCGGCCAGTTTATCGGTCACACTGCGCCGAAGACCAAAGAAGTCATCAAGCGCGCCATGGGCGGGGTGCTCTTCATCGACGAGGCATACTACCTGCATCGTCCCGAGAACGAGCGCGACTACGGGCAAGAGGCGATCGAGATTCTCTTGCAGCTCATGGAGAACGATCGGGAGGATCTGGTGGTGATTCTGGCCGGGTACCGCGACCGGATGGAAACTTTTTTTCAGAGCAATCCCGGGATGCACTCGCGCATCGCGCACCACATCGACTTTCCCGATTACTCGACCGAAGAGTTGTTTGAGATCGCTAACCTCATGCTGGATCGCCAGCAATACCGGCTCTCAAGCACCGCGCAGGAAGTTCTGCGAGAATACCTCGTGCGCCGTCGCGAGCAGCCAAACTTTTCCAACGCGCGCAGCGTCCGCAACGCGCTCGACCGCGCTCGGCTTGCGCCAGGCAAAGCGTCTCTGCGAGCAAGAGTTCATCGAGCGAGAGGACCTTTTTTTGATCGACGCACCCGATATTCGCGCAAGTCGCGTCTTTGCGGATTCAGTATGAAGAGGCTAAGTGCGTGAGCGAGAGTCGCGCTCAGATTTGGGCTTCACTCCTGAACTGCGACGTGGGCCGTCTGGCTGAGCAAGTCGCCGAGCTGGAATCTTCCGGCTGCATTAGGGTCTCCATATCGACGTGATGGACGGACGCTTCGTCCCGAACCTTGCTTTCGGCCCGCAATCGGTTCAATCGTTGCGTCACCGCACCAAGCTCAATATCGAGGTGCACCTCATGGTGGAAAACCCGGCGCCGCTTTTGCCGATCTTTTATTCCGCGGGTGCGCAGCGTCTCATCGTTCATGCCGAGGCCTGCCCGCAGCTTCACCGGGATCTGTGCACCATTCGTCAACTTGGCGCACAAGCCGGCGTCGCCCTCAACCCGGCTACCCCAGTGAGTGCGGTGCAATGCGTTCTCGAAGAAGTTGAGGAGCTCTTGCTGATGGGCGTCGATCCGGGCTTCGGTGGCCAACCATTCATCCGAAGCCGTCTCGGAAAAGATAGCAGATGCTCGACGTATGATCGATCGAGCCGGGACGCAACGTACGTCAACGTTGACGGCGGCGTGAAAATCACCAACGCGCAGCGACTAGCATCTCTCGGCGCGGATCGATTGGTTGTTGGTTCGGCTCTGTTCGAGCCGCCATCCATCGCCGGCTGCGCCTCGAGCTTTTACCGGTTAGTGAACCATGACGCCATGCGTCGGGAGGTTACGGTATGAGCGCTCACGAGCTTTCGCAAGTCGCCGACGCGATGGTGCGTCCGGGAAAGGGCATCATCGCAATCGACGAGAGCATCAACACCTGCAATAAACGATTTGAACAGGTCGGCATCGCCCCGGAGTCGGCCCAGCGGCGCGCGTATCGCGAGCTGCTTCTGACGACACCGCGCCTTGGCGAGTGGATCAGCGGCGCGATTCTCTACGATGAGACGATTCGACAAGGCGACGGTAGCGGACGCACGTTCGTGGACATCCTCAACGAACGCGGCATCCTTCCTGGTATCAAGGTGGACGTCGGTACCGTACCGATGCCGGGCTGCCCCGGCGAAACAATAACTGAGGGTCTCGATGGCCTGTCTAAACGCGTCGACGAGTATCGGAAGCTCGGCGCTCGCTTCGCAAAGTGGCGTGCCGTGCTCACTATCGGCGATCGCAGACCGAGTGACCGTGCCTTAGAAGTAAATGCTTACGCACTGGGTCGGTACGCGCGCATCTGTCAGGACGGCGGCCTCGTCCCGATTGTCGAACCTGAAGTTCTCACCGAAGGTGCGCACACCGTCGAGCGATGCTATGAGGTCACGCGCCGCGTACTTACGTCCGTTTTCGACGCCCTCTCGTCGTCGGAAGTGGACCTTCGCGCGATCGTGCTCAAGCCGAATATGGTTACCCAAGGCTCGGAGTGCCCGGTGGTGGCCGACATCTCTTTGGTAGCGACGCTTACCGTCGAAGTCTTATCGATGACGGTTCCACCCGCCGTCGCTGGTATTGCATTTCTCTCCGGCGGCCAAGACGATATTTTGGCGACCCGGCACCTCCACGCGATGAATCGGCTTCCTGTACGCTACCGTCCGTGGCCGCTTACGTTTTCATACGGCCGCGCGATTCAACAGGCGGCGATGGCGGCGTGGGCGGGACGCCCCGAGAACGTCGCCCGCGCACAGGAGATTATCGCCCAGCGCTCGCAATGCAATGCCGCTGCCTCGACCGGATCTTTTAGCGAAGCTCCCCGAGCGCCAGATGTACGCGGCGGCAGTGCCGTGAACGCCTCGAGCGAGGTGCGGCACGAATTACCGCGCCGTCGAACGACTTTCAGCAAGTTCATCATCGAAGAGGCCGCACGAAACGGGTTCGGCGACGCAAGGCTCACCAGCTTACTCAATGACGTTCAAACGGCTTGTAAGTTCATTTCGCGGGCCGTTTCACGCGGCGGTCTCGACCCAACCGGCGGGACGAATATTGACGTAAACGTTCAAGGAGAGCTTCAAAAGCCACTCGACGTGATCGCGAACGACATCATGCTGCACGAGTGCGCTGATGGTGGCACGCTCTGTGGGATGGCCACGGAAGAGCTGCCGGAACCGTACGCGATACCGCACGGATACAAACGAGGCCCCTATCTCCTTGCATTCGACCCCCTCGACGGTTCGTCGAACCTCGACGTGAACGTTACGGTTGGAACGATCTTTTCGGTTCTTCAGGCGGCAGACGTAAGCGAAGCTGGAGCTGCCGCTTTTTTTCAGCCCGGCGCCAATCAGGTCGCGGCCGGTTTCGCAATGTACGGCCCGTGCTCGATGATCGTGCTGACGCTCGGGCGCGGTGTGCACGGCTTTACGCTCGATCGAGAAATAGGCGCGTACACGCTCACGCATCCCAATATGCGCATTCCGGCAGCAAGCCGCGAATTCGCTATTAACGCCTCCAACGAGCGATTTTGGGAGCCGCCGGTGCGGCTCTACGTCGAAGAGTGCGTCTCGGGTACGACCGGCGCTCGTGGCGACGATTTCAACATGCGTTGGGTCGCGTCGATGGTCGCCGACGTCTATCGAATACTCGTGCGAGGAGGGCTCTTCATGTATCCGCGGGATTCGAAGGATCCCTCGAAAGCCGGGCGTCTGCGCCTGCTCTACGAAGCCAATCCGATGGCGATGATCGTGGAACAAGCCGGCGGTCTGGCGACGACCGGCCGCGAGCGTCTTTTGGACATCGTACCGACGAGCCTGCATCAGCGCGTTCCCGTAATCTTGGGTTCTCGCGAAGAGGTCGAACGCCTGACGAAATATCATGCAGCCTACGATCGCGGTGAAGATCTCGTCTTCGACTCGCCGCTCTTCAACACGCGCTCGATGTTTCGCATGACGCGCGGTTAGCAAGAGGCGCGGTGTCTGCAAAGCATCCGATAATCGCCGTTACCGGTTCTTCCGGAGCGGGGACGACAACGGTGACAACTACGTTCTCGCATATCTTTCGCCGCAACCAAATCGCGGCCGCGGTGGTGGAAGGCGACGCGTTCCATCGATACGACCGAACCGAGATGCGCGATTTACTCGAGCAGGCGAAGCTGGACGGCAATGCCCACTTCAGCCATTTCGGTCCCGAAGCCAACCTCTTCGAGGAGCTCGAGACGCTCTTTCGCGCGTACGGAGAAACCGGCCGCGGCATGATTCGAAAATACCTCCACGACGAAGTCGACGCCGCTCCTTATGGGCTTCAACCCGGCACGTTTACGCCGTGGGAAGAGCTTGCTCTAGGCTCGGATCTCTTATTTTATGAGGGTTTGCACGGAGCGATCAGGACCGACAAAGCGGACGTAGCCGCGCATACGGACCTCTTGGTGGGAGTCGTGCCGTCGATCAATCTGGAGTGGATCCAGAAACTTCATCGAGACAAGAGCTCGCGGGGCCACTCGCACGAAGCGGTCGTCGATACGATTTTGCGTCGCATGCCGGATTATGTAAACTACATTTGCCCGCAGTTTTCCAGGACCGACGTAAACTTTCAGCGCGTCCCCATTGTAGATACCTCCAATCCATTTATCGCGCGCACGATACCGACTCTAGACGAGAGCATGCTCGTGATTCGTTTCAGAAACCCCAAGGGGATCGATTTTCCGTACTTGCTGTCAATGCTTCACGACTCGTTCATGTCGCGCCCGAACAGCATCGTCTGTCCCGGAGGTAAAATGGAACTCGCGATGCAGCTCATTTTTACGCCCATGATCAACCAACTTGTGGATCGAAAAAAGCGGATATAAGCTTAATCCAATGGTGAAGCGGTGATTCTGCCGTTTTCGAGCTTCGGCAGTACGTCGTAGCGGTCTAGTACGGTCGAATCTGCGAGATCCGCGCCGAGGCCGGCCTTCTCCAGCTGCTTCGCGTGGTTGCCCATTCGCACAAGCGCCGCGAGCGAGGCTCTGTGCCCGCGAAATAATTCTCGCGCTGCGAGGGCCTCGTCGTCACAAAGAGTTTCACGCAGCACGCCAACCGCATCGATGATTGCGCCCGCACAGACAAAATCCTCAAGGCTAAACTCATCCACCTGCCCGGCGCACACGAACTTTACCGCCACGATATCCGGCCTGCAGAGTCCGCGGGCGACCGCGGACGCATTTGCAAAGGCTCCGCACCAAACAGGGTTTCCTTCGCTCAACGCATCCAGCACTCGCGTGCCGTTCGTGGTGCGCATGATCACGGTTCTGCCGAGTACCCGAGCGTCGTATTCGTGTGGAGAGTTTCCAAAATCGAAACCGGGGATTTTTCTATTATGCTGCTCGCCTCCCAGCAGCGCGCCGTCAATCGTGCCCGCAAGGCGCCGCGCGGCTTTGGGGTCGCTGACCGGGAATGATTTCACGAGCTCCGTTTGCAAGCGCAGACACAATCACCGTCGTGGCCCGCAAGACATCGATGACGACGATCACGCCGCGGCGCGGACCGTCGAGCCGGTTAAAGTGGGTCACGGACGCGTCTAAAGGTTTCAAGCGCTTTTTCTATGCTTTTGTAAGCATCTAAACCTTGCGGGGCGGGACCCTGTTCGCCAGAAGGTGAACTCGGCTTTCATGCAGAGCAACGAACACTCCCATACGCACACTCACGCCGATGGGACGCAACACGAGCATCCGCACAACCACACGGATCGCGAGCACGAACACGACCACGAGCAGCACGCTCATCCTCACACCCATGCCGACGGCACGCAACACAGCCACCCTCACTCACACTCCGCAGGCGACGAGCACGAGCATCATCACTAGCCGGGACTAGAAATTCCGCCAATAACGGCGATGGGGTTGGTACTACAAGGTGCCTGGGTTAGACTCGAACCACTCGAGCCGGCGCATGTCGACGGCCTCGTCGCCGCGGCAGCCTCGGATCCGTCGCTGTACGACTGGAGTATCGTGCCGCAAGGGTCGGTCCCTGATGGCGGAGTATGTCCGCACCGCGCTGAGGTGGCGCGATGCCGGAACCGCGGTGCCGCTTATCACGGTTCGTGCCTCCGACGGCCGCATCGTCGGCTCGACGCGCTTTTTCGATATGGAAACCTGGTCGTGGCCGCAAGGCCACGCGCGCTTTGGCCAAACGAGCCCCGACGTCTGTGAGATCGGCTATACATGGCTGACCGCTTCGGCCATTCGGACGCGGATCAACACCGAAGCGAAGCTGCTGATGCTTACTCATGCCTTTGACGTGTGGAAAGCGCTTCGCGTCTGCTTTCACACCGATGCGCGTAACGCGCGCTCACGCGCCGCGATCGAACGACTCGGTTCGCGCTTCGAAGGCATCCTGCGAGCGCATCGCATGGCGTCGGATGTCGCTCCGCGAGATTCGGCTCGCTACTCGATCGTCGCAGCGGAATGGCCCTCGGTCAGGCAGCGCTTGAGCGACTTGCTAGCACGCTAAAGACTCTCGCGATTCGATTTCGCCAAAATATCGTAGACGGGCTTGTTGTCGGCGCAAACTCGCCACTCTTTCACCAAGCCGGCATCCACGACGGCTAGCCATGCTGCGGGCGTGGACCATCTGTTCTCAGGCGAGACCGCGCCATCCGGAGCGATGGTGCCGCTCACGGCACCGAAAACGGCCACCTTGTCTCCGCTTACGAAGAACTCGTCGCAAGAGATCCGGTAATCGGGGCAAAGAGCGTAGTAACCCTGCCACCCCTCGCGCATCTGTTCGCGGCCGCGTACGACCTGTCCGAGCGAGTCGGTGAAGGCGTGATCCTCCGTCATTAAATCGGCGACGTCATCGGCGTTATGCAGATTGATGCGAGCTATGAAATTGTGTACGACTTCGAGAGCTTCTATCGGCCGCTCCTCCCGACTAACCTTAACTGCAACTTTTATTACAAACCAAGCGTCATCGAATGCATGATTACCGTCTGTGGCGCGGCTGGACGATGCCGCAGAATGCGGAAGCCTATCAAGCGCTTCTTCTCGACGAAATCTTTCCAAGCGTCGAAGGTCGTAAACTTGCTGGTTATCGCGGAATATCACTGGGCCGGCACAACATCGGTAATGAGGTGGAGTTCATCATGATCATGTGGTTTGATTCTCTTATCGACATCAAATCATTCTCCGGAGAAGACTATAAAACGGCGGTCGTGCCTCCAAGGGCCCGAGCGGTTCTTTCGCGATTCGATGAACGCTCGGCCCATTTTGACACGGTTGTCCCTCCGCCATCGACGCTTTGACACAGCGGGGGTGCAATGCTTTAGTGGATAGCGATTCCCCAGGCGCAGGCCGCAGAGGTTATATCCGAGTTGGCATACTCCACGGAGGGCTCGAGCTTTGACGTCAACTTCTGGCTCCCGAGCGGATACACGTCGATACCGGCACTCGATGCCTTGCCGCAGTTTGCTACGTATAGATCGCCGTTCGCGGCGAAGGCGAAGGACGACAGATATGAACCGGACGGAAGCCCCGCCGGGTCGACGGCGTTCGGCGTGGCGCCGCTCTGGAGGTTGTTGCTGTCATAACGGACGAGCGCCGCTCCGGAGGCACCGTTGGTCGATGAATAGAGGTTGCCCTCATTATCGAATATCAGACCTCCCGGCGACTTTAAGCCATTGAAGAAATAAGGGTTGCCGTTGTACGGGGGCGCAAGGACGCCGATGGAGTCGCTGCCGCGGCTGTTATGGAAAGAGGCGTAGAGTTTAGCCGCTTTATCAAAAGCGATCGCGTACGAGGTGGAATGGGGCGTCGGGATGGATAATGCCGGCTTGAGCGTCCCAGTCTTCGTGAACGGTCCCTTATACTCCAATATCGAGTGGGAACCGGTGCAGTCCACCCAAAGATTCCCCGAAGGATCGAATGCCAGCGCATCCTCGCCCGACGTGCCGGAAAGCTTGAAAGTATAAAGCGGCTTTGACGAAGACGTTAGCGGAAGCTTGAAAACTACGGCGTAACCGGGTGCGCCGTGGGTGCTACCGAACGACAAGACCCATAGCTGCCCCTTATAGAACGTGACGCCGCTCGTATATGTGAGGCCGTTGCTCGAGTTGTTGTCGATATTGGTTACGCTAGAGGTTGTCTTAAGCGGGACGTTTGCTATTTGCACCTGTGGCAGCGACGGTGACGCAAAAAGCGTCCAGTAAACCTTTTGGGCGGCAGCTTGCGCGGAGGAGAACGATTCAGCAGATGACTGGGGTGCGTTCGCAACCGGCGCCAAGGCGGCTGGCGAGCAGGCTGTTACGATAACGGCGAAAAGGACGACGAAGATATTTTTCATAACGGGCAACCTCCTGCTAGGCCGAAACGGCCCTCTACTCGTAGAAGATTTCATCGCTCGTTAACTTTTCAAATCGCTGGCGCCGAATCCTCGCTTCATATTTAAATTAATAGAGTTTGATGAGAGGGATCCTGGCCTCGGTGGACATTTCTTTGTGAAGCTCTTCGGGGCTTTCCGTCAAGACGAGTTCACAGGTCGGGCGAACGTGGGCTTCCAGCAAATGCCCGCCATGCGCCGTGCCATCGGATTTCCCGACTACCAGATGCGCATGAACCTGCGGCTTCCCGTCGTACAGCGCGACGTCGCCGATAAGCGAAAGGAGCTCCACCTGCTCGTCGAGCGTGACGGAAGGTTGATACTTTTTGGTCTGCCAATTCAGCCAGCCGAGTCGAACGGAAGAAAGCGCACCGATCGCTTTAAAACTTGCGTCGGCAAGCTGCAGGTCTGATGCGATTTTCGCAAGTCCGGAAGCGAGCTCGTCTCCCGTCTCGAAAATCACGACGTAGGTTTTGGGATTGGTGTTAACGAGCTTGTGATGCACTTTTAGCCAACCTCGCTATGGTGTGGGCAACATTTCTCTAATAGTTCCGCCTCGCGTTCTGCCGACATGCCTGTTTGATTGGGAGGGTCATTCGCGTTCGCCCAATCAAGCACCGATCGTATGGTTTCGGCGATCGCGCTCGACCGAAAACCCGCGTCAATCGCCTTTTCGTTGCTCATTTCGAGTAGGCCCGCGTACCGCGGATCGACCAACCAAAGCGGCAGCTCTGACCACTCCTGCGCGCCATGCTCCAGAAGGCAATCGCGGGCGGCCCATGCGATCGTCGCGGGCCGTGCACCGAATTCCGACGCGACCAGCGCGCATTCATCGAGCAGCCCGCGCATCGTCGCCGGCGCGGCGGGTCCCACGACGTTGAAGATGCCGACGATGTTGCTTGCAAGCGCACGTTCGGCGAAGCGTGCGATATCGGCCGCATCGATAAACTGAATGAAACGGCTGGCCGGCTCCGGAGCTAGCACCCGGCCGCCGCGAAGAAAACGCCGGCACCAATACGTAAAGCGCCCGGTATAATCCCATTTGCCCGCGATCAACCCGGGTCGAAAGATTATGCTTTGCTTCGGATAACGCTCGACGAGCAGACGCTCGCAGGCGGCTTTATTACCACCGTAGCGCGCAGCCTCGTCCGACGGATCGAAAGCCTCAATCGTGGGGGATTCTTCGGAAACCCCGCTAACCGAGAGGTCACGATAGACGTTGATGGTCGAGATCAGCAAATAACGATCGGCGCGTAGCCCGAGGGATCGCAGAATTTGCTCGGGCCGGTAACAGCTGGTATCGACGATCGCATCCCACGCTTCGGAACTTACCGAGCTAAGGTCCACGTCACGGTCGCCGCGGCGCTCTTCGACCTCCGCCGGGAGTTCGCAGGGCGTACCGCCGCGATGGAAACACACGACTCTATGCCCGCTGCCGACGAGCCGTTCGACGATGTGACGGCCGACAAAGCGCGTTCCGCCCAAGACGAGGATGTTCACGACGTAATGAGGTCCGCGATCGTAGGTCGCCAGTGCACCACGCTGACGCTTATTGCACGTTTTTCCTCGCCAAGTCTTTCTTTCCGTCCGCCGTTGGAACCTCACCGTAAAATCATCGCGCATCGTGTAACACGATGCCGAGGGTGAAGCGTTCGCCCCACGCGACGGTCGCGACGCCATGACGGAAGACCGCCTTGTAGTACCCATGAGAACCGCGGATGGGCGCGCCGTTCGTCGGCAGGACGAGCAGGTCGCCCTGGCCCGGCGTCAGGACGTGCACGCGCGTTTGAGCGCGCGGTTTTTGCTCGGCCAAGACGACCTCGCCGCCGCCGAACTCCTCGCCTGGACTACTGAGATACACGGTCGCCTGCAGCGGAAAGGCGACGGGGCCATACAGATCTTGATGAAGGCGATTGAAATCGTTCTCGACGTATCGCAGCAGCAGTGCGGTCGGGCGGCTTTGTTCGCTCTCGAGACACTCGTGCAAGAAGGCTTGGTGCGTCGGTGGAAACGACGGCCTGCCGCCAAGACGATGCATCCATGCGGTCGCGACGGGTAGCAGCTGCTCGTATAGCCCTTCGCGCAAATTTCGAATGCTGGGCGGGAGCGGATTGCTGAAGTATTTATACTCGCCTTTTCCAAACGAATGGCGCTCCATGACGATATGACTGCGGAATAGACCGTCTTCATGGAAGAGCGTTCGCAGCGAGACGGCCGCAGCGGGATCGACCGCCCGAGGAATCAGCGAAAAACCGTTTTGAAGAAGGTCGTCCTCGATTTCCGCGGTGATTAACCGCTCGAGCGTCACGCTTTGACTGCGGGCCGATGGGCTCGCTCCATGTCGATCAGGACGCGTTTGCGATGCAGCCCCCAACGGTAGCCGCCGAGGCTGCCGTCGCCGCGGATGATTCGGTGGCACGGAATGGCCAGTGCGACGGCGTTCTTACCGCAAGCCTGTGCGACCGCGCGCGCGGCAGTCGGCATGCCGATTCCGGCGGCTACTTCGGTGTAGGATTGCAAATCGCCGTATGGGATGCCCTGTAAATACTTCCAAACCCGCAACTGGAATGCCGTCGCGCGAATGTCCAGCGGCAAGTCGAGGTGCGGCTGTTCGCCGTTAAGATAGCGAGCGATTGCGTCTACCCAAGCGTCGAGCGGAGGCTGCGGTTTTGCAAGTTGCACGATTTTCGCCTTCGGGTATTCTTCGGTCAACTGTCGATGAAGCGGCTCGGGCAACTCCCCGAATTGCAAGAAACATATTCCGCGATCGGTCGCTCCGATCATCATGCAACCCAGCACGGTATCGACCCACACGCACGAAATTTCCACGCCCGCGCCCCCGCGCCGATACTGGCCGGGCGTCATGCCGAGTCGTTGTGCGGCGCTTTCGTAGACTCGGCTCGAAGAGCCATAGCCCGCGTCATAGATCGCTGAGTCGACGTCGCCGGAGGTTCTCAATCCGTCCTTTAGCGCCCGGGTCCGCATCCCGTTAAGGTACTCCTTGGGAGTAACCCCGGTGATGGTCCGAAACGAGCGAGCAAAGTGAAATCGACTCATCGATGCCATGGATGCGAGCTGTTCGATGGTCAGGGGCTCTTCGAAATGGCGCTCGATGTAGCGACAAACCTCGCGAATGCGTTCTGTTATTGAAGGTGACTCTTTCATACGCTCAGATTAACTCTCTGCGGCGCTGAAAACCATCCGAACGTTGCGCTCGGCGTCCTCGACCGCCTTGGCTGCGAGGGCCAGGAGGTTGTGGGGCCATGGTAGTGACATGAAAGAACCGCATGCGCATCTCGTCCGACAAAAAAAACCTTGAAACGACGGCTCGCTTGTACACGCCAGATGACGAGAATTCAAGGCCGGCGTGTACCGTGAGCAGCCAATCGGTCGGCATTATCCACACACATTTTAGGGTGATTTTGGTGATTTGATGAAAGCAGTCGTTCTCACAAAACCCCGGCAGATCGGCATTGAAGTAATCCCTGATCCGGCGCTCCTTGCTCCAACCGACGTGCTCTTGCGGCTCACGTCGACGGCGATTTGTGGGACCGACCTGCACATCTACGAGGGGCGGCTTGGCGGCGGCGAACGGATCGTGATCGGACATGAGCCGCTGGGAATCGTCGAGCGCGTCGGTGATGACGTCGTCAACGTCCGCGTCGGCGATCGCGTTACGGTGCCGACGCATATTTGTTGTGGCTTCTGCCCCAACTGCGTGCATGGCTATTCGGCGCAGTGTCTAACGACCAATCCCGGAAAAGCCGGCGCGGCTTACGGCTACCCCGGCATGGGAGGCTATACGGGTGCGCAAACGGAGCTGCTTCGCGTTCCCTTTGGCGACGCCAATTGCTTGCGTTTGCCCGGCGAGCCCGGCGATCGGTGGGAACACGACTTCGTGCTGCTTGCCGATGCGCTGCCGACAGCCTTTCATGCGACGGAGTTGGCACGAGTGCGCCTGGGCGACGTCGTGGTCATCTACGGCGCCGGCGCGATCGGACTCTTGACCGCCATGTGCGCGTTCATGCGTGGCGCCGCGCAAGTGTTTGTGGTGGACGCGATTCCAGAGCGCCTGGAAAAGGCTGGAGAACTCGGCGCGCAGCCGATCGACATGCGGGAGGGCGATACGGTCGAACGAATCCGCGAGCAGATAGCACGCGAACGAAGCGGGGTCGCCTGGCGCGGCGAGGAGGCGAATCTGGGCGCGACGGTATGCATCGATGCCGTAGGATTTCAAGCACGAGACGCGCATGATTACGCGGTCGAAAGGCCGAGAACCGTGATCAGCGATCTAGCCAACATCATCGCGCCGAATGGCCGGCTTAGCATCATTGGCGTTTTTTTAGACAACGATCCGCATGCTCCGAACGAGGCGGCGCAACACGGCGACTATCTCATCCCGTGGGGCACCCTTTTTAGGAAGGGCGTGATAATCGGCATGGGTCGCGACGACGACAAGCGTTACAACGATCACCTTCGCGACGCGATCGTGAGCGGGCGGATAAAACCCGGCACGATCGTTTCGCACCGGCTCCCGCTTCGCGACGCGTCCGACGCGTTCGCAAAATTCGACGCTCGTAGCGACGGCTACGTCAAAGTCATACTCGAGCCATGACGTCTTTGCAACCCGACCGCTACGGAGGACCAATGGAAATTACGAAGATGAGCGCGGAAATGGGCACCGCACCCAAACTGCGCGTAGGAGTGGTAGGCCTGGGCAAAATGGGCAGCGCGTTCGCGCAGAATTGGCTCGCGCACAACTACCAGGTCGCGGTGTGGGACCGCTCGCCTCAAGCGGTGACGGAACTAGCCAACGCCGGCGCGACACCTCACGCGACTCTAGAATCCATGATCGAAGCGGTCGACTGCGTCGTTACGATGCTCTGGGATGATGGCGTGGCGCGAAGCGTTAGCCTGGCGAGAGTCATTCCGGCGGCGAAACCGGCCACGATCCTCATCGAGATGTCGACACTTTCGCCGCAAATGTATTCGACGCTCGAAGCGGCAGCGATGGAGCGAAATCTTCGCTTCCTCGCTGCGCCTGTGCTTGGCAGCGTCGATCAGGCTCGACTCGGAACGCTGACCGTTTTGGCGGGCGGCGAGCCACAGACAATCGAGCTCGTGCGGCCGTTGCTCTCATGTTTAGGAACGGTCGCGCCGACCGGGTCTACCGCCGCAAGCGGCTTCCTGAAGCTTGCCAATAACGTCGTGCTCGGCGTTTTTGCGGAAGCCGAGGGCGAGTTGTTGGAGCTCTGTACGCGAGCCGGCGTCGATCGCCACATCGCGGTCGAATCGATCACCGGAGCGTTCGAGCGTGCGGCCCGGTCGAAGACGCAGCAAATTCTAGACGACGACGAGCGTCCGCGCTTTTCCCTTGACGCGCTGCTCAAAGACCTGCGCCTTGCCAGCGGTGCGGCGGAATCCGTAAACGCGCCAGTCGCTCTGCTCCAGTTCGTCCTTCCTCGATTTGTTGCCGCCGCCGCTCGCGGCCTCGGGAATCGTGATTACATCGCTCTCGCCTTAGAACGTTCGCGCGTGGTCGCGACATGATGTGATCGCGGCGGCTAGCCGGCCATTCTTCCAAATTCAGCTTGCCGAAGACATTAGCATCGGCAAGCTCTTCGTAATGGTTGCCGCTTTGATCTCACTCTTCGTCGATCAATCGTTTGGCGGCGTATATCAATCTATCCAGGAGTACGCAGGCGGAAGTTTGGGTGCTAGCGCCGATGAGCTGCCCTGGACTTCGATCGGATTCAATACATTCTACTACGTCACGCTCTTGCTCACGCCGTGGCTCATCGATCGTTTCGGGCGAAAACCGATATTCGGTTTCGGACATTTTACGTTCGGCGTTCTTACGTTGTACCTTGCGATGACGGTTTCGTTGAGCGGCTTCATCGTCGGTCGTTGTCTTGAAGGCATAGCGCAAGGAACGTTTTTCGTCTGTGCCGTGGCCACCGTATTGACGCTTTTTCCAGCGAAGCTCCGCGGAATAGCATTCTCGTTCTTTTCGGTAACCTCGCTCTCGGGCGCCGCGGCAGGTCCGTTCATCGGCGGCTGGTTTATCGACCACGCGTATTGGCGCGATGCATTCGTGCTGTATGCGTTACTCCCGGCCTTTGCAGGCGGGGTCATCTTCACGCTGCTCGAAGCGCCGGGCCCTAAATGGACCGGACGTTTCGACGCCTCGGGAGTAGCGTTCGCGTTACTTGCGTTCTTCTGCTTCGAATACGCGTCGTCGTTCGGCGAACGCAGGGATTGGCTGTCAAACCCGGGTGTCGCGTCGTGCTGCCTTCTTTCGCTTCTGGGATTTGCGGGATTCATTTGGCGCGAGTTGTGCGAAGATCGCTGCGGCTTTATCCAGTTGAGATTGTTTAATATTCGAAATCTCGCGGTTGGAAGCGTGCTGGGCTTCGGACTCGGCGTGCCGCTGTTTGGTGCGAACCTGTTCCTGCAGTACGCCGAAACGAGCCTCGGCTTTCCGCCGTCGACCGCCGGTGCGCTCCTGCTGCTGCGAATCCCGGCGATCCTGGTCGTGGCGCCAATCGTCGTAATTCTCGTGAATTCCGACAGGCTCGACGTGAGAATCCCGGTGCTGCTCGGTTTCGTGCTCGTGCCGATTTCTTACGTGTTACTCGTCACGCATACTGCGTCGGGATCAGATTTCGCAACGTTCACGCTCGCCGTCGTGATTTCGGGTGCCGGATTTGCGTGCCTCTTCTCGCCGATCGCAAACGTGCTCGTCCGATCGCTTCCCACCGAGGTGCGCGCGGAGGGCATTGCAATCTTTAAGATCGTGTTGTTACTCGGCGGCTCCGTAGCCGCTACCGGCCTTGCCGTCGTCTACGACCATAGCTGGGCGTGGTATCAAACGCTGCTGGCGGGCGGGGCCACGTTAAGCCATCTCGTTCCGCTCGGCATGGTGCCGGCGGCGCCGACGTTATCGTACCTCGTCGATCAGCAGGCCGCCATACTTTCCTATATGGACAACTCTAAAGTCGTCGCCCTCGTCTCGCTGCTGAATTTGCCGCTCGTCGCTTTACTTAGAAAGCCCGATCCCTCCGTCGCCAATCCGACGCCCACGCCGGCACCCGCGACCACTTCATAGCGCCAAGGTCCGCCCGCTCGAGCGTCAAATCTGGTCGGTATACCTGTTTCTTGAGGTTGCTCCTGGGGAGGAAACACACGTGCAAACAATCGAGCATAAGACAGAGCACAAGAGCTTCACGCACCCCGATGAGGTACGCGATTTCCCCAACGGCAAGGCGGAAATCCTAAGCGTGGGCGAATCCCAAATTGGGCGATTGATCCTTCAACCGGGCTGGCGCTGGTCCACTGACGTCAAACCGATCGCGCAGACGCCGAGCTGTGAAGCGCCGCACTTTCAGTACCACATCTCAGGAAAACTCGCCATTCGAATGGAAGACGGCACCGAGTTCGTCGCAATGCCAGGCGACGTGACGTCGCTGCCAAAGGGCCACGATGCGTGGGTCGTCGGTGACGAACCCGTTGTTGTAGTCGACTGGTACGGAGCGAGTAACTACGCCAAAAAGTAGCGGCTAATAGCCTCCGGCAAGGCTGCCGCTACTTTATCGCGATACCCCAGCCGCAACCGGCTTCCTTGAGGTCTGCGTTGGTATAATTCACCGACGGCGCCAAGCTCGAGCTAAACGACTTGGTGCTGGTAGGATAGACGATGATGCTTCCCGTGCTTCCGCAATTGGCAAAGTAGAGATCGCCGGTTGGGCTCAATGAAAAGTCCGACCCATATGTATGCTGCAAACCCGTCGAATCGACGATGCTGGGTTTCGAACCGCTGGTCAGGTGACCGCTATTGTAACGCACGATCGCGTCGGCGTGCGACGATCCGTTGCTCGATGCATAAAGATTTCCTTGCTTGTCAAAAACGAGACCGCCGGGCGAATAAAGCCCGTCGAGGTAATAGGGCTCACGATTCGAGATGGGCGCGGTAAAAACCGCGATCGAGTTGCTTCCACTGCTCGCAAAGTTGGAAATGTAGAGGTTCCCGCTTGCGTCTAAGGCGATACCTGAGGGCCCGTCGAGCCCGTCGGTAACGGTCGTGGCGGGCGAAAGCGTTCCGCTCTTTTTGAAGGGCCCGGTATACTCTAAGGCACTGTTGTTGTTCTGCGAATTCACCCAAAGATTGCCCGAGGCATCAAAGGTAAGGTGGTCGGGATCATCCGTGCCGGAGAGGACGAAGGTATACAGCGGTGTCGAGCTGGCCGTTAGCGGCAGCTTAAAGACCAAGGCGGTCCCCGGCTTCCCGCTGTTCTTGCCGAAGACGATAACCCAGAGACGTCCCAAAGAGTCGACGTGCGATCCGCTGGAGTAGTTCAGGGTATTTTTTTGGCTGGAGAAAACGTTGCTCACCTGCGACTTGGCTGTAAGCGGGACTTTAGCAAATTGAATCTGCGGATAGCCCGAACCCGCAAAAAGCGTCCAGTAGACGTGAGGCGTCGCTTTAGCCGATACGCTATCCGATGAAGCGGCGGCCGCGACTGGCGGCGCAGTAGCCGTGCCGGGTGTACTGCACGCAGTCAGGAATAGCCCGCACGCGACATAACCAAGTCGTTTATGCATCATCCGCCGATGGTACGACCAAAATCCGTGCATCGTCAATATCGTAACGCCCACAGGCAGAAGAGAATCTGACAAGCGGCTGAACGTTTCCGGGGCTAAATACGAAAGATCCGAACGAAGCGATCGAGCAGCTTCGGATCGCCCGTTATGCGAACGAGCCGCTTTTTGAGCGCCTCGCCGGTCGAAATCTCGCCGGCCATCAGCGCCCGCAACGCCGGCCCGGTTTCGATAACAAGATCCGGTTTGGCGACGGGGCCGCGCCCGACAACGATCGCGCCGTTGCGAATGTCGGCGTGCACTTTGATCTCGCCCAGCCGCAAGAGGTAGGAAAGTTTTGCCTTGCCGGCTGCTTCGGGCCGAAAGGTCGTGCGTAGAGCCATCGCGATCGAGTCTTCGGTAATCGTTTCTTCGGGGCGCGGCTCGCCTAAATGCCGCGCACCCCAGCGGCCCAGCGCAAGCACCGCCTCTTCCAGCGCCGCTCCCGTTTCGGTCAACTCGTAGGCGACGCCCTTGGCCGGCCGTGCCCGCGCTCGCCGGCGCACCAGCCCGCTCTCTTCGAGTTCGTTCAAGCGCGCGGTGAGAATGTTGGTCGGAATCCCCGGCAGCCCGCGCTGGATCTCGCTAAAACGCTTTGGGCCGACCAGCAGGTCGCGGATGATGAGAAGGGCCCAGCGCTCGCCTACCATTTCGAGGGTGCGCGCGAACCCGCAATACTGCCCGTAGCTCCGCTTGACCATGGCCACGCCCGTATTGTAGCAAGTAAAATATATTTTTGCAATGGTACTTGCATTGAGCAAGTGAATTTGCTACCATGCCTCGTGTCACCCTAACCGTGTCTCCTGAAAGGAGTCCCCATGCCTAGCATCACTCCATTCCTCTGGTTCAACGGTCAGGCCGAAGAGGCGGCCAACTTCTACGTCTCCCTGTTCAAGAACTCAAGAATAACCGACGTAAGCCGATATGGCGAGGCCGGTCCGGGCCCGGCCGGCTCGGTGATGACGATCGAGTTCGAACTTGACGGGCAGTCCCTCATGGCGATCAACGACTCACAGGAATCGCCGCCCAAGCCTAGCGAGGACTTCACGCAAGGCAAGATCGCGCTCTTCGTCAGTTGCGAAACGCAAGCCGAGCTCGACCAGCTCTGGGATAAACTCTCGGAAGGCGGCAAAAAGTTGCCCTGCGGCTGGCTTCAAGACCGTTACGGCTTTCACTGGAATATCGTTCCGGCCGGCCTGCGCGACGTTCTGAGCGGCGACGATGAAGAGGGGTCGCAGCGAGCCATGCGCGCGATGCTACAGATGAGCAAACTCGACATTGACGCGCTTCGTCGTGTCTATCACGCACAACCAGAGAGGATTCAAAAGTGAAACATCCGGTCATGCACTTCGAAATCATGGGGCAGGACGCGCCGGCGTTGCGCAGCTTCTATGCCGACGTCTTCGGTTGGAACGTTGCCGCCCCGATCCCCGAATCTCGAAGTCCAGTATAGTATTGTCGAGCCGGTTCCGGGCTTCCAGCGTGGAATCAACGGCGGAATCGGCAGAGCGCCTGACGGCTATAACGGTCACGTCACGTTCTACGTTGTCGTCGACGACATGGAATCGGCATTTGCCAAAATCCAAGAGCACGGCGGCTCGCGCATGATGGGCCCGGACAAAGTGCCAAACGGCCCCGTCATCGGGCTCTTCCGCGATCCCGAGGGGCATACGATCGGATTGGTCGATCCCGGCGACGACATGCGTGGAGCGCCGATGGAGCTGGAGCCATTCGTGTTCTTCTACGGGCGGTGCGAAGAGGCGCTCGAGTTCTACAAGAAGACGCTCGGCGGAAGCTACGAGATCGTCACGCGCGACGGTGACAAGGTTCAATACGCCACGTTCACCGGTAGTGGCATCTCCTTCAAAGCATCCGACGGAATGTCCACGCGGGGCATCGACCCCAACGAAGGCAACATCACGTTAGCGCTGACCGTGCCCGACGCGAATCGCGCCGCGGAAGTCTTCGCGGCGCTCTCCGACGGCGGCGAAGTCGTCACGCCGTTCGGCGATGCGCAATGGGGCGGCAAGTTCGGCGCGCTGCACGACCGCTTCGGCAACGAGTGGTACGTCGCGGCGCAATAGCCGGTCCGATTCTGACGGTGTGCTGGCTCTTGATCGCGCTGCCGCTGCACGAGCATCTTGCACCGCTGGTCGCGAGCTATCCCTCGCGCATCCAGTCGTCGGAGACGACTCGCGCCCGTGGCTCGTCGTCCACGACGAGAACCAGATTGTGGTCGTGATCGCTATACATGACTTCGATGTTGACGCCGGCCTCGGCCATCCGACGCGAAACCGCTCCAAGTTGGCCGGGCTCGGCCTGTCGTAGACGCAACATAACGACGTCGCGTTGATTTGAAACGCGAATGCCGGCGGCCCTCAGCACGTCGGCTGCGCCGGCGCGGTCGTCGAAGAGGAAGTGCGCGACGCCGCGCCCGTCAATGCTAAAGATACCGCCCCCCTCGATGCTGATTCCGGCCCGTCCGAGCGCATCGCCCATCTCGGCGAGCGCGCCGGGCCGGTCGTCGAGCAAGATTTCTAAATCCTTCAAACTACTATCTCCCATTGTGCCGTATCATCGGCAAATCCCATGAACCTCCGGCGGCGCGTCGCCTTGACTGTGCTCGCGGTATTCTTCATTGCGGCAGGCAGCAACCACTTTCTGCATCCGGCGTTTTACGTGCGGATCGTGCCGGCGTGGCTTCCGGCGCATGCGCTCATCGTTCGAATGAGCGGGTGTTGCGAAATCCTCGGCGGAATCGGCGTGCTCATTCCACGTCTTCGAACGTTCGCCGGGATCGGCCTCATCGCGCTTTTGATCGCCGTCTTTCCCGCGAATGTTCAAATGGCTCGACACCCCGAACTCTATTCCGACCTCGGCAGCGACTGGTTATTTTACGTGCGCCTTCCGCTCCAGGTCGTCTTGATCGCGTGGGTGTGGTGGGCGTGCAATCTCCCGCGCGGCGCGAAACCTTGAGCTCGGCTGACTGCTAAGCTGACTGCCATAAGAGGCCGAGTTTGTCGAAGGGTGGGGGTGATAAAGAGTGATTCGCCATAGTCGGTGAAGATTGCAACATGAAAGGAGCAAACCGAAATGTCTGATATGCTTAAGGTCGTCGAGGTACTCGCGGAGTCGAATAAGAGTTGGGAGGACGCTGCTCAAAATGCCCTCAAGCGTGCGGCGGAAACGCTTAGCGGCATCAAGTCGATCTACATCAAGCACTTCGAGGCGGCCGTCTCGCGAGACCAAATCACCCAGTATCGCGTTAACGCGAAGATCTCGTTCGTGCTTGAAAAGAAATCGAAGTAACAGCGGTTGCGAGTTTTGGTCACCGGAGCGACCGGCTACATCGGTGGCCGCTTAGTCCCTCGTTTGCGCGACGCCGGCCACACCGTGCGCTGCCTCGCGCGTGGATCCGGCCGTCTGCGAGGACGCTTCGGCGAAAGCGTCGAGATCGTTGAGGGCAATCTCGACGATACCTCGGCGCTCGTCGCGGCGTTGAGCGGATGCGATGCCGCGTACTATCTCGTGCATTCGATGGCTTCGACCGCGAGTTTTGCCGAGCTGGATCGGCAAACCGCGCGGCGTTTCGCGCAAGCCGCTCGAACGGCCAACGTAAAGGTGATCGTCTATCTCGGAGGATTGGGCGACGAGCGTGACGCCCTTTCGCCGCATCTGCGCAGCCGTCACGAAGTGGGAAATGCTCTGCGCGAAACGGGCTTACCGGTCATCGAATTTCGCGCCGCACAAATCATCGGCAGCGGGTCGATCAGCTTCGAGATGACGCGCTATCTCACCGATCGCTTACCCGTGATGATCGCTCCTCGCTGGGTCACCACGCGCTGTCAGCCGATCGGAGTCCGCGACGTGCTCGCCTATCTGATCGCGGCGCTTTCGCTGCCGCAGCAAAGCCGAATCTACGAAATCGGCGGAAGCGACGTTTTGACGTACCGCGAGATGATGCTTCGGTACGCGGCGATCCGCGGGCTGAAGCGGCACATCATCGTCGTGCCGCTCTTCACCCCGAAACTCTCGTCATATTGGGTGCATCTGATTACGCCGATTCCTGCGAAGCTTGCGCAACCGCTGATCCAAGGGCTGCACAATGAGGTAATCGTGCGCGACGAAGCCGCGGCGCGGGATTTTCCGCTTATTCGACCGATGGGCTTCGACGAGGCCGTGCGCAGCGCGCTCGATCGCTCGAAAAGCGCCGGCCGGGAATCGACCTGGTTCGATGCGTTTGCGGCCCAGACGCCGGCCGGCGATTTCGCCGGGCTGAGCGAAGGCATGTTGATCGATCGGCGCGCGCGCGACGCGAACGCGCCGGCCGTGCGCGTGGCCGCGATCTGCTCGTCGCTTGGCGGCGAGCGCGGGTGGCTCGCCGCGAATAACCTGTGGCGCATTCGTGGATGGATGGATAGCTGGGTCGGCGGCACCGGCCTGCGCAGAGGACGACGCTCGGCAAGCGATCTGCGTGTCGGCGACGCCGTGGATTTCTGGCGCGTCGAGGCGAGCGAACCGGATCGTTTGCTGCGGTTGCGCGCCGAGATGCGTCTACCCGGGCCGCGCCTGGCTACAGTTCGAAGTGCAGCCGCGCAGCAGCGCGACGAGCACGCTGGTCCAAACGGCGTTCTTCGAGCCGCGCGGCGTTTGGGGTTACTTCTACTGGTATGCGGTGGCGCCGTTTCACGCGTTGGTGTTCGGAGCAATGGCTAAGCGCATCGTACGTGAGGCCGAGGCGGCTACTGCGAGCACATGAAGGATTGAGCGATGGCGCAAGCCAGAATGAGGATTCGCGTAGTCGTCAACGATACGATGCAACGTGGATATGAGTACTATCGAACGGAACCGGCGGGGCGCAACTTTTCCGCGGACTTCGCCCCGGAGCTGACGCCCAAGGAGATGCTGCAGCTCGGCGTGTTCGGCGGAAAGTACATGACTGATTGCCGCGACGAATTCCCCGCCTCGTGGTTCGCGCGCGCAAAACTCTGCGCGCAGCGGCACGATCCTGCGCTTAACTACTTTGGCGTCAACGCATCGCAGCCACTGCGAGAGTGGGAACGCAAAGGCTGGATTCATCCGCAAGATCCTCGTGGCTGGTTTCAATGGTATTGCCGGTATTACGCCGGACGGCGCAGCGCAGACGACGAACGGCAGATTCGCCGCTGGCGAGCGATCGCGCGCCACATTGCTCAGATCCGCAAGCATTGCCGGCGTGGCGATTGCAATTGTCGCAGGCGGCAGCGCCAGGCATTGCTGCATTGGGCCTACGACAGTCGAAGAATTTAACGGGCACGGGGCGTCTCGCGCGTACGGGGGTAAAGACGTCCCATGTTGGAGCAAGCCGCCCGATGCGGTCGAGAGCGGTGACCGGCGGGAGGAACAGCACCGAGCGATTCGTGCGTCGCTTGCTTTAGCGGCACTCGGCATCGTCTTCGGCGACATCGGCACCAGCCCGCTCTACGCATTCCGGCAGTGCTTCGTGAGCCTGCTCAAAGTCGCGCCGACGCAAGAAAACGTGCTCGGCGTCGTCAGCTTAATTCTCTGGTCGCTGATCTTAATCGTCTTCGTCCGCTACATCGGTATGATTATGCGCGTCGCGCATGATGGCGAAGGAGGGATACTGGCCCTACTCGCGTTCGTGTTGCCGCCCGTCAAACGCGGCGTATTGCCGAAGGCGACTTGGTTGACGCTACTTGTGATTTTGGGAGCGGGTATGCTGTTCGGCGACGGCGTCATCACGCCGGCGGTCTCGGTATTATCCTCGGTTGAAGGGCTGAACGTGGCGACTGCCGGACGCCAACGCCTTCGTCGTTCCCTTGGCCGTCGGGATTCTCGCTGGGCTGTTCCTCGTTCAGAGGCGCGGAACGCAGCGCATCGGCTCGATTTTCGGTCCAATCATGTTGACGTGGTTCGTGGCAATCGCCGCGGCCGGCGTTTTCGGAATCATTCGGCATCCCGGCGTGCTTTGGGCTATCGATCCAACCCACATTTTGCGGTTCTTCGTCCACCACGGCGTTGCCGTAGTCCTGATCTTCGGAGCGGTCGTCCTCTGCGTTTCGGGTGTCGAAGCGCTCTATGCCGATATGTCGCATTTCGGTCGAGCTCCGATTGCGCTTGCGTGGTCGGTCGCGGTCTTCCCAGCGCTGGCGCTTAACTATCTCGGGCAAGGCGGGCTCGTCCTTTCCGATCCGCGGGCGCTGCAGAATCCGTTCTATCTTCTGATACCTCGCGCGGCGCTCTACCCAATGGTTGCGATCGCGACCATAGCGACGATCATCGCATCGCAGGCATTGATCTCGGGTGTTTTCACGCTCACGAAGCAAGGTATCAGCCTGGGCTTCATTCCTCGGATGCGAGTTATCTATACGTCGGTAGCGCATCGCGGGCAAGTCTACGTCCCGTTCATCAATCGGCTCTTAGCGATCGCATGCATCGCTCTCGTGATCGGATTTCATAGCTCAACGCGCCTCGCCAACGCGTACGGCTTAGCGGTAGCCGCAACGATGGTCGTGACCTCGATTGCCTATTTTGAGGTCGTCCGGGGGAAGCTCGCGTGGAGTTTGCCCGTTGCACTCCTTGCGACGATACCATTCTTGGGGCTCGAGGTGCTCTTCGTCATCGGCGGCTTGCCGAAGATCCTCGAAGGCGGGTGGATTCCGCTGCTTATCAGCGCCATCGTGTTTATGATCGCCAGCGTCTGGCGCGCGGGGCGCCGTCGCATCGCGGAGGTGCAAGTCGAAGAATCGCAGCCCGTCGACGAGTTTCTTCGTCAAGTGCGCGGGCGTCTGGGCGTCCCGCAGCACGGCACGGCGGTCTTTCTAACGGGAGATCCTGAAGGGGTTCCGTTCGTACTCTGTCATCACTGGGGCCGCACGCATAGCATCGACGAAAAAATCGTGCTGCTCACGATCATTCCGACCACAGATCCTTACGTCCAGAGCGAGCGCCGCGTCAACGTTCAGTGGCTGTCGGAAAGCCTCGTGCGGGTAACGGCGCGCTTTGGTTTCATGGAGAAGATCGATATCGCGCGGGTCATTCACAGCTGTGCCGCCGCGGGGCTTCACATCGGCGGCGATGATACTACCTACTACGCCGCCGATCCCCAAATCGTGGCCAGGGATCGCGGACTTTGGAACGCATGGCGACGTGGGTTCTTTATCGTGTTGAAGCGAAACGCCCGCTCCGTCACGTCGACGCTCGGCATCCCGGCAGACGCGCTTGCGAAGCTCGGCATTGACGTTCCGATGTAGGCTCAAAAGATTCCGGGAAGCAAACGTGACGTGCGCGCGCGATAGGCGTCGTATGCGGGTCCGAAATACCACGCAAGCAGAGCCTCTTCGGAGCGGATGCGGCTCAAGACCACGGGAACGAGCAGCACCGTAAGAATCAATCCCGCACCCGAACGGAAGGCAACGCTCCATCCGGCGGAGCCAATGAGCAGCCCGGCGTAGCTGGGATGACGGATGAAGCCGTAAATGCCGGTCGTCACCAGTTGATGCATCGGCTGAATTGCGACGAGCCCGCTGAAGCGATTGCCGAGTACGAAGACGGGCCAAATTCGCAAAACGCACCCGGCGGCGAAGAGTAGTACGCCGAGCCAACGTATGGCGTTGCCGTCTATCGTCAGAAAGCCGATTCGATCGCTATATGCCGGCACGAATCCGAGCGCGAGACCGACGATCGCAAACGGGATGAGAACCCAGCGATTCGAGCGATCCTCACGCTCGCCGGTCGAGAGTCGTGCCGCCTGCGAAGATTGCTGCAACCGCGACGGCAAAGAAGACGACGGCGAGAGCAACCAAAGCGGGCTGAGAGAAAAAAGCGGCAAATCCGCCCTCGCCGGCGATCGACAACCCAAGATACGCCGCGGTCGACGGCAATGACCAGTGCGGAGCGCATGCGCGAAGGTTCGCCGCTCGAGGTCAGACCGAGCTCTTAGCCCGCGTGCTCCAACGCGCGATTTCGCCGTCGAGGTCGAGCCGGCGCGTCGGCGCCGCATTCTCGTACTCGCCCCAATGCTCGCGCGGGACCATCCACATGACTTCGAACTCGTTGCCGTCGGGATCGTAGCCGTAGATCGACTTCGTCGCACCATGATCGCTCGCGCCGCTTAATGCGCCGTTGTTCTCGAGCGCATCGCGCGCTTCGCGTAGCGCTTCGATCTCATCGACCTCCCACGCCAGATGGTAGAGGCCGACGCCTCGTTCGTTTGGCGGCGGCGCGTTCGGGCCGACTCGCGCCAACCCCAAATCGTGATGATTCTCCGAACCGGGCGCCCTCATGAACGCCATCGCGTTTCCCATCCTGGCGATGAGCTCGAGCCCCAGCACCTCGGCATAGAAAGCGAGGCTGCGGTCGAGATCTCGCACGCGCAGCACCGCGTGATTAAGCCTGCGAACGTTCATGATTCCGCCTCCTTTCGACGCTCCCCATAACCGTCGCGACCCGAATAGTGTGTCACCCTGAGCCTGTCGAAGGGGGACGCCGTTTGAGGTGGCAACCGATTGCTGGGAATTGCCGGGCGGGCCGCTGAACGGTGCGCAAAATTCATTGCTACGGAGGTGCGTGATGCGTATCGGAGCTCGCTTCCTGCCGATCGTGCTTGCTGCGTCGTTCGGCGTTCTTTTGACGGCCTGCGGAGGGCGCAGCGGATTGGCTCCGTCGCTCCCAGGGACGAGCGCGGGGGTGCCCGCATCGCTCACAAGCGGGGCGCTCTCGCCGGAGCGCGCGATGCAACGAATTCGGGCGTTGATTCGAACGGGGGCGATGTCGAAAGCATCAAAAGCGTTCGGAGGTGCCGGCTACCCGGTGACCGCCGTTCCTCCAGTAAGCGTGCCCAACGAGACGCCGTGCGTAGACGTGCTCTTTACTCCGCAAACGCCGCCGTTAACAAAAGGCGGTTTGCCGGTCGGCAAATTTGCCGATTACACAGACCACCCGTTTAACTACAAGCCGCCGGCGAACTGTCCGGGTCCATACGCCAAAATCGTGCTTCGCGTCAACTTCCGGGTCACTGCCGGAGTCCAATACGACCGTACCGGCGCGATTTGGGTAAATGCCACAAACGTTTTCTTCGGCACGACCGCGGAGCCCGGTTCAAATGCTAGTCCGCAGTGGACGGTCCAGCGCGACGTGACCGAATACGCGCCAATTTTCTCTCAGTCGTCGATCGGTCAGGCCTCCGTTTATAATATCGTCAATTCGCAATACACCGGAATTATATACGGACGGGCCGAGCTCGACTTCTATCCTGCTACCAGCAAGTATAAAGCGCCACCGGTTGCCGATGCAGTCTATCCGCTTTCGGGCGGCCCCGATGGCGGCTACGTTTATCTTGACACGCCTACCGATCAGATGACCGGAACCTTCACGTTTCCGACCAACGTCGACGCTGCTTATCTCGACGTCTTCTTGGAATCGCAAGGAGGAGACGAGTTTTGGTATACCTGTTTTCCCAACGACCTCGCGTCGAAGCTCGATAACTGCGGGAATACCGGGTTTCGCGAAGGCGAAGTCGCGCTCGATGGCCAGCCGGCGGGAGCCGTACCGATTTATCCATGGATCTACACCGGAGGCATCGACCCGTACCTTTGGGTTCCGATACCGGGCGTGGAGACGCTCAACTTCGTACCGTATCGCATCAATCTAACGCCGTTTGCGGCACAGTTGGACGACGGAAATCCGCATACGATTACCGTGTCGGTCTTTAACGACGATAACTATTTCGCTGCCAACGCAGCGCTCGTCGTTTATGAAGACCATGGCTCATCGGTCGTCTCTGGAAGGCTGGTTAGCAACGGCACGGCAAGCGCCCCGGCACAGAGAGTAAGCGAGAACGTCAAGTCGACCAAATCCGCCACGGTTGGAACCATCACCGTTACGGCCACGCATCCGGTTAGCCTCAACGGTTACGTCATTACGTCGAAGGGTCGCATCGATACGCGAGTGGCGCAGACCGTTCGGTTCTCGAACGTCCAGAAAATCGACGTGACGCCGAGTCAATTCCTACAGGGCATTACGCAGCAGTCCTCGGTTACGTCGCGGACGGTTACCACGACGAAAGGACATGCGGCAACGTCTCAGGCGACGCTTACCTGGCCGTTCTCTCTCAATTACAATTACGTCGCCACGGGCAGCAGCAGCGCCACGCAGAAAGCTCAGGTTGCGCAAACCAAAAACGAAAGCGGCCTCGTTCAGGGGCCTGGGAGCGCGAACTCATACCTGCTCCTCAACACCGTGCACTCGTCCGACACGCTGACGTTCAGTCCATCTGGGTTTACCCCGTCGAACGGCAAGAGCACTCAGCAGTACAAATCGCTCAATCTGCAAGGGCGTTGCTATGACAAGATCATCCGGTCGCTGAACTACATGCTCATCGGCGTCATGAAGCGCTGTTAGTGAAGTCGATTATCGGCCATTAAGCTGGAGCGGCGCCTCTGTAGCGGCGCCGCTCCGTTCTTGCCGGACGCTCGCGTCGCACGGTGAACCTCAGCGGCGGATTAGACGTCTGCCGCCGGCAACCGCGCGATAAGCCGTGTCTGCTCCGTGCTGTAGCCTAGATAGTCGGCGAGGACCCACGCCGAAGCGAGAATCGCGAAGTTCTGGGCGTTTTCCGACCAGTTAAAGTGGCTGTGCGGATCTGCGAAGATCGCTGGGAGCCATATCAGCAATCCGAAGAGCAGTATCATTGCCGTCAGAAGTCGAGATGCGAGAAGTGCCTGACGCCCCGACAATATCGCGACCGCGGCGAGTGCGAAGGAAACGGTCGTCGTTATCGCCCAAAACATTTGGCCCGGTGGAATCCATTTTGGAACAAAACCGGCCGTGGCTTGCAAATAGAACGCCTGCTCGAGCATGAATGAGATAACGCAGACGCCAAAACATATGCGCCCAATCCGAAGCCAGTCGCGGAGCCCTTGGTGACTCGGGCGCCAACGATGCATACGCGATGAGCGCTCCCGAGAAGATGGAGAATTGCTCGAAGAAGTTTCCCCAGTGGTCGTAGACCAGCGGCGCCCGAGCGATGCCTGGTATCCACAACAGGGCGACCAAAAGATAGACGGTTCCCAGCACGACGGCACCGATCTGCGCCGTCCCACGCCACTGTATCGCTAGGCCTCCCGCGAGCACGGCCACAGCGGCGACATAAACCATAGGCTCCGCGTACGGGCCCTTCCCAAGCACGGCGATCCCCTGCCAGATGTTGAAATCGTACCAAAATATGGTCGCCGCCCCAAAGATAATGGCCGCCGCACCGTATAGGTGACGCCCCAAGTCCTGCACCATCGCGCTTCGGTAACGGCTGAAGGATGCGTGCCGTGACACGGTTCTCAGATCGTGCAGTTCTTAGATCGTAACGAGGCCGTTCGCGAGTAGGCTGCGCGCGCAGTCGACGACCGTCTCCTCGAGCGGACGCGGCTGCCAGCCGAGTTCGGTCCGCGCTTTCGCGTTGGAGAATTCCGTATGCTCGCCAAGGTCCGCGACGACGCCACGCAGCGAGGGGTCGAAGAGAGCGAGGAAGCGCACCAACAAATCGGGGGCAACGCGTCTTGGAACCTTTCGAGCGTCGGGGCCGAGCCGTTCGCGGAGGATCCGCGCCACGTCGGCTAGCCATGCGAATGTCCCAAAGCCGATAAAACGTTGGCCGGCTGCATTCGGGGCGGTCAAAGCCCGAATGTGGAGGTCTGCGATGTCGCGGACATCGACGAAGTTGAAACCAAGCCGCGGAATCGCCGGCATGTCGCCGGCAAGCAGCCGGCTGATGCTTTGAAACGAGTAGGAGGGATCTTCGCCGAGAACCGGACCAACGACAAGGGTCGGGTTCACAACCGCCAGCGTTGTCGTCTCTCCGCTCGCTTTCATGAAATCCCAGGCGGCGCGTTCGGCAATCGTCTTCGAACGAGCGTACGGCGGGGTTTCGGGGCTCGTCGGATCCGTCCATACGCTTTCGGTGTATATGCCGTCCGGCGGCGCAGGACCATATCCGATGGCCGCGGCCGACGACGTGACGACAACGCGCTCGACGCCGGCGGCGACGCTCGCCCTAAGCACGCGCAGCGTGCCCTCGCGCGCCGGCACGATGAGATCGTCTTCGTGCTTAGGCGGCCCCGGTGGAAACGGCGATGCAACGTGCAGCACGTATCGCGCGCCCTCGACGGCGCGCGCCCAACCGTCGTCGCGCAGCAAGTCGGCCACGTAGAACGTCAGTTGGCCTTGCGGACCGGCTTCCGTTGCGATCGAGGCCCGCACTTCGGCTTCGCGCGCCGGATCGCGGACGGTCGTGCGGACTTCGTAGCCGCGGCGCAACAGCTCGACGATGCACCAGCGCGCGATCGCGCCGGAGCCGCCCGTGACCAGGACGTCCATGACATGAGGATTCAGCGCGAGCTCTACTGTCACCCTGAGGGGAGTCGAAGGGCGCGTCACCCTGGGCGCAGTCGAAGGGTGAAACAGAAAACCGAGCCCTGGGTACTAAGCTGACATGAGAATGATGCGTGTGTTCTTCGCCGCGAAAACGGCCATCTTTAGAGCGGTACCGCTGATGCGCGACGAGCGAGTGCCGTTGGCGCTCAAGCTGACCGCTGCGACGATTGGTCTACTGGTGATCTCGCCTATCGACATCTTCGGCTACATCCCGGTGCTCGGCGCCCTGGACGATGCGACGTTGTTGATACTCCTGTGCATGTGGTTCGTCGCCCAGGCGGCCAAACACGTCGAGCCCACTCCGGTAAGCCCCGCTCGTGGGAACGGCAGCATGCTCGTAGCTAACCGATAGAATTTTCATGTGCCGGAACATCAAGACCCTGCATAACTTCGCTCCGCCCGCCACGGAAGATGAAATCCGCGCTTCCGCCGTACAGTTCGTAAGAAAACTGAGCGGGTTCACCAACCCGTCAAAGGCCAACGAGGTCGCGTTCAACCGCGCAGTCGAACGTGTCACCGCATCGACCCGCGAGTTGCTCGATGCCCTTGTCACCCAGGCTCCTCCGCGCGACCGCGGCGTGGAAGCCGCGAAGGCGCGAGAACGTGCCAAATTGCGCTATACGCGCGCCTGAGGCCGCGCGGGGCAGTAGTCCTCGTAATAAGGATAGAAACGTAGCAAAAGCATGAGTACGAGGAATTCACTAAAGGCAAACGCCGTTACCGTCGAGCGCTTGCGTGAGGCGGCCACTAAGGTCGCTCCCAATCGAGGCGTGAAGCCGACGGAAGTCTCTAGGAACAGTGCCGGAACGCTGCTGAAGAAGTCAAAGCTAGCCTTCGAAGAGGCCACGCGCCTTTTAGACCGCTAGGATCGCGCACTTTAGTGTGGCTCGAAGGCGAGTCCGGTCTCCATCGCATAGGCAATAAGATCGGCGAGTGCCCCCGCCACCCTTGAGGCGTTCTCATCGAACGCTTCTTTCTTTTCCCGATCGACTGAAAGGACTCCAATCACAGGACCATCAGTCTTCGATTTGACGGGAACCAGGAGGAGCCCATGATAATCGGGGTTCGGAGCTATGCTTTCGTAATAAATTGATAACGGCGCGTCTTCAAGATTATAAACTCTAGACTCAACGTAGCATTGCCCGAGCAGCCCTACGCCCGGCTTGAAAACGTGATTCAACGTAGCTTCGTCGCGAATGTCGTCGCTGAACAGCAACTTCAACCCGCCTTCGTCCTCGATGGCCCACCAAAACGAAACCCTGGTGCGATCGCCTCGCTCGGCGATGACTTCCCGCGCCTCCTCCATCCGTCCAAGGCAAAACTGCGCCAAAATTTCGGCAACGTCGTCGTCGCTCTTTGCGTACTTTTCAAGTTGTTCGGTAAACAGATTGACCGATTGCAGCCAATTCTGCATCAAGTCTGAATAATCGGATAGCACCTCGCGTAGAGCCTCGACGGAGACCTCGCTTTTCGCCACCGCCTTCTCCGCGCGCTGAAGCTTACGAAACGAAAGGTTACCGCCGCCGGGCAGACCGACCTTAGCCAAACGGTTGACCACAAGGCCGATGATTCCAAAAACAAGCCAAGCTAAGGCCGAAGTGGTGGCGATCGGACGCCATGGGAACGATGCCCTCGTAGAGCCGAACAAACTGTCGATAAAACCGAAGGCCGCAAGGGCGACCCAGATGATTTGGACGGGAAGGGGAATGCGGGCTAGGGCGTCGTTCTCATCACGCGACGCTAAACGCGCATCGTCGGGGCGATCGTCGTGCGCAGTAGTCAACCTCTCAACATTAGCGCTTAGCGATTACCGGCAGCGCTGCCTCTTTAGCCGTCACTCTCTGCTCCGTGAAACTTCCCGACGGTAATGCGCAAGCAAGCCAGAATTATCTCCGTAGGGGTGACTCCCCTCTGGTGGGGGTTGACTCGATACGCTAAGGGTAGCGGGGTTGACAGGCGCCGGTCGAGGTGTGACCATTCTGTTATGCTTAGCGGTATCGCACTTTCGCTCGCACTGCTCGTCCCAACGATTTCATCTTCACCCTCAGCAGGCGCCACGCCATTGCGCCTCGCGATCCCGCCTTTCATTGCGCAGCCGATCGGGATGGAGTACGAGGTGCTGCCAACCTCAGGACAACTTGCAACTCTGCAAAGTTCGTTCGTGCACGCCTTCAATTCGATGCCACATTTTCGCGCCGTAAGGATCTCCCAAACCTGCAATCCCGTGGTATTGGGATCCTGCGACCACAGCCGTGCGGCAGCGGCCAAGGCCGGCGCGGCGGTCGTCGTTCAGGCATACGTCACGCGCCACATGGCGGTGTTTTGGGACGTGGACTTCCTCGTTATGGATGCTCGCACTGGCCGAACTTTCGGTCCTTGGGACAACGAAATCAAGGGCGATTTCGACGCCGTTCTGTTCGGGATGCCGGGGCTCGCTGCCGGCGTCGCCAAGAATGTTCTTTCGATGGAAAACCGCTCGTAACGCTGCATTCATATATTTTCGACAACGCGTCAACCGCCGAATACGAGCGGCTCGATCTTATGTCAAAAATCCTCGATCCATGGACGAGGTCTTCGCTTGTCGCCCTAGGAGTGCGCGATGGTTGGCACTGTCTCGAGGTGGGCGGCGGCAACGGCAGCATGACTCAGTGGCTCTGCGACAAGGTCGGCGGTTCGGGCAGCGTTACATCGGTCGACATAAATCCAAGACTGATTGAGCTCATTGCGTCCCATCCGGCGCTTTCGATCTCGTGCTGTGTCGCGCGATGTTGCACCAAATCGCCGAACAGGCGCAGGAGGCCTGGAGAAGATGGCCGCGGCGGTGAAACCTGGAGGCTGGCTCTTTACATGCGAACCCGATTTCAATCTGGTGCGTACGAGCGAGCCGCAAGTGTGGCGCGAAGCGTGGGCCGGCATCATCAAATGGGGAGAGAGTCAGGGCGTCAATTGGTTCATCGGCCGCAACCTGCCGATGATTCGCGACCGCGCCATCGGAGCGGGCTTCGTCGACGCAACGACGCTCGATGCGGCCTCCCCCGTGCTCGACGATCCCGATTGCTGGACGCAGTGTTGGATGCTTACGAGCGTGTGGGTCCGCGAGCCTGACAACGAATAGATAATTCCTACGCCGGCTTGATATTCTGATTGACGTGAAAGAAGTTCTCGGGATCGTATTTGCTCTTGATCTTGGCCAAGCGGTCGTAGTTGTCGCGATACGTTGCTCGAATACGATCGTTACCTTCGTCCTCCATCATAAAATTCACATACGCACCGCCGGCTCCGTACGGATGTAGGGCGTCCCAATACTCCCTGGCCCAAGCGGTTATGCGGTCCTTATTCGCCGGATCGGGATCCACGCCAACGATCACTTCGGTCAAGAGCGCGTCACGATAACTCCACGGCGTATCGTCGTTTTTCGGCCGGCTTGCCGCGCCGTTAATGGGATACAGATGCATCGTCGAGTGCATCGTGGGCAGTTTTGAGCCGTGCTCCACGTGTAAGGCGATGGCCGCGTCGCTGAGTTCGTTCATGAAATCCGCTTTCCAGTACCATTGCAGTCCGGGTGGGTAGAGTGCGTCGAAAAAACTCTGCAGCGCCGGGAACGGCATTGGTCCGACGAACTCGAAGGCCGGCGTGCGCAACGCCCGCAGCGGCTCGAGGACTTCGTTCGTCTGTTCCAGCGTGCCGGTGGAGCACCAGACGATGCCGCACATCTTCTTCATATGAAGCTCTTCGGGGAAGAGCGGTATCGGCGGAACGGTGAGAAATGCGAAGAAGCCGCTGACCTCTTTTGGCGCCCGTACGACGAACTCGCGAAACCACTTCATGATAGCGTCCGCGTCCTTGAGCTCCCACAGCATCGGCCCGGCGTAAACCGTGTCGACGGGATGGGCCTGATAAAGAAACGACGTCACCACGCCGAAGTTCCCGCCGCCTCCGCGAATCGCCCAAAACAAGTCGCGGTTCTCGTCCGCGCTCGCCACGACGAACGTGCCATCGGCAAGCACCACGTCGGCGGCCAGCAAGCTGTCGATAGTCAAGCCGTACCTTCGCGTGAGATATCCGATGCCGCCCCCCAGCGTCAGGCCGGCGACACCGGTGGTCGAGATAAAGCCCGACGGCACCGCGAGCCCAAACGCGTGCGTTGCGTGATCGACGTCGCCCCAAGTGCAACCGGCGCCGACGCGCGCGGTCTTTGCCGCGGGGTCGACGCGGACGTACTTCATGAGAGAGAGGTCGACGACTAAACCGTCGTCGCACACTCCTAAGCCGCCGGCGTTGTGCCCGCCACCACGAATTGCAACGGTCAGGGCGTGCTCGCGCCCAAATTGCAAGGCGGCAATCACGTCGGCTACGTCCGCGCACTTCACGATCAAGCGCGGTTTGCGGCTGATCATGCCGTTATGGACTTTCCGAGCTTCTTCGTAGCCCGGGTCGCCGGGCGCAATGAGTTCGCCTCGAAGTTGAGCCTTGAGTTGGCTAACGTCGGTTTCTTGCATGACTTTCTCCCTTTAAGGCGGGGCGTAAGAAACGTTCCTCGCCTCAGGGCGTGGCGGCCTCCTGCTTAGCGCGGCTAAAGTCGGGTAAGCAAGCGCGACGTCATTCGCGACGGATGGGAGCGCGTGTGAGTTTTACGGAATCGTCGTGATATAGCCGTTTGTTAGGCCGGCGCCGACGTAGACGCCGATGACGGTGCGTTGGTAGACCGAGTTGGCGCTAACGGCGCCGATAACGGTGGCAGTGCCGGCGGTCCACTTGCGAATCGGCAAGAAGAAACCATACTCAAGGGTTTTGTTCTTGAGATCGAAGTAGTCGCCGATCACGTTATAGTTGCCGGGTCCGCCCGCTCCAGTGATCCCTTCGAAGTGCGTGAGGATCGACTTCGGCCAGTCGTATACGAGCATTTTGGTCCCGGCGAGGTTGCGCACGTACGCGTGCGTTCCTTTCTTGTCGGTGTAGCCGCCGGCGATGGCGACGGTAGTGCCGTCCATCCAAATGCCGTAGGCCGTCGAGCTGACGGACCCGGGAAATTCGAGCGTCGAGAACTTCGCGGTGGCCGAATCATAGATGAATGCATGTCCCGAAGCGGGATATGTATCCGAAGAGCTCGGAGTCGAGCCCGACTTCACCGCATCGTAGTTCCCTACCGCTTTGTAGGTCGCATTGCCATAGTTGCTGTGGACGATCGTGTAGTTGCACGATTTGGGCGCGCAAAGTTTTGCTGGAGCGTCGAGCGTGAGATACTTCTTGGTCGTCGAGTCGTAGACGAAACCATCAGCGTTTGTATGACCCTTTTTCACGTAGTTGCCGACGAGGCGATAGCCCGTCTGCGTGATGGCCGGCCCGTACACACTGGTCTTCGCCGATCGCGGATACTTAATCGGCGTCCAGATGCCGGTTTTCCGATCGTAAATGAAACCTAGATTCGATCCATTTATCTTGTCAATGAAGCCCGAGATGAGGTTGCCTCGGATGCCGGTGAGTAGGGTGCCAACCGCGTTCGGAAACTGGCTTAGCGGGACGTCGAGCGTTTGTAACACCGGCCCGTTCGAGCCGAACCGTAAGAACCTCGTTTGCGACGACATTGCAGGCACGGCGCCGAAGTTGCCGGAGCGACCTGCGCCGGCGCATCCGGCTAGCAGCGCGATCGAGATTGCCACGATCGAGGCCCGTGCGCACGCGGAGGTAAATGGGAAACTCATCAGGACTCCTCACATATTTGGGCTTTAGGGAACGACGTTCGCGCTACGCGACCCGCAGGCGGCTGCAGCAAGCGCGACGAGAGCGACACCGGTAAACCGCGGCGGTCTCGAGGTCATAACGGGTCTTTTCCGTGAAAGGGAGAGTGCGCCCTTTTGCTTGCGGATTGGAAATCCCGCCCCGCGCGCGGACCTTCGGCGATTCTTATCGAGCGCCGGGGCCGACGTGCGTACCCGCCGATTACCCCGAACGGAGAAGCGCATTGGTCGCATAAGTGCCGTTGAGGAGGTTTTGCGCCTGCTCCGCACCCGTAACCGGCAGCGCTGACCGATCCAATAGGCCGACTTGAACGAGTAGCGACGCTTGATCCCAGTAGATATGCTCGTGCGCGACTTTTCCGTCGCGAAACTTCACCACGACGACAACCGGCAAAGACACCGGTTTTCCGCTCGGCGCCACACCGGGCAGGAGCGCATCCATAACGACGTCGTGAGTAAACGTCATGATCAATTCGTCGACGAGCTGGTCTTCACCGATAGTCCGCGATACGCGTGTTGCGGACGTATCTGCCGGCCACTTGGTCACAAAATGATCCCGATAGAAACGAAAGATCTCGTCTCTGCCATTCCCGCCGGCCATCGTCGGCACGTGATAGAGATGAGGGTTCGCACTCATTGTCTCCATCGTGGCCGCAGCATCGTGCAGCTCGAATTCGTCGCGGAGGTGTTCGTCGAACACTGCCGCTAAATCGGGTGCCCTTTCTTCTCGCATGATATCTCCTTACGATGCGAGGCAGCGTTTCCTCGCCGTATAGTGTCGCAGCCTCTAAGCGTGGCCTGCCAAACGGGCCGAGGCCTCGGAAACCGCCGAAATCACGTGCGGCCGCTCGAATACCGGAATCACGTGCGGCCACTCGAATAAAAGAGTAAGGGATGCCGGTTGAAATAGAAGCGCGCTATGTGTAACTGCCACGACCGTCGCGGCTCGACGCTCTTCGGGCTGCCGCTGCAGGGAATCGCGCACGGCTGCATGAGCGGCGATCCGCCGATCCGCCGCCGAGATTGGCTTGCGACCGTCGGTTCATTCGGCGCGCTGCTCGCGGCCGCACCATCGCTTGCGGCGGCCAAACTCTATGGAACGGCGGTGCAGTACGACTACGTGACCTCGGGGATCGTCAAAGGGTCGCAGACCACGATCGCGATGCCGGATGGTTCGCTTGACGTGCGTTTCGAATTTACCGATCGTGGGCGCGGGCCGAAGCTGCGCAGCAAGATCGAGCTTGATTCCGGCGGCCTAATCTCCACGCTGAACACGACCGGCTATAATTACTTGAAGGTCCCGGTTGACGAGCACTTTAGCACGAGCGGCGACGTAGCGTCGTGGAAGAATGCGGCCGAGCATGAATCGCATTCGAACTCGCCCGCGCGTTTCTACAGCAGCATGGATGGAACGCCGGAGGAAGCGGCCATCTTCGTTCGCGCGGCCCTGCGCGCACCCAACGCAACCCTCGGGCTTTGGCCAAGCGGCGATTCGACCGTACGAACAGTACGCACACTGACGGTTTCCGGCGGAGCCATCCGCAAGCGCGTCACGATGTACGAGGCGACGGGCTTCGACTTCGCTCCCGCAATGGTCTGGCTTGACGACGACGGCGCGCTGTTCATGTCGGGCAGCACCTGGGGCGCCGTAATCGTTCGCGGTTATCGACCCGCACTCCAACAGTTAATCGCTGCCCAAAACGATCGTGTCGCCGAACTCGGTCGGCACATCGCTGCGACGCTGCCGCAGAAGATCGGGACGGCAATCGCCGTCACGAACGTTTCTTTATTCGATTCCGAAACCGGCGCGATCGTCCCAAGTGCCACCGTCGTGCTTCACGGCGACCGCGTCGTTGCAGTCGGTGGCGAAGACGCGTACGTCCCCGCCGACGCGCGACGCATCGACGGCGCCGCTAAAACACTCATGCCGGGCTTGTGGAACATGCACATGCACTTAGACGCGAGCTTTGGACCGCGCTTGCTGGCCGAAGGCGTCACGACGATTCGCGACCCCGGAAACGATCCGGACTATATCGTCGCGACGCAGCGGCAGTTCGCGAGCGGCGAGCTGGTCGGACCGCGCGTCGTAATCGCGGGTCTGATGGACGGCACCGGAAAGTATACGGCGCCGATCGGCACGACGACCGCGACCGCATCGGAAGCTATTGCTCAAGTGAACGATTGGAAGAAGCGCGGGGCCGTTCAGATCAAGATCTACAGCTCGATGGACCCGGCGCTGGTGCCGGGGATCGCCGCGCAAGCGCACGGCCTAGGCATGCGAGTGAGCGGGCACATCCCGGCCGGCATGCTCGCGCAGGACGCAGTGCACGCCGGGTACGACGAAATCCAGCACGTCAACTTCTTGTTTCTCAACTTCATGCCCGACACGAAGGATCGCACGCAGACGCCGCTGCGGTTGACGGCGGCGGCCGAGCGCGCCGGAACGATCGATTTGCAGAGCCGGCCGGTCAAGGACTTCATCGCGCTGCTCAAGGCCAAGGAAATCGTCAGCGATCCGACGGTCGCGATCTTTTACACGTATTGTATGTCGCGAACGGGAGACGTGGCATCGACCGGATTCGGCGAGATCGCCGACTGGCTGCCGGCGCAGGTGCGCCGCCAGCTGACCACCGAAGGGCTGCCGCTCGGACCCGGGATGATTGCAAAATACCGCGCCTCGGCGCAGGCGTTTCTCGATATGATCGCCTTGCTACACGCAAACGGGATCCGCATCGTGGCGGGAACGGACGACGTCCTGCCAGGTTTCGACCTGGTCCGCGAGCTCGAACTCTACGCGCAGGCGGGAATTCCGCGCGCCCAAGTCCTCCAGTCCGCGACCATCCAGCCCGCGCGGGTGATGCGCATGGACGATGTGCTCGGTTCGCTGCGCCCCGGAAAGCAGGCCGACGCGATTCTGGTGTGGGGCGATCCACTCGCCGACATCGCGAAGCTGCGCCGCGTCGGTACGACGATCAAAGGCGGCGTGATGTACGACACGCGCGCCCTCTACGCTACGGCCGGCGTAACGGCTCCCGATCTGGTTTAGAAAGGCGATGATGAAGCTCACGATTCTTTGCGTTGCGCTAAGCCTCGCTGCGTGCGCTGCTCCGGCGTTCTCAGGCTCGACGCCGGCCGATCTTGCGGCCGCCAGACCTATGTCAGGATCCTTTGCGCTGGATGACCCTATCGGTTTGGCGAGAGATAAGAGCGGCAATCTCTACGTTGCAAACGCCGGCGCCTCGCAAATACTGGTCTATAATTTTAAGAACGAGCAGCTCAGCTCGAAAACGATTACCGCTGGGGTTGACCAACCCGAGGATCTCGCATTCGATAAGGCAGGCAACCTGTACGCGACCGAGCGCAGCTCAGGCGAGGTCACCGTCTATAATCCGTCCGGAAAGCTCATCAAAACGATACATACCGATAAAAGCACCGGCTTCTCGCCCTCCGGCATCAAGATCGACTCGACCGGTGACATCTGGGTTGCGAGCCGCAGCACCAACTACGATGTCGGAGAGATTCAGGTCTTCAAGCCTTCAGGCAAGGTCCTTCACAGCTCGACCAAAGGTCTCGCCTATCCGTTGGGGATCGTCTTCGTGGGTACCGATGCGTGGGTCTTTGATTTGACGGCCGGTAGCATTACGGTCTTCGATTCTTCCGCGAAGTTCGTAAAAATTATTGGACTTGGCGGTGTTTCCCCGTACTACGCGGCGAAGAATAGCTCGGGCGATCTCTATGTAACTGATGCGGCGGCTTCGCTTATCGCAATCCTCAGCGGTTCGGGAAAAGTCTTGAAGACGACTCATAACAAGGCGCTTGATCATCCGACCGGCATCGCATTCAATAATGCGGGCGATTTCTATATCGCAAACGAAGAGGGCAACACCATCACCGAATACGATCCGCACGGAAAGCTCATTCACACGATAAAGTAACCGCCGTTAGTAGAAGACGCCGCAGGTGACGACCTAGATTTCGGCGACAGAACTCGCCATGAAACTCTTGCTCCATCGGCTGCTACTCATCTTCTTATTTGCGGCGCCTGCGTCGGCGGCCGTCGTTTCGACGCCGGGGCCCAGCATAACAAAAACCGCTGCCGGAATTCCGCTCGACGCGCCCTGGAAAGTACGCATCTATCAGCTCGCCAGAACGAAGTTCGTCCAGCCCGCCTGGGGTTGGCAGCACTCCGAGCGCAATTATCTGCTCGGCCTCGACCTCGCCCGAGGCGACAACTTGAGCGTCGATACCGACGTGCTCTTCGCGGCGGCCTTCCTGCACGACATGGCGGCCTTCATGCCGTGCGCGGATACGCATCTTGAGCATGGCGCATGCGCCGCGCTCGAGAGTCCCGCGATCTTGCGTGACGCCGGGTTTCCGATTGCAAAGATTCCGGCGGTGCAAGCTGCGGAGCGCGGCCACATGTACTATATGAACCCTGGCTCCGATACCGGCCGCGATCGTCTTGCACGATGCTGACTCGCTCGATTTTCTCGGTGCTGTCGGGGCCGCTCGGGTGCTCTCGCTCACGGGCGACAAGGCGCCGTCGTTTGCTCCGGCGGTCCGCACGCTGCGAAAGTTCCTGACAGAGATTCCCGCACGTTTGGTCACGCGCACGGCGCGCCAACTGGGAAATCAACGATCGACGGAGCTGCGCGCATTTCTCGATGCGCTTAACACCGAAACACGCGACGGCACTGCAATGTAATGCATACTCTTCGATTTGGTGTTGCAACCGCCGACCATCAATGCGAGGCCCACGACGGACGCGACGACATTCGCGACGTTTGGGAACGCGTGCGCAGACTCGTTGCGCGCGGCAAAGCCACCGATTTTTGGAATCGCTATCGCGAAGACGTCGAGCTCGCGCGAGGCCTGGGCTGCAGCGTCTTCCGCCTGTCGCTTTCGTGGGCGCGGCTCGAGCCGCAGCCGGACGCGTGGAGCGACGAGACCTTCGCGCACTATCGTGACGTTTTGCAAACGATTCGGGACGCCGGAATGTCGGCAATCGTCACGCTCGTGCACAACACTTGGCCGCTCCACGTTCAGGCTGACGGCAGCGGCGCGGGACCGCTCGATTCGAGCTTCCCCGATCGTGTTGCACGCCTCGCAACGGAGGTCGCACGGCGACTCGGGGATCTGATCGACGACTACGTAACGCTCAACGAACCAAACCAGCTCGTCTACGGCTGGATCAAAGGCTTTTGGATGCGCGCCTACGCGATGCCGCCGGGGCAGCCGCCGTACGAGAGCGGCGACGCGCAAATGGACGACGTGCTCACGCTCATCCCCAATCTCTTTCGGGCGCATGCGAAGGCGCGCGACGCCATTCGGCGCATACGGCCGAGCGCGCGCGTCGCCGCGAACCCGCTCGTCTTGGGTTTGCCCCCATGGTTGCAGCGCTGGATCGATCGCAACGCCACGCATCTGCAGTCGCCTCAAGCTGCGAAGCATCAGGCGGCACGTATCGCGCAATCGGCGATCGACGAAGGCGGCCGACGTCGATTGCTCGATCGCGCAGCTCACCATGACGCCCGGGCGGCTGCAACACTCCTTCTTTTCGGAGCCCTACTACTGCGCGCACTTCGCGGCGCTGCACGCAAGTACGTCCGCGCCTCCTGCGAACATCCAAGAATGGCGCGGGTGCGTCGCGGTGGTTGCCGATACGCTTCCGGCGAGCATCGTCGGCGGCTGGTTCCCGGCCGCATCGATTCGCTATGTGAACGCGATGCCCGACGCCGTCGATGCATTGCGGCGCCGTAAAGTTGACGCGGTCTTCGACGACGACGTAACGCTGCGCCAGTACTCAGGCGAGTGCGCTCGGTCTCACGCAGCTTTCGGGCTCGGAGCAGTACTTTGCCGTCGCGATGGCGCTCGGGAGCCGCACGCTGCTCAATATCGTCGACCGTGCCATCCGCGAGCTTCGGCGCGAGCATCCCGAGATCCCGAACGCATTCAATCGCAAAACGGTCGCCCACATCGGGCGCGAAGAGGAAGCGCAGGCCGACTCAAAGCGAGCCGTGCCGGAGATGGACCGCTCGATCGCGCGCATCCGCCGGCGCGGCGTGCTGCGCGTGGGCATCCATCCCGGCATACCAGATCTCTGCACGCGAACGCTCACGAGCCCGGCGCATCGTTACGAGGGACTCGAGCCGGAGATCGCGCGTCGCGTCGCGCAACTCATCTTCGGCGATCCCAATCGCGTCAAGTACGTGCCGGTGAAGGGCGAGCACCGGTTGAGCGCAACTCGATCGTCGTGGCTGCACCAGTTCTTTGCGTTGCGCAAGAGCTTGGCCATCTTCTCAACGCTGCTCGGCACGAACTGGTGGAATCTCGGCATGGCCGGCAAGCTCCCGGAATTTCTGTGCCCGCGTGACTGCGTCGGCACGCTCGACTACGTCGGCCTCGACTACTATTGGGGCGTGCCGTCTTTTTGGCCGCGCGAGCTGCATCGCCTCAGCGCCGCTTCAGATTTTCAGTACGCAAATGCGCCGGTTTGGCCCGACGCGCTCGGGACGATTCTGCTCGAAGCGGCGCGCGAGTTTCCCGGCAAACCGATCGTCGTCGTTGAGAACGGCTGCGTCGTCCGAGCCGCCGGCATTGGCCGCCCCGACTACTTAACCGAGCACGTCAACCAAGTTCGTAAGGCGATCGACCGAGGCGCGCCGGTGGAAACGTACATCTGTTGGAGCATCACCTCGAATCGGGAGTGGGGCCTGACTTTTGACGATGGCAGCGATTTCGGGCTTTACCACATCGATCTCGACGGCGATCCCACATTGCAGCGAAGGCCTACCGACTCGAGCCGCACGTATGCACAGCTAGTCGCAGAACACTAGCAAGTCCTGGTTGCCGCTCAACCGGGCACCCGTCGCAAAGGTGTGAGCATGCAAATCTGAAAGAAGACGCGCGGGACGTTACGATCTGATTGGGAGTGTGACGATGTTCGAACCACGGTTCAGCGTAAGAAGTCTTCGCCGCGCCGGCCCTGTATGCACTTGCGCTGTCGAGCTGCAGCGGCAGCGGAGGCGCGCCGCCGGTGGCCTCCGGCCCGGCGCAGCAAGGAATGCAAACGGCGCCGCGATCCTCGGACGCACGTGAGCTCGGACGCAACCCAACGGCGTTGTACGTCAGCGACTTCTACGGAAAATCGGTCTTTCGCTACGTTCGCAATTCCGACGGCACCCTGGTTACCCCGGCCGGCTCGTCGCTCGTTCTGTCGTACAATCCCGGGCCGATTGCGCTTGGCCCCAGCGGCAACCTCTACGTAGCGGACGAACAAAACGAATCGGTCGAAGTCTACCGCCAAGGCGCCACCGGTTCCGATCAGCCGATTCGCACGCTGCTGGTGCCGTTCACTCCAAGTTCTGTCGCGGTCGATCGCGCCGGCAACGAATTCGTCGGCGGATTCAGCAATGGCTATGTGGCTGTTTACGCGCCCCGCGCCGGCGGACCCGCGAAGACCGTCCAGCGCATTGCGCTACCCGACCGGCACGACGATATCAACGGCGTTGCCGTCGATGCTTCGGGCGACCTTTACGTCTCGGACACGAATGAAGTGAGCGAGTTCTCGACGCCCACGACAAATCCGACGCTCAAACGAACCATCGTGGGCTCCGGCCAGCAAAGCTCGCCGACGGGCATGGCGCCAAACAGCCGTACCGGCGAACTTTACGTTGCAAATGCCGGCGATAGTAACATTCTCGCCTACTCAGCCGGAGCAAATGGCACGCGCGCGCCCAACCGCACGATTTCATCGAAGGGTCCACCGCTCATCGGGCCGGTCGCGGTCGCGATAAGCGGCTCGACGCTCTATTCGACGAGCGGCACCAGCGCCCACGGTCCGCCATCGGTCTTCGTACTCGACGCTGCCAACGGTAAGCAAAAACCCGCGCAGGTCGTCAGCGGCCCCTACCTCGCAGCCCCGATTGGCTTAGCGCTCGGCCCATAGCGCGGCCCGAGTAGCGTCGCGGCCAGGAAGCTCGACGTCGCGCGATACGCGATCGGTGCGTGTAATCCGAAAGGCACGTCTTCAAAGGCATGTTCGGTCCAGGGCAGTTGCAGAAACGTGACCCTCGTTCCGGCAGCGCGGAGGGCGTCGCGAAATTTCCACGCGTAGCGAATATCGACGACATGATCGCGCGCGCCGTAGATCAAGAGAATCGGCGGCAAACCGCGCCGCACGCGATCTAGCGGCGACGCGGCGCGATATCGCTCCGGCGCGCGTGCCGGCGTGTCGCCGATATAATTTTGTATGACGGCGCGGATGCCAATCGGGTCCGGCACTGGCGGATATTTCCAGCCCATCGTGAGATCGACGGCTCCCGAGTAGCTGATCACCGCGTCCACGGGCGAACCTCGATCGAACGCGGTCAACGCCGCAAGTTCGCCGCCGGATGAATGTCCAAGCACCGCAATGCGCTGCGGATCGATGTTGTAGCGGCGCGCGTTTTTACGGATGAGCCCGATCTCGAAGCGCACGTCGTCGAGCGCTGCCGGAAAGCGATATTCCGGCGCGTGCCGGTAATCCAAAGCAAACACCGCGTAACCCTGATGCGCAAGCGCGCGATTGAGCGTACCGTCGCTTCGCGGCGACCCATTTTTCCATGCTCCGCCATAAATCGCGAAAATGGCGGGGGCGGGGCGTGGTGCGGCCGGTAAGTAAGCCTCTATTCTTGAGCGCTCCAGGCCTAATGTGACCGCGATGGTGCGTCGTGTGATCGCAACGTTCGGGTCGCGATGGGAAATGGAATCGATAACGTTTGCACCGCCGAGAGCGACCGCCGGCAGAGAGCAAAGGATGCAGTTGATTGCGAAAACGACCGCGGCAACTCCGCGCATGGGCGCGGACTTCCATAGCGTAAGCGTAAGTACGAGAAACAGCGCGTTGAGCGCCAAGAGATAAACGCTGAGTTCTATCGATGCGACCGCAAGGACAATCGTGAGTAAGTTGAAGGGCGGAATGACGATCCAAATGCAGAGCAAGGCAAGAAGACCTGCCGGAATTAGCAGCAACAGAAGCCGCAAGCTCCTCGCGTGAGGCCGGCCTGGCGCAGGGCGATCAAGACGGGGACGGTTCTTCCGCTTCGGTCCTCATTCCCCGGCTCACGGATTCCGGCGCAGCATGGGATACGACGTTGCGCGTTGCGGGTAGTCGAGGCGGGCAGTGGAATTGGCGCACGGCCGGAGAAATCAGTCGCGCTTATGGGGGTTGAGAACAGGTGCGTTACCTCGCGGCAATGACGATCGCAACGATATTCTTCGGTCAAAGCGTCTCCGATCCGTATAGGTATCTCGAGGATGCCCAAAGTGCACGCACTCAGCAGTGGATTGATGCGCAAAACACGCAGGCAGAACGTAGTATCGACGCCTATCCCGGTAACGCTCGAATCGCGCATCGCGTCGAAGAGCTTTCTCTTACCGGCGCGCGGCAGTTCGACCCGCAGCTCGCGGGCGATACGCTCTTCTTCATGCGTGAGGTGCCGCCACAGCCGCAGCCGGTTCTCGTCGCGCAGGCCTGGCCGGAGGGAACGCCTCACGTGGTACTCGACCCGGCAACGCTCGGCCCCGCGGTTTCGATCGACTTCGTTTGGCCGTCGCCCAACGGTCGACTTCTTGCAGTCGGAATTGCGTCGGGCGGGAGCGAGTCGACCACCATTCGCGTCGTCGAAACGTCAACCGGGCACGTCTACGAGGAGAACCTTGGACCGGCAGGCGGCGGCACAACCGCTCCTGCGGTGGCATGGGATGCAAACGGTCAAGGCTTCGTGTACGGACGTCTTCCCGCGAACGGATCGCAGTTCGGCATCGAGCTATACCATCACGTTGTCGGCACCACGCAAGCACGCGATACGCTCTCTTTGGGCGCCATTTCGCCGGTCGCCGAATATCAACTTTTGACCTCGGCAGGCGCGCATCGCGCAGCCGCGCTCGTGAAGTTCGGTGATGGATCGTTCTACCGCATCTACCGACGAAGCGCAACGGCGTGGGACTTCGCAATCGGGGCGCAGGCCGGCATTACGTCGGGCGCATTCGTCAGAGACCGGCTTCTCCTCGTAGCGACGGCGGGCTCGCCGCATGGACGCATCGCAGCGCTAGGTGCCGACAACACACTCGAAACGGTCGTGCCGCAGCAATCCGACTGGGCTTTCCACGAAATCGCGCCGATTCGAGGAGGCTTTCTTGTGACAAAATCTTGGGGAATGCGTTGGCGCGTCGATCAGTATGACGACTCCGGACGCATGGTCCGTACCGTCGGATTGCCGCAAAGCGGAATCGGAATCGACGCCATCGCCTCCGATGACGAGCACGCCAGTGCGATCATTGCCTACCAAGGCTGGACCGGCCCGGCGCTGCGCTGGGTTTCGTACGATGGCCGGACGGGCGCAATGCAAACCATCTACGACTTGAACGTTGCGTCGAAAGCCTATGCCGACGTTCGGGTCCACGAGCTTACTGCGACATCGAAGGACGGCACAGCGGTTCCGGTCACCGTTCTCGCGCTTGCCGGAACGCCGCAGGACGGTTCAGCCGCGACGATTCTGACCGGGTACGGTGGTTTCGGCCTCGCAATCCCTCCGCGTTTCATTGGGTCGACGCTCGCGTGGTTAGAAATGGGCGGCGTGCTCGCCTTCGCCACCATCCGCGGCGGCGGTGAGTTCGGTGAATCATGGCACCAGCAAGGCATGCTCGCCAAAAAGCAAAACGTCTTCGATGACTTTTACGCTTCGGCACAAGCGCTGATAAGTAACAAATGGACGAGTCCGTCGCGGCTTGGGATTGAGGGCGGCAGTAACGGTGGGCTTCTCGTCGGCGCGGCCCTCGTCCGCATCCGCAAGAGTACCGCGCCGTCGTGAGCTTTGCGGGTATCTACGACATGCTCCGATATCACCTGTTTCCTAACGGTACGTACAATATCACCGAATACGGCTCCGCGAACGATCCAGCGCAGTTTCGCACGCTGTACGCGTACTCGCCGTACCACCACGTGGAAAAAGGAGTCGCCTATCCGGCCGTGCTTCTCGTCACGAGCGAAAACGATCCACGCGTCGCCGACTGGCAATCGTGGAAGTTCGGCGCCGCGCTGCAAGCTGCGACATCATCGGGCCGGCCCATCCTCATCCTCACGCATCGCAGCGGCGGCCACGGTCACGGTGCCTCATACGCGCAGCGCGTCGGCAATGCAGCGATCGCGCTGTCGTTCCTTGCATCGCAGCTGGGTCTGAATCATCTAGCGGCCCATAGGACTTGGAAACTATTCCTTGTTAGTGAAACGTTGGATAGAAGGCATCGTTGACGTGCGTGTTCGGTCCGGCCAGCGTCCGCAGCGGAGCAACGTTGCCGTTTGCGGTATTAGCAAAAACGGGAACGTAGCTTTTTTTGTAGTTATGAATTACTGTGGCATAGATCTTGCCCGTGGCGTCGACGCCGGCGGTTGTGACGGTCGCGAGCCCCGTTTTCGCCCCTGAAATGATGGCGACCGGCGCAGTGTTACCGCTCGCGCCTTTGGCAAAGATTCTCACCGCAGCATCTTCGGCGACGATGAGTCGTTCGGTTGGATCGATGCTGACGCTGAGGATGTATCCGATGCCGGTATTGCTCCCGGACAACGTCGCGAGCGGCGCAACGTTACCGTTCGCATTTTTGGGGAACTTGAGAACCGACCCGCCGTTTGCGACGTAGAGATCGCCCGCCGAGTCGAAAGTGACCCCCGAAGGTTCGCTCAGTTTCGTCGCCGAGCCGGCGATCGTCCGGATAGGCGCAACGTTACCGCTTACGCCTGCGGCAAAAACGAAGATAGCGTCGGCGTCATAATCGGCGACGTAAAGCTGCCCGTGTCCGTCAATCGCCATACCCTGGACGTAGACGAATCCCGTGCTCGGGCCGCCGAGTAGTTTGGGAGTCGCGTTTCCGTTGGCAGTTGCGGAAAATATCTCGATATACTTTGCGCCGTTATCGTTTGCTACGTAAATTTTTCCACTCGCATCGACGGCGAGTCCAATCGGGTAGAGGAGCTTCGTTTTTGAACCCGCGATCCGTCGCGTCGGGGTCTTATTGCCGTGAACTTTTGCTGGGAAGACGAGGACACTGTTGTCGTTGCGGGATGCGAGGTAGAGATCTTGTCCGGCCGTTGCCGAGCCGGCAACCACGTTTGAACCGGCGCCGCTCGCGCTTACGGATGATGGGGCGGCACCGAGGGGAGGTGAAGAAGTGCCATTTCCGCCGCACGCGCCCAGGGTGACGCCGAGGGCGAGCGCGCCGGTGCGCAAGATCAGTTTTGATGGCATGGTAAATGCTCCTAAAGGGGTGGCTCAAAGCACCACCAACCGAGTGTTAGGTTGGGCGCTTCTGCCCCACCCCCTTAGCCGCCTCCATCGAATAGCGCCTCATGATCCAGAATCCGAATCGTTCGGGTGCTCATCGAGCGTCGTATGGGCGTTGTCACGCAGCGTCGGTTTCGAGCTCCAACAGATTCTTGATACGACGCTCGCCAAGCTCCCCGGCCCCGACGCTACCGGCTAGGTGACACGAAAAGCGCCTTGTGTGCGGCGATAATGCGCGCTTGGGCCGCAAGATCGACGGCTGTCGACCAGTTGCCGCGTTCGAAGGTTCCACCGAGCACGATACCGTCGTCGCGCGGAAACATGTAAAGCTCTCCCGTCAAATAGGTGTAGTCGACCAAAGGTTGAGGTTCGAGAATCGAAAGCTGACCGCGAATGGGCTCGAGCGCCGTGTCGTTGAAAAGCGCGCGCGAGCCCAGGCCGGTGCAATTGAAGACGATTGGTTCGTGCAGCGCAGCAATTTCCGAGCGCGTATGGAACGTGCGCACGACGATGCGCCCGCCTTGTAAAAGAAAGTCGCGCTCGAGTGCAGGCAAAAACGTGTTCGGCTCCATCAGCATCGTATCGAATCGCCGAATCTACTTAAAGCCGACAAACGGCACCCTGGCCGGATCGATCGTCTCGACGTCGGCATAGAGGTCGGCGATCCCGGCTCGCTTCGCGTAATCGAGCTCCGGAGTCGGCGACTCGACATCGCGCTTGAGCGCGTAGTTATGGATCCATCGGACGCCATAGGCCGGCCCCGCCATGAGCTGAAAGGCGCGGTTCGCGATACGAGCGGCCTTGCGAAACGTGTCGAGAAAGGCCGGCGCCGCGTCGTCACTCGTGAAGACGACCGTCGGCGTCCATTGCGCACCGGCGACGTTCGACGTGGTCGCCGGAGGAAGATCGCTCGCATAAATCGTGACCTGCCATCCGCGGTTTTGGAGGATGCGCGCCGTCGTCAGACCGATGACGCCGCATCCTAACACCGCGGCGCGCGACGCAGTGCGATCGGCGACAAAATCCGCAGCCAGCGTTGCGCAGCCCCACGAGAGGCTAAAACCGCCTCCGCCATGGCCGTAGTTGTGCACGAGCACTTTCTCGCCGAAGGGTTCGGCTCGAAGTACGAATCCGGCGGCGCGAAACGGGCGCAAACCGACGACCGTGCGTATCAGGCGTCCCGCATCGATCTGCACGGGAACGATCGGATTATCGTCATCCTGAGAGGAATCGAAAGATACCGCGGCACCGGCTTTGCGCGGCAGGCCCGCCGCCGTTAAAGCGGTAATTCCTAGCGAAGATCCGATAAAATCGCCTCGCGATAGGGTCACTTTCCGATGATAACTTCGGTGGCCTTTATGATCGCGACGACGGCGTCGCCCGCCTCGAGCCCGAGGCGCCGCGCTGACGAAGCCGTGATGGCCGCGGTTATGGTAGCCGGATCGATCTCAACCTCGACCTCTGCCATAACCGGGCCTAGCGAGACCGACTTTACGCGGCCCGGAATCTGATTGCGTGCACTAATTTCCATGGTTATCCTTTCGCATGATCCGATTGTACCATCGTTACGAACGCCCTCGGTCGGCTTGGACTCGCGCAACGATCCGACGAAAGTCGTACGAAGCCTAACGAAACTTTAGCAACTTTCCAGCGTAGATGTGGGGTCTTAGAGAGTGGAAAAACCAATGACAGAAAGGAGGAATGAATAGAATGCGCTTCTATAACGGAGTGCCGATTACGGTCGTAAGCGAACTGAATCGTATGCCGACAGGGACGGAATCTACTTCACGGCGTCGTGCCGAGGAAGAGGCGTCCCACGAGACGGACGCAAGGGCGTCGAAATGCCGAACGCGACCGCGGGGAAGCGCCGTACGCGGCTCTACCCCATAGTTCGACGGCAACTCTTGCTCATGTCTCATGTGGCTTTGGGATATACCGAAGTTCGTCAGGCCGGAATCGATGCTCGACCAGCTCCCCGTCTTTTTTCTTATAACGGACCACGATCGATCTCGTGTCGACTTCAATGACCTGGCCTTCAATCCCAAGGTTCTCGATCGCGACGTAATCGCCGTATCTCAGCTTAGACATAACTCTAGTATAAACGAAAACCCCGTCATGGCCTTTCGGCGATGGCGGGGTTTTCGTTCAAACGGGCGGTCGAACCGCTTGGGCGCCGCGGCGCACGGCTCGGACAACGTCGCGTATCGCTCGAATTACTTTCGCGGGCTTTGGGGTTAGGCGTAATCTGCGGCGGTCGTGCAATCGATGCCCGGATTCCTTCCGAGCGCACGTAGCACGACGGTGCCCGCCACCGAAACCGCGAGATTGATCGCCAGTCCGTACAGGGCGATGAACCCGGTAAACGTAGCTCCGAAGGCCGCCACGGCATAGTCCGGGGTGAAATTGCTTGCATAAGCCATCGCGCAGCTGGCGACCACGCCGCATGCCCAACCAGTGAGCAGCGCTTTGGGATGAAACCAACGCGTCCAAAGGCCGAGCGCGAAAGCTGGAAAGATTTGCAACATTATGCATCCACCGAGCAACTGAAAGTCGATTGCGTAGCGCACCGGTATCAAGAAGATAAAGAGCAGCCCGAAGCCGCACATGCCCAGCGTTAAGCGTTTCGTGATGACCGTCTCAACGGCGTCGCGCTCGGGAGAGAACTGGCGAAAGACATTGCTGGCGAACAGGTTTGCCGCGCTGATGCACATGATCGAGCCGGGTACCAAAGCGCCGATCACTACCGCAGCGTCGCCAACGCCGGCAAACCAGTTCGGGAAGTATCGCGCGAAGAGCAGCGGTACGACGGTACTCGTATCCTTCGTCGCGATGCCGGCGGCGACGGCGCAATAGCCGAGCAGCGCGAGAAGACCGAGGAGCAGCGCGTAGGCAGGCAGCAGCACGGCGTTGCGACGGATCACGTCTTTGCTCTTCGCAGCGAGCACGCCGGTGATCAAGTTCGGGTAGAGAAAGAGTATCAGGGCAGAGCCAAGCACCCGCGTCGCATACGTAAAGTACTGCGGCTTGGTCAGGTAAATCGAGGCGGGAACAGGTCGCGCCGCGAGCGTCCTGGCTGATACGGCGAAGACGTGCGGCCAACCGCCCAGCTTCGCCGGAATAACGACGATCGCGGTAATCACGGTGAGGTAGATAAGCGTATCTTTGACGAATGCGATGAGCGCCGGCCCTCGCAGACCGCTGGTGTACGTGTATCCGGCCAAGAGCGCGAACGCGACCGTGAGCGCGGGGAGGCCGCCGTAGGCGGTAAAGGCACTCCCAAGCTGCTGGAAGACCGCCTTCATCCCGACGAGCTGGAGCGCGATGTACGGCATCATCGCAACGACGCCGGTCATTGCGATCGCGATCTCGAGGGTACGGTCGCCGAAACGGTCACGCACGAAGTCGGCCGAGGTGACGTAGCCGCGCCTACGGGCCAGCCCGTAAAAGCGACCCATCACGAGCATCACGACGATGTAGGCAAGCGGTGAGAGCGGAAGTGCAAAAAATCCAAGCGCACCGATGCCGTACACGAGCGCAGGCACGGCAATGAAGGTGTAGGCGGTGTAAACGTCTCCGCCCAGCAAGAACCAGGTGACGATCGTGCCGAAGCGGCGCCCACCCAGGGCCCATTCTTCAAGATTCTTTAGATCGGGATGCCCCCAACGGGCGGCCAGAAAGCCCACCACCGTGACGGCTAGGACCAGTGCGATCAAAACGAGCGAAGCGCTAGACATCGTCGCGCTTTCTCGTCAAATAGACGAAGAGACCGAGTAATGCCGCCGTTATAACGACCCACGCAAGCTGGTACCAGTAGAAGAAGGGCAGGCCGAAGAGGCTAGGCTCGGCACGATTGTAGATCCACGGGATCAGTGTGCCGATGAAAGGTAGGATCAGCAGCAAATACGCTGCCCGCGAACGGGGCCTGCGCGACACGCTACGTCAATTTCAAGGGCGTTTGCAGCGGCCGGCCGCGTACCCACTCCGTCTCCGGTTTCGTTTCCGCCAGCACGGTCTCGTATAGGGCCATGGGGTCACCCAACTCTATCACGCGGGCTGCGCCGTCAGCAATTAAAACTCTACGGCTCAAAGTACCAGTCCGGGGCGCTCGTAGGGAAGCTCACGTCACTTAGATCGTTGGAAACGCGTTCGGTCTTCGCCGAAGCCAGTCCGCGCATCGTAGCCCGCGCTTCAATGTGAACGATCGTCCAGACTTGCTTGGGTCCCACCGGAGCGAAGCGATACAGAACGTCGGCGCGCGTATGCTTTTCGTCGTACGGGCGCTCGTAGACGAGCGCAACGACTTGAAACGTCTTCTCATCGACCCACAACTCGCGCAACGGATAACGATCCGGATCGATCTCGGGCCGCAGCACGAGATGGTAACAGAGGCGCCCGTCAATGCTCTCTGTACTGGAAAACTTGAGGTCGTAGACGTGCCCGATCGCGGTTACCGTCGCAATCGTTTGCAGCGGATCCGGCGCGAGGTTCGGTGGCACTATCGGTGGCCGCTCCTCATCGGGAAGCGCGCGATAGAATCCAAGCGGCGTCTCCACTGGGCCGGTAATGTATCCGCCCTGCATCAATACCGTAACGGTGCCGGTTGTTGGAGAAACTGCCTGGGCGAACGTGCGCCCATCTTTCATGCGCACGGTGAAGTCAACCATTTCGCCCGAGCAGCGCGGCGCGAGGAACGTCTGGTCGCACGGAACGCGAAACGATTCATATGGCGGAACGATCCGTGCTTGCCAAGCTTGCTGCGCTCGGGCAAATATCTGCGCTGGCGACGGCGTTGCGGTCGCCTGCGCAATTACAATAACCATCGCTGTCATCATGTGGGCTCGGCACCGGCGACGGCTTTGTTCATGATGGCATACTCTTGTCGCACGCATGCAGTCGCGGCTCGGAGATCGGGGGCGTCGAAGGCAGCGAGCAATTGTCGATGGACCTCACGCGTGCTCCTCAGAAACGCCCGCTGACGATCGAATGGAAGACGGAACCGCCAGCCGTTAACGATGTTGGCCATGAGTGGCCGTTTCGCAGCTCCGAAAAAGACCGAGTGGAAACGCTCGTGCGAACCACGCAGCGCCGTTTCGTCGCGGGCCTGATTCATTTCATGCATCGCTTCTGCGGCGCGCGCGACGACATCCGCATCGGCGTTCCGGATCGCATGCTCCATGAGGCGCATTTCGAGAACTTCTCGAACCTCGATGATCTCCAGCATTTCCGAGACCGGCGGCGCGCCGGCCACGACCGCGCCCTTGTTTGGGCGATACGTTAGATAGCCCTCGGCTTCCAAACGTCGGAGCGCTTCGCGCACGGGAATGCGGCTCAAATTAAAGCGGCCGGCGATCAGCACCTGATTGAGTGGTGAGCCCGCCGGCAAATCGCCGGATTCGATTTCGAGGCGCAGAACGTCAGCGATCTGCTCGGACGTTCCCTTGATTGACAAAGGCATGATCTAACTGTATACATGACTACACTATGGGTCAATCCCTCTCGCGTCTGCGCGGCACTCTTGGCGCCGGTCTAGCGGCAGCCTGCGTTCTGGGGACCGCATTTTCCGCACGCCCGGCGAGTAACGAAGCGCTCACGGTGCTGCATTACCAGCGTGACGATTGGCTCGTGCGAGTGCCGGTTCATTTGCAGGGTGTTTCTCTGTGGTTCGATGTCGATACCGGCGCGCCGCACACATGCATCGACGCAGCGGTCGCTCGACGTCTGCATATCGCCGTGCTACGCACCGACCGTGCCAGCGGTGCCGGACGTGGGACCGTGCCGCGGCAGCACGCGGTTCCCGTCGAGGTCACGCTGGGCGGCGTCCGCTTTCGCGTTAAGGATCCTTGGATCTACGATCTCAGCCATGTCGGGACGACGCTTCGTGAGGACGGCCTCCTCGGAGCCGACTTTTTCAAGGCTTATGTCGTCGAAATCGATCCGAGCGCCGAGAGCTTCAGCGTATTTGCACCGCCAAGCTTCCAATTCCGCGGCCCGGGTGCGGCCGTTTCTCTCACCGACCGCAACGATCATCTCTTCATTCCGATGACGCTCTCGTTGTCTAACGGGATCTCGGCGCGGCGCAACGTCCGCATCGATACCGGTTCCGACGATGCAGTAAGCGACGATTTGGTCAGGCAATCCCCGGCGCGAAGGAAAAGCCTGCAAGGAGTCGGGTTGGGGAAGTCTTACATCGACTATTCCGGGGTATTTTCCACAGTTCAGATCGGCCCATACGCAATTCACGACGTCTGGGGTCCGTCAAACGCCGTACCGACTGTCGGGATGGAGATATTGCGGCGCTTCGGGCTCACCTTCGACGTTGCCCGAAGCGTCTTATTTCTCGATCCGACCCCGCATTTGAACGATCCTGTGCCCTCGCCCGTGCCGGATCACTGAAGCATCTTCCGGGCCAGGGCCAGCACGTCGTCCGGGAACGGCGCCGACTTGCGCTCACGAAGATTCATGTGCACGGCGGTAAGTTCGCATATCGCGGCTATCTCATCTCGCTCGAGATCCCGCATCTCGTGAGAGAAGACGATGGACTTTTCCCGAATGCTTACCAGATGGGAATGAATCTGAATGATACTTCCCGCAAACAGCTCGCGCTTGTAACTAATGTTTTGCTGCACCCCCGCTACGCCGCCCTTGCCGCTTCGTAAATAACTTGGGGTCAGGCCGATTCTTGCGATGAACTGCCAAGTGGCCTCATCAAACTTGGACACGTACCACATGACGTTCATGTGACCCATCTGGTCGCATTGCCAAGGATAGACCGTTCCGCAATAAGTCAAGACACTCGTCAAGTTTCCTCCGTTTGTCTTTTCGCCACGCACACACCTCGTTAAATAGCAGGCGTCCGGCGGCTAACCCGAACGTGTGGCCTCGAGCTCGGGAACATACACGCATATATCCGAGCCGCAGGCACAAAAAACGCCCGACGAGTTGACGACACGCCGGCGTTTCGTCGTTCGCGCGTCTAGCACGACGGCCGCACTGCAACTCGGTCTTCGATGGAAGGCAATGGCATCGCAAACAAAATTAATGCACGCGAACGATGCGGCCGCTGCGGCGATAGCGAACGCCGTCTATAATGCTACCGGCGTGCGCGTGCGCGATCTGCCGATCACGCCCGACAAGCTCCTCACGTAAGAGGCACGGTCGCCCTTTCCGTAAAACCAACGGCACAAATGTTAGCCGCAATTTTACTGGCCGCAATGGCGGCTTCGACACATGCACCGCAGTCGACGACGGTGCCGTTCGCGCTCTTCGATAATCGGATGCTGGTTCAGGTCAAGCTCGACGGCGGCGGCCCGTTTACGATGATCGTCGACACCGGCTCGTATTCGCCGGTCGTTACGCCGAGCGTCGCGCGTCGCCTCGGACTCGACACGCGAGCTGCGGGATCGGTAACCGGAGCGGGCAGCGGTTCTTCGGCGCTGGCTCGGACGCAGCTGGCGAGCGTCGCTATAGGCTCATTGAGTTTCCGCAATGTCCCCACCGACGTGCTCGATCTATCGCCGGTTCGGCGGGCGATCGGATTTCCGCGGTTGGACGGCGTCATCGGATACGACATCCTGCGCAGGTTGCGGGTTGGGGTAGATATGGACGATCAACTGCTGACGCTTTCGCTTTCGCCGCTGCCCGTCCCGAAAGCCGCTGCATCGGTGCCGTTTATCGTCAACGGCGACGGCCTTATCCAATTGCCTGCGGCGGTTGACGGCGTTCACGGCACGTTCATCCTCGATACCGGCGACCGTTTTTCGCTGACGCTCTTTCGGCACTTCGCGCAAGTCAACAACTTCTATCGCGACGCACCGGTTCGCAACGCCATAACGGGCGTCGGCATCGGTGGACCGGTCTACAGCGACGTCCTGCGAACGACCGTCTCGCTCTTTGGAACGACGCTTTCGGACGTGGTGACTCGCGCTTCACGCGACCGCGGCGGGATATTTGCGCTCGGACCCGAGGACGCAAGCATCGGCACCGGTTTGCTCAGGCGCTTCAACATCGTTTACGATTATCCGAACAGGGAACTCTTCGCATGGCCGAGCCGGTTCTTTACGGCAACCGACGAGTACCGGCCGCTTGCGTTCGAGCACGGCGTTCTTCACGTCGAACGCCAGGCAACGGATCCAACGATCGTTGCTGGTCCGCTTCCCAGGCTTGCCCGTCATGGGATCTTCGGAGCTGCGGTCGCCCAAACACCCAGCGGCGTCCGCGTAACGTTCGTTGTGCCGAGCAGTCCGGCCGCGCGAGCCGGGCTTCGCGCCGGCGACACGATTAACGCGATCGCCGGTATGACGGTCGCAACTGTTGCGGGATTCCTTGCGGCCATTCATAATTTGCACGCGGGAGAACGCATTAGCGTCGCGGGCGTTCGAAGCGGCGCGCCATTGCGGCTCAACGTAACGCTTTTGCCGGCGCCGGATGAGCACGACGCGGGCGTCGTCACGGAGTACCGGGAGATCGCCGTCGACGATGCTTTGCACCGCACGTTGCTGACCATGCCGCAGGCCCTTTCCTCACCGGCGCCCGCGGTGCTGCTGATCGGCGGCATCGGATGCTTTTCGGTTGATGTTGCGACGAATCCGCAAGACGCCTACATGCGTCTCACGCACGATCTGGCTCGGGCCGGCTTCGTGACGATGCGCGTCGAGAAAAGCGGCGTCGGTGACAGCCAGGGACCACCCTGTCAAAATGTTGACTTCGACGCCGAGGTACGCGGTTATGCGTCCGCACTGAAGGCGCTCCAGCGTAATCCGCACGTCAATCCAACCCGCATCTACCTTGTCGGGCACAGCATCGGGAGCATCATTGCGCCGCGCTTGGCGCTGAAGAACCGCGTTGCGGGCGTGATCGCGCTCGAGGGCGTCGGCCGCGATTGGCCGGAGTACGAGATCCGCAATCTGCGCCGAGACCTGGAGCTCGACGGCGAATCTGCCGCGGCCGTCGACCAAGCGCTGATCGAGAAGGCGCAATGCATGCAGCGTTTGTTTTTCGAATACGAGCCGGAAGCGGTCATCGAGCGCAGCATGCCGTCCTGCCGGGTGCACAACGGCATCTATCCGGTTTCGGCCGCGTACCTGCAGCAAGTCGCGCATCTCAACATCATCGAGCCTTGGCCGCAACTCGGAATGCCGGTCCTGGCAGTCTACGGAACCTCAGATTTCGAAACTGAGTTAGCCGACCATCAGCGGATAGTCGACGTCTCCAATTCCGGGCACCCCGGTTCCGCGACGCTCCAGGTGGTTCCCGCGATGAGCCACGGCTTAGGGCGCGCTTCCTCGGCGAAGGGAGCTGAGAACGACGATGAGCGAGGCATCGTCGAACCGTTTGACAGCGACGTCAGTCAGGTAATTGCAGCCTGGCTGCGGACCGTGAACCACGCCTAAGGTACAATTCGAAAGTTGGAGGACTCGATATGCACGATTTTCACCGATTCGTATTCGCGACGATCGCGGCGCTCGCGGTGTTGGCGCTCCAAACCCCGCTGCCGGCGATCGCAGCGTATTGCGGCGCGACCGCGGATACGAGCGCGCTCGAAAACCTCGCGCTCGCGCACGGCGCTTCCGACGAGTCGAGGATCATGGATATTGTCGTGGTGCAAGACTACGCGCGGGTCGACATTCAGTCTAAGGGCCGTCTCACCGAGTATTACGTCAAAGATTGCGGCAAATGGCGGTTTGACGGATATACGCTGCCGTCGGACGCCCCCAACGCCGTCACGGCGCAACTAAGCGCGTACGTTACGCGGGAGAACGGGGGAACACAGTGCCTCAACCCCCATTTTGTGAATCATCCGAGTGGCCCCTAGGCGCTTTTAAGCTAATGAGTTCGAGTTCGCGTTCGATGATGTCGGCGAAGGCTTGTAGCGCCGGCTCGTAAACGCTCAAGTAGAGTCCGGGCTCTATAAGCTCGAGTTCGCTTACACGCGGGTGTCCCTCATCGTCGTTTAGCAGATCGACCCGTGCGTAGAGTGGTGCGCCGGGCACGGCGGCCATAGCTAGGCCGGCGGCGTGTAATTCTTCGCGTGTAGGCTCGACGACTGACGACAATTCGTCGCTTACGGCCAGGACCCGATCGAACGGCTTCTTCACGACCGCGTGCGAACATCGGCCGCTAAGAAAGATCAGGGCTCGTTCACGGTAAGTCGCGACGGCCTCGAGGTAGGGTTGGATTAACACGTCCTCCGATTGAAGCATCGCGTCGAGGCGCGCTTGACCAATGGCTAGCGAAGAGAGATCTCCGCGCACGAGCGTGACGTTATGTGCTGCGGCCCCCCTCGCTGGCTTAAGCACGAGGTCGCGCCAGCCGCGCGACTCCCTTATCTCGGTTAGAACGCAGCGCTCACCGCGCCGCACCCAAAGCGTCGGCACCACCGGCACGCCGAGCCGTTCGAGATCGATGAGATAGGATTTGTGAGCGTTCCACAACAGCAGGCTCGGATCGTTTCGTACCACCGTAAGCGATGCAACGCGCTCGATCCACTCGACGAACTCATCGTAACGATGGTGGTAGTCCCAGGTGGACCGCACCATGCAAAGGCGCGTTGCGGCCCAGTCGACGAGCGGATCGTTCCAAACGGCAGTAGAGACCGTCAGACCGCGCCTGCGAAGTTCGTGCAAGAGCATCCGATCGTCGGGATCGAGCGCCGGCACAATGTCGCACGTGGCAAGAACGCAATCGACAGACATGATCGCATCGTGCCTCTAAACGGTCCGGCGGCGTAACCACCGCCGAAACGCGACAATGGCCCAGATCGCTTCGACCGCACCGAACGGCCACGTTCCGGCAAGCCAGCCGTATGCCGATGCTGCCACGCACGCACAGGCAAAGGCAAGCGTGAAGCCCGGCGCGCGGTCTTCAACGGCGTAACAAACCATCATCGCGGTGACGGAACCGGCGCCGAAAAGAGTGAGCGCGTTCATGCCTGAAGCGAGGACGCGATCCTGAGGCTAATGAGGCAATTGAAGAGCTGCTCGATCCGTTGCACGCCGGCCGGTGCATGCGTATCATCTGTCGCCGCAGCTATCGTAACACGTATCAAATTCTCTTTCGTCCAGCTTGCTTTCGCGTAAAAAGCATTCCAAAAGCGACGAAGCGGTACCTGCGAGCGCCGCCATCAGGTAAGGTTGACTCAACGTTTTGTCGCAAAGTATGTTATAATCTTATTACAGCGATTTTAGGCGCGCCTGAACGCTGCTGTTCACCGTACTGCGGTCGATTACGCGGCTAGGAAAATGGGCAGCTTGCTCTTAGGTTCTTACTTCAACACCAGGTCGCAGCTTAGTCTAAGCCGACCAGCGTGAATCCGCTCGCCCGGCCCGCCAATGGCTTCTCAAGACCATCCTACCCCGCCGCAATTGCAAGTCGCGGAGTACCATTTTCTACGAAAGGGCCGCCTTGACCGACATAAACCGCGTTTGGACTCGCATGAAAGCTTCAGCCCAAAGGCATGCTCGGGTGAGCAACATTCTCTCGGTTAGAGAGGCAAAGCTCGAAGTTGCCAAGCTCTGTCAGAGCCAGCAGACCGTGCAGCCGCCCGATGACGCGTTGGAATACTTAGCGCGAGAGTTGGTTCGCCTCACTACTGAAAGCCGCAGTGCCCGCCGAGTCACGTCAATGTCGTGATTCGCGTGGGGCCCGTAGCACTGGCCCGTTTTCGGTGATTTTGCCGATACTTAGAGCTCAACTTCGGCACACGTTCCGTCGCTATAGAGCTCATATCGTTTTCCGCCCGCATAGCCGACGAGCGGAAACTCGCTCTCGCGCAGCAAGCCGCGCGTGCTCGGCTCAACCGGTGCCCATTTATGCGTTTCGCGATCGACGTCGAACTCAAGCGTTCGACCTTCGAATGTAACGAGGACAGTCTCCACGTCCTTTTCCTTCCGCGTTCTTCCCACGACATAAAGAGTTAATATTTCTTAATCAGGCCTCGCTAAATCCGGCCGCGAAAGAGTGCCTTATTGCTTTCGGCATTTCCTTCGAGGGTATAGCTTGCAGCATTTTCTCGCCGACCTCAGCGTGACTACTGGACTGTTGCTGTTAGGAGCGCTCCTGTTGGCGTTCGGGTTTGAGGCGATCAATGGATTCCACGATACGGCCAATGCCGTCGCCACGGTTATTTATACCAACACACTCAAACCCTGGCATGCCGTCATCTGGTCGGGGCTTTGGAACTTCGCCGGCGTTCTGGTCTCGAGCGGCGCCGTCGCCTTCAGCATCGTTGCGTTGCTGCCCGTGGAACTCGTCATCCATGCCGGCTCCGCCGCTGGATTTGCCATGGTCTTCGCGCTGCTGCTCTCGGCTCTCATCTGGAACTTCGCGACTTGGTATGTTGGGATTCCCGCGTCGAGTTCGCACACGCTTATCGGGTCGATTGTCGGCGTGGGGCTTATGAATGCGATATTATCAAAGCATCCCTTCGGAGATGGCGTCAATTGGGGTAAATTGCACGACACGTTCGCGGCGCTTTTGCTCTCGCCAATCATTGGCTTCGTCGTCGCCGCACTCTTGCTGCTCGTCATGAAGGTGATCGTTCGCGATAAGCAGCTCTACGCAGCTCCGGAGGGTACCAAGCCGCCGGTGTGGTGGATCCGCCTCATCTTGGTTATCACCTGTACCGGCGTTAGCTTTGCCCACGGATCGAACGACGGCCAAAAAGGCATGGGACTGATCATGCTGATCCTGATAGGCATCTTGCCGGGCGTGTACGCCATTAATCCGACGGTCACGCAGGCTGGCGTCACGAAGCTGGTCTTCGACAGTAAGTCCATTCAGTCGATCCTCGATGCAAAGGCGTCCTCCGGCGCGCAGATTAGCGGACAAGCCGCTGAAAACGCGTTATCGGATTTCTTGAAGTACGGCGCAAAGGCCGCCGGCGTCACGTTTACGGCCCTCGCTTATGAGAATGCGCAGATCGCTCGGATCGTCGGCGCCGCGCCGACCTTAGATAAGCTCACCGATGATCAGCGCAAAAACCTGCGGACGAAGAGCTATCTCGTCGGTGAATCTATCGGCAAACTCAGGAAAGGCGGCAAGACCTTCACCGACCCAAAACAAGCGAAGCAGCTTGCCGCCTATGACAAGGAACTCGACGGAATCACCAAGTTCATTCCCGTTTGGGTGAAGTTTATGGTAGCTCTATGCTTGGGCATCGGAACGATGATCGGGTGGAAGCGCATCGTGGTGACCATCGGAGAGAAGATCGGGAAATCGCACCTTACGTACGCACAGGGCGCGTCGGCAGAATTGGTAGCGATGGCAACCATCTCGGGTGCCGATGTTCTCGGGCTGCCCGTGAGCACGACGCACATTCTCTCTTCGGGTGTCGCCGGCACCATGGCCGCAAACGGTTCCGGTCTGCAGATGCAGACGTTGAGGAACATCGTGATCGCGTGGGTGCTGACGGTCCCGGTGACCGTTTTCCTCGGCGCCTTCATATTCGGCGCCGGATTCCTCGTGGTTCTCCGTTTGTTTGGGGCCTAGCATGGTTTCGCACGGTATTCGCGGAACGCGAGTTCCGATACCGGACACGCTGCCGTGCGCTCCGGCAGCGAAGACGAGGATGCGATCGATCCCCGGATGTCGTCCCGACATCTCGGTCGACTTTTCATTTGGGATGCCGATGGTGCCAGCGCCGAGTATCGGTGGGACAGTCAGAAGTTGGTTGAAGTCGCGCCGGTTCGCAACTCGCGCCCTGCCTTAGGTCAGCTGTACGTTGCCATGAGACGCTCGGTGTACCAGGCCGGCCACGCTTGCGATGGTGCCTGGCTCGTGTACTGCTCGTCGAGCTCGACCAAGTCGCGCGTAAGGTGGCTGCGTACCGGCCGTCGCGCCAATAGCCGAGGTAACTCGGAGTGAGTGAGAAGCCAGTCGGAATAGAATGTTGCCCAGTCGTCGTCGCTTCCGTCGGTATCGGCGAATACCATGTGGTGAACCTCACTGACCTGACCTAAGAGTTTGGCGATTTTAGCGCCTGCATCGTCGCTCATATGAACCTCCTAGCAATTGTCGTAAGTAAACCTGCCGCCGGTGATGCTCGCGGCCCTGGTGGTGACGGTGACGTCCACCGGTCCCGGTGCTCCGGGCGGCGTGACGGCGGTGATCTGCGCGTCGGAACCTGCCGTAATGGCCGAAGCCGAATTCGGACCGAATTTTACGGCTGTCGTTCCGGCGAGGCCGCTTCCGGTTATTGTGACCGTATCGCCGCCGGCGATGCTTCCCTTTGCTGGATTGATTGCGTTGACCATGAGAGAAGCCGTACCGACTGCCGGCGGGCTTGCGGCTGGAGTGAGAATAACGTCGGCGACGCGCTTGATGAGATCTCGGAAGACCGCTTCCCGATAGCCAACCACAAAGGCGATAAGGTAGTACAGCAGATTCGTGGGTACGGTCGGTCCCTGCGCGCCGGGAGCGGTCGAACCCACCGCAAGAATTCCAGCTTGTAGGATCAGCCACGAGACGATCGCCAGACTAATACCGATAAGCGGTCGCGTAAAGTGCCAGAGATTCCAGCTCGGATCCCAATCGGTTCGATGATCGAACGCGCCCGATAGCGAGATGATGACCGCGCCGAGCGCGCCAAACCACGGAACGCCAACTGGAAGCGAACCAAACGAGGCCGGTAGCGATACGTTGAACCGATTGTGCAGGTCCGTGAGATAGATCAAAGCGAGCGCGAAGAGAATGAGGAGGTACAGGACCTCGATGAATACGACGAACCCGCGTTTTTCGTAAAGCTGTTCCATCTCGACCCCCAAGCGCAATACGCCTTCGGCTAACGTCCGTTCGCGGTCCACGTCGTCGAGACATTGACTCCGGGGACCGGGAGGCGACCCCGGCGAAAAGGCGCCGGAGCCAAACTCTGATTGCTACTCAGACACTCAGGAGGCATATGCAACGATCAACACGCGCGATGGCGTCCGCCCTTGGGTTGACGCTCGCCCTTACTGCATGCGGCGGGCATCTCTCGTCGCTTCCGGAGCTCTCGGGTAACGGCTCCGGCACAGCTCGTCAGCGACGAGCTCGAGCCTTTCCGATAAACCGTTATCCTCGATTCCTAAACTTTACGGGGAACTCGCCTATACCGATGCCGGACGGCGACCCGCCAAGGCACCGGTTCGAATTTCACTCACCCTGCGCTACAACCATCAAGCCGAGCTCGACCGCTTGGTCGCGAATCTCAACGCGCCAGGCCTGGGTCCGCATCGGCGCTTCCTCTCGGCAAAAGAGTTTAACGCGTACTACGCCCCCACCGCCCAGCAAGAAGGGAGCGTCGTGCACGCGTTGCAGCGCGCCGGCTTTACGATCACCAAACGCTATGCGAATCGCACGATCGTTGACGCCAAGGCTCGCAGCTCCACGGTCGAGCGTTTTTTCTCCACGGAAATTCACAACGTGCACCAGGGAAAGCACGGCGAGCGGTACACCAACCTCAAACCGGCAACGGTGCCGCGCTCGATCGCCTCGTACGTGCGTGACGTCTCGCTCAACAATCTGATCGTGGTGCGCACGCTCGTCGATCAACAAGGCGTCACGAACCAGCGCACCGCGCCGCAGTTGCAGTACGACGCACAAGGACGCGTGCGCCTTGCGCTCTCGGCAAACGGGGAATCCAGCCGATGAGCTCGGGTATTGTCAACGGCAACTTTGCGAGCGGTTCGCTTAGCCCAGGCTGGATCAACGAGAGCACGACGAGCAGCTACGTGCAGGTAACGACCGCGCAGTCCTATCAGAGCACGTACTCGGCGTTCATGGGTACGCTCGGACCGCCGGAAATCAATGGTTGGGCCTCAATCGCTCAACTCGTGACCGTGCCGGCCAATGGCGTTCTCAGCTTCTGGGTCTATCAGGGCTCCAACGAAGGGCAACTCGGCTATGGCACCCGGTACGCGTGGCAAGCCGGTTACCTCCTGAATCAGAGCGGAAGCATTCTCAAGACTTTCTACAAGACGGTCAATAACACGAACGGTTGGGTCAACTACACGGTCAACCTCGGCGCGTACGCCGGTCAGACGGACTACATCTACTTCGGCTGCTACGGCGACGGCTACAGCCAGACATACGTGTATCAATACGTCGACGACGTCGCGTGGGCAGGTAGCGCGACGCCAACGCCGGCGCCGACACCCACTCCAACCGCGAAGCCGACGGCGACTCCAACGGCGAAGCCGACGGCGACTCCGACGGCCTCGCCCACCTCGACGCCCAAGCCCACGCCCACTCCAACAACCGCGCCGACCTCGACGCCCAGCGGTGGCTGCAACGGCGCTGCCCCCGACAACGGGCCTCTCACAAACTCGTCGGGAACGCTCGCAACGGGCGTCGCGAAGCCGTTTGACTTTCCGGTTCAACACGGATGCAACGGGGCCGGCTATACGGCAGCAATTGCGATCGACGACCCAGTCAACACGAGCTATCTCTCTACGTATCTGTCGGCCGCGCAAGTCACGCACACCGGAACGGTGACGAATGAGGCGGTCGACGGCGGCGGTAGCGGCGACGATGCCGAGACCGATCTCGACGTTCAAACGATCGCGGGCCTCGCGCCGGGCGCGAACATCATCGTCTACGACATGGGCTCGCTGGGCGATCAACAGATCGAAGATACATACAACCAAGTGCTCAGCGACGGAAAGGCCACGGCCGTGAACTCGTCGTTTGGCGGTTGCGAATCGAGCGATGTCTCATTCGCCGATTCGACCAACTCGATCGCCGAGCAAGGAGCGTCGGAAGGTGTTGAGTTCTCGGCATCCAGCGGCGACTCGGGTAGCAGCGAGTGCAGCGGCTCGAAAGGCGTCAGTGCGCCGGCGGGCGGTCCGTACTTCTCGTCAATCGGCGGAATCGATTTCACCGACACGAGCCAGGGCGTACTCGAGACCGTTGTCATGGGCAGTGTCAGCGGATACTCGGGCGGCGGCGGCGTTTCGACGGTCTTCGCTCTTCCGAGTTACCAAAGCGGGATCACGGGCGTCATCACTTCGGGCCGTAACCAGCCCGATATCTCGCTTCCGTTCTATCCCGTCGCGGTTTACACGGGTGGAAGCTGGGGCGAGTACTTGGGAACGTCGTGGTCTTCCCCGGCGTCGGTGGCTTTGATCCTCGAAGCCAACGAACTCCACGGCTCCAAGCTCGGCTGGATCGATCCGACGCTGTACAGTCTGTTCTCGTCGACCGGCTACAGCGATTACTATACGCCGTGCACCTCCGGCAATAACGGTGCGTACTCGTGTAACGCATCACAATACAATCAAGCCGCCGGCATCGGAGCGCCGAAGGGCTGGGCTTTGGCCAACGCTCTCTAAAGAGAAGACGCGGCGGCGAGGTAAACTAGCCTCGCCGCCGCAAGGTCTTCGGCAGCGATGCCCACCGACTTAAAAATGGTGGTTTCCTGAGGTAGGGCCGGTTTGGTTCCGTTGAAGATCTCGCCGATCTCGGCGTAGATATTCGCGCCCGAAAGAATGACGTCACCCGACTCTTTGAGCACGGCTTCACGTGAGTCGACAACGAGCATGTTGTGCATTGCCTCGTCGTCGAGCTCGCGCCACGTCGGCCGGTTCGCGCCTACGGCGTTCACATGGGCGCCGGGCTTAAGCCACGTGCCTCTCAGCACGGGCTGCTGCGAGCTGGTCGCGACCACGACCACATCGGCCCCTCGAGTTGCCGCTTCGGCTTCCATAGCGACGGCGCCGTGCTCGCGTGCGAATTCGCGTGCGTGCTCCGGCGTGCGGCTCCAGACGCGGACTTCGTCGAATTCACGGACGTGTGAGAGCGCCGCGAGATGGGCTCGCGCTTGTACGCCGCTGCCGAGGAGCGCGAGCACTCTGCTATTGCGCGGCATGAGATATCTCGTTATTGCCGCCGAGACCGCAGCGGTTCGCATCTCAGTTATCAATCGGCCATCCATCGCTGCAAGCGGCTGCCCGTTATCGGTGCGAAAAAGTAGAATCGTCGCATCGTGGGTCGGCAGGGGCGTGCCTTCGTTGGCGGGATAGAAGCTGACCGCTTTGAGGCCCATGACGTCGTCGTCTGCCGCGGGCATGATGCCGAGATAGCGCCGTCCTTCCTCGATGGTGATAACGCTGCGCACGGGCTGCACGATGCTGCCGCGCGAAAAAGCCGCCAGAGCGGTCTCCATCGCGGGAATCAGTTGTTCCCAACGCAGCACAGCACGCGCGTGCTCCTCGTCAAGATATTTCATCAGCGTCACCTCGCGCTTGTCGGAAGCGCCACCTTAGGTTTATTGGAGCGTCGAGGGTTCCCTCGGCGCGAAGGCACCTTGACGCACGCACCATGACCACAGACCGACGGCAACAATATTCAAGGCCCCCATTAATGCCGCGATGGCGGTTATCGAGCCCATCACGACGATCGGATAAAGGATCGCGAAGCCGTAGCATCGCAGCGCGTGCGACTTGCCCCAAACAAATCCGACGTCCTTCGCAGAGAATCGCTGCAAATACCAAAAAAGAAGGAGAAGCGGAAACAAGGGTAAGGCACTGAACGCAGACGCGCCGCGCGGCGTCCATTGTCGACGTGATCGCAACGGCCACAAGCACACCGGCGATTGGCCATATCCAGGATCGATTCACAGAGCATCTCCCTCGGCCCTCAGAGGCAAGTTCTGACGACAGACGGTGCAGCTACAGAATGGGTTTCGTAGAGAGCGCCCAGCTCCAATACATTCGAAGGAGGCGCCGCATTATTGCGAGTACAGGGTTGGGATGACCGGGCTCATGATGAAGTCGCAATGTGAGTCCTGCGGTACGAACATCGGTGGCGATGCCGCTGCGTATATTTGTTCCTACGAGTGCACGTTCTGCGGCGACTGCGCCGCGAATGCTCAAGGATGCTGCCCCAACTGCGGTGGTGAGCTGGTGCGCCGCCCCCGACGTTTGGTTGAAGGCTCCGGCTGCTAGCCTTCGCGTCGTTTTAAGGCAAGGCTCGAAGGGCGCGTTTTGGTCGCGCGTCGTGGTTATGCGTCGTCCCTTCGGCCGCGGTCATTGGTTTCGAGAGCGGATGCGTCTTGAAATAATCGAGAGACCGGCGGATGTCTTCGAGCAGTCCGTCGGCGAAGTCGAGGCTCGAACCGTGCCGCACCAACACGCGCATGACGGCCATATCGGTGATATTGGGGACCATCGTGTACGCGGCGACTTGCCAACCCCGCCCGCGCAGTCGGTCCGAGAGATCGAAGAGCGAATAGCCGGCCCGAGCGCTTTCCCGCATCGTCCAGGATACCGCCGGAATTCCGTTACGGCTGTCGCCGTCGAAGAGCACTTCGAACGGCGCCATCGCTGCGATCCGGTGCGCGATGTGGGTCGCAACGTCGTAACAGCTTTGATGAATGCGCCGGTAGCCGTCCATGCCCAGGCGTAGCATGAGGTAGTATTGGCAGATGACCTGGCCGCCCGGCCGAGAGAAGTTGAGTGCGAAGGTCGGCATGTCGCCACCGAGGTAGTTGACGTGGAAGATCAGCCCTTCGGGCAGGTCGCCGGCCTCTCGCCAAATCACCCAGCCGACGCCCAGCGGCGCCAATCCAAACTTGTGCCCCGACGTATTAATCGATCGGACGCGCGGCAGGCGAAAATCCCAGACGACCTCCGGCCGCACGAACGGCGCGATGAATCCGCCCGACGCCGCATCGACGTGAATGGGAACGTCGAGCCCGGTTTGCTGTTGCAACTGATCGAGGGCTTCGGCAATTTGCGCGACGGGTTCGTACTGGCACGTGAACGTGACGCCGAACGTGGGCACGACGCCGATCGTGTTCTCGTCGACTCGTTCGATGACGTCTTGGGGCGTCATGACCAGCCGGTCGCGCTCGAGCGGGACCTCGCGCAGCTCAACGTCAAAGTAGCGCGCGAACTTATGCCAACAGACCTGTACCGGTCCGGTGACGAGATTCGGCTTGTCGCTCGGCTTGCCCAGCGTCGCTCGCCGCTCGCGCCATTTCCATTTGAGCGCGAGACCCCCGAGCATTGCCGCCTCGCTCGAACCCGTCGTCGAACACCCGATGGTCGTCCCCGCAGCCGGCGAGTTCCAAAGGTGTGCGAGAAGGTGCACGCATCGGCTCTCGATCTCGGCCGTTGCCGGGTACTCATCCTTGTCGATCATGTTTTTGTCAATGCTGAGATCCATCAGTTTGTGAATCCCATCGTCAAACCACGTCTGGCAGAACGTGGCGAGATTCTGCCGAGCGTTGCCGTCGAACATGAGCTCGTCGACGACGAGCTGCAAGGCTACATCAGGGCGCAAGCCTTCCGCGGGCACGCGATGTTTGGGTATCGTCGCGTCCATGGCGCGCGTCGCGTAGACGTCGGTCGCGGCGGTATCGCGCGGATGTTTTTGCCGATGCAAGGGCACGACGTGCGGTTCTATTCAGGGATTATTTTGCCTGCGCTGCGCTGGTGCTCCCGCAGTCAAGTGACTCGTACGTTACGGCAGCAAGCCCAGCGTCGCCAAGAGGTCTTCCTTGCGTTCCGGCTTGGAGCCGCTGCTCGTTGACTCTCCGAGAAGCTGCCGGTCCAGTTCGAGGGCTTGGTCAAGATTAAGCAATCGTGCAATTCGTATCTCGGCGATGCGGTCGGCGTTGGTCATGGAATCCTTTCGAACCGGGTGCCTCAACGGAAGCGGCGCTCAACATAAGCGAGAGACTAAGCGCTCAATGGCGTCCGCAGCTTCTCCGATTATACCACTTCTACGAGCATGCGGTCCACGAAACGTTGCGCCCAAGGCGAATTTATGAGATAATAGCCGCTGATCAACTCAGAGCGCTCGATCCTTGGATGGTCGACCAAGTTACGACATCGGAAAGAGCGATACGCATCTACGCAATAATCCACTTCCATCGAGCACGGTCCTCATCCGAGAGGTTCATTTCAACGCGGTCGCGAGGCCGCAGTTTCATTCGGCCTAGTCCGTAAAAAAGGAGTACGTTCCATAGCTATTCGCAATAGAAAACGCAGAACCGATTCTCGGCCACCGAAGCCCAAAGCTACGCAAAATCCCAAAGAAGCGCCGCTTGAGGTGTTCGGCAGCATCAAACAAGTTTTTCCGAGCACGACTTTTTCGGTTGAGCTCGATAACGGCCACGTCGTCCTCGCGCATATCGCCGGACGCTTGCGCCGGCACCGAATCAAAATTCTCCCCGGAGATCGCGTGGAGATCGAGATCTCGCCTTACGACTTAACGAAGGGGCGGATCGTTTATCGGTATCGGGCGGGAGAAGAGCGCCGGGTTAGTTAGTACGAGCCGTAATATTTCGACGTAAGTTTGAATAGGCCGGACGCGCAAATCTCAACGATTTGCTCGTTGCTCAACCGGCGGAAGGTCTTGCGGCCCCACTCGAACTCCTCGCCGGCGCCGGCCGCATCATAGCGCGCTTGAGCGCCCGCATTCAGTGGCGGCCGCTCCTGCAGCGTTTGCTTCTTGAAGTTGACGCGGTAGGCGAGCTCCTTTCCAAAGAGCACGACGTCTCCACGCCCATTGGCATAGCCGCCGTAGACGGGTTCGGAGGCCTCCGAAACGTCCCGGCTATTCGCAACCGCGCTGATTTCAAGAAGGGCGACCGGGGCGCTAGAAATCACCATGACAGCCTACGACAACTCAACGCCCGAAAAGGTTGCGCTATGCGTTCGCGAACCAACGAATCCCGGCCGATTCGGGCGCGTCGCTGCGGTAAACGCGTAAAGCCGGCTAGGACCCGCAGTAAAAGGAGGATACCATGGCCCGTAAGTTCATCGATTGTCGCGAATATCCGAGCGAGGCCAATTGCACGATAGCAATTTCCGCCGACGGCGAGGACGAACTCGTCGAGGCGGCCTGTCAGCACGCGATCGCGGTCCATAGACATGCGGATTCGCCGGAGCTTCGAACGACGCTGCGTTCCGCCGTAAAAGAGGGAAGCCCAGCCTAAGCGGGTCGACCAGCCATGCACGGTGCTGCGACCCCAACCCAGACCGGGTTGCTAGCGATGCCCCCGAAACGGCTCGTCGACCTCTTCCGTTCCAGCCCGGCGGGCCCAATACCCAACGGCCGCGCACGCGGCGTCGCAATCGTCGTTCCCGGGACGCGATTTAGCAGAGTCATTGCCGAGGCGATCGACCTGCTCGGATGGCAGGGCAAGACGTTCGACGCCGCGCGCGGAGTCCTGGTCAATCGCATAACGCCGCTTCGAATCAACGCGATTGCTGCCAAGGTCTACGCCGCTCCGAGCATACTCGACAACAAACAGTGCATCGTCCTCGATTATTCGCGCACTTCGACCGTCGCGCGTTGGGTTCGCGACGAAATACGCAACGTCGCGCCGAGGCTCTATCTCGGCTTCGCGTACTGGGGCAAGATGCGGCTCATTGGTTTCAGCCTCGACTTCACCGGGAGTCGCTAGTGCCGCGCCCGAGCCAACGATGAAGCTCGTCGAGTAGCAGCGCCGCAAGTTCGCGCTGCTTACGTCACCGCTTCTCGCGGATTGAGCCAGAGAAACGTACGCCGGAAGACTGCGATCGAAAGTGCCAGCATCACAAGGGCGACCACAAGACGCCTCACGGCGTTGTAGCGCGCGCCGGCAATGAAGTGGTCCCGCAGAGCACCGCGATCCGAACCTTGGGATCTGGCGTCCGCTGCAGGCCCTGAACCCAACGGCGCCTGCGCTTGCTGGTTCTGGCGTCCCAGCCAAGCTGGGGCGCCGAATCGCGAGCCCATGTGACGAACGAACATACGAGGCTGCGCCGTCGGATGGACGACCTGGAAGGCATTATTAACGGTTGCGGCAACGCTGACGAAGAAAATAATCGTTGCCAAAAGACAGACGAGGTATCCGAAGATATCTCCGGTGACAGAAACGCGTTGCATTAAAAGTTCTCCCTGACGACGATTTTAGCAGCGCGCCAAGCCGAAGGCCTTGAAGGGTGCTGTGCCCAGGCGAACGCTTTCTCCCGCGCCCGAGCGTTAGTGCCGTCCCGGCGGGATCGGACCCGTCGCCGCGCAGCTCGAGCGGTTGCCGCCGAAGACGACGGCGAGACCGCAGCTCGATGTAAAGATGCGCCGGTTGTCATGCGGCACCCCGCGCACGAAGGCGTAGTCCTGATTGGTTTGCGCGTGGCGGCGTCCGATGTACGCAATGTAATTCTTCGCGCGCGCGAAGCGATATGGCCCCTGCGTTTCCCCTCCGCAACTCCGATCGAGGTCTTCCTCCTTTGGATTGGTATCGGCGGTGCCCATCAAATAGGTGACGCGTCGCGCGACGTACCGTGCTTCGAGGGCCGCAGCCGTTCCGGTCACGTACCGGGGCGCGCCGCTTAGTCCATATCGCCAGCGATCGAAATCTGGACAGTCTTGCTGCGGAGCGGGACGCCAATCCGTAAAATAGAGATACGACGACGGATTCGAAACTACCAGATGTACGGGCACGCGTGCATCGCGCTCGAGCTCAGGCGCGTTGCCCACCACAGCGTAGCGTTGTACGATCTGGCCGCCGGCGGAGTGGCCGGCCAAGACGATTTCGCGCATCTTTGGAAACCGCTGCGCATCCGAGAGGCGTGCGATCATCGCGTCGAAGACGTCGTACGTGCTGATCGGCGCCGGCGAGATTGCGTCGGAACCGCCTGGCCACCGGCCATTCCAGTAGAGCGTTTGCGGCGAAACGTTATCTCCCGTCAGCTCGCTGCGTTCGACGAACTGCGGCGCGATGACGAGCGTTTGCGAGAGCGCGTGCGCCGCGTCGGCAGCGATGACGCCCGTGTCATAGTAGTAATCCGCATCGCGCAACACGCCGTGCACGATAATGATCGCGCGAGTCGCGGTCAGGGTCCCCGTCGAGCGAGGCCGTACCGAAGTACCGCGCGTAACCGCTGCCGAGCCTCGTGCGCACGAAGAACTGGCGGTCGGCGAGCCGGCCGGCATTGTCGGGCTGCGGCGTGGTTGTGACGGGCACGACGACAACTGGTGCAGGGTCGCGGCCGAGGTTCTCGATGCCGTAGTGCTTGAAGGTCGGCCAGAGTTCTGGGAGCGGCGGGTGCATCCCGCGGCACAGCACGATCGGCCGATCGCGCTCGTACGGCATTGCATACGGCGATGTGCCGAAGCGCCCTACCACGCGCTGCGAACGGCATAACGTCGACCATTCTGCCCGGTCGACGTTGACCGCGAGCACGACCGAGCCATCGTATCCGCGTGGCCCCCAAAGATAATACTGGTTGTTGCCGCTGAGTGCCGGCGGCAAATTCTTGCCGTAGACATCGATGGCGGCCGCTTCGCCGTAGTTCGAGGCAAAAATAGCCGCCTTCGCGCGATCCGCCGGCGGCAACGCGGCGTACGCAGCTCCGACGTCGCGCGCGAGCTCGGGCCAGCCGAACTCGTCGGAAAGCATCTGCATGAGCGGCGCGCCGATGCCGGCCGCTTCGACCGGCGGTGGCCGAAAAGACATGCGATCGAGCATTATTTCCAGTCGATTCGGCGGAAGCACGGGCAGGACGAGCGGCAGCGAGAGTGCGCCGTTCGCAGCGGCGAGGACCGCCCACAACGCAATCAGCGCGTATGGAAGCCGCGTGCAAGCCGCGGCGCCGAGCGCGAACATTGGTGGATAGGCACCGGCGAGGTAGTAGCTCTTGCCGTGCGTCCCTAGAATGAAGAGTGCCATTACCACGAAGGCGATCGAAAGAAATCGAAAGCGCGAGAGCCTTGCCGATACAAACGGCGCGACGATGCCCGTGACCCAGAGCGGCGCGAGTACGAAGTTCACGGAAAAGATCTGATTGATCGTAAATCTGAGCGGCGAGCCCGTGAAGTTACCGGCATTGTCGTTGTGGACGAGTTCGAGGAAGGGAAAGCCGTGCAAGGCCTGCCACGCGACGTTCGGTAACGCTACGATCGCGGCGATCAGTACGCCGGTCCACCAATCGCGCGAGCGAAACACCGCGCGCGGGCCGGTCAGCACGATGCCGATGGCGAGGCCAAGTGCCCAGAACAGCGCGCCATACTTGGCCTCGAACTCGAGGCCCGCAATCGCACCCGCCCACCAAAACGCGCGAGGCTCGTTGAGCAGGATCCCGCGCGTCACAAAGTAAGCGATTGCGGTGAAGGCAACCGGTTCGAAAGTCGAGGTCGAAAGCGTCGCCGTCATCGCCGTTATCAACGTCGCGCTCGCCGCGGCAATCGCCGCGAGCCATGCACCGCGCGTGCTCGCGCCGAGCAATTGACCAAATGCCACGGTTAGCGGCACCAAGAAAATTGCAGCGAGGACCGCGGGAAGCCGCAGCAGCCAGAGATGAATGCCGGCAGACTGCGTCACCGCCGCGAGCAACGGTACCAGCGAGGGCTGGTCGACGTAGCCGAATGCCGGGTGTCGTCCGCAGACGATAAAGTAAAGCTCGTTGCGAAATGCCCCGTACTGCCCGACGACGGCAAAGTGCACGATCCCCACGACCGCCGCGACGCTCCAGGCCGCCCACAAAGTTCCTCGGCGCAGGCTCAAACGCTTCAATTGACTATTCCACGTAATAGACCCGACCGGTTTGCGACCCTTCGATGCTTCGCGCGTACGCGAGAGCCACGCGCTTTGCCGAAACCGGCTCAAAGCCGCGGAAGTAGGGGCCGTAGGCTTCCATCGACTCCGCGAGCACCGACGGGCTGACGGCGTTGATGCGATGGTTCGGAAGCTCGATTGCTGCTGCGCGTGCGAAGCTTTCGATTGCGCCGTTGACCATCGACGCGGAAGCGCCGAAACGGATCGGATCGCGAGAGAGAGTACCCGCAATCAGCGTAAAGGAACCGCCGGGCTCAACGACCTCGCGGCCTGCGAGAACGAGATTCACCTGGCCCATGAGCTTGTCGCGCAATCCGACGTCGAACTGCTCTGGAGTCATCCCCTCAAGCGGCCCGAAATGGACGTCCCCCGCAGCGCACGCGACCGCGCCCACCTTTCCTACTGCCCCGAATAAATCCCGAACGCTGCTCGGATCCGCCGTGTTAACGCGATGGTCGCCGCTCGAACGGCCGGCCGTGACGATTTCGTGGCGCTGCGAAAGTTCGGCCGCGACTGCTTTACCAATGGTACCGTTCGCACCTACGATCAGTATTTTCATGATGACCACTCCTTGTCGATCCATGTGTCGAGCATACCGAGCGCTTCGGGAAGATTCATGCGACCGTAGCCAAAACGCACGTGTGCATCGCCTGCGTCGAAGACGGTGCTGGGCAGGAGCAGCACCCCGGCCTGTTCTGCAACGCGCGAACAGAATACCTCGCTGCTCCCGCCGAGGTAGCGCGGGAAGCCGGTGGTTCCGGCGTGTGGTCTCCTCCATGTGAAAAGTCTGCTGCGGCGTGAAAAGAACTCGTCGAGACACTTCAAATTACGCTCCACGATCGCGCGTACACGCTCGAAGAGGTCCTCACGATGTCGCAGCGCAAGCTCCGCGAGAAGTTCGCTGGGCGCGCTGTTGCAGATCGTAAGGTAGTCCTTAAACGCCGCGATGCGATCGTAGAGCAAGCGGTCGCGCGTCGCCAACCATCCGATGCGTAATCCCGCAAGACCGTAAGCTTTCGACAGGCCTCCAAGGGAAACGCCCCGCTCGTAGATATCGCACACCGCCGGAATCTGCTCCGCCTCGCGCTCGAGGCCGCGATAGACCTCGTCGCCGAAGAGCCAGAGCTCTCGTCGACGCGCGATCTCAACGACAGCCTCGATCTGACGGCGGTCCAAGGCGTAACCGGTCGGATTATTTGGTGTCGTCAGCACGATGGCGCGCGTCGTGGCGCGGATGAGGCGCTCTAATTCGGCGACATCGGGCGAGCCTTCCGCTTCCAAATCGGAGTGCCACCGTGTAACGCCCGCTCCAATTGCTTCGGGGATCGAGTAATGCGACTGGTAAGCGGGAAACTGCACGACGACATGATCTCCCGGTTGTAGAACGGCGTTCATGAACGTAAAAATAGCTTCTTCGGAGCCGCTGTGCACCAGAACGGCCTCGGCATCGTCGTGTTCGTAGAGTCGCGCGATGGCGCGCCGCAGAGCTGGGCCGCCCCGCGATTCGGTGTACCCGAGCCTTAGGTCGGTGAGCCGCTTATCCCATCGGGGTTCGAGCGCGAGCAGATCCGCAACGGGCATCGATTCGGGATCGCTGGCGCACAGCAGAAAGCGCGTACTAACCTCATACTTTGCGAAGTAGCGCTCCAGAGCGAACGGTTGCAATTTCAAAGTTCTGTCTGCGTTTTAAAGCCGGCGTAACATCGTGACGATGATATGGTTGCCGCAGCCTGCATTGCGCTCGAATCGTACTTCGGCGGCGAGCTGCTCGACGATGTAGAGTCCTCTACCTCGTTCGCTGAGCATGTCGTCGGGCAGCCGGCGTTCGGCAATGGGCAGAAACGGCCCCGAATCGATGACGTGCAAGATTAACGCCGCTTCGTTGAGATCGATTGCAATCTCGACCGGACCGGGGGCGTGGCGGACGACATTGCCCAATAGCTCTCCGAAGATCAGTTCCGCAGTAGCGATGAAATCGTTGTCGCTTTGGATGCGCTGTAAGAATTCGACGAAATGCGAGCGCGCATCCACGGCTTGCCCGGCATCATCCAACCACAGACTCCACGCCGAAGATTGGTTCACGAAGCTCCCACCGTTGAACTCCTTCGCGCTGGGATGCGACCAATCCGTCGCTACCTTGCGCATCAAGGCGTCTGCGAACATATCGCCATATCGAGAGCAATGATGACAATTTTCACCTTTGGCCACGGCACCGCCGATGCGGTCGAATTGGCCGAACTCATTCGCGTCGCGGACGTGCGGGCGGTCGTGGACGTGCGCAGCATTCCAAAGAGCCGCGTGCATCAACACGTTTGGGCCGAGCGTATGGCGCAGTGGGTCCCGGATCTTTCAGGCGCAACCTACGAGTGGCTGCCGGAGCTGGGCGGATTTCGCAAGAGCCGCCCGGATAGCCAGAACGTAGCGCTTCGGCACCCGTCCTTTCGCGGCTACGCCGACTACATGCAAACGGTGCCCTTCGCGGCCGCGCTCGAGGCGCTTATAAAGGAAGGCGCGCAAAAGCCTACCGCCATCATGTGCTCGGAAACCCTCTGGTGGCGCTGCCACCGGCGCCTCATTGCCGATGCGCTCGCCCTCTTGCATGAAGTTGACGTGCGCCACCTCATGCACGCGGGCCCTCCTCAGCTGCATCGCGTGACACCGGGCGCCCGCGCCCTTTCCGATGGGACGTTACAGTACGACCAGTTCGAGGAATGATGCCACCATGAACGAGGATGCTTCGGTCTGGCCGCTACTGCGTCAGCTCTCCGGGCGAGACAAGCTCGCGTTTGGGCCGGCCGCGCAATCCCAGGCAACGCGTGATTGGACCGCGCGTACCCAGGGCGCCAAAGTCGTCAAAAGCGTCTGCCCATACTGCGCGGTCGGCTGCGGGCAAAATCTCTTCGTCAGGAACGGCGAGTTGATCCAGATCGAAGGCGATCCCGACAGCCCTATTTCGCGCGGACGCCTCTGTCCGAAGGGCTCGGCAACGCGCTCGCTCGTGCAGAGCCCCCTGCGCGAATACAAAGTGAAATACCGCCGGCCGTACGGGACTCACTGGGAAGAGCTCTCGCTCGACCGCGCGATGGAGATGATCGCCGATAGGGTGTTGCGCACGCGGCGCGAGACGTGGGAAGCGAAAGACGAAGAAGGCAATGCGATCAACCGCTGTTATGGCATTGCAAGCTTGGGCGGCGCCACGCTCGACAACGAAGAGAATTATCTCATGAAGAAGCTCTACACTGCGCTGGGCGTCGTGCAGGTGGAGAACCAAGCTCGAATATGACATAGCTCGACGGTCCCCGGTCTGGGGACCTCGTTCGGGCGCGGCGGCGCGACGACGTTTCAACAAGATCTGCAGAACTCCGACTGCATCTTGATCATGGGCTCGAACATGGCCGAGAATCATCCGGTAGGCTTCCAATGGGTGATGGAGGCGCGCGAGCGGGGTGCTGCGGTCATCCACGTCGATCCGCGCTTTACGCGCACCAGCGCGGTGGCGACGATGCACGTTCCGATCCGCCCCGGCACCGACATCGCCTTCCTTGGCGGAATCATTCATTACATTCTCGACCACGACCGCGCGTTCACCGAGTACGTCGTCAACTATACCAACGCGCCGGTCATTCTGCGCGATGAGTTTCGCGATGCAGAAGATCTCGATGGTTTCTTCTCCGGCTGGCAGGCCGATAAGCATGGCTACGTCTTCCATAGCTGGATGTACGAAGGGATGGATCTTCACGGCGCATCGGGTCAGCGCGAGAGCGAAGAAGGTCTGGAGAGAAGGAGAGCCGGAAGAGCGATACGATCATGGACAAGTTGCGGCGCGGCGAGCCGCCCGCAATGGACAAGACGCTGCAGCATCCGCGTTGCATCTATCAGGTGCTCAAACGCCACTACCAGCGTTACACGCCCGAGACGGTCGCGCGCATCTGCGGGATTGCGCCGGGGCAGGTCATCGACGTCGCCCAGGCGCTCTGCAAGAACAGCGGACGCGAGCGAACTTCGGCTATGGCGTACTCGGTAGCGTGGACGCAGCACACGTTCGGCGTGCAGATGATTCGCGCCGCGGCGATCGTCCAGCTTTTGCTCGGAAACATCGGCCGGCCGGGCGGCGGCATTCTCGCGTTGCGCGGCCACGCGTCGATTCAGGGCTCGACCGATATCCCGACGCTGTTCGATTTGTTCCCGGCTACATCCCGATGCCGCACGCAAAGGCGCACAGCAACCTGGCGCACTTCGTCGAATCGGAGGGTGCGAAGACCGGCTTCTGGGGCAACCTCGACAAGTACATGGTCAGTCTGCTCAAAGCGTGGTTCGGGGAGAGCGCAAAGAGCCGAGAACGAATATCTTTTCGATCTGCTGCCGCGAATCAGCGGTGACCACTCGACCTATCGAAGCACATGGGCGATGGTCGACGGCAAGGTAAAGGGCTTTTTCATCTGCGGGGAAAATCCGGCGGTCGGTTCTGCGAATGCCGGCTTACACCGCCGCGCGCTGGCGAATCTGGAATGGCTCGTCGTGCGCGATTTCAGCGAAAACGAAAGCGCCGCGTTCTGGTACGATTCACCCGAAGATGCAAAGCGGCGAGCTCCAGACCCGCGAATGATCGGCACGGAAGTTTTTTGGATGCCGGCAGCGGCGCACACCGAGAAGGACGGCTCGTTTACCAACACGCAACGCCTGCTCCAATGGCATCACAAGGCCGTCGAACCGCTAGACGACGCACGCTCGGAGCTCTGGTTTTACTACCATCTCGGCAAGCGTATTCGAGCGAAGCTCGATGAACGCGAAGAGCCCAACGCGGAACTGCTTCGCGCGCTCACCTGGAATTATCCCGAAAAGGGGCCGCTGCACGAGCCCGACGCCCACGCCGTACTGCGCGAGATCAACGGCTGGGATGCGAAGGGCAAGGCGCTCGCATCGTATACGGAGTTAAAAGCCGACGGTTCGACTGCGTGCGGATGCTGGATCTATTGCGGATGTTTTAAAGGCGAGAAGAATCAAGCCGCAAACCGCAAGCCTGGCCGCGAACAAAGCTGGGTCGCGCCGGAGTGGGGTTGGGCTTGGCCGGCAAATCGGCGCATTGCTGTATAACCGCGCATCGGCGGATCCGCACGGCAAGCCGTGGAGCGAGCGTAAGCAATACTCTGGTGGGATGAGGAGAAGGGCCAATGGACCGGGTACGACACGCCCGACTTCGAGAAAATGAAGCGACCCGGATTACACTCCGCCCGACGGTGCGCAGCGTGAAGATGCGCTCGCGGGCTGGCATCCTTTCATCATGCAGGATGATGGATTCGGCTGGCTCTTCACGCCAAACGGCGTCGTGGACGGTCCGCTGCCGACATATTTCGAGCCGCAGGAGTCCGCCGTTGGCAAACGGCTCTACGGACAGCAATCAAATCCGTGCCGCCAGCAGTTTCCACGCGCCGGTTCAACGAATACAATCCGTCGCCGAGCGCGGCGCACGGCGATCTCTTTCCGTTCGTGCTGTACACCTATCGCTTGACGGAGCACCATACTGCAGGCGGCATGTCGCGAACGGTCGCCCATCTCTCCGAGCTGCAGCCGGAGTTTTTCTGCGAGGTGACGCCGGAGCTCGCGGAACTGCGCGGGTTGAAGCACGGCGAGTGGGCGACGATCTTCACCGATGCGTGCGGTGATCGAAGCGCGGGTCATGGTGACGAAACGGGCGCCCGCGCTGCAATGTCGACGGCCGTGTCGTGCATTCGTCGGACTGCCCTACCACTGGGGAAGGAAAGGACTCGTGACGGGCGATTCGGCCAACGATCTGCTCCCCATTGCTCTCGATCCGAACGTTCACATCCAGGAGACCAAGGGTCTCACATGCGATATCCGGCTCGGCGCGCCGTCCGCGCGGCCCGGCAATGCACGCTCTGCTGCACGAGATTCAGAGCGCGCGACCAGGCGAGGCGAAGACATGACGCTGACGATCGATTTGACGAGCGGCGACGTCGGCGGCAGGCGCAAGTCGGCAACGTATCACGGTCGGCGCGGGACCGCCGCGGGTTTTTCACCGATACGACGCTCTGCATCGGCTGCAAAGCCTGCGAGGTCGCGTGCAAAGAGTGGAACGATTTACCGCAGGACGGTTATACGTTTACCGGCATGTCGTACGATAATACCGGCGAGCTGAGCGGCTCGACATGGCGCCACGTCGCCTTCATCGAGCAATTCGACGGTGGACGCAGCCGCTGGCTGATGGAGTCGGACGTCTGCAAGCACTGCACGCACGCCGGCTGCCTCGACGTTTGCCCGACCGGGGCGATCGTTCGCACGGAGTTCGGAACGGTGGTCATTCAGGACGACGTCTGCAACGGTTGCGGCTACTGCGTCGTCGCGTGTCCCTTCGGCGTCATCAGCGAGCGCGTCGAAGCAAAGCCGGAGGAACATCGCACTCATGGCCAAGCGGCACGATGGGGAAATGCACGCTCTGCTACGATCGTCTCAAAGCCGGCGACAGAGCCGGCGTGCGCCAAGGCGTGCCCCACCGAATCGATTCAATTCGGCAACGTCGACGAGCTGCGCGAGCGTGCGCAACGCCGTCTCGAGCGAAGTCCGCGACTGCATTCGACGGCGCGCAGCTCTATCTAGCGAACGAGCACGACGGCATCGGCGGGGGCGGCTCGATCTTCTTGCTGCTCGACCGTCCCGAGGTCTACGGGCTGCCGCCCAATCCCGTCGTACCGACGAAGCGTTTGGGGCAGATGTGGCGTGCCGCGGGAGTAGCGGCGGTAGTGCTGGCCGGCGCGGCCGCTCTCGCGAGTTTACGATTATGAACGCGGCGCAAAACGGCTACTACGGACGTCCGATCGTTAAACCGCCCGAGTGGACGGCGCTCATTCCGATTTACTTTTGGGCCGGCGGCTGGGCGGGCGCCTCGGCAACGTTAGCGCTTGGCGCGAGGCTGGCGAAAAACGAGCGCGCGGCGCGGACGCTAATCGTCGCTGCCGCGGCGGGATGCGCAATCAGCGCGGTCTGCCTGATTGGCGACCTGAAACGCCCGGAGCGCTTTTTGAACATGTTGCGCGTTTTCAAACCGAGTTCGCCGATGAGCGTTGGCGTGTATATCTTTTCCTTGTTCGGCGGCGCGTCGATGACCGCGGCGGCATCGGAACTCACCGGCCTCGCGCGTCCCATCGGGCGCTTCGCCGAAGCGGTGGCCGGCACGACCGGGCCGCTGATGTCGGTCTACACGGCAGTCCTCATTGGCGATACGGTGATGCCGGCGTGGCATCATGCGCGCCGCTCACTGCCGGCGCTCTTCGCGGCAACATCGGGCTTGACGGCCGGCGGCATTGGAATGTTTTTCACGCCGCCCGCCGACGCGGAGGCCGCCCGGCGCCTCGCTCTGCTTGGCGGCGTGGGCGTACCGATCGCTCTCGAGCGTTTGCGTGATGAGCTGGGAAGCTTTCAGCATGAAGCCTACCAACGCGGCAAGGCGGGACGGCTTTCGCACCTGGCGCGTCTGCTCAGTGTGACCGGTGCGGCTTGCACACTCTTTGCGCGGCGAAACGCTCGGGTTGCAAGGTTCGCAGGCGCGATGCTGCTCGCGGGCGGCTTAGCCGAACGGTTCGCCGTCTATCACGCCGGACGAATTTCCGCCGAAGATCCAAAGTTTACGATCGAGAAGCGCTGACGTAGGCGGCAGCTTTTGCATCTCTATCATCTGCGGCAAAGTGAACGAATACGTGGCCTCTCTGCATTGATGCGACGGCTCGCCGGATCGCTTTCGATATCCCTGGTCGCTGCAACGACGCTCGTGACGGCGCGCGCGGCAACACCGGCCCAAGAGCCTGCCGCCGCAGCGCTGCTTGCCAAACACCGCGCCTACGTCGGATGGCAGTTCGGCGATGGTACCTTCACGACGATCCGCCTTGCGGGCGGCGTTACCAACGAGCGCGGCGAGAAGACCGATAAGCTCGTCACGCTCTCTGCCGGAGTCGTTTATCACACTACCGACACGATGTTGCAGCGCGACAACGTCACGGAACATAGCGGTTTCACGGGAAATCTCTTCTGGCGCTCCGGAATCAACGGATTCACCACCCCGATCTATGGCGACTACGCCAAATACCTGGCGTCGTTTACGGTGCTGCAGCAGGAGGGCACGACGGAACTGCCGGCAACGTTCGTCGGTGATAAGACGGTGGACGGGAAATCGGTTGGCGTCGTGCGGGTGACCTTGTCGTACGGCGATCCGATCGATTGTGACGTCGATCCGCAAACCGGCGCATACGTTTCGGCGACGATCGATCCGGGAGGTTCGTACGAGACGACGGTTCATATCGTAGCCTATCGCGATGTCGTGGCCGGTAAGAAGATGATCTCGGCGTATCGCCTCAACAACGATAAAACACTGATTGAATACCAGACCTTCGAGCCGAACGTGCCGGTCAGCGCGGAGGAACTGCATCCGCCTGCGGCCAGAGCTTCGTGGACCTTCTCGAATAGCGGTCCGCTGCCGATCACCTTGACGCACGAACGAATTTTACTTGACGCAACGGTCAACGGCATCAATGGTCGCTTTATCCTCGATACCGGCGCTGACGGAATCGTTTTCGACGACGCATTTGCCGACCGGGTGAAAGCCCCGGCGCTGCACGGCAGCACCGAAGCGCAAACGTTGCGGGGTGCCGTCCCGACACGCCTCCGAAGCGTAAACACCATCGCGTTTGGGAAAGCGACGCTTCACGACGTGCTCGTTTATTCCCAAGACTTCCGGTACGACTACCGTGGTCTCGATCGGAAAGGCTACGATGGACTTATCGGCTACGATCTCTTTGCCGGCGCGATCGTGAAGCTCGATGTCTACGGCTCGAAGTTGACGCTCCTCGATCCTTCTACGGACGTTACAAACACGAGGGGGCTAGCGCTGATCGTCGATCTTTCCGACGGCGTTCCCGCGATACCGATGATGCTCAACAAGCGCATTGCGGTCAACGCCATGCTCGACACCGGGAACCCGGGAATCGTCATCATAAGCCGCGACATCATCAAGAAATACCACGTCAAGATCTGGGGATGCGGCACCCTGGAGAGCCTGACGATCGGGCCGATCACCTACGCCGATCAGGCCGCCTGCGAGTGGGGCTTTCCATCGAACGACGTGCTGCTCGGCTACGATTTCCTCAAGCACTTCGACTACGTCTTCGATTATCCGCATGGGCGGATGTACATGACGCCGAACAAGAACTGACATGCCAAGCGATCGCTTCGAATTCAACCGCGCTGCGTTCTTGTCCGGCTCACTTGCCGCGATGGCGGTAGCGCTACCCGAGGGCGCGCGCAGCGCGGCGCCGACCGGCCCGGGAGTCGATCCCAAAGAGAGTCTGGCGAGACTCATGGCCGGGAACGAACGTTTCGTCAACAACGATCTTCCGGTGACCAACGCGCTCGCCGAGAAGCGCGAGCTTCTCAAGGAGGGTCAGGCGCCGTTTGCCGCTATTCTGGGCTGTTCCGATTCGCGCGTCATCCCCAACCTGATCTTCGTTCAAGGGCTGGGTGATCTCTTCGTTGCGCGCGTCGCAGGGAACTATCCCGACGACCTCGTGACCGCCTCCCTCGAATACGCGGTCGAACACCTTGGAACCAGACTCGTCATGGTGCTCGGTCATCAAAACTGCGGTGCCGTCAAGGCGGTCTACACGGCCATCGAAACGAAAAAGTCGCTCCCCGTACATCTTTCGACGATCGAACGGCTCATGAGTCCCGGGATTGAAAGCGTCGTGAAAGCGCACGGCACCGAGATGGCGGCAGTCGAGGCCAACGTTCGCGCAGCCGTCGCGACGCTTCGGACCACGTCCACCGTTTTGGCAACCGGCGCGACGTCGGGCCGGCTGCGCGTGGTGGGCGCCGTCTATCAGCTCGGCAGCGGCAAGGTCCAGCTCCTCGACTAAGAGCTACGTGCCGGTGTCGGCGCCGGCGTGGAAGACGAACTTGACGATCAGACGGTCGAGCGTCGCTCCGGCGGCCGGGCTTCCGTAGTTGACGTAGAGCTCGTTGCCGGTGTTGAATCGTTGGTGGAATCCGACGGCGAGGTTGTTACCGATTTGCGTCGCGAAACCGCCATAACCGTTGATATCGCGCAGCTCGAGGCTGACCGTGCTCTCGCTGCTGATGTTGTAACCGAGCGAGATCCGCCGCAGCCATTGTGAATCGAGAACGCCGTCGGAGAACGCGCGCTCGTACGTTCCGTCGTATTCCAAGCCAAGGGTGAGTCCGCGCGAGAGCGGCCGGCTCGTGACGATCGTGAACAGATGCACGTAGTTGTCGCCGAACGGCCCCCAAGAATAGTTCGTGTCGACCGGAGTTGGAGTGCCGTCCCGATAGCCTATCGGAACCTGATAAAGATGGAACGGCTGCGTTACGCCGTCGAGATAGCAGGGATAACCGGTGAAGCTCGTTTGAAAAAGGATTGGCCCGGCGCAGCCTGGGCCCTCCGGGATCGAATAGGAGCGCAACTCGCCGACCGCTTCACCGGCGCCGTCGAGCGAGAATTGATCCTTGAAGACTGCGGTGACGAAGTATTGCAGATCGGCTTGATGCACCGCGCCGGAATCGTCGAGAAAGCGATCGGCGGTAAAGAAGAGCGTATAGTTCTTTATGGCCGGCGACGCGCCGCTAAGATCGGTAAAAAACTGGGGTCCACGAATGTCGGAGTTCGGCGTATAGCCGTCGATCGGATTGTAGTTTGGTGAAACGTCGAGATAGCCGCCGTTGAGCTCGAAGTTGCCCTTGTGGCGATCGACGAAGAATTGCGTGAGGTCGGCATGTCCTTGTGGCACCCACGATCCGTTTTCAAAAGCGTAGTCGAAAAAGTAGATCATCCCGTTCTGTAGGTTGCGCGATTCGAAGCCGTTTTCGATCGTGTCGTCGGTACCGGCGATGCTGTGATTGGCGAAGACGCCGTCGCTCCAATACGTGAATGCGCCGCCCGGCACGGCATGTTGGAAACCGTAGGCTTGATCGGTGAACGTGTTGTTGGTCGTCTCGTCGTAACCGTGAAAGGTTAGTGCGCCAAAAGCATTTTCGCCGAACGTTCCCTCCACTTTGGCGCCATTGTCGAACGGGCCAACCGACGGCGAGTAAAAAACGAGGAAAGGAGGCTGCGTGTTCGTTCCAGCCGGTGCGCGCACGCTCGAATCGGCGTTGATATAGGCCGCGCCTTGCGCAAAAAATGGCCGGTACTCGACGAGTTGGCGCTGGAACTCTTGCGGCACGATCGTCTGCTGATCGATCTCAACGTTTGAGAAGTCGGGATTGAGCGTGCCGACAAAACGAATGGTCGGCGTGAGCGGATAGCTCACGTCTCCGCCAATCCAGCGCGCGTTCATCGGCAAGAACGTGCCGTTGGCCTGTTGGAAGAGGTTGCGATCTTCGCCGATGCTCGCGAGTCCATAGATATCCGCCCGCGGCTTTGGGCGCGCCGCCGCCGAAGCGGCGAGGTCGAGCTCGCCCGCAGGCCAGAACCGAGGGTCCGGACTGAAGAGCGGCCACGTGCCGCTCGGCGCATCTTGCATGATCGGGTCCCAAACCCACGAGACGTGCTCGCCGCGCGCGGCGATGCCGCGAACGAACTGAAAGCGCCAGCTTTGCTTACCGCCGCGCGGCACTCGAATGACGTCGAGCGGGATGATCATGACGGCAGCTCCACGAGCCATCGATTATTTTTCCTGCGGCGCTCCAGCGCGGGCGGAACCGCGAGTTCTCATTGGCTTGTTCGTACTTGATGCCACGCGGCGTGGTCTCAAAGTAATAGACTTGACTCCCCGAGCCGCTCGTGTCGACGCCGATGCCCACGAAGTCGTCGATTCCGAAGCCGACGTCATTGGTGGTTTGCGTCGCTACGATCGGCGCGCCGACTTGATCGGCTTTGAAGCCGACGTAGAGGTTCTTGTCGTCGTAGAGCAGATAGGCCGTTGTCGTCAAGCGCACCGGCGACCGCGTCGTGACGTTCTCCCACGGCCCGGCTCCGCTGGGTACTTGCCCCGCAGCCCAGGCCGGGTCTGCGAGCGTCGGGTCGAGAGCGAGCGGATGGGGCGCTCGCGCGACCGTGAACGTGAAGGTTTCGGCCACCGACGCGCGCGCTGGGGCTTGCGCCAGCGCAAACGCCAGCGCCGACGAAAACGCGATCCAACGTGTGGCTCGAAGATGGATCGAGTCCTTTAGGTCGACCAATTCCACACGTTCCAGAACGGCGTGACCGCGTGCGCGGGCCGATAGTCGCGAAAGTCGGTGTTGATAGCGTCGAGCTGCATTTGATACCAGAGAACGATGAACGGCAGCTCTTGCGAGACGATGCGTTGGATGCGCTTATAGGCCGACGCGCGCAGCGCGCGATCGTAGGTGCTTAATGCGGTACGTTCGGCGGCGTCGAGCTGCGGACTGCAGAAGTGGTAGATGTTCCAGCCGGCGGGAGGTGCCATCGAGCACATCACGAGAATCGAGTCGTCCGGGTCGGTGCCGTTTTCCCAGTTTTCGAGCGCCGCATCGAACTTACCAGATTGCTCGATGCCGCCGGCGCCTGCCGTTGCATAAAGCTTGCCCGACGGAAAGTTCTTGATCGAAACGCCCACGCCGACACGGCGCCACTGCTGCTGCAACAGCTCCTCCGCGGCGGTCATGGTGCCCGAGCCGGTGAAACTCACCAGCGTTAGCTGCAGCCTGCCGGGAGGCCATCCCGCTTCTGCGAGCAACTTCGCGGCGCGAGCGGGATCGAACGGATACCGCTGCACGTCCGGATTGTAACTCCAAGAAAACGACGGGTGCAGCGAGCTGCCGGGCACGGCTACGCCGTGCATCACTTTCTCGATCAGTGTTTGCTTATCGATCGCATAGGCGAGCGCGCGGCGCACGCGTACGTCGTTCAGACCGGGAACCGACGCGTTGAGACCAACGTCGGTGAAACGATCGATCGGGGTCATGACGATGCGCGTGCCGGGAATACCCCGCAGCTCCGGTGCGAGCGATTCTGGGGCACGGTAGAAGAAATCGATGTCGTGCGAACTCAGCTGCGCCAGCATGGTTTCGTCGCTTCCCACGATGCGGAAGTCGATGCGCCGAAGATGCGGCGCCCCGCGCCAGTATGCGTCGTTGGCGACCATCTCGACGCGGGAGCTGCGATCGTAGGCGACGATTCGGAAAGGCCCGGTTCCGATCGGCAGCGCGTTATAGGCAACGTGGTTGATGTCGGAATAGCCCGCGAGAAGATGTTTGGGCAGTATCACGTCGGGATGATTGGCGGGCGCAAAGAAGGTGTTCACGAAGGGCGCGAAGGGGCGCTTGAGGTGCACGACAATCGTGTGTGCATCGATGCGATCGATGCTCGAGATCACGTCGTATCCGACACGGCTGACGATCATGTTACGCGGATTGAGCATCTGCTGCCAGGTGTAAATTACGTCGTCGGCGGTAAAGGGCGCTCCGTCTTGCCACTTGACGTTGCTTCGCAAACGGTACGCGATGCGCAGCCCATTTCGGCTGATGCCGCCGTTGCTATGGGTCGGCTCGACGGTTGCAAGCTCGGGAACGAGCTCGTTGCGATCGCTCCAGCGGAAGAGGTACGCGCCCCAGAACGCGGAGATGTCGATGTCGACCGTCTCCGTTCCAAGCAAGAGGTTGAGGTTGTCGGGATCTTCGCGCTGCGCGATTCGCAGCACGCCGGGAATCGTCCAAGCGTTACGCATGCCGCCGCTCGAGTGCACGCGCGTGCAGCCGCAAAGCACGGTCGCCGCGAACAGAACCAGCGCGAGGAACCGGCGCATCTAGGCTCCTAATGATGATCGGTGCGTTGAGGGCTTTCGCGAGCGAGCAGCTCGTCGACGAGCTCGACGATTCCGTTGGCGGCCGCGTCGAGCAGGGCGCTTCCCTTCTCGGCGGTCGCCTTAGTCGGGTCGCCCATCACGCCGCTCTCGCTCAGCCGGCTCCAGTGCTCCATCATCAAGAGCGGGCCTTCGCCGGCGACGAGGTCCGTCCAGTAGTTCTTTGAGGGGCGGTGCGAAAGCTCGTGCACGGCCTGCTTCATGTCGACGAGATCCGGACGCAGCGCAAGATAGAGCGATGTCTCGAATTCGCACGCGTGATTCATTCCGCCGACCGGCTCAGATTCGCGCAGCGAATTCGCAACCTCACGCACGCCCGGTGCCGCCCAGTAGCTCACCGCAGCGGCGAGCGCGCCGGTCTGCACGACGCAAAGCCGCGCGATGATGTCGATGAACGGCGCATTGCTGCCGTGGCCGTTGACGATGAGGATCCGCTTGAAACCGTGATGCGCGAGGCTCTTACATACGTCGAGCCCGTAGTCGATGAGCGTATGCGGCCCGATGGTGATAGCGCCGGGGAAATCCATGTGATGCGGACTGTACCCGTGATTAATCGGCGGAACGAGCACCGTCCGGTCCGCCGCGCGCGAGGCCGCGAGCTCGCAAACGCTTGCGCAGAGCAGCAGATCGGTATCGATTGGAAGGTGCAGCCCGTGATCTTCCAACGTTGCGATCGGGACGATCGCAACGCACGAACGCGCCGCAGCCGCTTTGACCTCCGGCCACGTCATCTCACCATAACGATACTTTGTCGCCATCAAGCCGTATTCGCTGCATCAGGGAAGTAACTCATTGCGACGCCGGGAATAGCGGGGACGTGAAAGAGCGTGCGCTACGCTTCGTCCTTCTCATGGGCGTCGTGAACCTCTTCGCGGATTTCACGTACGAGGGCGGACGCGGCGTGGCCGGCGCGTTTCTCGGCCATCTGGGTGCGAGCGGCGCCGCGGTCGGCGTGATTGCCGGAGGCGGCGAGTTGGCGGGATACACCATTCGTTCCGTTTCCGGCTTAGTCGCCGACCGTACCGGTTTATATTGGCTCGACGTATGGGTGGGGTACGCCATCAACCTGCTTTGCGTGCCGGCACTTGCGCTGGTGGGAAGCTGGCCGGCCGCAGCCGGTCTGATGATCGGCGAGCGTGTCGGGCGCGGAATTCGAAAGCCGGTGACTCGGCGTTGCTTTCGAAAGCAGGCCGGAGCCTCGGAAGCGGTCGCGTCTTTGGGTTGAATGAGGCGCTCGATCAAACCGGAGCGACGGTCGGACCACTCGTCGTCGCCTTTGCGATTACGCGCGGTAGTTTTCATACCGGCTTCGGCGTACTCGTGGTTCCGGCATTGCTCGCGTTGGCCTTTCTCGCGATGGCAACGGCGGCGGGGCGAAGCATCGTGCCGAGCGACGAGAACGGAACCGAGCCGGCCATTGGAAACTGGCCGGCTTTTCGCCGGTACGCGATCGGCGGAGCTCTCGTTGCGGCGGGCTACGTCGACTTTGCGTTAATTGCATTCCGTTTTCAACGCGACCACGTTGTCGGCGTGGCCGCGATCTCGATCTGGTTCGCGGTTGCCATGGCGGTCGGCGCGATCGCTGCGCCCATCCTCGGACGCCTCTTCGATCGGATCGGCAATCCAGTTATTGCAATAGCGATCGCGCTGACGTCGGCGGCGACGCCGCTCGCTTTTCTGGGACGCGGAGGCGCGGCCGAAGCCGGCGTGGCGCTGTGGGGAGTGGGGATCGCAGTTCAGGACGCGCTCCTGCTCGCGTTGATCGCAGGCGTGCTCGCGCAGCGAAGAAGAGCGACGAGCTTCGGACTCTACGATCTCATCTTCGGCTTGGCCTGGTTTGCGGGCAGCGCGATCAGCGGCGTTCTTCTCGACCGATCGATTGTGACGCTCGTACTCTTTTCAACACTGCTTCAGTTGTGCGCGATTCCTTTCTTTCTGGTGAAGTCGAGCGCCGGCGTGAGCGCCGCAGCGGAGAGAAAGATTTGATTTAGTGCCGGAGCTTGCTCGAGACGCTCGTGGTGACCGGCTTGGACGCGATGCCATTGGCGACCACTTCGAGCGTGCTCGCGCCCGAACGGATGCCTTTGGGCACATCAAAGTAGGTCCACACTCGCTTCGAACCGGTCGCGACGCCCATCGTGCTGTGATCGTGCGTGCGCGCGTAGGATACGGCGCCGTTTGCCTTGTTCGTGATGCGCACCAGCGGATAGTTCGTCGCGTTTTGGAACTCGTCGCCAAATGACATCGCCTGTCCGAGGCCGTTGAACTGCGTGCCCGTAATCTTGTACGTCATGCCGGCGACGACGGTGGCTGGGTACGTCTTGATCGTCGGCGCCCAGCTCGCGTTCGGCGATCCCGATGGCGTGTAGATAACGACGCCCGAGTAGCCAAACATGATGACTTGTCCGGTCGGCAATAAGATGGGCGCTCCGGCGACCGACGAGCCGTTGACCGTCGTAAACGTCGTACCATTCCATTCGTAGAGCGCGCCGCTCACGCCGAAGACTAAGACGTTGCCGCTGGGCTCGAGCACGGCGTAAGAATCGCCGGCATTGTCGCCGTTGGGAAAATCGGGTCCAGCGGTCCATTTGCCGGTTTTGGTACTGTAGATCGCGGTATGTCCGGGTCCGTAACCGCTCGAATAAGATCCGGTGCAGAAGACCGTCCCGTCGGGCCGAAGGATCGCGGGACCGATCTCTCCCGGCGGGTAGTAGCATTTACCTGGTCCGTACAGAAGGCATCCATACGGCGACGGAGAGTGCAGGTCAACGACCGTAGATCCGGCGCTCTTCCATCGACCGGTTGACGGATGATAAATTTCCGAGTTAGGAGCGTCTCTCACGTCGGCGGTGAGAATCGTGCCGTCGGCAAGAAGCGTCCACCCCTCCTCAGAATTGAAATCTGCTTTGCCGGCGTGATCGGCCCTCCGCCACGTCAGCGTCTTGGGGTCCAGGTACGCGTCGCGCTTTGTAAGTTTTTGACCGACGAGGAGCTTCCCATCGGGTAGCACGGTCGACGGAGAATCGCCGATGTGTCCCCAGCCTCGGGGATGTCCCAGCGGCGTCCACGACATCTTTACCGGGTTATAGACGGCTCCCAGGTTCGTCAGCTGCAGATCGTAGCCGTTGCCGGGCGTATTGTATTCACCGCCAGTGAACACGAGCCGGCCGTCCGCCAGCAGGTCCGACGCACCGGCGTCTGGGCCATAGCCGGCCTGAAGCGAGCCAACTTGGCTCCACGTGCCGTCGGAATAGTTGCCTTTCGCATCGGGGACGTAACGGTAAAAGTTGCTCCAATTCGCACCGCTCTGAGTGAGAATTGAACCGTCGGTCAACAACCACGCGAGCTGCATCCCGACCGGAGGCTGACTCGCAAGACGCGTAAACTGTCCCGCATGGCTCGAACGTAAAGCGTCGAGTGTTTGAGGTGCCACACCCGGCAGAGCCGATCGGCTACCGGAGCAACCGGCGAACCCAACCGCGACGACGGCAGCAAACGAAACGATCGCCGGCTTGATGCTGAAGCGAAACACGCGCACCTCCGAGAACGAAAAAGAGCGGGTAAGCCCACTCTTTTAGCTCGAATGGGCTTTTCCCGCCGCAGCGCGCCGTCGAACTACTTGCCGTCCTGTTTCTTGCGACGTTTGCGATCCTTTTCGATCATCTCGAACGCTTTTTTCCGTGAGCAGGTTCCCTGGAACTCGATTTTATTGCCCTCGACCTCAGAGTACTCGACGAGAAATCGCTCGATTCCGTCCATCATATCCTTCGGAATGTCGGACAACTTATCAGAACGATCGGTCTTTAAGGTTACGCCGGGCTTCCTCTTCGGACAGGCGACGAGACGATTGTTGACGATTCCATTCTTCTTGAGCAAGATCGCTCCGAGGATGCGCACTTCGAGCAGACAGCCCGAGAAAGTCGGCGCGTCATTGATCACGAGTACGTCGGTCGGATCGCCGTCGTCGGCGAGCGTTTGTGGAATGAAACCATAGTCGTACGGCCACGCCAGACCTTCGGCCAGAGTCATTTTGAGCGTCATGGTCCCGTATTTTGGCACGAATGCGTACTTGTGACGTATCTGGGCCGGCGTCTCGATCACAGCGTGAACGAGGTTTTCCGGGCCGTCCGCAGCGTACGCCGGGATGGCATCGTAGTTGGTCGGGTTTATCTTATCAGAGCCCACGTTAGGGTCTTACCCACGACTTCAGACTTTTTTCATATGGGGCCACTAGACTCGAGCGCATGTTGAGACAATTGATTGCGGTGGGGTTGGCCGTTGCGGGCCTCGCCGTCAGCGCTTGCGGCGGGCACGCCAACAACGGCAACGTCATCCCAATGGGCGGCAATACCGTCATGCTTCCGAGCTTCGATAACGACCTCGTCGTTTCTGCAAAAGTTCCGAAGGATACGATCGGGGAAGAGCTCCCCGGCGAAGGCCTTGGATCCATCAAATCGGCGAAATGGAACGCTACTCTGGGCGGGTTCACCCAGCAAAAGTACTCCGAGAAACTCGGCTTTCCGCCCGGGACGAAGATCACGATTCGCAACCTCTCCAAGAAGCGTCACGCATACGTTCGACGTCGTTAAAGAGATCTCCGGGCCGCCGGCACATTTTCCGAAAAATCCAAACTTGTCGGTAGAGGCGAAGGGTCACGGCAAACTCGAGGCGGGTTATGCGAGCGGTCCGATCAAGCCGGGCAAGTCGGTAACGGTGACGCTCGTAAAAAAGGGCATCTACCTGATCGGCTGCGCCTTCCACTATAGTTTGGGCATGCACGACGTTATCGTCAAGTCGCGAAGCACGCGCTCCCGGGCGCGCAAGCGACTCCGCCGCCGACGACGGTCGCCAAGCTCGAGCGCCGACCTCCCGATCGAGTTATTCGCCCTAGCAACTCTACATTCTAATGCCTGCTAGCGCGTGGTGTGGGAGCGGGCTGCGTTCACTTCCCGCTCCCACCCCTCATTGATGTGATCCGGTCGTTTCACGCGAATGCGGGGCAACGCGAGAACCCTATACGGTGATAATAGCCGCTTAAGAATCGCTTGCTAGCATAAGGGCGCAATGATCTTCGAAGAGAAGAAGATCGACAGCCTCATCGCGCAATGCCGGTTTGCGGAAGCCTGCGCCGCTCTTACGCTCGCCCGGGCAGAGAGCCGTCTTCGCGCGGGCGTCTATGCGCTTGCCGGCGACGAGCACGGCGTGGCCCGTTGCATAAATCCGGTACTGTTGACGTGCCGCACCGGCGGTGAATTCGCGTCGCATTACGCGGCGCTCGGTCTGCAGCCAACCGTCTACGACGATCTCGCCGCCGGAACGGTTCTTACATGGTCGGCCGATCCAGGCGCGGTGTACGGCGCATTTGGTGCGGCGCACGATCGCGCAATCTCCGACCGGAACTATCATGTTGCCGTTGCGGCTCGCGAACGCTTAGCCCATCACGCGATGCTCCTCGGCGATATCGGGATCGCGCGCGATGCGATTGGAGAAGGAATGGCACTGGCGCAAGCCCATCGTTTGTCGCGCTGGTCGCTACGTTTTCTTGCGGCATCGGTCCGCCTGGCGTTGGATGCCGGAGATCTAGACCGCGCTACAGATCTGCTCGCCCGTGCCAAGTTGACGTCGGCATCACCGGAAGATCTCGCGCTCTTTGCACCCAGCGGCGCGCAGCTGGCCGTTGAGCGCGGAGACGTTTCGGCAATGCGCGAGTGGTCTTCGCCCGACACTCTCGATGTGGCGCTGCATTGCCAACTTCCCGAGGCTGCGATCGCCGCGACCATGGCAGTCCTGATTGCCACAGGTGTGCCTGCGCCAGGCACACCGACTGCGCTGGCGCTCCGCCGCGCGCTCTTTCAAGCCGATGGGGCGACAAACGCACCCGAGCTCTTCTCGCTCGCCGCGCGATGCGGAGACCTTGACGAAGCGAGGTTCGGCGTAGAATCGCTGACCGGGGTAATTCGGCCGAATCGTCCCTACCTGAAAGCGCATCAGTTTCTGGCGCGCGCGCATTACCTCATGCGATCCGGCGACCGCGTGGGTTCGATCGATTGCGCCGGCGATGCGGCGCGCGCTTTCAGCGCTATGGGCCTGCGCCGTTGGACGAACGAAGCGATGCGACTGCTCGTCTCCCCCGAGCCAACCACCCAGCAGCGGCAGCGCGGCCGCGCGACCGGCTCGGCATTGACCGGACGCGAAGAGCAGGTCGCGAATTTGATTCGGCGCGGCGCCCGCAATCGCGAGGTTGCGATTGCATTGCAGATCAGCGAGCATACGGTCGAACGCCACGTGAGCTCGATTTTAGGCCGGCTTGGCTTGCGGTCGCGATGGCAAATCGTAGATCCGCGGAAAAACAGCGAACATTAATTCCGTACGAAATTTCTTATGGCGAGATAAATTCCCGTTGCCGATACCTTAACGATTCGCCCGATTCAGGGATGCACTGCCCGATGCCATAGCCTTAGCATCGAGGTGGCGGCGCCTGGGCCGTTCGTCGTTGCTGGCGGGAGTCGAAGTTGCTCAAGAGCCTGCTCTGTGTCAAGAAGCGCGCCTTCTTCATCGGTTTTTGCTATATGGCGGTACCGCACACACGGGCGCTCGCAGAGACGGGCGGCATCATCTCCGGGACGGTCACCGACGATCGGACCCACGCCGCCGTGGCGGGCGCGCAGGTAACCGTGAAATCTCCGAGCGGAACCTATCGCGCGGTCACCGATGCGAAAGGGCGCTTTCGTTTTTTAAGCGTCTTGCCCGACACGTACTCGCTCTCGGCAGCGCACCCTGGCTATCTGCCCTACTCGGTTACGGTCGTGGTGCTTAACGGATCGCAGCAGACGGTCAACGTCCCGCTCTCCAAGACCCTCAAGGTCATCGCTTCGACGCACGCGCGCTCGGCGGGGAGCGCCTTTCAGCGCGGCATGACGATCGATACTTACACCGTGACGGGATCGCAGATCGATACGGTGATGGGTAAATCGTTCAATGCAAACGAGAACGATTTACTGCGCAGCATTCCGAGCGTCACGATCGACAAGACCGGCACCGTTTCGATTCGCGGCGGGTTTGCTTTTGAGGCGGCTTATGAGTTTGAGGGGATCGACTACACGAGCCCCCAGCCCAACTTGCAGAACACGCTGCAGAACGTCGACAACTTCAATCTGCTCAACGGAGTCGGCAGCGTGCAGCTTATTCCCGGCGCGGGCGATGCGACGCACGGCGATACCGGGACGGGCCTGATAATGTTTATCGCCAAGAACGGCACCTATCCGAGCTACTTTCACGTCGACGCCGAAGCGCTGCTTTTTCCGTACTTGCACCAGTTGGGGCTCGAATGGGGCTGGGCCGATCCTTCGCAGAGACTTTCGAACTACGCCGGCTTCATCGGTATCCGGCGCGCGTTTCAATACGGCATTCCTGGTGTCGCGGCCAACACGCTGGGAACGCTGGGGACCAACGCGGCGAGCTTAGACAGCACAATCGATCCGAACTTGGTCTACTACGCGCCGCAGTTCTTAGCGTCGGACGACTTCGTTGACAACCTGATCTACCGGTTCGGGCGCAACAACAACCAGCGCTTGCAGTTTTTCATCCAGGATCAGTCGGTGAACCAAACCCTGGATTACGGCGGCTTTCAGTATTTGCCGTACATTTCGGGAGGCACGACGTCGGGCAAGTGCGCGCCGTATCCGGTGATCGGCTCCCAAGGTCTGCCGGTCAACTCGGCGCCGCAGAACTATGCTTGCGACAACCTCATTCCGCTCTTTCCCGGTCAGCCCAACACCTACGCTTTCGTCTCCGCGCCCGACGAGCAAAAAAGTCCGTTTCTCGCCTACAAGCTTGAGTACGATATCAACTTGAGCTCGTCAACGCTGTTGACGGCGCGGTACTGGCGTACGTTCGTGGGCCAATCGCAGATCATGCCGGCGCAGGGTATCTTCGCCGATCCGTACGGCGGCACGCGCACTGCGGGACAGATCGACGGCACGACGCAGCTGGGCACGAAAAATCTCTTGAAGTACGGCACTATCTACGAGTTCGTGGTGCCCTACGGCAACCGCTACGATTTTACGTCGTATACGGCGTTCACGACGCCGTCGTACATCATCACCTATCCGATCACGCGCCGGTTCCAGCCGCTGCCGTTACCGTACACCTATTCGGGGCTGCTGCCCAACAACAATCCGTACGCACAAGCGGGACTCGAGGAAGATTTCTTCTCGCCACAGTTTTGCGCGCAGATTGCGGCGGGGTCGAGCTGCGGCTACTTAAGCTCGTGGTTTCCCGACGGCGTGCGGTTTCCGTTTGAGGAAGACGTCGATACGGTCAGCCAGCAGCAGTACGGCACCTATCTGCAAGACACCATCGAGATGTCGGAGCGCTGGAAGGCCGAGGCGGGCATACGGCTCGACGGCTACAACTTTCAGATTCCCGTTGCGGCCGGTGCGCCGGCCTCGATCCCGGCCGCCGAGCACCAACGACTCTACGAGCCGCACCTGGATGCGTCGTACTTGCCCGATCCGCGCGATACGATTCGGCTGGGTTTTGGTCACACGCTCTCGATGCCGTTGCCCAGTTTGATTGGCCAAAACATAAGCCAGGCGCCCTATGCTGCCTTTGACGACATTCCATCGTACGACAACTCGACCGGTAAGCCGGCGCGGTACTGCGGGCCATTGGCCGACCAGCTCTGCACCAGCTACGCCGATCAGCTCTATTGGTTGACGCGCGATTACCGTTTTGGCAGTTCGACGCTGGAAGCGCCGCTGGTCGGCGCGACCTTTACCAACATCGATCTCTCCTGGGCACACGAGTTTCGCGACGGCTCGGCGATGAAGATTACACCATTCTACCGGCGTGGTTACAACGTCGTCGAGCAGACCGCGCAGATCATCGGATTCAGCTATCAGACCGGCTCGCCGATTTACGGCGACGTGTCCTACTCGAATCTGGGCATTCAAAAGGCCAGCGGCATCGAGGCGCTCTACACTAAGGAGCTGCCGCTGGGCGTCTCGATGCAGGTCGGCGCGACCTACATCAGCCAGTTCGGCAACGAGCCGCCCGGGGCGTACTTACAACCGGCGGCGCTGGCGTTGGGGATGATTTACCGGTCCCCTGACCTCTCGCCGTTTCAGCTCAACGCCGCCTTTCAATTGGAAGAACGCGCACGGCTGGCGGATTAACCCGGTGATCTACGCCAACTCCGGCTACCCGTATGGCGCCGGCTACTATACCGCCGTCTACTGCAACGGCAAACCGGTGATCGTCCCAGCACCAGCCTCTCGCTGATCTACTCGCAAACGCCGGGCTACATCGATCCGCTCGATCCGGGGACGTGCACCAAGCCCAACATCGCCGCGACGCGCGGCGTTGCCGAGCCCGGACTGGCGGGCGGCTTGCTCACCACGCCGCGCGTCGATGCAAATCTGACCGTCGAGTACCGGCCGCCGAATCGAGGACTCGCGCAGTCAGTCTTCGGGCTGCAGATCGTTAACTTGTTCAACGAGCTCTACAACGTTCCGATCGTCAATGGCTGCTACGGCTATCCGGTGGCGACGGGATTGGCCAGCGGCAATGCCCCATGCGCTTACTCAACGGCGCCGTACGCGCCGCCCGATCTTTCGGCGCACTCCAACTCGCCATACCTCACGTATCCAAACGAGTCGCCGATTTCATTCCGCTTCTATTATCAGGTGACCATATGAGCCAACGCATGTGCGCTGGCGTCTTTGCAGCCGCGCTGCTTTCGCTCGCCGCATTGTCGGCGCTTGCGGGATGCGGTCAGGGCGGTGCGTCGGAGCCGACGGTGACGTCGGTAGATCCGGCTGCGACGAGCAAACTGCAGTTTGCCGTCGGCGTCGCAACGCTCTCATTCAACGGCGGAAAAGACGTCGCGTACGGACTCAACACCGTGGAAACGCATGCGTCAGCAAGACGGCCTCTCCGGAACGCTCTACAACGTTCCGATGATCATCGGGCCGAGCAGCTTCGACGTGCTCACCTCGACGGAGACCGGCACCGGAGTACTGTATGCCGGTTCCGATTTGGGGACCAACCACATTACGTGGGGAACGCTTAATCAATCGAATTGGACTGGCGCGCCGCGCGGACCGAAAGCTTCGACGACCGGCGCGTTTGGTTATGGTTTGTGTCCGTGCAACTCCGACTCGGGGCCGGGCAACGGTTTCACGCCGCTTTTTCAAGCCTTCTATTTACCGATCTACGGCAACGACGCGGACTTAGAGCGCTGGTACGGCGGACCGCCCGCATTTCCGGCAGAGGGACCGTCGCTCACAGCGCTCGGCTGGGAAGGTTATTCACTGGGTTTCACGGATTTCGCGGTACAGCCAGTCGTCGGCACCTACCATCTTTATGCGGCGGTGCCGCCTGCGTACGACACGCCTCAGAATCCAACGCCGAGTCCGGGACCCAACGGAACGCCGACGCCGCGGCCCGGAATTCTCGCCGCGGGAGCGCAGTTAACGAACCTTACGCCGCTGCCGTCGTTCGCAATCGCCATCGTTTAAGGCGGATGGAAAGGGCGGTGGCACGATCGAAGTGACGGTGCCGGCCGGGTGCCAGCGAAGCACTTGTCGTCGTTCGTGCCGAGGGCGGGAGCGGCGTCGGCATCTGCGTTCAGTCGCACCAAACCGACAGCTTCTATACCGTCGTCAGGCATAAAAGCGGACAGCAGCGGCTTTTCCTGCCCGACAATATCGGGCCGCTGACGCAGTCGGGCAAAAAGACGCCGACGATCTGTCCGAAGGGGACGTATCAGATCTATGGTGTCGGCGCGGATTGGCCGGCCTACGAGTCCTCGTATCCGAAAAATCTCTCGCAGCTTCCGCTGATCACAGGCCCCAGCGGTCAGGCGGACATTACAACCTCCGACGTGTTGACGGCAGCCTATCCATGAAACGTGCTGCAGCAATCATCGCAGCGTCGGTGATGGCGGCATGCGGCGGAGGCAGCGGCTTGCCGAGCAGTTCGGTCGTGAACTTTCCGGCGGCGGCCCGTCGTCGCCGCCGACGAAGCTCGTCGACGTAAAAGTCACCGTGACCGTTGCGGCGGGCGGAAATCAGGAAGTTCGGCCAGGCTACGTTTCAGTGAATACCAAGTCGCTGGTGATCGCGCTTTCGTCGGTCAATGGCGGCGGCGTGACCGGTGTCAATCCGACGACGATCAACACGGTCGCGCACGCGCGCGGCTGCATGGAAGGCGCGGGGCAGCTCGTCTGCACCGCAACGGCATCAGGTTCGCCGGGTGACGACGTCTTTGCCGTAACCACTTACGCCGGTACGAACGCGAGCCGGAGCGGTTCTCTCGGTCGGCAGCGTGCAGGCGAAGATCGGCTCAAGCGGCGGCGTGCAGATCAGCAACAAGGTTTCGCTCACGCTCAACGGCGTGATCGCTTCGCTCAAACTCTCGCTTTCTCCCGAAGCCGCAAAACGCGGCGAACCCGCAAAGGCAGCCGTCGCGCTCGTCCCCCTCGATGCGACGGGCGCGCAGATCGTCGGGCCCAGCGATTTTTTGGCGTCCGATTTCGCTTGATATCGAAGGAGATACCGATAAGGCATTTGTGTTGCATGCGGCCGGCCAGTCCGGCGCCTCCCTCTCGATCGCCAAACCGACGTCCGGCATAACACTAACCTACGACGGCAACGCTCAAGCATCGGCGGTAACGGTTCAAGCGAGCGTCGATGGGCCCAGTTCGATCGGTGCGAACGCAAACTTCTCACTGCATGGGAAGGTGCCGCCGCCGCCGGTCGGCACGATCTACGCGCTCAACCTCGGAGCCAAAGACGGCCAGGCTGCGACCGTCACGGAGTACGACGGCAAAGCGAAAGGCAACGCGTCGCCGGAACGCACGCTGCAGCTTAGCTCGAAGCTCTACGCGCGCGACCATTGCCGTAGATTCCAGCGGCAATCTCTACGTGGGCTATCTCGATAACGAGCTCGGCTACAACACCGGAACGGGTCAGCCGGACGCGGGCAACGAGATTGCAATCTATGCGCCCGGCGCCAGTGGAAACGCGCAGCCGAAAGCCGTCCTTGCTTCCGAATCAAAGACGACCACGAACCTTTATCCGCTCTTCATGAGCTTCGATCCGTCGGGCCGGCTCGTGACGTACGGAGCGACCAATGTCGACGGCAATAACGGCGACAGCCGCGGCGCCGTGCTGACCTATGCCGCCGGAACTTCTGGACCCGTTGCGCCGGCATACGGTTTTGGATTCACATCACCGTACCTCCAGTATGCGAGCGCGGGTCCCACCGGGTTGGCAATCGATTCTGCCAACAACTTCTACATCAACGGCAAGCTCGAAGCGGGATTTGGAGACTACGCCTACGGATTGTTCGTGGCGCAGGGCGCCAATATCGGCAACCCCGATGCGACGCCTTCGCGCACGATCCCGTGGGATTCGAAGACCGAGCTTTCACCGGGCTTCACGACCAATGTCGCGCTAAACCAGAGCGGCGAGATCTTCATTGGGAATACGGTGACGCGAGGCAGCGGCAGCGGAGTCGCTTGTCAAGCGCGCGCCAACGTCTTCGCCGCCGGATCGGGCGGAGGCACCACAGACGTCGCTCCGCTGCGCGTCTTGACGCTCGGCGGCGTCTCCGCGAAGGGCAGCGTTTGCAGCGGCAATCCGTTGCTGTCGTATTTCCCGACGGTCCAACTCTACGGGACGTCGCTCTTCGTAGTCGACCCCATCGACGACGCGGTCGATGTGTTTGCGGCTGCCGGTAACGGAACCGTGCAGCCTTCGTTGCGCATCGCCGGCGCGGCGACGCAACTTAACGCGCCGATTGCGCTCGCCGTCACGTCAATTTCCGGGCAGGCCAAGGCCCGCTCGGCTAACCCTCAATAGCACCCCAAGCTACATAAGCAATAAAGGAAAGCCTACATGAATAAAACCCTCGCTACGCTGGCCTTGGCAATCGTGCCGGCGCTCATGGTGAGCGCCTGCAGCGGAAACTCTGCCGGGACAGGCGTATCCGCGATTCCCAATGCGAACGGGCCGGCTGCATCGCAGCGTGGCCTTAATCCCGACGCCGCAGCTCCCAAGCTCCATGCCGGCGGCGCCACCTTCCCAGCCTACGGCTACAATTTGGGCGACCAGCCGGTGGGCAAACCGCGACCTGGACAACCTACCCCTGGGCCCGGCTCGATCCTAGCCGGATACGATACGGCGTACAATGCCGTGACCTTCTACTGCCTGACCGGCAGCGGCTTTGGCCGAGCGGAATTCGAAGCAAACAATGGTACAGCAACCGATGCGTGCGCCGCGCTTGGGCAGTCCCCAACCGGTTTTGGCGCGTTCAGGGATCCGCTCGACTTCGTCGGCAGCGACGTCGCGATGGCTTCCACTGAGTGCTGTGCTTCGGGGACGACGTATTATAACGGCCGTCTCACCGGTAAGCCGACCTGGGGACAGCCCTTCGAGCTGCCGACGTTCGGCGGCCCGATCGTCTTTCCGTACAACAAAGCCTCTTTCAAGGGAATCAAGTCTGCTGCCAACCTCCAACTCTCAACGTGGACCTATTGCGCAATAGCCAACGGTACCATCAGCAACTGGAACGACCCGGCGATCACCGCCGACAACGGCGGCAAGTCCGTCACGGGTGGCGTCAACCAGACGCTCGACTTCTACTTCCGCTCCGACAGCAGCGGCACGAGTTACCTGACCACCAATAAGTTCAATTACTCGTGCAATCAAAGCTGGCCCGCGCCGTACAACAAAGCTCCCTATCAAGACGTAAAAAAGGGTCGCAGCGCAGCCTGGACTTTCGGTGTGAACAGTACGTGGCCGGGACCCGGCTCGTCGGCCGATCCCAACCCTCGCTTCTTTGGCGAAAGCGGTAACCCCGGGGTGCTCGATGGCATCGTGAGCGATCCGTTTGGCACCGGCTACGCCGAAGGTGCATGGGCAGCCGCCGCGGGCGTAGCGCAGGCAAGCGTACTTGACACGAGCAACAAAGTGTTCGTCAGTCCGACCAGCAAGACCGCAGTAGCGTCGGCACTTTCCAATGCTACGACCATCACCTACGGTGGCGGCAGTGACGGCAACCCGCTTGGCTCAACCACCCCGTACTGCCAGCTCTATATTAACCCCACGCACTTCGTCACGCCGCCGGCCAAGGCGTATCCGATCGTCGGACTAAGTTACTGGCTCTTCTACGGCCAAAACAACGGCATTCACGTTGCCCAGAAGAAAGATCTGGTCTACTACATCTCCGGAACAAAGGCAAACAGTCTCCTTGCTCCGCTTGAATACACGCCTCTCGCCAACTCCGTGCACAAGGCGATCCGTAACGCGCTCGCTGGCAGTGCCGGACACAAGTCCTGCCTGCAGTAACAAACACCCAATACGTTTATGCGCGCCGCATTACTGCGGCGCGCATAAACTCCCCCTGAGCTCCAAGAGACGTAATTTCTTGCTAACGAATTCATGTGCCCGGTTTAGCCTTGCGTGCTGCTCGGTACTCGCAGTTGTGGGATGCGGTGGATCGAGCTCGTCGTCAAGCGCGATGCCTCCGACGCAAGCTACGCACGCGAGCGTACGCTTCGCCGACGGGGCTCCGAATCTCGAAACGCTCATCAACGGCCAGCCCGCTTCTATCGGGTCGGCGTATCTGCAGATGAATGGATCGACGGTCGCATCGTCGTTTAACTACGGAACGCTAACGCCGTTTGTCAACGTTAGCGCCGGCACGCACTCGCTCGTAGCGCGCGACGAGTTAGGCTATGGCGTTGGCCCCTTGAAAACCACTGCGCTGAGCTCGGGAAAGCGCTACACCTTAATCGTGGTAGGCACTTATCCGAAGTACCGCGTGCTCACGTTCGAAGAACCCGCGAGCAGCGGCGATGCGCAGCTTTCCTTATACGAGGCGTCGCCGGCGATGCCGCAAGCGGATTTCGGCAGCTTCCGCGCCTCGAGCGACTCTGGTTTTAAGCAGGTGGGGAGCGCGCGGCTGGGTGAGGTCACGACGGTAGCGCTCGGCAAGAACGTTTCCGATTTCGGCGCATACGCCGGCAAGTCGAGCGCGCCAATCGCCACCATGACCCCGGCACAAATCGACGCGTTTGACCGGCATAATGTTCTGCCGTTCCACGTCGCCGCTCGACTTTCGCTCTTTCTCTTCGATGCTAAGTCCGACAGCTCGATTGGCCCGGTCTTTGGGAGCCTCGATCGATGAAATCGGCCACGCTCTTTGTCATGCTTATGGCCGCCGCGACAATCGCGACGGTGGTTTCGGCGTGCGGTGGTGCGAGCGGTCCGGCTCCCCAAACGGTCTCGCAACCCCCGCTGCCGACGGCGACGCCGGCTGCCAACGTGCTCTACGCCGATCATAACGGAATCTTCTATGAGTACCGGTTGCCGCTGACGGCAAGCTCGAAGCCGGAGCGCACGCTTACGGAGTGGCCGGGGCTCAAAGTTGCGCCGGCCATCGCCGCCGATCAGTACGGAAACGTTGCGCTTGCAAGTAGCCAAGAGCTTCGCCTCTTTAGCGCTCCGATCGTCTCGTTCGCGCCGTCGCGGGCGAAGCTCACGATCGAGCTCACGCCTGCAATCACCAACGTCGGCGTCGACGGCGCCGAGCTGATCGACATCGAATACGATCCGAACGAAAATCTTTGGCTATTCAACAATTTAGGCCCCGAGGTCTCGGAACTGCGTATGCCGCTCTCGAAGTCGAGCGTCGCAGCGGTGACCATTGGATTTGGCGTGATCGGCACGAAGACGGCCGGCTTTACGTCGCTGGTTCAGGGACGGTTCGACGTCAACGCCGCGTTGTACGTGTATGCCAGCTCGTCGACGACGTCGAAATTATTCAAGGTTAGCTTTCCTTACGCGAAGCCGCCGGCACACGTTGGGGATCAACTTGGCTCAAGCCGACTTCGTCGATTCCAGCCAGTGGCCGCCGGCCGCACCGGTTGCGCCATCGCTGCTGCTGGGACAGTACTTCGGTGCGCTTCACTCGCCGCGCCCCGGGCGCGCCGCCTTCGCCCCCGGTCGACGTGACGGGGCAGTTCGAGCAGCCGTTCAATCCGCAGCAGGGCCACTTTCCGGATGCGTACCTCAACACGATTGTCGGTGCGCTCATCGCCGATACGAATCGTTACAGCTTTTACACTCTCAATGCGGGCGATGGAAGCCTCGACGTATACGACTTGCCGATGAAATCGAGGGCAAAGCCGAAAGTTTCGCTGCGATGTCTTGCGGGCAGCAGTAACTGCAGCCACAAGTTCGAGCATCTCTTCTTAGCGCCGTAATGCGTTTAGCTCGAACTCTTGCGGCGCGCGTAATCTTGTAAGCGGCGTCGCGCGCGGCGGAAGGTCTCCCGAATGGTCCGTTGCGCCCCCTCGCTTAATGGCGCAACCGTGAGGCTTGGCTCGGTAACGATCGCTAAGTCCGCTCCGGGAACGACGATATTGATCCGCACGTTGAACCGGGAGACGGCATGATGGTGGCCGTGCTGGCGCTCGACGAGCACGCGGCAACTCACAATTCGGTCGAAGAACTTCTCGAGCTTGGCCGCCTCATCTCGAATCAGCCGGTTTAGCGGCTCCGACGAATCGAATCCGCGATAGGTTATCTGAACGGGAACCAACGAACTGGTAAACCTCCTTAAACCGTGCGCGCAATGATCTTAGCAAGCCCCGCACCGATCGAGAGCAATCCGTTGCGATTGACGGATAAGCCTGCACCGGTTCCGACGACCGGGGAGATCTTGGTGAGGATCGCGACCTGCGGCGTCTGCCGGACCGACCTGCACCTGAGCGAGGGTGATCTTACGCCAAAGCACGCGGGCACGATTCCCGGGCACGAAATCGTCGGCGTCGTCCAAAGCGCCGGTCCCGGCAGCCACCGCTTTAAGATCGGCGAACGCGTTGGCGTGGCGTGGCTGCGAGAAACCTGCGGCGCGTGCAGCTATTGCCTTAAAGGAAGAGAGAACCTGTGCCCCAATGCGCTCTTTACCGGCTGGGATCGAGACGGCGGGTATGCCGAGTACGCCGTGGTTCGCGAAGACTTCGCGTATCGGCTCCCCGACGCGATCGATAACGAGCACGCGGCGCCGCTGCTGTGCGCGGGCATTATCGGGTTTCGAGCGATTCGGCGCGCGGGCGTCGTGCATGGTGCGACGGTAGGACTCTACGGTTTCGGCGGTTCGGCGCACCTCGCACTTCAAGTACTCAAACATTGGCGGTGTCGAGTGTTCGTCATGAGCCGCGGAGGGGTACACCGCGAGCTGGCCGAGGAACTCGGTGCCGATTGGATCGGAGATGCGAATCAGGCTCCGCCCACGCCGCTCGACTCTGCCATTCTTTTCGCGCCGGCGGGCGAGCTGGTACCGCCAATACTGCAATCACTCGACCGCGGCGGAATTCTAGCGATCGCCGGAATCTATCTGACGACGGTGCCCCCGCTCGAGTATGAGCGGGATCTCTTTTATGAGAAAGAAATCCGCAGCGTCACCGCCAATACGCGCGCCGACGGCGAGGAGTTTTTGCAGATTGCCGGTGAGATCCCGATCAAGACGTACACAACGGGAATGGCGCTGAACGAGGCGAATCGGGCGCTGAGGATGCTCAAGCACGACGAGCTTCGCGGTGCGGCTGTGCTTCACGTGGCGTAGATGACTATTTTAAAAAAGGGAATGGTGGCAATTGTCGCCTTCGGCGTAACGGCGTGCGGCGGCGGATCCACGCCGCCGACGAGCGGGATCGGACTTCTGCAGCAGTTCGCGCCGGAGGCCCATCACAAGCACCGCTTCTCGCCGTATATTCAGCACGTCGTCCTCGTTATCCAAGAGAACCGCAGTTTCGACGATTTCTTCGCGACGTTTCCGGGCGCCGACGGCACGACGCACGGCCACATGAAACTGCCGTCGGGCGGTGACGTGCGGGTTCACCTGCGCGAAGTGAACCTCTCCGAGAAATGCGATTTCGGTCATTCGTATAACAACTTCGTCAAAGATTACGACGGCGGCAAGATGGACGGATTTGGCACCGAGGGAGGCGGCGTTTCGAAATGCCCCGGCCCACAGGGAAAGGCGATCTACCAGTACGTCTACCCGGCGCAACTCGCGCCGGATTGGACCATTGCCAAGCAATACGTGCTCGGCGATCATATGTTTCAAACGCAAGGCAGTGGCAGCTTCACGGCGCATCAAGACCTGATCGCGGGCAGCACGATTATCAATCAGCCGCAAGACACCAAGAGCCTCGTCGATTTTCCGTCGCACACACCATGGGGATGCGATGCGTTGCCAGGGACGAGGACGACGCTCCTGGTGGCAGACGGCTCGAAGCTGAAGAATGAATACCATAAGGGGCCGTTCCCGTGTCTCACGTATCCGACGATGCGCGATCTGCTCGATGCGAACTCGGTTTCCTGGAAATACTACACTCCGCCCGAAACGAACATCGTCGGCCAGCTTTGGAACGCTTTCGACGCCATCGAAGCCGTGCGCGAAGGCCCGGAGTGGAAGACGAACATCGCAAAGACAAACGTTTTCTTCAGCGACATCACGAACGGCACGCTGCCGGCCGTTTCCTGGGTCATTCCCGATCAACCAAACTCGGATCATCCCGGTGGCGAGCACGATAGCGGTCCCTCGTGGGTTGCGTCCATCGTCAATGCAGTCGGCCAGAGCTCGTATTGGCCGACGACGACGATTGTTGTTGTGTGGGACGATTGGGGCGGCTTTTACGATCACGTAAAGCCGCCGTTTCTCGACGAGTGGGGAGGTCTTGGATTCCGCGTTCCCATGCTCGTCGTCTCGCCGTACGCTCGCGAAGCAAGCCCTGGTCAGCCTGGCTATATTTCCCACACACAATATGAGTTCGGCAGCATCTTGAAGTTCATCGAAGACATCTGGGATCTGGGGCGTCTGGGAACGACGGACAAGCGCGCCCGCAGTATCGGTGATTGCTTCGACTTCACGCAGGCGCCTCGCAAGTTCAGCGTCATTCCCGCGAAGTACTCGAGGAACTACTTTCTGCATCAACCACCGTCGTACCAACCGGTCGACACCGAATAAACGTGAGCAAAAGAAGCGACCGGTTGCCAACGTGACCAATCGTTAAGACCGTTGTGTTGCATTCCGCGCTTATGCGCAGATGCAACGAACTGACGTAGCAAAACGTAATTGGTTTTAAAGGTAAGGCTTAGCAATCAGTCGCACTTATATTGCCCGGTCTTAACCGGGAACTTTGATCCATTTGCTCAGGAATTCCAGACAAAAGAAGGGGCATTTTGAATGAGAATCTCAGGACCGGCTGCGTACGCCTTGTGCGTGATGGCCGCACTCCTTGGCGGCTGTAGCGGCAGTTTGAACCCTGCCGCGTCGTCATCGAACGCGAGCGTTATCGCGCGCGACGCTCTTCAACCGAGTGACACGTACGTCGGTTTGAAGTGGATGGGGGACGTCCACTCCGACCATCAGAAGTCGTGGGTCTCTCCGGAGGTGGTGAACCGAAAGCGAGTTCTCTTCGCGTCGGATGTCGGCACCAACGACGTTTACATCTTTGGTTTGCCGGACATGAAGCTCGTGGGCACGCTCACCGGATTCAACGAGCCGCAAGGCGAGTGTTCTGACACGCACGGCCACGTTTACATAGCGAACACCAAATCGTCTCAGGTGTTAGAGTACTCGCATACCGGCACCTTACTCAACACCTACGCCGATACGTACGGCTATCCGGCGGGATGCGCCATCAACCCGGTCAACGGCAATCTTGCCGTTACAAACATGAAGGGCTTTACTGGTGCGGGCCAGGTTTTGATTTATGCCAGCCCCACGGCCGTTCCGACCGTTCTGAGCAACCCGAGCCAATACTACTATTACTTCGACGGATACTCTCCGTACGGCGAGCTCTTCGTCGACGGTAAGAGTTCCAAGGGAGCCTACATGGTCTCCGATTGCGGCGCGTCGGGCCCAACCTGCAGCACGGTCAAGCTCCGTTTCGGAAAAATCCATTCTCCGGGAGCCGTTCAGTTCGATAGATTCGAGCAGGCGTGGGTCCTGTTCGATCAGGGTCCTTGCGCCAGCGGCGGATCGTGTAGCTACTGGGTCTATGCCCATGAAAAATACAAGCTGAGCGAGCCAAACATTTACGAGACCTATAAAGGTGGCCCGGTCTGCGACTTGATTCAGGGCGTAATTAAGGACACGGGCAACGAGATTGTCGGCGGCGGCGATGACGAGACGGCCTGCGGCAGAGCCAGCACTTCGGAAGATAATTGGCCCTACACTGCGGAGCTGAACGAGTCGCCGACCAACTACAGCATAAAGTACGCTTCGCACCCGGTGGGAGCGGCAATTAGCGAGACGAGCGGCGACCGTAAAAAACATCACGACTAAGAATCGCTAAGATCGGTAAGGAAAAGAACGGGCCCGCTTCGGCGGGCCCGGCGCACGTCTGACGACGAACCGCGACGTGCATCGATGGCCCAACAGGCAGGTGAGTCCTAGCTCGCTATGGCACGAGCCGTCAAGAAGGCATTAAGAAGGAGCCATTTGCGATGATACTCTCACCGTCTCGATCGCACGCCTTCGGGGCACTTGCCGTGGCGGCGTTGCTCGCCGCTTGTAACGGCATCGGCGGATCGGCGTTGTCGGGGCCGGCTTTGCGCTCCGCAGTGAACCCACCGACGTCCTCACGTGGCGTCAATGCGCTCTCGCGCGAGGTGCATCCGCCCAGCGACACGTTCGCAGGCATTGCTTGGGTGGGCAACGTCCATCCCGACCCCAACAAGTCGTGGGTCTCGCCCGACACGCAGCGAGCGCCGCGTCTTCTCTTCGTCTCGGATGTCAGCACCAACGATGTCTACATCTTCACGATGCCGGATATGAATCTCAAGGGTACACTCACCGGGTTCAACCAGCCCCAAGGTGAATGTTCCGATACGCGCGGCAACGTTTACATTACGAACACGCGAGCCTCTACGGTACTGGAGTACTCGCGCACCGGAACGCTACTCAACACCTATGCAGATACGTACGGCTATCCGGTTGGATGTGCCGTCAATCCGCTCAACGGCAACCTTGCCGTTACGAACATCATCGGCTACCGCGGTCACGGGCAGGTTTTGATCTACGCGAACCCCTCGTCGAAACCGACGGTCTTAACCAATCGCAAGCAGTATTTCTATTACTTCGCCGGTTACGACAGCAGCGGTGATCTCTGGGTGGATGGAAGAACCGGGCTAAAACGGTTCATCCTCTCGAGCTGCGGCGCGTCAAGCTGCAAAACGGTTAGGCTCCATGGCGGAACGATTCACTTCCCCGGCGCCGTGCAATGGGATCAGCAAGAGTATGCTTGGGCGCTCTTCGACCAGGGTCCCTGCGCCGTCGGCGGCTCCTGCAGCTTTGTGGCCTCCTCGAGCGGCGTCCTCGTCCAGCTAACCAACTACAAAGCCTACACCGGCGATCCAGTCTGTGACCTCGTTCAAGGCGTCGTCGCCGCCTACGGCGCGAACTACGCGGCCGGAGGCGACTACGAGCGCAGCAGATGCGGCAATGCCGGCGGCAACTCCGCGAATCGCTGGCGGTATCCAGCCGGCGGCGCGCCGACCAACTACACGACGAACGTCTCCCATCCGGACGGGGCGGCGATCAGCACCAAGTAGGCTCGGGTCGACAAAGTTTTGAGTCGTTCGGCAAGGTGCGAAATGGCTTGAAGTGTAGGTCTACCGGCCACTAGGCAGGTGAGCCCTAGCTGGCTGTAGCATTAGGTAGGCCCGCCCGCAGCCAGGCATCCCTTGCTTCGGGTAGATATCAAGCAGGCAACCAAGCAAAAGGAAACATGTCAATGAATATCTCAGGGCCACGCTCGTACGCTTTAAGCGTACTGGCGGCCGCCGCATTACTCGCCGGCTGTAACGGGAACGCCGGATCGCAGTCTTCTGGACTCGTGCCGAGTTCCGGAGCAAGCTCCGCCACGTCTTCGCGCGATGCGAACCTCCGGTCGCCCGATATAAGCAATTCGAGTGACACGTTCGCGGGCGTGTCGTGGAGCGGCAACGTCCACCCCGATCTTCGCAAGTCGTGGATCTCGCCGGACGTTCAGAAAGCGCCGCGGATCCTCTTCGTGTCTGATGTCGGTGCTGACTCCGTTTACGCCTTCACAATGCCGGATATGCAGTTCAAGGGCATGCTCACCGGGCTCAAGCAGCCGCAGGGTGAATGTTCCGACCCGCAGGGCAATATCTACATCGCGATTACGAAAGGTTTTCAGGTGCTGGAGTACTCGCGCACCGGAACGTTGCTCAATACGTACACGGACAAGTACGGCTATCCGGTTGGCTGCGCCGTGAACCCGCTCAACGGCAACCTTGCCGTAACGAACATCCGCGGCTTTCACCATGCCCCCGGTCAGGTTTTGGTATTCGCGAGCCCCAAATCGACTCCGACCGTGCTGACCAATCCGAAACAATACTCTTATTACTTTGCCGGCTACGACATTCACGGCGATCTCTGGGTGGACGGCAGAACCTTGCTCAAACGTTATATTGTCTCGGACTGCGGTGCGTCGAGCTGCACCACGGTCAAGCTGAGTGGTGGAAAACTCTATTTTCCGGGCGCCGTGCAATGGGATCAGAAGGAATATAGTTGGGTGCTGTTCGACCAACTCTGCGGCGGTAAGAATGCTGCCTGCAGTTATTGGGTCTCCGGAAGCGGCATGCTCGGCCAAGCATCAAACTACCTGAACAACAGTGGCGGCGCCGTCTGCGACCTGATTCAGGGCGTGGTCGCCGCCTACGGAAAGAAGTACACCGCAGGGGGCGATTACCAGCGGCCGGCGTGCGGCGATGCGAGCACAGCTTCCGAGAATCGCTGGCGGTATCCAACCGGCGGCACGCCGACCAACTCCGCGGCCGCGGCCGCGGTCTTGGGTCCGGTCGGAGCGGCGATTAGTACGAAGAACACCCCAGCAGAAAACCAGTAGACGAAAGACTCGGTACTCCCGTGGAGGGGTCAGCACGCATCAGTGCGGGCCCCGCCGCATTTACTCGCTACTGTTGCGGCAATGGAACCGACTTCGCCGACGACCAACGTTTCGCGCCCCGGATGGAGTGGCGGTAAGGACGAAGAACTAGCCACAACACCGATGAGATGAAGATTGCTCGATTACTGCGATTAGCGTGCATTGCAACCGTGGCCGCACTTGGCGCATGCAGCGGCTGGTCGCAAGCCGTACCGCTCTCTGCGACGGCCTCGACCGAAGTAACGTCCGTGACGATTGCCGGCGGTTCGTCGGTACCGGACAACGCTCGATCCTGGATGGCTGCTGCGGCAAAGACCGCTCCGAAGCTGCTCTACGTCTCCGATTTGGGAACGTTCGACGTCGACGTTTACCGTTTTCCGTCGCTCGCGCGCATCGGAAAGCTCACCGGGTTCGACGAGCCGCAGGGCGAGTGCAACGATGCCAAGGGTAACGTCTGGATCACAAGCTCGCGAGAGTATAAGATCTACGAGTTCGCCCACGGCGGCCAGCACCCGATTGTCGTCCTGACCGATCCGCTGGGCTTTCCGGCCGGCTGCGCGATCGACCAAACGAGCGGAAACCTTGCAGTCTCAGATATTCGGGACTTTAGCAGTGCGGCATCGGTATTGATCTACAAACACGCGCGCGGCACGCCGGCAGTCTACTCAAACCCAACCCAGTACGCGAATTACTTTGCGGCCTACGACAGCAAAGGCGATCTCTACGTCAGCGGTACGACCACCAACCACGCCTATTTGCTTTCCGTTCTTCCGCGCGGCCGCAGCTCGATGACGTCCGTTACCATCAAAGGAGGGACGATTTACTTCCCGGGAACGGTCGCTTGGCACGGAGCGACCCTCGTGCTCGGTGATCAAAAGTGTGAGGATCGCGCCAGCTCGTGCCTCTACAAGCTGACCGTTTCGGGGGCCACCGCTCATATCACCGGCAAGATTCCCTTGAATAAGGCCTGCGACGTTGCCGAGGCATGGGTCGGTACGACCAAGCTCGCCGGCGGCGATTACGACTATTGCCGAAACGGACCGAGCAGCGTTAACGTCTGGTCCTATCCTGCCGGAGGAAATCCCACCAAACGCGCGAGCGGTTTGCGCGTGCCGGTCGGGGCGGCCCTCAGCTACATCGCGGGCCCCTGAAGGAAGGGCGCCCGCGGTGGCGCATTGCTAGAGGTAAGTCTCCATATCAAGAATACGACATGCTAAGGAGTTCACTTCATGCGGCCCGTTTCACCGACGCTTTCTGTAGCGTTCCTTTTCGCACTGGTCGCCGGCTGCGGCGGCGGCACCGTCTCACCATCCGGATTACCGTCACCGCCCATAAGCGTGGTGCCCGATTGGATGCACCGCTTCGCAATGAGGGGAGTGCCGGCGCAACCCATGGTCTTCGACGCAAGACCCAAGGCCGGAATCTACGCCACGGAATTCTACGGTACGCACGTCTTCGGCTACCGTAACCCCAATGCGCGCGACAAGCGGTCGATCTGCAAAGTTCCCGCCGAATCGGTTAACGGCGTAGGCGTGGACGGCGCAGGCAATCTCATCGTTCCAAACGGATATCCCGCTCAAGTCAGCGTCTATCAGGGCCCGGGACTCTGCGGCAAACTGATCGGAACGGTCGCCGATCCGTATGGTGAAGCGAGCGACGCTGCGAGCGCCGATGCAGCGACCAAAACGATCGTGGTCGCCAACATCGAGACGAGCCGCGCCAACGAAGTCGGCAACATCGCCGTCTGCACGCTTTCCAAAGGCTGCACGAGGAAACTGAAGAGCCGGAACATTACCTACCACGGCGGAGGCGTTGCGTTGGCGAAAAATGGCGATTGTTGGATGGCGTCCGAAAATGACCCCTCACTTAGCGCGGCGGCTTTGACCTATTTCAAGCGGTGTAAAGGAGACGGCAAGGCCGTACGCGGCTGGAAGAACGCGTACTACGGCGGCCTCATCGTCGATAAGAAGGGGCGCATCCTCTCAATCGATTTCAACACCCCCGCCCTTTGGGTGTATGAGGGATGCGACCCGACTTGTCAGGTCGTTGGTGGACCGTTTCCTTTGCAAGGCGCTTCCTTTTACGGAAACCTCAATGCAAAAGGCGACGAGCTAGCGCTCGGCGACATTCAGTATGGGCAGGTTGACGTCTACCGGTACAGTCATAAAGCGCTTCGCTACAAGTACAGCTTTCATAACGGCCTAGATCAAAGCTACGACGTCGAAGCCGCCGGATTTGCTCCGACGCTCTAAAGCTTTCGCGGTTTGCGTCCACCTAGTAACGGCAAAGTTGCTTAGCACTTAAAGCTCTGCCGAGGAGCAGGGAAAAGCTAACGCAAGTCGCACTAGAGGGGTCCTCCCTTGCAATCCTCAGCGGGCTCGCAACATCGGGAGCAGGTGTCTCATTGTCTTGACTACGGAAGGAGAACTCCCGCCATGCGATTGTTATCAGCAGGATTCTGGACTATGGTGGCTGCTGCGCTACTCGCCGGCTGCTCGAGCAGTAACGGATCCTCACCAAGCACCTCGATAGCGGGCAGCGGAGTTGCCCCACAAAGTATGAAATCCGCGCACCGCAGCGAACTGACCACCGTTCCCAAGTCGCTTGTAAGAAAAGCCAAGCCGGCCCGGTTCATCAAGGCGTCCGCCGCGTATACGCGCGGCATCGTCGTTAGCGCGGCGAACTTGCTCAATAACAACATCATCGTTTATCCAAAAGACAACAGCGGCAATCAGCCGCAGACGTGCACTGAGAACACGGGCGATGTCGTCAACGACGTCGACGCCGACCCCCAGGGCAACCTCATCGTCCCCAACGGATTCTCGGGCGTTCTCGTGTACGCGCCGCCGTTCGTCTCCGGCTCGTGCGGAGCGTTGCTTGGATCGATCAACGACCAGTATGGGCAAGCCACGAGCGCCTCCTCGATCAATGCGGCGAGCGGGAAGATCGTCGTAGGGAACATCGGGGGCGGGCGAAGCAACGGCGTCGTAACCTGCAGCCTTTCGAGCCAAAGTTGTACGCCGCTCATCAGCCCGAACATGGGCCAAGTCGCCGGCGTCGTGATGGATAGCTCCGGCAACTGCTACGCGGACGCTTTCGATCAGAATGGTGTGGTGGGTCTTTGGGTTTACAACAATTGCGCGGGAACGGGTACCGAGCTTACCAGTGCCGAGGGTTTCAACGAGGGATATTACGGAGGCCTCGACGTCGACTCCAACAACAATCTTGTCGTGGTCTCACTGCTTAACTCGTCGTTCAGCACTCCCAGCACGGTAACCGTGTACTCTGGCTGCAACACCGGGACATGCTCGGTACAGGGCGGCCCATTCAACCTGCAAGGCGAGTCGGAATTCGGCCACCTCGGATTCGAGTCCGAGCGTTGGACCACCCTCGACATAACGAGTTCGGCCGTCGAAGTCTATGCGTATAACGGACAACGTGGAGGGGGGATCAACTATCTGTATAGCTTCAACAACGGCCTCTCTTGCGCGGTTAACCTCTGTGAATCGGCCGCGTACGTACCTGGCTCTAAAGGAATCTAAGACACAACATCTTTCGAAGAGCCGCGAGAGGAATGGCGCACTAGCCATTCCTCTTTTTTCGTTGCGCTATATGGTGAGTATGAAATCAAGCGACCAACGCTCGTTCATCGACAACGCCGCCGCAGCCGGATCTCCGCGTCCGACCGCAACGCGGCGCTTGAGGCGCTTGCGCACTTGCAGATGGGCATCACGATACACGCGCAGAACCCGCTTGATGTTCACTTTCCAGCCGTCTCGGCGCAGAAGCACGGCCAAGCGCCGGTAGCCGAACCGTCGCCGCTCAGCCGCCAGCTCTTCGAGGCGCATACGAAGCGGCGCATCATCTTTCGGAAGGCGCATGTAACGGATCATCCGGCGATTCGCTCGGGCGTACCGACAAGCTTGGCGTTCACTGATGTCGAGCTGCTTCCGAGCCGCCTGTACGACTCGACGTTTCTGCACAGGCGTTAGAAGTTTCCCGAGGCGGCAATCTTGAGGGTATCGATGTGAAGCGCCTGATCGGCAACGATCCGTTTCAAACGGCGGTTTTCGTCCTCAAGCGCGCGCATCTTGGCCACGTCGCTGACTTCCATCCCACCGAACTTGGCTTTCCACGTATAGAACGTCGCTGGGCTGATGCCATGCCGCCGGCAGAGATCTTTCGTTGGCGTGCCGGCTTCATGTTCTTTCAGGATGCCGACGATCTGCATTTCGCTGAATCGAGACTTCTTCACGGTGGTCTCCTTCGAGGCCAAAGGCCTCAGGATTCTCCACCTATCTTTGGATCACTTTAGGGGCTGCACGTCATGACGAGTAGGTTGCGACCGGCTGCAAGCTCAATCGCCATCTTAAGGAGACTCTGGAAGCTCAGGGGGAACCTACACGTGCGTTCGATAACAGCGGCCCATCCCAACAAGGATTTCCGATTTCTTGGCTACAGAAGGAGAACGCCCGAATGCGCTCATTTTTAGCAGCACTCTCGACGACCCTCGCTGCAGCGTTTCTCACCGGCTGCTCGAGCGGAAGTGCATCCTCGCCGAGCGCCTCACTACCAGGCAGCGGTCTCACGCCACCAAGCGTGAACTCCGCGCATGGCAGGATCCCGTTGAGCACTATTCCCGAGCAGCTTATAAAAAGGGCGAAGTTTCGCCTCGTCAAGGTTCCGGCGGCATTCACGCGGGGTATCGCCGTGGATATCTTCAATTTCAAGACCGCAAACATTCCCATCTACCCGAAGAACAATAGCGGCAACGAAGCGGCGTACTGCACCGTGAGCAGCGGTAAGAAGGGCGTCAACGACATCGGCTCGGACACGAAGGGAAACCTGATCGTCCCCAACGGGTTCGCGGGTGTCAGGGTGTACGCACCGCCCTTTACGGCCAGCTCGTGCGGAACGTTGCTTGGAAAGATCAGCGAGCCCCTCGGCCAAGCGGCCAGTGCGGCCGCGAGAGATGCTAAGACGGGAACGATCGTCGTCGGCAACATCGGCGGCGGCACCGGGAACGGCGTCGTAACGTGCACGCTCGAGAGTCGCAGCTGCACGGCGCTCAACAGCCCGAACATGGGAACGCTCGGAGGCGTTGCGATGGACAAGGCCGGCAACTGCTACGCCGACGCCTTCGACATCAGCGGTGCGGTAGGTCTCTGGGTTTACACGGGTTGTACGGGCACCGGCACCGAGCTCACGAGTGCCAATGGTTTCACGCAGCCGTACTACGGCGGCGTCGACGTCGATAATCGGGGCAATCTCGTCGTCGTTTCCTTGCTCAACTCGACGGGGGCCAGCCCCAGCACCGTGACCGTCTATTCGGGCTGCAACACGGGCGCGTGCACGATCGTAGGCGGCCCATTCAATCTTCAAGGCCAGTCGGTCTTCGGGCACCTCGGACGCCAGAACGAACGCTGGGCTACCTTTGACGTGACGAACTCAGTCGTCGAAGTCTACAACTACACCGGACATGGAACCGGGCTAACTTTCAATTACAGCTTCAATAACGGCCTCACTTCATGCGTGACCAACATGTGCGAAACCGCTACGTTCATGCCGGGCTCAAAAGGGATCTAGATTCGGACTTCGGCTTTTGTCGCGGTCCCCAAGCGTTAGTCGTCACCGATGAAGCTATGGGGTTTGCCGTACCCGCGTGAGTTGCGGTCGCGCTCGATCCAGTACGTGCCGGGTTCGTCGCCGGGGATCTTTTTGAATTTCCGCGGCGGTCGGCCGTAGTCGAAGGCATCGCTCGCCGGATCGTTCGCGCGCTCGTCGCTTGCCGCCATCGGCGGCAGCGCGAAGTTGTCTTCGATGTAACGTAGCACACTGGCCGTTTCGTATTGTACGTGAGTAACGTAGCCATGCTTGGCGTATGGCGAGATCATCAGCAGCGGGACGCGAAATCCAAGGCCGTCGTAATCTTCGTAAACGGGCTTTACTGGGTCGAACCATCCTCCCCAGTCGTCCCACATGATAAAGACGGCCGATGAGTTCCAAAACCGGCTCTTCCCCACCGCATCAACTAGCGACGCCACCCATGCCGGGCCGCTGCCCGAGTCGACCCCAGGATGGTCGGAATTTTCATAGGTCGGCGTAATCCACGTTACGTTCGCAAGCTTTCCGGCTGCGATGTCGGTAAGGAACCGCGATGGCGGATTGATCACGTCGTGGGTCCAATCCGCGTGATCGTAAATTCGACTGTCGGCCTGATACGATGACCACAGTCCGCCATCGCCGTTGATCGAGCCCGAGTAGAACCGCCAAGTGACGCCGGAGGCGTCGGCTTCGCTTCCTATCGTCGGGTTTGCAAAGCATGGAAAGATGCTCGAACCGTACGTGCGATGCTTGGTAAGCGTTGGGAGGCTGTCACCCGGTTCTCCCCAGCAACCCCAAGGACCGCCGGGCGAGTCGACCGCGTGGCTCGCATACGCGGCCACGACGAATTGATGCGCGACGAAACTACCGTCGAGGTTGGACGCAAACATCTTGTCGGCCAATACATACTGCCTTGCCATCTTCCAATATGGCTCGACTTGGGCTTTAGGAACGTAGGCGTATGGAGCATTCTTGGGAGCTCCGAATGACGTGAGCTCCTTTCCCCAGCCGTCCATCTTGCAGTGGGTGCCGGGGAGCTTGCCTTTTTTCGAATCGCATGCGTCGAAGAACGACTTCGAAAAGTGAGCGATGTCCCAAGGCTGCGCGAGATTTTGCGCGCGCAGAACGATCTTCTTTCCGTTGGCGTCGTAGCCGTACTTACGCGTCGTCGCTCCCGGGTACCCCTGGAACAGGTTGTTGAACGAGCGATTCTCTTGAATGATGAAAACGACGTGCGCGATGGGCGTTCTCCTGCCGTTTAGCGCTGCGTGCGCCGCCGCGATGGTCGGAGGGCCGACGTTGGCCGAGCAAGCAGCGACCGCGCAAACCGCGCCGAGCATCGTCATACTCTTACCGGCCATAACGATGCCCATGCCTCGTCGCAGATTGGTGACGCGCGCGCTCACTACCTTTGGCACGCGCCTGCGCGTGACGCTCGTTCTGCAGCGAAGCGCCGCGCCAGGGCAAAAAGAGCTTTGTGGCAGCAGGGAAAAATCAAAAGTAGTCGCATTACAGCGCCCGCCTCCTCAACCGCGAGTCCATCGGGCTCGCAGCGTTGAGGATACGAATTCAGTTTCCCTGACTACATAAAAGGAGAACCACCGTATGCGCTTGTTATCAGCAGGACTATGGACAACGGTCGCTGCAACGCTGCTCGCTGCCTGCTCTGGCAGCAGCGGATCCTCACCGAGTTCCTCGATGCCTGGTGGTGCAGGCGTTACACCCCCAACCGTGAAGTCGGCGCATGGCAAGATCGCGCTTACGACTATTCCCAAGTACCTTTTTGAAAAGGCGAAGCATCGCTCCATCAAGGCTCCAGCGGCGTTGACGCGGGGCCTCGCGACCGCCGAGTTCTTAGCGTCTGCCGGCAACATCATCGTCTATCCGAAGAACAACAGCGCCAATGGACCCCCGAGGTGCAATTTCACCACCGGTCAGGGCGTGAACGACTTCGCGTCGGATGAGAAGGGCAACTTGATAATCCCCAACGCCTTCTCGGGCGTGGACGTGTATGCGCCGCGCTTCAAGCCCAAATCGTGCGGAAAGCTGCTCGGAACCATCCCGGAATCACTCGGCCAGGCAGCCGACGCCGCCGCCAAGGATGCAAAGACAGGAACGATCGTCGTAGGGAACCTCCTCGGCGGCCCGCTCACCGGGATCGTGACCTGCACCCTGGCGAGCCTCACCTGTACGGCCCTCAATAGCCCGAACATGGCGACCGGTACCCCGAGCTCTCCCGCGGCCGCCGGCGTCGCGATGGACAAGGCCGGTAACTGTTACGCCGATGCATTCGACACGAGCGGTGCGGTCGGTCTTTGGGTCTACGCCGGTTGCGCCGGCAAGGGCAAAGAGCTTACAAGCGCCAACGGCTTCAGCGAACCATACTACGGCGGCCTCGACGTCGACAACCGCGGCAATCTCGTGGTGATCTCGCTCTTTAACTCGACCTTATCTACGCCGAGCGAGGTAACGGTCTACTCCGGCTGCAGCACCGGAACGTGCAAAGTCGTCAGCGGTCCAACCGCTCTGGCCGGTGCAAGCGTGTTCGGCCACCTCGGACGCCAGAACGAGCGCTACGCGGTGGGCGACGTCCTCAACTCAGACATCGAAGTCTACAGCTACAGTCATGGGGCGCTCGGCTCCATGCTCTACAGCTTCAACAACGGTCTGTCGTGCGCTACCTTCGAGTGCGAAGCAGCGGTCTATATGCCGCGCTCTCCGAGATAGGTTCAGCCCTTCACGCTACGAAACGTTCGAAACAAAAGAATGGCCGGCTCGCGCCGGTCATTCTTCTTTTTCGGCCATGACGTGCCTTACTCATCGCCAACGCGCGGCTGGGTCGTTCGAAGTCTATCGACCGCTTCGTGGCTGCATTGTCGCAGGTTAAGGGAAATTTGTGTCGCACTGGAAATTCTCCAGTTAGAAAGCCCTTCTCCCGTCTGGCTCGCTTAGAGCTGATAACGGCACTTCGATAACAGAACAAGGAGCAGATTCGAATGAGTTTTTCGAGGCAGGCCATCTTCGCGCTTAATGCGGTCGCGGCCGCGGCTTTACTCGCCGGCTGTAGCAGTGGCGGGCCACAATCTCCGGCGCTCACCCCAACAGGAATGAGTCCGGCTAAAATGGGGGCGCTTACACGCATCACGCTCCCCGACGGCACGATCCCCTCGTTGGGTACGAAACCCACTTTGGCTAGCAGCATACATCCGAGCCAGGAAAAGTCGTGGATTTCTCCAGACATCGGACGATCGCCCAGGCTCCTCTTCATCAGTGACCTCGTTTTGGGGACGGTGACCATTTTCACGATGCCCGGCCTCGTGGTGAAGGGACAGATCACCGGCATTACGGCTCCGGAGGGCGAGTGTTCCGATACTTCCGGCAACGTTTGGGTCGCCGTCGTCGGCAGCCAAGAAGTTATGAAACTTTCGCGGACCGGCAGCACGATCGGCTCCGTCTCGACCTCGCGCTATGGCTATCCAAAGTCCTGCGCGGTAGATCCGAAGACGGGCAATCTCGCCGTCGCTCTTCACCTGAGCTCCCGATTCGGCCCAGGCAGAGTCTTGGTCTACAAAGGTGGCTCCGGCAATCCCGCCTCGTACCGCAATCCGTTCCAAGGCACCTACTATTTCCCCGCTTACGACGACAGCGGCAACCTTTTCGTGGACGGGTGCCTTGCGTATCCGTGCGGTCCAGGTGAGTATATGCTTTCGGAGCTTCCCGCGGGTAGTCGAACGATGCATTTCGTTAAAATCACGGGTGGCAAGATCTACTTCCCTGGCAATCTGATTTGGTCGAAGAGAAATCATTACCTCAACGCATTCGATCAATACTGTGGCGACGCGCACGCTGCCTGCGCCTATTGGCTCTCTATTTCAGGCTCGAGGGGCATCATCACCGGTTCGAGCGGGAACTTCTTGAACTCCGATGGCAGCCAGGTATGCGATATGATCGAAGGCACGATCGGCGCTAACGGTGAGAAATTTGCCGCGGGCGGCAACTACAACTACTGCAGCAGCAGCGCGGGGAGCGCCGTGTATCGTTGGGCAAACCCACTTGGTGGGCTACCCACGAACGCCTACACTAATGCGTCGGTTCTAGGCGAGCCGTTTGGCGCGGCTCTCAGTACGAAGAGCGCAACCGGCAGATAGCTACACGCACACTCGATGACGTAAACATGTAGAAGAGGCGGGCGCTTCGCGCCCGCCTCATCGTATGGTGACATTTGCTCGATTTGCCGTTTAGTATGCGCCGATTCCGTTTGGCGATCCCCATCCTGCCGGCCCAGAGTAATCGTGGAACTGATGCGTGCCGGCGGTGCAGAGGTAGCTTCCGCCGCAAAGGCCGTCGCTGCCTATGGTGATGGGCCACAGATCCTTCTTGCGCTCTTTTGGCTTGAGAGTCCAGAACGCTTTCCCGGCAGTTTGTTTGCTGGCGTTGCCTGCGAGGCCGTAAATGCCGGCGTTGAGCGGCGAGGATTCGCTGGTGCCGCCGACCAGGATCCAGCCGCCTTCTCCGTAGGTGTCGTATTCAGCGGCGCCGCCGGCATCGGGGTCAGCAGCGGCCGATACATCGGTATCGGTGCGGAACTTGCAGCCGGGATCGTGTTGCCACGACGGCTTTTTCTCTGGCGAACAACCACCGCCGGCGCCGACCCATACGCCCTCGTTCCAGCCGCGCTTGGCGCTTTTGTTCGGGCTCAGCGACGTGCCGCCGACCGAAACAACCGAGCCGAGTTGGGATGGGGCGATCGTGCCGTAGCCGCCATCGCCGCTCGAAGCAAGATAAACGACGCCCGGGGTGTCGAAGTGCGAACGGCCGCAGCCCCCGGTGCAAGATCCGCCCCAGCTATTAGAGACGACGTGAGCTCCCAGCTTCACGGCCTCGTCGACGGCCGCGTCGAGATCATTGTTGGCATTGGTATTCGCCTCGATCAGAATGATGGTACAGTTCGGACACGTGGCGGAAACCATGTCGACGTCGAGATCCTCCTCGACGCCCCAGCCTTCATCGCCCTTGGGATAGTTTTTGGTCTCTCCGCTCTGGTTGTACTTAGTGAAGTGTCCGGCGGGCAGACCCCAATGGGCACGGTAGGTCTTCAGATCCGACACGATGTCGGGGTTGTCGAAGGCGTCGACGATCGCGACGACCTGGCCCGATCCTTTGCTGGCTGACGGCAAGTTGTACGCCGCCTGAATGTCGGCCGGGGACAAGCCGATTGGTTTGCTTAGAGGATGCATCTGCGGCGCGACGTCGGTCCGAATAAGTGCGAGACACATCGAGGTGCCGGGCCCTTCGTCAGGGCAGACTGGCCGCACGTTCGCGCCCCAGCAGGTGATTGGACGCAGCGGCGTTCTGTGTTTGCGCAGTGGGTTGGCCGGCGGTTCCCGGCATGGTGGAAGAGCCGCCGTTGCAGGCGGCTACTGCTAGCGCTGCAACGACCGGCACCATTAGTTTCATGGTTCCGTTCACAAAAGCTCCTTTTTGAGTCGGGGAAAAGTTTGCGTTACCGTTGATTGGCCTCATTACCTTCCAAGAAACGCGCGGCGTCGCGACTTCGTTCGCAACGCCGCAACTTGTCCGCTTCGCGGGACCTTAGTATGCGCCGATACCCCGAGGCGTTCCCCATCCGGTCGGCCCGGAGTAGGTCTTGTACTCATGTGTCCCGGCGGTGCAGAGGTAGGTCGGGCTGCAACGAGCCGTCGCTGCCGCTGCTGATGACCCACAGATCTTTCGCGGCGCTTTCTTTGCCGAGAGCGTCCAGAACTTTTTGCCGGCGACTTGCGTAGCTGGCGTTGCCCGCAAGGCCAAATATCCCGGCATTCAGCGGCGACGATTCGCTCGTGCCGCCTACGACGATCCAGCCGCCGAATCCGTAGCTGTCGTACTCCGGCGCCGCCCTCTTGCGGATTGGCGGCGGCCGCTACATCGTTATCGGTGCGGAAGCGTGCAGCCGGGATCGTGCTGCCACGACGGCTTGGTTGCCGTCGAACAACCGCCGCCGGCACGCAGCCCAGACGCGTCTCGGTCCAGCCGCGCTTTACGCCTTTGTCTGTGCTCAGCGACGTGCCGCCGACCGAAACGACCGAGCCGAGTTGCGATGGGAAGGACGTGCCGTAGCCGTCGTCTCCCGACGAGGCGAGATAGACGACGCCCGGAGTATCGAAGTCGGAGCCGTACCCGCAGCTGCCGCTGCAGCCGCCGCCCCAACTGTTGGTAACGATGTGAGCTCCCAGCTTCACGGCCTCGACTTCTGCTGCGCCGAGATCGTTCGTGTAATCCGAGTTCGCCTCGATAAGGTAGATGGTGCAGTTCGGACAACTGGCGGAGACCATCTCGACGTCGAGGTCTTCCTCCACGCCCCAGCTTTCATTGCCCGAGGGATAGTGTTTCTTCTCTCCCTTTTGATTGTACTTGGTGAAGTTTGCAGCCGGCAGGCCGAATTCCGCGCGGTAGGTTTTTAGATCGTTCGCGATGTCGGGGTTGTCATAAGCGTCGACGATTGCGACGATCTGTCCCCCGCCTTTGGTCGCCGGCAAGTCGTACGCCGCCTGGAAGTCGGCAGGGTGCAAGCCCGGGGGTTCCCCGGCGCCGGTTGCATCTGCGGGGCGATGTCGGTGCGCAGAAGCGCTAAACACCTTGCCGTGCCGGGACCGTCGTCGGGACACACCTGCCGCACGTTCGCACCCCAGAGTTGTTGGGGATGCCCTGCGTTCTGTGCCTGAGCAGTGGACTGGCCGGTGGTTCCGGGCATGCTTGAAGAGCCGCCGTTACAAGCGGCCATTGCGAGCGCCGCAACGAGCGGCACCATTAACTTAATAGGTCCGTTCACAAAAGCTCCTTATGTTTTAGTCTGGCTGGGCGAGTTACGCTTGCTTGGCTGAAGTACCTTCTAAGAAACGCGCGGCGTCGCTACTTCGTTCGCAACGCCGCGCTTTGCCGGCTCCGACCCGGATTTAGAACGCGCCAATCCCCTTTGGCGTTCCCCACCCCGCAGGGCCGGAGTAGGTGTGGAACTGCTTGGTCCCGGCGGTGCACAGATAGCTGCCGCTGCAAGAGCCGTCGCTGCCGCTGCTGACATAGTGAAAATCGCGAGTTCGAGCGCGAGCCTTCAGGGTCCAGAATTTCTCGCCAGCGTTCTGCCTGCTGGCGTTGCCGGCCAAGGCAAAGATCGACGCAATTATCGGCGAGGCGACGCTCGTGCCACCGACCTGGAACCAGCCGCCTTCGTTGCTGTCGTACTCCGCTACGCAAATGCAGGCGACCGCCGATACGTCGCCGTCGGTGCGGTACGAGCAGCTAGAGTCGTGCTGCCACGTAGGCTTGGTGACGCCGGTGCCGCTGCTATTGTTCGAACAGCCGCCGCCGGCGTCGGGCCATACGACCTCGTTATAGGTCGATCCACTCTTCGAAAGGGTCGTGCCGCCGACCGCGACGACGCTCGCGAGTGACTCTGGCGCGCCATTTAGATCGTAGCCATAATCGCCTGTTGCTGCGACATACTCGACTCCCGGCGTGTCAAAGTAGCTTGAGAAAGACGGATCATGACAATCATTGGAGCCGAGACAGCCCCAGCTGTTGCTGACGATGTGCGCGCCCAGCGTTACGGCCGTCTTTTCGGCCGTCTCCATCCCGGTAATGCTTCCGTCGGACTCGATGAGATCGATGGTGCAATTTGGGCAAGCGGCGGAGACCATCTCAATATCCAGGTCCTCCTCGATGCACCAACCGGACGAGGCCGTGCAGCTCTGGGGGTATTTTTTGGTCTTTCCGTCCTGATTGTACTTCTTGAATTTCGCGGTACCGAGGCCGAACTCGCTGCGGTAGGTCGCAAGATCGGAGGCGGCGTTCGGCTGGTCAAACGCATCGACAAGAGCGACGACTTGTCCCGAACCCTTTGTCGATGAAGGAAGATTGTAGCGCGTCTGAATATCGGTGGGTGCAAATCCGGCCACGAGCGGATTAATCCCGCGATTAAATCCAATCAGCACCATGCACGTCGGTTTGCCGATAACGAGGGGACATGCCGCAGTCGCGAGATGCTTTGCTTGCCACTGCGGGATTGCATGTTGCGATGGTGCGGACTGGCCGGCGGTTCCCGGCATGCTTGAAGAGCCGCCGTTACAAGCGGCTATTGCGAGCGCCGCAACGAGCGGCACCATTAACTTTAAAGGTCCGTTCACAAAAGCTCCTTATTTTGAACTGGGAGAGCTGAGTTACCGTTGGTTGGTCGCGGTACCCTTCAAGTAACGTATCCCGACACAACTCATTGCGCGCTCGAGCGGCTTGGCCGCTTGGCCCGCTTAACGCCCGCCCGATCCGCTTCGCAGTCCTCGCCGGCAGGCCCCCGAGTAGCGCACGAACCGACCCAGTCCAATCGTTGCCCTCTAAAGTGGTATTCCGGTACCGTTTCCGTGACGGCTTGGCATACTGGGCTTTGCAAAGCTCGAGATTCGATCGAATGTGTTGCTTTTTAAATCAGTGCACCGCAGTGCATCGAACCGCAGTGAAGCTAGAGCGGCCACTGTTGACGTATCGTATAAGGCAGGCAAGATTTCGTTCGGCTATCTCGTGCACCGTCTGGGAGGAACGCGGTTGCTCGCGCGGCATTTGCCCGCATATGCGTCGGCTTTTCGAGATCGCAGCAGTAGCGGCCGCGATATCAACGCTGATAGCGTGTTCGGCGGCACCAAGCGCGCCGGTACCGCGTCGCGGAAGGCTCGGAGTTCCAATCGTTCTTCGGCGCCCGCAAGATAAAGCACGTCGTCTATGTCGTGCAAGAGAACCGTAGCTTCGACGATATTTTCCAAGGTTATCCGCACGCCGATACGGTTTTGCGCGGCAAGGACTCGTACGGAAAAACAATCAAATTACGCCCGATTTCGCTGAAAACAGCCTACGAAATCGACCACTCCGCGCAGGGCATGTTCGCGGCTTGTAATGGAACCGGTCCCCTTCCAGGGACGGACTGCCGAATGGATGGCTTCAATCGCGAGGGACAATACGGAGGGCCGCGGCGCGGTCAGTACGCCTACGTGCCGCACCACGAGTCGAAGCCGTACTTCGACATGGCGCACGAGTGGGTTTTGGCCGACCAAATGTTCGCCTCGCAACTCGACGAGAGTTTCGTCGCCCATCAGTACATCATCGCTGCGCAAGCCGGATCGAGCGTGGACGTACCCGACTTTTATTGGGGGTGTCCGGGAGGCCCGAACGATACCGTTTCGACGATCACCCACCGCCGCACGTACGGCCAAGGGCAGCGGCCCTGTTTTGATTACGAAACCCTCGGCGACGAATTGAGCCACGCCGGCTTTGACTGGCGCTTCTACACCAGCCGGTACACGGTCCCGTTCAGCGGACTTTGGTCCGGCTACCAGGCCGTTAAACACGTCTTTTACAGCCGAGTTTGGAAGACGAACGTGATAACGCCGCAGAAGAAATTTCTAACCGACGTTCGCGCGGGCAAGCTCGCGAACTTCACGTGGGTAACGCCGCTTTGTGCGGATTCAGACCATCCTGAATGTGGTTCGGGATTGGGTCCATCGTGGGTCAGCTCGGTCGTCAACGCGGTCGGCGAAAGCAAGTTCTGGAAGACGACGGTGATCTTCGTGCAGTGGGACGACTGGGGAGGCCTCTACGACCACGTGCCTCCGCCATATAAAGGCTACGACGGTTTGGGCTTCCGCGTTCCGCTGATCGTGATCAGTCCCTACGCAAAGAAGAACTATGTCTCGCACGTGCAGTACGAGACCGCGAGCGTTTTACGCTTTGCCGAAGATCTTTTTGGCCTCGCTCAACTCTCGGCCGCCGACACGCGAGCGACCTCACCGGCGGCCGATTGCCTCGATCTTTCTCAAGCCCCCCGTAAATTCGTGCCGATCAAGGCGCCCAAGGATGAGGCGTACTTCTTGAATCAGCCCAACGACAACCGAATTCCCGCGACGAGCAGTAACCTATTCGGTGTCGACCGCCAAGCCCGAGGGCTTTTGATGAAGAAAGAACTCCTTACCATACTTTGACGGAATTTCTTTGAAGCCGCGCGGCTGCTGCTCGAAGTTGAACATGTCAGAGATGCTGGTGGTCGTTATGTCCGTCGTTCCGAGACGCCCCAATTTAAAAGTGCCTTCGATGAATCTCACGATGCTCCCGAACCCGTACACCGTGTCGGAGATATAGCCGCCTTGTGTCCCATTACCGAGCGGCACGTAGGGCGAAATGACGAGCATCGGGACGCGAAAACCGGCGCCGCCTTGATTATCCACAAACGGCGGCTTTACCGGATCGTAGAATCCTCCCCAGTCGTCCCAAACGACTATGATCACCGTGGAGCTCCAGTACTGGCTTTCTCCGACCGCATTGACGACGCTGGCGACCCACGACGGGCCGGTATCTTGGGACGAAAAGCCAGGATGATCTGAGTTCTGCGCATCGGGGATCACCCAGGACATCGCCGGAAGTGCGCCGTGCGAGATGTCGGAAAAGATGCTCGTTTCGGGGGAAGAGATGTGCGGACCGCAGCGGCCTTGAGCGTCGCAGACCGATGCGATCACGAGAAAGGCGTTCCAAAGCGCACCGACTTGGTGCAGTCCTTTGATCGGTGCCGGCGTGTAGTACTTCCACGAAACCGGCCGCGCCCTATCGTTTAAGAGGTCGGCGAGCGTCGTATAGCTCGCAGGATCCGGAAAATCTTTGGTGCACGGAAAAGGTCCCGTATCGCGGCTAAAGTCGAGATCGGTGCTGATCAGGGAAGTCCTGGCTCCTTTTGGCGATAGGCATCCCCAAGCCTCACTGCTTGTCGGGTCGTCAATCATGCTTTCCGTCGCATTGATGAAGGTGCCCCCGCGGATCAAGGCCTGGTGTGCGGTGAAACTACCGCTGCCCTGCGTCTGAAACATTTCGTCGGCTAAACCCCATTGGGAGGCGATGTCCCAGTAAGGCTCGATTTGGCTGCGGTTGACGTACTCGTATGGAGCGCTTCCTTCCGGCCTGCCAGTGACGCCGTATTTGATCAGGTTGAAGCCATCCATGTCGCCATTTTGGTATGCCGTTTGATACGAGACGTAGAGATGGCTCAGGTTCCCTGTGTCCAGCAGCGGGACCTGACGGAGTGCGATTGGTTTCTCGACGTATTTGCCGCCCTCTTTCACCAACTTTTTCCCAACCTTGGTACTGACCGCGCCTGGAAAACCGGCAAAGAGGTCGTTGAAGGTTCGATTCTCCTGAACCATGAGGATGATATGCTTAACGACCTTGCGGCCCGAGCCGGTACGATGGTGCCCGGCAGGACTCGTCGGCAGCGACGACACTCCGCTGGGTGCGCCACCCCCGCAGGCCGTCATCAGAATGCTCGCGGCACAGCCGCAGATCCCAATGCGGAGTATTCGATTCATGCTGCTCCTAAAGCGCCACCGGGTGCGACTCGCCGCGCGATTGCAGCGACGTCGTAACCGAATCGTTTTCCTACTTCGCCGGTCGTCGCGACGATGTCGGCCAGGCCGTCGGCGTCGAACGCCGGCTTATAGTAATCGGGAAATGAAAGCTTCTGACCGTATGCTTCGCGCGTCGCCGCAAAGCGCTCGGGCTCGAGCTGTGCGTGCGCAAGGATCCGGTCGATCGTAGCTAGTGAGTCGCTGCAGAGGTCCTCATACCGCACGATGCAAACACGGCTGGCCAGGCCCGGATCTTCGTCGAGCTGATTGGCTATGAAGCCGTAGACGTAGGCCCAGTAACGCGCCCGGGATTGCGCCCACCGCCCTTCGTCGAAGAGGCGACGAATCTCGCGCAGCACTTCTTGATTTCCAACGTTCGCCATCACTTGATGCGGGCCGAACTCATGATGTCCCGTCAGCTCGATGATTTCGATCTGGCGCGGATCGTCGCGCTCCAGCTCTGCCCAAATCCGATCTTGCTTGATCAGCGAGGCGACGTGATCGATGGGGTTACGCACGTACAGGAGAAATCGGGCGTCCGGGAAGAGACGGCGCAAGTATTGCATGCGTACGACGCACATAATCGCCTTGCTTACGTAGCGGCTGCGTCCTCGCACCAGAGCCAGCTTGCAGAGATGCTCGCGATAGAAACGCTCAAACGCCGGGTTTGACGTGGTCGCGTCGAGAACGCTGCGCGTCGATTCGTCGTGAATCTGCGGAAAGAAGTGTTCCCAGAGTATCTCTTCGCCCATCTCTGCGCTGTCGCGCGTCACCTCGATCCGATCGCGGTGGATGCGAGGAACCGGTTTGCGCATAGCCGCGACCGGTATGCGAGGAAAGACCTTGTTCCAAACCCAGGGCATGTACGGCATCAGGAAGTCCGCGTATTTATGCGTTACGACGTCGGGATGCTCGCTAAGCATCTGCAGCGTAATCGTGGTGCCGGCCCGCGGGAGCCCGCAAATATAAACCGGGCGATCGACAGTTTGCGTCGCTAGCCGGCGCGCCAGCATGCGCGACTCGAGATTTCCAAGGCCGACGAAGAGGGGCGCGGCCGCGTGCACGCCGCGCACGCTCCAATAAAAGGGTGCCGGCACGGAGAATTTCTGCGGTTTCTTCCCGTCGGTGGTTGCCATCGAGGGCTATACTTTCTCGAAGAGTGCGCCTATAACCGTCAAACCGGGTCCGAACGCCATACTTAGGACCTTCGACCCGCGGGGAATGGCCTCCGACTCGACGACGAGTTTCCAGATATGAGGAGCCGTTGCGGAAGCCATATTCCCGTGCTCGTAGAGCACGCGCCGGCTCTGTGCGACGGCCGATTCTTCGATGCCCAGCTTGGTTCGAATTTGGTTGAGGATCGCCGGACCGCCCGGATGGATCGCGAAGATCATCGTCGCCTTCTCGCGCTCGAAATCGAGGCCGACCTGCGCGCAAATCGAACGAACGAAATCGCCAATCGAGTCGCGAATCATGAACGGCACGCGCTTTGAGAGCGACATGTCGAACTGCAGCGGCCCGGGGCGCAACGTCATTTCGGGTAGCGAGTCGGGGAGTATGTGCTCGTCGATCGCAAGCACCTTTAGGCCGCCGCGGCCATCGCTGGGGAACTCGGAATCTGGATAGGCCGCATACTTGATGAATCCGTCTGCGAAGAGCGTCGAGGTGACGTAGTTGTCGGGCTCGTCGCCGGAGAGATCGAAATGAAGCGAAAGAAACTCCGTGTGCACCAGATCGACGCGGCGCTTGCCTTTCGGAAGAGAAACGTACGACGATCCCACGAGGCCCACCGCCGTGCGAATCGCTGGGAACGCGCCGTAACATCCCATGTGGTACGAATGGGTGACTCCGACGTTGAGCCAATTGCGCCGCGAGAGAAAGCTTTGAACGGGGCTAGGCGAGACGTATCCGGAGCAGCTCACGTGTACGATGTCGTCGGGAGGCTGCAGCTCGGGGTCGCTATAGACGCGCTCGAAAACGTCGCACGCGACTTCCTCGAAAAGAGTCATGCGTTCGTCGAGTGTTTCGCCGGTCGGATTTCGAAGGTTGCCGTAGCGACGAATCGACTCGGATTCGTTATGCGGCTCGTGCTTGACGAATCGCGACGTCAGCACGCTGACTTGTCGCCGCGCGATGTATTCGGCGGAGGTGCCATAACGCGCCATGCGCTCTTGTAATCTCTCTGCAACCCGCTCGCGATCTCCAGGCTCGTTGACACCACGCGCCGCACACTGCGCGAGCGTCATAAAATGCGCTTGAAAGTTCTTGAGCTCGTCTTGCTCTACCGGCGCCGTGACCTGGATTGTCTCGAAATCCGACAAGACGACCGGCACGGTGTACCGGCGCGGCGCCGAAGTAATGATACCCAGGGAGCTCTCTAAAGTCCGCATATTGAGTATCGCTACCATTCGCCGTTTGCTCCCCGATTCCATTTGAGCCGGCGCGCGCGCTCAAATCGTTGACAAACATCGGTAATCCTGGTCATTTTTACTCGTCGTCGACGGGCTTGTTTGATGGGACCTCGTGTAGAAAGTGCGATTTCGAATATTCCGCTTCGATTGGAACGAACTTGCGCGCCTGCTGCCTGAAGTCGAAGAAGTCGTTGGCGAAATCGGCTGAGCTCACGTCGGTCGTTCCAAGCCGCCCCAAGTGCCAGTTGTCCTCGACGAAACGAATGATGCTTCCGAACTCATACTGATTATGCGAAACGTACGCCGTTTTGGCGTAAGGCGAAACGACGAGCATCGGAACGCGAAAGCCCAAACCTCCGTATTTATGCGTTCCCGGCGGGGCTACGTGATCGTACCAGCCGCCCCAATCGTCCCATACGATGATGATTGCCGTACGGCTCCAGGCGGGGCTTTCTCCGATCGCGTTGACGACTTGAGCGACCCACGATGGACCCGTGTCGGAGTTGTCGCCGGGATGATCGGAGTTTGCGTAGTCGGGGATGATCCACGACACGGCGGGAAGCGTATCGCGATCGATGTCGGTAAAAACCGTCGTCTCCGGCGAGGCCACATTCGTCGACCATTCGGGACCGTCGCGCACGGCCGCAATCGCGTCAAACGCGTTCCACAAATCGCCGCCGAAGCTTTGCCCGATAGTGGGTGCGTAGTAACGCCACGAGATGGAGCCGGCGTCGAGCAAGTCGCGAAGCGTCTGATATTTCATGCACGGGAAGGGGCCTTGGTAATGCAGATATTGATTCGTCGTCGAAATCAGGGAGGTGACGGTGCCGGCCGGCGCGTCGCATCCCCAAGGGCGGCCATTGGGAAAATCGATGAGGCTTTGCGAGGCATCGATCCGAGTGCCGCCTCTGATCAAGTCTTGATGTGCCGTAAAGCTCCCGCTGCCCTGAGTCTGAAACGTGTGGTCCGAGAGCACGTATTGCTTGGCAAGTTCCCAATACGGCCGAATCTGAAGCGGATCGACATATTCGTAGACGTACGTTCCTGAAATCTTACCGATGGGAACGGTATCGAAGCCATCCATTCCGCCGTGATTCCAATCTCGTAACCAATAAGGATAGCCGTTGTTCGGCGAGACCGAACTCTGGAGGTTTGCCTTGCGCAGCCGCAGGCTTCCGCCGCCATGCGTCTTTCCGCTCGTCGTACCGTCGGCGCCCGGAAAAGTCGCAAAGAAGTTATCAAAGGTGCGATTCTCCTGGACCAAGATGACGACGTGCGTAAAATACTTGCCCTTCTTTGCCGGCGCCGGGGGGAGAAAGGGCGCCGCGGCGGCGGAACCGGAGCCACCGCATCCCTCGAGCAGCGTTGGAATCGCGATGGTCATGAGAAGAATGGCGAGCGGTAAAACCCGCGACGAGCGACTGATACGCGGCATACCATAAAGGTATCGTCCGGGCGCGAGCGCCATCCCTTCCGAGTGTCGCTGCTGCCTGCAAAACCGGAGAACATCGCGCGCGCGGCGGAAGTGCTCCGCGGCGGCGGCGTCGTAGCATTCCCGACCGAAACGGTCTATGGTCTGGGAGCGGTTGCTTTCGACGCGCGCGGCCGTTGCGCGAATCTTTGAAATAAAGCAGCGGCCACGCTTCGACCCTTTGATCGTTCACGTTTTAGACCAACGGATGCTGGCGCTCGTCGTCTTGCGCGTTTCGCGCCTCGCCGAAAGGCTCATCGAGCGTTTTTGGCCGGGCCCGCTTACGCTGGTGTTGCCGAAGTCTGCGCCGGTGCCGGGCTTGGTAACTGCAGGGCTTTCGACCGTAGCCGTGCGTATGCCGTCGCATCGAATCGCACGCTCGTTGCTGGAGGCTGTCGAAGCGCCCGTCGCAGCGCCGAGCGCAAATCCGTTCGGGGCTTTGAGTCCTACCCGCGCCGAGCACGTTGCCAAAGCTCTCGGAGAACGCGTCGACCTGATATTGGACGGGGGTTCGACGCAATACGGTCTTGAGTCAACCATCCTCGCGCTGGAGCCGCAGCCGCAGCTGTTGCGTCCGGGCGCGATACCCATGGAAGCCATCGAGGAGGTCTGCGGACCGCTCGCCCGGACGAGCGCCGGCCGAGTCGCTCGCGCGCCGGGCCAACTTCCACATCACTATGCGCCGCGCACGCCGCTGCGCCTGACGGATCCAGCAGCGGTGCCGGCCGAAGATCGCCGGCGTGCTGGAGCGCTCGTCCTGCAGGATGCCGTTGAAGGGTATGCGGCCGTGCGGGTGCTCTCGCGTAGCGGCGACTTCCGTGCCGCCGCGGCCGGTTTTTTCGAGGCGCTCCACGAGCTCGATGCCCTCGAACTCGATCGGATCGACGCACAGCCGCTCAGCGAGCACGGGCTAGGTTTGGCGATCATGGACCGGCTTCGGCGCGCTGCCGCAACCGAAACGATTGACGTTTGCCATGCGTTATGCCGATAAGGTTCGAAGAAGGGATTATAATGGCAAGTTCTGAGCTTTTCGGACGCGTTGCTGCGATTTCTACGCTTCTCGCGCTTTGCTGCTTCGGCGCGACGCCTGCAGTATTGCCGTTTGCGCTTGCCGGCGACGTCGGTCAGAGTTTTTCGCTCTTGACGAGCACGTATTACGACACCGTCGATCCGCAGGTACTTCTTTCGGGCGCGAGCGAGGCTCTCGTCGAGACGGCCCGCAAGCATGGCGTCACGATTCCACCGCCGGCGCTTCGCGTCGCGGGCGATCGCGATTCAACGCTTGCGCAGTTGGATGCGGCGATTGTCGATGCCGCTCGCGCCGCGCATGCGGCGCCGAGCGATTTCGCCTATGCGGCAATCAACGCGATGGCTAAAGCGACGACCGACCGCTACACACAGTTCTTCACTCCGGAGCAGTTCAAGGCGTTCGACGAAGCGCTCGATCCGAAACGCATCGGCGGGATCGGCGTGATGATCGAGCCTGACGCGTCGTCTGGATACGTCCGCGTGACCTACGTTCTGCCCGCTACGCCGGCGGAGCGAGCCGGCGTTCACGTTGGAGACGTCTTGACCGAGGTGGACGGCACGCCGACGAAGGGTCTCGCCGTTGAAGCCGTGAGCGGCCGCCTGCGAGGCAAAGCTGGTACGGTGGTCGCGGTCACCGTGCAACGTACCGGCGCCCCAACAGCCGTCTTTACGATCACCCGCGAGGACGTCCAGCCTCCGACCGTCGTCTTCAAGATGCTGCCCGACGGCATCGGATATGTCTGGGTAATGGAGTTTGGGCGAGCGACGCCGAGCGAGTTTGACACCGCGATTGCTCGCTTGAACCAGCTCGGTGCAAAAGCACTCATTCTCGATCTGCGCAATGACGGCGGTGGATACGTCAACTCGGCGTTGGACATCAGTTCGCGATTCATTGCCAATAAGGCGCTGGTGACGGTCGAAGAGCGCGGAAAACATGCTACCACGATCGATGCCGACGCAAATCCCTCGATTTCGCTGCCGGTCACCGTTCTCGTGAATCAATTCACCGCCTCGGCCTCGGAGATCACCGCCGGCGCTTTACAGGACGATGGAATTGGCTCGCTGGTTGGAGCGAGGACGTTCGGGAAGGGCGTGATGCAGACTTTGACGCCGCTCCCCGACGGCGCCGCCATCAAGATCACCACCGCGCACTACCTGACGCCGAGCCAGCGCGACATCAATCTTCGCGGCATCGACCCGGACGTTCGGGTCGATGAAAATCGCGACGCGCATTTCGGCGAAGTCGCCAAGGATGCGCAACTGCGTGCAGCGATCTCTCTCCTTCAAAAGAAGATCGCGCAAGCGAAGCCCTAGCCTTGGGACTTCTCTAACGAGCTTCCTCGGTTGGCGGCGAACTAGCCGCACGACGGTTCCGTTGATGCGCGAACGAAACCTCGTCCATCAAGCGGCGCATGAGGAAGATGCCGAAGCCGCGTCCGCGGTCGTCCGGCACTATGCTCGATTGAACGGAGGGTTCGGGAAAGCCGCGCCCGCGATCGTGTATCTCAATCGTCAACTGGCCGTCGTCGAACGTGCAGGTGACCCGGACCTTTCTTTTGGGGGTTCCGCTGCCGTACTCGAACGCATTGCTTAAAGCCTCGCCGGCGGCGAGACGAATGTCGGAAACCTCGTCTTCGGAAAAGCCGCACTCGGCTGCAAAGCCCGCAATGGCGCGACGCGCCGATGCGCCGTTTCGGATGTCGTTCGTATAGGCGGCACGGTACTCTTTGCTCAAATTCGTGTTCTCTGCAGAGCCTTCCCGGTTAACCGCCCGCGCTAAACCTTCGGCCCCTGCGGCTAGGGAAAGCTCCTTTGCCACCCAAAAGCTATGCCTTCGGCGCAACAACGTTGATCCGTGCAGTCAGGGCGATTAGCTCAGCTGGGAGAGCGCCTCCCTTACAAGGAGGAAGTCGGCGGTTCGAGCCCGTCATCGCCCATGTGACCCGTGCAGGCGGGAAGCGGCCTCCGTTCAAAACGCCCCAACGAAGAGGTCGGCGGTTCGAGCTCGCGATCGCTGACGGAGGAATCTGGCTTATGAACACGCTTCAATCGAACGAGGGAATCGCAGTCGAGCGCGACGGCGAGATCGCGGTTATCACGATGAACCGACCGGAGAGGCGCAACGCGCTCTCGCTGGCGATGATGTGCGAGCTCGACAGGGCGTTAGCAGCGGTGGCGCACGAACCGGATCTTCGCGCAGTCGTGTTGCGGGCGCAAGGGCCCGCTTTTTGCGCGGGTCACGACCTTCGCGAGCTGCAAGGCCGCGATGAGGACGCCTACCGAGCCATCTTCGATGCCTGCGTCGACCTGATGGCGCGAATCGCCGCGATTCCCCAGCCGGTCATAGCGGAAGTCGCGAAGGTTGCGACTGCGGCAGGTTGTCAGCTCGTGGCCGCCTGCGATTTGGCGGTCGCGTCCACCGAAGCGACCTTTGCAACGCCCGGCGTCCGCATCGGGCTCTTTTGCAGCACGCCGATGGTTGCGTTGACGCGCGCAATCGGGCGCAAGCGCGCGATGGAGATGCTGCTCACCGGCGATGCGATCGACGCGCCGACTGCGCTCGCATGGGGTCTCGTCAATCACGTCGTCGCACCCGAACGCCTCCACGAGGCAACGCTCGCGCTCGCGCGTAAGATCGCATCGGCAAGCCGCCGCATCGTAGCGCTGGGAAAGGCAGCGTTCTACGCGCAGATCGATTTGGATCAAGCGCATGCCTACGACTATGCCAAAATCGGTAATGATCTCAAATGCGCTGGAAGACGACGCGTGCGAAGGCATCTCGTCCTTTCTCGAGCGGCGTCTCCCGAACTGGGACGGCTCGGGGAGGGGATAGTTGGGTACCGTTGAAGCCCGAGGCCACCGCGTCGCTCGCACGTGGGCAGCGAGCACCGCGATGAATCGAAAAGCGTCGCCCACACCCGGTATGCGCGGCCCGACAAAAAGGGAACCGCGTATACGCGACGGCAGGAGGGCTCGCCTATGGCGAGCCCTTCTGTGACAGACCAGCCGTGACTCTCTCCACTCCGGCGACGCGCTATGCCGCCGTTGTCTTGATCGTCGCGCTACTCGCCTCACTCGCGGTCGCGCTTTTTCGAGTGCGCACCGAGTCGCGGGCTCGGCGCGTTGAGCTCGCTATGGACTTTACGGATTTCGACGCCGTGGCGCGCTCGTACGATTACAATCCCGCAGCTTTCTTGATCGCGCTGCGGCGTGCGGGGCTGACGTCGCTTGCGTTGACCGAAGAGCTCGGAGCAAACGTCGGATACGATGGAAAGGCTTATGCGACGACTGGCGCCGCACTAACAAATCAGGCGGGAATCACGCCGATACGCGACCCCCTTCTCGCCAACTCGTTCGCAGCCACCATATTGCAGGCGGCTCGGTCTATCTCTTGATTTGGGATGCAGCAACCTACCATCGCTATCGCAACGAGCTCGCGCTCCACTTTATGGCGAAGAGCGTGCGAGTGTTGCGAGCGACCCGCCCCTGGTTGATCGAGGTTGGCACCCAAATAGATTACTTCAATGCGACCGCGCTCGGCATTCCGACCGACCAGATCGAACTCGCCCGGCGCCTCGCGCTACTGATCGTTCCGCGCTTTCAGAACGACGAGCGCTTTGCCGAGCCGCAAATTGACGCGACGTTCAACGACGTGCTCGGGTATGATCCGAAGGTTTCGACCGTCGTCTTCTTCGGTTTGAGCAACCAAGTGCTCGGCTACCCCGATCACTTGCCGCAGACCGCCGATGCGTTCGAACATCATCTATTCAATTTCGGCTCGATCGAAACGTACGACCCAAGTCAGGTTCAGAAGGGGAACGACACGCTCGCGCGGCTCATTCCGGGGCGTACGGTCCGCGTGCAGGCGATCGCAAAGACAGAACTCGATAAGCTGAAGCTCGATGAAGTCGTCGCGCGCTACGTTCTGGGCGTTCGCGAGCGCAACGTTAGAGTGGTCTACCTTCGCCCGTGGACGCATCAAGACGGCAATCTCTCGATCGAGGCAACCAATGTCGAGATGGTCAAGCAGATCGCCGACGAACTGCGGGCCGACGGTTTCCGCCTGGGCCGGGCAACGCCGATTCCCCAGTATCACGGAAACAATCGCGTTCTCGTCGGTCTTGCCACGCTAGCCGTACCGTCGATTTTCGTGCTTTTGCTCGGGTTTTTCGGGTGGTATCGCCGCGGTTTCGCGGTGGCCGCTTACGTCCTCACGATTCTGCTCTATCTTACGGGCATTGTGGCGCATCACGACGGGTTCGCGCGCTCCGCGATCGCTTTGGTCGGCGCCCTGCTCTTCGCGACGGCAGCGCTGCTGATTCTGATTCCGGCCTGGAATGAAATCCCAGCGACAATTTTTAGCACGCAATTGGCACGCAGCTTTGGCTGGACGCTGGCGGCGACCGGCGTCGCGCTGCTTGGAGCGCTTGCGGTAGTTGGCGTGATGAGCTCGCCGCTGGCGATGGAAGAGATCGAGCGCTTCCGCGGCGTGCGGCTCGTGCTCGCGTTTCCACCGCTGATCGCGCTCGGGCTCTACCTGTTCGATCGGCGTTTTGGTTCGGGCGTGCAGCGTCCCCGCGACGTCTTCCTCTCGCCCGTACTTACCTATCAACTTCTCGCCGGCATCGCCATCGTCGCGCTTGGCGCACTCATGCTGGTGCGAAGCGGCAACGATAGCGACGTTTCGCCATCGACTGTTCGAGCTCTCGCTTCGTCATGCGCTCACCCACGTGCTGTCCGTGCGCCCGCGTTTCAAGGAGTTTTTGATCGGGTTTCCCTGCATGATGTTGCTCCCCGCGTTGTTTGCGCCGCATCGGCGCCTGATCGGATGGTTGCTCGCGCTCGGCATCGGAGTCGGCATCGGCGATGTCATCGACACGTTCTCGCATCTGCACACTCCGATCGAGATCTCGATCCTGCGCATCGTCAACGGACTGGTGATCGGCGCGGTCATCGGAGTGCTCGCTATTTGGGTTTATCGCCGCCTGCCTGCGACGTCGCGGTGATGGCCCGGGTGCTGCTCTCCGGCTATTACGGCTTCGGTAATCTCGGTGACGAGGCACTGCTCGAGGTGATCGTCGATCGGATGCGACGACGTTTTCCATCGGCGCAACTCGAGGTGCTCTCCGCAACGCCGCAAATTACCGCAGCGAACCATCGCGTCGAATCGACCCCGCGCTGGGATTGGCGGGCCATCCGCGCGGCGATCGCAAGAGCAGACGTGGTGCTCTCCGGTGGAGGCGGCTTGTTACAGGACGCCACGAGCCTGCGCAGCTTGCTCTACTACGCCGCGATTCTACGCGAGGCAATTCGCGCCCGGCGCAAGACGATGGTCTTCGCGCAATCGGTCGGACCGCTCCATTTCTGGGGCCGTCTGCTGGTGAAGAGGTTTTGCCGAGGCCTCGATCGCGCGACGGTGCGCGACGATCGATCCCGCCGGCTCTTACGAGAACTCGTTCCGCGGACTCCGATCGAGCATACGGCCGACCCCGTCTTCTTATATGAAGGCCCACTCGCGGGCGGCGATCTGTCGGGTGACGGCCTGGGCCCCGAGAGTGGCCCATATGCCGTGATCAGCGTGCGCAAGACGGCGGCATTCCGCGACGGACCCGCAATGCTCGGGCGCGTCGCGGATCGCCTCGCGCTTCGTCACGAGATCCGCGCCGCATTTCTGCCGCTGGGCGGGGCCGCCGACGCCGCCATATCGACCGACGTCATTCGCAAATGCAAATCGAATCCGGTGCTCTTGCCGGAATGCACCTTGGCGAAAGCGGCGTCGATTCTTCGCGGCGCGCACGTCGTCGTCGGCATGCGTTTGCACTCACTCATTCTCGCCGCGCGCTATGCGGTGCCCTTTCTCGCTGTTGCGTACGATCCGAAAGTCAGCGCGCTCTGCGAAGACCTAAAGTATCCACTCGAGCCGCTGTGGCGGTCGGGGGAACGCCCTCCGAGCGACGGCGCTATCGACGATCTCGTCGACCGGCTCGTACGCGAGCGCGACGCGATATCCACGCAGTTGACGCAAAGCCGCGAAGGCGTGCAAGCCGCTGCGGAGCGAAACTTCGACGTGCTCGGCGAGTTGTTGGATTAGCAGCATCGTGGATTATCGCGCAACGCTCAATCTGCCCAAGACGGACTTTCCAATGCGAGCCGAGCTTCCGAAGCGCGAACCGCAGTGGCTTGCCTGGTGGCGAGATCGCCAAACCTACGAACGGCGCTTAGAACGTAACGCGCCCAACGGCGCGTGGATCCTGCACGATGGACCACCCTACGCCAACGGCGACCTGCACATGGGCCATTTTCTCAACATGGTGCTCAAGGACGTCTTCGTGAAGATCGCCTTACTTGACGGCAAGTACGCGAAGTTCGTTCCCGGCTGGGACATGCACGGGCTGCCGATCGAGTACGAGACGCTCAAGTACCTGGGCGTGCAAGACTTTCACGCGATCGATCCGCTCGAGCTACGCGAGCGCTGCAAGGAACGCGCGCTTTTTTGGCTCGATCGCCAACGCGAGCAACGCGTACGCATGGGAAATTTCGGTTGCTTCGAGCGTCCCTACCGCACGATCGATCCCTCCTTTGAAGCAACGATCGTCAATGCGCTTGCCGATCTTGCCGAGCGCCAGCAAATTTATAAGGGGCTGCGCTCGACGCTGTGGTGCATCCACGACGAAACCGCACTCGCCGAAGCCGAGGTCGAGTACGAAACGAGGGTTTCACCCTCGGTCTACGTGCGGTTCACGGCCACCCCCGAACAGCGCGAGCGCCTCCTCGAGGTGATGCTTCCCGGCGACGACGCGCGCGGCGCCTTGGGTGCCCTGCAAAAAGTTTCGTTTCTCATTTGGACGACGACGCCGTGGACGCTGCCGGCAAACGTCGCTATCGCCCTGCGGCCCGATGCGACCTACGCTCTCTACCGCGTCGGGGACGAAGGAGTGATCGTTGCCGAAGCGCTCGCGCGCACGAGTCTCGGCGAGCGCTTTGAGCAGGCGACTCTTCTCGGCCGCGTGCGCGGCTCCGAGCTCGACGACCTCGCGGTGCGCCATCCATTCATGGAACGCGATTCGGTGATCGTACTCGCCGAGTACGTCGATCTGGAGACCGGAACCGGAGCCGTGCACACCGCGCCCGGCCACGGCGCCGACGACTTCGACACCGGAATGAAGTATGGCTTGCCGATTCTCAATCCGGTCGATGCGACGGGCCGCTTTACGGCCGAAGCGGGCCCCTACGCCGGACTGCAGATATTCGAGGCAAATGCGAAAATCGTCGCAGATCTCGAAGCGAGCGGAGCACTCTGGAGCGCCGGAGAGTACGAACACTCCTATCCGCATTGCTGGCGCTGTCATAATCCGGTGATCTTTCGCGCGACCGCGCAATGGTTTCTCGCAATGGACCAAAACCTGCTGCGACAGCGCGCGATCGATGCAACCGACGCGGTAGAGTATACGCCGCAATGGGGACGAGCACGCCAGCGCCAGATGATCGAAACCCATCCGGAATGGTGCCTTTCGCGGCAGCGCACGTGGGGGACGCCGATTCCATCGCTGCTCTGCCTCGCATGCGGCGAAGCGGTGCTCGATGCACGCGTAGCGCGCCGGGCGGCAAAACGCTTCGGTGACGTAGGCGCCGGGGCGTGGTGGAGCGATCCTGTGGACGTCTACCTGCCGCCCGACTTCGTTTGCTCGCACTGCAACGGCACGCGGTTCGAAAAAGAAAAGAACATCGTCGACATCTGGTTTGAATCGGGAGTAACTCACCTGGCCGTACTCGGGCGCGACGGCATGCCGTGGCCGGCCGATCTCGTCCTCGAAGGCGGCGATCAGTTCCGTGGGTGGTTTCGAAGCTCGCTAATTACCGCCGCCGCAATCAAGGGACGCGCGCCGTATCGACGCGTCATGAAAAACGGGTGGGTGAACGACGAAGAAGGCCGCCCGATGTCGAAGTCGCGCGGCACCGGCGTCGAGGTGATCGACGCGATGGCGCGATGGGGCGCCGACGTATTACGGCTTTGGGCCGCTTCGGTGGAACCAATCGACGACGTGCGCTTCGGACCCAACGTGATCGAACAGGTCGGGCGCGTTTACCGCAACCTGCGCAACCGCATGCGCTTCATGATCTCGAATCTGGACGACTTCGCGGCGGCCGACATCATCGCCCGCGACGCGATGGAGCCGATCGACCGGCTCGCGTGCAACGTCACCGACGCGTTCGTCGCGAACGTCAAGGCAGCTTACGATCGCTTCGCGATTCATGACGCCTATTTGAGCATCGTCGATTTTGAAAGCGGAATGTCCAGCCTCTACTTCGACGCACTCAAGGATCCGCTCTATTCGCGGGCAGCGAGCGACCCGCGGCGGCGTAGCGCGCAATCGGCGCTGCTCTACGTTTTGACTCGTTTTCTCACCGTGCTTGCGCCGGTGCTCTCCTTCACCTCCGAAGAGGCATGGCAAGCCGTTAAGGGCGAGCTTCGCGGCGATGCGGAGAGCGTATTCGATACGTCTTTTGACGGCGCACGCCAACGCGCCGGCGCGTTCGAGAGCGATCTGCGGCTCTGGCAGCAGCTGCGCGCGCTCCGTGCTCGCGTCGCCGCATCGGCAAGCCCGCGCGATTTCGAAGCCCAGTTGTTATTGGAAGTGACGCCCGACGCCTACAAGCGGCTCCACGCACTCGGTGACAACCTCCGCGAAGCACTCGTCGTTTCGCAGCTTCGTTTGGTTGCGTCCGAGCGAGAGAACCGCGAGAGCGCCGATGGCATCGTGGAGTTCGCGATGTTGCCGGCACAAGGCGCGAAGTGCGCACGATGCTGGAAGTATCGCGAGCTCGGGACCGACCCGGCGCATCCGTCGATTTGCGCCGATTGCGCGCGGGTTGTACGGGCGCTTCAAGAGACGGCTTAAAGCCGCCACGACGCGCCGTTACCGAACCTGGCCCATTCTCCGGCCTCGATTGCCGCGCGGGCATCGCGCATCAATCGGTTGACCAGATAGACGTTGTGATATGAGAGCAATCGCGGCCCTAGCATCTCGCGCGCGCGAAAGCAATGCGCGAGATAGGCGCGCGTATAGGTCGTACAGGTCGGACAGTCGCAGCGCGGATCGAGTGGAGACGCGTCTCTGACGAACGTGGCGTTGAACAGGTTGAGTTCCCCGTCGTGCGTCATGGCTCGGCCATTGCGGCCGCAGCGTGTCGGGTAGACCGAATCGAACAGGTCGATGCCGCAGCCGATCGCTGCGATGAGATCGCGCACCGTTCCGACGCCCATGAGGTAGCGGGGCTTCTCCGCCGGCAGAAGCGCGGCGGTCGAGCGGGCGCATTCGTACATCTCCTCGCGCGTTTCGCCGACCGAAAGACCGCCGATCGCATAGCCGGGGAAGTCGAGCTCGACGACGTCACGTGCGCTGCGCTCCCGCAGCCTCCGATCGAGACCTCCCTGAACGATCGCAAAGAGCAGCGTTCCGTTTCGCGCCGGCACCGCGGCCGAACGTCGCGCCCACGCGCTCGTCAAGCGTACCGACGCCTCGAGCTGCTCTCGCGACGCGGGCAGTTTTACGCAGACGTCCAGGACCATCGCGACGTCGCTGCCGATTCGCTGCGCAAACGCGACGACGTTCTCGGGCGTGAAGCGGTGCTCGCTCCCGTCGTGATGCGACGCGAAAGTGACGCCGTCATCGTCAAGCCGGCGCCGGCCCTCCAGGCTGAAGACCTGAAAGCCTCCCGAATCGATGAGAATCGGACGATCCCACGCCATGAAGCGATGCAGCCCGCCGGCTGCTTCGAGCGTTTCGATTCCCGGACGAAGCCAGAGGTGATACGTGTTGGAAAGCACGATCTGCGTCTGGGTTTCGCGCAGCTCCGCGGGCGTGAGGCCCTTGACCGCCGCGACGCTCCCAACCGGCATGAAGCACGGAGTCTCAACCTCGCCGTGCGCCAAGCGCAAACGGCCGCGTCGTGCGCCGGCGTCGGAGGTTAGAAGATCGAAATCTCGGTTAGGATGACATCAATTTCGTCTGACGAAGCTACGATCGCACGAGCTTGTCGGTATGCGGGCGGCGGGTCGGCTTCGAATTCCATCGCGGCGCCGGTGCGCGGGTGGCGGAAGGCAAGTCGCCACGCGTGCAAGGCTTGTCCCGGGAGATCGGAGTTGAAATTGGGCTGCTTCTTGCCGTAGAGCGGATCGTTGAGAATCGGATAGCCGGCACCGGCAGCAATGGACGCGAATCTGATGCGTGCGTCCGGTCTCCAGACGAAAAACCAGTTCGGCGTGTTTCGCGAAACGCTCGCGCACGGTGTAGTGCGTGATCGCAGGTCTTCCTGCAGCGACGATCGCGAATTTGGTGCGGTGACGTGGGTCGCGCCCAATCGCACCTTCGATCGTCCCCTGCCGATGTGGCGGCACGCCGCAGACCAGCCCCAGGTATTCGCGTTCGATGCGACGCGATTTCATGGCGGCCGCGAGTTCGCGGAGGCTCTCGTGGCGCTTTGCGACGACCAGCAGGCCGGACGTATCGCGGTCGAGGCGATGGACAAGGCCGGCTCGTAGCGAGTCGCCCGGCAGCGGCCCTTCGATGTGTGCGAGCAGAGCGTTCACGAGCGTGCCGCGTGGCGCGCCCACCGCAGGATGCGTCACCATTCCGGCCGGCTTGTCGATGACCAAGAGATCTTCGTCTTCGTAGAGGACCGCAAGCTCGATCGCCTCGGGCCGCGCAACGAGCGGGCGCGGTGGCGGAACGTCGAAATCGAGCACGTCGCCTTCTTCGAGGAGCGTGCTCGGCTTCGCCGGCGTTCCGTTTAACAGAACTTCACCTTTTTTGGCGCTTCGCGCCGCCCGCGATCGTGAGGCGCCCGCGAGCGCGGCGACGATCACGTCGGTGCGCTTCCCGGCTTGATCAGCGGTGACGACGTGTAGCAAGACTCGAGAGCAAAAGCAGTCCGACGCCGACGGTGATGCATGAATCTCCGACGTTGAAGATATTCGGCCAAATGCGGTAAAAATCGATGAAGTCGATCACGTAGCCATAGTGGACCCGGTCGAGGATGTTTCCGATCGCGCCCCCGACGATCATGGCGAATGCGATCCGCACGGTTAGCGACCGTGCTGCAGCCTCGCGGAAGCTGAACCAGAAAAGGATCAGCACGACGATCGCCATCGCGATTAACAGGACTGCGTTGTTTCCGAAGAGACCAAACGCACCGTGAACGTTGCGCTCGTACGTCCAGTTCAAAAAATGCGGAATGATAACGCGGCACGGCGCCGGTACCGGAGCGCATGCCTTCACGATCCAGATCTTGGAGAGCTGATCTGCCCAAAGAACCAAGACCGCGACGCCCGCAATGACGAGCGCGTTGGCTAGAGGAGTCCGTCGAGCTGTGGTCATGTACGCTGTGACCCGCTGAGTTCTAAAAATCATCCGAAATCGATCTCAGCATCGTGCATGAGCACAGCTCGACGGACTCCTTAGAGTTTCGGTTGCGGTACAAACTGGTAGAACCATCCGGCGATGTTGAGGAACGCATCGTTGACGAGCACCAATCCGACGACGATGAGGAATGCACCCGCGCCGAACTCGATCGCCCGCAGCGACGGCCTGATGCGGCGCAGCAGTGGAAGCACGACGCCGATCGCGCCGGCGGCCGCGAGAAACGGAATCGCGAGGCCGAGGCAATAGAACGAGAGCAGCAACGCGGCTTGAGCGCTGTGCTGCTGTGAGGCGATCGCGAGAATGCCGGCGAGAATCGGGCCGATACAGGGCGACCAGCCGGCAGCAAACGCCATACCGACGAGGCCGGAGGTCCAGAACGTTGCCCGGTCGTGGCGCGGGTGCAGACGCGCGTCCATCATGAGCCATGGAATACGCAGCATGCCCATCATATGAAGCCCGAGCACGACCACAAGGACTCCGCCGATCTGCGCGATCAAGGTGCGGTTTGCATGGAGCGCACCGCCAATCGCGCTGGCGCTCATACCGAGCGCCACGAAGATCAGGCTGAAACCGAGCACAAAAGCGACGGCGTGCGCAAGCGTTTGGACGCGCGCTTGCGCCGTCGTTTCCGATTTCAGATCTTCGAGGCTCTCTCCGGTAAGGAGTGAGAGATACGCAGGCACGAGCGGAAGGACGCACGGCGATACGAAGGAAACGAGGCCCGCAAGGAAGGCGATGCCGGCGGTGATATGTGTCGTTGCGGTCATGCGCCAAAGGTGGAAAGGGACCTCTGATCCATCCGCTGCGCCGATCGCAGCGAGCAGTTTCGCCGCAGGGCAAGGCAACGAGATGCGGCGAAAATGCCGGTGCCCAAAGGATTTGTTCGCAAAGCCGCCATCTGCGTTGTCGAAGAATCGGTCACAGACCTTCCTTCAGTATCTTCCCTCGCCCTCTCCTTGCATCGGCCGACCTTGCGAACAAACGACCGGTACATCGGACTAATTAGAGGTTCCTCAAATGCAGCACTGGTTTACCTATCCGACAAATATCGACCCGGTCGCGATCCATCTGGGGCCGCTGAGCATCCACTGGTACGGCATAGCCTACCTCGTGGCGTTCGCCTGCGTTTACTTGTGGATGAGCCGTCCGGCAGGCCGGCAGCGGCTCGGCCTCACGAGAGACCAGATTCAAGATTTTCTCTTTTATGCGCTTATTGGGGTGCTCGTCGGCGGCCGGACCTTCTTCGTCATCAACGACATTATCAGCAAGCACGATGCGTCTTTCTATTTTTCGAATCCAATCAATTTCATCGCGGTCTGGAACGGCGGGATGGCCTTTCACGGCGGTCTGATCGGGGTGCTGGTGGCGATGTGGCTCTTCGTTCGCAAGCATCCCGGTCTCAAGTACACCGTCGTCGGCGACGAGGTCGTCATGATGCTGCCGGTTGGAATAGCCCTCGTGCGGATCGTCAACTTCATCAACGACGAGCTCTGGGGCGACGTCTGCCGGCCCGACCGGCCGTGGTGCATGATTTTCCCGACGGCGCCAAGCGTTAACGGCGTTGCGGTCTATCGCCATCCGTCACAGATCTATGAAGCCATTCTCGACATCCTCACGCTGCCGGTTCTGTTGGTCGTCTATCGGTTCAAGCCCAAAGATGGGGTCGTAGCATGGACGTGGTTCACGCTCTACGGCGTCACCCGGTCGGTTGCCGAGCTCTGGCGGCAAGCCGACTTTACCGCGATCGGCCTTACCGGCGGACAGCTCTACGCGCTCCCGATGATCGTTATCGGCGTCATCGGGATCGCGTATTGCGCAACCCGCCCGGGTCCGCGCACGGAGGCTCGAGCGGCTAGCGCGCGCTCGTGATCGGAGTTGCGGAACGATTCCGAAGGCTGCGGTGGGAAATCGACGAGGAGCTTCAGCGCTGCGGTCGGGATCCGGGCAGTCTCACGCTTGTCGGCATCGGCAAGGGCCAGCCGAGCAAGGCCATTGCGGCGGCGATTGAAGCTGGGCTCACCGACCTGGGCGAGAGCTACGTGCAGGAGGCACTTCGCAAATTTCCGGCGTTGCCCGCGGTACGCAAAAACTTCGTCGGCCATCTCCAAACGAATAAAGCGAAGACCATTGCAACCGCTTTCGATGTCGTCCAGAGCGTGGACCGCGCGCGGGCCGGGACGGCGCTATCGAGAGCTGCACTGGAGCTAGGCAAGGAGCTTCCCGTACTGCTGCAGCTCAACATCTCGCCGCTCGAGCGTTTCGGCTGTCCGCCGGCGGAGGCAGATCGGCTTGCCGAGACGCTTCGTGGAGAGCCCGCCTTGCGGCTCGACGGCGTTATGGCGATCGGACCGCACACGGCGGACCGCGACACAATCTTGCGCGCATTTGAGCTGGCCGCCATGACGTTGGCCCGCATTGGTGGAAGTACGCTCTCAATCGGCATGTCGGGCGATTGGCGCGAAGCAGTGAGGGCAGGGTCGACGATGCTGCGCATCGGCGAAGCTCTCTTTGGTTTGCGAGTCGCAAAGGAGTATCGACAATGAGTATGTTCAGCAAAATCGGCTCGTTTTTCTCGATCCGTGATGACGACGAAGAATTCTACGGCGAGGAAACGTCGTCGCCGTCGCGCGTCGTGCCCCTTTCGTCGGTAGGACGGCGGGGCGGTACCCAAGTGAGCGTCTATTCACCGCGCAGCTATCAAGACGTCGTCGAGATCGCCGACTCGCTACGCAACCGCCAAGTCGTTATCGTGAACTTGCAAAACGCGGACCGAACGCTCTTGCAACGGGTCGTCGACTTCACGTCCGGAGTCGCTTACACGATCGACGGCAAGATTCAAAAGCTGGCGGAATCGATCTATCTCGTCGTTCCAGCCGGCATCGTCGTCAACGCCGCGGGCCTACGCGACTCCATGGTTGCCGACGGCACTTTCGATTTCATGACAAACAGAACGTAGGAACAGTATGCAGAAGATCACACCGGTCGACATTCAGCACAAGAGCTTCAAAAAGGCGCTGCAGGGCTACGATCGCGCCGACGTCGACGGGTTTCTCGACGAGATCATCGAGACGCTCGAGGACGAAGCGCAGCATCGCGCCGCCCTCGAAGCCGAGATCGCCGACCTCAAAGAGCGGGTGAGCCATTTCAAGGCGATGGAGGAATCGCTACAAAACACGCTGGTGCTTGCGCAGCGCACCGCGGACGAAGTAAAAGCCTCCGCGCATAAAGAAGCCGATTTGATTCGCGAGAAGGCGCGTCTCGCCGGCGATCGCGAGATTGCCGGTTACAACGATGCAATCGCCGACGTGCGGCGTGAGCATCAGCGTGCCGTGGAGGCCGCGGAAAAGGCTCGCAGCGAACTGCGAAGCGTGCTCATGACGCAACTCGCACTACTCGAAAAATCGGGCGTCCCTCCGGTTAACGGCGAGCCGCAGAGCGCTGCTCCCGCACAGCCCGAGGCCGCGAAGGAACCACCGCGTAAAGAAGAGACGACGCGAATAACCGTTTACTAACGGTTGCGGTCTTGCCCGGCGACGGAATCGGCCCCGAGGTGACTCAGGCCGCCGTCGCGGTTTTACGCCGCGCGCGTTCTGACGTCGAGTACCGCGAGGGCGTCGTTGGGGGAGCTGCGCTCGCGCGCGGCCTCGAGCCGTTACCCTCGACAACGCGCGAGCTCTGCGATCGAAGCGACGCGATTCTCTTTGGCAGCGTCGGCCTTCCGGAATACGAAGGCAAGCCGCTACCGGAGCGTCCGGAGTACGCTCTCTTCGTATTGCGGAGGGATTACGAGTTGTATGCGAACCTCCGTCCGGTGCGCGTATTCGCAGGGCTGGAAGATGCCTCGCCGCTGCGCCCCGAGATCGTGCGCGGCCTCGACCTGCTCGTCGTGCGCGAGCTGACCGGAGGCATCTACTACGGCCAGCCGAAGGAGCGGCGCTTCGTGGATGGGATCGAAGAGGCGATCGATACGATGATCTACCGGGCGCCGGAAATCGAGCGGATCGCACGGATCGGCTTTGAGCTGGCGCGCGCGCGCCGTAAACGCCTGACGTCGGTAGATAAGCAGAACATTTTGGAGACGTCGCGGCTCTGGCGGCGCGTCGTCAACGACGTCGCGCGCGAGTATGGCGACGTTGCGCTCGAGCACCTGCTCGTCGATACCGCGGCGATGCAGCTCGTGCAGCGGCCCGGCGAATTTGACGTGATCGTTACCGAGAATATGTTCGGCGACATTCTTTCCGATGAGGCCGCGATACTCACCGGATCGATCGGAACGCTTCCAAGCGCGAGCTTGGGAGCAGGGGGATCTCCGGGAAGGCAGTTCGGGCTCTACGAGCCGATCGGTGGAACGGCGCCTAACCTGGCCGGCAAAGACGTAGCGAATCCCACGGCGGCGATTCTTTCAGCCGCGATGTTGCTTCGTCACTCGCTCGACGACGAGGCGAACGCCACGCGCATCGAGCGGGCCGTCGAGCAGGCGTATGCCGACGGGTTGCGCACCGCGGATCTGGCGCGTTCGCGCGCACTGCGCTCTCAACGCGGGCTTTCACCGACGAGATCCTCGCTCGCCTCTAAGTATTCGTCGATTCCCGCGCCACGGTGCGCCCGATGAAGTCGATGAAGCGTACCTGCAGCACGGCGTGCATGCGCGGATGGGCGCCCGTCCAGGCGGCGCGCCACCGCGCGAGCGCATCGCGTTTCATCGCAGCAACGACGTCGTCGTCGGTTTCGATGTAGTGCTGCAGGTCCAGGCTGACGACGAGCGTGTTCTGCGGCCGAATGTCGAAACCCATGACCACCCCGGAGTACTTATCCTTGAGCGGTGCCAGGGCGGCAAGCTCGGCGTCGTCGATTCGCTCCTGCGGTGCTCGCACGCCGCATGCCGTGAGTAACGCCGCTAGAGTGGCATAGGCCACAACCCGTAGATCGGCCATGGTGCGGAAACGATTCGGCCACTCGCGTCGGCTACCATCCGTTCCGTGGACGGTACGGCATGGGCGCAAGCGCGATGATCGCGGCGCGCACGAGACTCGAAATCGCCACCGAAAACCTGGCGAACGTTTCGACCGACGGCTTTCGGCGCATTTCCGCCCGCGGCTTTCTGACCGCGCTCGGCGTGACGATTGCGCGCGAGCGCACCGGCAAACAGCCGATCGAAGCACGTGCCGGTGCTTTCGTCCGCGAGCCCGACGGCACGTTGCGCCACGCTTCAGGAGATCGTATCGCCGGACCGCGTCTCTCAAACGGCGTCGATGCTATTGCGGAGATGATCGACGTGCTCGCCGCCGAGCGTTCCTTCGAGAGCGCGCAAAAGGCCGTGACCGCAATCGACCTTTCCCGTCAAAAAGCCGCTGAAGCGAGTCGCATCTCTTAGGAGGCAGGAGCAGTGGACCGTGCGCTCTTCGCCGCGGCAAGCGGCATGGCTGCGCAACAGCAAAATCTCGACACGATCGCCGACAACCTGGCCAACGCCGGCGTCGTGGGATTCAAGGGGTCGGCTCAGAGCTTTGCCGAGCTCATTGCCCCCGGCCGCCGCGGATTAGGAACCGTTGCGTTGGGAGCGCGCGTGTTCTTCACGCAAGGAAAGCTCTCGCGCAGTCCGGGGCCGTTCGATCTCGCAATCGACGGACCGGGATTCTTTTCGCTCGTTGACGTTCACGCACGCCGGTACTATACGCGCGACGGCCAGTTTACGCGCGGGGCTGACGGAACGCTTCGTAACGCGCACGATCTGCGTCTTGTGGGCGTAAGAATTCCTCCCGATGCGCTCGCCGCGACCGTCAGCGCAGACGGCGCCGTTCGAGCCACGTTCGCTCAAGGCGCTCGTATCATCGGACACGTCCGTCTCGCGGAGTTCCCTGCTCCCCAAGAGTTGCGAGCGATCGACGGAGCGCTCTTCGAAGCCACACCGGCTTCGGGAAAGGCTCGCGAAATCGTGCCCGGCGGCGACGACGGTCCCAAACTGCGCTTCGGCATGCTCGAGGAATCGAACGTCACGATCATCGATGCGATGATGCAAATTCTCACGGCGCAGCGAGCCTACGAAGCCAACGCGAAAGGCGTCCAAGCGGCCGACGAGATGCTGCGCATCGCCAACAACCTCCAGCGTGGATAGCGTTACTGCCAGTCGCGCGGGCGAGACCATCGAGTCGATGCTGCTCGTGCCCATCCTGCGGCCGATGATCGCGGGTGTCGGCATGCTCGGTGACTACGAGCTCGACCTCCTCGCGCGAGAGATCGCTGCACGCGACGAACGCGGATTCGCCGCGCTTCTCGCATCGCGTTTGGAGAGTGAACCGTGATCGACCCGACGGCTCGCGACGTGTCGGTAAGAACGCTGCTACCGCTGGTGCGCACGCTCGCGCGCCGGCTCAAGCGACTCGTTCCGGGCCTCGATCTCGACGATCTCGTCGGCGATGGATGCGTCGGGCTGATCCGCGCCGTAGATTCCTTCGATCCTTTACGCGGTCCGCAGCTCGCGGATTATGCGCGCCGGCTCGTCGCCGGCGCGATGCTCAACGGAATACGGCGGATGGATCCCGTCTCCGAGCGCGCGCGTCGAATCGTTCGAGACGGCGAGAATCAGCGTTACGCGCTGGCTGCCGAGCGGGGCGACGTTCCGACGCCGGCCGAGATGGAGGTGCGCTGTCCGGGATATCGTCGAGCGCTGGCTGCCGCGTACCGCGGGCAGCCCCTCTCGCTGGACGCTCCGCTGCCGAGAGGCGAGGCGCTGGCTCACGATTGGAGCGACGATCCCGCGCGCATCGTCGAGCGACGCTCGCAGAGCGCGGAACTCGCGGCACTTCTCGGAGGCTTGCCGCCGCGCCAACGTGAGGTGCTGTTGCTCCACTACTACAACGAAACTTCGCTGCGCGCGGTGGGCAGGCGTTTAGCAATCTCACCGCAACGCGCCTCGCAGCTGCATACCAGCGCGATTGCGCGGCTTAAACGCGACGCTCATGTTGCGACGTATTGAGCTTGAAGAGAGTGCCGCAACCGTTCCATTGCAGGTCGGCGCTAGCCGCTCGGAAGCCGTCGTCCCGGCCGTTGCCGATGCCGAACTCGAAACGGCACTCTTACCGCACGATCAACCGCGCTGGGTCAAGGATGCCGTTGCCGTCTCACAGCGGGCGCGGGAGATCATCGCAAAACTTCGGCCTGCGGCGGTGCGCGTTCTCTGCTTCTGGGATCACCGCATCCGCGCGATCGTCGTCGGAGATCGGCGCGTCGTGGTGGATGCCAGCGGTTGCTACCGCGCAGACGGAGCAGGCTCCTAACCACGCAACGGCAACAAGTGCGCAAGCACGGCTACCGCTACGGTCGCCGTGCCGATGAACACGAAATAGATTAACGCTTTCGTTACGAACAGCACGTCGTAGGCGTCCATGCCGCCACTCTCTCACGACAGCCTGGTAAAGCACTCAGAGCAGGCTGTGATTCCTCTGAGCTTTTGCGGGCTGCCGCTACGCGGGCGTAAAAAGATTCCGGCCGGTCATGCGCTCGGGGATGGGAAGCTCCATGATGGAGAGCAGGGTTGGCGCGACGTCACCCAACTTGCCGCCGCTCGCGAAGGTGCCACGCAGGCCACGTGCGATGAAGACGAGCGGCACGGGATTGGTGGTATGTGCGGTGACGGGGTTATTCTGCGCGTCGAGCTCCTCTTCGGCATTGCCGTGATCGGCCGTAAGCGCAAGAAATCCGCTCGCCGCCAATGTCGCATCGGTTAGACGCTCGAGGCACTCGTCGATCGTTTCCACGGCCGCGATCGTAGGCTGCCAGGTTCCGGTATGTCCGACCATGTCGGCGTTTGCGTAGTTCATGATAATCGCGTCGTATTGCGCGCTCGCAAGCGCATTCACGGCCGCGTCGGTAATTTCGCGCGCGCGCATGGCCGGTGCGAGATCGTAAGTTGGCACCGAACGATCCGACGGGATGAGGATACGCTCTTCGCCCTCGAATTTGGTCTTCGCGGCCGCCGTTAAAGAAGTACGTCACGTGGGCGTACTTCTCGGTTTCGGCTAGACGGAGCTGGCGCAAGCCTTCTTTCGCAAGGACTTCACCGAACGTGTCGTATTGCGGACGCGGGCCAAAGAGTACTGGATTGGTGTACGTTTCGTCGTATTTGGTCATCGTAGCGAAGAGCGGATTACGGTAGCGCTTCGACTTGAAGACGCCGAAACCGTCGTCGAAATAGATCGTGGTGCCGGCGTTGAAGGCGGTAGTGAGCTGGCGAGCGCGGTCGGGGCGAAAGTTGAAGAAGACGAAAGCATCGCCGTCCTCGATCGGGCGCGGCTGCGCGACAATCGTCGGCAAAACGAACTCATCGTCCTCACCTCGCGCGTAAGCCTCGCGGACCGCGGTTTGCGCCTCGGCGGCGCGGTGCTCGGCGTGTCCGTTCGCGAGCAGGTCGTAGGCCAGGAACGTACGCTCCCAGCGCCGGTCGCGGTCCATCGCATAATAGCGACCGGTAACGCTCGCGATCGATCCGGCGCGACCCGCTGCGGCGAGTTTTGATTCGAGCTGCTCGACGTAGTGCAGTGCCGAGCGCGGTGGCGTGTCGCGTCCGTCCAGAAAGCAATGGACGGCGAACGGAAGATTCGCCGCTACGGCGGCATCGATCAAGGCGAAGCAATGGACGATCGAGCTGTGAACGCGACCATCCGAAAGCAAGCCCATGAGGTGGAGCCGTCCGCCGCTGCGCTGAACGTGCAGGAAGGCCCGGTGCAGCGTTTCGTTCTTCGCGAAGTCGCCGTCGGCGATCGCGGCGTCGATGATCGTAACGCCTTGATTAACGACGCGCCCGCTGCCGAGATTCATGTGCCCGACCTCGCTGTTGCCCATCACGCCGTCAGGAAGTCCTACCGCTTGACCCGAGGCATCGAGCGCCGTGTGCGGATACCGCTGCAACAACGCCCGCCAGTGCGGAAGCTTAGCAGCCGCAATCGCGTTACCGTGCGTGGCATCTCTGCAACCCCAGCCATCGAGCACCGCAAGGACGAGCGGGCGATACTTCATCCTTACGGGCGAACGGCGGCGTTGGAAATGAGCATGGCAAAGCCAGCGGGATCGAGCGACGCGCCGCCGACGAGCCCGCCGTTGACGTTCGGCCGCTCGACGTACGAGGCGACGTTTGCCGCCGTCATGCTCCCGCCGTAAAGTATCGGCGTTACGTCGAGGCCCGGCAGGCAGGACCGAATCGTGGCCATGACGCGATCGGCCTCGGTGGGATCGCAACTCTCGCCGGTGCCGATGGCCCAAATCGGCTCGTACGCGAGGAGCACGCTTTCAAGCGAAGCGCTTGGAACGCCGTCGAATGCGGCACGCGTCTGCGCGACAACGCGGTCGTCCGTGTGCCCGGCTTTGCGTTCGTCGAGTGTTTCCCCGACGGCTACAATCGGCGTGAGCCCCTGCGCGAGCGCAGTGTGAACTTTCAAGTTGACCGTATGATCCGTCTCGTTGAAGAGCGTGCGCCGCTCGGAATGACCAAGGATGACGTGCGTTACGCCAAACTCCCGCAGCATCGGCGCGCTGATCTCGCCGGTGAACGCGCCTTGCAGCTCCCAGTGCATCGTCTGCGCGCACAAGCGCACCTTCGTGCCGAGCAATCGTAGCGAGGCCGAGGGAATCGACGTAAAGGGCGGCGCGACGACGATCTCGACCGCAGCCGGCAGCGTCGCACTTTCCGGAAGGAACGCATCAAGAAAGGCGTCCGTCTGGGCCGCCGTTTTGTGCATCTTCCAATTCCCTGCGATGATCGTTCTGGCGAGCCTAGGATTCAAGGGCGGCTACTCCGGGAAGTGGCTTGCCTTCCAAATATTCGAGTGTCGCGCCACCGCCGGTTGAGACGAAGGTCGTCTTTGCGCCAAAGCCCAGCATGTGAGCAGCCGCTGCCGCATCGCCGCCGCCGACGACGCTGACCGCTCCCGCGGCGGTCGCCCGGGCGATAGCTTCGCCGACGATCTGCGTTCCACGTCGATACGCCTTGCGCTCGTAGACGCCCATTGGTCCGTTGAAGACAATGGTCTTCGCCCCTTCGATGGTCCGCGCGTACGCCTGCGCAGTCTGGGGACCAATATCGAGGATCATCTCGTTCCCGATGGCGTCGATTGCAACGACGTGCGCCTCTGCTTCCGCGTCCACGCGCGGTGCAACGACGGCGTCGGATGGAAGTCCGAGCGCCACGTTGCGTTCTTTGGCGAGCGTCAAGATTCGCCGAGCGGGCTCGAGGTTGTCGTCCCGCAACGACGTTCCGACGTCGACGCCCGAGGCGGCAAGGATCGTGTTCGCCATTCCCCCGCCGACGCACAAGGCATCTACGAGCGCGCAGAGGTGCTCGAGCAGACCGATCTTGTCTTTGATCTTCGCGCCGCCGATCGCGCAGACGAACGGCTTTGCGGGCCGGTCGACGAGGCGCCCCAGCGCTCGAAGCTCGGCTTCCATCAGAAAGCCGGCGGCGTTGGGAAGCAGATGCGCGAGGCCTTCGGTCGAGGCGTGCGCGCGGTGAGCGGTTGCGAAAGCGTCGTTCACATAAAGATCGCCGAGCCGTGCGAGGCGTTTAGAGAAATCCAGGTCGTTGCGTTCTTCTTCGGGGTGAAAGCGGAGGTTTTCGAGCAGGAGCACGTCGCGGTCGCGCAAGTTCGCGACGGCATCTTCGACCGTCGCGCCCACCGAGTCGTCCACGAACGCAACGGCGATGTCGAGCCGATCCGAGAGCGCCTGTGCGACCGGGCGAAGCGAGAAGCGCGCATCGGGCTTGCCGTCCGGACGGCCCAAATGCGAGAGAACGATCGTGCGCGCGTCGTGCTCGTGCAGCCAACGCAGCGTTGGAATCGCTGCATCGATGCGCCCGTAATCGAGGATTCTTCCCTCGGATATCGGGACGTTGAGATCCTCGCGCACCAAAACGCGTTTTCCTGAAACGTCGAGCTCTGCCAATCGCCGAAACGGCACCTGGAGCCTAAACTTTGGCTGGAATTGCCGTGAGAATCATTTCGGTGAGTTCGGCGAGCCGGCACGAATAGCCCCATTCGTTATCGTACCAAGCGGCGATCTGCACGAGATCGCCATTGGCGTTGTTCAGCTTCGAGTCGATGATCGAACTGTGCGTATCTTTCTTGAAGTCGCTCGAAACGAGTTCGTCTTCGGTGTATGCAACGTACTTGCGCAGGTCGCCATCGGCAGCGCGGCGCAAGGTCTCATTGAGTTCGGCCCGAGTCGTCGGCTTGCGCGTCTGCGCGACCAAGTAAATCATCGAAACCGTCGGCGTCGGCACGCGTAGCGCAAACCCGTCGAACGTCCCTTCACCTCCGGGATCGTCAGATAAAGCGCTTTGGCTGCTCCAGTCGAGGTCGGTATGATGTTGGTGGCGGCATTTCGCGCGCGGCGTGGATCCTTATGCGGCCCATCGAGCACGTTTTGGTCGTTGGTATAGGAATGGATTGTCGTCATGAAACCCTTGACCCAGCCGAACGCATCGATGATCGGTTTCACGGCCGTCGCGAGGCAGTTCGTCGTACATGACGCGTTCGAGATTACGTGGTGCTTGGCGGGGTCGTAGCGGTCTGCGTTCACTCCGAGCACGATCGTGATGTCTTCGCCTTGGGCCGGCGCGGAGATGATAACTTTCTTCGCGCCGCCGCTGTCGATGTGAGCGCGCGCCTTGGCGGCATCGGTGAAGAGTCCGGTCGATTCGATCACCACATCGACGCCGAGATCTTTCCACGGCAGCTTGGCCGGATCGCGCTCGGCGAAGACGCGGATCTTCTGGCGGTCGATCCTCAGTCCGCCGTCTTGCGCTTCAACGTTGCCTTCGTAGGTTCCGTAGTTGCTATCGTACTTGAAAAGGTGGGCGCATTGCTTCGCGTCGATGAGATCGTTGACGGCCGCGATCTCGATCTCCGGATGACGCTCCACGATTGCCTTGGTAAAATTTCGTCCGATGCGGCCAAAGCCGTTTATTCCGATGCGCATAAGCGCGTTTACCGGACAGGTTTCGCGCTCACCTGCACGGCGCGAAGGTGGTCGGCGAGCCGGCTGAGCGCTCCGACGCGGCTACTCACGGTCGGTTTTGCGATCGGTGGATTGCAGCGACGCCCCAGTTCCGTAAGAGACTCGTCGGGGTGCCTGAGACGCAGCTCTGCGACTTCGCGCAATGGGGGCGTGAGGCGCGCCAGGCCGTAGGCATTGCGCAGGTACTCGATGACGCGGCGCTGGGATGCCGCCGCTTGCGCGATGCGTTCGAGATTCGCTGCCTCGGTGTTGACGAGACGATGGATGCGATTCTTCGTTTCGCGCAGCGCTCGCACGTCTTCGAGCTGCAGCACCGCGGCGAACGCGCCAATCTGCGTTAGCAGCTCGACGATCGCATCGAAGTCTTTGTAGTACAGCACCGCGCGTCTCTTGCGGCGCGCTTGTTTGGGAGGAACGCCGGCGCTGCGCAGCATCCACTTCAAGCGCGTTGCGGCGTCGTCGCCGCGCGCGACGAACTCCAGATGGTACCCGTGCGCGCCGGCAGCGAGCGAACCGCACGCAAGAAAGGCCGCACGAACCTCCATGAGACGGTCGCATTTGCGCGCCGGTTTGGGGGGCGTGACCCCCAAGCGCGGCGGCAGCGAAATCGCAAACGTCGGCAGTCGTTGCAGGCGCGTTGCGGCTCGCGTTTCGATCGGATGCGCTTTGCGTTCGTCGAGCAACGACCAGAAGAGGCGAGCGACGGCATTGCGATGAGTGACGAACTCGCCGCGGGGGCTCCCGTAGAGTGCGAGGGCGGCAAGCAGCGCTTCGCGGCAATGATTGGCTGTCGGCACGTCGCGCGCGAGCGCGTCTTTGGTATCGGCCGATATCATAGCCACTGGGCATCGTCCTTGCGCGACTCAAGGATTTCGTAGAGATCGCCGGGTCTAACGCCCGGCGTGACGCGCAGCGGCACCTCGCGCACCCGCACCGTCACGAACTTGGTGGCGTAATGGATCTCCAGCTCGTCGCCCGGCTTCACTTGGTAGCCGGGTTTGAGCGGCCTTCCACCCATCGTGATACGCCCGTGTTCCAGCGCTTCATGCGCCTCGCTCCGCCGTTTCGCCAGCCGCGAAACTTTCATGAACTTGTCGAGGCGCACGAAGCGTGCTTCGGCGCGCCCGCAAGCCAGGCTTTGTAAGCAGTGCAATCTAACTTGACAGATAGCGATATATCGAATACTATTGCGAGCAAAGGAGGTGCTGCGAATGGATATCGGTTTTTGGCGTGACCGGGAGCCTTCATTTTGGCGAAGGGGCGAACGCATCATCGGCGGCACGGCATGCGCCGGCTGCGCCGGGGAGTTTTGAAGTTTGCCATGCTAAAGCTCTTGGCGGAAATCCCGCGGCATGGCTACGACCTTATGCGAGAGTTTCGCGAAAAGGGATGGGGCGGCGGTGCGGGCTCGGTCTATCCGTTGCTGGCCGCACTCGAGGCGGCCGGACTGATCACCGGCCGCGAAGAAGGCGAACGGCGCATTTACGAGATCACCGAGCAGGGACGCCAGCATCTTGGCGAGCACGCCGCCGAGCTCGAGCGCTTTCTTAACGAGGATCATGACGAAGAAGAGAAAACGGGAAGCGATGCGGCTGCACGATTACGCGATTCGATGGGCAGGCTGATGCAATCCGTTTCGCAGCTGGGTCCTTCCTCGAAGCCTGAAACTATCGAGGTCGTCCGCGAGTTGCTCGATAAAACTCGCAAAGAAATCTATCGACTTTTAGCCGAGGAGTAGGATTCGCCGCGATGGCGCAAGCTCAGGCGGCGCGCCGCCACGGAGTCAATGTTTTCGAGGAGGGGAAGCCGATGTGGCAGATCCTCCTCGTCTTTCTCGTCCCATTGATGCTCAGCAACGTCTTGCAATCGGCGTCGCAGACGATGGCGAGCATCTGGATCGGACGCTTGATTTCGACGCCGGCGCTGGGCGCCGTCTCGGCCGTCTTTCCGATCGTCTTCCTTTTATTCTCGTTCGTATTCGGCGTCTCGAGCGGAAGCAGCGTCTTGATCGGGCAGGCTTTCGGCGCACGCGACCATCATAAGGTGAAGCGGGTTGCCGGCACGGTTCTGGGTGCAGCGCTCTATTTGGGCATCATCGTGGCAGTCGTCGGAGCGCTTGGATCGACGACGGTATTGAGCTGGCTGGCGACGCCCCCCGACATCATCGCGCAATCGGACGCCTATGCACGAGTCATCTTCCTGACCATGCCGGTTTTCTTCGTCTATTTCGTCTACGCGACGATCCTGCGAGGTACGGGCGACTCTACCACGCCGTTTTACGCCCTCATCGTGTCGAGCCTGCTGGCAATCGCGATCACCCCGCTCTTTATTCTCGGGGTCTTCGGATTACCAAAGCTGGGCGTTGTGAGCGCCGCAGTTGCGGGATCTGATCGCCAATGCCGCGGCCCTCGCGTGGCTACTGTACTACCTCAACCGGCGCGATCATCCGTTGAAATTCGATCGCGAGATGCTCGACGATCTGCTGATCGATTGGAAAATCCTCGGAGCTGTCCTTCGCATCGGAATTCCTACCGGTCTACAGGTCATGATGGTTTCGCTCGCCGAGCTCGCCGTGATCTCGTTCGTGAACCGCTTCGGATCGAGCGCGACCGCCGCCTACGGTGCGGTCAACCAGGTCGTCAGCTACGTGCAATTTCCGGCGATTTCGATCGGGATCGCGGCCTCAATCTTCGGCGCGCAATGCATCGGCGCGCGGCGCTCGGACAAGCTTGGCAGCGTGATTCGTTCGGCCGTCGGGTTGAATTACGCGATCGGCGCCGTGCTCATCGGAACGTGCTACATTTTTGCGTGGTTTATTTTAGGCTGGTTTATCACCGACGTGCGGACGCTCGACATCGCGCACCAGCTGCTGATGATCACTTTGTGGAGTTACGCGATCTTCGGTAACTCCGCGGTGCTCAGCGGCGTCATGCGCGGAAGCGGCACCGTCCTGTGGCCGACCGCAATCGGCATCTTCTCGATCTGGGGCGTCGAAGTTCCGGCGGCGTACTTGCTGATGCATCGCATCGGGCTCGACGGCGTCTGGCTCGGCTATCCGATCGCGTACTGCACCGGGCTCGTTCTTCAGTTCTGTTACTACGAGTTCGTCTGGAAGCGCAAAACCCACGAACGCCTAGCCTAAGGCTTAGAACCTCGATGCTCGTTGCGAGATTAGCCGCCGTTCGATGGCGGGCTGACAGATTGACCGTAGGTTGCTCCCGGAGCGATCGACGACGGCAGCGTCCGCTTGGGATTGCCGCCTTTGGTGTAGTTCCAGAAGCCGACGCGATTGGGGCAGTTGAGGTTGCCTGCCACGACGGCGTTCTGCTTGCGGTTCGTGCCGGTCACGAACGGCTGTATGGCAACCATATAATCATAACCCGGATAGCAGTTATCGGTGAGGTGGGTGGAGCGCACGACGGTTACCTTCGAACCGGATACGGTAACGCGGTAGATCATCGTGGTATAGGCGTATTGGTAATCCTGATCGGTAGCGGCGAGATAGTAGCCGTCCCATTGAACGCTTCCGGGAAATGCAATCGTCAACCCGGTCAGCATCGTAAATTTCTTCTTGCGCGCAGGAAGCTCGGCGAAGTTCGACGTTCCCGAATAATCCGTGCCTTGCGCGAAGAAATGGCCGTGGGGATCGTATGCGCCGGGGAAGACGCGGTAGAGGTTCGGGTTCGTGTAGTAGGCTTGGCTTCCGGTCAAGCCGCCCGTAAAGATGTCGACGCCGCCGGCGCTGTTGCTGGTCGCACCGCTGAAGTTGGAGATCGCGACGTTGCCGCTGGTTGGGTCGACCGAGCAGCCGACGGGCTTGCCGTAATTGTCGGTCGCGGTTGCGATTGGGGTCGTACCGCCGTGAGCATATTCGTAGATTTTCGCCGTATCGTTGTCGACGACGTACACGTTACCGGAGCGATCGACGCACTGGCCGTACGGGAAGCTCAAGCCCGTGATCTGCCCGTAGAGCTTTCCAGCCTGCACGCGATAGTTGTAAATGTCGATCGTGCCGCTCGACGCATTGGAGACGTAGAGCAGCCACTGCTTGTGGGCGTCGGGCCGAATCCAGGATCTGCCGCGATTGAGGTGCCGAATCGGCACCGCACCGATGCTATTGGTCATGGCTATCATGGATGCGTTGGGAAAAGCGCGGGAAGAGGCCGGCGATTGCGCGCCGGGCAAGGCGCCGCCGGAGGGAGCGCCACCCCTACATGCGGCAAGCAGCTCGGCTGCGCAGAGAGCGCCGACGGCGTACCGGGCAAAGGCCGAAAGAGACATGCACAGCTCCTTTACTCAATTACAAGAGATGTGAAACCTTTTTGGCGAGAAATGCCGTGCCCAGCGATCGCCGGCGCTACTTCCGTTGCTTCGCTTTCGGCGTAACGCAGGTGCCGGTCGCGCGGCAGACGACGATCGGCGGATCGAGCGCGTCCGCGGCGCTCTCGCCGATTTCGGGGCGCGCGGCGATGACTTTGCGCGCTTCGAACTCCATCCGTCGCGACGTCTTGCCGACTCTTACGATCCGCCCCTGCGCTTCGATGTAATCACCCGCATAGACCGGCGCGACGAATTGGACGCTGTCGTACGATGCAAAGAGTCCTTCGTCGCCGTCGATTCGAATGAGCAGTTCGGTGGCGACGTCGCCAAAAAGGGCCAGCATGCGCGCTCCGTCGACGAGTCCGCCGCCATAATGCGCGTCGAGTGAGCTCATGCGCACCCGCAGGACCGCACTTAAGCCTTCGCTAGTTCCCATAGTTCCTCAAGTTCGTCGAGCGACAGATCGGAGAGATTCTTTCCACCGGCGGCGGCGCGCTCTTCCATGAACGCGAACCGCCGGTAAAACTTCTCGTTTGCCTCGCGCATCGCGGTCTCGGCGTCGATACCGAGCGCACGCGAGAGGTTGACGAGGGTGAAGAAGACGTCGCCGAGCTCTTCGCGCACCTGCGGATCGTCCTGAGGGCGGCGGCGCGCATCGGCAAGCTCGCGCAGCTCTTCGGAGAGCTTGTTGAGAACGCCGTAAACGTCGGGCCAATCGAAGCCGACGCGAGCGGCCTTTTCCTGCATCCGCTGGCCTCGTTGCAGCGCGCCGAGGTGCTTGGGAATTCCGTCGAGGCGGGTGCGGCGTTGGCGGCCGGTTTTCTCCAATGCTTTGAGTCGCTCCCAATTGCGCCATTGCGCGTCGACGTCTTCGATCACCGCGTCGCCGAAAACGTGGGGATGGCGTCGAACCATCTTGTTGGAGAGCGCGTCGACGACGTCGGCGATGCCGAACTTCCCTACCTCCGTGGCGAGCTGAGCGTGGAAAAGCACTTGGAGGAGCAAGTCGCCGAGCTCTTCACAGAGCCCGTCGAGCTGCGAGATTTCGATCGCTTCGACGACTTCGTACGTCTCTTCGATGAGATATGGAACCAGGGTGCGATGCGTCTGCTCGCGATCCCACGGGCAGCCCATCCGCAGGCGAGCCATGATTTCAACCAAGTCGTCCCATGAGTAATGCACCGACTGCGGCGGAAGCGGCACGAGCGGCATCGCGATGGAGGCTGATAGTGTTGCGCGCGGCATGCCCGGCACGATTTGCGCGGCAATGCCGCGCGCTTCCATCACGCGCAGCAGTGGAGGAAGCCCGGGGAAATCCGAGAGCGGATTTCCGAGTACGCCGAGTCCCAGCGAACCCTCCGGCCTTTCGGCGAGCCGGTCCGCGAAGCGCGCGATCTCGTCGGCGCTTCCACGCACGAGCAATCCCGCATCGTCGACCATTCCGCGCACAATCTGAATGCCGTTTCGCTCGAGATAGCTCGTCAAATCGGGCGGCGCGAGCAAGACGACGGCCCTTCCGATCGCGCGCAGCGCATCAAGGCTGCCGATGGTCAAGAGTCCGGGATCACCCGGACCCAGACCCGCGATACGAACCAACACGTTACGACGTTCGGAGAACTTTCGTGCTTGCCCCGCGATGCAGCGGTGGCGACCTACTTCGTCGTAGCCGGTGCCGGAGAAGCCGCCGAGCTTGCTGCCGGAGAAGCGGGCGTTGCGGCCCCGGGCGGCGCCCCCGGCGTCGCGAAGAGTCCCGCGAACTGCGGATCGTTCACGACGATCGTGGCCTTTTGCTGAAGGCCTTGCAAGAACGGTTGAATCAGAGGCGCTTCCTGCTGCTGACGTAGCGTATCCACAATCTGCGGCGTAGCGCTGGCGATCGTCGCCTTCTGGCCCGGCGTGCGCGACTCAACTTGAATGATGTGATAGCCGAACGGCGATTTGATCGGCGGGCTAATCGCACCAATTGGCGCGGAGAACGCGTACTTGTCGAACGCCGGCACCATCTGTCCGCGACGGAACGAGCCGAGCTCGCCGCCCTTGTCCTTGCTGCCCGGATCGGTTGAGTACTTTTTGGCGAGCGCCGAAAAGCTCTGTCCCGCTTTCAAGTCCGCTTCGACGGTATTCGCGAGCGCCAAATTTGGTACGAGAATGTGACGCGCCGTCACTTGTTCGGGTTTGTCGAACGACGCCCGGTTCTTGTTGAAATAATCCCGGATCTGCGCCGGGCTTATCGTCACGTCTTTGGCGAGCGCCTTATCGAGGATGAGCTGCTCGCGCAGCGCGGAGCGTACGTCGGCTTCGGTCAAGCCGCGCGACTTCAACATCTCGTCCCAAGAACCGCTTGGGAAATTCGCCTTGATCTGGGTTTCGCGTGCGTCGATCTCCGCATTGCTTACCGAGATGTTGTTGTTCTTGGCGTACTGTTCGATCAGGGTCTCTTGGACGAGCTGCTGCAGGACGGTACGTCCCATAGGGCTCGCTTCGAGGCGGCTATCGAAGGTGGACCGGCTGATCGGTTGGCCATTCACCGTCGCGACCGCGCCGCCGCCCGAGCAGGCCGCTATGGACGTGCCCATCAGAAGGCTCGCGAGGCCCGCGGTAATACGTAGGGCTTTCGACATCGTTGCTCCGTTACGAAAAGTTTTTGGAGTGCATAGTAAGCGGGGCCCGAGGCCCCGCATCACGGCGCCCTGGTTCGAGCGCAATAGGAGAGCTCCTCTAAGGCGCTAGATCGCCTCCAGCAGATTGCGCAGGAGCGGCATCCAGGCTTGGGTTGCGGGCAGCTCCACGAGAATCCGGCCTTCGCCGAAACGGAAACGATTCTTGGTAAGCGACTGGAACTTCGGGAGGGCTGCCGGATCGAGCTGGAACCCGGAACCGACGCCAAGCGTCAGTCGGCGCTCGTCGACAACGACCCGCGTCACGTGCTTGCGCAGCGCAATGGCGCGAAGCTTCGTGAGCTCGACCAGATTCGCCAGGGGCTTCGGAAAGACGCCGAAGCGATCCCGGACGCCCGCGGCAACCTCTTCCACTTCCGCCTCGGTTCGGGCCTTTGCAAGCTGCTGGTAGACGGCAATCTTCTGAGAGACCTGTGAAATGTAATCGTTTGGAATGAAGGCATCGATCTTGACGTCGATGACCGCTTCCCGGCGATCCTCCAGCGCCTCGGGTGCGCCGCGGCGTTGCGCGATTGCTTCGGCCAGCAGCTCGCAGTACGCATCGAACCCGACCGAGGCGATGAAGCCCGACTGAGCCGAGCCGAGCAGATTGCCGGCGCCGCGTATCTCGAGATCGCGCATGGCAATCTGCAAACCGGCGCCGAGGTGCGCGAACTCACGAATTGCTTCGAGCCGCGCCTTGGCCTCTTCCGTCAAGGCCTTGTGTCCTTGATAGAGCAGGTAGCAATAGGCCTGGTGGTTTGACCGCCCGACGCGTCCCCGCAGTTGGTAGAGCTGCGCGAGGCCGAAGCGATCCGCATCGTTGACGATCATCGTATTGACGTTGGGAATGTCGATGCCGTTCTCAATAATCGTCGTAGCCACGAGCACGTCGAGCTCGCCATCGATGAAGCGCTGCATGACCGGCTCGATTTCTGCTTCGCGCATCTGACCGTGCCCGACGCCGATGCGCGCGCGCGGCACGAGCTGCTCCAGCGCGTTGCGTACCGCATAGATCGACTCGATGCGGTTGTGCAAATAGTAGACTTGTCCGCCGCGGTCGAGCTCGGCAGCAATCGCGCGCTGAACAACCGCGTCGCTGCCGGGAACGACGAGCGTCTTGATCGACATCCGATTCTTCGGTGCGGTCTGAATCAACGAGAGGTCGCGAACGCCGACCAACGACATGTGAAGCGTGCGCGGAATCGGCGTGGCGGAAAGCGTCATAACGTCGACGCTGGCGCGATAGCCCTTGAGGCGCTCCTTGTGCATCACGCCGAAACGCTGCTCCTCATCGATTACGATCAGTCCGAGGTCGGCGAAAGCGACATCTTTTTGAAGGAGCCGATGCGTCCCGATCACCACGTCGACCTTTCCTTCGGCGAGATCGCGAAGGATGCGCTTTTGATCGGCCTTTGGCGTGAAGCGGGAGAGCTCTTCGACACGCACCGGAAAGGCGCCGAAACGCGCGCTAAAAGTCCGATAGTGCTGGTCGGCGAGCAGCGTCGTCGGCACGAGGACGGCGACTTGTTTCTTATCCGCGATCGCCTTGAAAGCGGCGCGCATCGCGACTTCGGTCTTGCCGTAGCCGACGTCGCCGCAGATCAGCCGGTCCATCGGACGCGCCGACTCCATATCGGCCTTCGTTGCATCGAAGGCTTTTTGCTGATCGGGCGTCGGCTCGTAGGGAAAGGCTTCTTCCATTTCGGCCTGCCAGGTCGTATCGGAACCGAATGCGAAGCCGCGCGACATCTCGCGCTCGGCATAGAGCGCCACGAGCTCGTCGGCAATTTTACCCAGCGCTTCGGAGACGCGCGATTTCGTGCGGGCCCAATCGGCGCCGCCCATCTTGGAGAGGCGCGGTGAGTGGCCTTCGCCTGCCGAGTACTTGGCGATTTGATGCATCTGCGTAACCGGCACCAGCATCCGGTCGCTCCCGGCGTACCGCAGATCCAAATAATCTTGAGTGGCACCGAGGATCGTTTCGGCGCGCAGACCGAGATATTGGCCGATGCCGTGCACGGCGTGAACGACGTAGTCGCCGACTCGCAGATCGGCGAGCGTAACGGGAACGCCTTCTTTGACGGCGCGAATCTTGACGCGCTTTGGCGGCGCTCCAAAGATTTCGCGATCGCCGAGGACGCGCAGACGAAGACCCGGAATGCGGAAGCCGGCTTCGATCGAGCCATGGTCGATTAGCACGCCGCCGCGAGCGCGTCGTCCGATCTCGATGTTCGCGGCTCGCAACAGATCGACGGTCCGCGAAACGGCGGCACTCACGATGTACACGGTTTCACCGCTCGCACTCCACTCGCGCATCGCGTCGGCGAAAAGCGAAATTTGGCGATTGAAATGCTCGACCGGCCGGCATTCAAAGACGAACGAATCGAGCACCGGTGGCATCCAATCGAGCGACGGAGCACCGCCTTCGATTGCGCCGGGAAGGACGAGCGTCGCGAGTTGCGCGATATGGCTGCCGAGCTCCGCGAGCGGCGCGGGCGTTGCAGAAGAATCTGCCAGCAGCGCCGTCTCATCGCCATCGCCGGCAAGCAGCGTGTGCCGTTCGCGAGCGCGCTCTTCGTCGAGCGCTTCGGCAACCGCTGCGATGGTCGCAGGCTCGTCGAGCACGATCGTCGCGTCGGCGGGGAGATACTCGAAGAGCATCGCGGTTTGGTCGATCTCCTCGTTCCACGGTGCAACCACGAGTGAATCGACGGATGCGCTGCTGCGCTGCGATTCGATGGCAAAGGCGCGCATGGACTCGATGCGGTCGCCGAAGAACTCGATGCGGACCGGAGTATCCGCGGTTGCGGCAAAAAGGTCGACGATTCCGCCGCGCACTGCGTATTCTCCGACCGCGCTGACGACGTCGCGACGCGCATAACCGAGCGCAAAGAGCCGCTCCCCCAGGCGCTCCCAGCCGGTCTCCTCACCCGTACGCAAAACGAAGCGCAGCTCTTCGAATCGCGCGCGCGCCGTCACGTGCTGACGCACCGCGGCAATCGGAGTCAAAACGATGCGCGCGGCGCCGTCGGCAAGGTCGGCAAGAAGCCCGATGCGCGCACTTCGTTCCGATGGGCTGTCGATTGCCCCGATCGCCTCGTCGCGCGAACGCAGGAGCGCGACGCGGTCGGTGCCGTCGCCAAGGTAGTAGAGCAAATCCGCAAAGGCCCGTTCTGCTGCGTCGGGCGTCGGCATCACGACGAGCAGCGTTCCGCCCAATGTTTGCTGCATCGAGGCCAGGAGCGCCGGCCGGGCCGCCGCTATGGTTTCGTGGAGTGCGTATGCGCCCGGCTTTCGACCGGGTAAGCGGCGCAAGGCACGCAGTCTTTCAAGGGTGCTCTGCCAGGGGCGGCTCGATTCGACGAGCGTGGCAAGCAGCGTTGGAGCGAGGCCTGGCGAAGCGCGTCCGGGATCGAGCGTCTCAACGGTCATGTGAGTCGCTCATTATACCAGGCACGCAGCGGAACGAGTTGCAGCAGGGGCAGCGCTGCAACGATGCCTAAGGCGGCCGCAAACGGCGCGCTCGGCGTGCCGATTGCATCTGGAATGTATCGCAACATCGAGGTGAACGAGAGCAAGATCGCAACGCCGGCGGCGAGCGTTCGTGGTGCCAGCGCTGCAAGTGCGACGAGCCAGAGGGCGTACCACGGATATGGGTTGGGGAGCAGAACCCATCCCGCCAGCCCGAGCCAAATCCATGCTTCGGATTCACGACGCGCAAGCAGCTTGCCGGCGCGCATCGTCAGCAACGCGCTAACCGCCAGAGCGAGCGCCCACGCCGCAACGCTGGAGATCGGCGCGACGATCGCTTGTAACGATGCCTGCGGCGCATAGGTTCCATGAGCTCCAAGGTGTGTCGCGACGCCGGCGGCCAGCGGAAGCGAGAAGCCCAGCGCAAGAGCGATTCCTACGATCGCTCCAACCCGCGCGCGGCGTTCGACGAATGCGAGCGCAATCGCGGCCGCGACGCCCGGCAGTTTGATAAGACTCGAGAGTGCGACGACCGCCGCGCCGATGTTGAAAAACCGCCGGTGCACGAGAACGAATCCCGACAGGACGAAGATCAGCGCAATGGCGTCGTTGTGCCCTTCGGCGACGCTCCAGACCGCGACCGGATTTAAGCCGATCGTTGCGGCCGCACGTAGTCGCGCCGTGCGGTCGCCGAAATACGCGGCGTATGCGAGCACCACGCAGAGCAAGAACGCGACGCACGCCGTCACCCGGAACGCCTCGAGCTGCGCGAGAAGCCCCAACGGTGCCAAGAGTGTCATGATGGTGCGTGCGACGCCCAGAAACGCCGGACCGTAGACGCAGATCGGAAACGCGCTTCCCCATTGCAACTGCGCGGCACGCACCACCGCGTCGGAAGCGGGAACGGGCGCCGGAGCGTAAGGATCGAGTCCGATGCGAGCCATCTCGCCGTAAGCCGCGTACGCGTAGACGTCGCTCGAGAAGAGCACCGGCACGCACCACGCGATGGCAAGTCCCGCGACACTCGCGGCAAGCACGATGGGCAGCGGTAAGGGATCTGCACGCTGCAACACCCGCTTATAGAAGAAGACGGCGGACGCAACTGCTGCCAGCAACGCCCCGAGCGGCTCCGCTCCAGCGGCGCCCCAATCGGTAACGACCAGCAAGGGCTGCGGCGTCGGCGCGCTCACGCGCGCGCGAGCGTCGCGGCCGCAACGCCGAGCAGCAGCCACCACGCGCTGCCGACCTTCGGGTAGAAGACGAGGTAGTCGACGATTTGATGCAAGGCCAACGCGAGCGTCGCTGCCAGGGCAGCGACGACCCACGGCGATGAGAAGCGCAGACGTTGCAGCGGGCGCGACCCGGTCAAGGAGGCGATCACCGCAACGAGCAGCGCAATCGTCGCACCGAAGAGGAGAAGTCCACCTTCGGCCAAGGATTGAAGATACCAACTGTTGGCGTGCGTACGCACGCCAAAGACGCCGTAGGCGGGAAGCGCGAACTCGAAGTTGCCGGCGCCGACGCCGAGGAGCGGCCGCGTGAGCCACATTTGCCAGGCCGCACGCCAGAGCTCGCTGCGATTTCCTACGCCGCCCGCATAAAGGCTCGGCTCGAGCGATGCGCGCAGGACTCCGGGCGTGTGAGCGTACACCGCCCACCACGCAGCACCCGCCAAGCCTGCAATAAGGCCAAATAGCGCAGGCCGTAACGCGTGCCAGGTTTGCCTTCCGTCACGCAGCGCCAGCAGCGCCACAATCACGGCAAGCCCCATCCAACCGGCGCGCGAGAATGTAAGGATGTCGGCGCAAACCGTCAATCCCAGAGCTAAGCCAATGAGCGCCGAGGGTCGAACGAGCGCCCAAGCACCCAGCGTCGCTACCGCGATTTCGCAATAGCCCGAAAGTTGGTTCGGCCCTTCGAGAAGGCCGGCGATGCGCGGGACGATGGCTTGCCCGATGTAGAGTCCGGACGGCGCGCCGACGATTTCTTGAACGAGCGCCGACAGCGCAACGGCTGTCGCCGCAACCGCCACCGCGCCGACCAGGGGCGCGTCGTCTCGGTCGAGCGTGTAGCAGAGGAAGGCCGCCACGAAGAATCCCGCATACTCGACGATCTTGAGCGTTTCTCGGATGACGGGCCCGCGATCGGAAGCATCGAGCAGCGTGAGCGCGGTGACTGCGCAGAGCAGCGAGAGCGCCCCGATGAGCAGCGGCGCTGGAGGGTTTCGTAACGACTTCACGCAGCCGCGGTACGTCGAAAGACCCAACAGGACACCGAGCAGCACGGCCTTCGGAAGCGTTATCGTGGTGCCAAGCGCGTCATGCGCGAAGGCAACGGGCGTGGTGAGCACGAGCGCAGCCAAACCGTAGACCGGACGACGTGCCGTCAGCGCGGCCGCCGCGACCAGCGCCGCGACGAAAAACGCGGCTGATAGCGGATCGAGCGGAACCGGCATCGCGAACCGATCGACGACCGGGCGATACGTCAGTGGCAGCACGGGCCACTCAAGACCGTTCGATGTCGCTGATCAGATAAAGCGGGCGGCCCTTGACCTCGTCGTAAACGCGGCCGAGATACTCGCCGAGAATGCCTAAGCTCATGAGCTGCACGCCGCCCAGGAAGAGCACGGCCACGATCGTCGAGGCCCAACCGGGCGTGTACGCCGGCGGATTCAGGCTGAAAAGTTTAAACGCGATGACGATGAGTGCGTAAACAAACGCAACCACGCTGACGGTGAAGCCAAAGTACGACGCAAAGCGCAGTGGGACGTCCGAAAATGACGTGATCCCGTCCATCGCAAAGCGAATCATCTTTGCGAGCGGGTACTTCGTCGCGCCGGCGTACCGAACGTCGCGGTCGTACTCGATCGCGGTCTGGTTGAAGCCTACCCAGCTCACCATTCCGCGAAGAAAGCGGTGACGTTCCGGCAGACGGCGTACCGCCTCGACCGCGCGCCGGCTCATCAAGCGAAAATCGCCCGTATCGAGCGGAATTGCAACCTTGGTGAGGCGCTTGATGAGCCGGTAGAACGCGCGCGCCGTGAACAACTTGAAGCGACTCTCGCCTTTGCGGGAACGCCGTACGGCGTAGACGACGTCGTAACCCTCGCGCCACTTGCGCAAGAAGGCTCCGATGAGCTCCGGTGGATCTTGCAAATCGCCGTCCATCAGAATGACGGCGTCGCCGGAGGCGACTTCGATGCCGGCGGTAGCGGCAAGTTGATGGCCGAAGTTACGCGAGAGATTGACGAGTACGATGCGGCGGCGCGCTCGCATCTCCGCACGGATCGCTGCCAGCGTTCCATCCGTGCTTCCATCGTTGACGAGCACGATTTCGTACTCGAAGTGGTCACCCAGCGCTTCGACCGCAGTCGCGATGCGCGCGAGCAGCGGTCCCACATTGGCTGCCTCATTGTAGAGAGGAATCACGACGCTGAAGGCGGGAGTCGGCAATTCAGCCATTCGAGAGAGCTTCCACGCATCGTCGGCGCCCCTTTCCACCGCGCAATGAGCGGCACGGGCGAGGCGGCGGCCCCGACTAATACGGTTTTCTGACACAGTGGCGGCTGTATGATGCAGGGGCGACACCGGGTTGATACCCTAAGCTCGTGATCGGCGAACCAGAAATCCGGCCCGAGTTCGATCTAGATTATAGTCTCCGGTCCCCCTTACTGAATCTCGTCGTCCTCGATAGGCACCTTACGGTCGTCGCGGCCGAGCAAGGGGCCCTTAAGGTGCTTGTTGACCAGCTCGGGATGGAAGGTTCTCGTCTTGAGGCGCTGAGAAAAGCGTTTGAACAGCTCGCGGTGAGACCGCCCCCCGATCGTCGCGCCGTCATGCGGGTGGGATCGTCACTGCTGCATCTGGTCTGGCTCGGCGCGGCGGATGGCCCCTACTACGCAATATTCGTCGAGCGCCAGATCGAAACGGAGGAGCTAGAAAAAGCCGCCAAGCGATATGGGCTTACAAAGCGCGAAGTTGGAGTGCTCTCGCTGATTATTAGTGGGAAGAGCGGTTATGAGATCGCCGAGACGCTTTGCATAAGTCGCGCGACCGTTAACGACCATTTCAAAAACTTGCGTAGGAAGACCGCAGCTCATAGCCGCTCCGCGATGTTGATCAAGATCCTAGGGAAATAGCCGCTACCTGCGCGGTAAGGCAGGTGCTCGACGGCGTAGCAATCGTGTAGAAAAAATCACCAGAACCGCGACTGCGATGATTGCAGCCGAAATAACAAAAAAACGCAAAAATAACACGCGCCGAGCGATGCCGGCGCACTGCGCAAATTGCACCGTTACGCTTTGCGCGCACCACTGAGCGCGCCACCAGCGGGTGGCCCATGGGCCCGCCGCTCCCACCGTCGTGGGAGGCCAGCCATTAGCTAGCGCGCCCCACGCCTGACGGAGTGAAGGAGAGTCACCGAGCCGCCTGTGAAGCGCTGCGAGCGTATCAGAATCGATGTGCCCGACTCGCCATGAGCGATCGAAGCTACCCGCATGCACCCATGCTGCTTTTGACTCGTCGAATGCATACGTATCGATGTCGCGTAGTGCTCCCGAAGCGGAAACATGCAAAGCATAGAAGGCCGGATTGTTCCCGAAGATCGGAGAGAGCGATCCGAGTACGACGATTGCCACGTTGCCGGCAACGCGGAAGCCAAAGCGATGGGTGTGCGCCGCAATTACATAACCGACACGATTGCCGCGTGCCTGGAGCTGCCGAATCAGCGCTTCGTTATAATTGGCTTTTAAGAACGCCCATGGAAGCAAACCGTGAATGACCTGCGTAGAAAACGGATCGTATCCGGGCGGAATGTGCATCATAATGACGTTGTGCAAACCGGAAGGGGTGCGGTGTAGGGTCCTCTGCAGCCACGACATCTCATTGGATGCCCAACGCGCGCCGCAGTTACCCCGGTATTGACTCGACCAAGGCGTCGTGTCGAGCGCTACGAGTCGCAAACCGCGGATCGGCAAGGCCGCGGTGTAGTATCCGTGACGGCCAAAGGACCGGATAAAATCGGCGGCTGTGCCGCGGCGATTCACCAGCGGGGCCCAGATGCGTGCTACTGTCGCCAAATAGCCACTTCCATCTGCACTGCGATAATCACCGCAGGGAACGTCATTATTGCCTAATACTAGAACGAACTGCGCGTGAGGAAATGCCGCTCCGAGGTCCGAGGCGATCCGCTGCATCGTACGAATCCCGGCCTGATTGGGAGCCTCCGGCAACCACGATTCATTGAGATGCATCGCGAAGTTGTGTACTAGGAAATCGCCCCCCAGCAGAACGACTGATGGATTCGGCTCAGCACGCTTCATCTGGCGCACCGCCGATTCAAACAGGGCAAGGTTTGAATCGCTCCAGTAATCGCTCGGCCTCGACGACCGATTGAATGGATTGAGATGAATATCGCTCAATGCCAGCCAGATTTGACCGCCTTGGGCGGAAGCTACCTGTGCGCTACTCGCAGATATAAAGAAAGCAAAATGAGCAGCGCATATACAGACGGTAATATCTTTGCGCAGCGGACTCACTTGGCCATTTTCGCCAAGCGCGCCGGCGTTACTCGCCGCTTCGTAGACTTTATCAATCTAGTCGTCGATATCCCCGAAGCGAGATTGCGCTTCATGTTCCACGTCTGGCCGAGTATGTCGCCGCATCCGTAGAAGCGGCTTTCAGCAGCGATCGTTTTCAGTTCGAACATCGACGACTTAGGCCCTGCCAGCTTGTCGAACGCGCTTGAATCTTTTCGTATGACATTGCTCGTGTCGCACAACAGCAAATGCACGTGTGTCGCGTGAGTATTTCGGAATGCTCCAACCGGGGCGCAACAAGGCGGCGAACCGTCGTAGCACACCAGAATCGGCGGTTGATGAGCGAATCGTTATTTGCGACTTATAAGGGTCCGGACGCCCACGAAGTGAGAATTCTCGCCCCGAGCAATGCCCTAGTCGCACAGTTTTCTGACACAGTAGCGGCTGTACGGGGACAGAGAGCCGCCAGGTCGGATACGCTACCTTTGGGAGGTAAGTCGGTGATCTTCGAACTCGAAGTAGGGTCCGAATGTAATCTGGATCAGAGTATCAAGTCGCCCTGCTTGAACCTAGCGGTCTTCGACGAGCACTTTAAACTTCTCGCGGCGGAACAAGCGGCGCGTAAATTGCTTGGCGACCGGCTTAAGGTCGGGGAAATATGCTCTTCGGAGCCCCTGAGAAAAGCGTTTGAAATCCTCGCGTCGAGGCCGCCCGAAGATCGTCGCATGGTCACGACCATAGGATCGTTCTTGCTTCACCTCGTTTGGCTGGTGGGGGCGGACGCTCCCTATTACGCAGTCTTCATCGAACGCGAGATCGAAACAGAGGAATTAAGAAAAGCTGCCGAGCGATACGGACTAACGAAGCGCGAGGCTGAAGTTCTCGAGTTGATTATTAGTGGGAAGAGCGGTAACGAAATCGCTAAGGAGCTCTGTATAAGCTTGGAACCGTTAACGATCATTTCAAAAGCTTGCGTAGGAAGACTGACGCTCATAGCCGGTCGGCCATGTTGATCAAGCTCCTGCATAAGTAGAGCGAGCGCAGCGTTCTTCGGCACGGCGCTGCTTGCCTCAGACGGAATGGAGCATGCCGTCCAGAAGCAGGGACGCATGCGCAACGCTCGCTCCACCGCTTTGATTGCCGCGTCGTTGCTTTTGCTCGCAGCCTGCAGTCAGGGTACTCGGGCGAGGAAGCCGGCGGCGCCGAACCTGCGCCACCCAGCTTCACCGCAAACATCCACGCGTCCGACCGCGTCGCCTGCGCCGGCCACGCCGCCCGTCATTACGCCGACGCCGGGGGCACCGCCCTCTGCCGTTCCGAGCGCGCCGCACATCGTCAAGGCAGCACCGCGCCTTCGGCCCGATGCCGCGCCGCAAATCCTCGCGATAGCCGTGAGCGAGACGACCGTCCAACCCGGAGATCGCGTTTTTGCAAACGTACTCACCAGTTCGAACGTCGCCAGCGTTGAAGCGCGCGTCGGGGGATACGGCATTAGCCTTTCGAAGGTCGGCGTAGGTCGATTTACGTTGGCCTACACCGTCGGTCCGCTCCCATGGTTCGTGCGCGGCAACGTCACGATGCAAGTCATCGCGCGCAACACGCGCGGCGACGCCGTCGCGCGCGCGGTTCCGCTGACCGTGCGGTAGAACCGTTAGCTCGATCGTTTGAGAAGCACGATTCCGTCGCGGTCGCTCGTCACGACGTACGCGCGGCGCCCAATTGCGCTTCGTACCGCCGGCTCGTCGATTTCGTGCCAGCGTCGCGAATAGTGGGTCCGGTCGTAAACGAACCATTGCTGCGCGTTAAAGTTCACCGAGGCACGCGGATCGAGGCCTAAATGTGCGAAGATTTCGTCTTCGGCCCCGACGTCTGCATTGAGGGGCAGTCGCCGCAACGTCTCTTCGAGCAGCGCGTCGTGCACGTTTGGGCGCCGGTAAAGATAGTACCAGTACTCCATCGGGCTGGCGAAAATTGCGACGCAGACCGATGCGGCGGCGGCCGCCGCTACAAGTCCCTTGACCAGCCGCGGTTTGCGCGCGTTCAGTCGAGAAGCGCCGTCCACGAACCCCGCCAACGCATAACCCGTTAGTAGCGCGCTATAGTGCGCGCCGGGGATTACCGTTACGGGTTGATGGGAACTCAATATCTCTATAAATCCGGGAATCAAAAACAGTCCGTACCGCGAGATGCATGGAAGGAAGGCGAGGGGACCAAGAATTATCAATACGTACCGCAAGCGTGCAAGCAGCACGACCCAAACCGAATCGCGCCCGCCGTTTTGAGTTCCGGTCCAGTCGAAGAATCGCAATGACTCGTACGGGACGTGCGGGTTCAAGGCTGGGCGGACTACTCCGAAGTACACTACCGACATCGCAACCGCCAAGCCGAAAATGGTCAAGCCGATGCGCTTGGCTTGAGCGTCGCCGCGCGCCGTTGCCGCGAAGAGCAAACCGTTGGCCGCCAGAACGACGAACTGATCCTCCTTCGTGCAAGCCAGCAGTAGCGCGGTCACGATACTCATCGTCCAGCGGCGTCGATCCAGAGCGTAGACCAGCGTTGCGCAGAGAAGCGGCACGAAGGCCATCTCGTGAAAATCCCCGACGCCGTTTGCCCACAGGATTGGATAGAGCGCCGCGACTGCGACTACAAGGAATGCCGGCGCCGGCCTGAACCTGGCTTGCGCCAAACCCCAAATCGGGAAAACGACCGCTGCGACGACGATTGCCTGAAAGTACTCGAGCCCAACTGGTCCGAACGCGCGTACGAATGGCCACGAAGTAACAATAATCGGAGACCAATGAACGAGCAGGTGGTTTACGCCGCCCTCGGCGGTGCTCGAAAATCCGTGCCCGAGGCCGGCGACTACCTGAGTGAAGATGCCGAGATCGACATCGTATCGGAAGATGGCGTAACGCCAGTGAGCGATCGTGCAGAGAGCCGACGCTAACGCGAGAAAAAGCGCCCAGACCAGCGCATTACAAACCAGAGCCGCTCGCGGGCGGACGCGATCCTGCTGACGTTTCCCTAGCGCGGCGGTTTTCCGGGGGGAGGCTGCGGCGGAGGTAGACCCGGCGGAAGATTCGGGAAGGGGGCGGGATTATACGGCGTCGGCATGATCTGGGGCTGCGGCTGGCTCTGCCCGCCGGGCGCCGAGTCTTGCCACGCATAGACGGTATCTCGAATGACCCGTACGTCGGCATTTGTCACGACGAGGTTGCGCGGGTCTCGCGCCAGGCCGTTCTGCGCGAGCTCTTGCGATTGCAGCGATCCCCGGTCGTAAAGATAGCGAAAGATCGTACCGGAATCGAAACGGCGCGTGATCTGGTAGTGCAGCGCGTCGACGCGATCCATCGGTATTGCCTGCGCGTTCCAACCGCTTTGATCGGTGCTGATGTAGACGGATGCCGTAAATGACGTATATGGGGGCACCTGGACGATGAACGTGACCAATACCGGCTTTCCGGTGAATTGCTCGGTCGACGCGACCGACGCGCCGGGTGCCGGCGTCGGCGCGTACGCACTGAGTTCCGGATTGGGAACCGGCGAGGATGCCGCTACCGCAAAGCGCGCAACGTCGTCGAAACTGCCCTGCGGGGGCAGCGGATCGCGCGAGAGATCGAGCTCCGTGACCGTCCCGCTCAAATCGAATGTTGCGCGCGCCCAAACGCGCGGCGCCGGTTTGATCGTCGTAGCGCCGCCGGTCTTAGCATCGCGAATCACGAGAGTCTTCGCGACGCGGAACCCGTCGCCGGTCGTGAAGAAGACGTAGCCGCTCTCGAAGGCAAGAAGTTGGCCGCTCACGACGACCGTCGAGCCGGCGGCGGTAAGCACCAACGCGAGTGCCAAAACGGCGAGGGAGCAGATGCGGCGCGTCATATCGGCAGCAGCTGGACGACGAAGGATGGCTGCCAAAACGTCGTGCGATACGGATTGCCGTACCAATAGAACGTCCGCGAAACGTCGAGCAGCGCATGGGACCATACCTTGAAGCGCACGTCGCCCGTCGCATCGTACGGCGCCTGACCTAGGTACGACGTGTAGAGTGGCTGGCCGATGATGTTGTTCGGCGGGAGCCCAAAGACGCCGGGCACCGCAATGGGGTAGTCATCGTGATGCCGCAGAAGCAGCGAGAAATTAAACTCGGGCGTCGGCACGAGGTTCATGCCCAGACTCGTCGTGCGCTGGGTCGAGACGCCGCGAAACGACGTGAAGCTCAGGGGACAGTAGAACGTGTTCACCGGCGTGCACGGCTGGTATCCCCCGCTGATGTAGTGGTCGCCGACGTTGAGGATTTGATAGGCGACGTAGGTGTTGACCGATCGCGAGAACTGCCGGTTGATGCTAAAGTTCTCCGATGCCGTGCTGATCCAGTGCGGCAGCGAGTTCCATTGATATTGTTTGTTGAAGCTTGCATTAAAGTAATACGTTTCGTATGGGCTCGGTGGGTTGTTCAGTTTGAGCGCCGGCGTGAATAAGTTAAAGCCGAAGACCGTGTTCCAAATGGTCGTATAGACGGGGCAATAATAGGTAAAGGCTTTCGAGGGCTGCGACGTGCAGGGGGCGCCGTAGGCTTGCAGGCCGGGCGTGGGGATCGGTGCGAACGACCTGCCGCCCTGCGGCCAGTAACCTGGAAACCCGTTGAGATACTGATTGCCGACACTATCGTGGTTGAAGCCGTATCCCTCGTAAATTTGCTCGACGAGGGGTAACCCCGGGATTTTATTCTGGAAGCTCGTCGCGGTGACTTGTAGCTGGGACGGGTGCGCGAGGCTGCCCCCAATCGGCTCTGGCACCTCGAGCGATCCCGGACCCAGGACGTTATAGTTGGTCAGCTGCGATGTGGCGGTGATGTACGAATGCGGCATCGCATACGTGGCGGCGATATAGGTCGTCTGTTGGGCGGCGCGTGGTATCTGCAGCCAGAACTGCTGCGAATAGTACTGTGTAAAACTTTGAATCTGAAACCGGCTCCCGAGCTTTTCATAAAGTGCCAGGTTCCACCATTTTTCGGCGCGGGTGGCGGGGTTAACGGAGAAAATCGCGTACTCGTGTTCGCCGACCAGGTGCTGCTCGACTGAGAGATAGGTCTTGTACGTCGGATCGTAGCGCAGGTGCAGAGCGGTCAGCGAGTTCGTGTTGCCGGCCAGATTCCAGGTCAGGTCGACGCTCGCGCCCGAGAGCGTGTTCTGCGCAAAATACTGGTTCGGCGAAAAGTTGACGACGTACGACCCCAGCGGCACGCCGGCACCGACGAAATACGTGTGTGCGTTAATGAATCGCACATAGGTTTTCGTGCCGATGACCGCGCTGGTTGCCGTTATGCTGGGATGGTCCCCGACGACCGGAAAATAGAACGCATCGCCGGGCATCACGCGCCCTTTCACGGGATGCGCGAGATCGCCGTCGAGAAAAGTCCAACGATCGGGCTCGCTCGTAATGGGAACGAAATAGATTCTCCGGAAGTCGAGAAAGTCGGAGATTGCGGCTCCGCTAACCGTTCCCGTCGAGTCGTGCAGCGTGACGTGGCCGGCGACCATGAAGCGATTAAGCTTCAAATCCATGGTGAACGCGTCGCCGGTAACCGTGAAGCCGTCGCTCGTACGCACGCTCACTTTTCCGTCGCCTTCGATTAAGAAGCGATTATAAAAAAAATCGAGTCGCGCGGCGTTCAAGTAAAGCAGAGTCGTGGGCGGCGCTGCGGTCCTTTGCGGTGTCGGGGCGGCGGTTGGCGCAGCACTCGGCGGGGTCGCTTGAGCGCGACCTGCGGCGCGCGCGAGGATTACGATGAGCGTTGTTAGCGCCGCCAAGAGCGCGTATCGTCGCACGGTCGGCACGCTTCTTCCCCCAGGGAAGGCGCGCCTTGCAAGAGACCGAAACGGGGCTCGTGAAGCGACTGATCGCGATCGTGATCGATTCGGGCGGCGTGGGCGCAATTTCGGATGCCGATCAGTATGGCGATGCGCCTGGAGCAAATACGATCGCCAATGTCGCGCGGCGCCTTGGAGCGCTGCGGCTCCCCAATTTTGAGCGTCTGGGCCTCGGGCTGCTCACCGACATCGCGGGCGTAGCACAGGTAGATCGGCCGCGCGCGCGCGTCGCGCGCCTTCGAGAACGCAGCCGCGGCAAAGACACGATCACCGGTCACTGGGAAATGATGGGCGCTCTTACGAGCGTCCCCTTTCCAACGTATCCCCGCGGATTTCCACCCGAAGTCGTTGAAGAGTTCGCGCGCATCACCGGTAAAATGCCGCTGGGCAACAAGACGGCCTCGGGAACCGAAATCGTCGAAGAGCTTGGAGCAGCCCACATGGAGAGCGGACGCCCGATACTCTACACTTCGGCCGACTCGGTCTTCCAGATCGCCGCGCACGAAGAAATCGTGCCGCTGCCGACGCTTTACCGTTGGAGCGAGGAAGCTCGGGAGATGCTCCGCCCTCCCCACAACGTCAACCGGGTCATTGCCCGCCCGTTCGTCGGAAAACCGGGGGCTTTTCGACGGACGCCGAATCGACGGGACTATGCAATCGAGCCGCCGCCGAATCTACTCGACGAGCTCCGCGCCGGGTTGATCGAGGTGCATGCAGTAGGGAAGATTTGCGACATCTATTGCGGGCGCGGAGTAACCTCGTCGGTTCGCGTCACCGACAACCGGGATGCAATGGAGAGAACGTTCGAGTTGTTGGATGAGGTCGAGCACGGCTTCATTTTCACGAATCTCAACGACTTTGATTCGAAGTACGGCCATCGCCGCGACGTGCGCGGATACGGAGCCGCGCTCGAAGAACTCGATCGGATGGTGCCCGGCATCGAAGCGCGCCTGCGTCCCGGCGACGAGGTGATCTTCACTGCCGATCATGGCTGCGATCCGACGGCGCCCGGTTCGGACCACACCCGCGAGTACGTTCCGTTCATCCATCTCGGGCCGGCCGCCGGCGGCGCGATCGGCGACGTCGAAGGCCTCGACTTCGTCGGCCGAACGGTTAAGGAGGCGTTGTTAGCATGAGGGTATCCAACGCCGTGCGAATCGCGGTGAGCGCTCCAACGCAGCGCAGCGTGCCCGCGTTCTGGAAACCGCTGAAGCGCGGAATCGACGTCGTCCTGGGAAGCATGTTGCTGATCGTGACCGCTCCGGTCGTCGGGGCCGCAGCGCTCGCGATCACGTTTGTAACCCGTGGAAACCCTTTCTTCGCCCAAGAGCGCGTCGGCATGCATGGGCACCGTTTCAAGATGTTCAAGCTGCGCACGATGGTGAAAGGCGCGCACGCGATGCGCCAAAGCGTGATGCACCTCAACGAAGTCGACGGGCCGGTCTTTAAGATTCGCAACGATCCCCGTTTGCATCCCCTCGGACGCTTTCTGCGGCGGGCGAGCATCGACGAGCTCCCCAATCTCATCAACGTTGTCTGGGGCGATATGTCGCTGGTGGGACCGCGCCCCGCGCTACCGAGTGAGGTCGAGCATTACGACACGGTCGCGCTTCGGCGGCTGAGCGTTCCACAGGGCGTGACGTGCCTTTGGCAGATCAACGGTCGAAGCGAAGTCTCGTTCGAGCACTGGATGGAGCTCGACAACCGATACGTCGACGAGTGGACGCCGCTCGCGGATCTGGTCATCGTAGCGAAAACGATCCCGGCGGTTTTACGGAGGGACGGAGCGCATTAGGTCCAAGCCGCATCTGCGGGTCGTTCCGGAGCACCACCAAGCTCGCCCCCGAATTTCGATCGCGAGCTCGACTTTCTTCATTATGGGAGCGACGTTTGCATCGACGCTCCTGGGCTTCATGCGCGAGGTCGTCAGCGCGCGCTATTACGGGACGCGTTGGGAGATGGACACCTTCCTGGCAGCGGCGACGATTCCGACGATTCTCTTCGGCGTTTTCAACGGCGCTCTGGTGAGCGCCCTGGTTCCGACATTCTCGGAGTATCTCGCGCACCGTAAGGAAGAAGAGGCGTGGCGCCTAGCCAGTACGGTGCTCAACATACTCGCGCTGGTCTTGACGAGCTGCGCCGTCATCGGATTCTTTACCGCGCGGTGGTACGTGCCGCTCATCGCGCACGGCTTTCCGGCACCGCAGATGAGCGTGGCCATTCGGATGACGCGCTGGCTGATGCCGAGCATCGTCGCCGTCAGCCTGAGCGGCGTGCTCTCCGCCATGCTCAACGCCTACCACCGTTTCCGGGCCGCGGCGCTGATTGGGGTCGCGGTAAACTTCGTGACGATTGCATGCGTCGTGCTCTTGACCCACGACATCGGGATCTACGCGCTCGTCTTGGGGACCGTCTTAGGTTTGACCGCGCAGATGTTGGTACAGCTCCCCTCGTTCCTCTCTATCGGAAAGTATCGTCCGATCATCGACGTGCACCATCCCGGTCTGAAGAAGATTTGGACGCTGCTCGGGCCAATCATCGTTGGTTCGGCGGCCGGCCAGCTCGCGCTCTTCTTCGATCGATTCTTCGCATCGACGCTCGCGCCCGGCTACATCGCCGGCATGAACTACGCCACGAAACTCGTGAACTTTCCGCAGCAGATTTTTGCGGCCGCTATTGCGACGGTCATCTTTCCACTTCTCGCAGCCCAGTTCGCGCGCGAGAACCGCCGCGGCGTTGCGCGCAGCGTCGTGACCGGCCTACGGCTGGTGAACTTCATTACGATTCCGTCCGTCTGCGCCCTGATCGTCCTGTCCCACCCGATGGTGCAGGCGCTATTCGAGCGTGGAACGTTCCAGGCCGGCGCAACCGATTTGACGGCGACGCTGCTTCCTTATGCCGCCATCGGATTGGTGGCGCTCGCGGCCAACGTCGTCTTGACGCGCTGCTGCTTCGCTTGTCAGGAAATGGTTTGGCCGGTCGCCATCTCAGTCATCACCGTAATCGTCAACGTGTTGCTGTCGCTAGTATGGCTGCCGAGCTTGGGTGCTCGCGGTCTGCTGCTCGCGAACTCGTCGAGCCAAACCATGCAGGCGATGCTGTTGCTCGTCGTCATTGCCCGGCTCGTTTCAGGGATCGACTGGGGCGCGCTGTTGCGCTCCGCGGGGAAAGTGGCGGTGAGTTCGACCGCGATGCTGGCGACGTTGGGCTGGATCGGAGCTCTCGGGGTCACCCCTGAAGCGACGCTTTCCTCGCGAGCCTGGTTCCTCTTCGGACAGATCGCGATCGGGGGCACGGTCTTCGTTGCAGTCGCACGCATGCTCGGGGTCGAAGAACTCGACCTCGCGTGGCGGACCATCGTTGCCAAGTTCGAGCGTAACCTCGTCAGCCCGCCGGAGAACCGCGACGCCCCGATTGCGTAGCTAATGACTAGAATCAATTTTCTCGAGCAGGCTCGATTTTTCCCAAGAGCAAAAATTCCGGTACGATGCTCTCGATCCTCATGCCGGCTTACAATGAGGCGAATTCGATTGCCGACAACGTATGCGAGACGGTCGAGACGATGCGCGCGCTCGGCATAGATTTTGAGATCGTCGTCATCGACGACGGTAGTATGGACGGGACGGACGCCGCCGCAAGCGGCGCGCTGCGGGCTTGGCCGGATCACGTTCGCGTCGTCCGCTGCGAGCGCAACGAGGGAAAGGGCAACGCGCTGATCTGCGGCGCGTCGTACTCGAAGGGCGCCCACGTCGCCTTTCTCGACGCAGACATGGACCTGCACCCGGAGCAGCTGGCAAGTTTCTTTGCGATCATGGATGCTCGAAACGCCGATGTGGTCATCGGCTCCAAATTCCATCCCGAATCGAAGGTCGATTATCCCTTGCCGCGTCGAGTCTACAGTTTCTTCTACTATATGCTCGTGCGTGCGCTCTTTGGATTACCCGTGCGGGATACGCAGACCGGCATCAAACTTTTCAAACGAACGGTTCTCGAACACGTCCTCCCGCGCATCCTCGTAAAGCGATTTGCCTTCGATTTGGAGTTGCTCGCAAACGCTCATCACTTCGGTTACCGAATTGTCGAAGCTCCAGTGACGCTGAATTTCAGGCGGGTCTGCAGCCGCCTCCGATTATCCGCCGTTTGGAGCGTCTTTCTCGACACCCTGGCGATTTTCTACCGGATGCGGATCCTCCACTACTACGATCGCTCGCAGCGCGTTGCGATCGACCACGATCACGCCGCCGGATCGCACGAAATCGTCGCCCCCGTCGCCATCGGAGATTAGCCTGACGTGGGCTCAAATACCGCACTGGTGCTGCTGCTACCAGGGCTCGGCGATGCCCTGGCCGCGAGTCCGATTCTCCGAGGCCTGAGCCGCGCCGATTGGACGTTCGACGTCATGACGTGGCAGGCACCGGTCAGCGAGTACGCGCGCGACCTCGGGGTCGTTCGCAACGTGGTCGAATTGCCGTTGCGGCCCAACGCGGCGGAACTGCTGCAGGCGATTTTCAAACTGCGCTCGCGCCGCTACGACGTATCCATTCTGCCGTTCCCGGCGACGCGCTGGCAGTATACGATCGTGGCTCGCGCGGCCGGAGCAAAGAAGCTGTGGATGCACGAGTATGGAGGCGCATCGAGCGCCATCGCGCGGACCGCTCGCAACGCGCGCATTCCGCTGCGCGGCGGTCATCGATTGGCTGAGAACCTTCGCCTCGCGCGCGCGCTTGGTTTTCAAAGCCAAGACGACGACCTCACCTATTTGCTTCCGCAGTCGTGGCGCGCACCACGGGTCCCCGGCACGCTCGGCATCCACCCCGGCTCCATGGCTTACAAGGGAAACGAGTCAAAACGCTGGCCCTACGATCGATTCGTCGCGCTAGCGCGCTCACAAGCGGCGGAGGGAAGAAGCGTCCGCTTTTTTTTGGGGCCGCACGAAACGAATGAAGCGCGTCTTGCCGAACGAGACCTCGGCGGCACCGGTGGGATCAGCATCGTTTGCCAACCGCTTGCGGAAGCGGCGCGCGAGCTCGCGCAATGCGAGGTCTTCGTCGGCAACGATGCGGGCTTTACCCATCTCGCCGCCGGCCTCGGCGTTAAAACGCTCGCGCTCTACGGTATGACCAGCGAAGTCCGAGGAGCACCAATTGGACCGGCCGTCGCGTTTCGCCCGTCGCTCTGTCCGGCCTGTCACGACGAAGGGTCGCGCGATTTCGAGTGCGTGCGCCGGATCGGGTATCGATGCATCCTGCGCGACGTCGAGTTCGATGCCGTACGCAAATGGGTCGACGATCTGTTTGAGATGCCTTCGGTCGAACAGCGCCTCGCCTTGGAAGGTCCATTCAGGCTGTACGGAAAGGCTTACTCGTGAAAGAGCAGACCGCCGAAGGTAGGGCGCTCGATTGGGCATTTCCGGCTGCATTGCACAAAGCGCTGCTGCCGGCGCTCTTCGTCGCCCTTGCTTTGCTCGTAACCACCGGTTACGGCAGCGGCGTTCAGCTCAACGACGGTCTGCCATCGCTCCACATCAATCCGTTGCAGTTCCTGGGCCAGTTGTTGCATGCGTGGAATCCGGCGCTTGCCTTAGGTTTCCATACGGGCTTCTGGATACCGTACCAAACGCCGTACTCGTGGACGTACGGGCTCGCGCAAATCTTACACGTTCCGCAGGATTTCGCTCAGCACGCCGCGGTCTTCTTCGTCTACCTCGGCTGTCTCTGGTCGATGTACTACTGCTTACGCAGCGTGGCGCCATGGCTGGATGAAATTGCGAGAATAGCCGGCTCGTGTGCTTACCTGTTTAACATGTACGTCGCGCTGAACTCGCAGGCTCAGATCGTATGGCTACTCACATACGCGACGCTGCCGGCCATGGTGGGCGTTACGGCGCGCGCGATGCGCGGCGAGATATACCTCTGGCGGGCGGCGCTCGCGATCGCGTTATTGGTTTTCGTCGGAGGCGGCGTCAATCCACCGCTGGTCGCCATCAACGTGATCGTCCTGGCCATCTTCGTCGCGGTAACGATCGCTTTGGACCCAAATCCCGAAATCATGGGACGCCGCACCTTGCCGGTGATCGTCGCGGCGTCGATTGCCGCAATCGCGATCAACCTCTATTGGGTGGTCCCCTTCGTTGATTACTTTCGCGGCGTCTGGCTCAATGGAGTGCTGAGCGAGGCGCCCTCAATGCACAACGCGGCAACCTCATTTGCCAATGTCCTTCGCGGGCTCGGACATTGGGCGACGTTCGTCGCGTTCGCCGGGCGCGCATACTTCCCGTGGGCCATGGCTTATGCATCCGGATTGTTCGGCGCGCTGCTCTGGTTCGTTCCAATCGTTGCGCTGGGAGGCATCGCGTTCCGGCGCAACCAGCGCCCGATAACGCTCTTCTTTTTGATCGTGACGATCGTTTCCGTTCCGATCGTCGTCGGCTATTATCATGATGCGCTTGGCGACGCGGTGACGACGCCCATCTACGATCAATTTTACCGCAACTTCCCCGGATTCCAAATGTTCCGCTTCTCATATAAGTGGGTCGCGGGCGTCGAGTTCGGCATGAGCGGCCTCTATGCGCTTGGCGTCTACGCCATGGTCGCTGCGCTCCGCGACCAGCTCGGGAAGTTAGGCACGTTGGAGCGGAGGAACTGGGGCTGGACGGTTTCCGCCGCAAGGGCGCTCTCTGTCGCGCTTCCGATCTTCATCTTCATTCCAGTGCTCGTAAACAAGATGAACTATCCCGCCGCGCCGATCCCCGCATGGGAGTACCGCGAGAGCGCGCTCGTCGGCGGCGATCAGGGTCAGCGCGTGGCGCTCTTTCCGACCCAATATTTGGAGCAATTCGATTGGGGCAACCCGCAGTTCTATGTCGAGAACTCTTTAGTCGATCGTCCGATGATTTACGGATTGCTTGGAAGCGAGCCGTCGGAAGGGACGGACATGTGGGTCCGGCGGGCCTACCGAGCGACTCGCGAAGGACTGCCGTTCGCCGCCGATATGTTTCGAGTGATGGGCGTCGACACGATCCTCGAGCGCGATGATTTCATCCCCGCGATCGATTTCAGCTCGCCGGAAGAGTCGCGCTTCAACAGCACGACGCTTACGCACGACCTGCTTCACCGCGTGATCGGTGCGGCTCCTTTGCGCGTGGACGGGCCGCTGCGCGTCTACCATCTCAGCGGCGCTCTGCCGCTTTTTTACGGCGTAACGCACCCCGTTATGAGTACCTTGCCGACGTTCTCCGACGCCTATCTCGGCGACGTCGCTGCAATGGCCAAAGAAAAGACGCAATTCAATCCGCCGAACCGCTCGGCTGACGAGTTCACGAGTGCGATGCAATCGCTCTCGCCGATTCTCCCGGGTTCTTTCGACCAGGTTCGCGACTTGGCAATAAACCAGAGTCTCACCCACGGCATCTTGGTTCGGCCGCCGTCGGCCGATGCGGCGCTATCGACCCGCTTCAGCGCTACGAAGGCCGGAATCTACGCGGTCTTCGCTCGCGAACAATCGCTGCTCTTCGATCGAACGCCTCCCCAGACGCTCGAGCTCGACGACAGACCCCTTTCGCCACAACGGTCGGGTGGTGCGTGGACGGCGTACGGCGTGGTCGCGCTCACGCCCGGGACCCATTGGGTTTCGGACGGCAATGTCGATCCCGATCTCGTCGTCGCGTTCGTGCATGTCGACGACCTGCGCGCGTGGGAGGATAGAATCGCCGCGCTGGCGCGCGCGCTACCGCGAAACCTAGCGACGGCGAAATTAGTCTACGCCGCCAAAACGAGTCTCACGCTGCGTTCCTCCGGGATATATCGCCTGCGCGCCACCAGCGTCGGGCCGTTTGGTCCCGACGGTTTGCTCGGTACTCGGGTCCTGCGCGGCGGCTCACGCGACGGCGCATTTTCTGCAAATTTTTCGCGCACTCTCCCCTACGTTTTCGGCAACGGCGTCGTCAGCACGGCGCCCATCATGATGCCGCCGCAATGGTACCGTGAAGATCCGACGGTTTACCAATGGCAGCGCGGGGACCCAATCTCGTGGTTTCTCTTTGCGCGTGACTCACTGGTACACGTCTTCGTGCCCGGCACGGGCGCCGTCCGCGCGCTCGTTTCGATGCGGATCAGCCGTTTGCAAGTCTCCGACATTCTCAACGTTACGGTCGCGGGGGAAAAAACGCGCGCCGTCGCAATCGAGGGTCCCTCCGCGTACGATCAGCAGTACGATACTCTCGATCACCTCGACGGTCCGCCCCCCGTTACGGTGCGCTTCGCGCTCAATTTGCGTCCCGGCTGGAACGATGTTGCTTTCCGGTTTCATTTGATCGGCGGCGAGGGTGACGAGCTTGCACCAGAGGTGATCTCGGCGGCCGTCGCACCGGATCTCGCCTTTACTCGAATCGGCGGGGGAGGATCCTCGATTCGGCCGTTAACCGACCGATCGTTCGCGGTGCTGCCGCTCGCAAAACCTTCCCGAGCCGTGCTGGAATCCGATCCCGACCTCGTTGGGAACGTTAGCCACACCGGAGATGAGGGCGCGTCGCTTGCCGTCGCGCTCGTTGCGCGCGGAAGCGTCGTCTACCGGCTCTTTCCCATCGCCGGTGACGGTCCGTTCGACATCACCTTCATGCACGCGTTCCCGAACGACTGGAACGATGCGTCGCAACGGATCGCCGGGCTTTGGCTCGTCGCTCGCGGCAGCCATCCGAAGCTCAACGGACTCGCGTACGATGCGCACGCGCTGCCCGCTCGATCGTTGTCGCGGCCCGGGGCGCTCTCCGTCCTTCCGATTCTCGTCGACCACAAGCCGATTGGCGCTGCGCCGATCTTTCTCGGGCGCGGACGCCATCTCGTCGCGAGTGCCTATCGCCAAATGAAAATCGCCTTGTTGACGCTCGAACCGGCGAGCCTTCCGCGGACTCGGGATTTTGGGCTCCGCTGGCAGCGCCAATCACCCACGACGATCGACGTAACGGCAGAGAGAACTGCAAGCCCGTTTCTGCTCGTTTTCGGTGAGTCGTACCATCCGGAGTGGAGAGCAACCCTGGCCGGAGTAGTCCTTCCGCACGTGATCGTCAACGGCGTCGCGAACGGCTGGATCGTGCCGAGCCTTCCGAGCGGCGGGAAAATTCAGTTGACCTTTGCCGGGCAGCAGTACTACGTTATCGCCGCCGCAATTTCGGCGATTGCGCTGCTCGTGATGATCGTGCTCGCCTCGGCGCCGAAGCTATGGGCCGTGCGCCCGTCAGACCGTTGAACGCGGCCCTGGCGTGGGCGCTCCGCGGCGCCCTTCGAGTTGCCGCCGGCAGCTGCGTTGTCGCGCTGGTCTTGGCGATGACGTTCTCCGGAGAGACCGCCGAGCGCTTCGCGACGGCGGCCTATCTCACCGCAATCTTCGCGGGCGTCGGTCTCTTCATACAACACTTCCTTCCGGCGGTCGCCTCCGAGCCCGAATTGAGTTCCGCGCCAACTTTTCCGTCGTTCTTTGGTTATTCGATCGGCATCGTGATTTTCTTGACGGTCGTGGCGGCGGCCGTTTCGCAACCAGGCGCGGAGGTACTCGCGTTCGTCGCCTGCATCGCGTCGATTATCGTGGCCGTGCTCGTGCGCGTAGGAACGATCGCCGCGCCGACGATTGTCGCGTGCGCTTCCTTCGCAGCCGTCGCGGCACTGATTGCGGCGAGCGTAGGGCAGCCCTTTGGCGGACCATTTGCGATTACTGCATACGTTGCCGCCGTCTGCGCAACATTCGCGGTGCTCGTGGAGTGCTGGCGATTGCGCGCATAATACAGAAGCCTTTCGCGCTTAACATCGCTTGCCGCGGTCGCGGCGGCGATGGTCTTTGCGGCCTTCGTTGCCGGAAAAGGCATTCCGACGCTTCGTCACGACTGGGCTTGGCCGATCGATCGGGCTGCGGTCGCGTCGTTCGTGCACGAGTCGATCGACGGCTGGGTCTCGATTGGCCTGGGACAGCCTAACCCTCATCCCACGACGTATTTGATCGCGCCGCCGATTGGTGCCGTTATGTGGCTCTTCGGACCGCTCGCTGCTTTGGTGTTGCTGGCTGCAACGATCGGATACGTCTGCATGCGCTCCGTTGCGGAAGCCTCGTCGCACTGGAACAACGCCCGTCCTGCTGCCCTTGGTATCGGGCTCTTCGCTCTGTTCAATCCGTGGGTCTACAATGAAGTGGTCGCCGGCCATCTCGTGATGTTGCTGGCATACGGCGGTCTCATCGGCTTGCTGACCGAGATGATGCGCGGTCGTAGCGCTTCGCAGATACGGCTCGCATTATGGATCGCGCTGATCGAAGCGCAGCTGCAGTTCTTCATTCTGGGGATGGCGGCGCTTATCGCCTTTGCGTTCGCAACGCGAAAATGGACGCCGCTCGCGTGGGGTGTCGTCTTCGCCATGCCGTCGCTCATTGGACTCTTCGCAGAACGCGGCGCGTTGCTACGAATACCGTACGAAGTCGAGTGGCAGACCAATCAATCGGTCGCGCCGCTTGCGCTGCTGAGTCTGGGCGGGTACTTTCCAGGTTATGCCGACCGGCTTGGCATCGTCGCAGCCGTTTCGGTTTGGATCGTGCTCGCGCTCGGCATCGCCGGCGCGGTCGTCGCGCGCCGGCTGCGCGCGACGAGCTGGGCTGTGGCTGCGATCGTCATCGTCTACGTCGCCATCTTGGGCGTGCATGGGCCGTTCGCGGTTCCCTACGAGTGGATTATTCGAAACGTTCGGGAGAGCGGCGTCTTCCGCGAGCTTTACGATTTGGCGGGAGTTCTTGCAGCACTCGTCGCGCTGCTTGCGTGCGCGGCGACGGCGCGCCTTCGCGCCCTGAGCTTTGTCGCGCTTGCTGCGGGCATTGCCTTACCAATAACGTGGCTCTTTCGTCCGCCGAGCGATCTTTGGATCGGGTCCAGCTCGTACCCGCATCCTGCCGTCGAGGCGCCGCCGTTTACGAGAGTTGCCTTCCTGCCGGCTTTTCAACCATTGGGATTACGCGCCGGAGGCGGAGACGGGGCCGATCCCGATGCACACGTTTATCCCGGCCGAGTAACGGCGCTCAACGAGTACTTTCCAACGTATCCCGTCGATATGGCGCTCGCGCGATACGAGCAGTCGGGAGATGCCCAAGCGCTGCGAGCATTAAGCGTCGCGCAGATCGTGCCACGGCCCTGGCTCATTTCGCTCACGCAGGGGCGAGTCGGAATGGCGGCTTCCTCGCTCCAACCAAGAATGCCGCCCGCGGCGGCATCGCCGGTGCGTTATCTCGCCGGCGCCACGCCGTTGATGTCGGTGTGCGAAAACCCGCGCATCGTGCGCTTCTCCGAGCGGCTCGGCGCGTGCGACGTTTTCTTCGGTGATGCGCTGCAGGGCGCGGCGGTCGTTCCGCTGATCGCTGCCAGCGATTCGATCGATCCGCAAACGGCTTGGATCGACGCGCGCCTTGCGTTCGCCGAGTCGCCCGCGCTCGCGCAGGCAATCGGCGGCGTGCTTACGCTATCGAGCCTTCCATATCGCGTGGAGCCGAACTCATGGCTGCTCGCATACGTGCGCGGCGCGCTGCTCAGCGCCTCCGATACGCGAACGCTTCAAAAGAGTCGCGGAGCATTCGCATGGCTGCGCATCCCCAGTGACGTCTCGTTGGTAAGATGCGCAGGGCTTTGCGAGCTGGTCGCGCAAGCGGCGCGTCTCCCCAGCGCGCCGCTTCGACCGTCGCCCGTACGGGTGCGCGCAGCGGATTTTCATCGGCTTGCACCGTGGATCTACCTGGTCGACGCAGAATTCAATACCGCCGATCGGGGTAACCTACTGCGTTTTAACGAGCGGTACGACCGAGCATGGATCGCTGTGTCGGCCGGACGCGCGTTGCGGCATGTCCGGATCGACATGTCGGTGAACGGCTGGTTTCTCGGAGCGTCGTCGGGGCGCATCGTCGTCGTACAGGCCACGGCACTCTTACAATTGATTGCCGAGATCTTCGGTGCATTCAGCGTTCTGTGGCTGCTGAAGGCGCTCGCGCGCGCGCCGACGAAGCGCGCTTGAGTGACGGTGAGAACGCTCGTTCCGTTCGTGGATTTGAAGGCGCAGTTCCGTGCAATTCGCGCGGAGGTCGTTCCTCGCATCCTCCAAGTCATGGAGGAAGCGACGTTCGTTCTCGGCCCCGACGTCGCGACCTTTGAGGAGAACTTCGCGTCGTATCTCGGCGTAGGCCATTGCGTCGGCGTCGAATCGGGGACGGCGGCGTTACAGCTCGCTATGGAAGCATTGCGCATCGGGGCCGGCGACGAAGTGATCATTCCCGCAAACACCTATATTGCTTCGGCCCTCGCGGTTTCCGCCATCGGCGCCCAGCCCGTTCTCGTCGACATCGACCAAAACTACCTGATCGACGCCAAGCTTCTCGAAGATGCTTTGACGCCTCGCACCAAAGCGATCATGCCGGTGCATCTCTACGGTCAAGCGGTTCCGATGGATGCAATCCTGGATTTTGCGCGCCGTCACGGGCTCTACGTGATTGAAGATGCAAGCCAGGCTCACGGCGCGCGCTGGAACGGTCGCTGCGTCGGCAGTTTCGGAGATGCCGGTACTTTCAGTTTCTATCCCGGCAAGAACCTCGGCGCCTACGGCGACGCCGGCGCGGTCGTTACGAGCGATCCGGAAATTGCCGATCGACTAAGCCTTCTACGCGATTTCGGTCAGCGCAAGAAGTACGAGCACCTCGTCAAGGCGGGGAACTGCCGGCTCGATTCGATTCAAGCCGCCGTCCTGGACGTAAAGTTACGCCATCTCGACTCGTGGAATGATGCACGGCGTAGGCATGCCGCCGCTTACGACGCGCGGCTCGCCGAGATCGGTATCACGCCGCCGTCGCGCCTTAACGAAGAGTCGCACGTCTACCATCTCTACGTCATCGAGGTCGAGCATCGGCAACGAGTTGCGGCAGAGCTGCGCGAACGCGGAATCGCCACCGGCATCCACTATCCGATTCCGATTCATCTGCAGCCGGCCTACGCCGACCTGGGCCTCGGCCGCGGTTCGTTTCCACGGACCGAGCGCAGCGCGGAACGCGTACTCTCGCTCCCGATGTTCCCCGAGCTCACGGAGGCGCAGATCGAGTTCGTTGCCGATGCACTTGCAAACTCGCAGGCACTGGTCGTCGCGTAGGCACAATCTCAGTTAGCGACGTCATGGAGCGCAGTCCGCTCGGCATAGCGGTAGTGGGAGCGGGTTACTGGGGTCCCAATTTGGTTCGCAACCTCCACGCGTCGGACGAGTGGACGGTTCGCTGCGTCGTCGAGCCCGATGCAGCAAAGCGCGATCGGCTTCTGCGGCTCTATCCGAGCGTGGAAGGGTACGCGGACATCGGGCCCGCCCTCGCCGATCCCAAGGTGGTGGCGGTGGCGCTCGCAACGCCTCCGCGAACGCATCATGCTCTTGGTTTGCGCGCCATCGATGCCGGCAAGCACGTGCTCGTCGAGAAGCCGCTGGCTGAGTCAAGCGCCGACGCCGAGGATCTCTGCGCGCGCGCACGCCGTGCACGCGTTACGCTGATGACCGACCATACCTTCCTCTACACCGGCTCAGTCGAGAAGCTGCGCGCTCTGCGTGAAACCGGAGAGCTCGGCAAGATTTACTACATCGACTCGGTTCGCGTCAACCTGGGCCTCTTTCAAGAGAGCAACGTCGTCTGGGATTTGGCGCCGCACGACGTCTCGATCATCAACTACGTTTTGGGCGAGGTGCCGACCTCGGCCGCGCTCCAACTTGGCGCGTGCGTTCACGCGTTGGTTCCCGACGTCGCCTTTCTCACAATGTGGTATCCCAGCGGTTGCCTAGCCCACGTGCACCTGAGCTGGCTTTCGCCGGTAAAAGTTCGGCGCACGACGATTGCGGGCAGCAACAAGATGGCGGTTTGGGACGACGTCGAGCCAACCGAAAAAATTTACATCTACGATAAGGGAGTCGTGCTCGACCCTTCAAGCTCAACGCTGCAGCAGCAGATGGTATCGTATCGCCTGGGCGACCTTCACGTTCCCCTCGTTGACAACCGCGAAGCGCTGGGAAAACTCCTCGCGGACTTCGCGGCTGCGGTCAAGCACGGCGCGCCGACGCGCTCGGACGGAGCCTTCGGCGCGGGCGTCGTGCGCGTCATCGAGGCGGCGATGCGTTCGGCCGAGTTGGATGGAGCAAAGGTTCGAGTGTGACCGTAGCCAACCGGCCGATCCGGTTTTCCTTGATTCTCCCGACGTTGAACGAAGCGGCTCGTTTACCGGCACTCCTCGATTCGATTCGTCGCCAGCGTTACCCGATGGGATCGATCGAACTTCTGATCGCCGACGGGGGATCGAGCGACGACACGATTGGGATTGCGAGCGCGTTTGGTGCGCGCGTCTTTCACAATCCGATCCGGCGGGCGGAGCCGGGCGTGGGAATGCTCCTGGAGAAAGCGACGGGCGACGTTGCGATGATGCTCGCGGCCGACAACGTCTTGGCCGGCGAGCGTTTCCTCGAAAAAATGGCTGCTCCGTTTGCCGATGTGCGCACCGTGGCGGCCTTTCCGAGCCTCGTCAGCACCGCGCAAGATGGTAGCACCGCGCGTTACTTCAATGCCTTCACCGATCCGTTCAATCACTTCATCTACGGCGCGGCCACCTCGCCGGTCTCCTACCACCGAACCTATCGAATCAAACGTCGCACCGACGAGTATGTCGTCTACGATTTTGGGTCTGGGCCAAGGCCGCTGATCGCGATGGCTCAGGCCTTTACGATTCGCCTTCCCTACCAAAAGCCGGGTGGAACCGACGAAGATGATGTCGCACCCGTCGAGATGCTGCTGGCCGGCGGCCATGAGATCGCTTTTGTCGAAAGCGCCACGTTGGAACACCACACGGTGCGAGATATCGGCGATGCGTTGCGCAAGTTCGGTCCGCGCTTTCGCGCTCGATTAACGGACTCCGGACAGCCGATGTGGGGACGGCTGCGCGCTACCCGCCGGCCGCAGCGTTTACGAGCCTACCTTTGGCCGTTTTACGCCATCAGTTTCGTCTTGCCCGCCATCGCTGCGATTGGAGGTTTGGTGCGCGACCGGCGTTTGGAGTGGCTCTACCATCCGTTCGTCAGCGCCGCGTTCGGCTTGGAGTTTTGGAGACAAGCGAGCATCGTCGCCGCCGGTCGCGTAAAGCGGACGTCCTAAACGGATGACGCCGTCGCGATCCTCGAAAACCTCGCTCCAGTAGCGCATCATCGCCAAGCCGTCTTCGTGACGACCGAGCATGTCGGGTACCGGCTTGCCTTCGATCATATCGATGAGCAGCGACGTGAAGTTGATTCCGGCAGCCGTCGTCAATGCCAGCGTGCCTGAGAAACGCGGGTTCATCTCGATGATCGAGAAGCTTCCGTCCGCGCGCAACATTCCTTGAACGTTAGCAGGTCCGCGAAGCCCACTCCTTTCGACGACGCTGCTCGCGAGGCGCTCGATCAAAGGATGACGATACGTCCGGCCTTTGACGGAAACCCCCGCCTTAATTGCAATCCGCTCGCGCGGAACCGCCGCAACGACTCGCCCAGGCGCGGCCGCGAAGCAGTCGACGGTAAACTCCCTGCCGTCGACGGCCTCTTGAACGATTAAGTCGTCGCGGCCGCGAGCGGCCTCGTGGAGCGAGTAGAGGCTCTCGATGCGCGACGTGCCAACCGAACCCGAGCCTCGGCGTGGCTTGAGATAGACCGGAAAGCGGTCGATCTCGATCTCTTTGCAGTAGCGCTGCGTTGCCGGACCCGGTACGCCGATCTCGCGCAAGAACGTTGCGAACTCGAGCTTATCGCCGGTGCGCACCGCGATCTCGCGTGGAGGCAGCACCAACCGGCAGCCGATCGATTCGAAAAGTGCGCGTGCGTCGTCGAGCGGGAGAAATTCGCTCTCCACGATCAACGGCACGAGCAGGTCGATCTCCAGACGCCGGGCCGCTTCGAAGCACCGGCGCGCAAAAGCTGCATCTGCGGCCGTCGGCAGGCAGACGAACTCGTCGACGAAGGCTCGCGTCGCATTGAGCGGATCCATATCGCCGGCGGCGATGAACGCGACGCGGCCGTCTTCGCGCATCGCTTTGATCACCGATTGGGCCGTTACGGTTCCCGCAGCGGTGATCATGACGCGCCGCACCGGCGCGCAGCTACCGCGCATCGTGCGGGTTCCAGCGTTTTTTCAGGTCGTTTGGGCCGATAGGGCCGGGATGGTCGAAGATGAAGAATTGGCTATCCGGCCCGACGTAGACGGTTTCGAACGTGAGCGGATCCCGTCCGTAGAAGACGATCGCGTTGGTTGCGCGATCGTATACGGCTCGCCAGTGATACCCGGACGGCAGATGATTGTAGTCGTAATGTGCCGCCGGCATGCAGCCGGCTAGAGCGAAAAGCGTGCTACAGAGAAATCGCCCGACGTTAATACGCGCGGACGTTTCGTAGCCCGGCGGCTCTAAAGGCTGAAGCGATTTTTTGCGCATCCGAGTCGGCTGCGTCGGGGTAGAGCACCACCGCCCGTCCTTCGATCACGGCGTCGGAGAAGTTGTCAATTTCGTCGTCCGGAATCGCGAAGGACGCAAAATAGCGTCTCGACGGGTTTTCACGATGCGTGAACGAGCTCAACGTGGCTTGGCGACCGCCGCCGATTCCCGGAACATCGGTTCCGCTGGAGTCGTCAAAGACACCGGTCCCTTTGGTCATGTCGTCCGAGAGTGAATTCGATTCCATGTCGGCGATGACGTCCACGAACTCGAGCTGCGAAGATTCGCTGCCAGGCGCGTTCGAGCTGACGACCTTCACCTTGCTCAAGTCGATTTGCTGTCCGCCAAGCGCGCTCTCGAGCGCGGCGGGGTCCGATTTGGGAAAGATACCGACGACCAAGTGAGTTGCCACGCGGCCTCCTCTTTGCTAACCGATGGCGCCCTTATAGAGCCTTATGGCGCGGCCAAGCCGTTCGACGCCCACCCGGATATTCTTTTCGGACGCATTGGAAAAGTTGAGGCGCATGCCATCGTGAACGTTTCGGGCTGGATAAAAATTCACTCCGGGCACGAAGACGACTTTCGACTTGGCGGAAATGCGCAGCAGCTCGGTCGTATCGACCTCGGGCACGGTAACCCACAAAAACATGCCGCCGGCAGGCCGCGTGAAGCGCGCTCCCTCCGGCAAAAATTCGGTGAGTGCCTCCGCCATGATGCCGCACCGGCGCGCGTACGTTTGCGCGATCTTGCGCACGTGCGCGTCAAAAGCGCCTTCGTCGCTTGCATACTCACGGAAAACGTACTGCGCGAACGTCCCGCTATGCAGATCGGCGCCTTGTTTTGAAAGCACGATTTTTTCTCGAACCGCCTCGTCCGCAACGACCAGCCACGCGATGCGCATGCCGGGCGCCACCACCTTGCTGCCGGTGCCTGAATAGATGATCGGCGCCGTTGATTGGTACGAAACGAGCGCCGGTAAATCATTGCCTTCGAACCGCAGTTCGCCGTACGGATCGTCCTCGACGATGGGGAGGCCGAAGTGCTCGCAGATGCGCACGACGCGTTCGCGACGGCGTCCCGAAAGCGTCCGTCCGGTAGGGTTCTGAAAGTTTGGAACGAGGTAGAGAAACTTGGGAAAGGGGTCGGCGCGCTCGAGCACGCGCTCGAGCGAGTCGGGAAGCAATCCTTCTTCGTCGGTATCGACCGTGAGATAGCGGGTTTGGTACGCATCGAAGGCCTGAATCGCGCCGAGATATGACGGGTCTTCGAGCACGACGTGATCGCCGGGGTCGAGAAATATTCTTCCCACGAGATCGAGACCTTGCTGCGAGCCATTGACGATGATAACGCTTTCGGCCTCAAAGATGCGGCCGAAGCGGCGCGTCAGCCGTTCGGCCACCCAAATGCGCATTTCCGGAATGCCTTCGGTCACGCTATATTGGAGCGCCGCCGGACCTACCCGCTCCATTACGTTGCGCGTGGCCTGCGCGATCGCCGTGGTGGGAAACAGCTCCGGCGCCGGAAGACCGCCGCCGAAGGAGATGATGTCGGGCTGCTGCGTCACTTTGAGCATCTCGCGGATTGTTGAGGCCCGCATGTGCGCCGTGCGTTGCGCAAACTCTGCGGCTCGCGAGATGGTCGACATGTCAGGCCACTCTTAGTCGGCAGCCATGGGAGGTCCGCTTAGAGGAGCACGCGCTGAGGTTGCGGCGACCGGGCTTGCGAAGCTATCGCCGGCAAACGAAAGCATCGTCGCCCCCAAACCAATAACTCCGACGAAGATCAACACCAGCGTGCCGATGACTGGAACGAGCTCGGCGGCCGTAATCAGCGCGATGCCGACCAAGAGCGCGAGCAGCGGCGAGGGTGTCGTTGAAGGACTGAGCAGCTCGCAGAGCCGCCGTCCGATCAAGAGCGCGAGCGCCGCCGTACCCAAAAAGACTCCGGCCAGCACGAAGACCAGCTCGAGAAGGATGAGCGGAATCAGCAGAATCGTGATCGCCATGAGCACGGCCAGCGGAATGATCGCGACGCAGCCGAGCACGCCCGCAGTTACGCTAAGACCGGGATGACCCTCCAGACGGTCGAGCACCATCCGCGTGCGCAGCGGAAAGATCAAGAAGATGAGCAACGCGAGCAGATTCCAAGAGAGCCGCCAGAGCAAGCGATGGTCGGGAACGAACGGGTTGTTGTATATCGGTTCGCTCGGGGCCCAAGGCACCACCGCCTGCGTTACCGCTCCCCCGACCTGATGGATCTGGCCGGTTACCACTCCGCCCGGGCGCGGATCGTATGTCCCGCCGACGACGTTCACGTCGCCTTCCACGATGCCGGCAATGGTGGCATCGCCGAAGATGACGGTGAGGTCGCCGTCGACAACTTGGCCTGGCTCGACGACGACCGAGCCGAAATACGTCCCTCCATGATAGACGGCTTGCGTATCGGCTCGCGCCGCGGCCGGCGCAAGCGCGACCGCAGCGAGGAAGAATCCAAAAATCGCGGCCAAACGAAGCTTCACTGGCGCGGCCCTCGACCCAGCTGAAACGCGATCAGCGGACCGACGCGCCGATACCCGTAGAAAACTATGCCAGAGCAACAGAAGGTCGAGCAACAACACGCCGGTCATCGCGGCTGCCGCGACCGGGATGGCCGGAGCGAGCGCGCGGACGGCCGCGTCAATCGCCGCCAAATCGCGCTGCGCGAGCGCGACGAAGGACCCGGCAAAACGAGCGAGATCGTGCGGGCGCGATGCCGCGAACGCGGCGATCGACCACGCTATCGCTAAATAAAGGAAAAGCCCGAATGCCACAGGCCCGCGTCTCGGCGGTTGCGGCGCCGTGCCGGTCATAGCGCAAACCACGCTCGCGGTAAAATCCGCAGCGACCTTGGGAGGGCGCGCCGTCGTCAGCAGCGCGTCGATGACGCGCAGTTCGCGCAAGAACGCCGCGCAGCCATAACAGTCTCGCAAATGCGTCGCGATGGTGCGCGCCTTGCGCGGGTGAAGCGTCGCTTCAAGATAGGCGTCGAGCAACGGCTCACACGAGGAGCAACGCATTGGAGCCTTTCTTGCGTGGAACGACTTGCAGTGCGTCGATAGCGTGCCGCTCGCGCTCGCGCATCTTTTTCGTGAGTGCGATCTTGCCGCGATGGATGAGCGTCTTCACGTTACCCAGGGACAAGCCTAACGTGCTCGCGATCGTCTGGTACTCCATGTTGTCGAAATAGCGCAGAGCCAAAACGGTTCGCGTACGTTCGGGAAGCTCGCCGAGCGCGGCGCGCAGCTCGCGTTCGGCCTCCGCGCGAAGCACTCCACCGGCAGGATCGGCCTGCGGCGAGAGATCCGCGATGGCGCTCTCGAGCGATTGATCCTGCCCGAGCTCCTGCAGCTGCGGGGCGCGTTGCGATTTAGCGAGGTGCGTTCGAATCACGTTGCGCGCAATTTGATAGATCCAGGTCGAAAACTTTCCGAGCTGTGGATTGAACGTTCCAAGATGCGCGTACGCGCGCAGGAACGTTTCCTGCGAAAGGTCCGCCGTTTCCGACGTGTTCCTCACGGTTGCGCCGATAAAGTTCGCGATGCCGCGCTTGTAACGATCCACGAGCACGCCGAAGACCTCCCTCTCCCCGGAGCGCACTCGATGCACCAGAGCTTCGTCGCTCTGATCATGGAATGCCATCCCTCCCCGATTCGGTTCCTCTGGCGGTGCCTACCTAGGCGGGCCGCCTTTGTTACACCCGCCTCAGCGATGCAAGGGTCGGGTTCGAAGCGTCGCGGCGCGAAAGGAGTGGACGCCGTCCCCCCAGCGGCCACTCGATCCCTATCTCCCGGTCGTCCCAGGCCACCGAAAGCTCGAGGGCAGGGTCGTACAGCGCGCTCTGCTTGTACGCAACCAGCGTCTCGTCTTCCAAGGCTAGGAAGCCGTGCAGAAAGCCCGGTGGAACGTAAATTTGCTGTCCCGCGGCGGCCGTAAGCGTTCGCGCGCACCAGCGGCGATAAGACGTGCTTTCCGCGCGGAAGTCAACGATCACGTCGAATGCGCTGCCGGTTAGCACGCCGACGAGCTTCGCCATCCGCGGATCGCCGTGAAGACCTCGCAAGACGTCGCGGTGCGAGAGCGAGACGTTATCCTGAATGAACGTGTCCGTCACGCCGCATCCGCGATAGCGATCGAGCGAGTACGTTTCCTTGAAAAAACCGCGCTCGTCGGTGAAGATGCGCGGCGTAAGCATCAATGCCCCGGCAAGAGGTAGTTGCTCGATCTCCATGAGAACGAGGGTACAAGGGAACCTCTGATTAATCCCATCTACCAATCGTTTGCACCTATGGGATTAATTACGAGGTTCCCCTTGAACGGCAGCATGAGTCCGCCCGGCACATTCGTGCTTCGGCGCGGGCTCGACCGTTTGCGTGCGAGCGCAATGCTGAAGCAGAGTCTGCTCGTCTTCGCCGCGAGCATGATGCTCAATCTCTGCGGTTTCGTCGCGCACGCCGTCGCGAGCCGTCAACTCGGCGTTACCGTTTACGGCGGCCTTTACGCGCTTATCAACGCAGCGGTGATCGCCGCGCTGCCGGCCGCTTTCGTCGCGCCGGTCGTCGCGCAGCTCGCGGCCGAGTTTCGCGCACTCCACGACGACTCCCATCTTCGCGGCTTGACCGACAGCGTTTCCGCCGGCTTTGCGAAGCTCGGCCTCTTGTACGTCGTGATCGCAGCCTGCGGCGCCATCCCGTTCGCACGTTTTCTCCACGTGCCGCCATGGTCGATTCCAATCGTCGGTCTGCTCGCCGGCGTCGTGCTTTTCGTCGGTGCGCTGCGGGCGGTCGCGCAAGGCACGCAAGACTTCGTCGGATATGCGCTCTCAAACTCAATCGAAGGAATCGCAAAAGTCAGCGGAATCGCCGTATTGGTCGCCGCTGGATTGAAGCTCGGCGGCGGCATCATCGGCTTTTTCTTGGGCCCGCTCGGCGCGCTCATCTACCTCGGATTACGATTGCAGCGACGCTATCGTGGCGCTCAGGCGCATCGCGTCCGCTATGACTGGCGCCGCATATTGAACGCAGGCGCAGGCGCCGCGGCGGCCACGATTGCGCTGACGCTGATGGGTTCTGCCGATGTGGTCTTGGTGAAACACTTCTTCAATCCGCACGCCGCCGGGCTTTACGCAGCCGCTTCGCTCGGCGGAAAGATGTTGCTCTATTTAGTGGGCTTCGTTTCCACCGTGCTGCTCCCACAGGCGGCCGACCGTCACGCTCGCGGCGCGCAGACGCGCGAAGTTCTCGCGGGAAGCTTGCTGATGTTTGCCGTCGTCGCGCTCTGCGGGCTCTTCGTCTTTGCATACTTTGGGATCGACGTCTTGCACGCTCTCGTGGGGCGCGCCTACGACGCAGCCGCGCCGTTGCTGGTGACGTACGGCCTTGCCATGGTTCTGCTGGCGCTTACGAACGCGCTGACCTCGTACGGCATCGCCACGCACCGGCTCGCCTTCACGCTGCCGCTCTTACTCTGCACGCTCGGTACCCTCGCGGCGATCGTGGCCATACATTCGACGCTTGCAACCGTCGTCGAGATCCTGGTCGTCGGCAATTGTGCGGCCGCACTCGCCGTTGCCGTTTCGCTGATTCTGCAGCGAAATACCAACAGCCGGCGGTCGACGGTTTGAAGCGGATTCTCTTGATTGGTGGTTCGGGCCAACTCGGAACGGCGATTCAACAACGGTGGAAAGATTGCGAAATCGTCGCCCCGGGGCGCGCGGAGCTCGACATTGAGCAAAGCGACCAGGTCCGCGAAACGATTGAGCGAGTTCGGCCGGACGTACTGATAAACGCGGCCGCTTTTCACGACGTCGACCGCTGTGAAGACGAACCGCAGCGCGCCTTCGAGATCAATGCGCTGGCGGTCGGAGCGGCCGCCGCTCACGCGCGCGATTGCGGCGCGGCCTTCGTGACGATCAGCACCGATTACGTTTTCGACGGTGCGGCGTCCGCTCCATATACGGAAGACCGAGCACCACGCCCACTCTCGGTGTACGGCGTATCGAAGCTCGCCGGCGAGTATCTGGCGCAATGCGTCGGCGCGCGGGCCTTCGTGGTTCGCACGTGCGGACTCTACGGGCCGGCGACCGCGAACCGTAGAAGGCAGTCGTTCGTCGAGCGCGTCCTTTCACAGAACGCCAACGACGCGCCGCTACGCGTCGTTTACGACGTCGTTGCATCGCCGACGTTTGCCGGCGACCTTGCCGACGCACTGACGCGTCTGATCGAAACTGAAACGTATGGCCTCTACCATGCCGTCGATGCCGGAGCGGTGACCTGGTATGAGTTTGCCTGCGAAGCGATTCGCCAAGCAGGCGTCGGCGTGACGGTCGAGCCGATTGCGGCGGCAGAGCGGCAATCCCGGGCGCCCCGTCCGCGCTTTTCGGCGCTCGAGAACGCCAAGCTCGGGGAGCTGGGCATCGCGATGCCCTCCTGGCGGGCAGGAATTGCCGCGTATCTCCGGCTTCGGTAAGATTGCATTATGGAATTGCGAATCGATCGTAGCTGCGTAGATCGCTGCCGAAAACTCGCCGGCGAAATCGCCGACCCGATCGAGGCATTCATTGCGGGGCATTCGACCGTTTCGGTGGAGCGAGCGGTGTTACGGCTGCTCGGCGTCGACGGCGTTACGCTGCAAGAGATTCCGCTACCCAACGCAATCGTCGATTCTCTCTCGCCGGCTGGGCTTGCGCGGGGCATTGCAACGGCGTTCGGAAGCGCTCTAGCCGAGACCGGTCTCGAACCGTCGGCTCTGGCGCAAGGGATAACCGAGGGCCATTATTCGCTCGAGCAGTTCGTTCAAACGCCCGAAACCGCGGCGCGCGGGGCGTTGCGTCCGTACGTCGACGCCGCGCTACTTCGCATCACCGCGCAGCGGAAGGAACGCGCCGTCCGGCTTGCGCGGCTTCCGCAACTTCCGCCGCCGCTACTCTACGTCATCGTTGCGAGCGGCAACATCTATGAGGATCGGACGGCGGCTGTCGCGGCGGCCGAGGCCGGTGCGCAGGTCATCGCGGTGATTCGCTCGACCGGGCAATCGTTGCTCGATTTCGTTCCCTTTGGTCCGACCACCGAAGGCTTCGGCGGCACGTACGCGACCCAAGCGAACTTTGCAATCATGCGCGCCGCGCTCGACGAGATCGGCGAGAAGCTCGGCCGGTACGTCATGCTCACCAACTATGCCAGCGGTCTGTGCATGCCCGAGATCGCCGTGATGGCGGCACTCGAACGCCTCGACATGCTGCTTAACGATTCGATGTACGGTATTCTTTTTCGAAACATCAACATGAAGCGGACCTTCGTCGACCAGCACTTCAGCCGCATGCTCAACGCGTATTCCGGCATCATCATCAACACCGGGGAAGACAACTACCTTACTACCGCCGACGCCGTGGATCAGGCGCCGGCCGTCTTGGCGTCGCAGTTCATCAACGAGGAGTTTGCGCATCGCGCCGGACTGCCCGACCCACAGATCGGGTTGGGCGACGCCTACGAAATCGACCCGGACTTAGAAGACAGCTTCCTCTATCAAGTCGCCCAGGCGCAGCTGGCGCGCGAGATTTTCCCCGATGCCGCGCTGAAGTATATGCCGCCGACCAAACATATGACCGGCGACATCTTCAAGGGCCACCTCATCGATGCAATGTTCAACCTGACCTCGGTGATGACAAAACAGCGCATCCATCTTTGCGGCATGCTCACCGAGGCGATCCACACGCCGTTCTTGGGCGACCGAGCGCTCTCGCTCGAAAACGCGCGCTACATCATGAACGCCGCGCGTCATTTCGGTGACGAGATCGTGCTGCGGCCCGGCGGCACGATCGAGCGCCGCGCGCAAACCGTGCTCGGCGCATGCGAGGCACTCCTAGAACGCGTCGCCGCGATGGGCCTGATGAAGGCGATTGAGTGCGCCTCGTTTGCCGACGTTTCGCGAGCGCCCGATGGTGGACGAGGCTTCGAAGGCGTCTTCGAGCGCGCGGACGATTACTATAATCCCTTCGAAGAGGCGCTCAGAGGTGTCGCCCTGACTCTTTCGGTGTCGTAACGTGTCGAAACTCGTCAAGCCATATGGCGACACCCAGGATGACGGCAAAGTGCAGCTCTCCTTCACGCTGCCGGTCGAATGGAGCGAAGCCGCCGACGAAGCGGCCCGTCAGCTCGGGGCCAAGATGGGTTTGCGCGACGTGCAGGTCGTCGACGGCCGCAGGATCGCATCCGGTTTCTCTTTTTTCGTGCTCTATGGCAGCACCGCGCAGAGCATTGACGTGGAGAGCATCCAGGCTCCCGTAGGCGTCGTAGCGATGTCGATGGACGAGATCGACGCGTTGGTCGGCGAGCAAATCGGTCGAAAAATTCGGGTAGCGGGCGCGTGCATTGGGACCGACGCGCACACCGTCGGAATCGACGCGATTCTCAACATGAAGGGATATAAGGGCGACTACGGACTCGAGCGTTATCACACGTTCGAGACGTTCAACCTCGGCAGTCAAGTCGCCGTCGAAGAGCTCGTCCGTTTCACGCAAGAGAATGGGCTCGATGCGCTTCTTGTTTCGCAGGTCGTTACTCAAAAAGGAAGCGACATCAGAAACTTCACCGCACTCAGCGAGTTGCTCGAAGCGGAGGGGTTGCGCGATCGGGTGGTTTTGATCTGCGGCGGACCGCGGGTGACGAATCGTTTAGCCAGCGAGCTGGGATACGATGCGGGCTTTGGTCGCGGAACGCTTCCCAGCGAAGTCGCCGCGTTCATCGCGGTGACGCTCGCCCAGCGGCTGCGCGACGCCTCGACGTAGGCTAGGTTAATGCAGAAGACGGCGCTCATCACCGGAATAACCGGCCAAGATGGCTCGTATCTCGCCGAGCTGCTGCTGGACAAAGGTTATCGCGTCGCAGGTATGACTCGGCGCACCAGCACCGAGGTGCACGAGCGCATCGAGCACATCGTCGACGACGTAGAGATTCTTTCCGGCGATCTGCTCGATCAGAGTTCGATCACCTCGATCCTCAACGAGGTTCGGCCCGACGAAATTTACAATCTGGCGGCGCAGTCGTTCGTACCGGCGTCCTGGAGCCAGCCGGTGCTTACCGGCGAGTTCACGGCGCTCGGCGTCACGCGCGTGCTCGAGGCGATTCGCCAAGTGAATCCGGCGATTCGTTTCTATCAAGCCTCGAGCTCGGAGATGTTCGGCAACGCGGTCGAGTCACCGCAGAATGAGAAGACGGCCTTCTACCCGCGCAGCCCGTACGGCGTTGCCAAAGTGTACGGGCACTGGATCACGGTGAACTATCGCGAATCCTACGGGCTCTTTGCTTGCAGCGGGATCTGCTTCAACCACGAGTCCGCACGACGCGGCAAAGAGTTCGTGACGCGCAAGATCTCCGATGGCGTCGCGCGGATCAAACTCGGTCTTGCGACCGAGCTGCGATTGGGAAATCTTGACGCGCACCGCGACTGGGGATACGCCGGCGACTACGTGCGGGCGATGTGGATGATGCTCCAGCAGAGCGAGCCCGACGATTACGTGATCGCGACGGGTGCGACGCACAGCGTGCGAGATTTCGTTCGCATCGCCTTCGAAGTGGCCGGCTTGGGTTCGTTCGAGCCGTACGTCGTCGTCGATCCGCGCTTCGTTCGTCCTGCCGAGGTTGACCGGCTCATCGGCGATGCGGGCAAGGCAAAACGGGCGCTTGGCTGGGCGCCGGAGGTGGGCTTCGAGCAGCTCGTGGCAACGATGGTCGAATCCGACATCAAGCGATGCGAGCGCTCGTAACCGGTGCGAGCGGCTTCGTGGGCCGCTACCTCGTCGACGCGCTGCGCCGCGATGGCATCGTCGTTTTTGCGTGCGGCGGACCGCGCGACGCCGGCGATGAGTACTTTCCCATCGATTTGACCGATCCGCAAACCATTGCCGCTGCGCTCGATGCGGCGCGTCCGACCGTTATTTTCCATCTCGCCGCGCAGGCGTTCGTGCCTGAATCGCTAGCGTCGCCAATCGAGACGTATGAAATCAATGCAATCGGGACCGCTCACTTGGCGCAGGCGGTGCGCGCCTTCGATCGCTCTGCGCGGATCGTCTTCGCCAGCTCGGCCGAGGTGTACGGTGCGCGCGATCAGAGCGATTATCCATTGCGCGAAAACCTCGATCTGCGCCCCGCGAATCCTTACGGTGCGAGCAAAGCTGCCGCCGAGGCGATACTCCTGGCGGAGTCGCGAAGCTTTGGAACCGAGGTTGTGATCGCGCGCGCATTCAATCACATCGGGCCGGGGCAGAACGAACGTTTTGTCGTTGCCTCGCTTGCGGCTCAATTGGCGCGCATCGCGGACGGCGGTCCGCCGCAGCTCTTAGTCGGTAACCTCAACGCGGCGCGTGACTTTCTCGACGTTCGCGACGTCGTTGCGGCATACGTGGCGCTCGCGCGCGACGGCGAAGGTGGGCAAGTCTACAACGTCTGCGGCGGCGGTGCCGTTACGATTGCCGACGTGCTGCGCGAGTTGATCGCGATCGCGCGCGTGCCGGTCGAAGTCCGCGAGGATCCCAATCGCATGCGATCCAGCGAGAT
>CAVRDR010000003.1:0-270447 GCA_963719905.1 Vulcanimicrobiota bacterium
ACGAACGCTTACGGATTCGAGGGTGTTTGCGGATTTCCGGCGAGTGCGGCAAACGGTGAGAGGGCATACTGCGAACCGTACGGCGTCCCGTTGCCGACGACGAAGTTATAACCCGGGTGCGACGCATACCCGTTGTTTCCGGGAATGTCGTTGTGGAAGATTGGACCGTTTCCGATCGATCCGGTTTTAGCCAAGGTGTAGATAAGGTAGTTGACGTTGCCGGCGCGTCCGCCGAGGACTTGATCTTGCACGGCCTGCAATCCGGCGAACTCCGGACTCGAGCCGCTCGTTCCTATGAAAAGATAAAACGCTCCGCCGAGAGCCGTGACGAAGGCGCTTCGAAGAGGCTTGAAGGGAGCGGTGGTGCAACGCGGCCTCCCGCCGAAGGGACAACCGCCCATCATCATCGCGAGATCGGGAACGGCCCGCGTCGACGAGTTGGTGTTGACGTAGTGCTGGTATGCCGGTTTCGACCAGATCACGCTCCTGCCGCCGCCGGAACCCCAGAGCGCTCCGGGCGCGAAGCCCTGTCCGGGTGCAAACGCATCGTGGTCGGCGTTTTCACTCTTGTATGTCGAGCGCAACGAGTTGGGTATAGATGAAGTCTGGAGGTTCGTCCCGCCGACTCCGGTGACGTTCGGATCGTTGGCGAATACGGAGACCCCGAATATCGCTCTGGAGCCGCTGACGTCGGTACATTCGCCTCCCTGCGCGCCGTTATCACCCGAAGAATTCAAAAACGAGATTCCTTGGGCGTTCCCCTGACGGAAGAGGTCGTGGAACATCTGCAGGAGGTACAGAAAGCTCTGACCGTCGTTGTAGCGCGGCAAGAAGTAGAGTTCGCACAGCCCAAACGACGTGGTGACGATGTCGGCTCGGTTGTCCTCGTCGACCGCCGTGTACATGTCGATGAACGACGGCGTGAAGCTTGCATCAGGTGCTCCGTATACGATGAGCGTGGCGCCAGGAGCGGAGCCTCCCGCCTGCTGGACGTCGAGCGAGACTTCGTCTGAACCGCCGTTGTTGATGTCAAATGGAGGAGGGCCGCCGTCAACAGGTCGGCGCACGATCCTCGGCGGCGCCAGATTTTCGTGGCCGAAATATGCATCAACGTCACTCTGGAGGAATTTGCTTACTGCGAGGATGGCGATCTTTCGTCCCGAACCGTTGGCGACCGTGTAGGACGGGTACGTGTACGCCTGTTTGAGATCGTCGAACCAATAGAAGGGCATGTCACGACCGTAGCGATTTTCGGGATTTATCGGAGACTTGCTCACCATGGCGAGCTGTGGTTGCGCCGACGGTAGCGGGGCAAAGGCCGCGACCTCCGCGTGAATGCTCGACAGCGCCGCCGGAATCGTCGGAGCGCGATCGGCGACAAGCGACGGAGTGCCGAACAACCTCGCCGGCTTCGGACGCATCCGCAGCTGCACGTGGAACGTGCGTTCGACGACAGCTTGCGAAGCGTCGGCAATCACGCCTTGGGAGGTTATCGTCGTTTTGAATCCATCTGCTCGAAGCACACCGGCGGCTTTTTGCAGGTCTGCCGCAGTCGGACCGTACTCCGCCCGGAATTGAGCGACGGTGAGGAAGCGATGGAACATCGGAGAGTTCTTCGTGCTCTGCTCTTGGATCAAACGATCCAGCTGGGCACTATTCCGTAACGGAAGGTGTACGTACGTGCGAGCGCCGTGCGGCGCCGAACTCAGAAGATCAGAAGTACTCAAAGGATTGGAGTTCCCTATCGTCGCGGGAGAGTTGACGGATGGGAGCCCGCTAGAACCATTGAACCCTGTACCTCCGCCTTGACACGCTGCCAGGGCGGCAACAGAAACGAGTGCGAACACAGAACGTGACCTTAAAGCCATACCGTGAAACCTCGCTAGTAGCAAGTTGTAAAGGACCATCGAGTATTGGCGTCGATTTTCTCGACCCCTTCAGTTGCGCTGAATCGAAAACGACACTGGTTCCGAAAGAAATCGATGAAACGCGCGGTGTTTATTGGTTGCAGGACTAGCGGTCACTTGCTGTTAATCAGTAGTTCGCCCGCTTGATTGGCTTTCGTTACGATACGCGTATGTTAGGCAACATATGGACCCGGTGGTGATAACCGCGTTCATAGAGGCCATGCGTTCACGGGCTTTCGATTTCTTGGGGCGCGCTATCGTGGAGCGAGCAAGCGATCGAAAGAAGAACTCGTTGTGACGGCCAGCGCGTGCTTTATATTTCGCGATCGCTCTTGCGATTGTAGCGCTTCCTGCGCTCTGCCCCAGCAAATACGCCGACGCGCAGACGGGAGCGATCGCGTCTCCGAGCCCTTATCCCTCCGATCCGTGCGGTGGTCCCAATCGTTTACTTGCTACGGCAAACCGGCCCACCATTGGATTTAGCACCTGTGCGGTGAAAAAAGGTACGGCCGTTTTCGAGCTTGGCTACCAGAACGAAGTGCAAGGCACGTCGAGCGCGGGATCGATCCAGAGCCAAGTACCGCAAAACTTCTTGCGGCTTGGCGTTGCGTCGCGTTTCGAATTGGACGTCATCGGCCCTAACTACGAAGGGATCCGCACGTACGCGACCGGCACGCGGGATACGGTCATTCACGGAGTGACCGATTCCGGTCTCGGCTTCAAGTACGAACTCCCACCCACCGACCGATGGACGGTCGCCTTCGACGGGCTCTATACGGGACCGAACGGCTCGAAACAGCTAACGGCGGGCAGCGCCACCGTAACGGGAAACTTTGACGCTTCTTACGCGATGAGCCCGGCGACGAACCTCGGTACGACCTTCGCCGTGTCGTCGACCGGCAATTACGCAAACGCCGTGCGCACCCAATACGGCGTTACGACACCTTCCTTCGTGGTGACGACGGATATTCCGAACTACTATCAGTTCTACGCCGAATATGTTTATGTCTCGAAAATCGCGGCGGATCGCGGTGGCCGGGCGTTCACCGATTTCGGCGTCCAGAAGCTGCTCGGCAGCCGCACGGAGATGGACGTGGAGTACGGTCACGCCTTCACGGGCATTCCCGCATTGAGGTTCAACTACATCGGTGCGGGATTGGTCGTGCAGCTGCGCTAAGGCTCGCAGGTACTCTTTGTTGAAAGTGCCTCGACTTGGGTAACCTGCCGTAAAGGAGAGAAATCGTGCCGTTGCTTGAGATAGTCATCGTGTTGATTGTCGTCGGCGTCATCCTGTGGCTCATCAACACGTACATACCGATGGCCGCTCCGATCAAATCGCTGTTGAACGCGGTGGTCGTAATCGTCCTCGTCGTCTGGATTCTCAAAGCGTTTGGGCTTTGGCACTACATAACCGATCTGCGCGTAGGCCATTGACCTTCCGCCCTCAAGGCATTCGCCCCCAAGGAAGACGCGGCCAAAACGATGGAAACGTTGGCATGAAGTTCGATTACCATGTCGTCGACGTTTTCACGACCGTGCCTCTGGAGGGCAACGCGCTGGCCGTCTTTCCGGACGCATCCGGGATGGACGCCGTCACGATGCAACGCGTGGCACGCGAGCTCAATCTTTCGGAGACGACCTTCGTTCTTCCACGAGAGTCTGAAGCCGATGCTATGCGCGTGCGGATCTTCACACCCGCTGCGGAGTTGCCGTTTGCCGGACATCCGACCATTGGGACGGCGTACGTGATGCGCCGGCTCGGCTTGGTGCCGGCGAAAGCCCGCAGCTTTGCGTTGCACGAGAACGTCGGGCGAGTTCCTATCCGAGTGGACGACGGAGACGATCCCGTCCTGTGGCTAACGACGCCGCCGATTCGCCGGCTCGCAGAAGTTGCCAGAGACCGGTGCGCCCGGGCGCTTTCACTCTCTCCGGAACGGCTTTTAGCCGGCGTTCACTGCGAGCTGCTTTCGGCCGGCAATCCGATGATTTTCATAGCCGTCAAAGATCGGGCCGCGGTCGACGAAGCAAGGGTCGATAATGCTGGATTCGCCGATCTGATTCGCCCCTGCAAGGAATCGACGTCCATTTTCGTCTTCGCGCCGACTCCGGACGGCGCGTACTCGCGCATGTTCGCGCCGCAGTTCGGCATCGTCGAGGATCCCGCCACCGGCAGCGCGACCGGTCCGCTCGCCGTCTTTATGATGAAGTACGGTCTCGTTTCGGGCGGCGACGGGACGCGCTTCGTCAGCGAGCAAGGCGTCAAGATGGGACGGCGCAGTCTGCTTTACGTCTTTATTCACGGCGAGCGCGGCGAGCGCGGAATTGAAGTCGGCGGCAACGTCGTGCACGTCGCCCAAGCCACGATGCAGCTCGCGGAAAGTTAAGCGCTCCTTCTTACCCCATGCCGGCCGGCGCCGCAACACGCTCGAGCGCCGCGCGTTCGGCTTCACTCAACGTCAACTGCGACGCAGCGACGTTCTCGGCCAGATGCTCGAGCGACGACGTTCCGGGGATCGGCAGAATCGCCGGCGAGCGTTGCAATAACCACGCAAGGCCGACTTGCCAAATCGTCGCGGCGTGCGCCTGGGCAATGGACTCGAGTGGCTCGAGCGCCGCGAGGTCGCCGCCGTCGAGCGGAAAGTACGGGATGAAGGCAATGGCCTTCGCTTCGCAATAGGCGACCACTGGTTCGCTCACGCGATTGCCGACGTTATAATTATTCTGGACTGAAGCGATCTCGACGATCTTTTCGGCGCGCTGGAGTTGCTCGAGGTCGACGTTCGAGAGCCCGACGTGGCGTATTTTTCCGGCATCGCGCAGGTTGCGCAGCGCGCCAACCTGCTCTTCGAGCGGAACTTCGGGGTCGATTGCGTGAAGCTGATAGAGATCGATGCGATCGAGCCGCAATCGCCGCAAGCTTCCTTCGCACGACTCTTCCAAGTACGCGGGGCGTCCGCAGCGCTTCCACTCGCCGGGTCCGCCGCGGATCAGGCCGCCTTTGGTTGCAATCACGAGATCGTGCGGGTACGGATACAACGCCTGCGCGATCTGCTCTTCGTTGACGTGCGGCCCATAGGAGTCCGCGGTGTCGATGAAGTTTACTTCCAGCTCGACCGCCCGCCGAAGGACGCGCAGCGCGTTCTCGCGATCGGCCGGCCAGCCCCAGATTCCTGGGCCGCATAGGCGCATCGCGCCGAAACCGAGACGCTTGACGGTAAGCTCTTTACCGATCGTGATCGCCATGGCTGCGTTCATCGCGCAGCCTTCGCCGGGGTATAAGAAAGACCGCTCGGCGTTTGCGCGAGCGGTCTTGCTGCGAAGTGGTTTCGGTTTACTTGCTTTGCGGCGCCGTCGGACGATTCATCGGGTTCGCAGACGCGGCTGCGGACCGGAAGTTCGACTCGCCCTGCTTCTGCGTCTCGACCAGCATCTCGGCGATTCGCATGGTGAAGGCTTTGCGCAGCTCGAGCATCTGGCTCGCGAAACCGAACGAGAGCTCGACGAGCTGGGTCGGCGTCGGGATGTTCTCAAAAGTCGGCATGGCGCCGGGCTTCTCGCTCATCTCTTTGGTGAACTCGCGAAACGAGTTCATCGCTTTGAGGCTCGCGTCTTGCGTCTCTTTGATCGCGGCAAGCCCATCTTCCTGAAACTTGTTCATGTACTCTGATACGTTGATGGCCATGGTTGCTTTTTCTCTCCTACAATGTCGTTTTGGGGTTGTGCTAAGTATACCAAGCAGATGCTATACCTGTCAACAGGTCGAGAGAAAGCCGCCGAGTGGTCGCCTACTCGCTTCCGACGAAGCTCCGGTAAATTCGGATCAGGGCTTCTTTTTGATCCACCGTGAGACGGGGATCGAGCTTCACGGCGTGTTCGACCCCGTGATGGCTCTCGTCGCGCCCCTGCGAATCGTCGAGGAGTCCCGCCTGCGTGTACATGGTTTCGGCGGAAATTTGGAGCGCGTTAGCTATGCTTTTGAGCACGTCGGCCGAGGGTTTATAGAGCCCCCGCTCGACTTGGCTCAAATACGGGTTCGAAATCTTCGCGATCTCCGCGAGCTGCCGCATGGAGAGGTTTGCCAGCTCCCGTTGGCCTCGAATGAAATCGCCGAGGCTGCGCCAGGCTCCGCTAGCGGCGCCCTTCTCCTCCTCGCTCACGTCCGCGCCTCGACTTTCGGCCCGAAGGCGTCGCCGATCTCGTTTCGCACGTAGCGCCCCGGCGCCGGCTCGCCTTGCGGAATGGGATACGGATCTCGCATCGACCCGCCGTGCGGTTTCGCCCATTCGGCCCAATCGAGCCACCACGATCCATTGCGGCGATCGGCGCTCTCAAGCCACTCGTCGGCGCTCTCGCCGCGCTGCACCGAGGGCTTGGTGTAGTGCCAGGTCTTTTTGCCGCCCGGCGGATTGACGATGCCGGCAATGTGGCCGGAGTTGGTCAGCACGTACTTGGACTCACCGCCGACGTGTTGTGTGGTCAAATAGGTCGCGCGCCACGGCGCGATGTGATCGTTCTCCGCCCCCAGCACGTAAAGTGGCGTGGCAATTTTGCCGAGGTCGATGGGCGTGTCGCCGATGGTGAAGGCGTTCGCTTTCACGATTGAGTTATGCAAATAACACGCACGCAGATACTGCGAGTGCATCTCGACCGGCATCCGCGTCGAATCATTGTTCCAAGCCAGGATGTCGAACGCCGAGGGCTGTTTGCCCTTGAACCAGTTGTTGACGACGTAGCTCCAAATCAAATCGCTCGACCGCATCCAATCGAAGGTTCTCGCCATCTCCGCCGGATCGAGATAGCCTCGCTCACGCATGCGCTTTTCGAGCCGCGCGATGGTGTCTTCGTCGGTAAATACGCCGAGGTCCCCAGGAAGGCTAAAATCGACCAGCGTGTTCGTGAGGGTCGCCGATTCAATGCGCCCGCTTTCACCGTGCCCAGCGAGATACGCCATCGCAATGAGCGCAAGCGTCCCGCCCAGGCATAGGCCGGCCAGGTTGACACGCGGCGCGCCGGTGATCTCTTGCACGGTGTCGAGCGCCGCCAGAACGCCCTCGCGCAGATAGTCGTCCATCGTGTAGTGCGCCATCGACTCGTCGGGATTCCGATACGAAATCATGAACGTTTGATGGCCCTGTGCCACCGCCCACTCGACAAACGATCGCCCCGGCGCCAGATCCATGATGTAATATTTGTTGATCCACGGGGGGCTGCAGAGCAGCGGGACTTCGTAAACCTGCCGAGTCTGCGGTTCGTACGCGATGAGCTCAATGAGGGCATTACGCATGACGACGCGCCCGCGCGTAGCGGCGATGTTTTTGCCGAGCTCGAAACCTGACTTGTCGACTTGGCGCGGATATCCGCCGTTGTTTCTGACGTCGTCCAAAAAGTTCTCAAGCCCGCGAACGAGGCTCATTCCACTGGTTTCCGTCGCTTCTTTCACGACACCCGGGTTGAGCCAGGGTACGTTGCTGGGCGCGAACGCGTCGCACATGAGCTGCATGGCAAAGCGCGCCTTGCGCCTCGTCGTCGCCGGCAGTCGCGCCGAGTCCACGAGTTGCAGCGCCGCTTGAGTACGAGCTCGATAGTCTTCCACTAACGCGGCAAGAATAGGGTTACTGCTCCACTCCGGGTCCGCAAATCGCTTGTCCTCGCCGGAACTCTGGGTCGGTGTCTCGCCGCCCAGCCGGCGCAGCATATTGAGCCCGACGTTTTGCTCGGCAAGCGCAAAGCCCGTAAGCCAGGTCGTCATTCGCATTGGATCCGTCATGACGTCGGCAACGACCGCGCGCAATGCATCGTTCAAGGACGCCGGATCGAGTCCGGTAACGTCGATACCGTAGCTCAACTCCTCGGGCGTCATGCTTCGAGTGGGGTCAGCATTCTCCATTACATATACCATCCGCCGCTGATGTTGTAGACCACGCCCGTAATGTAACCGGCCTTTTCATCGACGAGCATCCGCACCACATGGGCGACCTCCTCCGGTTGGCCGAGCCGGCGCTTGGGTGTCTGAGCGACCGCGTTTTCGATCGCTTCCAAAGGCATCGCTTTGGTCATATCGGTATCGATGAAGCCGGGAGCTATCGCGTTGACCGTCACGCCCCGCTTCGCCACTTCCCGAGCCACCGTTTTTGTCAATCCGATCACGCCCGCTTTGGCGGCAGCATAGTTTGCTTGGCCGAAGTTTCCGGTTACGCCCACGACCGAACTCACGTTGACGATACGACCGTAGCCTTGCTCCAGCATCGTGTCAAGCACCGCTTTTATCATGAAAAACGGCCCCGACAGGTTGACTTGCAGAACCGCTTGCCATTCTTCGACCGTCATCTTGCGGACGGTATGGTCTCGGGTAATTCCCGCGTTGTTGACGAGAAAATCGATCCGGCCGTGTTCGTGCAGTACTGCGCCAACGGCTTCCTTGCACCTTTCGTAAATTCCAACGTCAGTTTCGTAAAAGTGCAACCGCGGCGCGGCTCCGTTTAGGCTCGCCGCAAGATGACACGGCGCGCGCACGATCTTCGGGCAGGCCCAACACGGCAACCGTGGCGCCGTCCTCTACCAGTAGGCTGCTGACGGCACCTCCGATGCCCCGCGAGCCGCCGGTTACAATGCCTACTCGTCCTTTGAGCGGTAAACTATCCACGCGCTAGATTTACCCAACGTCGGCCGCCAGCCCTCCATTCGACCGGCTCGCTCGGCGCTACATAGCCAAGCCACCATTGATTGCGAACTCGGCCCCGGTGATGTAGCTCGATTCGTCTTCGAGCAGGAAGCGCACGACGCGAGCCACTTCATCGGGACGCCCGAGCCTGCGTTGCGGAATCTTCTCGACCACCTTGGCGAGCGTCGCCTCAGGAATCGCCGCCACCATTTCCGTGGCGATGAAACCCGGCGCCACGCAGTTAACGGTGATGCCGCGCTGGGCCATCTCGAGCGCGAGACTCTTGGTGAAGCCGAACAGGCCCGCTTTCGATGCGGCGTAGTTCGCCTGACCGATGTTGCCCGTTTCGCCGATCACCGAGCTGATGTTGACGATGCGCCCGGAGCCACGCTCGATCATGTGCTCGAGCACCGCCTTCGTCATTTGGAACGCACCCGACAGATTGACCTCGAGCACCTGACGCCAATCCTCGACCGTCATTTTGCGCACCGTCTTGTCAACGGTAATGCCGGCGTTGTTGATCAAGTAATCAATGCGGCCGAAACGATCCATCACTTCTTTGACGACGCGGTTGCAATCCTCGACATCGTCGACGCGTCCCTGGTGAACCGAGACATTGGCGCCCTTGCCGGCCATCTGCTGCGCGAACTTCTCGGCGCTCTCGCGTCCTCGATTGTATCCCGCTGCCACCGACGCTCCGCTATCGGCCAAACACTCCGTGATGGCGGCGCCGATGCCGCGCGTGCCGCCGGTAACCAATGCCACTCGATCCGCAAACACAACTCTTCCCTCCGCCCGGCGCCCCTTCGCTCCCAGGTTTTAAAAGCCCGCACGGACAGCAGCCGCTCGGAAGCTCTTCACGCGGTATCGGAACCGCACGCGATCGCGTGCACAGCCGATGCGGCTAGGGGGGAATTGAGTCGGCTCCCATGGATGTGGACAGCAGGGTAACGCATTGCACGCGCGACGGCTCGAGCTCGCCGTCTCTCATGCTCTCGAGACTCCGCCGAATGTCGAAGAGAGGCTCGAGATGGCAAATTTCGAAAACGCGGCGCACGGAATCGTGCAGCCCCACGAGCACGAGGTCGGACTGGCTCTCTTGGATTGACTGGCGAAGCATGAGTATGCAATGCAGAGTGGACGAATCGATGTAGGTGGCTTTGTTGAAATCGACGATAACGGTCGACGAAGCGGCCGCCACGGCGAATGCATCGGTGAGACGCCGGCGATCGCAAACGTCGAACTCCCCCTCCAGGCTCACGAGCGTTACGGGAGCCGCGACTTCTGAGGCACGCAAGCTTTCCATGTAATCTATACTCTGAATGGAGCGTTGCGAACCGTCTGCACGATATCGAACATTAGCGGTCAGCCGGCTGTACGATACCGATCTCGCGGTGTGCCGTCTGCACGGTATCGCACATTAGCGCGGCAACCAGCCCCGCTTGGGCCTCAAACCTGGTATACTGAGCAGAGATCGGAGCCTCCGATTTCCCCAGGTAACCGCCGGAAGTAGCGTTCTGCCGACTGCCTCTTTATGAAAGGGCTGCTTATGGCGAACGCGCCGCCGGCTTCGGCAAATGTTATTCTTGACCATTTGCCGCCATCCGAGCTTGCCTCGATCCAACACGACTTGCGCCTGGTTACCTTGTCGCTCAACGAAACGGTGCACGACGCGCACGAAAAGCTCGCCCACGTCTATTTTCCCACGTCGGCCGTTCTCTCGGTGCTCAAAATTATGGACAATGGATCGGCAGTCGAAACCGTCGCAATCGGCCGCGAAGGAATGGCCAGCGTTCGCACGATTTTGGGAGCCGACCGAGTGGTCGACAAAATGATCGCCCAGATCCCAGGCGAGGCGTACCGCATGCCGGTCGCTCGATTTCTCGAGCACTACGCGCGTCGCCCCAGATTTCGCTCTCTTCTTCAAGACTGGAGCCTGAGAGTTCTGGATTCACTCTCTCAGTCGATCGCGTGTAATCGACTGCATCACGTCAACGAGCGGTGCGCTAAGTGGCTGCTGCTCACGGAAGATCGTGTGGGCGCCACGACGTTCCCCATGACGCAAGAGTTCCTCTCCATGATGTTAGGAGTCAATCGAGCAGCGGTCAGCATTGCCGCCGCGACGCTGCAATCGGCCGGCCTAATCCATTATTCGCGCGGAAAAATGACCATTCGCGATCGGGCCGGCCTCGAACGAGTCTCTTGCGAATGCTACAGGACCATCGAGAAGCCCGTTCTAGCGGTCAACGTAGCCGAATCGTCCGGTGATGTAGTCTTCCGTTCGCCGATCGCTCGGCTTGGTAAAGAGCTTGGCGGTGTCGTCGATTTCGATCAACCGGCCGATGCCGGTCTCGTCGGCCAGCATGAACGCCGTCACGTCGGATACTCGTGCCGCTTGTTGCATGTTGTGCGTAACGGCAACGATAGTAAAATCCTCAGCGAGCCTGCCCATCAGCTCCTCGATTACCGCGCCGGCGATTGGGTCGAGCGATGCCGTCGGCTCGTCCATGAGCAACACTTCAGGTTCTGCGGCGATGGCCCGCGCGATGCATAGGCGTTGCTGCTGGCCGCCGGAAAGGCGCAGGGAACTCGTGCGCAGCTTGTCTTTGACCTCGTCCCAAAGCGCGGCAGATCGCAAAGCTCGCTCCGCCGTCTCCATTTTCTGGCGACGATTCAAGCCTGGTCCGGCGCTGGCGACGGTGTTGTCGAGAATCGAGAGCGTTGGAAAAGGGTTCGGACGCTGAAAGACCATGCCGATGCGCCGCCGGATCGACATCGGATCGACATCGCCGGCGTAGATATCGCGACCATCGAGCAGCACGCGTCCTTGGACGCGCGCGTCAAATCCAACCTCGTGGATCCGATTGAGGCAACGTAACAGCGTCGTCTTGCCGCATCCCGAAGGACCGATCAACGCCGTCACGGCCTTACGGGCAAACCCGATCGAAACGTTCCCCACCGCTTTGCGCTCGCCATAGTATGCACTCAAATCGTCGGTCGCGAGCAAATCATCGCGAACCGGCAGCGCGGCGGCGCTCAACTTTCAAGTCCCCGCATAGCTCGGCGTAACATCAAGCGCGCGCCCAAACTCAATACGAAGACCGCAGCGATTAAGATGAGCGCACCCGCCCATGCCTGCGCCTGCCAATTCGGGTAGGGCGAAATCGCATAGGTGAAGACTTGCAGCGCGAGCGCTGCCATCGGCCTATTGGGACTCGTCTCCCAAAACTGGCTTCCGAAAGCCGTGAAGAGCAACGGCGCGGTTTCGCCGGTAACGCGCGCGATTGCCAGCAGGAGTGCCGTAATGATCGCGGGCCTCGCGGTTGGAAGCACGATGCTCACCGTCGCCCGGAAGTTCGACATGCCAAGCGCCAGCGCACCTTCGCGTACGGTCTGCGGCACGGATCGGATCGCCTGCTCCGACGTGCGTACGAGCAGCGGCAGCATCAACATCATAAAGGCGAATGACGCGGAGAACGCGGAGAAGTGTTTGAGCGGCGCTACCAACACCGCGTAGGCGAAGAGTCCGATCGCGATGCTCGGCACTCCCGAGAGCACGTCGGAAAGGAATCGCAGTGCTTCGGGAATCGGTCCGCGCCCGAAGAGGGCGAGATAAATTCCCGTCAAGAGTCCGATCGGCACCGCCATCGCCGTCGCGATGCCAATGATAATGAAGGTCCCGAGAATACCGTTTCCGACGCCGCCGCCTGGAACCCCGACGGGATGCGGAAGTTGGGTGAGAAAAGCCCAATTCACGGCGCCGAAGCCCTGTACGACGACGTAGCCTAAAATTGCGAGCAACGCGCCGGCGGCAAGCGACGCGCAAACCAACGCTAGCGCTACGCCGAGCGATCCAAGCGCACGCCGGCGTCCCAGGCGCCGATACCGCGGTGAAAGCTCGCGCTCGGAAATATTCGTCACCGCGCACATGAGCTCAGATCCGGTCCGATCCCCGCACGCTCCAGATCATCAGGCGCGCCAGGGCGTTGACGACGATGCTGACCAAAAAGAGAATCAGTCCGAGTTCGATAAGCGCGCTGATATAGATGTTCGTCGTCGCTTCCGTGAACTCGTTGGCGATCACGCTTGCAAGCGTGTACGACGGCGCGAAGAGCGACGCCGAGATTTCAGGGCGGTTTCCAATCACCATGGTGACCGCGATCGTTTCGCCCAACGCTCGCCCGAGCGCGAGCACGCACGCGCCGAAGATGCCGACTCGCGCCGCCGGCAAGACGACTTGCGTCGCCGTTTCCCACCTCGTCGTGCCCAGGGCCATCGAGGCCTCGCGGAGATCGCGAGGGATCGCCGCCACGACGTCGCGCGAGATGGCCGTAACCGTCGGAACGATCATCAAGGCCAGGATGATTCCCGCGGTCAGCAATCCTACTCCGTAGATCGGCCCCGAGAAGAGCGGGGTCCATCCGAGCACTTTTTGCAGCGCGGGTCCGATTGCCGTTCGGACAAATGGTGCGAGCACGAACAGGCCCCACAAGCCGTAAACAACGCTCGGAACCGCGGCAAGCAGCTCGATGAGAAACGAAAAGGGCGTCGCGAGCCAGCGCGGCGCGAAATCAGCGAGAAACACCGCGGCCATGATCCCGACGAATCCCGCGAGCGCGATCGCAATGAATGACGTTACGACCGTTCCGTATATCATCGGCAGGGCGCCGAACTTGCTCGTGATCGGATCCCAGGCGCTTTTCCAGATGAACGACGGACCGAATGCGACGATGGACGGCCACGACCCGAGCACGAGCTCGAGGAAGAGACCGACGATCAGCAGTGCGAAAAGGATGCTGCCACCGTAAACGATCGCCGCAAAGCCGCGATCGGCGGGACTAACGAAACGCGCTACGCGGCGAAACCGCGGTTCGGCGTTTTCCAATCAGCGTTGCATCTGCTTGAGCGTCGCCGCGGCCGTATCTTGCACGTTCCGCGGCAAAGGCACGTAATCCACGGACTTAGCGTTCGACTGACCCTGTGGCGCGACCAGCCACGAGAGAACGTCGTAGAGGATCTTCGCGCGACCCGCGTCTGCCGGCTTCTTATAAACCACGATCCACGAATATCCGGAGATGGGATATGAGTTCTCGCCGCTCGCGTCGACGATTGAAAAGTTGGTCGAGCTTACCTCCGGCTTGGTGGCGGCCGCGGCGGCGACCGTATCCGTACTGCACGCCACCCACTTCCCTGCGCGATTCTGCAACAGGGCCGCGGGCATGTGATTTTCGATCACGTAAGCCAGCTCGACGTAGCCGATGGACCCTGGGGTGCTGCGAACCTGTCCTGCCACGCCTTCGTTACCCTTGGCGCCCACGGAACTGGGCGCGGGCCACGATACACTCTTTCCAACGCCTACCTTGCTCTTCCACTCCCTGGAGACGCGGCTCAAGAAATCGGTGAAGATATAGCTGGTCCCCGAGCCATCGGAGCGGTGCACCACCACGATCGACATGTCGGGGAGCTTCGCCTTTGGGTTCAGCTTGGCGATCTGCGGATCGTTCCATTTCAAGATCTTCCCGAGGTAGATGTCAGCCACGACTTGGCGCGTGAGCCGGATGGTCTCGTTAACGTCCGGCACGTTATAGGCTATCGCCGCCCCACCGAGCGTCACCGGTATCTGTAGCACCGGCTGCCCGGCTCGCGCCAGTTCCGAAGAGTTCATCGGGACGTCGGTCGCGCCGAAGTCGACGTTCCTGGCGGTGAACTGCTGAATGCCACCCCCGCTACCGATCGACTGATAGTTGACGGTCACGTCCGGGTGCTTCTGATTATAAATGTAGAAAGCTTTCGAAAAGAACGGGTAGTCGAAGCTCGATCCCGCCCCGGTCAGCTGGGTTGCGGCCGCGGCCGGAAGGGCCATGGTGAGCGCAACGGCCGCCATAGTAAGGCAGCGAACGAAGGACTCTCTCACAGAACACTCCTTATTAGCGTAGGTACGCTCTAGTTTTAAGCCAGCGCCATTAACATGACGTTAAGGGTCACAAGCGTGGGCGAAGGATGACCCGCTACCCCGCAGAAGGCGCGGCCCCATGGTTGACGACCCCGCCGTTGACGATCGCCGGCCTTCGCTCGCCGAGCTTCGGCACACGGCTGCGCACGTGCTTGCTTATGCCGTTGCGGACCTCTTTCCCGAAGCGAAGCCCACGATCGGCCCGGCGATCGAAAACGGCTTCTACTACGATTTTGACCGCGACTCGGCGTTTACGCCCGATGACTTGGCGCGTCTCGAGGACCGTATGCGCGCCATCGTGGCCGCCGATTATCCGATGACCGGCCGCGAAGTCACGCGAGCAGAAGCCATCGACGCGTTTGCGCGGCAATCCGTTTAAGATCGAGCTCGCTCGCGAGATTCCCGAAGGCGAACCCATCACGCTTTACACGATCGGTGAGTTCACCGATCTTTGCCGCGGTGGCCACGCCGACTCGACGGGACGAATCGGTGCCTTCAAACTGACGAGCGTCGCCGGGGCGTACTGGCGCGGCGACGAGCGAAGGCCGATGCTACAACGAATCTACGGCACAGCGTGGTACGATCGCGCGCAACTCGAGGAGCATCTCGAGCAGGTTGAAGAAGCGCGGCGACGCGACCATCGGAAGCTCGGCGCCGACCTCGATCTCTTTTCAATCGAGGAAGAGGCCGGCGGCGGTTTGGTTTTCTGGCATCCCAAGGGCGCGATCGTGCGTAACATCATCGAGAACTTTATCCGCGAAGGATTGCGCGAGCGTGGCTATCAGCCGGTCGTTACGCCTCACGTCGTCAGCGAGCGTCTCTACGAGATTTCGGGACACTTGGAAAACTTCGCCGAGAACATGTTCGGCCCGGTCGAAGTCGAGGGCCAGCAATTTCGCTTAAAACCGATGAACTGTCCCGGACACATTCTCATTTACAAAGACCGGCTACGAAGCTATCGCGAATTGCCGATCCGCTATTCGGAGTTTGGCACGGTCTACCGTTTCGAGCGCTCGGGAGTGCTTCAGGGGCTCACGCGAGTTCGCGGTTTCACGCAAGACGATGCGCATTTATTTTGCACTCCCGAACAGCTTCAAGGTGAGTTCGAGCAAACGGTCGACGAGGCTCGACGCCTGATGGCAGCCTTCGGATTCAAAGCGTTTCAATACGTGCTTTCGACGCGCGCGCAAAACGATCGAATCGAGACGGACAACGTTGCCGAGGGGGCGATTCGCAGGGCGCTGGAACGTTACGGAGTCGCGTTCGACGTGGACGAAGGTGGCGGCGCGTTCTACGGTCCTAAACTCGACATCAATGTGCGCGATGCGATTGGCCGCTCGTGGCAACTGGGAACGGTGCAGGTCGATTTCCTATTGCCTGCTCGCTTTGAATTAAAGTATCGCGCCGCCGACGGCCACGACCACCGTCCGGTCATGATCCATCGGGCGCTCGCAGGGTCGCTCGAGCGTTTCTTTGGTATTCTCATCGAACATTATTCTGGCGCCTTTCCTGCCTGGCTGGCGCCCGTTCAGGTGGCGGTCGTGCCCATTTCTGAGGAGCAAGCTGCATACGCCGCAGAGGTGACCGCCAGGCTGAAGGAGGCGGGCTTTCGGGTAGAGGTTGACGAAAGCAATGAAAAGCTCGGGTACAAGATTCGGTATTGGAAGACGCAGAAAGTGCCGTACATCTTAGTAACGGGTAAACATGAGGTTTTAGGCGGTACGGTGAACGTCAATCAACGCGGCGTAGACGAAAAGCGAACGATGTCGGTCGAATCCTTTGTCGATGAGTTACACAGAACGATTGAGGCGAAGCAGTAAACCATGAGGTTTGACGCTCGCGCAGTTTTTGCGGCATGCGCGCTGATCCTGGCTTCCTGCCAAGGCACTGGTCTCGATAGCGGCGGCATGGGCGGCGAGATGTCCCCGCCCGTTTCGAATCCGGGCTCGATGACCGGCGGAATGGGTAGCAATGGTGGCGCCTCAGGCGGCATGGGCAACCAAATCTCCGGTCCGAACGTCGGCGCGAACGGTCAAGAGGAACTGACCAATCCGGGCGCCACGCTTGCACCGAACGAATCGCAATATCCGATCGGGCAAGGGCCGAGCGGCATGAAGTGCGCCGCCGTGCAGCAGTTCGAACAGCAATACAACTGTACGGTCGCATTCAACATCCCTGCCCCCTCAGCGTCACCGAGCGGTTCGCCACATGCGGGCGGCACCGCGACGCCGACAGCCAGTCCAACGCCGACTCCGCAACCATCATCGTCGGACGGCGACGACAGTGACGACAGCTCCGACTCGCCGACGCCGTCGCCCACCCCCGCCGGCATGATAACGCTGCTCGTGGAGCCCTTGCCGCGCGACGTTCCTGCAATGACGAATCCGAATCCGCTCTTCATGCACATAACGCCGCTGGTTGCGATTCGCTTGCAAAGCAACATGGACTTTCAGCTGAACGGCGGTGCCACCGTCCAATACACGCTGCCGGCAATGCAGTACACCGGTCGCGTCTTCGCGCTGCAACTCTACAACGAGACGGTCCTTCGCGGAAAGCGGATCGATCAAATCCTCGGAACCTACCAGAAGTTTACAACTCCGCAAACTTCGCAGGGCAATACAGTGCAGTTCCAGTTCAACGTTCCAAAATTGACGGTTCGGCATACCCAGATCTGGCTGCTCGCGATGTACGGCGCTCAGCTTCCTCCAGGCACCACGCCGACACCCTCGCCAACGCCTTCGGCCACGACATCGCCGACTGCCTCAGCCAGCGCTTCGCCATAAGCTTCCAACGAGTTTAGTCCGACTCGCGCCGCAACAGCTGGCGAAGGTGATTGACGGCCTGCGCGTGGATTTGTGATACGCGTGACTCCGAGACCCCCAACTCGCTTTTGATCTCCCTCAGCGTGTCGTTCTCAAAATAGTATCGCTGGATGACGGTGCGCTCTTGCTGCGCCAGCGACTCGACGGCGCGCACGAGCTCGACGCGAAGCTCCTCGCCTTCGATCTTGCGCGACACGTCGCTCGCGGTGTCCTCGAGCATGTCACCGACAAAGAGCTGATGATCCTCGGCGTTCGACAACGGCTCCTCGAGCGAAACGACATTCGTCCCACGAACGCGCTGGCGGAACCGATCCAAGTCGCGCACCGTGACCTCGAGCTGTTTGGCCAATTCCTCGTCGGTCGGGTCGCGTCCCAATTCAAACTCCAAGCGCTCGTGCGCGCGGTCGACCTCTCGCGCACGCCGTCGAACCGTTCGCGGAACCCAATCTCGTGAGCGGAGCGCATCGATGATCGCCCCATTTATTCGGGTGATTGCATACGTCTCGAACTTTACCGCGCGAGAGTCGTCGTACTTTTCGATCGCGTCCATCAAACCGAAGACGCCGTCGTTGATCAGATCGTTAAGGTCGATATTTGAGGGGAGATTGACGAATATTCTGCCGGCAACGTACTTGACGAGGTGCAAGTACTTGTGAACGACCTCTTCACGCGAAAGAGAAACCCTAGCCACGGCATGCGGACGAGAGTAACCCAAAGTGCAACGCCCGTCGATAGAGATAGAGGCGATCGCTCATCGTACGCTCGCAATCCTCCTTGAGCAATACCTCGCCCAGCCGCGGAGTCCTCGCGAGTTCCTGGAAGAGGATCGCGAAACGCCGCGGTTTGCGTTCGAGGTAATGCATGATCCGCACGCGGTGCAGGAGGCGCCGCCGGAACCGATCGGCCACAAGCGAGGCATAGCGCGCGCTCGTGCGCTGTGCATCGGCGCCGCCCCGCACCACCGCCTCCGCGGCAAACCGGCCGCTCATTGCAGCTTCGAAAATTCCTTCGCCGTTGGTCGCGTCTACCAAACCGGCAGCCGTCCCGCCTACGAGAATGCCGGCATCGGCAACACCCGGCCGCGGCAAACCGCCGTAGAGCAGGTGCCCCTCGGTTTTCACGGCGCGGACGCCCGCGTACGGATAGAGGCGTGTGCGGACCCGCTCGGTGAACGCGTCGAGCTCGGTTCGCAACGCCTCCCCGCCAATCTTTCCCATAACGCCGAGTCCTATCGCCAGATGATCGCGTTTGGGGAACATCCAAGCGACGATCTGCCGCCCATCGCGCGCGGCAAAATAATGCAACTCGAGCGTGCGATAAGTTATTGAGGCAGCCGGACGGTCGAGATAGACGCGATGCTGCAGCGTCGTCAACAGTCCGGAACGCCACATCGGCATCGCCAGTTTTCCGAAGGCCGGGGCATCGAGCTGCGCCGTCGCACCCGGCGCGAAGAAAACGCATCGCGTGGCCACCCTGCGGCGCTCACCGGCGGCGAGATCCGCATACTCGACGAAAAGATGCGCCCGCTCGCGGTGGATCGAGCGAAAAAGCGCCCGGGTCCGGATTTCGGCGCCCTCGCTCGCCGCGAAATCGGCCATCGTAGCGTCGAGCTCTTCGCGCGTCGTGGTATGCCCGGGGCCGAACTGTATTTCATACTCCGCGCCGCCGGCGTCAAAGAGCGCAAGCCGAGGCGTATCGCAATGCACGATCCCACGAGGCAGGTCGAACGTCTCGCAGAATCCCGGACGCAGCCCGGCCGCGCAGACGCGTTTATGCCCGACGACGGCGTCGCGTTCGAGCACCAGTGTGGCGAGGCCCGACCGCGCCGCTTCACGGGCAGCCGTCGCGCCGGCCGGCCCGCAGCCGACCACTAGCAAATCTAGCACATCGAGTCCTCTACCAAAAAATAGTTGACTTGCGTGACGGATTCAAGTCCGTACGCGCGGGGATCCCTCGAGCAGCGTGCTCGGATAGGACTTGCGTGCCTGCCCGGAGTAGCCAAGCCGCTCGGCCCTCCTGGGGCCCGTATTTTTGCCTAATGGCATACCTTGCCTCATAAGGATAGGGAATGACCGCACACATACCGATCGAAGCCGGACTTGTCGGAGGCGCCCTTGCGGTGCTTTATGGAATCGCGCTGACCTTTTGGGTGCTCGCCCAACCCGCCGGCAATCAGCGGATGCGGGACATCGCCGCCGCGATCCAGGAGGGAGCTATGGCCTTCCTCCAGCGCCAGTACCGTACGATCGGCATCGTCGCGATCATTCTGGCAATTCTTATCCTGTTCGCTCCGACACTTGGCAAGGAGGCTGCCGTCGGTTTCCTGATAGGCGCCGTGCTCTCGGGCGCCGCCGGGTTGATCGGCATGGTGGTTTCGGTGCGCGCCAACGTCCGCACGGCGGAAGCGGCGCGCGGTGGTCTTACGCCGGCGCTCAACGTCGCTTTCCGCGGCGGTTCCGTGACGGGTATGCTCGTCGTCGGTTTGGGTTTGCTTGCCGTCTCCGGCTACTACGCCATTCTGCTGCGCGTCAACCAAGGCGACGCGACGACTTCGCTCAACGCGATGGTAGGACTCGCGTTCGGATGCTCGCTCATCTCGGTCTTTGCACGACTCGGTGGTGGTATCTACACTAAGGCCGCCGATGTCGGCGCGGACTTGGTCGGTAAGGTTGAAGCCGGAATCCCCGAGGACGACCCCCGCAATCCCGCGGTGATCGCCGATAACGTTGGCGACAACGTGGGAGACTGCGCCGGCATGGCGGCAGATCTCTTCGAAACGTACTGCGTCACGACCGTGGCGGCGATGCTTCTCGGAAATCTCCTCTTCGGCGCAACGGTGCCGGGCGCGACGACTTTTCCGCTTCTGCTCGGCGCCATCTCGATCGTCGCATCGATCGTTGGCGCGTTGTTCGTCGGGGTGGGCGGCGTTCGCCGCTCGAAGATCATGAACGCACTCTACCGCGGAATGATCGTGGCGGGCGTCCTCGCGTTGATCGGCTTCTACTTCGTCTCTCAGCGCGTATTTGAAGGCGCTACCGAGGTGAGTGCGACGGGCATCTTCATCTGCGCGGTGGTGGGCGTCGTCATTACGGGCCTCATCACGTTCATCACGGAGTATTACACCGGTTCACAATTTCGCCCGGTGCAAAGCATCGCCAAGGCCTCGATCACGGGCCACGCAACCAATATCATTGCGGGCCTCGCCGTTTCGATGCAGGCGACTGCATTGCCGGCGATCGTCATCGTCATCGGCATTCTCGTGAGCTACGGGATGGCCGGCGTCTACGGTGTCGGCATCGCCGTCATGGCAATGCTCTCATTGGCCGGAATCGTCGTCGCAATCGACGCGTTCGGCCCGATTACCGATAATGCGGGAGGCATTGCGGAGATGGCCGACATGCCCCATGAGGTCCGCGATGTCACCGACCCGCTCGACGCCGTTGGCAATACCACCAAAGCCGTCACGAAAGGCTATGCAATCGGTTCCGCGGCGCTTGCCGCGCTCGTGCTCTTCGCCTCGTTCCTCGAGGAACTTACCAAGCATAAGTGCGCCGGCAATGAGACCGCAGCGTGCATCGCTGGGGTGCGCAATCTCTTTGCGCTCGGCAATCCGTTCGTGATCGCCGGGCTCTTTCTGGGCGGCCTGCTTCCCTATCTCTTCGCGTCGCTCTCCATGGAGGCGGTTGGACGCGCCGGCGGCGCGGTCGTCGAAGAAGTGCGACGGCAGTTTCGCGAGATTCCCGGAATCATGGAAGGCACCGCGCGCCCAAACTATGGAACGACCGTGGACATCGTCACGCGCGCAGCGCTGCGAGAGATGATCGTTCCGGCGCTGATTCCGGTCGGCGTTCCGGTACTCGTCGTCGCACTTACCTACTTCAACATTTTTCGCGGAGACACGGGCGCGCAGATGATGGGCGGCATCCTCGTCGGATCGATCGTCACCGGCTTCTTCGTTGCGATCTCGTTTACGTCGGGCGGTGGTGCCTGGGACAACGCAAAGAAGTATATTGAAGACGGCCACTACGGCGGCAAGGGGTCGACCGCACATCAGGCGGCCGTTACCGGCGATACCGTTGGCGATCCTTACAAAGATACGGCCGGACCGGCGATCAACCCGATGATCAAGGTGCTCAACATCGTTGCGCTCCTGCTCGTCGCCTTCCTCGTCCACTAATCGTCCGATTATACTCCGGACCGTCCGAACGTGAGCGACGGCACTTAAGAATGCTGCTACGCTCCTCTCACACTTGAGATGGAGGCGTATCACCATGAAATTCCGCGTTGTTATCTGCTCTTTACTAGCCTCGATGCTTGCTTCGTGCGCTTCGGGCGGAAACGGCTCAATCGGGAACGGTTCAATTCCGAGCGCGCAAAATGCCGCTCTGCCGGCCGGCGCCGCTAGCCCGACATCGAAGTACACGGTCGTCAATCTTGGAACGTTGGGCGGCGCATCGAGCGGTGCCAACAGTATCAACGACAACAACTGGGCGAGCGGACTATCCGGCCTCGCGTCGAGTTCCTACATACACGCCGCGCTTTGGAAAAATGGCGGCTCAGCAATCGACCTCGGTACGCTCGGCGGCCCGAACAGCGCCGTTGAATGGCCCGTCAAGAACGATCGTGGTTTGCTTTCCGGCATCTCGGAAACCGGCGCCAAGCAACGCCTGGGAGAGATTTGGTCCTGTGCGTCGGGCTTTTTCCCTCAACCACCGAGCGGTCACATCTGCCGCGGGTTCGCTTGGCAAAACGGCAAGATGACAAAGCTGCCGACCCTTGGGGGCAATAACGGTTTTGCGGCGGGCGCGAACAACTTTGGGAAGATCGTTGGCTGGGCCGAAACGCCCCGGCATGACTCCACGTGCACCAGCCCGCAGGTTCTCGGCTTTGAAGCGGTTGTCTACGACGTCTCAAAGCGAAAGATCACTGAGTTGCCGCCTTATGGCCGCGATAAGGACGGCGCCGCGACCGAAATCAACGACCGCGATCAAGTTGTCGGTATTTCCGGTAAGTGCGATCAGGCCGTCGGCCGATTCACCGCTCACCACGCCGTTATGTGGGATCGCAGCGGAATCGTGAATCTCGGCACTCTCGGCGGCGTCGCTTGGAACACGCCCATGGCCATCAACAACAAAGGCGAAGTCGTTGGCTTTTCCGATCTGGCCGGCGACCAAAACGGCACGCCGAACTTCCATGCGTTCCTCTGGACGAAACGCCACGGGATGATGGATCTCGGCACACTTCCCGGCGACGCCTACAGCGAAGCTCTGGGAATCAATCAAGCGGGGCAGATCGTAGGCGTTTCGTATGGAGTCAGCTTCTCTACCTCGCGTGCCTTCATTTGGCAGAACGGCAAGATGACCGATCTCAACTCGCTCGTTCACTCCGGTTCGCAGCTCTATCTGCTCTTCGCCAACGACATCAACGAGAACGGCGTCATTGCAGGCGGCGCGTGCGTTTTGGTAAGCGGGTCGTGCGGGAGTAGCGCACCCGCGTTCATGGCTACTCCTACTGCGGGCGACGATCGCTCGTCGGCGAGTTCGCTGCAGGGTACCGTCGCGCAGCCCAAGCTGCCCGAGCAACTCCGCCAGTTGTTGCGCAATCGACTTCTGATGCCGTAATGCGCCACCGAGTCTCCGTTCTCGCCGCGATGATCCTGTGCTTTGCACCCCTGCGGGCCATCGCGGCCTGTGACGCGCCGGTCTACCGAGAGTTCGACTTCTGGCTCGGTAACTGGCGCGTCACCGACGCGCGTGGCAAGCTGCTTGGTTTCGACACGGGTCACGAAACGCCTGGGCGGTTGCGTGATCTATGAGGAGTACCGCGACGCGAACGATCCCAGCGTCGGAATTGGACTTACCGGTTACGGCTTGCGTCCCGGTCAATGGCATCAAGACTTTATGGACGACGCAGGCTTCGTGCTTGCTTTGGACGGCTCGCTGCAAGGCGGCCGTATGGTACTGACCGGCACCGATTACGTCGCGGGTATCGCGCGCTTGAATCGCGGCATTTGGAGCCGGCACGGAGACGCCGTCGAAGAACTGTGGACCAGTTCGACCGATGGCGGCGCGACTTGGAAAACGCGCTTCGACGGTTGGTTCCACCGTGTGCCCTGAAAAGAATAGCGGGGAGTCACGATAGACCACCTCATCGCGTTATGCCTAATTCGACATGTGGCAAGAACGCGAGTGGAGCCGGCACGAGGATCGCGAAATGGTCTTCCGCGTTCGCTCGAGCAGCGCCCAGCGCCACTGGAACGGTTTCGAGGCGATCGTTTATGAAGCGAGTGCCGGCTTTTCCGAGCAGCAGTTCGTGCGGCATAACGTGAGCATGCAAGTCGGAAGACCTCTGCTGGTCACGAGCCGGTGCAACGGCCAAACCATCCGCCGGCTGCAAGTACCCGGCGACGTCAAGATCGTTCCGCCGGGTGTGCCGCGCGTTTGGGAGACTGAATCGGCAACCATCAAGCTCTCGATGTACCTGAGCTCTCTGCTGATGCTCTCCGCCGCCGACGCGATGGGCGTCAATTCGGACCGCGTCGAGATTCCGCCGCAATTGCACGTTCGAGATCCGCGCATCGAGCACATCGGCTGGGCGGTCAAGGCCGAGCTGGAAGCGTCCGAACCTTGGGGCCGCTTATACGGCGATAGTCTTGGCCTCGCGCTGGCGGCGCATTTGTTGCGAGGTTATCTGCCGGCTCGCCGTGCCGAAAGCGAGGTCCGGCTCTCGCGACGACGCCTCCAGCGAGTCGTAGATTACATCCACGACCATCTGAGCCAGGATCTGTCGCTCGCGGAACTCGCACAGCTCGTCGACATGAGCCCGTCGCATTTTAAGGTAATTTTCAAGCAATCTATGGGCTTGCCGGTCCATCAGTACGTCATTCGGAGCCGCGTGGAATACGCAACCGATCTGATCGCTCGCGGGAAGCTCTCCCTAAGCGAGGTGGCTTTCCAGGCCGGTTTTGCCAACCAAAGCCATATGGCGCGCTCGATGAAGCGTCTTACCGGCGTTACCCCGAGCGCCATCCGCTGCTAGCGGAGGCTACGCGTGAGCTAGCTGCTCGTATTTACGAAAAATAACGAGATAGCTCGTCGCGATGAATGAGATCGCAAATGCCAAGAGCGCGTCGCCGACCGCACTCGAGAGGCTCCCGCGGTTTGGTGCCGCCAAGCGAACGGCGTAGCGCAGGCCGAATGCGACGACGAAAATCGCCAGCGTCACCCACGACGAGCCAAGGTACATTACTCCCCGTCGCTCGGTCGGACGCACCTCGGTGTGCATGCCGCGCAGAATCCCAAACGGAATCCCGGCTAAGGCGCCGACCAGTAATCCCAGCCCAATCTCAAACGGGGGCGCCGGATTGAGCATGTTGTTGGCGTAGATCACCCACGCCGTCAATCCGCACAGAAGAACCGGCGTTAGCCACAGACGGGTTACGCTGATTTTTTGCGGTCGTATCATGCGAACGGCAAGCAGCGCAACTACCACGACGAGCGGCAGCAGTTGCGCCCACGACGGAACGCTTTGATCGGGCTGCGGCGTTACTTGATCTCCACCTTGGCGCCCGCGTCTTCGAGCTTCTTCTTCACTTGCTCGGCTTCGTCTTTAGTCACGCCCTCTTTGACGGCCTTAGGCGCGCTTTCGACAAACGACTTAGCCTCGGTGAGGCCGAGACTGGTGAGCTCTCGAACCGCCTTGATGACCTTGATCTTCTCCGGCCCGATTTCGGCCAAAATGACGTCGAACTCGGTCTTCTCGGCCTCCGGTGCGGGCGCGGCTGCGGGCCCAGCGGCCATCATCGCCATCGGCGCGGCCGCGGAGACGCCGTATTTTTCTTCAAGCTGCTTGACGAGATCCGCCAGCTCGAGGACGGTGAGCTTGTCGATTTGTTCGATGAGTTCGGTAAGTGCCATGGTACGTCGTTATCCTTTTAAGCGTTGGAAGTTGCGCCGGCTTTTTGCTCACGAATGCGCTCCAGCACGCGCACGAGACCGCTCTGATTTCCCGAGAGCACCGTGACGAGGCCGCGGATCGGATTGGCCAGCGTGCGCACGAGCATCGCGATGAGTTCGCTTTTCGGCGGAAGTTTCGCGAGCTGCTCGACCTGCCGCGCATCGACGACCTGCCCGTCAATGTAGGCGGCCTTGACGGCGACCCGCTTGACGGTGTCGCTAAACGTCTTGAGAGCTTTGGCCGGGGCCACGGGATCGGCACCGGCAAAGACAATTCCGGTCGGACCGGCGAGAACGCTCTCGAACCGGGTGGCTAGCTCGCCGCCCGCGATGCGAAAGAGCGTGTTCTTGACGACCGAATAGCTGTTTCCGTCTTTGCGAAGCTCGCCGCGCAGCCGAGTAATCTCATCGACGGTCAACCCGGTATAATCGGTCAGAAAGAGACTCTTCGCCGCGGCAAGCTTTTCGGCGAGGTCTGCGATGGCGGCTTCTTTACGAGCGGTCGGCATGCGTTGTCGTTTCCAGCAAAGATCGAGTGCGGCTAAAGAAAAGCGCCCCGGTGAGGCGCTTCATTCAAAGCTCGCATCGTCTGCGCGATGGAAAGCTCATCGTAACTGCGTCCTCGGTAGTCCTTCGAGAGATTAAGGCCTTGCGGCCGGCTACGGTCTTTGGAGCCGTCGGCTAGACTACCACAGGATTGCCCGGGAACGCAAGAGTTTGCTGAAAAACGCTTATGGTGACCCCGTCCGGAATTGCTTTGGAGCGTCAAGATGAGTGCCTTCGATTATTTAACCGTCCTGGTATCGATCGTGCTTGGGCTCGCGATCGCAAACGTTCTTACCCGCCTCGCGGCGGTCATTACGGCACGCGAGCGCGTAGATTTCTATTGGCCGCCGGTCGCCTGGGGCATTTTCCTCTTCTTCATCGCGGTGCAGCACTGGTGGGCCGAGTGGGGCGTGCGCCACACGACCACATGGAACTTCGGCACCTTTTGGCTACAACTGCTCACCCCGGTCGATCTCTTCTTGCTCTCCGCACTCGTGTTGCCCGAGCGCGAGGAAGATGGCAAACTCGATCTCGGCGTTTGGTACTTTCATAACCGTGCCTGGTTTCTCGGCTTCCTGTTTTTCTTACCGGCACTCGGCATAGCCGAAGAGGTCGCGAGAACGGGGCATATGGCATCGCGGCTCAACTTAGCGTTTTTGGTCGCGTTCGAGGTCGTCATCGCGATCGCATATCTCTTAAAATCGCGAAAAGCGCAGGAGTGGCTCACCGCCCTGGCAATGGTAATGACGTTTGCCTACGTCGTGCTTCTCTATCTCCGTTTGCCGGGCTAGGCCGTTGCTTTGACTCGATTCGGATCGAGCTTCACGCCTGGGCCCATCGTGCTGGCTAGCGTCACGCTGCGAAGATAGGTCCCCTTCGCCGCTGACGGCTTGGCCCGAACGATGGCATCGAGCAGCGTGGTGATGTTTTCGATCAAGTGCGCTTCGTCGAAACTCGCCTTCCCAACGATCGTGTGAATGATGCCGGCTTTGTCGAGACGGAACTCGACCTTGCCGGCTTTGATGTCGCGAATCGCACCGCCGACGTTGGGCGTCACCGTTCCGGCTTTGGGGTTCGGCATTTTCTGTGCGAGGATGCGTCCGAGCTCCTTACCGACTTGCGCCATCATGTCCGGCGTCGCGACGGCCACATCGAACTCCATGAAGCCGCCCTTTACTTTGTCGATTAAGTCCTGATCGCCGACGATGTCGGCACCGGCTTCCTGAGCCGCTTTCGCGTTGTCGCCTTTGGCAAAGGCAATAACCCGAACGGTGCGTCCGGTACCGTGCGGCAAAAGCACGGTTCCGCGAACGCTCTGATCGCTTTTCTTAGGGTCGACGCCGAGGCGAACGTGCGCCTCAACCGTTTCGTTGAATTTGGCGTTGGCGTTCTTCTTCACGATCGCAATGGCTTCAGGCGTCGAGAATAGCCGCTTTTTGTCGAAACCGTCGGTTAGCGCTTTGAAACGTTTGCCGTGATGTTGCGGCATCTCAAGCCTCCACGTCGACGCCCATCGAGCGCGCCGTCCCAGCGACGATCTTTTTGGCCGCGTCCATGTCGTTGGCGTTGATGTCCGGCATTTTTACTTTGGCGATCTCTTCGAGTTGTTTTTGGTTCAGCTTGCCCACTTTGTTGCGGTTTGGTTCCTTGCTGCCCGACTCAATGCTGAGAGCCTGCTTGATGAGGAAAGACGCGGGCGGCGTCTTGGTGATAAAGCTAAACGTCCGGTCTTCAAAGACCGTGATTTCCACTGGAATGATCATCCCGGCTTGCGACGCGGTACGCTCGTTGTACTGCCTGCAAAAGTCCATGATGTTGAGTGAGTACGGCCCAAGCGCCGGACCGATTGGCGGCGCTGGGGTTGCCTTGCCCGCCGGAATCTGTAGGCCGATCTTGCCCACAACCTTCTTAGCCATGTATTTCCTTTCGTAATCCCGTAGGATAACTGCCCCTCGATAAGCGCGCGATCGGGGTCGCTTCGCGCACTAGCTGCGTTAGCTCTTATTCTGCGGCCCGGGACCGCTCAAACTTTCTCAACCTGGAAAAATTCCAGCTCAACCGGGGTTTCTCGGCCGAAGATTGAGATGAGCGCGCGCAGGCGCTCCTTCTCCGGCGCAATTTCGTCGACGACGCCGGTGAAGTCGAAGAACGGCCCCGACGTAACCTTGACGCGATCGCCCTTCTTGAAGTCTATCTTCAGCTTCGGCGCCTCGATGCCCATCTGCTTGAGAATCGTCTTCACTTCTTTGTCTTGCAGTGGCACCGGCTTCTCGCCGGGACCCGGACTACCGACAAAACCGGTGACGCCCTGGGTATTGCGCACGACGTACCACGATTGATCGTCCATGATCATCTCGACCAGCACGTATCCTGGAAAGACTTTCTTCGGCGTAATCTTACGCTTGCCGTCTTTGAACTCGACTTCGTCTTCCATCGGAACGAGCACGCGAAAGATCTTGTCCTGCATACCCATTGAGTGGATTCGGCGTTCGAGGTTCGCCTTGACCTTGTTCTCGTAACCGGAATACGTGTGAACGACGAACCAGTTCCGGTTGTCTTTCGGTTTGACCGGTGTCGCCTCGAGACCGGCCTCGTCTGACGTCGTCTCGAGCGCGGCTTCGTCTGACGCCGTCTCGACCGCGGCTTCGTCTGACGCCGTCTCGACCCAGCCTCTTCCGGTGCCGCCTCTATGGCGGCCTCAGTTGTATCCTCTACCTGCGGTTCTTCAATCGCAGCCGCAAGGTCGCCCATCTGCGTGTCGTCAATCAGCGTTTCTTCGACCGACGGCTCGTCGGAGGCGCGTTCTTGATGTTCGATATCGTACATGACGTGCTGCGTTACTGCGTGACGCCCTGCGTCACGGGATGGATCACATTGAAAACCCAGCCGAAGAGTTGATCGACCAGGAACGTGAACAAGCCGATTCCGACGACCAAAGCGATAGTAAGGATCGTCGCAGAGATCCACTCGTCGCGCGTCGGCCACGTGACGCGACGAAGCTCCGCGACCACGCCACGGACGAAATCGCCCCCTGCGATTGACTGGGCTGCTTTCTTTTGCTGTTCGTTCACCAAAGGTTCATTTCCGAAAGGCTGGCAGGGCGGACAGGACTCGAACCTGCAACAACTGGTTTTGGAGACCAGGACTCTACCAATTGAGCTACCGCCCTATCGCGTCTCCCTATGCGGCTTGTGCGAGCGGCAGAAGCGGCAATATTTACTGAGCTCCAGCCGGTCCGTAGTCTTCTGCTTATTTTTTTGCGTGTTGTAGTTACGGCGTTTGCAGATCGTGCATGCCAGAACCACCATCACGCGACTTTCTTTCTTTGCCATTAGTACTCTACTACAACATGAATAAACGGACCCCCGGTCCGTTCGGAAATACCATGCTAGCACACGGTGCGGCGCACCGTCTATACGGCGTAGGGCAGAGCAAGCAAGCGTTCATGCGCCCGGCCAGAATCGAACTGGCAACCTTGGGCTTAGGAGTCCCCTGCTCTATCCAGTTTGAGCTACGGGCGCGCACGTCGCTTTCCTTTCGTCTCAAAATAGCCCGATGCCGCCGGCCCAAATTGCAAAGGTCGCGCTCGAGGTGCCCGTAGAGCCGAAGCAATACCAAGCAAGCGACACAACGACCTCAGATGCGTTTCCGTTACGCATTTTTCACGATGAGCGTCGCTGCCGCGATTGCTGCCCCGTCCTCCACGAGCGCGGCCGGCACGGCACCGATCAACTCGATCGCTCGCAGCCGCACCGCCAGCCCGAGATAGGCACCGATCACGGCACCGCACGCACCGAACACCGGGCTCAGACCCGGTGAGGCTCCTTTACTCGCGGCCAGTGCGCAACCGCAGAATGACCCGCTGAGCACGCGTGCGCTTAGGCCAACGGGGCCGGTACGCGCCGGCGTGCGCGGGTTGAGATCGGCCCCATACTCAAGGAGCGCGAGCACGCCGAGTACGTATGCCGGGATCCCACGGCGCCGGAAAAGGCAGAGCACCGCGGGAGCGGTGAGCGTTCGCAATCCTGAAACCAGGCCGAGAAGTAGCGCGGCCATCAAGCCATCCTTCCTTCGGTGCAGAGTTCCTTATCGCAGGCCTGATAAGCCTCATCCCAGCTCTAACGCCTCACAACCCCTTGGCGCGCTGCAGCAAACCTCCGTCGATAAAAACGTCGCCGCCGTAACGTAGGCGGCCGCGTTCGACGCAAGATAGCACGCCAGCGCGGCCACCTCGTCGGGATCGCCGATGCGACCCAGCGGGATCTCGGCCAGCAGTTCTTTACGGTCCTGCGGATCCTCTCGCACGTCACGATTCATTTTCGCTGGAGCCGCCCTTGCCGAGCAACGCATCACGGAGAATCGATCATCTTCCTCTAGTGGAGAATGCGCCCAGTCTTCACCACCTCGAACGCGGTGCTGGGAACATTCTTGAGCTGATCGAGATCGGTGTCGTTCCAGCACCCCGATGCGCTGCCGCCCTCACCTTGAAAGTACCAATTGGATCCGTTGTCCGCGACGAACATGCCGTACTTCTTCATTGCTGCGGCGATGACGTGCGCCTGCCCGGAGATGCCCGAGATGTCGTACGAGCTCTTCATTCGAAACCTCAAGCCCATCGGCGGCAGATTCTTGGCACCACTGTCGCTGGCGTAATGCGTTGCCGGGTGAATGTAGCCGTCTTGCGTTTGGTCAAACGTTACCCGTAACGCATGGTCGATCGCACCAGCCTTGACCTCGGCGCATTTTATTAACGCCGGAAGAATCGGCAGCCCGGCAGCGTCGGCGGAGGTCCATCCGTTTGGTCGCAGCTTATTCGTGTTCAGCGGAAAGATCGCGCCCGAACCTGCCTTCCAGCTCATGCCGCCATCGATGGGATAGGCCTCCCACATTTCGTAGAGCTTACACGCACCTTGCTGCAAAACGAGCACATGGCGATCGCCCGTCGAGTTCGGACCGCCTTCGATTTGCGCGTTGGGCGGAATTGGATAGGGTCCGGGATTGCTCTGCGATCCGTAGCCAAAGTCCACGGGCACTTTTTTCTGCGTGGCCGGCACGATGTTGAACGGAATGCCGTATTGCGGATTGCTGCCAAAATCGGGGTGAAGATTTCCGGGAAGCGCCGCGATATATTGCGTCGATAGCGGATCGAGCGGATACGTCGAGATATCGGTATTCCACCAGTTGCCGGCCGGAAAGATTTGGCAGCCCCCGACGACCGGTACCTGCGCTGGCGTGACGACACGCACGACGTTTGGCACGAGCGGGGCCGGCGCGGACGGCGCACCGTTTGCGGTGCATGAGGTGAGTACCGCGAGCGTGAGAGCTGGGGCGAGTGCGCGGTGCATAGTAGGGCCTCCTTGCTTGCTCATGTGAGCTTCCCGCGAGGCAGCGGACCCCCTGCCGTTACGGACGAAGCATCGGCCGTGCCATTTATTGCGCCGGCCGCGCTCGCATGTTCGGTCAGAGTATTTGCGCGATACGGTACGTTCGCGCCCACCCAGCGCCTTCACGGCCCCGGCTTGCTGCTCGATGGCGGCGGCGCGCTGGAAGCGCCGAACTCGTCGCTACAGTGGCTGCATCGGCGGCTCGTCGGCAACACCTCGCAGCGCGGCGGCAACGTCGTCGTCTTGCGCGCGTCCGACCCGAGCATCACCTACGACCGTACGTTCTATCGCTACGCACGCGTCTCGTCGGTGCAAACCGTGTTCATCCCGCCCTGCGCGCCACGCCAGCAGATCAATTCCGTGGCGCCAATTGTCGACAAGGCCGACGCGGTATACTTCGCGGGCGGCGACCAAGCGCATTACGTCGCGTGGAAAGGTACGGCGCTGATGAGCGCCGTCACGCGCCTGTACGCGCGCGGTGGCATCGTCGGGGGTGGGAGCGCCGGTTTAGCGATACAAGGTGCGGTGATTTACGACTCCGTCGCCGCCGATCGCTTAAACCACGAGACTCACACCAGCGACGCCGTTGCGAACCCGCTGGAGGCGCGTATCAGCTTCACCACCGGCCTCTTTGCATGGCCCGCGCTCGCCGATACTCTTACCGACACGCATCTCGTCGTCCGCGATCGGTTCGGACGGATGGTGGTATTTCTCGCGCGCATCCTCCACGACCACCTTCTTCCCGGAGCGCGCGCCGTCTACGGGCTCGGTATCGATCAGGCAAGCTCGGTGGTCGTCGATCCTGACGGCGCCGCGACGGTGCTCAACGCGTCAGGAGGACGCGGCGCCTATCTCGTGCGCGCCGACTCGATGCCGCACCTCGTGAAGGGCCAGCCGTTTTACTACACCGTCGGCGTCTCGCACATCGGCGGCAACGGAGAACGATTCGACCTGCTTCGCAAGCAAACGCGCGAACCGTCCTATACCGTTACGGTCGACGGCTCGCGCAAGCCGATCTATAGCCGCGACCCCTATAGCCAATGAGTTCCAGCGTCTCCTACGACCTGCTCGAGCAGCAGCTGCGCGCGCTGCTCGCCGGTGAAAGCGACTTCGTTGCCAACGGAGGCAACTTCGCGGCGTTCGTCTATCACGAGCTGCCGGACGTCAATTGGTCGGGTTTCTATCTTTGGACGGAATCGAAAGAGCTCGTTCTCGGGCCGTTCTGCGGGCGGCCGGCCTGTGCGCGCCTGCCTGCGGGGCGAGGCGTCTGCGGTGCCGCCGCGTCGCGACGCGCGACGCTCGTCGTGGACGACGTCAGTGCCTTCGCCGATCACATCGTCTGCGATACGGCGTCACGCTCCGAGATCGTCGTGCCGCTCTTCGTCCGCGGCGACTTTGCCGGCGTCTTCGATTGCGATAGTCCTAAACCGGCGCGCTTTACCGAGGCTGACCGCGACGGCATCGAGCGCCTCGTTCGCGCGTTCGGCGAATCCGTAACGTCATGCCGGCGCCCCTGATGTTTTTGCCCGCACGCCAAAGAACACCCAGCTTAAGTTTGCCAGCGCCATACAGCCAAGTGTAAGAAAGACGGTTTCGAAACCGAAGCGCGCAGCAATCGTTCCGCCCAGCAGCGGTCCGGCAAACATTCCCATGAACGTCGCGCTCGAGGTGATTCCGAAGACCTGTCCGCGCCGTTGCAGCGGAAAGACTCGGCCGATCAGTGCGTTGGCCGTCGGCAGCACGCCGCCCAAGAACAAGCCGACGCCGAAGCGCAGCGCGATGAACGCATTGACGCTGTGAACGAATGCTTGGGGAATGGTAAAGGCGGCGACGCCGCCGAGCGAGATCAGCAGCACGCGACGATAGCCGATTCGATCGCTGCGCTTGCCTAAAAACGGCGAGGCGAGGAGATCGGCAAGACCCGTTACCGCAAAGGCCAAGCCCGCAGCGGTCGCAAGCCACGGAACGTTGCCGGCGAGATCCCGTACGAAGAGCGCGACTACCGGCTGGACGCCGAAAGCGACGACTTGCGCGAGCAGCACTACGACGAACATCGGTGCGAGTGACGGATGGGTCGCGACCTCGTGAAGGCTTGCAAAGAACGACACGCGCCGATTCGACGTTGTATCGGGCGCAAAGCGCTCCCGCACGAAGAGGATGCATACCAGAGCTGCGGCGAGCGCGAAGAGCGACGTAACGTAGAAGACTTGGCGGTAGTCGTGAAGGCGATCGGCGAGAAAGCCACCGAAGAGCGGCCCGCAGAGACCACCGACGAGTTGACCCGTCGTCATCCAGCCGAGCGAAAACCCAAGGCTTTCCTCGGGAACCTGCGTGCCGACCATTGCGATCGCGGCGGCGGAAAACCCGCTAAAGATGCCCATGCAGGCGCGCGCGCTGAAGAGTTGCCAAACGTTCTGCACGACGCCCATCAGCGCCGTAAATATCGCCACGGCGACGCACGAACGTATCACCATGGCTTTGCGACCCGTGCGATCGGCGATACCGCCCCAGACCGGCGAGAATATCGCCGCCGCCAGAAAGTTCACGGACGCGATGACGCCGGCCCAGATCGAAACGGCCGCGATCGGCTTAACGCCGAGCTGAATGATGAAGAGCGGTAGAAACGGCCCCGAAACGGAGAAGGCGAAGGACATCAACGCCTGCACCGTTACCATAACCCAGAGCGTGCGCTGCCATGCGTTGGGCGTCACGCCCTGGCTGTACCCTTATTGCGGGGGCGCGCCCTCCATGTGCATCATGCCGGGACCGTGCCAATCCATCTTGCCGAGCGGTCGCGGCGTAAGCGCCATCAGCAAAAGCGTTCCGGCGTCAAGCTGAGGGTGCTGCGGCATCGCGCCATTCTGGGGCCTATGGCCCATGAACTGCGGGTGATTCGCCGGCATTTCGCTCTGCAGCTCGGTCCGCATCTGCTCGTGCAACTGACGGCTCTGGGCCTCGAACGCGGCGTGAGCTGCGACGATCCGTTGCCGCTCGGCCCCCGAGAGCATCTCGTCGAGGCGCTTCGCGGCGCCCTGAATATCCGGGCTCTGCGCGATCGCAAGCTCGCCGATCGTTGCACCGACCGCGCGACGATGGACGGGGCTGAGCGCCGAAAGTATTTGCCAGCGCATCTGCTGATGGAGCTGGTCTTCTTGCTGAGCGAAGCGCTGCAACGTCTGATCGATCGCCTGACGTTGGTCGGCCGTCGGGGTTGCCGGGGCGCTGGTATCCTGGGCCAGCGCCGCCACGGGAACGACGCTGAGCACGAGTGCCAGCGCCAAAATCTGTCTATTCATACGCCATTCTACTATTTTCTCTCGTAAAAGATGCTGGGGACCGCGAAAGCGGGCTAAGCCACCAGGTCGCGCCAGCTCGAGGCGCTCACGGTGATGCCATAATATCCCGCGGCAGCTTTGATGTTGGCAAAGGCTTGCGAGCGTTCATTCTCGGTCACGCCTCGCACTTCGCCGAAACGCGCGATTGCGCTGCGGACGTGCGCCGCATCGGTAAGCGGCTCTTTGCGCTCGTTCGGGAAGGCGAAAGCACTATCCGGCAGCTTCGCGCGAGCGTCGTCCCCATCGCCGCGCACCGGTTTCCACGTTACTTGCATCGGCCTTACCATAGCTCAAGGGTGTGAACGGCGCGTTGTCACTCGTTGTCGCTTTTTCGACGAAGGTCTGCCAGCATGGCATGCGCGGCGCGCTTGCCTGGAAAGCCGCTGACGCAACCGCCGGGATGGGCGCCCGAGCCGCAAAGATAGAGGTTGCGCAGCGGCGTGCGCGTCGAGAAGCGATCCTCATAGATTTGTCCCGGGAGCAACTCGCCGTGAAAGATGTGGCCGCCGACTAAACCGAAGCGCGCCTCTAAATCGGGAGGCGTCAATACTTGGCGGCGTTCGACCGCATTGAGGAGGTTCGGCGCGTAGCGAGCCAGGATCGCGACGATCTTGTCGGCCGCAGCTTCGCGCTTCGCACTGGTCCATCCGTCGGCACGGTCGTATGGGAAGTATTGTGCGAAGATCGAGAGCACGTGCTTACCGGGTGGCGCGAGCGACGAATCCGTCGGCGTTTGAAGAAAGCCTTCGATCAGCGGCTCGTCGCTTTCGCCGCGGCTGCATGCATCGGTGTAGGCCTTCTGCAGATAATCGATCGACGGCGCAACGTGAATCGTCGCCCGGTGGTGCGCCTGAGAGTTGGTTCCCGGGCGGCAGGTAAAGTTCGGCAGCTCTCCCAGGGCAAGATTGACTTTTAACGAGGGGCCGGCGCTCTTCCATTGCGTTACCTTCGACACAAATTTCGGCTCGAGAAGCGAAGGGTCGAGCAAGTCGAGGAAGGTCGTGCGCGGGTGTGCGTTCGATGCGACCATCGCGGCCCGCACCTCCGCGTTGTCACCGCCTTGAGGGCGAGAGTGCTCCACCCCGCAAGCGCGATCGTCTTCGACAAGGATCCGCGTAACGGCCGCGTCTGAGAAAATTTCGGCACCGTACGAAACGGCTGCCGATGCCAGTGCGCGCGAAACCGATCCCATGCCGCCGCGAACGAAGGCCCACGCGCCTTGAGCTCCCAGCAGACGCCCGGCAAGATGGTGCGCGAGCACGTATCCCGTACCGGCATCGCGTGGACCCAGATGCGTGCCGATGAGTCCGTCGTTGACGAGCTCGGCTTGTAAAACCGGCGTCGAGACGTAGCGCTCGACCAACTCGGCCGCGGAGCCGCGCAGCAGTTGCTGCGTTTCCGGATCGAAGCGCTCGAAGTCCGGATCCGCATCGGAAAACGTGTCGAAGAGGGCCTTTCCCAGCGCGTCGGTCCGCTCGACGTACGCATCCAAACCGGCGATGTCGCGAGGATCGAACGCAGCAATTTCTCGCGCGTTCTTCGCTCGATCGGTGCCCAGCAGCAGCGATCGGCCGTCGAGCAGCGGCGTGAAAGCGTAGGGGTCTTTGCGGTAGTAAGAGAGTCCGCGATCGCGCAAACTCAGCTCTTCGACGAGCCACGGATCGAGCAGGCTGCACACGTACGACGCCGTCGAAAGCGTATAACCCGGCCATACGCCGGTTTCGCTGACGGCCGCGCCGCCAATGGCGTCGCGCTGTTCGAAGACCGCAACGGTACGTCCGGCCTTTGCCAATAGCGCCGCGCACGCCAGGCCATTGTGGCCGGCGCCGATGATTACGGCGTCGTAGGAGCGCTTAGGGGGTGATTGAGAGCGAAAGTTCAGCGATACGACGGCCGCGAGGCAAAGCAATCCCGGCAATAGACCGGTTTATCGCCGCGCGGGTTGAACGGAACCTCGGCCACGCCTCCGCAGTTGCTGCACGTCGCAGTGAACATCTCGCGCGGGCGCGACGTGCGGTCGCTGGTCGTCGTTCCACCGCTCGTGCGCATCTGCTTGCGTGCTTGACGGCAATCGGGGCAGCGATTTGGCTTGTTCTGAAAGCCTTTTTGCTCATAAAAACGTTGCTCGCCCGAACTGAAGACAAACTGGCGTCCACAGTCTACACAGTTGAGCATTTCATCTACGTACACGAAACGAAACTCCTTAGACTCTGCCGACGGTGTGGACTTCTAAATAGAGCACCAGATAATCCGACCGCGAGACGAGAGCAGCATTGTGCGGGGCTTTTGCGACCTCGGCCATGCCGGTCCCTGCCGCCCGGAAGGGACGCGGCGCCGGCGGGCCGTAGCGACCGCGCAGCACCTTGGCAACGATTACCGACGTCATCGCCCCTGCCTCGCTGGCCGACTACTTTGAAGTGATGACGCGGGCCGTCTTCCAAGCGGGCGTGCGCTGGAAGCAAATAGCGGACGAGTGGGACGCCTATCGTGAGGCGTTCTCCAACTTCGATCCCGCCCGCGTCGCGGCGTACGACGATTTGGACGTCGAGCGCGTGCTCGCCACGCCCGGTATTCTCCGCATGCCGCGCAAAGTTCGGGCGACGATCGCCGATGCGAACGCGCTGCTCGAAGCGGATCGCCAATATGGCGGATTTCAAAAGTATCTGCGTTCTTTTGAATCCTACGAGGCGCTCGCGAAAGATTTCAAACGGCGGTTTGCGTTCATGGGCGACATGAACGTTTGGTACTTTCTCTTCCGCACCGGCGAAGCGGTGCCGCGCTTCGAAACGTGGGTGAAAACGATTCGCGGCGATCACCCGCGGATGCGGGAAATGGTGGAACGCGCGCGCAGCGCCGGACGCTCCCGCGAGTTTACTCAGGGTGAGGGCGAAGGCCGCGGCCGCGGCGCCGGCCGAATGAGGTAGAGGCCGAGGCTGGGCGCGTAATTCGAGCTCGGGGATCGGCTTGCCGTCGAATCCGCGCTGAGAGATTTCTTGGGTCGTCGTCGCGGCGATGCGACCGCAGACGATTATGGCCGGAATGACGGTCGCGTCACCGGGATTCAGCTCGTACCATGTGCCCGCTTTCGCCGCATGCGCGGTAATCGTCCAGCTCGGCGCCGGCGCACCGTTTACGAAGTGCTTCTGCAGCTCGGTAAGCGATTGCGTCGCGAGATTGCGCACTTCACTCGTGCACGATGGCGACGTCCGCACTGCAAACGGATCGTTGATCGGCGCCGTTGGCAGTTTGTAGAAGCGGAACATCTCCTGCCCCGGCTGCGGTTGACGCGCGACGAAGTAGAGGCCGACGGCCGGCATGAAGTTGAGCTGCGGCACGAAGAAGAGCGGGCTCGACGGGTGTAAAGAGCTTGCGTTGCGTGACATCATCGCTGCGCGCGATGTGCAGCGACATGCAACCAGCCAACGCGCGCATCACGCCGGTGCCTTTCGGAACGATCGCGAGCGCATAGGTCGTGCCGAGACCATGATAGGTAACGGTTGCATCGGTCAGCGACGGCGCCGGCATGGTCGCCGGATAGCCGGCCGCCGTTCGCGCCGCTTCGATTCGCGCAGCGTAGGCTTTGAGCTCGGTCGAAAGCTGGCGCGCCTTCGCGGCATTCTCCGCGCTGCACGTGGCCGGATTAGCGGTGACAAAAAACGGATCGGCCGGCGGCGTTTGCGGCAGCGGTGAGAAGAGCGATTGAAACCCGCGGCCACCACCCGGGCCGCCCGGACCCCCCGGCGCGCCGGGCGGACCGCCGTTAAAACCAGGACCGCCAGCGCCACCGGGACCGCCTCCGCTGCCGCGCGCGTGGAAGGCAGTTGCCGTCTGCGATGAGAGTACGCCCTGGCCGAAGCGCGCCGAATAGGTTAACGAGTACGTGCGCGGCATCAGCGGGCGCGCGATGTTCGCGATGTCGTATCCGCCTGCGGTTGTGAACGGTACGGCGTTGGCCGGACTTGCGAATATTCCAGAATAGGCATCGGTGATGTTCGTCGCCGCAAAGGTGAGCGTTCCGCGCGTGAGCTGCGCGGTGACGCCGGCATCGTAGGTGGTGTACGGCGGGAGGTTGTTTGGATTGTTCGTGCCGACATGCTGGGCATCGGCGAGCCACTCGAACATCGAGTGCGGCGCCTTGTAATCCAGCACGATGCCGGCCTTCTGCAACGGCACGTTGGGGAGCTGTTGGCCCGGAATCGTGATCGACCACGGATTGTCGAAGATGTAACTATTCGAGGATGCCTGGGCGCCGGTAAGATTGTAGTACGGCTGAATGACGAGGTCCCCTACCGTGACATATCCCGTCAGCTCCGCGCCTTGATAAAGGCGCTGCACGCCCGAGACCGGTGTCAAGAAGTAGAGCTGCTGCGCCGAAAACGGCGTAGCCGGCGGCGTGTTGCAGCCGGCCGGAGAGTTGTAAATCTGCGCAACTTGTTGTAAATAGCCCGCCGGCAACGCGCCGAGCTGATTGAGCACGTAGCCGTCAACGTAGACCGGCAGCAGCACGCCGTTTTGCACCTGGCGGTAGAGGGTGAGCGAAACGTTACCGCCGTGCAGCTGATGCGTGTAGCTGACGCGAAGCGAATTCGAAGAGTTGTTTTGCGGCTGCTCGCCGGGTGCGTTGCCGTATGCGACCTTCCCAACGCAATCGAACCGCAGCGACGCCGGATCGCTGAGGATTTGGAGCCTGCCCTGCGTCGCTGCGGCGCCGCCGAGCGCAAACGATGCGCTGTAGGTATCGCGAATGGTGGGGTGCCAGGTGGCGCCGACGCTGGCAAGCTCCGAAATCCCCGAGTTGCCGGTAGCGGTGCTCAAACCGGCCGATCCTGCGAGCGAGAGCTTATCGCTCGAGTGGATCGTATCGGTCGCTTGCAGCACGTCGTACTGCGTCGTTTGCATGCCGCTGTAGAACTCTGCAGCTTGCGGAATCAGCGGCGTCGTGGTGAACTGCGACGACGTCCCATACGCCTGGATTGAGATCGTATGGCGCTCTTTCGCGGGCAAGGTCGCGTTCACGACGTAGCCGGTCGATCGGGTGTCGCTCGAGTAGCCTGTCGGCGACGGCAGGCCGTTCACGTAGCGCGCGAGTTCGTTTAAGAGGCTGCTCGAATCGATCGAGAACACGGAAGTTTGAAGCTGTGTCGCCCCGATCAGGGCATTGTCGGAAAGCGAGTAGAGCTGCACGTTGCTGTTGTCGGTATTGTTGGGGCCATATCCGCAGGGGAGCGTCGTCGCCGGCTCGCCGTTGTAACGCAGGCACACGATGTTGGTGTTTCGGGTGGAGTTCATAAACAAGCCGGTCATCGAATTATCGTCGCTGAACTCATAACGCGTCGAGAAGACATTTCCGGAGATCGTGCTATCTCCATCGTGGACGTAATCGAGCCCGCTGGCGTCTTCATAGAGATCGCCGTCGATCAGGCTGGGGTAAAGCCGATCGACGGTCTGCACCGCGAGTCCCAGCTTGCCGGCCGAGCCCGTTTCGGCGACAGAGTAATTGTACCGTCCGTTGCTGCCGGTGGACATTTGGATCTGCGAGATCCAGCTCAACGTCGGCTGCAAGCGTACTGAAGTTCACCGAACCGCCGAGCCCTCCAAGCGTCGGCCCCATGTGTACCGAGGCGCCTTGGAAGAGATCGGTCGCAAAGCCACCGAGATTCCCGGTCGAACCCGGCGCATTGAGCGGAATGCCGTCGAGGGTGAGCTGCGTCTGCGACGGATCGTGCCCTTCCAGCGAGATTGTCTGAGTCGCGTCGCTATCATCGCTCGACGTCGAAACGCTTACTCCGGAGAGCTTATTGAGTGCATCGGCGAGATCGGTCGAAAGCCGGCGCTGCGGCGAGTTCTGGTCGATGCTGGTGGACGAAATCGTCGCCGAAGCCTTGGCCGTCACCTCGCCGATAACTTTTAGGCCGCCGGTTGCCAAGGCCAACGCGAAGCTTACCGTAACGATGCGGCCATCGAGCACTTCGAACGAGGCAGAGGTCAGGCTTTGGTAGTTGCGACGAACGATTCGCGCGCGGTAGATGCCGTCGGGCACATCGGTAAAGACGACTTTGCCGTTCTTTCCGGTGAGTTCTGAGGTGATGACCGGCCCATCGAGAAGCACGCGAGCGAGTTCGATCGGCTGCTTGGTGGTCGCGTCGACGACGACAATATCGATTTCGCCGGAATCGGACTGTGCGGTCGCGCTCGGCGTTAGTCCGGCCAATAGCACAAGCAGCGAAACGATAGCAGCAGCGCTCCGTCTGAGCATCTCCACAGGATTATAAGTAAGGCCCGCTTCGAGCGCCTGAAGTTGGCCTGTGAAAGTTAGATGTGTGATGGTGACGGCGGTGCCGTGACCCGGCGCGCTGTCGATGGCGATACCTCCGCCGGCGCGCTCGACTGCGCGCTTGGCAATCGCCAAGCCCAGACCCGTTCCGACGATCTCGCCGCGCTGGTCGCCGCGGTAAAACCGTTCAAAAGCATGAAGACGCTCGGACTCCGACATGCCGGGGCCGTCGTCTCGGACCGTGATGACGGCATGACCGTTGCTGCGCGCCGCGCTTAAATGAATCGGTGCGTCGGGCGCATATTTCAAGGCGTTTTCGATGACATTCCAAACGGCCTCGGCCAGCTCATTTCGATCGGCTTCGACCGTTTTGACGCCGTGCACGCTATAGTCAATCGTCCGGCGATCGTCCAACCGCCGTGCGGCTTCGCATTGCGTGCGCAAAAGCTCGGCGACGTCGACGTGCTCGATATGCGGCGCAGCCTCCGAATCGAGCCGTGCCAAACGCATGAGCCGGTCGATCAATCCGCGCATGTGCTCTTTCTCGAGAGACATCGTTGCGAGGATCTGACGTGCAATCCGCGGCTCTTCGATTGCGCCACGGCGCAGCACATCGATATATCCGGCAATCACGGTAAGCGGCGTGCGCAGTTCGTGCGAGGCGTCGGCAGCAAACTGGCGCATGCGTTCCTCGGCCTGCCGGCGATGGTCGATTGCCGTCGCAACGCTCGCAACGGCATCGTTGAAGGCGCCGGTGAGCGAGGCTATCTCGTCGCCGCCGGCCATAACGAAACGCCGCTGCGTGTAATCGCCGTCAGCCAATGCTCGCAACGAATCGCTCACCTCGTTGATGGGCCGCAGCGATTGCTGCGCGAAGAGGCGCCCGACAAACCAGGAAAGCAGAATCGCAGCCAACGCGATCGTGAGCACGATCCGCCAATACGGAACGAGCGAGACGAGTAGCAGTGGGAAGGACGGGCCGAAGCCGACATACCCGCCTTCGACGTAGGTGAGCGAGAGCGGCTCGAGCCGCGTGGGATCGGGCGGGAGCGGTGAAATCGGGCCGCGGTAGTTGAACGGCCGAACCGCCCCATGCGCAGGATGATCGCTCAGTTGCGGCCCACGCAGCGACGGCGGAATAAAATGCTGCATTCCGCCCGCCGCCAGGACGCCGGCCAGCGGTTTGGGACGCAACGTCTTGTCGCCCGCGAGGTAACGCCCTTTCAGATCGAAGATGGTCACGCGCAATCCGATTCCGCTCAGCGCGTTAACGATTTCCGGCGCAGCCTGCGCGAGCGTCATTCCTTCGCGCCGATATTGATCGACGAGGATTCTGGCCTCTTCGTGCTTGGCGACCATGACGTCGCCGGAAAACTGCCACAACTCAAAGACTAAGGCAATGGAGGAAGCGAGGATGACCACTAAGACGGTCACGCCGAGCAGCACGGCATACAGGGCGGAGAGGCGCGCCGCCAGCTTCACGGTTCGAGCGCTATCCTATTGCGAGAGGCCGTAGCCGACGCCTCGGACCGTCCGGATGAACGAGCCGGGTTCGCCAGGCCGATCTACCTTCCCACGAAGATACGAGATGTATGTCTCGACAATATTCGGGCCGCCCTCAAAGTCGTGCCCCCAAACGATTTCCAAGAGGTGATCTTTGCTGAAGACGCGGCGCGGTTCCCGCATGAAGACTTCAAGCAGGTCGAACTCGCGCTGCGTGAACTCAAGCGGTTCCTTTCCCCGCCAGGCCTCGCGCGTGGCCGGGTTAATTGAGATGTCTCGCCAGCGCAGGACGTTCTCTTCGATGAGCTGAGGCCGCCGCAGCTTCGCCTGAAGGCGCGCGATCAACTCTTCGAAGACAAATGGCTTAACGAGATAGTCGTCGGCGCCGGAACTCAGCGAGCGCACCTTGTCGTCGGTGCCGCCCTTGGCCGTAAGCATGAGGATGGGCGCTTGCGTGATTTCGCGGAGTCGCGGCAACAGCGTCACCCCATCGATCTTCGGCATCATGATATCGAGCACGATGAGTTCCGGATCGAAGATCTTGACAAGCTCGAGCGCAGCCAGCCCGTCAATGGCGGTCCGCACCTCGTAGCCTTCGCGGGAGAGTCCCAGTTCTAACATCTCCCGTACCATGCGATCGTCGTCGATGACCGCAACGCGGGCGTTGGGCATTGTATGCATTTCTACGCTGCATCGTCTGTTCTCACCCTTGGAACCACCTGAACGCCGCTCGCTAGGCAGCGCGGACTGTCGAGTGCCAGCGCTCGCGGCGTTGCCCCGAAACCAAGGCGGCCTGGCCTATGGCTTCGAGGGGGTGCGCCAGCACCTGGATGCCCCGCTCGGCAAGTAAAGCGCCGGTCGCTTCGTCGGGGAGCCAATGCGCGAAAATATGGACTTCCCGTGCTTCGGTTGCTTCCGCAAGGGTCGCAATCACGTCGGCGAGCGTACATTCACGCTGGTCCAGAAGTTTGACCACGATCTCGGCTCGAAAGCGCGCTCCGCTCCACCCCGCCGCCACGATAAGGATGCGCGACACCTCGCCTAGTTGCGTGGCCTCAAAATCCACCAACGCCGCCTCGATGCGATCCGGCTAAGCCCGGGCGTCGGCTGCGCGTGGAGAGTCGCTCCGGCGATCGAAGCCGTTGGCCCCGCCGTCAGGAGCGCGCCGGCCCCAATAAAGTACTCGTCCATGCCGCCAATGCTGGCATGGACGAGTGCCAACTGGGTGGCTCACTATTTAAGGTGTCCCTGAACTTCGCTCCTAGAACGGGTCGGGCGGCGTAATCGCCAGACTTATAATAAACGCTAGGAAGAGACTAAGCACCAGACCACCTCCTTACCCAGGCTGGAGAGATGGCGCTTTCTTACCAATGCGGACGCGCTTAGTCCTGTTAAGCGCACGGTCAAGCCTTTAGACGGTTAGGAATGAAGCGCCGCGCCCGGATCGGCTGCGCTTGCGCGGTAGAACAGATAGCCTGGCCGCAGTGATGCGATTCAGTGTTTGATGGGCGCAGTAGATTCTGCCGAGGGATAATACAGATAGGCGCAAAACGTCCGGGTCCCGGTCGCCCGTTTGGTAGGGAGCGGTACTGGAGCTAGTCACCGGTCCCAGCGACCGATTCCAAGTCAGCTAGTTGCCGCGCCTACGAATAGATCCGATATCGTTTTGGCGTTAAGAAGGAGCGCATGGGTTGTATAACGTGGGCCTTGCATCGTATGAAAAGGCGCATCGCCGAGCGGAATGGCGTGTGGCAGCTCCTTTGCAGGGCTTGAAAAAACTAGCCTGTACCTGCCGCCTTCTCCGTAAGGTTCAATGCGGTCAACGGGCGCGTAGTGCGTTACAGCGGAAATAGGTTCGGTCTGATATGCCGCGCAATAGCGAATCTTCGACAGCATCCTATGCCCTATACGAATTGCCCACCAGGCATTCTCACCGATAAATACATGGGAAAATCCATCCGCACGGGCTGGAACCACGATAGTATCCCGCTCAGCGTACGTTATTGGCTGAGTCGGAATTTCAAGGGATCGCTGGTGAGGAGTCGCGACTGGCTTGGGTTCTTCAAGTGCGCGCACGCCCACAAGGGGCAATATTTGCAATATCTCATGAAGGAAGCGTTCGGTATCGGCCTTCTCCGATTCGGAAAGCGTCGGCTCTAGTGGAATAGTTCCGTTGTCGAGTTTACAAAGCTGAAGTTTCGCCGCTCGATCGATCAGAGAATGCTCTAGCCATGTAATGTGCCCTCTGTTCAACCCGTTATTGGTTGAAATGAAGACGACGGCCTGATTCCAAAAATCTTTTTTTGCCTCGTGATCATCGATGCGCTTTCGAACCGTATCGCCTTGACCGATATACACCGTCATACGGTCGCCGTCGTCCGAATAGCCAGTTAGGATGTAAACTCCAGGCCAATCTAGTTCCTTACGGTTCCTAGCCGACGGCCACTTAGATCGAGGAAACACTATCCCCTGACCCGTCCAGTTCATTCGGCTAACGATGCGCACATCTTCGGGGTCTCCATTAGGCACGAAAATGTGAATTGTAAATCCGTTAGCCATTAACTGATGACGTGCAGCTGACGTGCAGCTGACGGGTACCCATTAAAGTAGTCCGTTTTTCGAGGCAGAAATCCCGAGGCTCAGGCCTCGAAAGGAATCCGCCTTGAGAAAGTCCCGCTTCACCGAAACACAGATCGTCGGCATCATTAAAGAGTCCGAGGCCGGCGCCAATACCAAGGAGCTGTGCCGCAAGCACGGTGTCAGCCCGCAGACGTTCTACAAATGGAAAGCCAAGTACGGCGGCCTTGAGGTCAGCGACGTCGCCAAGATGCGTGCCCTTGAAGACGAGAATCGCCGCCTCAAGCGGATCGTCGCTGATCTAACGCTCAACGTCGATGCGCTCAAGATCGTAGCTCAGGGAAAATTCTAACGCCTTCACAGCGGCGTCGAGGAGTGCAGGCGGTGAGAACGATACTCGACATCAGCGAGCGACGCGCGTGCCGGTACCTGTGCGCCAATCGGCGCATGGTTCGGTACGTTGGTCGCCGGCCAGACGATTTGGCCTTGCGCAAGCGGCTCGAGGAGCTGGCTGCGGAGCGGCGTCGGTTCGGTTTTCGTCGGCTGACGGTCTTGCTGCGCCGCGAAGGCGTCAAGGATAACGTCAAGCGGATCTTGCGGGTCTACCGAGAGGCAAACCTCCAGGTCCGCCGCCGGGTGAAACGCCGTGTTGCCCTCGGGCGTGGAAACCCGGTGCCGGCGATTTCGACGATCAACGAGCGGTGGTCGCTCGATTTCATGCACGACACGCTACGCACCGGGCGCAAGATCAGAACCCTGAACGTGGTCGACGATTTTACGCGCGAATGCCTGGCGATCGAGGTTGACACGTCGATCTCTGGTCACCGCGTTGCTCGCGTACTCGACGTGATCGCCGGAAATCGCGGCTATCCCGAAACGCTGGTCATGGACAACGGCACCGAGCTCACGAGTTTAGCGATGCTGATCTGGGCTCGTGATCGGCATGTCCGCCTGCACTACATCGCACCCGGCAAACCGACCCAAAACGCCTACGTCGAAAGCTTTAACGGTAAGTTTCGAGACGAATGCTTGAACGAGAACACGTTCGATTCGCTCAGCGAGGCCCGCGAAGAGATCGAGCGTTGGCGCAACGACTACAATCATGCGCGCCCGCATCGGGGCCTTGGTCAACAGACGCCCGAAGGGTTCGCTCAGTCACTCCAAAACCGCTCGACTTTGCCTCGAAAAGTGGCATAACTTTTGGGCACCCGTCAATAGCAAGAACGCCACTTGGCTTTAGCATTGCGCGCATCGTTTGGAGACGCGGCCACATGAAACGCATCCACTTCGTGTGTCGAGCTCCATCGTCCGCGCTCACAATATCGCCAAGGTCAGGATCGTTAGGATCGTCCTCCCAACGATCGTTATAACGGAAATCGTGTCCTGTATTGTATGGAGGATCTGCTAAAATAAAGTCCACGTGACCACGATATCGATAGAGGCTTACCATTGCTTGAAGGTTTTCACCTTCAAGTAACAGGTTATCAGCCTGCTGTTCAGGCGAGCCTATGCTGTACTTTGCTAATCGCTGCATCACGCGTGGTCTAACACGCCGAGCTATTTCACGAGCCGTAGCCTTACCCGAGAAGCTAATCCGAACACCGGATTCCGACTGCTCAAGTAACGCAACGAGTTCGTCGCGTGAAAGATCAGAATATAGATTCTCCGTAGATGCCATTATCGTCTCCGTTCAGCTCTTCCGGGGGACTATTTCTCTTCGCCAAGATTTCGCCAATTACTTGCCGAACCGTTAGCCTTCAGATCGCGTCAGAAAGGGGAAACTTGGAAGTACATAGTCAGGTAGTTGCTTGTTGTGCCAATTTTAAAAGCGCCTTTCTATGGCGCTCCTGCACGCGCTTCACTCCCCCATTTCTTATGTCGCAGAAACGCCTCTCACTCATCCCGATCTGCGAGGCGATCTTCGACGCTGGCTCCGCTGAGAGAACACTCAAGGCCCAGGCGAGAGTCGTTCCTCCAGCGACGTATTCTGCGGGATCAGGGAGGTCGAGCGTGAACTCGTCGTCCTCGTCCAGCCGGTCCACTTCTTTCCCGATCCGACGCGGCGAGCCACCAGTGAGGCGAAGCCTGCCAAGAACTCCATGCGTGTCCTTCTCCGAGGGCCTACCGTTCGAAGCGGCAGCCTTAGATTCCGGATGGCAATGGTATCCATCAAGGTGGACCGGTCGATGAGAAGGGAATTCCAAACGGTTCTTATGCAGATCGACAGACACGCTGATCTGATCCTTCAGTTCGTAACAGTCTTTAGTCGGTTCGAGTTCGCGCTTATGCGCGAGGGATATATCCGTAAGGACAAGGTCGAAGCGGCGTGGTACAGGTTCGGTGCCGGTTTGCCAATGAACCTGGTCGAAGGTAACATTCCGCAAATTTCCCAAGCCATATCCTACTTATATGAGGAACCGCCGATGCGCCTAATACGAACGCCTAAAAACGGCGTGGCATGGACCAGTCAGAAACGCCGTAAGCGGAACAACGAGGGGCTGTTTCAGCTCGTCAAGGATGTTAGAAACAACCTGCTTCACGGCGGGAAGGTACCATTTAGGCCCGACAGAGATGTTAAGCTCTTGCAAAGCGCGCTGGATATCCTATCGTTTACGTTAGGTTTGGATGAAGGCGTCCGTGATGCTTTCCTTAACGAATTTATGTGGGCTGCCGCGTGATAAGTTCTGTACTATTCCACCTGACATTGACTGCGTATATATAACTCCACGGCTCTAATCGGAATCACGATGCGTCTTCCAATCCGAACTGATGGAATCTTTTTCGTGCGGACGAGCTCATAGAGCTTTGATCTCCCAATGCCGAGGTAACGCGCAGCCTCGTTCATCGCCATCGTCGCCTTGCCTCTCGTAGAGGGGAATCGGGATTTGGCAAAGTTGGAGTGAGAAGTCGCTCAATACGCGAGGGGTGCGGTAAATCGCAGCCTGATAGTCGGGGATCGTGGAAAGTTGTTCATTCATGTACTTAGGATCAGCCGTAGCAGCTTTAGATTCCTCGCGCTGCAAAGCGGCACGATCAGACATATGACCGGGAGGTTAAACAAATGGATCCTAGCGTATCTATAAGCATGGCACTAACGAATTGCCTTACAACCCGAAATTGGACCGTTAAACAGGAACCCGAACCAACTCAAACCCTAGCGCTACTTGCAATCGCTCACGAACTTACCGAGATTCGCAAGGTGCTTCAAGAAATGGAAGTATGAAGGGACCATAGAAGGACCGAACGCCACTGCATTGATTCATGGCGCGTTTGCACTGACGCAACGAAGACTTATATTTCAAATAAACATGGTAGATTGGAATGCCCTTGGAACCTGGGCGCTGGCGATGGCTGCGATAATTTCATCGTATCTCGCCTGGCGAAGCGCCCGCGTCTCGGCGAATGCCTTGCGGCTTGAAGCAACTCCAATACTGACAGTAGACCTAGCGAAAGTTCAACAACCTGTAGAGATAGTCCGCGTCGTTCATGTCGACACGAAAGGTTTCCTGCAATGTCGCTATCCGTCGGGACATGAACAAAGCAGAGTGCGTGTGGCTATTGTGATTGAAAACGTAGGTCGATCTCCTTCCGTTGATATCGAGCTGCACTTCGAAATAAAGAGCACGCCGGTGCTAAGCCATGAAAGGAGCCACGATGGGCGCTTTTCGATACGCTGGCCTGCCTTAAAGCCTGGAGGAAGGTTCACATTTCATGTCATGAACGTGGCGAACGATGATGTAACAATCTATAGCGCCCTTGCTACTCAAGCTTCGATTACAAAACGTCTAAAGCGAGAGGACGTGCCGCTGATACCACTTTGGCGCACTAAGGGTGCTTTTCTAGAAGGCCGCTGAAAACGGCCGAGGGACCCGGACGTTTTGCGCCCATCTGTATTATCCCGTAGATTCTGCCGAGGGATACTACATAGAGGCCTCGGCAGTTCCGGTTCAGGGTAGGGTCCGGTTAGGTCTTAGCGCAACTCGACTAGTCTTGCAAAAATGGCCCGAGACGCCGTAGTTTTTGATAAGCACCTTTCCGGCAAGCTGTTTCGAGATCTGCTCAACGGCTGGACGTTGCTCGATGCAGCTCTACGAAAGCCGCAGATTCGCTATAGGGGTCCCTTTGCGGATGACGAGGATTACTATGACGTTCTGCAACTTGCCTGGGAGAACGATGCCCTACTTGTAACCTGCGATCAGGAGCTCATAGAAAAGGCCCGGCGGTTTGGCGGCTGCGGTAGCTATGACCATCGCCTACACGGGGTGATCGTCCTTCCCAAAGAAGCGAGGCGGCAAGCTAGCCTCCTGGAGGATCTGCTGAAGGAACGCCCGAGCATCGTCAACATCCCCGCTGATGAGTCTGCCATTGATTTGATTCTCACGAATAACCTCGGCGTTGATCTCAATGCGAGGCAACCTCGGGCAGTTGAGCTTTGCGATTGTAAATTCGATGATGAGCTTGAGCGACATCGCAAGCGCTACAAGCTTAAATGAGCTATGTACGGAGCTCTGCTGATACTACATAAGGGCCTCGGCAGTTCCGGGCTGCGCAGAGCTGCGAGGCCCTGAAACCCTAAGTGCCTAGCGCGACGCGGCCTTGCGGGCCAGCGCGTGTGGCGGGGTCATCTGAAGATCTGCGGTTGTTAAGGCGGACTATTTCTTTGGACAGGCTCCGTGAGCGATTTGATCACTCACCTCAACGTCAGCGATATTTTGATGACCGCCATGAGGAACTACTATCGGAGCTGCCGTGCCTTCGGATGGCTCGTAAAACGCATCGGTTCCGAAAACCCATCGGCCCTGTCCGTAAGAACCCGTCGAATAGCCCGGACCGTCGAAATAAATCAGAAAGGACGAGGCTGTAGACCAAGCGTTTTTTGGAAAGGCGTAGCGCAGGAGCGCACGTTGGCAAGGCCTTACGCGCGCTAGGACGGCGCGCAGTTGAGAAAGCTCATCGCCGCTCAGGTTCGGATGCCCCGCTCTTTGATAATCGACAACCGCATAGCTCGGCCAAGGCGCGGGAGCCGATGCAGGGTGGAAGGCTCGGAACTGCGCGGCGCCGACCTGGTTCCCTTCACGATCACCTCGCATGCAGCACAGCTTGCTAGCAGCAAAAGTCCAAACGCCAGAGGTGCTCCGCGCATGTAGGTCTTATCGTGATCCGCTCGGATGCATTGCGACCGCGGAGCTTTGCGGCATTGAGCCAGGCGCGCCGATTGGTGACTGCGATTCGCCGCAGCCGGAAAAGCATCGCCGCAGCGACGCAAACGCTAAGCGCGTAGCGGCTACTCTCGGAATCCCCAATTGCGTTGCCTCCTGAAGCATAAACGCTTCGGTGGCTATGATTGTTCGACGCAGCGCACTCAGTCCCATGTGCTAGCAATCCAAGGCGAGGCACCCGAGCCCAGTTGAGCTTCCTGGCTGATCAATTCGACGATTCGAGGGGCCTCAACGTAACGCCACTCCGTACTCGATAGGCTCCTGGATTCGGCACGTTGCCTTCAGCGATCTGCTCGCTCAAGAAATATGCGAGCAGCGCGCCTTCCCAGCGCAAGCGGCGCGCAAGCCATGCATGCTGCGCCGGGCACGTGATTTCACCAAACTCGAGCACGAGGCTTGCGTCGCGTGCATCAACCTGGCGGTATGCGTAATACTCGCGCAACCCGGTCGTGAAATTGTCTGGTTGAAATCCGAACGGCCAATACCGCCCGTACAGTGCGCGCCACGCTGCTGCTGCCGCCGCGTCGCGTTTGCGTGCGTAGCCGATCGACGCGCGGCTAGCGCATGGCGGATCCGAGCCGTCGAAGTGAATGAAGACCGCCGCGGCGACCCGATATTGTCCGGCAAAGTCGGCGGGAAGGCGCGCAACCGTCACGCCGTGCTTTCGAAGAATCTGCGTCGCAGCATCGGCAACGATCGGCGTCCAGTTGCGCTCACCTGCCGCGCCGAGATTGCAATGATGCTGGGGGAAATGCGCGCAGGTCGCCGGCCGCCCTTCATGGCCCGCCGAGATCAGCACGTCGTAGGTCAGAATAGAAACGCCGAGCATCAGCCCGAGCATCACGTCACCAGCCGCCTGAAGCGCCGCCGCCTCCGAAGCCGCCGCCACCGGCCGAGAAACCGCCGCCGCCGAACCCTCCGCCGCCAAACGACGAGCCGCCTCCGCCCGCCAACCCGCCGCCCCAGAACCACCAATTTCGCATGGCTCTGTTCGCCGCCGGCGAGCCCTCGCGCATCATCAGGTACCCATAGCGGATGCTCCCGATGATTTGCATGACGACGATCACGATAATCAATATGCCAATTAAAGCGAACACGACGAGCACGATGCCGCCACCGAGGCCGATCGTTGTCGGCTGAGGCTGGGGCGACGCCGTAGCGCCGTTGTACGACGGCGAGATTGTAGTCAGCATCGCCGTGACGCCGCTCGTGACGGCGCCGTTGACATCGCCGGCCCTCATTCGAGGCACGATGTCGGTTGTAATGATCCGATGCGTGTCGGCATCGGTCAGCGCGCTCTCCAAACCGTAACCAACCTCGATGCGAACCTTGTGATCTTGCATGAAGATAAAAAGCACCGCGCCGTCGTCGTGACCGCGGCGCCCGATCTTCCACTGATCGGCGGCTTCGCCGGTCCACGTCTCTAAGGGTACGTCGCCGGTCGTCTGGCCGATCCAAACAACGATCTGATGCCCAGTCGAGGCTTCGTAAGCGTGAAGCTGGTTTTCGAGCGAGGCTCGCGCGGTCTCCGAAAGCGCCCCAGCATTATCGGTGACGTAATGGTCCGGCGTTGGCGGTACCTTAAAATCGGCAGCCACCACCGGCATCGCCAACGCGCACGCAAACAACGCGCCCAAGAGCTGGAGCCAACGAATCTTCACGTTGCGAGATCTCTTGATGGCCGCGCGAAGTGCTCGTGCAAAGCTCCGCCGAGCAGTCGAACCGTGTGAAGAATACCTTCAAAGATCTCGCCGCGAGCAAAGTATGGGCGGCTTTGCTCGACGACGTCATTCCAAAACGCATCCCCAACGCGTTCGTGCAGCGCCCGATCTCCTAGGACGGCAAACTGCCGCGCCTTGGTCGCAACCAAGATGAGCGCGGCGTTGGCGTCCTCGTGCCGGTGCAGCCCGAGTTGCTCGAACTCGCGTTTTGCCCGAGCGAACGCGTCCACGCTTGCGTCGGGTATAACGCGGACGGCGATGCGGCCGGTCGTTCCGTCTTCGGCGGCGGTGATGGAACGCGCGATTGTGGCGCGCTGGTCGCGCGTCACGGGCTAAAATTCACAACGGGTGGTCTCTCGGCGCCGGGCTGGGATTGAAAGTACGGCTTTTCGTTGAAGCGACTGCCGAACATGCCGGCGATGAGAACGGTGGGAAACGTGTCGCGCTTCGTGTTGAAGGCGCGCGCGGCGTCGTTATACTTCCGGCGCTCGAAGGCGATGCGATTCTCCGTGCCCTCGAGCTGTGCCTGAAGCGTTTGGAAGTTTTCAGTTGCTTTGAGCTGCGGATAGTTCTCCACCACCGCCAGCAGCCGGGAAAGCGTAGCGCCAAGCTGATCCTGTGCGGCGGCGTACTTTGCAAAATCCTGAGGGTTGTTGATGGCATTTTGAACCACTTGGGGTGAAATTTGACCGACGCTCGCGCGTGCTTTTGCCACCGCCTCGTAGGTGCTCGATTCGAAGCCGGCCGCGCCTTTGACGGTGGCTACGAGATTGGGGATGAGATCGGCTCGGCGCTGATAGACGTTCTGGACCTGGCCCCACTGCGCGTCAACCGCTTGGCCAAGCGTCACGAGCGAGTTGTACGAGCCGGCGACGAAAAGCGCGACCACGACGACAATCCCAATAACAACGAGGGGTCCGACGTACGAAGGACGTTGTTGCATAACGTGGCGTAATGCGCCGCTATGCGGCCTGCCCCTTCCTCAAGAGCACGCGCGCTGCGCGTACTCCTCGCGGCCGTCCCGATTGCGGCGCTCACCGTCGCGGTCCCGGCCGTCAATCGCATCGAGCCGCGGATTCTCGGAGTGCCCTTCCTGCTGTGTTGGATCGTGGCGTGGGTGCTCCTGACGCCGGCCTTTCTTTGGACCATCGGCCGCTTGGAGCGGCACTGGTGATTTCACCCGCGACCACCGCGCTTGCGATCGTCGCGATCGTCGTGTTTGGCACGATCGTTTTTGCACTGCTTGCCGTGCGGCGCGTCAAGATGGACCCGCAGCAGTATATCGTCGGTGGCCGTTCCTTCGGCACGATCTTTCTGTGGGTGCTGCTCGCGGGTGAAATCTACACGACGTTTACGTTCCTGGGCATCGCCGGAATGTCGTACTCGCAGGGTGCGCCGGCATATTACATTATGGCCTACGGCACTTGTGCATACGTCATCGCCTATTTTCTCACGCCCGCCGTTTGGCGAGTCGGCAAAGATCATAACCTGCTCACCGGACCCGATTTTTTCGAGACGCGTTACAAGAGCCGGGCGCTCGGTGTTGCGACCGCCCTCCTACAGTTCCTCATGATCGTGCCGTACGTTTCGCTGCAGCTTAGCGGCCTGCAGATTCTTCTTCGCATTGCGGGCTACGGAGCCTACGACGCTACCGCGGCGGTCGCCATCGGCTTCATCATCCTCGCGCTTTTCGTCTTTAGCGCCGGGCTGCGCGGCACGGCGTGGGCGAGCGTCATCAAAGACGTCCTTGTGTTGGGAGCCGTGATTTTCGCGGGCATCGCCATTCCCATACGCTTCTTCGGCTCGCCCAGCGCAATGTTCGATCGGGTCTTCCAACTGCATCCGCAGATGCTGACGCTTCCGGCTGGGAGTGCATTTCATGGAACGATCTGGTTTGCTTCAACGGTGCTCTTGTCGGCGATCGGGTTCTTCATGGGCCCACAGTCCTTCAACGCCATATTTAGCGCACGCAGCGGCGACACGCTGCGCCGCAATGCGATGCTCTTGCCGTTCTACCAATGCTTCCTGAGCCTAATGCTTTTCGCCGGCTTTTCCGCCGCCTTGATTGCTCCGGGATTAAAGGGCACTGCCGTCGATCAATCATTCCTGCTGGTCGTTGCGCACTACTATCCGTCGTGGCTTCTGGGGCTGGTCTGCGCGGCGGGCGCGCTGGCCGCACTCGTTCCGGGTTCTGCCTTGCTTCTCGGCGGCGCGAGCGTCATTACCAAAAACGTCGCCGGGGACGCCTTCGGCATCGCAACGAGCGACAGGGCACGCACGATGCTCACTCGCGTCCTCGTGCTCGTGGTCGCCGTGATGGCGCTCAGCGTGTGGCTCGTCGCGCGGCGGACGGTCGTCGAACTGCTCTTACTCTATTACAACGGCATCGCGCAATTTGCGCCCGGCGTCATTGCGACGTTCGTTTGGCCGCGCGCGACGGCATGGGGCGTGGGCGCGGGTATCGCCGCCGGATTAGCCGTGGCAATACCGCTTGCCGCGCTCAACGTCGCGCCGTGGGGCATCAACGCCGGGTTTGTCGGCCTCGTTGCCAACGTCGCGGTGCTCGCGATCGTCTCGCTTCTCGCTAAGTCCCGCTCACCAGTGGCGCGCGGTTAACGGGTTGTCGGAGTCGGCGCCGCGCGGCACGATAAAATAGATGACGATCGCGAGATACAACGCGAAACTTACGATCGGCAGGACGACCGCGATCAGCGTCGCCGCCACGTAAACCGCCCATCCCGATTCTATAGCCGCGTACGGTGGCAGCGATCGCCGCCGGGTCGACCTCCGGCTCAAACGCATCCGAGCGGACGAGATGCAAGAGCATCAGGTTATAGAACGTCGCGTTGGTCGACAGAACCAGACCGTAAAGAAAGGTTGACGCAGAGAACGTTGGGTACGAGCCGAGCGTCGTCGTCGCGAAAGGAACCAGCACCGTTGCGCCGAGCAGGAACATATTCCAGAAGACCGTCTTGCGGTCGACGCGACGCACGAGGCGGAAAAGCGCGTGGTGATTTTGCCACATCAGTCCGATGACCGAGAAGCTCAAGCCATAGGTGATGAGATTGGGCCAGAGCCGAAGGAGTGCGAATGCAACCTCGCGATTTGACGGCGCATGCATGGCCGGCAGAACGAAGCCGAGCGCCAACAGCGTAATCGCAAAGGCGAAGACGCCGTCAGAAAACGCTTCGAAACGCCCTTTGTTCATCGCCTCCCCGGCCGAGTTGGCGCCTACAAGTCTTCGGGATTGATCCCCTTGAGGCGATCGTACTGCGTCTTCGCCGGACCCGCGTGCGGGCTCGCATGCTCCTCATACTCGCCTTCGTACTGCACGGTAAGCGGCTCGCGGTTGCGTTCGTAGGCGGTGACTAACCGGCTCAAACCGTCGCCGTTCCCACCCATAACCTCGGCGAGCGCGGCGTCGTCGGCGGTCATCGCGGCATAGGGGACGTCGTACTCGTGGCGCGGACGCCCGTCATCGTCGACATCTTGTCCGTCCGGCAGGATGTCAACGTTGCGGTATCGCGACATTCCGGTACCGGCCGGAATCAGCTTGCCGATGATGACGTTCTCCTTGAGCCCGAGCAGCGGATCGTATTTGCCCTTGATTGCCGCGTCGGTCAGCACGCGCGTCGTTTCTTGGAAGCTCGCCGCGGATAGGAACGATTCGGTCGCAAGCGACGCCTTCGTGACGCCAAGCAGCACGGGATTGGCGGACGCCAACTCCTTGCCGGCGGCCTTCATACGCTCGTTTGCCTCGTGGAACTGCGCCGCTTCGACCAACTGTCCGGGAAGCAACGGCGTGTCGCCGCCCTCGACGATCTTCACCTTGCGCAACATCGAGCGCACGATGACTTCAATGTGCTTATCGTTGATGTCGACGCCTTGCGAGCGGTACACCTTCTGCACTTCCTGAACGAGATAGTTTTGTAGCGCGGTCTCGCCCTTGACGCGCAGGATGTCGTGCGGGTTGAGCGAGCCTTCGTTGAGCTGATCGCCCGGCTCGACGTGCTGCCCATCCTGTGCCAACAAGTGCGTGCCCGGCGGGATCTCGTATTCGTGCTCCTCGCCGTTGGAGTCAATCACGAAGACGAGGCGTTTATTCTTCTCGTCTCCGAGTCTGACCGTGCCCGTGACCTCGGCGATAGTCGCTTGACCCTTCGGTTTGCGCGCCTCGAAGATCTCCTCGACGCGCGGCAGACCGGTGATGATGTCTTCGGTCGCGACGCCGCCCGTGTGGAACGTCCGCAGCGTGAGCTGCGTGCCCGGCTCGCCGATCGACTGCGCGGCGATGATACCGACCGCCGTGCCGATGTCTGCATGGCTTCCGGCAGCCAAATCGCGCCCATAACAGAGCGAACAGACGCCATACTTCGATTGACAAGCGAGGACCGAACGGATCTTCACCTGGCCGATGCCCGCGTCGATCAACGCTTTGGCCTTCTCTTCGTCAATCTCTTGATTGCGCGTGACGATCGCCGTCGTCGGACGCTTCGGATCGAGACGGATCTCTTCGGCCGCGCGCCGCCCGATGATGCGATCGATGAGCGGCTCGATGACCTCTTTGCCGACGCGAATGTCGCTCACGACGATCCCGTTGCTCGTTCCGCAATCCTCCTCGCGGATGATGACGTCCTGAGCGACGTCGACGAGGCGCCGCGTAAGGTAGCCGGAATCGGCCGTGCGCAGGGCCGTGTCAGCGAGGCCTTTGCGCGCGCCGTGCGTCGAAATAAAATACTCGAGCACCGTCAGGCCTTCTTTGAGAGACGCCTTGACCGGAATCTCCAAAATGCGACCTGATGGGTCGGACATCAACCCGCGCATGCCTCCGAGCTGCTTGACCTGGGCGATCGAACCGCGCGCGCCCGACGTCGCCATCATGAAGACCGGGTTGAGCGGGTTTTGCGACGATTGCATCGAGGTCGTGACCTCGTCTGAAGCCTTCGACCAGATGTCGATCGTCTTGTTATATCGTTCGTCTTCCGAGATGAAACCCTGTTCGTAGAGCCGGTGCAGCTCGTCCACTTCATCTTGCGACTTGCCGACGATCTCATACTTGTTCTCCGGCACGATCACGTCGCTGATCGAGACGGTCGTTCCCGAGAGCGTTGCGTAGTGGAAGCCAAGCTCCTTGATCGCGTCAAGAAACCGCGCGGTCTCGGCGTTACCGTACCGCCGATAGCAATCGGTGATCGTTTTCTTGAGGCCGCCCTTGTCGACGATGGCGTTGAAAAACTCGTGATTCCATCCCTCTGGGAACGCGTAGTTGAAGATGACCCGTCCGACCGTAGTCTTGATGAGCTCTTTGTTCCAGCGCACGTAGATCCACTCTTGAAGGCCGATCGCCTTGTTCTCGTAGGCCATTATCGCTTCTTTGCCGTCGAAAAAGGTCGGAATCGCTCCGGCCGCGTCGGCGGCGGGCGCGTTCTTCTTCTTCACACGCTCGATGCGTTCGTAGTCGTCGGGAATCGCGGCCTTTGCCGGACCCATGTACTCATCGCGATGAAACGTGAGATAGTAGAGGCCCAGCACCATATCTTGCGTCGGAATCGAAACCGGATTTCCGTACGCCGGCAACAGGATGTTGTTCGACGAGAGCATGAGGATGCGCGCTTCAGCCTGCGCGCCGGCGGAGAGCGGCAGATGGACGGCCATCTGGTCGCCGTCAAAGTCAGCGTTATACGGCGTGCAGACGAGCGGATGCAAATGTATGGCCTTGCCCTCGACCAACACCGGTTCAAAGGCCTGAATTCCGAGGCGATGCAGCGTCGGTGCGCGGTTGAGCAGGACCGGATGCTCTTTGATCACCTCTTCGAGCACGTCCCACACTTCCGGGCGCACCCGTTCCACCATACGTTTTGCGCTCTTGATGTTGTGAGCCAAACCGCGGTCGACGAGCTTTTTCATCACGAACGGCTTGAAGAGTTCGAGCGCCATTTCTTTGGGCAAGCCGCACTGGTGCAGCTTGAGCGTCGGGCCCACGACGATAACGGAACGCCCGGAATAATCCACGCGTTTGCCGAGCAAATTCTGACGAAACCGTCCCTGCTTGCCTTTGAGGATGTCGGAGAGCGACTTGAGCGGACGGTTATTGGGCCCCGTGACCGGACGCCCGCGGCGGCCGTTGTCGATCAGCGCGTCGACGGCTTCCTGGAGCATTCGCTTTTCGTTTTTGATAATGATTTCGGGCGCGTTGAGCTCGAGCAACCGCTTGAGACGATTGTTGCGATTGATGACGCGGCGGTAAAGATCGTTCAAATCGGAGGTTGCAAAACGTCCACCGTCGAGCTGGACCATCGGTCGCAGCTCCGGCGCAATCACCGGCACCGCAGCGAGAACCATCCACTCAGGGCGGTTACCACTGGAAAGGAATGCCTCGACGACCTCGAGCCGTTTAATCGCCTTGAGGCGCTTTTGCCCGCTCGTCTCTTTGAACTCTTTACGCAGATCCTCTTGGAGCTTGCGCAGGTTTAGGTCGCGCAGCAGCTCGCGGATTGCTTCGGCACCCATGCCGGCCTTGAAGCGGTTGCCGAACTTATCGCGCGCTTCTCGGTACTTTTGCTCCGAGAGAACCTCGCGCTTGGCAAGCGTCGTATCTCCGGGGTCGATCACGACGTATGCCGCGAAGTAGATGACCTTCTCGAGCTGGCGTGGCGACATATCGAGCAGGATGCCGATCCGGCTGGGAACGCCTTTGAGGTACCAAATGTGGCTGACCGGCGTCGCGAGCTCGATGTGCCCCATGCGTTCGCGCCGGACCTTTGCGCGCGTTATTTCGACGCCGCAGCGGTCGCAGATCATCCCCTTGAAACGGATGCGCTTATACTTGCCGCAGTGGCACTCCCAGTCTTTCGTGGGGCCGAAGATTTTTTCGCAGAAAAGACCGTCGCGCTCGGGTTTGAGCGTGCGGTAATTGATCGTCTCGGGCTTCTTGACTTCGCCGAACGACCAAGCCCGAATTTGCTCCGGGGACGCGAGGCCGATGCGCATTGCGTCGAAGTTGTTGACGTCGATGAGATTCAAAGGATGGAACTCCGCCCGGCCCACGCCGCCGCCGCTTACGCAGGGAGATCGCGCTCACGTCGTCACGTAAGGGCTCCCACCGTCGCCGCTGGCAGAGGGCACAGATGGCGAGTATATCACAGCCCCAAGCGGGGGTTCAAGTCTGAAGAGTAGGGGGGCCGAGCCGTCGCCGGCCCTCCCCCCTTGAGCTGCCGACCTGCGCGGCGGCTCGGTTCTTATCTGGAGCGCTTCGGCTTGGGTACCTTCGCCCCCGGAGCTGCGGGCTTCGCTCAAGCCGATCGCAATGGCTTGTTTGCGACTTTTCACCTGCTTGCCCGAACGGCCGGATTTTAGCTCGCCGCGCTTCATCTCGTGCATCGCGCGCTTGACCTTGCTGCCGGCTTTCGGCCCATACTTGCGGCCCGACTTCTTGCGCGAACTCGTCTTCTTACGCGACGTGCTTTTCTTACGTGTCGTGCTCTTACGCGTCGTGCTCTTGCGTGACGAGGCCTTTTTGCGAGCGGTCGACTTTTTTCGTGGAGCCATGAGCGTCGTTCTCCTTTCCGGCGCTCCGTTAGACGCGCAGGCCTCGGCCCGTAATCAGGTTGACCACGACCAGGACCAGGACCACGAGCAGCACGATGTGGATCAGGCCTCCGCCGAAGTGCAGTAAGAACCCGATCAGCCAAAAGAAGAACAGTATCACGATGATCGTCCACAGGATGCCTGCCATTTTTTACCTCCTAAATGACGTTTAAGCGACGGAGGACGCGGTCGTCGTGGACCCACCCCTCCTGGCGTTTACTGCAAGCGATATTGCCCAATTCGGGACGCATCGAATCTGCGAAGCAGCTCTCGAAGGCGACAGGCATTCACCGTTCCTCTGGTCTATATACGGGCTTCTGCCGGTATGAAGCGACTCAGCGAACGAGAGCTCTCGCCTGTCCCCGCCGGATCAAAGATGCGTTCCATTCGAGTAGTAATGGCGCGAATGACGGACGTATTGTGGCAGGCCGACGCCGCGGGAGAGGTCACCGCGGTCACCCCTTGCCGGCCGACATCTACCAGCGGGCAAGGGGAGCTCGACGAAAGCGAAGTCCGCGGCGTTGAACAGCTGTGGCGCCGTTGCGTTCGTTGCGCCGAACGTTTTAGCGCTGCCTATCACGTTCGCAGCCCCGACTCGTCATCGCGCACGTTCTTCGTGCAAGCCTTACCCGTGCTCGACAATCGAGACGAAACGCTCTACTGGTCGGGAAGCGCGGGCGAAGTCGACCGGCTTGCCGACGCGGGCAGCCAATTCATCTCCGAGGCCGCCTCGGTTCTCTCTTCATCGCTCAATCGCGCAACGATCGTCAATCGCTTAATCCAGGCCTCGGTCGACCACTTTTGCGATTTATGTGCGATTCACGCTTTCGACGACGACGGAGCGATGTATGTCGAAGGCCTTGCGGATCGCCGGCCGGATCACAACATCGAGGCTGAGGTCTTCCGCGGAGCGATCGAAGAAGCGGTGCGTATCCGCCAACCGTTGCTTCTTCTCGCGGCAGGGCCGCGCGGTTCGAGCGACGAGAAGATGCAACGCGCGCTTCGCGCCGCAAAAGCGCGCTCGCTTATCGTCGTGCCGCTCTTAGTCGGAACGAACTGCATCGGTGCGATAAGTTTTCTCGAATCGGAACGCGCGGCAAGCCTTGCGTCACGCGACGTCGATCTCGCGCTGGTCGTAGCTCGTCAACTCGCCATGGCGCTGGAAAACATCAGAACGTTCGAACGCGAGCAGCAGGTCACCGAGCGCTTTCGTTTCTTAGCGGTCGTGACCGAACGTCTCTTTACCACGCTCGACCCAACGAAGATGTTCGAGCTTTTGCTCGAGGCGCTTGTCCACGGCTTTGCCGATTACGCGATTGCCGCTTCGTTATCGGAACGCCGCCTGCGCACCATTGCTGCCATCGGGACGACGGCGCAGTTGCGCGAGAACGCCGAGAGAGAGATGATCGCCTCGCTTCGAGACCGGCGCTCGCTTCGTATCGGCAAAATACCGCAGGTCGGAAAGGCGGCACGGCTCTCCGGCGGTCCATTCCTGGAGACCGTGGCGCCGCGTTCCTGGATGATGGTGCCGGTGTTCGTCGGCAATACGATTTTTGGGGCAATCGTCTGCTGTTCGAACTCGCATTACTACGATGCGGGCGAGTTGGAAGTTCTCGAAGAGATAGGGCGGCGCGCTTCTCTCGCGCTCGAACACGCCGAAAGCTTCGCCCGCGAGCGGCGGCTCATTCAAACGCTCCAGCAAGCCACGCTGCCGACACGGCTGGCGAGCGTGGAAGGCGCCTCGTTGAGCGCTATCTACCGTCCCGCCGCCTCCGAAGTGCAAGTTGGCGGCGACTGGTACGACGCCTTCGATCTCGACGATCACCGCGTGCTGCTTACCGTCGGCGACGTAACCGGCCACGGGCTCGAAGCGTCAGTCGTTATGGGCAAATTGCGGCACGCAATCAACGTAGTCGCGATGTACGAGCGCAACCCGGTACAAATCTTGAATGCCGCCGAGCGCATTCTGTTACGACGTTTTCCAGGCTCGGTCGCTACCGCGTTCGTCTCTATTTTCGACGACCGCGATCGGAGCTTGACCTATGCGAATGCGGGTCATCCTTATCCAATCTTACGCAGCAAGGATGGATCGCTCGAGGAACTCGAGGCCGACGGGCTTCCGATTGGCCTGCGTTCGGAGGGCCTAACCGCCCAAGTGCGCACAAAGTCTCTCAAAGATGCGTTACTGCTCGCGTTCTACACGGACGGGCTGACCGAAGCAACGCGAGATATTTCTTCAGGAGAGCGGCTGCTGCGCGAGGCGCTCTCGACCGACGCCGTCTTGTTCGTCGAGAGTCCCGCGCACTATCTCGAGCGGTATTGCTTGCGCCATCAATCGCCCGACGACGTCGCGTTACTTCTGCTAAACTTCGTCGATTCGCGGCGCTGGACGTTCGACTCGAGCGACCGTCGTGGGACGAGCCGAGTGCGTCGCGAGCTTCTGCGCGAACTCGGCGTGAGGGGCGCCAAAGGGAGCAAGCTCAAGCCGGCGCAACTGATTTTCCGCGAGTTGGCCGCCAACGTCGCGCGGCACGCCGGCGGCCTGGTGGATGTCGCGCTGGAGTGGCGCGACGGAAATGCAGTTCTGCACTTTATCGACCGTGGGGAAGATACCGAGCACGGGCACGGGCTGCGGGAGATTCAGCACCTCGAACGTCAGCTCGACGTCGAAATACTGCCGCGCTTTGGAACCCACATCCGCGTGATTCTTCCGCGCGCGCCGAGCGGCCGGGCCCCTCGAGCTGTTGGCATTCCCTCGCCTTAGCTAAAACTCGGTCAGCGCGGCGAAGAAGCTGCGCCTGACAGCGTGGAGAGTCAAACAAGCTTGGGTACCATGACTCCATGAGAGCAACTTGGAAACCTCACGAAAAGCACGGGCGGCTGACCGCACAAAGTGACCTCCCCGATAGCGTGTATGCGTTCCCGAAAGAGCGCAAAGAGCCGTTAACCGACGCACGTCACGTTCGCAACGCGGTGGCCCGATTCGATCAAGTGACCGGCGTCTCCGATGCCGCTCGCGAGTTGGCGTTTGCCAACATCAAAAAGGCGGCAAGCCACTACGGGGTCGACATATCTGAGACGTCGTGGAACGAACTCGGCGTCCATCCGCAGCCTCGACGCAAGCAAAGCGCCCGCAAGGCAGCGACGACGCGCCGCCGCACCGGTTCGGCGAAGAAGGCTGCAAGTAAAGGAGCGGCTACCCGCAAGCGCACGAGCGTTGCACGGAAAACGACGAAAGCTGCGACACGCAAGAAACGGCCGCGAACTTAGGCGAACTGCGTTTATCAGACGCCACATCGCGGGATATCCACGATATGGATGATTTGAAAGGAAAACGGGTTGCCGTTTTGGCGACCGACGGCTTCGAAGAGAGCGAGTTGACCGAACCCGTACGAGTGCTGCGGCAAGCGGGCGCGACCGTCGAGATCGTTTCGCAAAAGCGCGACCCGATCCAAGGCTTTAAGCACCACGATAAGACGATTAAAATAGACGTCGACAAGACGCTCGACGAAGTCTCGGCCGACGGTTACGATGCGGTGCTCCTCCCAGGTGGTGCGCTGAACGCCGACGCGATCCGAACCGACCCGAAGGCGCAACAGTTCGTACGGCAGATGAACGCGGCGGGCAAACCGATGGCGGTGATTTGTCACGCTCCATGGCTTCTGGTTTCCGCCGGCCTGGCAAAAGGCCGAACTCTGACGAGCTGGCCGACCATTGCCGACGACTTGCGCAATGCGGGCGCGCAATGGGTCGACCGCGAGGTCGTGGTGGATGAGAATCTCGTCACGAGTCGAGGTCCACAGGACCTTCCCGCCTTTAACGACGCGATGCTCGCTGCGCTCCGCCGCACGGCCGCTCCGGTCTAAGCGCTTGCCAACAGCGGCTTTCGAGAGCGAACCGCAAGCGTCGGCCGCGGCAACGGTCTTGCGCGAGTTGGGCTTTAGCGCCGACGTCTTCGTGCGCGGCGCAAACAACTTCGAAGACCGCGCTCGGGATTTCTTGCAAGGCAATCCTCCGCCGTTTGAACCCAAGGCCATTTTGGTCAGCAACGACGCGGATGAGGAACGCTTTCTCAGAACCGCGCAGCGCCATTACGGCATCGTCGTGCGCAGCGATCTCTGACCGCTCGGCAATGTCGCCGGCACGTTCGCGACCGTGATGGCTCATGTCCGCTGCTTCTTTTTGCCGGCTCGCCTTTCGTTAACCAGCTTACGCTCCGCGGCGGCAGAGTGCCGCGGCTGCGATCTCTATAAATACGCAACGCAGACGGTTTTTGGCGAAGGTCGCGTCAAGGCGAGAATGATGCTCGTTGGGGAGCAGCCCGGCGACAGCGAAGACCGGCTCGGCCATCCATTCGTCGGCCCGGCTGGAAAGCTGCTCCATAACGCGATGGAACGTGCCGGAATCTCGCCGGACGACGTCTACGTTACCAACGCGGTCAAGCATTTCAAGTTCGTCGAGCGGGGTAAGCGGCGAATCCATGCCAAGCCGAGAGCGATCGAAATCCGCGCGTGCAAGCCGTGGCTCGACGCGGAGATTCAAGTCGTGCATCCCGCATTGATCGTGGCACTGGGCGCGACCGCGGCACAGTCACTCTTGGGCAGCGGTTTTCGGTTGCTGGCAAATCGTGGGCGGATCATCGCTGCCGTCCTGCCGCTACCGGTCCTTGCGACCGTTCATCCTTCTTCGATTCTGCGAGCGCCGGACGACAAGACGAGGCACCGAGAAATGAACAAGTTCGTCGAAGATCTTCAAGTCGCGCAGGCTGCCTGTGCGGCTTAGGGTATAAGCTGCGCATGCGTAACGTTCAAGAAGCGCGGGCCGGCTTCGCGGTGCTCGAAAACGGGCGCCACGTCCAGACGGCCGTGATGGTGCTCGAATCGGGCGAGGAGAGCGGGCCACTAGGAAACGACCATCCTTCGAGCGAGCAGGTTCTGTTCGTGGTTGAGGGCAGCGTCGAGGCCGTAATCGATGGCAAGAAGTTTGAGATGCGGGCCGGCGACAGCGCGATCGTTCCGAATGGTGCCCCGCACCAGTTTGCGAACCGCTCCAGCGAACGCGCGGTCACCTTTAACGTTTACGCGCCGAAGGCGTACTGATACTAGAGCGTCTGAACGTAGGCGGCGATGTCGCGAGTCTGCTTCTTATCTAACTGAGCGGGATAGAGCTTGGGCATCGGGGGCTCGGGGTCTTCGATCCACGAGGCGAGCGTTTCAAAGTTCATCCGTCGCGATTCGTCGCGAAGCGACGGACCAACGCCGCCGCCGGCGCCTTGCGCGCCATGGCAGCTCGCGCAGTAAACGGAAAAGAGCTTTGCGCCGGCTTTCTTATCTCCGCCTTCCGTAGCGCCGGCACCGACGGCGACGGCGTTTCCTCCATACGACGCCGTCGTGCAGGCGCCGAGCAACAACGCGAGCGCGGCGGAAATCGATCGAGCGATGCCCATTGTGTTTGGAGTGTACCCGCCAACCGGCTGGGTAAAGAGCACCATGAGGCTGGCGGCAGCCGCTCTAGGGTTGTTCGCGTTTGCCCCACTGGGAGCGCGCGCCACCGACGACGGCGCGACGCTCTATTCGACGTATTGCTCGTCGTGTCACGGAGTTCACGGAGAGGGAACCCACCTCGCGCCCTCGCTCATCGGCAGGCCGGCGGCTTACGTTCACTTCATGCTCGATACGGGCCGAATGCCGGCACCAGCCGCGGGCATCAACGAAATTCCACGCGTACCGCGCTTCACGTACGCGCAGATCGACCAGATCGTCGGCTACGTGGCCGGCCTCTCGCCGAGGCCCGTGAACACCTCACTGCCTTTGCTGACATCGGGTAACGTCAACCACGGCCGAACGCTCTTTGCCGAGAACTGCGCGCAGTGTCATGGGGCGGTCGGCGACGGCGCCTCGGTCGGAACCGATAACGTCGCGCCCGATCTGGCGACGGCTACCGTCTTTCAAACCGGTGAGGCGATTCGCGCGGGTCCCGGCGTCATGCCGCGCTTCGGTCCCGACGTCTTGAGCGATCGAGACGTCGATGACATCGCCTACTACGTCAATTTCGTCGAGACGCACGCCGACGAAGCCGACGGACCCAACGCCGGCGGCTTCCCGCTCGCGCACGTTGGACCGGTCGCAGAGGGCTTCATCGCATGGGTCTTCGGGCTCGGCGCGCTCGTTCTGTTCATCCGCAGCATCGGCACCGCCGGAGAAGAATCGTAGCGCCGGCTGTTACGCGCTTGCGGCGCTGCTTCGCCGCAGGCCGGTTTGCGCCGTCGTCGTTTTGGACGCGACCGAACCAAAGTTCTTAGCGTAGACGTGGGTGAACTCGGCTCCTAAGAGCATGATTTGCGCCGAGTAATTCACCCACACCAAAAAGACGACGAGGGCACCGAAGGCGCCGTATGTGGAAGAAATTCCGGTTCGACCGAGATACCAGCCGAGCAAAAATTGCCCGACCACGAAAAGTAACGCCGTTGCCGCGGCGCCAAGCCAGACGTCGGCCCACGCGATCTCGCACTCCGGCAGAAATTTGAATAACAATCCAAAAAGCGCCATGATGAGCGCAAACGACAGGACGAAGTCCGCGAGCTTTGATGAGCGTCGGAAAGAACGGAAAAACGTGCGCGAGGGCGTGGCCGGCAATGGTGAGCATGGTATTGGCCCCGAGCGCCACGAGCAAGAGAAACGCGATGCAGAGGACACCGGCGAACGACAACGCTCGCTCCCGCAGCATGTCCATGAGGCCGCGCTTCCTTGGTTCGACGTCCCACACGGTGTTGAGCGCTTCTTGCAACGATCCGAAAAGCCCGATCGCCGCCACGCCAAAGACAACCCAACTGATGATTTGCGCCAGCGGACCCGCGCGCTTTTGGGTGAACGTGGCCGAGACGATCGCGCGAATTCCGTCAGCAGCCGATTTCCCCGCCGTCTGCGACAAATAACCGTAAAAGGGGTATCGAGCACGCCGCGGTGCTGCCCGAGAATAACGCCCGCAATTTCAACGATGACGATGATCAACGGCGCGATGGCAAATACCGTAAAGTACGCAATGGCCGCCGCAAGCCATTGCGCTTTATGGCGTTGAAAACCGGCGATGGTTTCTTTTCCTAAGAGAACTATTTCTCGGCGGAGTCGAGCCCGCTGCGCGCCCATTCCACGTCCTCTTTCACATTTTCAATGGTCTGCTCGGGAATAAATGGCGCGGCGCTCTAAATTTTTCGCTTGCCCACCAACGCCAGAATCGCCGTAATCGCCCCCCACACGATCGTGACGATGAGCGCGGCAAGCCATGGCGCGAGGACGAGCGAGATCGCCAAAATGAGCAGCGCGGTGAGTGAGCCGAGCGTCATCAACCCGGTCAGCGCCGACCCGCCGACCATCCCGGCACCGACGCCGGCGGTTTTCGCTTTTTCAGCCAGTTCCTGGCGCGCAAGCTGCAGCTCGCTGCGGACGAGTACGCCAGGTCTTCCGAAAGCTTCTTGATGTCCATAATTCCCCGCCGAGCGTTGGAGTATTTGGGAAACCGTACCCACTCCCCGACGTCTTCAACAACGGCGGCAGCGCTACGTTCGCGCGCTCTCGGCCCCTAAACGCCAAAAGCAGAGCAGCATCCCGATAAGGCCGGCGATTCCAGCAGTGGCGACCACAACATGCCCGTCATCATGGCCAGCGCCGATACCGCGATCAAAATCGGATAGGGCGTCTCCGTCGTAAAGATGCCGAGGTCTTCACCGGCAACGTCTTCGTTGCGCTCGTTTGGGTAATCGCCCTCGAGGTCGGCGTCGCGCTCGGCGACGACGGCGTAAAGAGCGGCGAAACTCAGTGCCGCCGCCATGATTCCCAGCAGCGCCGTACCGGTGCCCTCCTCGTGCGCGATGAAGAAGTACGCGATTGCGACCGCGCAGCCGAAGGCCGCCGAAAATCCAAAGAGGCCGACGAATGACTTCACCGGTGCGGAGCCTCGGACGGAAAGAGGTCCCAAACCGGACGCCGGCTGCGAATCGGCGGCAGCTCTTCAAAGTTGAACTCAGGCGGCGGTGACGACGTCAGCCATTCCAAACTATAGCCGCCCCAAGGATTAGCCCCCACGGGCAGCCGCTTGTAAACCGAAATCGCAACATCCACGAAGAACAAAATGGCGCCGACCGCGATAAGCGAAGCTCCCGCGGTCGCTATGGCATTGAGCAATGCGAGATGCCCCATCGGCGGATACGTGAAGACGCGGCGCGCCATGCCCTCCATGCCCATGAAGCCCATCGGGATGAACGTCGCGTTAAATCCCGCGAACATGAATGCGAATACCCAGCGGCCAAGGCGCTCATCGAGCTTGATTCCGAACATCTTCGGGAACCAGAAATAGAGCGCGGCAAAGAGCGCGAACATGCTGCCGCCGCCGAGCGTGTAATGGAAATGCTGGACGATAAAGTAGCTGTCATGTGCCTGATAGTCCAGCGGCGGTGAAGCGACCATCACGCCGGTGATTCCGCCGATCAAGAAGTTGAGCAGGAAGCCGATCGAAAAGAGCATCGGCACCGAGAATTGGATCGAGCCCTTCCACATCGTTCCAATCCAGTTAACGAACTTGATGCCCGTCGGCACGGCAATCAAGAACGACATTGCCGAAAAGAACTCGTTGCTGACCGCCCCGGTCGTGAACATGTGATGGGCCCAAACGCCGAGCGAGAGGCCCGCGATCGCAAAGGCGGAGATGACCATCCCAACGTAGCCGTAGACCGGCTTTCGAGAAAACGTCGCGATGATCTCCGTGACGATCCCGAAATACGGCAGGATCATGACGTAGACTTCGGGATGGCCGAAGAACCAAAAGAGGTGCTGATAGAGAATCGGATTCCCGCCGTAGAGCGGATCGAAAAAGTGGCCGCCCATATGCCGCTCGATGAGAGCCATCGCAAAGACGGCTGCGAGCGACGGGAAGGCCATGAGGACGAGCAGCGCCGTGGCGACCATCTCCCAGGTGAAGATCGGTATGCGCCACATCGTCATTCCCGGCGCGCGGAAGAGAAATATCGTCACCAGGAAGTTAATCGACGTGATGATCGTCGAGACGCTGGCCATCAACAGGCCGATGAACCACAGGTCCTGACCGGCGCCGGTCCCTTCGTATAATTCGTTGAGCGGAGCATAAGCGGTCCAGCCGGCCGCCGCCGCTCCGCCATAGGTCGCCAAGCCGGCGAAGACGGTGATCCCGCCGAACACGAAGAGCCAAAGACCCGTCGCGTTGAGCCGCGGGAAAGCCATGTCGGGCGCGCCGATCTGCAGCGGAATCAGAAAATTCGCCAGCCCGAATCCGAACGGCGCAATGACGAAGAAAATCATCGCCGTTCCGTGCAGCGTAAAGACTTCGTTATAGACGTGGCGCGACAAGAACGTGTTGTCCGGAACGGCGAGTTGGGTCCGAATCAGCAGCGACAGAACGCCGGCCGCGCAGAAAAAGCACATCACCGCGACGATGTACATGATGCCGATCTTCTTGTGATTCGTCGTGGTGAGCCACTCGATCATGGCGTTACCGCTCCCCGAGAGGCGATAAAGCGATCGTACGCGGCGCGTGGCACGACCTGAACCGTAAATGACATCAGGGCATGGTCGAGCCCGCAATACTGCGCGCAGCGGCCGGGATATGCTCCCGGTGCGATTTGGAGTGAGGTCGAAGACGTTGGTCATGCCCGGAATGGCGTCACGCTTGAAAAGGAAGGCCGGCACCCAGAAGGAGTGCGTGACATCGGCCGAACGCAGATCGATCTCGGTCGTCTCCCCTTCGGGCAGATAGAGCGTCGGGGGCGACGTTGGAGTTCCAAACGTAGCGATGCCGCCGGGATACTCGAAACGCCAGGACCAGCGGAAAGCGGTAACGGCAATCTTGCCGGCAGGATCGGCTACGACGTGGTCGACCGGCATCTCGATGGCGTACGTCACGCCAAAGAGTCCGCCGACTATCAAAAGCGGAAGCGCGACGTAGAGCAGCTCCAGCGGCGTGTTCCCGCTGAACTGCTCGGGCCGGTCATTCTTCCGCCGGCGATATCGAAAGATGCACCAGAAAATGCACGCATAGACGTAGAGCCCGACGAAAATGCCGGCCCCGATGAAGACGTACCAATCGGTACGCATGAGAACGCCGTGGCTGGAGGCCGGATTCATCAGCCAGTTCACATGCGGGTTTTACCCCAAACTTAAACGTTGTGTAGGAAGCCCGCTCGACGGGTAGGACGAGGCATGGCCACTTCGGCGAAGGATAGCGCTAGGTCGCTCGCGCCGTTGCCTATTCGCGCGCACCCCCTCGTCCTCGGAGTGGTGCTCTTCCTGGCCTCAGAGCTGATGTTTTTTGCGGCGCTCTTCGCCGCTTACTACGAGTTGCGCGCAAACCGCGCGCAGTGGCCGCCCCCGATGGTTCAACTCAAGCCGATTGAAGCCGGATACGGGACGTTTTTACTGTTCGTCGCCTCGGTCGTCATGGTCTTGGCCACGAAAGCGATGGACCGCCAGAATATGCGGGCGGCCCGCTGGTGGACGCTTTGCGCGATCGTCGCTGCAATTGGTTTCGTATTGAAGCGATTCACGGTTACGCCGACGATACGTTCGGAATTTCGACCAACGCCTACGGCTCGATCTACTACGCAATGACGGGGTTTCATTTGCTTCACGTCATCGCGGGCATCGGTATTTTGACCGCGCTGCTCGTCGGCATGCGCAGCCGCGCCCTACAGGTCAACCAGCGGGCCGGCGCGGAGGCAATGACGTACTACTGGCACTTCGTCTTCATCGTCTGGGTCGGGATCTTCGCCACCATTTATTTCGTGCGATGAAAAAAGACGCCGCGATCGCCTCGGCGCTCTTTGTCGCGATACTCGGGAGCGCGATCTTCTCGCCGCCTACTTCACCACAGCCGATCGCCTCTTTGAAGGCCTCGGCCTCGCGATAGCCGCCGCCGGTTTGTGCGCGGCCGCGGTCGGCTGGGCATTTTGGATCATTCCCGACGAGCAAGTGGTCGACGAAATCGAAACCTATCCGTCGCCGCCCGGCGAGCGCGCCGCCCAAAGCAGCGAAGTCGCCGAGGACGTGCGCGAGGTGACGCGTCCGCGCGTGCTGATCGCGCTGCTGGGCGCCGCGCTCGCGTCGTTTGCCGCGGCATTGATTCTGCCAATTCGCTCGCTGGGGATCGCGCCCGACGATCTGCTCTTTCACACGCGCTGGCGTAAGGGGGAGGCGCGTCGTTCGCGAAGACGGCAGCCTCGTCCACGTCGACGAAGTCAACGTCGACTCGGCGCTAACGATCTTTCCGGAGGGTGCAACGGAAGACGCGCAGTCGGTAGCAACCCTGATTCGCGTTCGGGAAGAAACCGGGGAACGGCGAGCGGCTACATGGTCTATTCGCGACTCTGTACGCACGCCGGCTGTCCGGTTGCCCTCTATCGAGCCGACGTCAAAGAGCTGATTTGCCCGTGCCATCAGTCCGTCTTCGACGTCTGGCAAACGGCGCGGTCGTCGCGGGTCCCGCCGATCACCCACTGCCGCGCCTGCCAATCGAAGTCGGCGAGGATGGCGTGCTACGCGCCACCGGCGATTTTCCCGACCCGGTCGGCCCCGGTTTTTGGGAACGCGGATGATAGAACGTTTTTGCTCTGGGTCGACGACCGGCTGGGAACGGCGCATTTCTACGCCATGCATTGCGCAAGGCCTTTCCCGATCACTGGTCGTTCATGCTCGGCGAGATCAACATCTACATGTTCGTCATCTTGCTTGCCACCGGAACCTTCCTGGCAATGTTCTTCGACCCGAACATGTCCAAAACGGTCTACAACGGGCCATACACGCTGCTCGACGGCGTCCGCATGTCGTACGCCTACCGCTCGGTCATGGCGCTAAGCTTTGAGGTGAACCTCGGGCTTTTGGTTCGACAGATCCACCACTGGGCCGCGCTTCTCTTCGTCGCCGGAATTGCGGTCCACATGGGACGCATCTTCTTCACGGGCGCGTTTCGCAAGCCGCGCGAGATCAACTGGGTCGATCGGCTTTCTGCTCTTCTGGCTGGCGATTTTTGAAGTTTCTCCGGATATTCGCTGCCCGACGATCTCCTCAGCGGCATCGGGCTGCGAATCGCGGTTGCCGTGCTGCAATCGGTGCCGGTTGTCGGCACTTGGCTCAGCTTTCTCCTGATCGGGGGCGTCTATCCCACAAAACAGCTCGTCGGCGCGGCTCCTCACACTGCACATCTATCTCGTGCCGTTCGCGTTAGCCGGATTGATCGCGCTGCACCTGATCGTGCTTTGGCGCCAAAAACACTCACAGTTTCCCGGGCCCGGCAGAACCGAGCGCAATGTCGTCGGGTCGCCGCTCGTTCCCAATACGCCGCGAAGTCGCTGGGCCTGTTCATGGCCGGATCGCGACGGTCGTGCGCACTCGGCGCGCTCGTTCAAATCAATCCGATCTGGCTATGGGGTCCGAACGAGCCTTGGAATGCCGTCAGCCCGGCGCAACCCGATTGGTACATAGGCTGGCTCGAGGGAGCGCTTCGTCTTGGTCCGCCCTTCGCCGTTCACATCTGGGGGCACATGATTCCCTCACCGTTTTGGCCGGCGGTGCTGCTTCCGCTGTACTCTTCGCGGTCTTTCTCGTGTGGCCGTGGATCGACGCCGCCATTCGCAAGGATCGCGGCGCTCATCAGTTACTCGATAATCCGCGCGACGTGCCGTGGCGCACCGGCATTGGCGTCGCGATCTTCATCTTCGCGTTCGGCTTGACGTCCGCGGGCGGAGACGACGTGCAGGCGCGTTACTTGCACATCAACATCACCACGATCGTGATCTTTTATCGCGTCTTCTGCATAGTCGGACCGATCCTCGGCTTCTTCGCCGCCTATGCGATGGCGAACGAATTGCGCGAGCGGGCCGGCGTGCATAAGGGGCCGCGCATTCGGTTGCGCCGCAACGTCCAGGGCGGATTCGAAGAGGAGCCGCTGCCGTGAACGCGATTTCCAAAGCGGTGCTTTTCTTCGCGGCCGCGATACTCGCCGGAATCGCGGCGATCGGACCTCCGCTCGACCGCCTCGCCGACACGTCGTTCGCGTGGCACATGGTGCAGCATCTCGCGCTGTTCTATGTGGTGACGCTTTTGCTGCTATTGGCACGGCCATTCGACGTCCTCGCGCGAATCGCCGGAAAGCGCACGACCGCGGCATTCGTGCGCATCACGCGTCCGCTTGGAGTGCTTGCGTTGCCGCCCGTGGCATTGGTCTTCTTCGTAACCACGCTTTGGGCAACACACTTTTCGCCGCTGTACGAGCTTGCCTTGAACGACGCGTGGGCGCACGTCGCCGAGCATGCACTCTACGTGGCGGCCGGCATCGCGTTCTGGCTCCCCGTCGCCGCGCCCCCGCCGCTTCGCCCGCTCGGCTATCCCGCGCGACTGCTTTATCTCATCGTCGCGCTGCCGCAAGGCGCACTGCTGGCCATGGTCATTGCCAGCGCCCGCGAGCCTCTCTACTCGCACTACGCCGCTGCCGCCGGTTCGCGCGCGGCTGCGCTTGCCGATCAGGGCAATGCCGCGGCCGTGATGTGGATACTGGGCGGCCTTGTGATCCTCGGCGCGCTCCTGATTACCGTTGCCGCCTGGGCGCACCGCGAGGCCGAGCAGGCTCCCGCACAAGATCAATCACGCAGAACCCCAGCGCATCCAGATCGATCGCGAAGCCCACTTCGAATTTTCGCGCGTCCAAGCTCTCGCGCTCGATCCATTCACCGATCAAGCTCGTGAAATAGCGGACGCGATACCGCCCGCGCGGCGGTCGAGCAAAGCGAAGCGGCGTGGTAACGGTGCGCGCCGCCGTGTTACCTATGAATTCGAGCGCTCACGGCAAATCGATTGCTTGCTTTAGAGGGCCGCTCCTTCTAGCCGCCAATTCGCTCCGGCGTGCTCACGCTTGCAATCGAAACGTCCTGCGACGACACTGCTGCGGCCGTAGTTCGCGACGGGCGCGACGTGCTTTCGAGCGTTGCGACCAACCAAGACGCCTTTCATGCGAAGTACGGCGGCATCGTTCCCGAAATCGCCAGCCGCCGGCACGTGGCCTTGCTCTCCGCAGTGGTCGAAGACGCGCTGCAGCGCGCGCACGCGAGTTTTGCGGATCTCGACGGGATCGCGGCAACGCGTGGTCCCGGCTTGATCGGCAGCCTTGTCGTCGGGGTCGCGGCCGCAAAGGCATACGCTTTCGCTTTGCAGCGGCCGCTTTATGCGCTCAATCATCTGCACGGCCACGTCTTTGCGCCCTTCCTCGATCGTTCGGAGACGCCGCCTTATCCGTTCCTCGCGCTTTTAGTTTCGGGCGGACATTCGCAGCTCGTTGCCGTGCAGTCGGCGACGCGCATGCAAGTACTCGGGCGCACGCACGATGACGCTGCAGGCGAAGCCTACGATAAGACCGCGCGGCTTCTCGGTCTGCCGTATCCGGGCGGCCCCGCGCTCGACGCGTTGGCGCAACGCGGTAATCCGCGTGCCTACGCCTTTCCCCGCCATCGGCCCGCCGCCGACTCGCTCGATCTTTCGTTTTCAGGGCTCAAGACGTCGGTGCGTTACTTCTTAGAATCGCAAGCCGGCCGAAATGCCAAACCCGAAGACGTCGCGGCTTCGTTTCAAGCCGCGGTCGTCGACATGCTGATGACGCGCCTGCAAGCGGCTTACGAGCGCGACTCTTATCACGCGGTCGTGCTTTCGGGCGGCGTCGCGGCGAACTCCGCGCTTCAGACGGCGTTCCGTTTCTGGACCACGCGCAACGGCATCGCCGCTTTCACTCCCTTGCCGAAGTATTGCACCGACAACGCAGCGATGATCGCTGCGGCGGCCTACTACCAGCGCGACGCGGTTCGCGCCGATCCGCTCACGCTCTGCGCCGACCCAAACTTGCCGTTTGCGCCGGCAGCGTGAAGCCGTGGGGTGGCGGCGAGTGATGCAAAAAGGCGCTCAAACCTCCCATCCCGCGCAGGGTCGTCGCAGCCGGACGAAGCACGGGTCGCAGCGTAAGGACATTTTATGGAAAATCGTTTGCGCGTCGAACTCCTAATCACGGTTTGTGCGCTACTCGTTAACCGGCATCGCGCCATAGCGAGAGACCAAGTGAGATCCGCAAATACAGTACGGGGCCCTAACAGAAGTGCAATGCCGATGGCCCCCACGCTCACACGAGAGCCACCGCCATCCGATCTTCGAACACAACGACGGACTCGGTCCCGCAACCATTCGATTGGCATGCCATTGAGTGGGACCGCACAAGAAGTTTCGGTTCCTGGCGAGAATACCGCGACGGTGCTAGTCACGCTGTCATCCCGTCCGAAAGCGCGCAGCGGTCTGAGCTTCACTGGCACTACGATCTCGCTGGACCCCGGGGACGTGATCCGAGCGGGCGACTCGCGGTCGCTGTTCTCGCTGCGTGGCTGGAACGGCTTCCCTGAGGCGCTAGAACGGGATGCCATCCGCCACGGTCTTACCGTTTCGATTTGCTACTGCTCACTGCTCCGTACGTGTTGGATGAAAACGTGGAAGGCGCAACTGCCGAGCGCCACCGCGCTACAGGACGTCGAGCCCTACGAGATTCAACCGCGGTGCTCACGGAATCTCTGGTTGATCGCGTCATAACGTGCGGAGGCGCAGACCGCTGCCGTCGCTCGGCCTAAGGCTCCGTCGCCACGACGCCGGGCGGCGAGGTTCGATCGGAGGCGCGTAAACGAGGGAATCTTGCCGCAGATCCACCTGACTGGCTTAGTGCCGAGCCGATGTGAGCAATCAGGACCACGTGATGTCACCCACGCAATCTTTCGAGGTCACGGTCACGTCGCCCGTACTTTGCTTAGGTGCTCGACCCACTTTGGGTCGGGCGAGGCGTCAGGGGGATAATTGTCATGCCAGTTCCACCAGTCGTAGGGTTCGGTCTGCGGATAGCCCTCGGGTGAATCTTCCCACAGTTCTTGTCGCCCGAGCGGGGTTATGTCGAGATGGTTCCAGGTACTGCCCATCTGCTCGTCGCCGCGGCTGTTGACGAAGTACGTGCGGTACACGCGGTCGCCATCGCGGAAAAACACGTTGTGGCCGTGCCATTCATCGACGCCGAAGTCGGCATCGAAGCTGTCGGTCATAGTGTACCACGGCCACTTCCAATCCATGCGTTCCTTCAGGCGCTGGATGTCCGGCTGAGGCGCCCGCGACGCGAATGCGAGCGTCGTGTCGCGCGCGTTCAAGTGCGCGATGTGGCCCACCTGATCGGCGCCCATCGAACAGCCGCGGCAGGCATGCTCCGGCCAGCCAAAGACGCCGGGCTCGAAAAAGGCGCGGTAGAGAATGAGCTGGCGACGACCCTCGAATAAATCGAGCAGGCTCACCTTACCTTTAGGTCCCTCGAACACGTAGTTCTTCTCAACGGCCATCCATGGCATCCGGCGACGCTCGGCGGCAAGCGCATCGCGAGCACGGAACAAGGCTTTCTCCTTCACAAGCAGCTTTTGCCGCGCTTCCTCCCACTCTTGCGGCGATACTATCGGCGGTGTATTCATCGTGAGTTTCCTCCGGAAAAATCAGAGTCTGTAAATAAGGCTTATCGTATTCAACGTGGCGCCGCAGCCACTTCGCAGTGTTTTAGCCGTCGCCGAGTATTCTAAATATCGCGGTCGGAGGGACTCGAACCCCCAGCCAACAGGTTCGAAGCCTGCTGCTCTATCCAATTGAGCTACGACCGCTCGCTCCATCACTGAGTCTAGCATAGAGATCCCGTCTGGTTGGCGGCACCTTCACGCGTCCATCTTCATCCGGCCGTGCCAGCAGCGACTGAAAGACGCCGATCCGGCCGACGTTGAAGCCCTGTGCGCTTCCGGCAAGATAGAGACGCCACATGCGGTAACTCGCTTCACCTGCGGCCGCGATCGCCTCGCTGCGATTGCGCTCGAGATTCGCGGTCCAGGCGCGTAGCGTACGCGTATAGTGCTCGCGCAAGTTCTCGACGTCGCGCACTTCAAAGCCGGTTTGCTCGGCGACGCGTAAGGAATCGGCGACGGCAACGAGTTCTCCGTCGGGGAAAACAAAATGACCCATGAAATCCCCGCTCGGACCTCGGCGGCGCCGCCCGGGGCTTTGATCGGCGATCGCGTGATTGAGAAAGAGTCCGCCCGGACGCAGCGCGTCGTAAGCCGACTGGAAAGTATTCTGAAAAATGCGCGCGGCCGACGTGCTCGAACATGCCGACGCTGACAATCTTGTCGAAACGCTCGCCTCCCAGTTCGCGGTAATCGCGCAGCTCGACGCGCGCGCGATCGCCCAACGCCCGCAGCCGCGATACGCCGCTGCGCCTCTTCGTGCTGCAGGCGGCTCAGCGTAATGCCGAGCGCCTGCGCTCCCGACTGCGCGGCGCGAATGACCAGCGCGCCCCAGCCGCAGCCGATGTCGAGCAGCCGTTCGCCGGGACGCACCGCAGCTTGCGCAATATGTAGTCGAGCTTCGCCGATTGAGCTGCATCGAGCGAATCGATGCCTTCGTCCCAATACGCGCACGAATAGACCAGTTCGCGATCGAGAAAGCTGCGGTAGAACGCTGGCGGCTGATCGTAGTGAAATCCGATCGCCGCGCGATCGCGCGCGCGTGAATGCACTCTTCCGCGAAGGTGAGCTTCGCGTAAGCGCGGTATCGCGACTTTCGGCAACTCGCGCAGCACGCGAAGCAGCCGCATGATGTTGGCGAGCACCGAGCGACGTGCTCGCGCGATAGAGGGTATCGACGGCATGCTCCGAGATCGCCATCCACGTCGAGCAAACCAGCGCCGAAAGCTCGCCCAGCCGAAAGATCGATCGGCGGCGTGAAGGCCGAGCGGAGCGCTCCCGGCAGCGTTGACCTGCAAAACGAATCGCTCGTCCTTTGATGCGCGCACGCGCGTTCCGTCCCAGAGCCGAGCTCCGAAGTCGCGCCATACTCTTCTCCAAAGAGCAGCCGCAGCACCGCGGCGGCGAGCCGGGCGTGCGGATCGCTGGAAGCGAATCGTTCAGCGATCAAATGCGACGATTTGATTCGCCTCGCGATGGCTTGTCCAAAACTTCGAGCCGTCGTAGGCGAGCGAACGGGCCGCAAACGGGATTCGAGCAAGATCTTCGGCTGCATTGCCGTCGTTTGCGGAAACTCGAGTGAGGAAATAGTCGTCGGTCTCTTCGCGATCGGTCGTAACGAGGTAAAAGCTCCCGTCCATGTAGCATTGTCCGCAGATTTCATGCGGCACGTCGATCTGGCGTACGATGTTGCCCGACTCGTCGAGCCCCAGGATCCGGCGGTTGTACCACTGACTGAGGTAGAGACGCGTGCCGTCGTAGCTGAGCTGCGATCCCGTCGCGTCGGGACAATCGATGGCGCCCTGCGACTTAAAACCGTGCCCGGGAACGAAGCGGCGGATAACGCGATCGTCGTCTTCGCCCATACCGCAAACGACGCGCAGTTCGTCGCCGACGACCGTCATACCCCAGGGTTTGCCGGGAGCGTTCTCCTCCTCGATGAGAGTCCATTGGCGCGGATCGATCGCGTAAAGGCGATTGGTCTCGATCGATCCCATCCAGAGCTTTTCGCCGTCGAAAGCGAGCGCCTGGGGACGCGGTGCGGGCGACGGCAGCCGCAGCGTCTCGGTTACGTTGTGCACCCTGAGGAGCTTACGTCGTGAGCTGTTGACTACCTCTCCTCTCATTTATGTGGATCGTGTGGCCGCGAGACACATGAGGAGTCGTCGCACGCGAGAAAGATAACAGCAGCCGCAACCTCGTGCGGTTGTCCGGGCCGCTTCATCGGCGTATCTTGCCCGAACTTCTCGACCTCGTCCCGCGGAAACGTCGCCGGAATCAGCGGCGTCCAGATCGGCCCCGGCGCAACCGCGTTGACGCGGATGCCCCGATCGATGATCGAGTTTGATAACGCTCGTGTGAACGAAACGATAGCGCCCTTCGTCGAAGAGTAGTCAACGAGCTTAGGGTCTGCCTTGGTACGCCGTCACCGAAGCGATGTTGACGATCGCCAACCGCTCTGCAAGTGCGGCAGCGCGGCCTTGACGACAAAGAACTGCGCGAAGATGTTCGTGCGGAACGTTCGCTCGAGCTGTTCTGCGGTTATTTCTTCGGGACTTTCTTGCACGTGCTGCTCGCCTGCATTGTTAACGACGACGTCGAGTCGCCCGAAGCGCTGCACGGTTTCCTCAATCGCACTGCGGCAGAACGCTTCATCGCCGACGTCACCGCGCAGGGAGGCGCAGTCGCGCTCGAGCTCCTTGACGAGACGACAGGTTTCCGCCGCATCCTCGTCTTCATTGAGGTAGACGAACGCCACGTTGGCTCCCTCGTGCGCCGCGCCAACCGCCACTGCACGGCCAATTCCGCTGTCGCCGCCGGTAACAAAGACCGTACGATCCCTAAGTTTTCCGGAGCCGGGAGTCAGCGGCGCACTTCGCGGCGGCCGTATCATTTCGCGCTGGAGTCCCGGCTGTCGTTCCTGATGCTGCGGCGGCAAAGTTTGCCTCATTGAAACTCTCCAAATTATGAAGGCTGAGGTGGGAGGAATTTTTTCCCGCGGCCGCGCGTTTCAATCAGCAGCGGTGAGGCCGAGGATTAGCTGGCGCGCGCCGGAAGAGCCCGCATGCCCATCGTTGCGCTAACGCAAGCGCAGCCCGTGAGACCCGGGGGAGGCTTCGATTACGTCGCAGTCGACGCGCAGCGCCGTCGCGTCTACGCCGCGCACGGCGGGGGCGGAGGCTTGATGATTGCAGATGCCGACACCGGCAGCGTGCTCGGCATCGTCAGGGTCGGGCCGATGGCAGGCGTTGCCGTCGATCCCGTAACCGGTCACGTATTTACCGGCAACGGTAGGGGACGGTCGGTGAGCGAAGTGGATCCCAAGGCGCAGACGATCCTGCGCACGGCTGCCGTCGACGGTGCGGTCGACGCGATCGCGTACGATCCCGGTGCCGGCCGCATCTACGCAGATGAAGACGATGGCACCCGCCTCTTCGTCATCGATTCGAAAACGTTCAAGCAAATCGCCACGGTCAATCTGCCGGGTCACAAACCCGAATATCTTCAAATCGATCCCGAAACGCACGACGTCTACCAAAATATTTCCGGCGAGGACCCTACCGTGAGCCGGATTGTCGTGATCGATGCGACGTCTTTAAGAGTCGTGCGCTCGATTCCAACGCCATCGCTTGCGAGCAATCACCCACTGCAATATGACGCCGAAGATCACGCGCTCTTCGTGGCCGGCGAGAATAGGATTCTTGCGGTCTACGATCGCGCGGGAAAGCTTCTGCACAAGGTTACCTATCCAGGGCGCGTCGATCAGTGTAGCTGGGAGCCTTCGCGGAGATGGCTAGCCTGCGCCGGCGGCGGCATCACCCTCTACTCGTACGACGGAAGCTCCGATCCGAAGCTCCTTGGGACGTTGCCGATCGCGCAAGGCGTGCATACCACCGCCATCGATCCGAGCACCGGCACGATCTGGACGGTTTGGAGCGACCGCGCGAGCGGATCGGCCTCGATTCAGGGATTTACGTACAAGCCCTAAGGGCGCGGTGAGGGCGATGGGCCGGGGAACACGTTGCTGCAAAGCGCGGCACTCGACATCACTGCGTTTGCGGCTTCGTTTTCGCGCGTGGCAGTCTGGTCGATGGTCCAGTGAAGGGCTTCGAGCAAACGCGTGACGGGATTATAACCCAGCGTCAGCCCGGGAACGTTTGCCAAGTCGATGTCGTATGGATTGGGCGGAAGCCCCGCATAGTTTGGGTTCGCTGCGAGCGGGTTGGGGGTCCGGGCGTCGAGATCTGTGCACCGGACACATCCGGCTGCGCTATCGAGCTGATGTACTCTTCGCCGGCATGCTGTAAATCCGCCATCTGCTGCGTATCCACGAAGCCGCTGATGATGTCGAGCGACGCGTTCTGAACGGCGAGCGCCTTGAGCAGCTTCTCGCGAATTTTTTGAAGCTGTTTGTCGTCGTCTTGACGTCCGGTACCGGTGAGAAGCTGCGGCGAATCAAGCATGGTTTGGATTGCAATGATATTGTTGGCGATCGGACGAATTAGATTTTCCATTCCCTGCAGGGCCATATTCTGCGACGGGTTCAACGAGCCGCCGGGATCGCGCCCTGCGGGGTTGTTTTATGTTGCCGTTGAGTTGGGGTCCTCGAGAGCGGCATCGTTGTACCGCTTGAACAGGTTCGGGCTCTTTTTGATCGTCGCATCGTTTTGCAGCATCATGCCGATGGCCGGCGCGATGTGCTGGTGAAGCTCGGCACAGAGCGGGCGCGTCACGATATGGTAAATCTGCGGCGGCGGCGTAGGCGTTGGCGTCGGCGTAGCGCCGGCCGCGAGCAGCACAACCATCAGCAAAACCGCTACTCGCAACACGAAAGCTCCTCTACTGCTACGACGCCCGGTGATACCTGCCTGTGACGGCAAGCAGGCTCAAATATACCGGCTTAGCCAGTCCAAAATGAGGTGCAGCCGCTCGACTCGGTGGACGGGCGAGCCGGTGCGCGAAAGATCGTGGTTTTCGTTAGGAACCACGACGTACTCGACCGTATGCCCGAGTATCTTCAGGGAAGTATATTCTTGGAGCGTCTGATCGATCGGCGAACGCGTATCCTCGCTGGAGTGAAGAATCATCAGCGGCGTACGCACGTTCGCAACGTACGTCAGCGGCGAAAATTTGGCGTAGTCGGTGCTTGCCGGATCGGATCCCATTAATAGCTCCCCCTAAACCTTCTTACCGGCGAAATCGCCGCGAGGTTTTCACTCCGCAGGTTCTGACGGCACGCTCGGCCAGCTACTTTGTACGTCGTGTGGGCGATTACCCACAGCGTCGCTATCCGCCTAGACCCCCAGTACCCCACACTGACATCAACTCGGCGCGGGCGGCCGCGTCCTCCCCTGACTCTTGGAACATCCCCCTATCTTCTCGAGCCTTCTTCAAAAGCGTAGCCGTGTCCCGTGCTGCCTGCCGATCGGAAAAGACACATATCCCATCACGCTACGTTTAAAATCCCCAAGAATGTCCCCGAACTGCTCCCCGCCCCCTAAATCAACAAGCCGCTCCTCCCCCCGCCCCCCAACACCCGACGCCCCCCCCCCCCCCAACCATATATATTCCCCCCCCCCACCCCCAACCCCCCCCCCCTTCCCCCCCAAACCCCCCCCCCCCCTCCAAACCCCCACCCCCCGCTCCTCAAACCCAAACTCTCCGCCAGACCCTCCAAGCCCCACAGACCTCCCAAAATTTCTCCTCTTTTCTCTGCTCTAACCGGCTTCCTACCCTCGTACCCCCGCTGGGAACAACCCCCCCCCCCTCTTTTTTATCCCCTCGAAACAACTCCTCTTTCCGATAAACACCCCCCCACCCCAAATTCCTTCCGGCTCGACGGGAGCCGCCGAAACGGCCAAAGGATAAAGCACCGCAAGCGCAGCCACGAAAGCCCCAAATCGCATGCCCCTGATACCGGGCGCGGCCGACGGTGGTTTCAACCCACCCCTCACGTCAGGTGCCCTTTGCCGCGCCGGCATAGAAGATCAATTTGAAAATGGCTTGGGGCACGGTCGTAAGCGTGTTCGGATCGCCGTAGGCCAAATAGAGTTCGCTCGAGCGCAGGCGCAGGTGGTAGGCGACCGAGACGTTCGAGCACGCGCCGACGCAGTCGCCGCCGCCGTTTGGAATCGGTGGATTGCCGATCACGCGCCGCAGGCCGATCGCAAACGAGGAGTTTCGTCCAATCTGATACGCGTAACTCAGGCTCTCGAACCATTGAATGTTGTTCGGATCGGGCGCAGGCAGCCACTGGGCGGTATCGTCGAGCGCCAAGGTGAGCGAACCATGGTTGCCGACCCGGATGGTGGTGGTTCGAAACCAGGTATCCAGCCTGCCGTTTCCATAGCGCCCGCCGCTGTAAGAGATGCTCGTCGGCGTTGCCGACGGGCCATGATACGGGAAGTTTCCCGGATTGTTGGTCTGCAAGCCACTGTCGTAGGTGAACTGAAAACCGCCGTTTTGCGAGATCGGGGTCAAGACGTTGCCGAAGCGCCAGTAGTTCGACCCGCTGAAGAGCTGCAGGTCGAGCGCGCGCTTCGTCAGGATGTCGACGAGGATCTGATTGTCGGACTGCGCGCTACCCAGCAAAGGACCCTGATACCGATCGATAAAGCCCGAGATCCCCACTGAAGCCAGTGCATCGTTGGCGCTGAAATCCCAAATCTTTGCGCTGTAAAGCGCGTACCCGGCAATGCCCGGATGCGAAATGAAGCCGTCGACCGGATCGTAGTACTCGCCGATCTTTCGGGTCGCACCAAAGAACCCGAAGGTTTGGTTGGCCCAGCCTCCACCAACGTCATAATACTGGGCCCGATCCCCAACGAGCACGTTCGTTCCCGAATCGTTGCCGTAGTTGAAATATGCGCTGATGTGTTTGAGATCGGAGTATGCGACGCCCGCCTCGGTTGCGGTGTCGATGAAGCCCGGCATGTTGACCGAAACGCGCTGAACGCTCGAGCCCCACATCGCGTTCGCAGACGTATAGTCTAACGAGCTCGCGAGGTCGTTGCGGTTATCGCCGATCGCGTCGAACGACGCAAAGCCGAAAGGCCCCTGCTTTCCTTCGACCGCGTAGCCCTCCGCCGGCGTTGGGATTGCGGGCGTGTAGAGAGCTTGAACGTTCGGACATGCGTCGCAGTTGAAGTCGTTGTAGAAGCTGGCGGCCTGAGTAAAAAACGGCCGCACTTCGGTGTAGTAGCGCTGATACACGGTCGGTGAAATGGTTTGCTGGTCCAGCTCGACGTTTGAATAGTCGGGATGGAACGTCGAGTAGAACGAGGCCGTCGGCGTGATCGGGACGGAAAGGTCGGCGCCGACGCGCGAAGTCGAGCCGCCGATGGTCTTGCTGGCGGCCTCGCCGAGAGCGTAAATGGCAGCACGCGGCTTCGGGCGCGCGGCGCCGATCGTTAGCTGCGGCACCGCAATGCTGCCCGCGTGTGCGTAATCGGCATTTCCATACGTGTCGGGTTGCATTTGAACGCGGTCGTAAGACCAAACCTGTTGCTCGCCGGTCGCGCGGACATACCGAACGAACTGAGCCTTCCACGTCCCGCCGCGCGCATTGCGGAGTACCTCGAGCGGAATCTTCATCGTTACCGTGTAACTGCCGGCGTGCGCGGCTCCTTGCGATTCCCAGTTCGGTGAGTACGCGGTATTCTCCGACGAGTATTCATAATGCGTGCCGTTGGGGGTCGAGTAAAACTGGTAGAAGTAACCGCTGATGCCGTTGGGCCATAGGTCAATCCATACCGCGTCGTCGCTACCCTGCCCGACGTCGTTGGTATGTTGCTGCGCTACGATCGGCTCGCGCTGCTTGGCGTCGAACCGCACGTAGAGCGCGCGACCGTCGGTCGCGATAAAAGCCTTTGTCGGCTCGCTCGCCGGCCGCGAGCGAACCGCATCCCAGCGGAAGATTGAGACTCGCCGCTTTCGCCCAGTCGCTCGTAGGAGCGTTGGGGTCGAGCGAGAGATCTGCCGAGTTTGGCACGGCAATTTGCGGGACGGCGAGCTGCGGGTAAGCGAGAGCGCGCGCCGTCGACGCCACGATCGCGGCTGCACATGCAACGGCCGATGCTCTGCCGGTCATGGAAGCAGCGCGCCGTCCAAATTCGAGCCGCTCGCGTGCCGGAGCGTCGCGGCATCGACGGCTTCACAGGTCCGCGGCTCGTGTCGATTCCGGCAAATGAGCGCGCCGCGAAAATCGGCCCCGCGCAGATCGGCGCCCCACAGGTCCGCGCACCCGACCCGTTCGTTGCGCGAGCAGATTCGCGCGTTTCGAAAATTCGCATCACGCAGATCGGCCTTGACGAAGTCGACGCCCTCGACGTCGGCGTTAGAAAAATCGACGCCGCGCGCCCTAGCGTCACGCAGGTCGCTGCCGACGATCGAGACGCCGCGCAGGTCGCTTCCCTCTAGGAGGGCGCTGTGCGCGTCGCAGCCGATGCACCGCCGCAGAATGGCGCGCAAATCGTCACCGTCGAGCCCTTTGAGAGCCCCGCGAAGATCGGCCCCGGTGACATTGACGCCGTCAAAGCGAGCTCCGTGCATTTGCGCGCCGTACAAATCGACGCCGATAAGGTTCGCGCCGCGAAGGTCCGCGCCGCGTAAGTCGGCACGAGCCAAATCGACGCCGGTGAGATTTGCGCTGCGAAGGTTCGCACCCCGAAGATCCGAACCCGCGAGGTCGACGCCGACGTAAGAAACGTTTGAGAGATCGGCTCCGCGCAAATCCCGCCGCGCGAGGTCGCATCCCGTGCAGTTTGCGGGCAGGCCCAGGGCGACGGCGAGCGTTAAGGCTATCATGGCTTTCTCCGTTTCATGGCTCAAGGGGCGCATGGAACCAAGCCTCATGCCGCGAGGCGATAGTAGAGTCGCGGGATATCTAGAGGGCTATCGTCTTAGGTTGCGGCGGGAGTCATTGGCCTCGTATATCCGTGCCGATTACGCGCGTCTTCGAAAGATCGACGTGACTGAGATCGACGCCACTCAAGTCGCAGCCGTTAAGGGTTGCACCCGCGAGGTTCGCACCGTCCAACTTTGCGTTACTAAAGTCGGTGCCCACGAGCTGCGCGCCGGCGAAGTTAACATTGCGCAAATCTGCTCGCGTGAAGTCATCTCCGTTGGTGCGTACACCATGGAGGTCGAGTCCGGCGAGATCTGCTCGACTGAAGTCACAGCCTTTGCAGCCGTTGAGCACGTCGCGAAGCTGGGACGAGCCGAGCCGAGCCCGCGTGAACTGACAACCCGAGATCCACGCGTTGGTAAAATCGGCCCCTTCGAGGTTCGCGTCGGAAAAGTCGCATCCGGTAAGATGAGCGTTCCTAAAGGACGCGCCTCCGAGGTTCGCTGCGGAGAAATCCGCGCCGTTCATCGAACTGCCTGCGAGATTAGCACCCGAAAGGTTTGCCTTCGAAAAATCGACGCCGTTGTAGTTCACGTTGCGCAGGTCTCGACCGGCCCAGTTAACGCCGCTGTAATCGCAACCGACGCACGTCTTGGCCTGCGCGACGACGCTTACGCCCAAGCCACGGTTGACGCCCTCGGCGACGCTTTTGCTGATCTTGTCGGCAAGCGCTTTTGCGTCGAACGCCTGCTCCTCGCCGATTTGCGATCTGCTTGGCAATTGCGTTTGGGATGTGCTCGGCAACCACGCTTGCGATCTACTCGGCATTTGCTTTTGTGCTGTACTCGGCATTTGCGTTTGCGATGGAGCCGCAGTGACGAGCGTCGCCACGCGAACGATACGCGTCACCGTCTTAACCGGTGCCGCTTTTTCCGCCGGCGCAGGCCGGTTCGTCGCCGCGACAATGGCGGCGGCCAAAGGTCTTGTAGCGGGCGCAGCGATCGACGATGCCGCGACCGACGGTACCACGAAGGCAATGAGAAGTCCGATCGCCGTCACCACAGCGACGGCGGCAGCCGCCGGCGCAAGCGCGAGATTCGTGGCGATGTTGCGGCCCGCGCCGAGCAGACGCTCGATGCGAAGCGAGATATGCTTGCGCGTTGCGAATACTCCGGGCGCGGGAATCGGGTGGCGCGGCCATGATGCGCTCTCCGCCATCTTGGTGAGACAGAGCGCGTACGGCCGCACCTTGCCCACGAACGAGAGCACCCAATCGTCGCATGCGACCTCCCGCTCGAGATCGAGTTGCTGGCCGATGAACTGCGTGGCCGGATTCCAGCCAAGCAATCCGTTAATGACCCGCTGGAGGCCGTTTGTCCAGTCATCGGCACGGCGCAGGTGCGCGAGCTCGTGCAAACAGATTTGATCTACCTCCGGCTCGGAGAGACGCTCGAGCAGGGACAGCGGCACCAAAATCATCGCATCAAAGAGGCCTACCGCAATCGGCACATCCGTCTCGCCGCTCACGCACAGCCGCACGTCGCGGGCGCCCTTATTGGCGCGCAGCCATTGCGGCATGGCATCGCGGTACTCGACCGGCAACGGTAATGCGTCACGTTTGAGCTGCTCCAAGCGCACCAGCCCGATCGCGAGGCGAACGAGCGAGTACGCCGCCAGCGCGAGCCACAATCCGAATATGCTGAAGGCCGCGGGCACCGGCAGCGTGACTCGCAAGCGCTCCGAAATACGGGGCGCCGCTAACGAGCCGGCTGGACGCGTTGCGGGCGCTTCACGCCTCGCCGCGACGCCCAGGTGCATCGGAGCATTTGCATTGGCAACGGCCGGCAGTGCACGCGTCGTCGAAACATGCGCCGGCGTGAAGAATGCGAGCGTCGTCGCCACGGGTACGACGAACGCGGCGGCGAGCGTCGCGCTCCACACGATGTACCGCGTCGCAGCGTTAACCCTTGGCCATGCGCGCAACAACAACCAAACGAAGATCACCAGAAGCGCATCCTGCCAGAGCGCGTTCAGCGCGGTAGCAGAGACGGCGCTTACGAACGTTACGAATCCTTGATACCAGTCAGTCACGACGGCGGTTCCTCGTACTCTTCGATGAGTGCTTTGAGACGGAGAAGCTCTTGATTGGATGGCCGCTCCGTTTCGATCAAGCGCAGCGCGAGCGTACCCGCGCTGTTATCGAAGAACCGCGAAAGCAGGTGCCCGACGGCATGGCCGGCAGCCTCCTCGCGAGCGACGAGCGGCCGGTAGACGTAGGCGCGGCCGGCTTCCACATGCGCCACATAGCCTTTGCGTTCGAGGATGCGCATGGTGGTCAGGACGCTGTTGTAGGCAATCGGCGGGGGCGGAAGCGCGGCCGTGATCTCTCCAACCGTGGCTTCGTCTTTCTCCCAAAGTACCTCCATCAGCCGTAGTTCCGCCTCGGTAAGCGTGGCGGAGCGTCGCCGCGCCATCCTAAAGGCCTAGCTCCGGACCCCACCCCGCGAAGAGGCGAGGCCGTGGAAAGCCTTCCGGTAGCCGGACGGTGCTGCACGCCGAGCGGGGGACTTCTGTGCTGCGCGGTTGAGGTGTATGTGTCATTTGGACTCTCCTAACTAACGATTTAGTTGCATAGTACGCCGACGGGGCGGGCTTGTCAACTAAATATTTAGGATTAAAAGAGCGATTCGGTGGAAGCTCCCGTCCTGGGCGATGCGGGAAAGGGGAAACGCTCTGCCAATAAGGGAGGCTGGTTCACTACCGTACGGTCTCAAGGAGAACAATTTTGTTGGCAACGGCACGCGTTGGGCTCGCGTTTCTCGCCGCCGGCTTTCTGGCCGCCTGCGGCAAAGGCACGCCGATTACGAGCGGCACGGCGACCCCTGCTCCGACGCCGACTCCGGCGGTCACGAGCCAGTACCCCATCCCCACCGCATCGAGCCACCCGATGGGCATCGCGTTAGGCGCCGACGGAAACCTCTGGATAACGGAGTTTGCGACAAGCAAGATCGGTCAGCTCGCCAGCAACGGCTCGATCTCTGAAAGCGTCACGCCGACGCACAAAGCAGGGCCTATCGGCATCGCTTCCGGCCCCGGCCCAAATCTCAACCTCTGGTTTACCGAAGCCAACGATGCAAAAGTTGGGCAGATCACTGTCAGCGGCCCACCGTATGTTGAGTACACGTTGCCGAATGCGGCCGCGCGTCCGGTCGGAATCGCGCTGGGTTCCGATGGAACGGTATGGATCACCGACCCTGGAACGAATTCGATTTGGGAAGTTAAACAGCTTCGAGCGCCGCCGCACGTCAAGTTCACGCAGTTCCACTTGACCGGCAATGCGCAGCCGCTCACGATTACGAACGGACCTGACGGGGCTCTCTGGTTCACGGAACCGGGAACGAACAGCATCGGGCGTATTCCGCTCAGCGGCAGCCCGCTAAGCGAGTACAGAGTGCGCCCGAACTCAGGCCCGGTGGGGCTCGCGACGGGGCTCGACAACGCGCTCTGGTTCACCGAGCAAAAGGCCAAGATGATCGGCCGCATGTCGACCACCGGCGTGGTGACCGCCGAATACCCGCTTGCCGGAGCCATGACTCCCGATGCGATCGTTCAGGGGGTCGATGGAAACTTTTACTTTACCGACACGGCGGCAAACAGGATTGGACAATTCTTTTTCCGAGGGCACAACACGCACTACTATCCGATTCCTACGGCAGACTCGCAGCCTACGGCGCTTACCTTGGGAGCGGACAGCCAAGTCTACTTCGTCGAAACCGCCGGTAATAAGATCGGTCAGTTCCGATACTTCAACGTCTAGTATCGAAAGGCGCCGGACGAAGTTCGGCCTCAGTTAACTCTGCAAGCGCCCAGATTCCGCCGGTGGCGCTACCGATGAGAAAGTATCGCGAGCCTACCTTCACGACGTAGAGCGCAGTTTGTTGCGATAGCGCCATCGATTCGAGTAGCCTCACGCAGCGACCGGGTCGCGCGAAGAGTCGCGTCTGCCGGAGCCGATGCGCAGCGACGTAGAGTGCGGCGAGCACCAGCGCAACGATCGCAAGCTTCTCGAGGTAGGCCGCCCAAAAGCTCCACGTCATGCGCAGCTATGCGCGGGGACGGCGCCCGGCAAGAAGCTTTCGCTTGAACGCGACGACTTTTCGCTCGATCTCGTCGAGCGCATCACGGACGACGACGACGTTTCCCGTAGTGAGCGTGATGATGCTTTCACCGTTGCGCTCAACCGATTCGATAAGATCGCAGTTCAGCATGACCGGCTGTCCGTTGAGCCTCGTAAGCACGATCACCGAGCCGCTCCTTCGGCTCGTCGCGTAGCCAGCCTCTTTGACACGGAACGATCGTAGCAGCGGGCATTGGACTCGTCGAGCTCGCGCTCTTCGCGGCGAGCCTGGCCGGCCTCGAAGGCGCGCTTCCGGTGCTCCTTGAGTCTCTCGATCAGGCGCCGCTCTCGGCTGGCGGAGATCAACTCTTGACGCGCACGTTTTAAGCCCGCCACCGCTTCGCGGTGCCGGAGTCGCGCGTCATCGATCGCGACTTCAACCCCGCGTAGGTGCGCGTGTCGCAAAAGAAGGTCCGGCGTCGGGCATTTGAGCGCCGTTTCTACGAGCTGCTTCAAAGAGCGATGTCGCGAATCGCCTAGCCGAGCGAGCTCGCGCGCGCATTCGTCAACGGCGCGCCGGCAGGCCGCAAAGTTTCCCTGTTTTTCCTCTTCGACGATCTTGCGACGGTCAAGCAGCGGCGCGAGGCGAAATTCGAACTTGGGCGGCATATCCAAGAAGCTCCCGCCGCCCGGCGTCAGCGAGCCAACTGGGTGCGCTCCCGTCCAACGGAGACGAGCTCGATGGGAACGCCGAGAAGTTCTCGAACCCGATCGACGTACAGACGCGCGGCTTTCGGAAGAGCGGAGATGCGGCGGCACTCACCGATCGGACTGCTCCAGCCGGGAAGCTCTTCAACCTCCGTCTGCAGTTGGGGTGAGCCTACATCCGCGAAGCCGGCCGGCGCTTTGCCAAGGCGATAGCCGGTGACGATTCCGATGCGTTCGAAACCGGTCAGGACGTCGAGCTTCGTAATCACTGCACTCGTCAAACCGTTGAGCGCGACCGCGTATCGCGCGGCGACGGCATCGAGCCAGCCGCAACGACGGGGCCGTCCCGTCACCGTACCGTATTCGCCGCCTTGTTGGCGCAGACGCTCGCCGCGCTCGTCGCGCAGCTCTGAGGGGAGCGGTCCGGCGCCAACTCGCGTGCTATAGGCCTTGAGCACGCCAACGACCCGTCCGATCGCACCGGGGCCGATGCCGAGACCCGTACACGCGCCGCCCGCAATGGTGTGCGAGCTGGTAACATACGGGTACGTTCCATACCCAACGTCGAGCAGCGAGCCTTGAGCGCCTTCGAGCAGCATTCGCTTGCCGCTGCTCAGCTGCTCGTGAATGTAGGCGACGCCGTCGACGACGTGGGGCGCCAGTCGCCGCATCGCGTCAACGGTTTCGGCAATCGTATCGGCAGTGAAGGACGACGCGTCACCAAGGTTGTGCCGAAGCTTTTCCACCGAGCCGGGCTGCAAAAGATCTGCGAACCGTATCCCGGTCCGTGCGACGCGATCCACATAGGCCGGTCCGATTCCCCGCCCAGTCGTGCCGATTGCGGTAGTGCGCGCTCGTTCGCTCGCCGCATCGCGGGCAACGTGATGCGCAAAGACCACGTGCGCGCGATCCGATATTTTGACTCGCGAAACGTCGATTCCGATCGCCGTCAAAGCATCGAGCTCTTCGATAAGCGTCTGCAAATTGACCACCGTGCCGCCGCCGACGAAGAGCTCGACGTGAGGATACATGACGCCCGACGGAACGATTCGCAGCGCGAGCTCGCGCTCGCCGACGACGATCGAGTGCCCTGCGTTATCGCCGCCGCCGAAGCGCGCGACGACCTCGTAATCGGCCGCATAGAGGTCGACGATCCGCCCTTTGCCTTCGTCGCCCCATTGCAGCCCGACGATTACATCAGCCTTCGACATGCACTTCGCTCTTTAAACGAACTCGGATAAGCCGCGACTTATCTGCCGCATAGGGGCCCGACGCGAGCGCCATTGACAGGAGGTCAAAATGCTCCTTAGCAGGTGGCGCGAGCGCGGTGCAGCAGGAGCGGAGCGTAGATGCGCGAGCGACGAGCGACCCGAGTGCGGCACATAAGCGGGGCTTATCCGCGTTCGTTTTCTTTCATTCCGTATTGAATTCGAGGTCGCTAGTATCGCCCATTGGAATTTCAGCCGTACCGTCGAACTGCGTCATCACAAACTCCGAGAACAAGGCATTCGGCCAGCCGAAGTTGCGACGGGTATATTGCTGCGGATTGTCGGGATTGAAAGATTCATGCAGCAGATGATCGCCGGGATCGCTTGCAAGAAGCTGGCCGAGAACATCCTGCTTCTCGACTCCGGTCGTCGCAGTCATGCCCTCAATGATGAGGGCGAGCGGCCAAACCCAGTGATCGGGAGTGTGGTAGCTGCCGATTCCGCGCGCCCAGTGACCCTGATAGAACGACGGATTATCCTGCGAAAGCAAGAAGCGCCGCGTGTTTAAATAATACCGGTCGTTCGGCATCGTGTATCCGAAGTAGGGAGCGGCGAGCAAGCTGGGGATGTTCGCATCGTCGGTAAGAATGGCGTGACCGAGGCCATCGACTTCGTAAGCGTAGATGTAACCGTACTTCGGCACGAGCACGAGGCCGTAGGTTTGAATCCCGCGCTGAACCTCGTCGCGTAACGCCTTTGCTTCCTTCGCTTTCACGACGTTGTGGTAGACGTCGAGCTCGATCTGCGCCATGTCGCCGAGGGCGACCACCGCAAACATCTCCGACGGAATCAGGAAGTTATACTCGCAGGCGTCGTCCGAGGGGCGGAAGCCCGTCCAGATCATACCGGTGTAACCGACCGGATTGCCGCGCCCGTCCTGGAGAAGCTCTCTGTGGGTGTAGCGAGAATCGCGTGGATGGTTCTGCTCGCGCTCCATCGTGGCGAGCGCGTCGTCGAGCATCGACGAAAAGTCGCCGGTGAAGATCGACGCATCGCCGGTCGCCTTCCAGTAACTCCACGCCAGCGCCGTCGGATAGGCGAGCGAATCGAGCTCGAACTTCTGCTCCCAAACGCGGTAGTCCAGCGTGTAGGCGTTGGCGTATGGATCGATCCGTAGGTACTTCACCATTCGGGCGATGATTGCGCGCAGCAAAGCCCGCACGTCTGGATCGTCCTTGGCAAAGAACAAATATGGCCGCGCCTGGGCGCTTGCATCGCGCAGCCATTCGGCTGGGATGTCCCCGGTCATGATGTACGCGGTGCCGTCGGGTGCGTACTCGGCAAGCTTGCTCGTATCGAGCAAGGCCGCGCGAAACATTTCGGCCAGATGCTCGTTAGGACTTCGGTAGTCGGCCGCCGCTTGCTCGATGGATCGCAGCTCGAGCGCATGACCCGGAAGCGGATGAAGCAACGCTCCGCCACACAGGATTGCCAGCACCACGCTTGCGGCCAGAGATCGGCGCATTATGCGGGCCAGGATCCATGTACGTACAACGCCGGCAACTCCTTATAGCGTCCTAGGTAATCGAGCCCGTAGCCCACGACATATACGTCGGGGACCTCGAACGCCCTATACTTAATTTCTATATCGGCAATTCTCCTGTGCGGGCGGTCGAGAAGCGTGCAGACGGCCAGCGACGCGGGGCCGCGCTTGGCCAGGCTCTTGAAGACGTACTGCAACGTGAGCCCGGTATCGACCGTATCGTCCACCAAAATGACGTGACGCCCGCCGACGGGTATCCCAACGTCCTTTTTAAGCGCGATGCCGTCGCCATCGCCACAGTGATTGACGGAGATAAAGTCCAACTGGCAGGGTATCGTAACAGCTTTCGCTAGGTCGGCAAGAAACGTGGCGGCCGCAGCAAGCAGGCCGATCATCAGCGGCTTCTTGCCCTCATAATCGCGCGAGATGGCCGCTCCAATGGCGGCGACGCGGCCCGCAATCGACTCGGCGTCGAAGAGCGGGGCGCCGATCACGAAGCCCGCTTGAGGCGGGAGAAGACGCGCTCGACGTCGCGGCGCGTAAAGAGCTTCACATTGACGCAGGGATGGTGCGAACGCATCAGCCGCAGCTTACGGTTTTTGCGGTTATTGCGAATCGGTTTGGCGACCGTGACCTCGATGTAGAGGTCGTATTCCGGCAGATAAAAGTCCGGCGTGAAAAACTTGACGGGTCGTCCGTGCTCGTTCCACGCGATGGGAAAGCTTCGGGGCTCGTACTGCCACGGGATTCGATAGAAATCGAAGAGTCGCGCCAGCTCGGCTTCACTCGCATGTGCGAACGGGACCCGTGACACAGTCACGGACTGTTATCTACGACATGCACCGCCCTCTATCCCGCCGGGAAGCGCAGTACGAAACGGGCACCCCCAAGCGGCGACGGTTCGACTCGAACTTCGCCGCCGGCGCTCTCGGCGATTGCCTTAACAACCGCGAGGCCGATGCCGCGTCCCGATCGTCCAGCGACGTCGCGACGAACGCCCATGACGAAGATCGACTCACGCGCTTCGGCAGCAACCCCGTCTCCGTCGTCGTCGACCGCTATGGCGACGAATCGTTCTTCGCGAACGCATGAAACATGGACCACGCCCCCTCCCTGCCATATTTTACTGCGTTTTCCAGGAGATTTGCGAGTGCGTGAACGCAGGCGTCGCTATCGACGAGCACATCGGCAGCATCGGGAAGGTGCGAGCCGTATTGTCACGCGTCGCGCTGCCGCCATGGGTGAAAGCATCTCGATCGTCGCACGAATCTGCTCGACCGCATTGCAGGGCGTTGGGTGCTCGCCGGTCGAGAGATCCAACAGCGAGAACTCGAGCATCCCTTCCACGAGCCGGCCGAGACGCAGCGTCTCGCGACGCGCGGTTTCAAGAAAGCGGCGCGCCGTCGGCGGATCGAACTCTCCATCGAGCAGCGTTTCGATATAGCCGCGAATCGACGTTAAGGGCGTGCGGAGCTCGTGACCGATCGTTGCGAGCACCGCGCGAGCGATGGGCCGGTCGCCGGCACCGCTAGCCACGCACGAATTTGTAACCGAACCCATGGACGGTGCGCAGAAGCGACGGCAGCTTCCACGGTTCTTCGATCTTGGCGCGGAGGCGGTGAACGTGCACGTCGATCGTCCGCTCGTCACCGTTGAAGTCGAAGCCCCAGACCCGCTGCAAAAGCCAGTCGCGCGAGAGCGCGACGCCGGCATTCCCGGCCAACTCCATCAATAATGCGAATTCGCGCGGCTTGAGCTTGACGTCGATCCCGTCAACGCGAGCTTCCCGGGCCCCGGCGTCGATCTCTAACCGCCCAAAGCGTAAGACCGGGGCCGGTTGCGCAACGGCGCGCCCGCAGCGGCGCAGAATCGACTTGATTCGCGCGACGACCTCGCGCGGTGAAAAAGGCTTCGAGACGAAATCATCCGCGCCGAGCTCGAATCCGAGGACCCGGTCGATCTCGTCGGATCGACCCGTGAGCACGACGATTGGAACGTTGCGTTCTTCTCTGCGCAGCGTTCGTACCACATCGTAACCGTCGACTCCGGGTAACCCCACGTCGAGAACGAGCAAATCGGCGGCGGAGCGCGCGCGCCGCAGCGCCGCGTGTCCGTCTGGAACACCGACGACCGCGAAACCCTCTCGTTCGAGATGATGGCCGAGCAGTTCGCGAACCGCCGCATCATCTTCAGCAACGAGAATGGTTTGCGTCGACATGCCGGAGCGAGTGCCCGGTTCCGTCATCTACTGAGACACAGAATTTCGAATTAGAATGGGGGAGTGACGGCGCGAGGGCGACGCAGTATTGAGGCCGGCGAGCGGCCCGAAGCGCGCTGCATGGCTGCGCAGCACACGATAAATCGTCGCTGCTGGAAATCCAAGCCGTTCCAACCGTTGGGCTGCTGACGGATAACCGATCTCCGGGTGCCGATTCAAAAGTCGTTCAAAGGCCGCAGTACAGCGCGAATTCTCATCTACTTCGAGCGACGCTACCGCCTCGGCGGCGGCTTCGCCATCGATTCCCTTACGGATGAGCTCGCCGATAAGGCGTTGGTTGCCGATCGGCTTACGCTTGCCTTGTGCGTAGAGCCTCGCGTAGAGGCGATCGTCGACATAGCCCTCCTTCTTGCATCGCTCGATCGCTGCGCGGGCAGTGTCGTCGTCGAAGCCTCGACGTTCCAACTGCTTCCATAAGCGCGCCTCCGTACAACGTTGTCGTGCTAAGAAGGCCAGTGCAACAGCATAGGCCCGCTTTGTGCTATGGACCTCGCCTTGTGTCATACCGCGAGAGTGAGGCTGCTCGAGTTGTGAGCCGAAGAGCGAAGGATTACTCTCCGATCGCGACCGCTGCCGGCGCTTTGCCGTTGCTCGAGGCTGCTTTGCCGAGTACCTCGCGAATTTTTGTTTCAATCTCGCCGGCTAGCTCGGCGTGCTCCTCGAGGAACGCTTTGGCGTTTTCGCGTCCTTGCCCAATGCGCTGCTCGCCGTACGTGTACCACGATCCGCTCTTGCCGACGATGTTTTGATCGAGCGCAACATCGAGAATCGAGCCCATCTTCGAAATCCCATGGCCGTAGGTGATGTCGAACTCGGCTTGTCGAAACGGCGGCGCGACTTTGTTCTTCACGACCTTCACGCGCGTACGCGTACCGACGACGTCTTGCCCGACTTTGATCGTTTCGAGCTTGCGCACGTCGAGTCGAATCGACGCATAGAACTTCAGCGCACGGCCACCCGAGGTCGTTTCGGGATTGCCGAACATGACGCCGACTTTCTCTCGAAGCTGATTGATGAAGATCATGACCGTCTTGCTCCGCGAGATCGCGGCAGTAAGCTTGCGGAGAGCCTGGGACATCAATCGTGCCTGCAATCCGACGTGCGCGTCGCCCATGTCGCCCTCAAGCTCGGCTCGCGTAACCAGCGCAGCGACCGAGTCGACGACGACGACGTCTACGGCATTGCTGCGCGTCAGCATCTCGGCGATCTCAAGCGCCTGTTCTCCGGTGTCCGGTTGTGAAACGAGCAGGTTGTCGAGATCGACGCCGAGGGCTGCGGCATAGTTGGGGTCGAGCGCATGCTCGACATCGATGAAGGCCGCCGTTCCACCCGTCTTCTGCGCTTCGGCGATCGCGTGAAGCGCGAGGGTCGTCTTTCCGCTCGACTCGGGACCGTAGATTTCGACGATCCGCCCTCGCGGCAACCCGCCCACGCCTAGAGCCAGGTCGAGCGCGATCGAGCCGGTCGGTACGATTTCGAAGGCCATGCGTTCCTGGAAATCGCCCATCCGCATGATCGAGCCTTTCCCAAACTGCCGCTCGATTTGAGCCAGCGCATTGGTGAGCGCGAGTTGCCGTTCGTCTTCTGCTGCCATGGTGGTTCCTTTCTCTCTTCTCTTACAATCACGCTCTCACGCCTGGGTGCCAAGGGGATGGCATTCTTCCTCAAAAAGCGCGTCAATGAACTCTGCGGGAGCGAAGGAGCGCAGATCCTCAGGTCCCTCGCCCAAGCCCACAAACTTGATCGGCACCTCGAGCTCGTCGACGATAGCGACGAGGACGCCGCCTTTTGCGGTTGAGTCGAGCTTTGTGATAACGATTCCCGTCAGCTCGGTCGCCGCGTGAAAGAGCTTCGCCTGCGATATTGCGTTCTGCCCGTTTGTGCCGTCGACGACGAGCAGCGTTTCGGCCGGCGGTTCGCCAAGCTCGCGATCGATCACGCGGCGCATCTTCTTCAGCTCTTCCATCAAATTCGTCTTCGTTTGAAGGCGACCGGCGGTATCGATGAGGACGACGTCGGCACCGCGCGCCTTCGCCGCGCGCAGGCCGTCGAAAACCACCGAAGCCGGATCCGCGCCTTCCGCGCCGCGTACGATCGAGCTGCCGCTGCGGTCCGCCCAGACGGCGAGTTGTTCGACGGCCGCTGCCCGGAACGTATCGGCGGCGACCAGCAAGACGCGTTTCCCTTCCCTCCGCAAACTGGTCGCCAACTTGCCGATGGTCGTCGTCTTCCCGCTCCCGTTGACTCCAACGACCAGTACGATGGCCGGCGTGCGGTCGAGTCGTAACTCCGCGCCGGGTAACGTGAGAAATCGTTCGACGTCTTTGCGGAAGCGCGCCACGGGTTGATCGGCGGTCCGCCACTCTTCTTGACGCGCGACCGTCTGCAAGCCCGTCAGAATCTTCTGAGTGGCCGGCACGCCGAAATCGGCTAAAATCAGCGTCTCTTCGAGCTCGTCCCAAAACTCAGGCGTCAAGGGCCTTTCCCGACGACCGAGCCGCGCCACGGCAGCGAAACTTTCCCTCGCACGACCGAGCGAGGAACGCAGGCGCGACAGCCAGCTCACCGCGCGCTCGATGCCTTCACGTTACCGACTCTATCATGCGAACGTATGTTCGGTCAATGTTCCCCACCGACGGCGAGCGTCAATGAGGCGTAGCGCTCACGAGTCCGTACGGCTTCAACGTGATCGTACGCTCGTGAGGCTTCACGTGCGAGCTCCTCAAGCAGCTCCACCTCATCCGGATCGAGTTGGGCTCCGTTCGAGTGCGCGCCGTACAGCGTAAAGCAGACCAGTTCGTGACGCACGCTTACCGGAACCGCCAGAACGTAGACTCCCGCATTTCCGGGATCGAGATACGCGCGTACCTCGTCGAGCCAAACCAGCTCTTCGTCGGAAACGAGCATGCGCACGAGCAAGTGATTGGCGTCAAACGCCGCCGGCGCGACCTTGGTTTGGCGCGCGGTCGCGAGGCCCTCAAAGCGCTTGCCGTCGGCAGACCGGCGGTAGAGCGCTGCGGCTGCAAGATCGATGGCATCGGCCGGTACTTGCACGAGGCCGTCGGCTATGGCTTCTTCGTCGGTGGCGTACGGAAGCGCGGCGGCGGCGCGGCGCAGGTGTCTCTCGGCAATCCTACGGTGCCGAAAAAATACCGATTCGACGAAACTTTCGACGGCGTGATTTATCCGATCGAGCAAAAAACCGATGCCGATCGTTGCGAGAAGTTCCAAGCCGATCGCCAATCGCCCGATGGTAACGATACGAGAGAAAAACCAATCCAAGATCGAAACGAATGCAATCACCGAGAGCGAGATGATCCCGTAAACCAAGGCGCGGTTTAGAACGAAGTTGACGTCGAGCACTCGCAATCTAAAAACCGCATACGCGATGCAGATCGGCATGAGAACTGCCGCAAAGCCGACGACCTGTCCAACCGCGAACGGCACGCCCGGGACGAAATAAATGGCGTATGCCACAAAAGAGGCAAGCGTGCCGATTGCTAGGAATCCCCAGCGCTGGCGATCGCTCGGGGTCGCCATTGCAACGTTCTTTGCAAGAATCAATCCGGCCAGCACAAAGGCGCCAAGCGGAATAATAACGCTGGGAATCACGTCCCAGGCCGGAATAGCTTGCGTAGCAACGTACTGGCGCCACTCCAACACGTAGACGGGGTATGCTAATACGAGAAGACCCCACACGAACGGATCGATGCGCCGGCGCCATCCGAGCGCGTCGCCGTTGGGAAAGCGGAGCACGAACGGCAAAAGCGGCAGGACGCTCCACGGACCCAAAATGGTAGAAAAAACAAAAGTAAGTGCGAAAAACGCCGCCGGCGAGAGTACGTGGGACCAGTATCCGAACGCCGGGGAAGTACCAAAATAGCCAACGGAAAAAACGTAAAACGCCCACGCCATAATGGATGGCCGCAAGAATACGAGCGCAAAAGCCACCGCGAGAAAGATCGTCGGCGGAATATATGCCAAAATGCCGCCGATGCGCTGCCAAATGCCGAAGCTCGGTTTCGGCACCGCGATCAATGTGACGATGTGCCCGACTCCGTTACGAACGAACGTCAACGTCTCCCGCTCGCCGGGATAGGCTGCGCGAAGGCGCGAGGAAAGCTGATAGTTCCCATCCTCCACGAGGCGATCGCCGGGCCGCAGCCCCGCACGATCTGCAGGCGATCCGGGCTCGACGCTCACGACGGTTACGTCGCGAGGCAAGAGCGTAGCGCCGAAGGTGCCCTCGCCCCAATTCTCCACGAAATCGCTGTGCCCCATCGGCAGGTAGTAGATGGCCACGACGAAGAGCGTCACGAGGATAAGAAGCCCTCGCGAAAGGGTCTTACGCACTATCGGTCCCGCGTAGCTGCGAAGACGCGGTGCAATCCCTATCTTATCGCTGCAGCAGCGTTTTCACGTTTACGTTCGCGCAGGAAGTGGAAGAACTCGACGCCTTCACGTAATCGCCGCTTCATTACCTGCCGGTCGCCGATCATTCCGCCGAGCAGCGAAAACATTTTTCGCGGCCGGAAGTAGAAGCGCCGATAGAATTCGTCGACCGATTCGAACATCATCGTCGAATTCAATCCCGGGTAGTTGAGCGCCGCGTGCTGGATGCCGTGCGTGTCGACCAGCTCACCGCTTTGGGTCTCGAGCCAGCCCTGCTCCTGCGCCTGTTTGTAGAGGTAGGTTCCCGGATACGGCGCGGCGAGAGAAACCTGGATCGTTTCGGGGTCCATCTCACAAGCAAAGTTAATCGTCTCGCGAATCGTCTCCGGCGTTTCGCCCGGCATGCCCAGAATGAAGGTGCCGTGCACCTTAATACCGAGCTCGCGGCAGTCTTTCGAGAAGCGCCGGATGATGTCGATACGCGTGCCCTTTTTCATGTTGTTGAGCACCTGCTGATTGCCCGACTCATAGCCGACGAGCAAGAGCCGCAAGCCGTTTGCCCTGAGTATCTCGAGCGTGGCGCGGGGCACGTTGGGCTTGGCGTTGCACGACCAGGTAATGCCGAGCCGGCCTAAACGACGCGCGATCTCTTCGACACGCGGGATGTTGTCGGTCAGCGTATCGTCGTCGAAAAAGAACTCCTTGACTTCCGGAAAAAGGACTTTCGCGCGGGCCATCTCCGCCTCGACGCTTTCGACGCTGCGCACGCGATAGAGATGCCCGCCGATCGTCTGCGGCCAAAGGCAGAACGTGCACCTCGATTTGCAGCCGCGTCCCGTATACAATGAAAGATACGGGTGCTGCAAGTAGCCGTTGAAATAATTCGGAATCGTCAGATCGCGCCGGTAAACATCGAGGACCGAAGGAAACGCCTCCATGTCCATGATAGTTGGGCGCTCCGACGTCCGTACGGTGCTGCCGTTTTGGCGGTAAGCGAGCCCGTCGATCTCGCTCAGCGGCTTGCCCAAAGCGACGTCAACGCACGTGTAGTCGAACTCACCGACGCTCACCCAATCGACGGCAGGCGCGCCCTTGAGCGATTCCTCCGGGAGCACGCTAACCTGCGCGCCGACCATCCCAACGATCGCGTCGGGGTTTTCTTCCTTTAAACGAGCCGCGAATCGCGCATCGTTGTTGAAGGAAGGCGTGCTGGTATGAATTATGACCCGCTCGTACTCCTTTGCAAGCGGCGCCACTTGATCGACCGTCAGGCCGTCGGGGGGCGCATCGATCAGCTTGCTGCCCGGCACCAGCGCGGCGGGCTGTGCGAGCCAAGTCGGATACCAGAACGATCTGACCTCGCGACGACACTGATAGCGCGAGCCGGCGCCGCCATCGTAGCCTTCGAATGTCGGCGGGTTCACGAACAGGGTCTTGAGGAAGTCGGGCACAGCGTATTCTCCTTCGGTGGTCTTCGATTTTCTGCGCGGACCGCAAAGCCTTCTGCCGGCCCTAGCAGCCGCTACAGCGTGAGCAAAGCGCTTTGAAGGTCCGGAAAACGCCGGAAGCCCGAATACTCTATTTGGATCGTGCCTGAGCCAGCAAACGGCCCGACGTTTCCTTTGTATTGCTGCGTTTGTTCCGTGGGCGCCCAGTATCCCGACAACACTTCCGCTCGACGATCCGTTATCTGGGCCGAATGCGCATACGGCGGCAGCGCGTTGGGTTGATAGGTATCGGAAACGACGTTCTGTTCGGCATCATAGGTGAAGCTGCCGTTGCCGTGCCCGGCACCATGAACATTCGACGTAAATTCGATCGTGGAAGCTCCGCCACTGCGGTACTGGTAGGCGTCGAAGTTACGCGCATCAAAAGGCGGCGCAAAGACGTCTTCAGCATTGGGATGATCCCAGGATTGCTCCAGCTTTGCGATGTCGCTTGCACTCGCCGGCTTTCCGTCGACCGTATCGCTCATCACGTGCACGCGTACGAGCACGCCGTCGTCGTAAACGCCGTTCATGACAAGGTCCTCGTGCCGGCTCCGGAACGGATCGTGCACGTCAAAGACGCGGTGCATCTGAAAAGCTACGACCCCGCGAGTCGTCTCAGCGTACCGCTGCGCCACCTGCACCAATGCAGGCGGCGCACCCACGGGTAGGGTCAACCCCGCGCCTTAGGGTCGCAAAATGACGCGGTTGGCGATGAACGTGCCGTTGCTGTAGTAACCAACGAGCGCGGCCCGCTCGCCCGCGGTAGGCGTCGCACCTGTCGGATAAATCACGGTGCCATGCTTGAGATCGACCGTCTGCACGTCGCCGTTGCGGCGCGTTACCGTCAAGCGATACGGCGCGAAGCTTGCGACCGTACCCAAGATGACGTGGTGGCGATCGTACTGGTACGTGTCCCAACCCGACTGCCAGGTGGTATACGACGGAACGTCGCTTTGAGCGACAGCGGGCAGGCTCGCAAAAGCGCCCCCCATGGCCAGCACCGCTGCGAGTGAGGTCATTGCTGCAAAGAATCTCATGGTCGCTTTCATACCCTTCCGGCCGCTGACTTTAACTTGATTCGTGGGCGTCACAGCGTTCGTTAATCTTCTCTTTATCCGGCGGTCACAACGTAGATGAAGCGATTGGGCAGATCGAGCGTAAAGGAGCGCCCCGTCCAAAACGAGTTGCCCACGTCGCAATCGTAGATGAGGTCGGAGAAGCGAACGGCCGGCGCGGTCACAGCCGTTTGAGGCGCGCCCGCGAGCGCGATCGACGTGAGGCGCGTCTCGGGAGAGCTCGGATTGAGCCCAATCGACGCAGCAAACGTCTTGTCGAGGGTGATTCCGCCCGAGCCCGTATCGATCTCGCATAGGCCGATCTTACCTCCGCCGAAATCGAAGCGCGCGAAAAGGGCAAGCGCGATTCCCAGATCGTCTTGCAGGATCAGCGGAATGCGTGCGGCCATGCGGACGCGATCGGGAAATGTCTGTGCATCTTCGATCACGATCTGCCGGCTGCGAAAGTCAAAGGTCGTTACGATCTTGCGAAAGGCCGTCGCCGCGATCAAGCCATCGATTCCCGTGCCGTCGAGTCCATTCCATATGCCGACGTTCGGTGCGTCGATGCTTACGCCGCCGATCGCGAGCGTGACCACTTTCCCAATCGGTAAGTCGACGCGTTCGCCGGTCAGCCGGAGACTGACGTACTTACCGTCAATCGCGACGAATCGCCGGCCGAGCTCGCTGGAGACGACGTCGATTCCCGCGCCGAGATTGACCAGCATGGGCACCGCCGACTGACCGTCAATCGAAGCCTGAACTTCAAGTTGGCCGCCATTGACCTCAGTAAACGGTATGGTATCGACCGCATCGGCCGGACGCGGGATGATGCAGAGAAGCGCAGCCACTGCCCCCACGGCCAAGTTGCGCTTCATGCGGCGGGATTCACCGCTAGAACGCGGCGATGCCATCGGGCGTGCCAAGACCGGTGGGGCCGTCCCACCCGACTCCGGCCTTGCAAAGCGGAGCACCGCAGCCGCCATTGCGTCCACTGGTAACGTCGTTCATGGCCGATGCGTGCGAGTAGAGATTGCCGGGGTCGTTCGTGCCGGTGTTGCCGGCAAGCGCGAAAACCGACGCGACGATCGGCGTCGCGACCGATGTTCCACCGAAAACGACCCATCCACTTTGATGAAACGAATCGAAGACGGCCACCCCGGTCTCTGGATCTGCGACGGCCGATGCATCGGCCTGCGCCCGATTCGAACACCCGGTATCAATGCCAGTCTGGAAGCTCGGCTTGTGGTAGATCGTGCTGCACCCGCTCCCCGCGCCGGACCACGCCGTCTCGCTACGCGGGCTGACGTTCTTCAAGCTCGTTCCCCCGACGCCGATCACCGACGGAAGAATCGCCGGCCACTGCGCCCTCGAGTTGTAGCCGCTGTCGCCGGTCGCCGCCGTGATCGCCACGCCGCCGACGTGGTAATCGCCGTCGTAGGTCTTTTTGCCCTCGTTGCCGCTCCAGCTGTTGCTCACGTAGCTCGCATGTGCGGTTGCATACTTCTCGGCGGTGCTGAGAGCCGATGGCGACGCCGATTCCGCTTCGACCAAAAGAATCTTGCAATTCGGGCAGATCGCCGAAACCATGTCGACGTCGAGTGACTCTTCCCCGGCCCAACCGGCGCTGCTTTTGGTTGCGTACTTTTCTTTTGTGAAGCACCCACTCGCGGGTATGCACGCCGGCAGTCCATATTCGGCTCGGTAGACTGCGAGGTCCGATGCGGCATTAGGATCGTCGTACGCATCGACGATCGCGACGGTCTCGCCGCTCCCATTGCCGTTGCTGTACGGCGTGAGGCTGTAGGCCTTCTGCAAGTCGCTCGGTGCGTAGCCGCCCGGAACGTTGTTGCGCAACATCCCTTTGACGTCGGTGCGAATCCAAGCTTGGCAGCGTGCGAACCCGCTCGGCACTGCCCCGCAAACGCGCATCGCCGGCCCAGGACGCGGCCAGAGCCCAAGCTGCGCCGCGGTTGCACCTCGGACCGAAGATGGAGCTATCTGAGAACTCGTCCTCGAATCCGGTACCGCGTCGATTGCGCTATTGCAGGCCGTTAGAGCGGTAACCAAGGTCACCGCGCCAACACCTAAAAATCGCATGAATCCTCCGTCGCGTGGGTGGTTGAAAGCAGATGCCACAAGACTTTCGCTTTTCCTCCGTCGAACGAGCTAGAAGCAAGCTCTCGTTGGAGGTGCCATGAAACGGTCCAGAGTCTTTATTTTTGCAGCCGCGCTACTCGGAATAGTGGGATGCAATAGCTCCATGAGTTCGACGCCTGCGCCGACTCCGAGCGGACCTCCGCCGCAGCAACCGATTGCGCATATCGTCATTTTAATTCAGGAGAATCGCAGCTTCGACAACCTCTTTGCTGGCTTTCCCGGCGCCGACACGACGCTGCAGGGACCGTGCAAACCCGCTCCCAAATGCACCGGAGCCCATATCGTTAAATTGCAGCCGGTGAAACTTGCAACCGGAACGCTCAATGAGGGCAAAGATATCGATCACAGCCACCATGGCTTTGAGATCGAGTGCGACCAGAACGCCGCCAAGGTCTGTCAAAACGACGGATTCAATCTCATTCGTTATGGCGAATCCGGACAGGGGCTGCCGGCCTACAACTATCCGTATGCATTTGTCGACCGGACCGAAACCGCACCGTATTGGAAGCTCGCGCAGCAATATGTGCTTGCGGACAAGATGTTCTCGACCGATACTGCGTCAAGCTTCATCGCCCACCAGCAGGTGATTGCCGGAACAGTTGCGCTCAACGCTCGCGAATCGCTCACGGACCAGCCAATCAACACGCCTTGGGGCTGCGACGCACCGCCCGGAACGACGACGCCGCTGCTCTTCAGCAACGGCCGCTACAACGCAAACGGCCCGTTTCCATGCTTCACTCAATACGGAACCATGGCCGATCTGCTCGACGCGGCGAACGTCTCTTATCTGTACTACGTCGCCAACATGTTCGGAAGCCAAGCGCACTACGACTTTTCAGGGGCCGTCTGGAATGGATTCGATGCCATCAAGAAATTCCGCTATGGCCCCGACTGGAAAAAGCACATCAGCACACCGAATGCCAATATCTTTACGGACGTTAAGTCAGGCACACTTCCGTCCGTCTCGTGGGTGATACCAACGCTCTACGATTCCGATCATCCGGCGAGCGGATGCAACGGCGGCCCGCGCTGGGTGACCAAAGTGGTCAACGCGCTTGGAACGAGCCAGTATTGGAAGAATACAGCGATCATACTGTTTTGGGACGACTGGGGCGGCTGGTACGACAACGTGCCGCCCCCGCAGGTCAATTACACGAGCCTCGGTTTCCGCGTTCCGATGATCGTGATCTCGCCCTACGCCAAGCCCGGCTACGTCTCCCACACGCAGTACAACATCGGGAGCATCCTAAGGTTTATCGAGCAGACTTTCGGATTGGGCTCGCTGGGCACGACCGACGCATCGGCAAACTCGATCGCCGACGCGTTCAATTTTACTCAAACGCCGAATACGTTCAAGGCCGCTCCGCTTCCGCACGCCGAGTCTTGCGGGGAAGAACAAGCCGATGGTAGTGCGACGCGCCAAGTGATCGAGCACGACGGAGGAGTTCCGGAATAGCCGTGCAGCTTTTCGCCGACCGCGCGCATGCGGGACGGCTGCTCGCGGACGCGCTCGGCGCTTATGCGGACGCGCCGGAAGTCATCGTCCTTGCGCTCCCGCGCGGCGGCGTGCCGATCGGATACGAAGTGGCACGACTGCTGCACGTACCGCTCGACGTCTACGTCGTGCGCAAGCTCGGCGTTCCCAGCCACGAGGAGCTTGCAATGGGCGCACTGGCAAGCGATGGAACCTGCGTTGTCGACGAGGAGCTCATCGAATCGCTCGGCATCGATGCGGCGGCGTTACAGGACGTGGTACAACGCGAGATCGGCGAACTTCGGCGCCGAGAGGTCGCATATCGCGACGCACGGCCGGAGCCCGATATCGGCCAGAAGACCGTGATCGTGGTCGACGACGGCCTTGCCACCGGTGCGACGATGCGCGCCGCAGCGACCGCGCTGCGAACGCGGCATCCCGCCGCGATCGTCGCTGCGGCGCCGGTCGCCGCGCCACGTACGTGCGCGAGTCTCGAAAGCGTCGCCGACCGCGTCGTTTGCGTCGCGACGCCGGATCCGTTTCATGCCGTCGGTCTTTACTATCAGAATTTTGAACAGACCTCCGACGACGAGGTTCGGCGGCTCTTAGCGCGGGCTGCCGCCGACCTGACAGGGCGACGCATCAGCGCGTAGTATCAAGAGAACATGAAGCGCCTCTCGGCAGCCGCGGCCGCATTTGCCCTTATGCTCGGGTTCGCGGGCGTGGCCGGATCGGCCCAAACGATTCTTTATACGTTCGCCGGTCTGCGCGGGACGGTCACCACGTGCAAGTGGTTCAACGACAACCTTGCCGATCGGTCGATTGATGCGCTGACGCATCAGACGGATCTACTTTACAACCGCATTGCGCTGCCGGCCGGCACAAGCATCACCGTCGGAGGAACCGCCATAACGGCGCAAGGCGAGCAGCTCGTCGATTTCAAGTTGAACTCCGCAGACATCTGCACCGCCGGCGAGGCCATCTACGGTCCCACGCCGTCGCCAAACCCGTCCTAGCGTCCCCCTTTAGCGAACGTCCCAGGTTTCGGCGGCGACCGGGTACATCAGCATGTTCCGGCGGAAACCGCTCACGCGGTCGCTGATCGCGTCCACCTCCGATTCAAAGGCGATCGGCACGACCGGCACGTCGCTGCGAACGATGCGCTGCATTTCGATGAAGTCGCGGCGACGGCGCAGGGGATCGGAGGTGACGGCTTGATCGTCGAAGAGCGCGTCGAAGCGTCGACTGCAGTAGTTCACCGAGTTGTTGCCGTCGGGTCCACGCTGGGTACACGCGAAGATCACTGATTGCTCCGGATCGGCGGCTCCGATCCACTGCGCCGCCGCGAGCGTAAAGTTTCCGGTTCTCAACGGGCCGCCGGGTGCGTTGAAGAGAGCCTCCGCATAGGGTTTGAGCGCGGTCTCGATGCCCGAGCGCCGCAACTCTTCCTGCTCGATCACTTGCATCGACGTTCCCCGCTCGGGCGCAAGCGCGATCGTCAGCGCCAGCGGGCGGCCGTCCTTGAACCACCGGGCGCGGTTCTCTCGCCATTGGGCGGCGGTAAGCTCGCGAGCAACGTCCTGCGAGTCGCCGGCGATTGTTTGCGGCGCCGGATCATGCCAGGCAAAAACGGGAGGAAGAAACGAATCGGCCGGCGCGAGGGCGCCGAAACTTCCGCGCACGATGTTACGCCGATTCAGCGCTGCGGCAATCGCACGGCGAACGCGCAGGTCGTCGGTGGGCGAAGCGGTTGTTTGGATCAGCAAGAAGTACGCCCCGTTGATCGGCGTGATGATGACGTGCGTGTGAGGAGCACGGCGCGCATCGGGAATTTCGAGCGGAGCTGACTTCGGCGACGTCCACGTCGCCCGCGCGCAATGCCAACAGCGAGGACTCTGCCGTGGGGATCAACGTCAAGACGACGCGGCGAAGCCGCGGGCGCGGGCGAAAGTACGGATTGGGCTCGAGCACGATTCGGCTTGCGCGCTCCCACGCGACTACTCTAAAAGGTCCCGTTCCAAAGGGGCGCTGGTTCCACGCAGCCTTGGTGATTTCGGTTGACGGGAACGCGTGCCCGGGCAGAATGCCGAATGCGAAATCGGCTTGCGCGAAGAGTTCCGCAACCGCGGCATTCCACCGCTGTCTCAATCGCACGATTACGGTAAAAGGGTCGGGGGTCTCCAGCGATGTGACGTGCCGGTACGCATCCTGCGACTCAACCGGGTTGCGGGGATCGACGATCGCGCGAAACGTGAAGGCAACGTCCGCCGACGTCAGCTCGCTTCCGTCGGCAAATCGAATGCCGCGGCGCAAGTGATAAACGATTGACTTGCCGTTGCGGGAGATATCGCCGTTTGCTTGTGAGGGAACGCGCGTCACGAGTACGGGAACGAGCTGGTTATCGGCAGAGAGGCCGATCAGCGTCTGCGTTACGAGCAGATCGTAGCCGATCGTATCCTGGTCGTGGGCCAAAAGCGGGTTGAGCGACGCCGGATCCACATTGTCCGCGATCCGCAGCACGTGCGGCTCTGCCGGCCCGTTTCCCGTGCGCGCGCAGGCCGCCAGCACCAGTGCCAAGGCCAGTGCGTGGGGCCGCGTCACGGGCGGACGCGGAGTGCCACGCTGATCCGCGGGCCGAGCGGCGTCCGCGTCTTGGGAATACCGTGATCGTAATGGAGCTGGGTTTCGTAACTCATGATCAGCAGGCTTCCGTCTTCCAAATCCAGATCGAAGCTTCGGCGCGGGAGTTTGACGGTTTTTTTACTGCGAATCGTCATCAAGCGGGTCGCGCCCAGCGAAATCAACGCGATCGGATATCCGGCGACGATCTCGTAAAGATGATCGTTGTGCGGGGCGACGCTATCGCGCCCATCGCGGTAGAAGTTCAAGCCCACGCTGTTGAACGGCGTCGCGGCTGCATCGGCGGCGCGACCGGCCGCTTCGGCGAGGACCGCGGGAAGGTTTTCGTCGACGAGGCGGTAGCTCGCAACCAGGCGCGGCACGTCCACGTCGCGGTCGTACATGCGGCGGCGTTCGCTACGCCAGGTCACTTCGTCGCGAAGCACGTCGAGCCAGCGGCGCGCCGTTGGCGCGTCGGCGAATCCGGGCATGTAGAGAATCCTTCCCGTTTCGTCGTCGACGAGCGTCCGACGTCCGGCGCCGAAGAGTCCGAGCTGCGTCAGGGGTAGAGGCCGCGAAGCTTCGTCGCGTCCGCAACTCGCGCGACGGCCACACAGTAGGCTCCCTTTCGCATCGAAACACCGTGGCGTTTTGCCTGATCATAGGTCTCGCGGAAGGCGCGCGTCATCTTACGCTTGAGACCTTCGTTGATTTCGTCTTCGTCCCAAAAGTTTGCCTGAAGGTCCTGGACCCACTCGAAATACGAAACCGTCACGCCCCCTGCATTGGCTAAGATGTCGGGCAGCACCATGATTCCACGATCGAAGAGAATGTCGTCGGCGTCGGGGAGCGTAGGTCCGTTGGCCGCCTCGGCGACGATTCGCGCGCGGATCCGCGGTGCATTTTCGCGCGTGATGACCTTTTCCAGCGCGGCCGGCACGAGCACGTCACAATCGAACTCCAATACTTCCCGGTTGTCGGTCCGCTCGCCGCCCGTGAAACCGACCACCGACCCAGTCTCGAATTTGTGCGCGATCAAACCTTTGACGTCGAGACCGCGATCGTTGGCGACGCCACCCTGCGAGTCGGAGGCCGCCACGACCACGTAGCCATGCTCGGCCATTAATTGCGCTGCGTACATTCCGGCGTTGCCGAACCCCTGAATCGCAACGCGGGCGCCCTCGATCGTCTTTCCAATTGTCTCCATCGCTTCGTCCACGACGTACATGCAGCCGCGCGCCGTAGCCTTGTCGCGCCCTAACGATCCTCCGATCGCAACCGGTTTGCCGGTAACGACGCCGGGAATCGAATAGCCGTGCTGCATGGAGAACGTATCCATGATCCAAGCCATGATTTGCGGGGTCGTATAGACGTCAGGTGCGGGAATGTCTTTTTCCGGGCCGATGATGATAGAAATCTCGGTCGTGAACCGCCGGGTGAGATTCTCGAGTTCCTGAAGCGACATCTCCTTGGTGTTGCAAATCACGCCGCCCTTAGCGCCGCCGAATGGGATGTTGATCAGCGCGCATTTCCATGTCATCCACATCGCCAACGCCTTGACTTCGTCGAGGGTCACGTCGGGATGGAAGCGGATCCCACCCTTGCCCGGTCCGCGCGAGAGATTGTGCTGCACGCGGTAGCCGGTGAACATGCGAAAGGCCCCGTTGTCCATGCGGGCAGGAATGGAAACCTCGAGTACGCGCTTGGGCTGACGGAGATAACCGTGGAGCGATTCGTTCAGTCCAATGAGCAACCCGACTTCGTCGAGCTGACGCTGCGCCATCTCCCAGACGTTATCGAGCGCTTGTACGGCAGAAACATCTTGAGCAGTCATATTTTTATCTATACCGCTCCCTCTCGGCAAACTCCCCGCCTATCCGAGCGTGCGCAGGCTCGGGCAAGTCGACAAAAAGCCGCTTCTGAGCGACTCGCCCGCCTGCGTTCAGATTCGCGATTTAATAAGAAGGTTTGCCGTAGATGGAGCGCTTCAGCGCCGGAAGGTGTGGATTCTTCCACTTGCTTCCGTCCGCGAACGTGATCTTCAGCGGAACGCACTTGGCAAAACTCGTCTGGAGCGGAAAGACGTTGGGGTTGAGTCCAAACTCGTGCTTGATCTCGGCGCCCGGCGAGAAGGTTCCGACGTCGCGAACTTCCGCGACCAGCGTGCCATGAACGACCAGACCGAACTCGATATCTTTCATCACGACGCTGGTGGCGTTCGAGTAATCGATGCTTAGCGTCGGATGTCCCTGAACGGGATATTGATAGTAGTTGAGCCCGTAAACTGACGGCCAGCCCCAGTACGGACCGACTCCTATTGGGTAGTACGCCGGGGCATAGCCGGTTGCCATATAGCTGTTGCGTTTAGGATTGCAGGCACTGACGTTGATTGGATGCGCGACGTTGACGTGCGCATATGCCGATGCGAGCGAGGGCAGACCGGCGCCCAGGCACAGCGCTGCGGCGCCCAGCAAAAAGCGTTTGAGAATCATCGAATTTGACACTCCTTCAAACTTCCGAGGCGGGTTAAGACTGGTAGCTTCTGCAAGTAAAAGGGCGGCGCCTTGGCGCCGCCCTTTACCGACTCTTTGCGAGTTCTGCGCTTATTGCGGAGGCCGTCCGCCGCCGCGCGAGCCACCGCCCCCGCCACCCCCCGCCCCATGCGGAGCGGAATAGCCGCCTCCATGCGAGTACGACGGCTGCGAGCCGCGCGAGTAGGATGGAGACGAACCGCGAGCGTACGACGGTTGCGAACTGCTCGGGCGCGAGTATGAAGGGTACGAACCGCGCGCGTACGACGGATACGAGGAGCGCGAGTAGGAAGGCTGCGCACCGCGTGAGTCCGATGCATAGGGATTTCGCTGCGAAGAGTAACGGCCATACGAGCTTCCATACGAGTCGCCGCGCGAGTACGATCCGCGCTCGCTAACCGGCGCCGAAACGTTGCCACGCTGGCTCGAGAACCGGTTCCACGAAGACCCGTCCGCGCGACCATCTTCGCGCGGTCCTTCGTTCGCGATGCTTGCGCGGCCGGACGCGTTGGCGCGAGTCTGATTGAAGCGCTGCCACGAATCGGCAGACGCGCTCTGGTGCCCAGCGGCTTCGCTTGTGCGCGTCGTCGTCGCATTCTCGCGTGCGCCCGACGCGTTCTCACGCGTACCAAGACTTCCCGCGTTATCATGCGATACCGGGGCGTTGTTATGCGCGTGGCTCTCAAGGGCTTGTGAGACTGCCTTTTGCTGCCGGTCAAAGGAGAGGCTTCCCGAAAGGGAGCGATTGATCGTCCCGAACCGCGGGGAATCGAAGGCTTTCGACATACTGACCGGTGCGCCGATCGCATGGCCACCGAAGCCGAGCGCATCGCGAGTAGGCGTTACCGGGATGGCTCCGTGAATCGTTCCGACATGTCCGCTAATGTTATGTGGGTTCACCGCGAACGTGTGACCGGAGACCGTTCCGTGCTGGAAGTTTCCAATCGCGGTTCCGTGCACGCCGCCATGCGGGAAGTACCGATAGATATTCGTGACGTTCGTGACATTGACGATGCGCGTACCGCCCCATCCCCAACCGTAGCCACAGCAGCCCCAGCCGCGCCAGCCCCAGCCCAAGCCAGTCCACGCCCAGCCGGGATACCAAGAATAGTACGGCCAGTACGGTTGGAGCGGATACCAGCCGATGTTGGGATAGCCGAATCCTACGGAAACGCCCCAGCCCGGTCCGCCTACACCAAATCCGAAGAAGCCGACCAAGGCGGGCGACCATGCCGGAGTAGCCGAGTAGGCCGGCGGAACCCAGGCCCAGCCGTAGCCGTTTGCGTAGAGCCAGCGGCCGTAATGATACGGCGCCCAGCCCCATGGCTCGGCGGCGACCCAAGTCCACCCGTAGCCATCCTCCCAGGTCCACGATCCGTTACTGTACGGCGACCAACTCGACGACTGATTGGGAACCCAGGCTTGACCGTAGCCGGCGACGTCCTGCCACTGGCCGTAGGCGCCGAGGTTGTCATAGCCGGCGATGTCGGGATTCAGGTTCGGGCTTGCATTGAGCGCGGCGACCATCGTCTGATCGCGCTTCGCGTTGAAATCGTCGAACGTGTCGTATCCCACCGCCGACGTATACGTCAGCGAGGGATTTGAGGCCGACCCGCGTGCGACCAGCGTACGCCCAGGATCGAGCGTGTAGGTGCGCTGCGGCGTGACCACTTCCGCACTACCGCGCCGGGTGGTTACCCAGCTCGAGCCGTCCCGTCCGATCGCGATGCGATAATCGCCGGCCCGGCTCGCGCGCACCGTCACCGATGGCGTGTCGACTTGCACGGAGCCTGCATCGCGAACGAGTCCCACCTCGACCGTACCATCGGCAAGCTGTAGCTGCCGATTATTCGGATCGTCGTTGGTGATACGAGCCTGCACGTTTCCGCCGAGCCGGACGGCCGAAGAGCCGTCGAACTGCAACTCGGCATGCGAACTCGCGCCGGTCGAGATATAATCGCCGGGAAGTAGCGGCGCGTTCGCGGTCGCGGCGACTTGCTTATTGCTGTCGCCGCGCTGGACTACGGCCGTGCCCTCAACAACGCTGACCCGAGTAACGCCGGGCCCATTATTGTCGGGCGCTTGCTCGGCTGACGCCGGAAGCGCGCTCACTAGAGTTACGCCGATCAGACTCACCCCACACATCAGGCTCGTGATCCACTTGATAATCATGTATCTATCTGTCCCCTCATCAACATTGAACCCGAAGGCGGCATGCAAAGCATCGAATCGTGATTAGCTTACCATTAAGCCGGGGTGAGAGGGGAAGACGTAGCTTCACGGCAAAAACACGATAACCGGAGGTATCGACTTGGAGATGAGAGAGTCAAGCACGGGAATGACGCGCCGCACCTTCGTCGCGAATGCCGTCGTGCTACCGGCGCTTGCCGGACTGCTGCTCGCCGAAACGGCGAACGCGGACGCGAAAACCTCGAAAGCGCAGGTCAAATATCAAGCCACCCCCAAAACCGGACAGAAGTGCTCGCTGTGTACGTTCTTCATGCCGGGTAGCTCTTCGACGGCCAACGGAACGTGCAAGATCGTCGACGGCTCGATTAGTCCCAACGGCTGGTGCACGGCGTTTTCGAAGAAACCGTAACGGCGCTTCTTAAGCAGCAACCGTTCGAAGTCGTCGAGAGCGTGTGATCAGAGGACTTCGAAGAGTGCGGCCGCCCCTATTCCGCCTGCAACGCACATCGTAACGACGACGTATTTTTCGCCGCGGCGCTTGCCCTCGATGAGCGCGTGCATCGTCATGCGCGCGCCACTCATACCGTACGGGTGACCGATGGAGATTGCGCCGCCGTCTACGTTGAATCGCTCGTTTGGTAACCCGAGCGTGTCGCGGCAGTAGACGGTCTGCACCGCGAAGGCTTCGTTGAGCTCCCACAGACCGATGTCGTCGATCTTTAAGTGGTGCTGCTTGAGCAGCTTCGGCACCGCGTAGATCGGCGCGATTCCCATCTCACCGGGCTCGCAGCCCGCAACGACGTAGCCGCGGTAGAGTCCGAGCGGGCTGGAGATCGCGCCGCCGCGCTTGCGTTGCATCCATCACGGCGACGGCGGCAGCACCATCGGAGAGCTGTGATGAGTTGCCGGCCGTAATCGTCGTGTCCGAGACGCCTGGAACGGCACCCTTGAGTGAGGCTAAGGCTTCGAGCGTGGTGTCGGGGCGGTTACCTTCGTCGTGGCCGAGCTCGACGTACCGCTCCGTAACGGTTCCGGTCTCCTTTTCTCGCTCGTATTTCCAGGAAGGCACCGGCACGATCTCCGCGTCGAAGCGGCCCGCAGCTTGTGCGGCAGCCGTGCGCTGCTGGCTCTGCAAGGCATATTCGTCTTGTCGCTCGCGCGCAACGCCGTATTTCTTGGCCACAAAATCCGCCGTATAGAGCATCGGCGTGTAGAGATCGGGGACGTGTCGCAGCAGCCACTCTTCGGTCAGAAAGCGCACGTCGAGATCGTTCTGCACCATGCTGATCGACTCGACGCCCCCCGCGATGATGACCTCGGCGCCGTCGGCGATAACCCGCTTTGCGGCGCCTGCGATTGCGTCTAGCCCAGATGCGCAATAACGGCTTACCGTCTGACCCGAAACGGTGACGGGACAGCCGGCGCGCAGCGCCGCCGTGCGGCCGATGTTGTTCCCGGTCGCTCCTTCCGGCAATCCGCAGCCCATCACGACGTCGTCGACTTCCGCCGGATCGATCGTCGCGCGTTCCATTGCGTGCTTAACGACGTGACCGGCCATCGTCGCACCGGGAGTCTGATTGAAGGCGCCGCGGAAAGCGCGGCCGATCGGCGTGCGGGCGGCCGACACGATTACCGCTTCACGCATGAGCGGGTTCCATATGCGGCATCAGGCCAAATTCTTGCGCGTACCACATCGGGCCGCCGCGATGCGGCGGAAAGCCGTAACCGTAGACGTAGACGATGTCAATATCGCCCGGCCGCAAGGCGATGCCCTCTTCGAGCAAATGCTCGCCGCGGTCGACCAAGGCGCGGAGAAGACGATCGCGGATTTCGTCGTCGCTACTCTCGCGCGGCTCGATCCCGGCGTTACTTCGCCTCTTCTGCAAAGAGCTGCTCCACCTCGGGATCTCGAATCGGCTCGCGGCCTTTGCCGACGGCTTTCTCGTACTTGAAATAACCCGCCATCGTCTTCTGCCCGAGCCGATTCATCTCGACGAGCCGCTCGAGTGCGTTGGTGCGCCCCAGCGCTTGCGCGCCGCGCGCCTTTTGCACTTGCCAGCCGATGTCTAAACCCGAAAGATCGCTCATCGCAAACGGACCCATCGCAAATCCAAAACGCTTCATCACCGCATCGACGCGCGCCGGGGGAACGCCCTCTTCGGCTAGCGCCATCGCCTCGCGCAGATAATCGAAGATCATTCGGTTTCCAATGAACCCGAACGCGTTGCCCGAGAGCACCGCCTTCTTACGCAACGCCTTACCGAGTTTGAAGGCGGTGGCCAACGTCCGAATCGACGTCTGGCGTCCGCGAACGATCTCGAGCAGCGGCATGATGTTGGCAGGCACGAAGAAGTGCAGGCCCAGCACGCGCTCGGGATGCTGCGTCTCGCCGCGCCAGCGCATCGATGTCGAGCGTCGACGTGTTCGTGGCGAGGATCGCGGCCGCGTGAGCGATGCCATCGAGCTTACGAAAGACTTCGCGTTTTACGTCGAGGTCTTCGAAGACCGCTTCGACGACGACGTCGGCATCGGCCAGCTCGTTCCAATCTTCGGTAAAGCGAATAGACTGGCCGCGCTTCCAAGCTTCTTCCTGCGTGAGCCTGCCTTTTTGCACTTGATACATGAACATGCCCATTACCGTCTGTCGCGCCTTGTCCACGGCTTGGTCGTTGTTGTCGACGACGACGACCGGAATGCCGGCTTGCGCGAATGCAATTGCAATTCCGGTTCCCATCGTGCCAGCGCCCACCACGCCGGCCTTGGCAACCGTCGCGCCTTGGGCGTCACGAAGGTCTACCCCGTCGATCTTTGACAGCTCCCGCTCCGCGAAGAAGAGGTGGCGCAACGCCAGCGACGGCTTGGAGCGAACGAGCTCATCGAAGAGCCGCGTTTCGCGCGCAATCCCGAAATTGAAGGGCAGCTCGACGGCGGCGGCCACGGAATCAATGAGTTTGTGCGCGGCGAACCCGCCGCTATCTTCCGCAGGGACCATTTTATGGGCTTGCGCCACCACGAACGGTGCCGCTTGCATTGGAAGATCTTTGGCGATGATCGCTTGGCGTGCGGAGATCCGACGTTTTGGGCCCGTCGCAAGGGTCATGGCGTGCTCGACGACGTCGCCGGGGGCGATCTCGTCGATGATTCCCAACTCGAACGCGCGCTCGGCAGAAACCGACGAGCCTTTGAGCATGAACTCGAGCGCGGCGCGCGCCCCGATCAGACGCGGCAGACGTTGCGTTCCGCCGGCGCCCGGCAGAAGTCCGAGCTTGATCTCAGGCAAGCCCAGCTTCGCGCCGGGCGTTGCGACGCGGTAGTCGCACGCCAGCGCAAGCTCGAGGCCGCCGCCGAGGCAACTGCCGTCAATGGCCGCGACGTGAACTTTTGTGCTGGACTCGACCGCGGCAATGACGTCACGTATCGTTACCGCGTTCGACGGAAGCTCGGTATTGAAGTCATTGACGTCGGCACCGGCGCTGAAGAGTCCGTTGGCACCGGTCAGGACGACCGACTCTACCGAAGCATCGGCATACGCGCTCTCAATTTCGGCAAGCAGCCGCGCGCAATAAGCAAATGACAACGCATTGACCGGCGGATTATCCAGCGTAATGACGCGGAGGCTCGTCTCCGGTCGAACGTTCGTCGGAGGCAGCATGCCTACGCCGTCACCGCAGTTTTGCGATCCAAGTCAAACTGCGCGTCGGTAACCTGCATGACGTCTCCCGAGCCGTCGACGACCTGGCGTTGGAACCACGCCGCCGCTGAGAGCACGTGCGAGGCGTAGAAAGACGCAGTCGCGAGCTTAGCCCGATAAAACTCGATCTCGGGGTCGTTCGCGGCGATTTTTGCCGCCGCAATCTGTGCGGCGCGCGCCATCTGCCATCCGCCGGCGACCGTTCCCCACAAACGCAGATACGGAACCGAACAGGCAAAGGCTCTATCGAGGTCTCCCATCGCGTTCATGCCGATCCACTGCGAGGTCTCGTTGAGCGTCGCGAGTGCCTTTCCGAGCGCTTCTCCGATGCGTTTGACGGCGGGATCCGGGTCAGTGGCGCACTCTTTTGCGGTCTCTTCCATCTTCTTTCCCACGCTCGTTGCACTCGCGCCCATGTCGCGCAGCAGCTTACGGCCGATTAAGTCGAGCGCCTGGATTCCGGTCGTGCCCTCGTAGATCGTGATGATGCGAACGTCGCGATACTGCTGAGCGATGCCGGTCTCCTCGATGTAGCCCATGCCGCCGAAGACTTGCAGCGCCGTCGAACAGAGCTCGACGGCATTCTCCGTGCACCAGCCTTTGACGACCGGAATCATCAGCTCGACGAAGGCCTTGTGATCTTTTCGAACCCGCTCGTCGGGATGGCGCTGCGCGTAATCGAGCGACGCTGCCGTGACGTAGGCAAGTGCGCGCATCGCTTCGATCGTCGCCTTCTGCCACATGAGCATTCGCCGCACGTCGGGATGCTTAATAATCGGCTCGGGCGCGCGCGATCCGGGTTTGAGATCGCGTCCTTGCACTCGTTCCTTCGCATACTCGAGCGCACTCTGATAGGCGCGATCGGCCAGCGCGATACCCTGCACGCCAACCGAGAAACGCGCGGCATTCATCATGATGAACATGTACTCGAGCCCGCGGTTCGGCTCACCGACCAGGTAACCGACGGCGCCGTTTCCCTTCTCGCCGTAGTTGAGCGTGCACGTCGGGTTGCCGTTGATGCCCAGCTTGTGCTCGATGCTCGCGCAGACGACGTCGTTGCGCTCTCCTAAGCGACCGTCGGCCTCGACGATGAACTTCGGCACGATGAACAACGAGATGCCTTTCGTGCCTTCGGGCGCGTCGGGTAACCGAGCGAGGACGAGATGGATGATGTTCTCGGCCATATCGTGCTCGCCGAAGGTGATGAATATCTTCGTTCCGATGATGCGATGGTGGTCGCCGTCCGGCAGTGCGCGCGTCCGGACCTGCGCGAGGTCGGAGCCGGCTTGCGGTTCGGTCAGGCACATCGTGCCCGTCCACTTCCCGGAAACGAGATTGGGAATGAAGCGCTGCTTTTGCTCGTCCGAGCCTACCAGTTCGATCGCTTCGATCGCCCCTTGGTTGAGAAGCGGGCCGTTGGCAAAACCGATGTTGGCGGCGTTCCACATCTCCAATGTCGGCCCGAGCAGTATTTGCGGCAGCCCCTGGCCGCCGTACTCGGCCGGAACCGGCAAACCGATCCAGCCCGCATCGGCGAACTTCTTGTACGCCTCCTTGAAGCCGGGCGGCGTAGCGACGTCGCCGCCGCTCCAGGAGCAGCCGATCTTGTCACCAGTGCGATTGAGCGGATCGAGAACTCCCGCCGCAAAGCCCGCGGCTTCCTCAAGGACCGAGTCGAGCACGTCGAGGGTCTCCTCGCAGCCCGGTAGCGAGGCGATTGCCTCGATGCCGGCGAGCTCTCGGAGGGCGAATTGCATGTCCCGGAGGGGCGCTCGATAGGTGCTCATGGGGCTCTCCTCTTCTTCGTTCACGCTGCCGCCATGCGCCGGTAGCGTCCAACCGATAAATCATATAGTACAAAAAATAATGCCTCAACGGCCGGGCTCAGAGGGCCGCGACGCGCCGGACTTGGGAAGTTAAAAGTTGCAGAGAACGCTGCGCCTGCTTGCGCGCGGGCCTGACGCTTCCCTTATCCTACTTATTACACTGCTTACCGTTCTCAAGGAGATTACACGAACGATGTTTCTGATGTCAGTACTCTTATCCGCGGTCACGTTTAATCCGGCGATGGCGCCAGGTCCGGCAACCGGCCCAAGCGAGGGATATATCTCAGCTCCGGCTCTCGCTGCCGACAAGACCTGCAAGCCGGGGGCCATCTGCGCCAGCTACACTGCCAATCGCAACGGATGTTTCTTCAACAACTTCTGGGTTAAGAATTCGAAGGGCGGAACGCCGCTGGCGATCGACGTCACGCAAACCGGGCCTAATGGTAGTCCGGTTTACGTTTATTGGGTCAATAACACGAACACGAATATCGGCATCACCGGTATGGCATACGCGAAGTTCTACTGCTTCAAGTGACAGGCGGCTAGCGTATCGAGAGGCCGCAGCGAGGGCGCGACGTTAAACGTGGCGCCTGCGCTGCGGCAGAGTTTTTAAAGCCTTCGCTACGCGCAAAGACGCTTGCTTCAGTGCTGCAGAACTTGGAGATTGTTGGCGTTGTCGTCGTTGAAATAGAGTTTGGTGGTGCTAGCCGACGTGCCCGTCGCCACCATGCCGAAGATCGCGCCCGCCGCGCCTTTGTCGACGTTGCGCGTGTCCAGCACTTTGCCCGTTGGCGAAAGCTCGACCATAAGGTTCTGGCCGCTTGGGTTCGATGTGTTTCCGACGACCAGATTACCGTTAAAGAGGAGCGCCGAGCTGACGGGGCCGTTGAGCGGCGTTCCGGCGAATATGAGATGCGCATTCGCGGCGTTGGGTCCTTTGAAAGTCTTGCCGCCCTTCTGGACGATGACGCCGCCGGTCGGAATCGCGCTCACATTCGATGAACGATACGACCGTGTTGCTCTTACCGTCAACGACATAGAGGATGTCGCCGGTAGGATTATACGCTAAGCCCGAGGGACCGAAGATGCCGCCCGGCTTGCCGTGATTGACGGCGAAACCTTTGGCGATCACGTCGAAGGTGATGGTCGAGCTCAGATTGACCCTGACGATCGTTCCGTTACCAGCGTTCGATTCGTAAATCACCGCGTTGCCGGACGTTGGCTGTGCGTAAACCTGTCCGAACGGATGATCGAATGGCACACCCTTCATATTGGCGATCAGCTTGCCGGTATCGGAAAGAAACGGGTTGTCGTTGGCGGCAAATGCCGCCGCGAAGATTACGTCTCCGGCCGTTAGCGCCAGCGCATCGCAGCCAAGCAGTAACTTGTCCTCCGAGACGGAGCGAGGGCTCGAGCCGGGCGTGGGATGAAGCGCCACGATGGTATAGCCGGTGCCTTGGACGTTGCCCTTATCGTTGAAGTTGCAGACGACAAGGTCGCCCGCAGTAAAAGCGCCGTTGGTCGACGGTGCGACGGTGAGGCCGTAGGGATTGAGCTGTTTGAGTTTCGGGCTGATCGTCGAGCCGATAACGAGCTGCTTCTTCAGCTTTTTGAGAATGGAAGTGTCCGCTTGTGGGTTAGACGCCGCCTGCGGCGTAACGCCCTGCGGTGCACCGCCCGCTTGTGTTGGCATCACGGCGCTATCGTGAGCGCAACCGGCCGCAATAAGCAAGCCAAGCGCAATGGCGATCCGTTGCGAAAATAAACTCGACATAAGAGCCTCCCCAGAAGTAAGCGAGCTGTTTTTGTTTCTTACGTCTCAGTGATTACGCGAAACGCATTGAAAAACCCCCGAAACGCCGGCGCTACATCGCGTTAAGCCTCATGAGCGACGATTGGCGCCGATGCAAAAGGACGCAGCGGCAACGGCGCGCCGCCTTTTCGAATGCGAGCGCGGCCGGTCGCCTGAGAGCGACGTCGTCGAGACGCTACTTCGCTTTGGCCGCGGTGCGCTCGCCTACGCGCTGCGCAACCGTATCCGCGTGATGCTGCTGCGTTCCGGCGAACTCTACCGTGAGGCGTCACAAGCATTGGCGCGATTAGGAATCGACGTCGACGCATGGCCCGCGCCTCCGGCCGGCCTTTTCGTCGTTGAAGAACGCGCGCTCTATCTGCGTTCGCGCAGCCCGATGACCGTCGCGCACGAGTTCGGACATGCGCTCGATTGCGCACTTGGCGGCGGAGTCTATCGAAGCGGCATCGATCCGCAGGTGCGCGCGCTCTTTGCGAACGCGCCAAGCTTCGTCACGCCGTACGCTGCGACCGGGGTCGACGAATACTTCGCCGAGTCTTTACGCGCCTTCGTCGAAGCGAACGATCCGGCGTCGCCCTGGCCACGAGCGACGCGCGCCCGACTGCGTCACGCCGATCCTGCAATGCTCGAGTTCGTTGAGCTTCTCTTCGAGCGCGAGTTCGGCGAATGCTTACCCGTGCCGGCCAAAGCGCTACCGTTCTCATTTAACCGACGCCACGTCGGCACCACTCACGCCGGGGGCACGGTTTTTCCACGAGCTGCGAATATAGGTGATGACGGCCGCTATTTGCTCGTTCGAAAGAAGACCTTTCCAGTGCGGCATGATTCCGCTATACGCCTCTCCATTGACGACCACGCGGCCTTCGAGGCCGTTGTTGACGATCGCAATTACCGCGGTGGGATTGCCGGTAACGAGCGGATTGCCCGCGAGCGGCGGGAAGGCGCCGGGAACGCCCTGGCCGTCGATTTGATGGCAGCTCGAGCAGTTTGCGAGATACACGACGGCTCCGTCGCTGGCGGAGGCGGGATTCTTCGCCGCGGCCGCCGAGGCGGCCGCGGCCGTCGGCGCGTGCGCGCTTTTCGCGCATGCGGCAACACCCAACGTGAAAGCGCATAGCAGCACAAACTTCATACCGTCCTCCGTGGGCGCGCGCTCATTGCCCACACGAGCGCGACGAGCAAGAAATTCGCGACGAGCGAGCTGCCGCCATACGACATGAAAGGCAGCGTGATGCCGGTGAGCGGGAGCAACCCGATGACACCGGCCACGATGATGACGACTTGAAAGCCCAAGGTAGCGCCGAGGCCTACCGAGAGCAGCTTGGTATAGAGATCGGGCTGCTCGAGCCCGGTTGCGAAGATTCGTCGAACCACGTCGAGGAAGATCGCTAAGACGACGAGCGCGCCGATCAAGCCAAACTCCTCGGAAAAGGCCGCGTACACGTAATCGGTCGCAACGTCCGGGATGAATTCTGGATGACCGAGCCGGTACCCGCTGCCGACCAAGCCGCCCGCGGCAAGCGAGTAATACGCCTGTGAAGACTGGTAGCCCGCGCCGAGTGGGTCCAAAAACGGATTACGCCAGACGGCGATGCGCGTCTGAACGTACGGGTAATGATGGACCGCCCAGAAAGCGCCGAGTGCGAAGAGCAGCGCGCCGAAGAGCACGATGTCAAGCCGGCGCGTCGCCACGAAGAGCAACGTCGCGAAGGTTGCGAGTAAGAGCGTTGCCATCCCGAGATCCCGCTGCACCACCAAGATCGCCATCGACGCTCCCCAGCCGATGAAGAGCGGCCCGAGGTACTTCACGTTGGCGCGCAGCGACCAGGGACGCGCTTTTGCGATAACGTCGGCCGTCTCCGCGAGATAAGCCGCCAAGAAGAGCACGATGAAAAGCTTGATCAGCTCGATTGGTTCGTATTGGATCGGCCCCAGCTTGATCCAGAGCCGCGCGCCGTTGACTTCCTGACCCAAAATCAGCAGCAATGCGAAGAGCGCGAGCGATGCAACCACCCACAGATACTTGTACGCGGCAAGACGCCGAAACCCCGAGAACGCCGGCGCCAAAACCAGCGCAAGCACCAGTGAGACGAGAATCCAGAGCTGCTGCCGCTGCGCGAGCGCCGGGGAAAGGCGCGCCACCATTGCGAGGCCGACGGACGCAAGCACCACGGCGAGCGCCGGCAAGAGATCGTCCCGTACCATCGTAGCGGGCTGCCATAGCACCCACACGACCGCGAGTACCGCGAGCAGCACGAGCATCCATGTCGGGCCAATCGCGTGCGCGGGGGCGAAGTGTAGGATCAGCGCGGCAGCCGCGATCGCACCGAGCATCGGCGCGAGGCGCCGCACGACGAGGATGCCGAGGGTCAGTCGGGGTGTACCGAGGTCACGACCAAACGCGTCGTCCCGACGTCGATTTCGTCGCCTGCGCGAATTTCGATTGCCTCCGTGACGCGGCGTCCATTGAGGAACGTGCCGTTTCGGCTTTTGAGGTCTTCCACGTAAACGACTCCGTTGTGGCTTTCGAAGCGCGCGTGGCGCCGGCTTACTTCAGGATCGTGCAGAACGATATCGGTCTCTTTGGTTCGGCCGATCTCGAAGGGAGGCCGCGTTTGATGCGCGCGTACCCGTCTCGCTCGCGAATTTCCAGGTTGACCTGCATCGGCGTCAGCGCGCCGATGTCGGCGGCCGGTCGAATTCGAGGGCGTGCCGCGAGCAGCGCCACGAGCGCAAGCACCGCCGTGATTTCAAGCGAACCGATGCGCATCTGCCGGTCGAAATCGGCAGCGGAGGCGAGCAAGAGCGTCACCGCGCCTCAAACTTCATTCGCGTGTTTCCCAGACGCAGTTCATCGCCATCATGAAGCGACTCGGACGCCACGCGCCGGCCGTTCACAAACGTTCCATTGGTCGATCCGAGGTCGCGAACCATCGCAACACCGGCGGCGACTTCGACGACGGCGTGGGCGCGAGAAACACTGGGGTCGAGAAGAACGATTTCACTCTCCTCGCCACGTCCGATGCGAGATTTGCCCTTAACGGCATAGACGCCGTCTGGAGGAACGCCTTCGATTGTACGAAGGTGAAAAGTTCGCCGTGCTTCCCGCGCGCGCCCAACGCGAATTTCGATCGCACCGAGCGGCACGCTCGCGCGCGGGGCCATCGTCACGCGCGCGGCACCCTCTTCAAACGTAACGCCCACCCTGGCCGCGAGATCGCGCAGGAGGTCGCCCCACGCACGTTCGAGGTAATCGCGGTGCTCGGCGAGACGGTCGAAATCTGCTGGGCTCACGTTAACGGTGTACGAACCGGGGGCGTGCAGACGCCCTTCGTCGTCGCGCGTCTGCGCTTCCATCGTCGAAACGAGCTTACGCGCGATTTGGGCGGGCTCGAGGTCGCTGGGAAAGGTCTTGGCAAAGGCGCGCTCGATGAAGCTTGCGCAGAACCGTTCGATTTTTGCAAAGAAGCTCACGGGCGCCGGTCGATGCGCGCGATGTAAAAGCCGTCGCGGCCATCTATGCCGGGCGGCACCAACACGTCGCCATTTTCCGTCAAGAATGAGCCGTACGCGGACGGTACCAAGCCGCGTTCGAAGTTTTGCCGCGCCAAGAACCAATCGATCACTTCACTCGTTTCGCGTGGATCCGTCGAACAGACAGCATAGACGAGCGCTCCGCCGGCGTGCACGTGGCGCGCCGCCTGCTCGAGGAGGGCTCGCTGCGTCAGCGCGAGGCGTTCGCCGTCGGTGCCCTGCTTCTTCCAGCGCGTCTCCGGATGACGCCCGACCACGCCGGTCCCCGAACACGGTGCGTCCACGAGCACTCGGTCGAAGCGTTGATTATCCGGCAGCAATCTCGTGGTCGCGTCGCCCTCGACGACGGCTGCGACCACGCCGGCCTCCTCCAATCGCCGGCCGAGGCTCGCGACTTTGCGCGCATCTCGCTCGATGCAGAAAAGTGCGCCCTGTCCCGCCAAGCGGGCACCGATTTGCAGCGCTTTGTTTCCACGCCCGCTGCAGACATCGAGGATCGTTTCGCCGGGTTGCGGTCCGAGCACGTCGACCGCCATTGCGGAGCTTTCCGATTGCGACCACCAAACGCCGTCGCCGTTGACGCGCGCAGCACGACCGCGTTCGACGAGCAGCGCCTCGGCCACGTACGACGAAGGTTGCGTTTCGATTCCGCTCGCGCGCAGACGCTCTACCGTTTCCAGCGGCGTGCTCTTGAGCGCATTGACGACGATCGCCGGGCGTGCGGGCTCGTTGACGCCGATGCAAATCGCTTCGAGCGCGTCCCCAAAGACCTGGCGCCACTGGCGGACGAGCCAGGTCGGCAGCGAGTAACGGGTCGCGAGGTAATCGTCGTCGCTCTCAAAAGATTCGGGCCGCGGCTCCATCGGCTCCGCGCGAAGCAGCGACCGCAGCACGGCGTTGACGAGATTTGCCAGCCCGCGATGCCCCCACCGCTTCGCGAGATTCACGAACTCAAAGACGGTCGCGTGCGTGTCGGCTCTCGTGTAGATGAGTTCGTACGTCGCTAGTCGCAAAATTTCGAGAATCGCAGGGGGAAGTTGCATCCTGCGACTCCGCTCAGGATGACAACGTCCGTTAGGATGACGACTTCCGTCAGGATGACGGAGGAACGGATCGAGATACCAATCCAGGGTGCGACGCATCTTGATCGCGCCGTAGGCCAACTCGGCAGCGAAGGCCCGGTCGCGATCGCTCAATTGCGTTCGCCGCGCGCGGTAGTCGAGCGACGCTTGCGCGCCACGATCGTGCAATCCCGGTTGCGGAAAGACATCCTGCACCACGGCGAGTGCGAGCCCGCGCGCCCCTTCGACCCGGTTTGCGCGGTGGTCAGCGTGGCTCAGGATCGGCTCCTCGCCGGCGAATCCGGCGATGCTCTTGGCCGCTCATCTTGCCGCGGTTTGGCGCGATGAGCTCGTCGATCACAAGCGCACCGCCCGATGCAATGTGGGCTCGCAAGATCTTGACGGACTCGCCGTCGAGCATCGCGCGGGCGGCGGGTTGCGGCGAATAGGCTCGCACCGTATCGACGATTCGCTGCGCCGGCCAGCTCCAATCGATGGTCAGCTCTTCCCTTGAGATCGGCCGCGTCATGCTCGCATCCCCTTGCTGCGGCCGGCGCGGCAGCTCGCCCTCTTTGGCCAGATCGATCGCTTGACCGAGAAGCTCGGCCCCGATCAACGCGAGCCGGTCGTGCAGCTCGCCGTACGTTTCCTCCTGTTCGATGGGAACGCGTTGCGCAAGCACGAGATCACCGGTGTCTAAACCGGGATCCATCAGCATGATGCTCACGCCAGTCTCTTTCTCGCCGTTCGCGATGGCGGCTTGAATCGGCGTCGCGCCGCGATACCTCGGTAAGAGCGAGGGATGAACGTTGAGCGCACCGAGCCGCGGCAAAGCGAGCAACTGCTTGGGGAGTATGCGTCCGTACGACGCCAGCACGAAAAGATCGAATTGCTCCTGCGCGGAGGCCTGAGCAAAGGCGACCAGCCCCGTTGGTTCGTAAACGCGGAGGCCCAGCTCGAGCGCCGCCGATTTTACGGCACTCGGTTTCAGACGATGGCCGCGGCCAGCGGGACGGTCCGGCTGCGTTACGACGCCGGCGAGCGCGGTGCGTGCAGCCACGATTCCAAGGCTCGGCACGGCAAATGAGCTCGTGCCGAAAAAAAGCGTCTTCAAGCCTCGGCGGCTTCTTTCTCCTCGTCGCTCAACGCGGGGCGCAGATTCTTGGCGCGGTCGATGTAAAGTATCCCGTCGAGGTGGTCGATCTCGTGCTGAAGACATTGGGCGCGGAGACCTTCGCCCTCGATTCGAAGCTTTTGGCCCCGGCGATCGAGTCCGGTAACGACCACGCGATCGCAACGGAGAATATCTCCCACCATCCCGGGGACGGAGAGACAACCTTCCTTCAACTCGACGTTTTCGCCGAGTCGCTCCAGTTTCGGATTGATGACGACCGCCGGTTCGTGCTCGTCATCATGCACGTCCATCACAAATATCCGCTTCGAGACGTTGACCTGGGGTGCGGCCAGCCCTACGCCGGGCGCGGCATACATCGTCGCGAACATGTCGTCGACGAGTTGCTGGAAGAGCGGCTCTCGAATCTCCTTCGGGTCTACCTTCTTTGCGACTTTGCGCAGCGCCGGATGGCCTTCGGCGAGAATCTCACGAACATAGGGCATCGCGGGCGGCTATTCTTCTTCTTCGCCGCCCGCTACTCTCAGGAGCCTGTAGGGTTATGGCCGTTTCAGGATTTGGTGCCGAATTTTGTTCGAAGACGAGGCGCGATGAGGGAGCGAAGCCGTAGCTTCGTGACCGAAGAGCAGCGAAGTATTCGGACAAAAGGCGGCCCAAAGATGGGAACGTACCATAACCCTGCAGGCTCCCAGGAAATCGCCCTACGCGTTACTTCGTGTGGAACGAGGCAACCACAAAGAACGGTGCGCAGTTCTTGCCGCCGTCGTTCCAGAGCAGGCTCACCGCCTGCAGCGGCCCGATGATGTAGGTGGACCCGTACGGACCCGCGATAGCCGATGCGTAGTACGTCGGGTTCGAATAGCTCGGCTTAGCGTGCGGCGTCGGTATCTGCGATCCGCTAATCTGAGTGAACGGGCCGGTGTACGTGAAGGCTCCGCTCGACTGCGATAAGTAGAAGTCGTAGCTGTTGCTCGGCGGCAGCGTTCCTTTCGTCGCAACGTAGATCGCCGGCAAGCCTGGAGGTGCGTCGTGCGAGTGAGGTATCGGATAGAGTACCTCCATCTGATTGGGCGGACGACCACAGTTACCGCTGGGCGTTGAGGTCGGACCGGGGCCGACTATACCGTTGTTGTTACTATTGCAGGCTGCAAGCACGCTGGCCGCAGTAAGGAGCGCGAGGGTGCCAATCGACTTGTTCATAGTGTAGAATCCCCTAGTTCCGTGTCCGGCGCCTCCCGGACCTAATGTGAATCTCCTTAGAGAATGTACCCAGAGAGATCGGCGTTTGCCACCACGTCGGCGAGCCGCGCGCGGACGTACGAACCGTCGATCTCTACCCGGCCCGTCGTTTCGGGGGCGTCGAAGCTGGCATCTTCCAGGACGCGCTCGAGTACGGTATGCAGCCTCCGTGCGCCGATGTTTTCGGTCTGTTCGTTCACGGTCATCGCAAAGGCGGCGAGCTGCGCGATCGCGTCGTCCGTAAACTCGAGCATCACGCCATCGCTGGCAAGCAAGGCCTTGTACTGCTCGACGAGCGCGTTCTTCGGCTGCGTCAAAATCGTTTTGAAATCTTCGGCCGTGAGCGAGTCGAGCTCGACGCGAATCGGCAGACGTCCCTGCAGCTCCGGGATCAAATCGGACGGCTTGCTGATGTGGAAGGCGCCGGCCGCGATGAAGAGGACGTGGTCGGTCTTGATCGGACCGTGCTTCGTGTTTACGGTCGAGCCTTCGACGATCGGTAGAATATCGCGTTGTACGCCTTCGCGCGAAACGTCTGGTCCACCGCGCTGTTGCTGCGAGCCGGCGACCTTGTCGATCTCGTCGATGAAGATGATTCCGTCCTCACCAGCGCGCCGAAGCGCTTCTCGCTTGACGGCATCCATGTCGATGAGCTTCGCGGCCTCCTCTTGCTCGAAGATGCGCAGCGCTTCGACAACCGTAACGCGCTTTTTCGTGCGCCGCTTCGGCAAAATTCCACCGAGCATCTCGCCGATGTCGCCGCTTTGGTCGACGCCGCCGCCGATGACGCCGATAGGCAGGCTCGGGGTCTCTTCCACTTCGATCTCAATCAGCCGCACGTCGTAGAAACCGCGCTCGATCTCGCCGCGCGTTTGGTCCCGAACGCGTTGCGCATCGCTGGAGACCGCCGCCGAGGGACCTGCTTGCGGCTGTTGCTGTCCGGCGAAGCCGCTGCCGAAAATTGAACCGAGGGCGGCACCGAAGGGGCTGCCCTGGCCTTGCGGCGCCGGCGGGCGAGTCTCGGGGTGGAGATAGTCGATGACGCGTTCGATCGCGTGTTGAGCGGCGAGGTCGCGGACCTCTTCGCGGCGCTCCTCGGTGACGGTCCGAATAGACGCGTCGACGAGATCGCGAACCATGGACTCCACGTCCCGACCGACGTACCCGACCTCCGTATATTTCGTCGCTTCGACTTTGACGAATGGCGCGCCGACCAAAGCCGCTAAGCGCCGCGCGATCTCGGTCTTGCCGACACCCGTAGGTCCGATCATGAGAATGTTCTTCGGCGTGATCTCATCGCGCAAGTCCTCGCGTGCGCGCGCTCGCCGATACCGGTTGCGCAACGCAATTGCGACGGCGCGCTTCGCTTTGCCCTGGCCGACGATATACTTGTCGAGCTCCTCGACGATTTGGCGCGGCGTCAGATAGGCCGGGTCGAGATTCGCCGGCAGTGTGCCGGTCACGGAAGAGTCTCCACGACGATATCGCTATTGGTGTAGATGCAGATCTCCGAAGCGATCTCAAGCCCCTTGCGCGCAATCTCCTGCGCGTCGAACTGCGTATTGCGCAGCAGAGCGGCGGCCGCTGCTTGAGCGTACGGACCGCCACTGCCGATCGCGGCGATCCCTTCGTCCGGTTCGATGACGTCGCCCGTGCCGGACAGGACGAAAAGATGATCCGGTGTGCCGACGATCATGAGCGCCTCCAAACGACGTAAAACGCGATCTTGGCGCCAGTCCTTCGCCAGCTCGACCGCGGCTCGCGTCAAATCTTTGAACTCGCCATATTTGCTCTCGAACTTCTCGAGCAGCGTGATTCCGTCGGCGGCCGAACCTGCGAAGCCGGCCAAGACTTTGCCGCCTGAGATCTTTCGAACCTTGCGCGCGCCGTGCTTGACGATCGTCTTGTCGAGGGTCACCTGGCCATCGCCCGCAATGGCAAGCTTCCCATCGCGGCGCACCGCCAAGATCGTTGTGGATTTCATGGTACGGGCCACTCGCGTGAGTACCCCTATGGCGCGCAAAGAGTTTCAGACGCCATCGATTCGATCGCCGCGAGCGCGCGCTGCGCCATGAGACGCCGCCTTTCGCGCTTACCGGCAGCGCCGTCCATCGTCGGAAACGGCGCCCAGGTAACGTTCGAGGGTTGAAAATCCGGCGTTTTGCGATTCTGCAAATGCGCGACAACGGCACCAAGGGCGCTTTCCGCTGGGAAGTCGACCGGCGCCAAGCCGCGAATCGCGCGCGCTGCGTGGATGCCCGTCATCGCACCGCACGCGGCGGCTTCCACGTAGCCCTCCGCGCCGGTAATTTGCCCGGCGAAGTAGACGGCATCGCTTCCGTGGAGTTTCAAATGCGCGTCGAGCAGACGGGGTGAGTCGATGAACGTGTTGCGGTGCATCACGCCCAGCCGAAGCCACTCCGCATGGGCGAGTCCGGGTAATCTTCCGAAGGCTTCGCGTTGCGCGGGCCACGTCATGCGCGTTTGGAAGCCGACAATATTGTAGGCGCTCCCCTCACGATTCTCTTTTCGCAACTGCACGACGGCATATGGCGTTTGTCCGGTACGCGGGTCGCGCAGACCCACCGGCCGCAGCGGTCCGAAACGGAGCACGTCGTCACCGCGGTCGGCCATCTCTTCTATCGGCAAACAGCCCTCGAAGTAACGCGTCTGCTCGAATTCTTTCGCGGGGTGGCGCTCCAGCGTTCTCAAATCGGTGACGAAGCGCGCGTATGCGTCGCGATCGAGCGGAATATTGAGATAGTCATCGCCGTCGCCCTTCTCGTAGCGCGACTTGCGATACATTTGCGACTCGTCGATTGAGTCGGCCGCGACGATAGGGGAAGCCGCATCGTAATAGTGGAGGCGCTCCGGCCGTTCGTCCTTCGCCGGAAACTGGCCCGCACGGGATAATACTGCGTCGAGGTTAGATAAAAAACTCTCGGTCGGTAGTGGACCGCAGGCGATGATTACGGGCCGGTCGAGCGGAATCGCGCCGACCTCTTCGCGATGAAGCCGGATTCGCGCTTGGGCCGTTATTCGCGCCTCCACCAAAGCGGAGAATCGCTGCCGGTCGACTGCGAGCGCCGCTCCAGCCGGAACGGCAGTCTCGCGGGCGGACGCGACGATCACCGAATCGAGCCGCGCGAGCTCTTCCTTGAGCAACCCCACCGCGTTCTCCAAGGCCGCGCCCCGAAGCGAGTTACTGCAAACCAGCTCGGCGAGTCCGGCGCTCTTATGCGCGGGACCACTCCGAAAGGGTCGCATTTCGTAGAGATCCACGGCAACCCCGCGATGTGCAGCCTGCCATGCCGCTTCACAGCCGGCGAGGCCGCCCCCAATTACCGTCAAGCGCTCCATCGATTACGCTTTGTTTCGATTACTTCGTTTGATAGACTCGGCGCCCAAGCCGAAGGTCAGGACGACAAGGCCGCGGTGGCATCGGCCGGATGGTTTGAGGCAAGCGTGCTTACGTCGTGGGTCCGATCGGCGGCGCATTGGAGCGCAACGTTGCCGCGCCGGGTTTTCGCGAGAACGTGCGAGCCGCAAACTGGGCAGCGTTCGGGCACGACCACGTCCCACGAGATAAAATCACAACTTGGATAGTTCGCGCATCCGTAAAAGACGCGGCCTTTTTTCGAGCGGCGCTCGACGATTGCGCCACCGCACTTGGGACAGTCCGCGCCGGTCTCTTTGACGATCGGTTTGGTAGTCTTACATTCAGGATACCCGCTACACGAAATGAACTTGCCGAACCGCCCAAGTTTTATCACCATAGGCCGGCCGCAGGTTGGGCAGATCTCGTCGGTCGGTTCGTCGCGCTGCTCGAGTCGCGGAAGTTTCTTCTCCGCCGACTCAAGCTCGCTCTCGAACGGTCCGTAAAAGCGGCGCAGAAGCCCGACCCAGTCTTCGTGGCCCTCCGCAACGCGGTCGAGGTCGCCTTCCATTTGGGCGGTAAACGCGAGATTTACGATCTTCGGAAAATGCTCGACGAGCAGATCGTTGACGGAAAAGCCGATTGGAGTCGGGAGAAAGCGACGTTCTTGTTGCGTGACGTAGCCGCGCGCCTGAATGGTGTCCACGATCGTCGAATAGGTCGAGGGCCGGCCGATGCCGTTATCTTCAAGCGCCTTGACCAGAGCGGCTTCGCTGTAGCGCGGCGGCGGCTCGGTGAAATGCTGTTTGCGTTCCAACTTGCGACACTCGAGCGCTTCGTCTTCTGTCAACTCGGGGAGCCGAACGCGCCCTTTTGCGCCGGCCTCGTCGTCCTTGCCTTCCTCGTAGACGCGCGTGAAGCCGGCAAACTTCATGACCGTGCCGGTTGCGCGGAAGCCGTACTCACCGGCGGCGACGTCCACCACGGTTTGATCGAATAAAGCCGCCGCCATCTGCGAGGCGAGGAAACGTTCCCAGATGAGCGTGTAAAGGCGCAGGTCGTCGCGTTTCAGCACGCCCGCAACGTGTTCCGGCGTACGCCGCAGAGAGGTCGGGCGGATCGCTTCGTGCGCGTCCTGGGCGCCTTCACGGACGCGATGGCGGGTACCACCGTGGTATTCCGTGCCATAGGTTCCAACGATGAACTCGCGCGCGGCGTCTCGCGCTTGATCGCTAATGCGGGTTGAATCGGTCCGCATGTAGGTGATTAAACCGACGGTCCCCTCGGCACCGCCCAAATCGACGCCTTCGTAGAGGCCTTGAGCGAGTTGCATGGCGCGCCGGACGCGCATCTTGAGTTTCCGCGACGCCTCCTGCTGAAGCGTCGAGGTCGTAAAGGGCGCAGGTGGATTCCGGCGCACCTCGCGTCGCTTGATGGCTGAAACGCGGTAGGCTGCGCCCTCGAGCGCGCGCGCAATCGCGTCGGCCTCGCCCGCGTTGCGGATTTCCAGCTTCTCGCCGCGGTGTGAGACAAGGTCCGCCAAAAACGCCAACGTTTCATCCGATGTCGCGTTTTGCGCGGCGCTCGCAAGTAGCGCAGCGATAGTCCAGTACTCTCTGGGCACGAAGGCCGCGATCTCGCGTTCGCGATCGACAATGAGCTTCACGGCGACCGATTGCACGCGGCCCGCTGAAAGGCCACTACGTACCTTCGCCCAAAGCAGCGGTGATATTTTGTAACCGACGAGCCGGTCGAGAATTCGCCGAGCCTGTTGCGCGTTAACCCGATCCATATCGATGAGATGCGGGTGCTTGAGAGATGCCAACGCGGCTTCTTTCGTGATCTCGTGGAGCTCGATGCGCTGGGGGCGGGGCAGCTTCAGGAGCTCCGCCAGGTGCCAGGCGATTGCCTCGCCTTCGCGATCGGGATCGGTTGCGAGATAGACGTCGGTCGCGCTCTTCACCGCAACGCGGAGCTCCTTAATAATCTCGCCTTTGCCCTTGATCGTCAGGTACTTTGGCGTGAAGTCGTGCTCGACGTCGACGCCCAGCGTGCTCTTCGGAAGGTCGCGTACGTGCCCTACGGATGCTTTCACCGCGTAACGCGCGGGTAAGAACTTCTTTATCGTCCGGGCCTTCGTCGGCGACTCAACGATGATGAGCGGCCTTTTCACGGGCCTTAGTATACAGCCGGGGTCAAGGCCCGGCAAATTCGCCTTACATCTATATAGTGAATTCCACGTTCGGTCATCCTTCGACTTCGCTCAGGATGACATATTCGCTCAGGATGACATACTCCGAATTTGCATCATTTTCGGAAATCCACTATGATGCGGTCAAAAGCGCAAGACGCGCTGTCCACTAAACGTTTATCGTCCGCAGGACGAGGAGGATTGAATGGACTCCGATTCCATACTAAACGGCGGCCCGACGGCGGAGAAGAAAACACGTCGACGTAGGATCGCGGCAGCCGTTATCCTAAAGAAGGCAGCCAACGGCCGCAAGAAAGGCGCGCGGAAGGCTGGGCGCAAGGCTCGCAAGGCCGGTCGAAAGGTCGCGCGTACGGTTCGTAAGGTTGGGCGTAAGGTCCGCCGCAAAGCTCGCAAGGCCGGTCGAAAGGTCGCTCGCAAAGCCCGTAAGGGGGCGCGCAAAGTTCGCAAGGCTGGGCGTAAGGTCCGTCGCAAAACTCGCAAGGCCGGACGAAAGGTCGCACGCAAGGCTCGTAAGGGGGCGCGCAAAGTTCGTAAGGGCGGCCGCAAGATCGCGCGTAAAGCACGTAAGGGCGGACGCAAGAAGAAATCCTAAAGCGCAAAATAACGGAGAACGGGCGGTCGCAGATGTGACCGCCCGTTTTATTTATGCCAGATCCGGGCCGCGACCGCCGTGTTCTTCCACCCAATGGCACGCGGCGAAGTGGCCCGGCGCGTACTCGCGCAACGGCGGCTCTTCGACTACGCATCGGTCGAATGCGACCGGGCAGCGGGTGTGAAATCTGCAGCCGGAAGGCGGGTTTACGGGCGAAGGAATATCGCCGGTGAGGACGATGCGTTTACGCCGTTTTTCGAGCACGGGGTCGGGGATCGGGATCGCCGAGAGCAGCGCCTGCGTGTAGGGGTGGAGCGGATTCTGATAAAGGGCTTCCCGGCCGGCGAGCTCGACGATTTTGCCGACGTACATGACGGCAACCCGCGTGGAAATGTGTCGAACGACCGAAAGATCGTGCGCGATGAAGAGATAGGTGAGCTTGAACTTCGCCTGCAGTTCCTCGAGCAGATTGATGACCTGGGCCTGGATCGAAACGTCGAGCGCCGAGACGGGCTCGTCGCAGACGATGAACTTTGGCTGCACGGCGAGGGCGCGTGCCACGCCGATGCGCTGGCGCTGGCCTCCTGAGAACTCATGCGGATAACGGTTGGCGTGATAGGGCTGAAGCCCCACGAGATTGAGCAGCTCGACGACGCGCTCGTCGACCGCTTTGCCCGTAACGATACCGTGGATTCGCAGCGGTTCGGCAACGATTTCCCGGACGGTCATGCGCGGGTTGAGCGATGCGAAGGGATCTTGGAAGATGATCTGCATCGAGCGGCGGACCCGCCGAATCTCGCCGCGGTTCATGGTAAGAACGTTCTCGTTTTCGAAAAAGATCTCGCCTCGGGTGGCGGGCAGCAAGCGCAGGAGCAACCGTCCAATCGTGGTCTTTCCCGAACCCGACTCGCCGACCAGGCCGAGCGTTTCGCCTTCTTCGATCGTGAAGGTCACGCCGTCTACTGCGCGGACGTCGGCTATATGACGCGACATCAGGCCCGCATGGATCGGAAAATACTTATAGAGGTCTTTGGCTCGGACGAGCGCGCCGTTCTCCATCACGATCGGCCGCCGACGGGGACGATGGGAAGCCCCTGCGCGGCAGCCGGCCGCTGGTCGCGCGCGCGTTCGTCGTAGAGATAACAGCGTGCGACGTGGCCTTCTCCAAACTCATAGAGAGGAACCGGGTTGTCACAGATCGGCATGCGATAGACGCACCGCCGGGCAAAGGCGCAACCAGGCGGGAGACGTAGTAGGTTGGGCGGCTGCCCTGGAATCGGCACGAGGCGCCGGTGCTCGGAATCGTCGAGCCGCGGCAGCGATGCCAACAGGCCTTGCGTGTACGGCATCCGCGGTTCTCCAAAGATTTGCTCCGCAGTGCCATATTCGACCATGTTGCCGCCGTACATCACGAGAACGTTGCGGCAGACCTCCGCCACGACGCCTAAGTCGTGGGTAATAAGGATAATTGCCGCACCGGTTTCGCGCTGCAAGTCGTTCATCAGCTCGAGGACCTGGGCTTGGATCGTTACGTCGAGCGCAGTGGTCGGCTCGTCGGCAATGAGGAGCTCGGGATTGCACGAGAGCGCGATTGCGATCATCACGCGCTGGCGCATACCACCGGAGAACTGGTGGGGATAGTCGCCCAGCCGCTTCTCCGGATTCGCGATACGAACTTTCTTGAGCATCTCGACGGCACGATCGCGGCTTTCGCGTTTGCCCAAATGGAGATGGAGACGGACGGCTTCGGCAATCTGCTCGCCGATGGTGAGCACCGGATTGAGCGACGTCATCGGATCCTGAAAGATCATCGCGATCTTGTAGCCCCGAATCGTTCGCATCTCTGCTTCGCTCTTTTCGGAGAGTTCTTCACCGTTAAACGCAATGCGATCGGCGGTGACGGTCGCATTTCGCGCCAGCAGCCGCATGATCGAAAGTGCCGTAACCGATTTTCCCGAGCCGGACTCCCCAACGATGCCGAGCGTTTCGCCGGCATTGAGCGAAAAGGAAAGGCCGTTAACCGCCGTTACCGGCCCATCTTCAGTTCGGAAGGTGGTCCGGAGATTGTCGACCTCGAGAAGCGGCACTCGTTCAGATGCCGGTCAGCGACAGAATGAATCCGAAAACAACGAAGACGACTGCGACGACGCCGGTCCAGCGTTTGAGCTGTTCTTCAGCCCCCAGACGGCCGCGATAGGCGGACTCGACGCGTCCGCCGATCGATCCGGTGAGCCCCTCTTGTTTAGTCGTTTGGACCGCCAGAAGAAATATCAGCAGAATCGCCGCGAGAATGAAAATGCCTGCGCTACCGTGTGTGAACCAAGGCATGTGTTGGGCGAACCATGTTTTGGGCTCGAGCGCCGGCGCAACCGGCGCAACCGGCGGAACTCCAGCCGGCACTTTGGGCGCGCGGCAAGGCGTGGTTTGCGGCCGCAGCGAGCAATAGTACGGCGTTCATGGCGGCATCAACTTTACGACCGCGAGCCTCGATGCCCCTTCGTCCGCGAGAAGCTTGAGGATGATGCTGACGCAAAGTATTTCGCGGAAAGCGTCCGAAGCTATAAGGGTGCCCAACTCAGCGAGGCGGGTTGAGCCGCACCAAGCGATCGTTCCGATCAAGAACCGGCGCCTATGGAGCGACCTGGCGCGGAGCCTCTCGACGATCTTCAATCCGTTCCTGACCGCGTTTGCGCTTTTCGCCATCCTCGCGCACATCGGCGCGAAAGACACGCTCGATTTCTGGCGTCTGCTTTTCCTCTCGACATTCTTCACGTCGATTGGTCCGATGCTCTACGTCTTCTGGCTGTACGCGACGGACCGCATCTCGGACCTCGACATGTCGGTGCGCGTCCAGCGAGAGATGGTCTTCACCGCGTTTGTTTTCTTTGACGCATTTGGGGCCGCTGCGCTTTGGCTCGCGCACGCGCCGCGCTTGATGATTGCGGCAATGCTCGGCTATCTCGCTTCCACTCTCGTGGTCCAGTACATTACGCGCTACTGGAAGATCAGCACCCACGCCCTCGGCATCACCGCTCCGCTGGCGGCGCTCACCTTGCTCTACGGCCGTCAGCCGCTCCCATTCATGGTTTTGATTCCGATGGTCTGCTGGGCTCGCGTCTATCTCAAGTCGCACACCATCATGCAAGTCGTCGCGGGCGCGGCACTCGCCGTAGCGACGACCGCCTTCTTCTTCTCGCTTTTTCACGTGGGCCTGCTCTCGGCGCACTAAAGCGCGCTGGAGACGCCTAAAATGCGAGCGATGCCGGCGTGGAAAGCGGCTTCGTCGCCGCTCGTTACATAGGTCGTTCGACCGGTACCGAGTGCACGATCACCGATCAGATCGGCGGCCCGTTGAGCCTGCATGATGGCCGGATCGATCAATGCGACGCCGTCGCCAAGCGCCGCTCTGAAGTGCGGCTCGAGCAGCGGATAGTGCGTACACCCTAAAACGAGCGCTTCGAGATCGAGGGGAAGATGCGAGCAAACCTCGGCAACGGCGGCGCGCGGAACCTCACCTTCGATTGCGCCGGATTCGACGAGCGGAACGAGCCCCGGAGCCGCAACTTCGACGACGTCGATTCCGTCGATACGCGACCGCAGCGTACGGCCGTACGAACCGGCGCCGACGGTTGCGGCCGTCGCTACGACCCCGACACGGCGCGAACCGGTTCGTTCGACGGCAATGGCAGCGGAATCGATGAGATCGAGTATCGGCGCGCGCGACTTTGGCCAGCCGTAGCGCTCCGCGACCGCGCACGATGTGTTACACGCCATGACGACCGTCGCGACGCCATACTCGTCGAATCGGGCCAAGTTCGCGCGCAGTAATTCCAAGAGTTCGGCGTGAGTGCGATCGCCGTACGGTACGTGAGCCTGATCGGCGAAGAAGATCGCGTCGGCGGCCGGCAGCCGTTCGCGTAGGCGCGCCAGCACGGTCAGGCCGCCAAGCCCCGAGTCGAAGAGCCCGATACTATTGCGCGGGCTGATTGGAGACCGGGTATTCCCGTGCGTATTGGCCGATGCCGTCGGCGATCTCTTGCACGACCTTTTGGCGCCAGGCGGACGATGCGAGCAACGCGTAATCGCCGGGATTCGAGAGGAAAGCCGTCTCGATCAGTACTGCCGGCATTCGCGTGTGGAGCGTCACGTAGAGATGGCTCTTGACGATGCCGTCATCTTTCGTGCCGTCGGCGGCAAGATGCGTTTCGACCATCCGGGCGAAGGCGACGTCGTCGGGCTTGGAGATGTAGCAGGTCGTTCCGTAAGGACCCGAGTTGATGTACGCGTTGGCATGAATGCTTACGAAGAGCCGTGCTCCGGCGTTGTTGGCGAGGTCGACGCGTGCCTGGAGCTCGTCGCGTGCGCTGTCGTTGGGGGCGTAGACGTCGACGTCGCTGCTGCGCGTGAGCTTCACCTGCCAGCCTCGAGCAATCAAGATATCGCGAAGGCGCTTGGCCATGTCGAGCGTGATATCGGCTTCCTTGAGTCCGCCGTGCTCGGCCCCCGTATCGCTGCCGCCGTGGCCTGGATCGATCACGATGAGGCGCGGGTTCGTCGCAAGGTAATTGCTGCGCGGACCAAACTTCCAAACCGTTTGGTTTGTGCTGCCGAAGTCACTCGGCGAGTTGTCGAGTGGCGCCGGCGTGACCGGTACGGGATTCGGCTCGTTTTCAGAGAGAACGGTGCCGATGCTTCCGCTTCCGGAGCGCGGCGCGTTAGCGACGTCGTCCTCGCCGACTTCCAGAAGCAGCCCCGTCGCCGAAGGTGTGATCCCGATCGATTTTGGACCAGTCAGTGAAAGCGCGATCCGAACGGTCGTCGGATCGTCTTGACGCGCGCGCACCGAAACGAGTGGACTCGGCGCAACGGTATCGATCGCCGGGCCTTGTAGCTGGGCGTTCTTGATGTCAACCCAAAAGCGATTGTCGGGATCTCGCAGCCGGTGCCACTCATAGGCGGCGTTGCTGGTGACGGCGATCGTGACGGTAACGCCACCGGCGGACGGCTGCACCGTGACGGCCGAGACGAGTGCCGGGCCACTTGCGCCCGAACTGCCTGCGGTCGAGCCGTTCTCGGACGATGGCGCAGGCTCCGGCGTCGGCGATACCTCGCCGACGGTCTGCGGCGGCGGCGCGTTCCCGCGAAACGCAAGCACGACGTCACGATCCCCATTGTTTTGCGGCGGTTCGACGATCGTGCCGGGTTGGAGGCCGATCGTCACGAGCGTCGTCGGATTGCGCACGGTGCCGGTGTTTTCGATCTGCACGCTGCTGACGCCGCCGGCTCCAATTTGACGCGAGCCGCTCAACATCGTTCCGACTCCATCGAACGCATAGGTCACGGCGGAGACGTTCTGCGCGACGATCCGTGGATGCAGCGGCGCGCCGCCGCGCGCGAGCAGGGTCACGCGATTGCTCTCTTGGCGCACGTCGAGCGACGCGAGCTGGGGCTGGAGCACCGTAACGGCGCCATCTTGCCGGGGCGCGAGATCGAGCGCGCGCAAGACTTCGTTGAGAGGCAGATAGGCTTCATTGCCGCGCTCGTAGGGAGCGAAGCTCGCCGTAAGTGCGATAGGTCCGACGTCGTAGCGCCGGTCGCCCAGTGCGAAACTCACGACGGTCGGAACCGACGTCGTGATGAGAACGTATCGCTCTCCGGACTTCCAGGTGAGGAGCGCCCCGGTGCTCCGCAGCAGCGATTGAAATCCTGGATCGTCGACGCCAATTGCCGTCCCTCCGGGCGCGGAGGACACGTGCGAAAACACGATGGTTTGTCCTCGATAGAACGCGTTCAGCGGCGCATCGGCCGACGCCGGAAGTGCCAACGACGGCAGCACCAATGCCAGCGCGAAGAACGAGGCCCGGCTACCAGTCCGATCGATGAAGCGGTTGATCCAGTTCAAGATGTCCCCCCGGCAATGTCTCCAGCCGAGCGCCGTCGACCGTGACCTGCACTGCGTTGATGCCGCGAACTCCGGTCACCGTATAAACGAGCGCTTTGAATTCACCATTTTCGCCGAACGACCCACCCGCTTGCTGCTCGACCTCCTTCGAGAGATCGACGGTCGCGGTACTCCCATCGATGTCGACGCTGCGTACGCGGGTCCCGGGCGGAAATCGAATTGCCTTGATGTCGTTTGGTGGACCGGCAACGGCCTCCACCGCAGCGTACAAGACGGTATTGTGCCGATGCTCGGCCACGCTTTCGTCGGGTTGCCGCGGTCGCAGCGATACGCGTAGGTCCCCAAGCGAGTTTCCGTCGAGTTTCGCGTAATAGACCGCCATCGTTTCGCCGTTGCTCGTCGTTCGCTGTAGGTGATAATACCATGTGCCGGCAGCAACAATGGCTAGAAGCACGACGAGGATGGCCGGGCGCATGGATCTCACGTCGGAATTTTTGCTTCGCGAAGGTTGGCCGAAATACCCCCGTCGAACGGCCGCCGAGTGAGCGGGCTTCGCGATGAAGTGGCTGGCTAAAACTATTGCGCGCGAGCGCCAAGCCTTGGAACGCGCGCGCCGGCGCTTCGTTTGCAAGCCGAACGAGAAGCGTTTGCACGACGTGCGCACCACGGGTCGACGTTTCCTCTCGCTGCTCCAAGACGTCGCGACCCTTACTCACTGCGGGCGGCTTCGCCGGCGCGTCAAGCGCGGCGCGGCGGCTACCGATTCAGCTCGCGACGCAACGATCATTCTGAGGCTGCTCGAGAGCAGCCTCGATCCGGGCGAAGCCGAAATCGGGCGGCCGCTACTCGAGCATCTGCGCGAGCAGGAAAAACTCGCCACGCAGGGAGCTCGTCGAAGACTGCGCCGCATGCGTTTCGCGTCTTAACCGTTGACGTGAAGCCGGAACGGATCGATCTGGCAGGCGTTGACGACGTGAACGAACTCGTCGCGCGCGTCGTGAAGAAGCGCCTGAGCGAGGCGCACGCCTTAGCGACCGGACTGCAACGGCGAGACGCGCAAGGCCTTCACGATTTTCGGATTGCCTGCAAGCGATTACGCTATGCCCTCGAGCGCTTTAAGAGGCTCGAGCCGTCCTTGGAACAAGTTGCCGATGGCCTCGCTCTGCTCCAGGATGCGCTTGGAGAAGCGCACGATCGCGACGTTTTGCTCGGAATACTTCCGCCGACGATGGGGGCGACGGAGCGCCGTCTGCAAATCGATCGGGAGCAGAGTGTGGATCGCGCTGTCGCGCTCTGGAACGAGGTCGACCGATTGCTCGAGGGTTCGACTCTCACGAGATCGCAATGATGCTTTAATCGTCGTTGTGCGCACCTATCGCGGGAGCGTGGTAATAAGGGGTCATGATGAACCTAAGAAATCTGCTCCTGGCATGTGCGCTCGGCGGAGCGATCGCCGGCGCGGCTCTACCCGCTGCAGCACAGGTCTCCGGCGGCATCTACGTCCAGACTGGGCCCCCGGCGCCAGTCTATGAACCGGTTCCATCCGCCCCGGGCCCCGGCTATTATTGGGTGCCGGGATATTGGAGCTGGAATGGATACCGGTACGTGTGGGTTCACGGCCGTTATTCCTACCCGCCCTACTCCGGCGCCGTATGGCGTCCCGGACATTGGGCGCACGGTCCGAACGGCTGGTATTGGCGGCCCGGACATTGGGGGCGTCCGTACTAATCGGCTAAACCATCGCCCGCCGCACTGCGAGTGCTCGCCGTGCGGTGGGCGATGTTCCTCTCGCTGTTGAACCGGCGCACGCATGCAACTTCGGCGCACGCTGGGTCTGCCGGACGTCGTGCTTTTTTTCGTCGTCGCGGGTTCGAATCTTCAATGGGTCGCGACGGCAGCAGCCGCCGGAGCGAGCTCGATCCCCATCTGGCTGATCGGGGCGGCGGTAATGTTCGCGCCGCTGTCAGTTGCCGTCGTCTTTCTCTCATCGCACCACCCCGACGAAGGCGGCTTGTACGTGTGGAGCAAGCGCGCTTTCGGACCGTTCGCCGGGTTCATAACGGGATGGACGTACTGGGCGAGCAATCTTCCCTACTTTCCCGCGCTGCTCTATTTCGCGGCCGGAAACGCGCTCTTCATCGGCGGAAGCAACGGTGCGGCGCTGTCGGCGTCGCCCGCATATTTCATCGTCGTCGCGCTGGCAGGCTTGGCGCTCGCGACGATCGTCAACATTTACGGCTTGCAGGTTGGAAAATGGCTGAATAACGCCGGCGCCATTTCCCGATGGGTCGTGACGCTGCTGCTGGTTGCACTCGGCGCGCTCACCTGGTGGAAGTTCGGGCCGGCGACGCCGATCAATGCGGCGACGATGCGTCCGGGCTTACAGATCAAAGACGTTATCTTCTGGTCCGTTATTGCGTTCGCGTGGACCGGTCCTGAGGCGTTGCCCTTCATGGGCGGTGAGATCAAGCGACCGCGCCGCACGATTCCGCTCGGTCTCGCGTTGGCGGCGCCTGCCATCGCGGTGATCTATATCGTTGGCACCCTTTGCGTGTTGGCCGCACTCGTTCCTCACGCGGTGAATCCGTCGTCGGGCGTCATGCAAGCAATCGAACACGTCGCAACACGCTTCGGATGGCCGGGGCTCACGCCGATCGCGGCCGCTCTAGTGGCGCTGAGCTGCGTCGGAAGCGCCGGCGCGTGGCTCGGTGCCGTAGCGCGCATCCCGTTCGTCGCGGGAATCGATCACTATCTTCCGGCCGGCTTCGGCCGCATGCACCCGCGCTGGGGCTCTCCCGTCGCTGCACTGGTGACGCAAGCCGGCATTGCGGCAATCTTCATCTTTCTCGGTCAAAGCGGTACGAGCGTTCGCGGCGCCTACGATGTGCTCGTGAGCTCGACCGTCGTCATCACGCTCGTCCCTTTCCTTTTCTTGTTTGCATCCGCGCTGAAGCTTCGCGCGGAGCGATGGACTCCGGAGCTTTTTCCGATTCCAGGCGGAAAGTGGACGATCTCGATCGCTGGGCTGATCGGTTTGGCGACGACCATTACGGCAATCGTCTTTGCGGGCTTTCCGGCAGATGACGATCCCAACAAAGCGCTCGCGGTCGTGAAAGTGATCGGTCTTACCGCAATGATGGTTTTCAGCGGCGTGGCGATTTATCTGATCGGAAGGCGAAAGGCCCTCTCACGGCAGGGATCACCATGACTTCCGGAGGAGACGCCAGCCCCGTTGCACGCGTTCATCGGAAGGAGCGGTATGAGAACATTAAACCTGGGCGGCTCTGCCATCGCACTCTCCGTAATGACGTTCTTGGCCGGCTGCGGAGCGAGCGGGAATCTCGCGCCGACCAACTCCGCGCTTGTGACGGCGCCCAGAGGTCAGTCGTGGATCGCTCCGGACGCCAAGCGCGGGGGCCTGCTCTACGTTTCCGACTTGAATACCGGCAACGTCGAAGTTTTCTCATATCCAGGCGGAAAGTTGAAAGGCACGATCGCCGGGTTCTCGGCGCCGCACGGATTGTGCGTCGACAAAGCCGGCGACGTTTTCGTCACCAGCACTACGTCCAGCCAAATCTTTGAGTACGCGCACGGCAGCATCATTCCAAAAGCCAAGCTCAGCGACGACGGCTATCAGCCAAATGGCTGCTCCGTCGATCCGACCACCGGCGATCTCGCCGTCGCGAACATCTTCGCGGCGCATTCGGGAGGCGGGAGCGTTTCGATCTTCAAGCACGCCGCTGGGAAACCGAAAATCTATCAGACGCCGGACTTATTCGCTTACTACTTCTGCGGCTACGACACGCACGGCAATCTCTTCGTCGACGGCACAACCTACCACGCCTCCTTCGTGCTCGCCGAGCTACCCGCCGGGAGCAAGAGCTTGACGAACATTTCGCTCGACCAGCAGATAAGATTTCCATCGGGAGTTCAGTGGGACGGCCAGCATCTCGCCGTCGGCGATCAGTACAATCTCAGTGGACCGTCGGTCATCTACGAGTTCTCGATCAGCGGCAGTCAGGGTACCAAAGTTGGAACGACGCCGCTGAGCGATTCCTGCGACGTACTGCAATTTTGGATTCAGGGAAAGCGCGTCGTTGCGCCAAACGACTGCAGCCCCTACGTGAAGTACTTTGCGTATCCCGCGGGCGGAATTTCGAAGAAATCGATCTCAGACCCAAATCAACCCGTTGGCGTGACCGTTAGCTATAAGTAAGCGCTCACGGGTAGACGCGGCGACCCCCGAAGTACGTGCCGAGGATTTTCGTCTCTAGAACATCTTCGGGTGCGGCGGTCATCCAGTCGCGATCCATCACGACGAAGTCGGCGAATTTGCCTGGAGCGATCGACCCGACGAGATTTTCCTGAAAGTTCGCGCGTGCGGCCCAAATCGTCATGGATGCGAGCGCTTCGCGGCGAGTCATCCGCTGGTCGGGATGCCGGCCGCCGTGCGTAACGGCCGTATAAAAGGTGCGTGCCGTACTCGCCGATTCAACCGGCGCGTCCGTCCCGTTTGCGACGATCGCACCGGTGTCAAGTAGAGACCGCCAGGCATACGCGTCGAGTATGCGCTGCGGCCCGAGGCGCGCTTGGGCCCAGGGCATGTCGCTCAGGGCGTGCGTTGACTGTATCGCGGCAATGACGCCGAGCCTGGCGAACCGAGGGATGTCTTGCGGAGCGATCACTTGGGCGTGCTCGATGCGCAATCGCGGATCGGCGCTGGGTGCCACGCGCTTCAAAGCCGCGTCGAACGCATCCAAGACCATGCGGTTAGCCCGATCGCCGATTGCGTGCACGCAGGCCTGAAAACCGGTGCGCAGTGCCGACTCGGTAACGTTTTCGATGGTGTGCTGCGGCGTTAGAATCAAACCGGCGTTCCAGGGCTCGTCGTCGTAGGGCGCGAGCAAGGCCGCGCCATGCGAGCCGAGCGCGCCGTCGGCATACATTTTGATGGCGCGAACCCAGAGGCGCCCGTTGTAGGCTGCCTCCACGATCCCGCGCCGAGTGCGCGCGCCGATTAGAGACGGTTCGTTGTCGAGCATAGCGTAGTTACGGATCGAGTATCCGTCATTTTCGAGCAACTCGGCATGGGCCGCGAGGACGGCTTCGTTGCACCCCGGCTCGGCGATCGCCGTTACGCCCCAACGGTTACACTCGGCAATCGCCGCGCTCGTTGCTCGGACGAGCTCGTCGTGCGACGGCTTGGGAACCTTGTCGTAGATGAGTGCCTGCGCTGCATCAATGAAGATGCCGGTTGGCCTGCCTTCTCCGTCGCGCACGATACGGCCGCCAAACGGATCCGGGGTTGACTTTTCGATAGCAGCAATCTCCATTGCCCGCGCGTTCGCCATCAAGGCGTGGCCATCGATCCGTGTCAGCACCACCGGGCGATCCATAACCGCCGCACTCAACGCTGCATGTACCGGCAATGCGTTGGCCGACCACCGGTTTTGATCCCAACCCCGACCCCGAATCCATTGCACCGGCACGTTTCGAGCAAACGCGACGGTTCGCTCGACCACTTCTTCGAAGGAGGAAGTATCGTCGAGATTCACTTGTTCGAGTTTAAGCCCCAGATTGGTGAGATGCAGATGCGAATCGATCAAACCCGGAAGCACCGTCTGGCCGCCGAGGTCAAGCGCGTGCGTCGCCGGACCGCGCAGCGCCATCGCACCCGCAACCGAACCGACGTAAACGAAGCGATCGTCTCGAATCGCAAACGCTTGAGCCACCGGGTAGGCTTCGTCGACCGTGTGAATGGTGCCGCCGACGACGATGAGGTCGGCTGCCTGGGGGGCCATCGTGTGGCGCTTCGACGGCGACCGGGCTGGGCTTTTCGCTGGTTGCGGTCCGTCTTCGGTTACAGCTCGGTATCGTAGGTCGTTAACGTTGTGAGCGCGCCGTTCGCCCTGTACGCCTCTCACTGCGAGCGGCGCGTTCACGTCTCGTCGTGGCAGGTCTCCTCGCGAAAGCCTGCAGGCATACATGGCCGCTTCGCATACACTTAGCGCACGGCGAGCTTGCTTCAAATACACTGCAGTTGCCGACAATGCAAGGTCAAATCTCAGCATTCTTCCAGGTTCGCATGACACGTTTAGGATGTATTCAGCACCTCACCTAATACGTCTTGACCGTAGCCTCAGCCGGCCAATCCACATTTCGCAAGAGAAATCCGTAAGTTCTCATCGCTCGTGGCAAGAGAAAGTCAGGGAGGCTATATGACAGATGGAGCCGGTATTTTAGTTAGGATCTTTCCCGGCGGAAAGATTAACATCACCAAAGTTGCGCCCGCGGTCGAAGGAGTTGTCAAACTCATCCATCGCGCCAGGAGAGAGAAGGCCGCAGGGCACCCCGATCTATCGCGCACTTAGGTCGGCTAAGACGAAGCAGCATCCGCGCGCTCTCAAGGCATTACCGCAAAATCTCAGTACGAGGAAAAAGGCAAGAAATCCCAGCGTTCTTCAAGGCGCTGCACGACGTTTTGCAGTACTCTTAGGTCCTCACCCAATACGTCTTGACCGAAGCCTCAGCCGGCCAACCCGCATTTTCGACAAGAGAAAAGGTCGGCCCAGATGAATGACAACTCGCGCGGTATAGCCCTCGAAGGCGAGTACGATCTCGCCGATAGGGAAGCGTTAGCGACGCTCTTCGGGTCGCTTCGTGCAGACAGTCCAGTCACGATCGACTTGACCAAGGTAGCTTACCTCGATTCAACGATACTCACCGAGCTACTGAAGCTCCAGGCTCGCTTTCAGGAGCACCCGATTCGGATACTCGTTCGTAGCGGCTTCATTCGCCGCGTGCTTCGAATCGTACGATTCGAACAGCTATTCGAGATTGTAGACGCCGCTTAGTGCCAAAAAAGGCGAAGGGACGTCGCTGAGACTTAGGGTCCGTTCTTGCAGGGCGACCGGCCGCTAATCGATCGACCGATGCAAACGCCGACGTGCTCGAAACCGTCGAGCAGCGAATAAAAGTCCCCAAGCAAGAACGCCTTGCCGAGCGTTCCGTAGGAAACGGAGTCGACGATGCGTCCGCTTCGAACGTCGAGGGCGCTAACGTGCGCGTTCCATTGGATCCCCGAAAAGCGATCGACCGTGCCGAACACGACCGTTCGAGCGCCCAAAGACGAGCCGATCCGTCGCGCACAATCCGCATCGGCGCAAGACGCCGCCGGGATACGCGATTGCCGAACGAGGGTCAGAGCAAACGAAGGTGAGGCGAGGCCTATGCGCAGGCGTTCGGTGAGCATGCGGGCCTGGCTCGGGGTTGGTTTGACGGCGTATTCATCTCCCGCCTCGGGTACGAGGGTCAGCAGCGCCACGGGCGAGACCGCGGTCACTGCCGCCAACACGAGTTCGATCATCGTTCTTCCCTTCCGCTTATACGCCGTTGCGCACGAGCAGCCAGAAGATCAGCGCATGCGATACTAACAGCGGCGGTACAATTGCCGTTACGAGGTAGTACGCGGCGCCCAATGAACCGGGACCGGGATCGAGGGCGAGGTTGACACGCAGTCCTTTGTAAAACCCGTACAAAAGATCGAGCGCGCCCCAAACATTGAAAATCCAGACTGCCGCAATCGCCCAAGATAGGTTGTGCGCTAGCGTGGCCGCCGCAGTAATGGCGAGAATCCCGGCGACGAGGTCGCCGTAAGCAGCCGGTGCAGCCCAGCTCCTCGGTAACGACGTGGAAACGACACCGGGCACTAGAAAGCTGAGGCCAATGAAGCGAAGAAACATGTGAGGAATCACAAGCCAGAGTAGCGCTACGTGAGTGTTCTGAGCTTGTAGCCACGGCATTGCAAAAAGCACCGCGGCGGCAACCGAACTCGCGAAGCTCGCGAGTACGTTAGTTCCGAAGATCGCGAGCGGCTTCATCTTCTATCGCAGGTCTTTTTGCGAAGTCTAAGCATTATTCTAGCTCCTTTGTGATTCGGATAACTAGTTGCGATAGATAGTATACTGGATCCGATGGCGGATCGAAACGAAAGTCGCGCCTCGCTAGCAGGGTTTGACGCCGCCCTCCGGGCGAATAGCGTCGCCTGCGGTGTTTTGGAAATAGCACTTGTGCCAGAACGTGAAGGTTCCGGTCTGACCGGAGCAGCCGGCCATCGCGGTGTACATACCACTAAGTCTTCGATATTTATATGTGCCGCTCATCGAAAACGTGCAATAGCCGGTACTGGCGTTTCCAGTAATCGTATGGCCGTTCACGACCCAGGCAATGACCCCGGCTAAACCTTTCGATTTTCCCCCGCTGACTATGGCGCCACCAAGCGCGCTCTGAAATTGCGAGAGCACCAGCTTAGCCCTGTTGTTGTTCTTCCCGTTCCCATGGAATCTCCCGATATATTTACCGCTCAAAGCAATGCTGGCAGCCTCTGAACCAACGTGGTTTTGAGCCGTCGCCAATGATGATGCCGCGTTCGGTACAGCGCTGCTGCCGCTGCCGGCACAAGCGGTTAACACTGCGACAGCGGCCGTGGCGCACAAGAAATTGCGGCTGAATGACCTTTGCATCCGTATCCTCCTCAAGCGAACCTGCTTGAGAACCGCGATACGGCTTTACGCGGCTAGCAACCTCCCCCATGCTTGTCACGACTTGCCGAGCGCGATAACGTACTCGGCAGCCGATCTTTCCGGATCCAAAATTAACGGAGCGACTATGCCTAGCCGCTCCGCGGAATGAAAAGCTCAGACTTAACGGTTACACGTCACGCCTATTCGAGCTCGTCTCGCCTGCGTACTCGACGGCCGGTTCGACGTTACCGCGAGTCGTAGTGGATCGATCGTCGTCAAGCGCACGCCGCACTTCCTCGCGGTGGTCTCGCGACTTCGGACGGACGGCCACCAAAATGCCTCCGTCGCGCAATCCTTGCTCGTATTCCTTGGCCCGCTTCTCCGCAATGCCGACGCCAATGAGGCCACCGACTATTCCGCCTCCAGCGGCGCCCACACCAAGCCCGGCCAGCGCGGCGGCAAGAGGCCCAGCAACCAGCGGTGTAGCTAGTCCGCCGGTGCCCGCTATTGCCGCGACGCTGCCGGTGGCCGTCAATCCGGCGACAATTGCGCCGAGAACGCCCCCAATAGTCGCGCCCGCCGCGAGGCCTTCGCTTCCTTTTGCATTGACCATCGAACCAAACGCGCGTTCGCGCGTCTTGTCGTCCATCATCACGCTAATATCTTCTCGACCATAGCCCATCCCGTGGAGCCGCTCGACGGCGGCCGCTGCGGGATCACGCTCGAAGTATATCTCCGTTTCGAATCCCTCGTAATCTTGCATTTACTTCCTCACTTTCCGCGACTGTATGTACCCCGAGGAATTCAGATTGAAACGAACTCTACGATGAGAGCGGAGTGATCGGTCAACCCTTCCAAGCGAAAGCCGTGGTCGTATTCGGCGTGACGAAGCAGCGGCAACAACGCGTTGGAGACGAAGGCCTTGTCGATGCGCCAGCCGTTGCGTCCGCGGGCCGCGCCGCCGATTCGAAACGGATACCAGCTAAACTCAGTCTCGCCGGGGTGTAACTGTAGCCACGCTTCCGTCCAATGCTGCTCGAGCTGCGCATATAAATCGGCTGTGCTAAACTCGTCGGCCAAGCGGCTTCTGCCCAAGTTAAGCTCGATATCGGTTTCGTTCCGGCCCGAGTTGAAATCTCCGATCGCAACTGCGGCCACGTTTCGTTCGTTCCAACGTTGCGCCGCGGCGATGAGGCAGCGCAAATGCGGACGTTTGCGATCCTGGCCCGGCAAATAGGCGCCGTAGACGCGAATCGTGTTGAAGCGCGCTTCCACGATGGCGTTAGGGTATTCGTCATCGGCGAGGCCGAACGGGTTGCGCAGCGCCTGGAATTCATTCAGCGCCGCGATCAGAACGCCGTTGCCGCGGTACTCGGGCGTTGCACCGGCTTGGTGCGCGTAGCCGGCGGCTTCGAACGCGCGGCGGATCTGCGATCCGATAGAGTTGTTGCGAAACTCGGAAAGGCTTATGCAATCGGGGCGGTGGTCGAGGCAACGCGAGACGAACCGTTCGACCGTGCTCCCGCTTCCACCCGACCGCAGGTTCACCGCAAGCACGCGCATACGCCGAGTCTACCAAGCGAGTGGCTATAGCATATAGGTCTTCGGGGGCGCGGCCATCTGCAGGATCGGCCGATCGAGCTTAAATGGGCCTAGGTCGAGGTCCGGGCAGGCTCCGTTAGCGTTCAGAGCGAGGTCGCTGAGGATGCGACCGATCACCGAGGCAAACTTGAAGCTGTGGCCGCCGCCCACCGCGACGCTGACCTCCGGATGCTCCGGCACCCGGTCGATGATGAAGTCCCGATCCGGAGTCAGCGCGTACAAGCACGTCTTCAAACGCCGCACCGGTCCAAGCGCGGCGGGAAGATACCGCTCGAGAAATGCGGTAACGCGCGCGGTGATATCCGGATCCTCTTCGAAGCCGCGAGTATCGGGATCGACCGCTTTGCCTCCGGCGTCCTGCGTGATCTTCACGGCGTCATCTTCGCCAAAGATCGGGAAACCGTAAAACGACGGATCGTCCATCCAAATCCAGATCGGAAACGCTCCGAGCGCGAAGCTTGCGAGATCGCGCGCTTCGAAGTACATGACCTGCTCTTTGGTTACCTCGAAGGGGATGCGGACACCGAGTTGCGCCAGCAAGCGCGGCGTCCACGCGGCGGCCGCAATGACGAGCTTTGCCGCGTTGTAGCACTCGCCGCCCGCTTCCACCTCGATCTCTCCGCCAAAATCGCGTATGGCCGTGACCGGCGCGTTCTCCCGAAGCGTCGCGCCGATAGCGCAAGCCGTACGGCGCAGCGCGGCGGTCGCGCGCTCGGCGGCCACGATCCCGCTATCGGGTTGGAAGAGACCATGAATTTCGTCGCCGATCTTCCAGACCGGCCAGCGTTTGCGGATTTCGGCCGCGTCGAGCTGCTCGAAGTATACGTCACAGGCTCGCATTGAGTCCGCGTAGTTCGAAAGCGGAATCGCACCGTCGCGCGGACCTATGTCGAGGCCCCCGGTCTTGAAGACGACCTGCTCGCCGGCGTCGCGTTCGAGCGATTCCCATGCACGATACGCTTCTTTCGCGAGACGAACGTAAGCGGGCGAAAAATACGAAAGACGTATGATGCGCGACCAATCATGCGAGCTGCCGCGTGCGTGTCCGAACTCGAACTGCTCGAGCCCGAGCACGCTCGCACCGCGTTTCGCAAGCCAGTAGGCAGCGCCGCTGCCGAGAGCCCCGAGGCCGATGACGATGACGTCGTACTCGCGCTTCACGACGTCAAGCCGCGCGACGCGAGGTAACGCCGGATATCGAGGCTGGCGTCTTCCATCGGCGCATAATAACCGTGGTGAAAGGCGCGCGATCGCATTCCCGCCTGAACGCTCTCGCAGATCTGCCAATCCTGCTTATTGATCAGATCCCAAAACTCCGCGACGTCGCCGGGATCAAAGCCCGCTTTCTCCATTTCGCCGGGATGAAAGAGAAGGTCGCAAACGACGGCCGTTGCGGCCGGCCCTTGCGGCCAGAGCGAAAAGGCCGCAACGTGCTCCGCCGCAAGACTGAGCATGAAGTTGGGATAGATGAGCTCGCCCTTGTGGCGCACTTTCTCATCGTCGCTCAGCGTTGTGAATGGAGCGCGATCGCTGGTGCCGTTTGCGGTGAAAGTCCACGCGCCTTCCCGATGCGCGATGCCGCGCTCCCAATCGAGCTCGGCGCCACCCTGCCGCTTGAAGGCGGGGACCACTCGGCAGAGCTCGGGATGCACGCCCGCGCAATGATAGCATTCATTGTAATTTTCCAGCATCACTTTCCAGTTCGCCGCAACCTCGTAACGGAGCGAACACGCGATCTTCAGCTCGGCGAGCGGATAGCGGGCGACTCGTTGGGGAATCGCACCGAGCTGCGCCACCAGGGTTTCCCCGCCGGCTTGGGCGCGGTCGGGAGAGAGGTGAACGAAAACGAAACCCGCCCATTCTTCCACGCCGACGCGATGCAACTGGCGCGACTGCAGCGGGACAGCCTCGATCGGAATGAATGGGGATGCCACCAATTTTCCGTCGAGCGCGTATGCCCAACCATGGTAGGGACACCGAATGCTTCCGCGCACGGCGCCCTCACCGCAGAGCAATCGGCTTCCGCGGTGACGACAGAAGTTCAGGAAACCGTGAAGGCCGTCACCGGCGCGCAGTAAGATGATGCTCTCGCCGGCGACGTCGAGCACGCGATAAGCCCCAAGCTCTTTCAACAGCTCGGCACGTCCAACGTAGAACCACTGATCCCAAAAAATCGCGTTTTGCTCGCGTGCAAAAAAGGCCGCGTCCCAGTACGCTTCCCGCGAAAGGGATGGCTCAAGAGCGATATTTTCCGAAGGTTTCATTGCTTGATTTACCAAAAAGCCAAACAAACCAGTGGTGAGAGGCGGATTTAGTCAAACGCTATAGAACCCCCTCTCCGCGGATTCACGACGACTTTAGAGGTTTGAAAATGCAGACATTTGTAAGGCCGAATGTTGATGCCGGTGCGAAAACCCTGCCGGCATCGTGGTACATCTCGCCGGAAGTTTTCGCCCGCGAGCAGGAACGCGTTTTTTCACGCCAGTGGTTGTGTATCGGCCGCGAAGAATCCATTGCTAAGCCGGGCGACTTCTTCACGGTCGAGCGCGCCGGCGAAAGCCTCATCGTGACGCGCGACGCGCACGGCGCCGTGCACGCGTTTTACAACGTCTGCCGCCATCGCGGATCGCGCATCTGCACTACCGCGTCGGGACATTTCCAAGGTTCGATTCAGTGTCCGTACCATGCCTGGACGTACGGTCTGGACGGCGCCCTCAAGGTCGCGCGCAACATGACGCAGCTTCCAGGCTTCGACCGCGCAGAGTATCCTCTCAAAGAGGCGCACGTCGGCCTATGGGAGGGTTTCATATTTGCTAACCTTACGTCATCCTTCGACTCCGCACAGGACGACACGACCGACTCAACCCAGGATGGCACACCTCAAGCCGGTACGATAGAGCCGTTTGAGAAAGCGTTTGCGCCTTTGATCGGGCGCTTTAGCCGATGGAACATTTCGGAACTGCAAACGGCACGCACTCTCACCTACGAGCTTGCGTGCAATTGGAAGCTCGTCTTCCTCAACTACTCGGAGTGTTACCACTGTCCGCTCGTGCATCCGCAGCTCGATAAGCTTTCGCCTTCCGATAGCGGGCACAACGATCTCTCCGAGGGACCGTTTCTTGGCGGATACTCCGAGATGCGTCAGCACGGGATGAGCCTCACGACGACGGGACGCAGCTCCCGGCCTCCCCTGGGAACCGTCGAGGGGGCGGAGCTGGATCGTGTGTACTACTACACGATCTTTCCGTCATTGCTTTTGAGCCTCCATCCCGATTACGTCATGGTGCATTACATGAAGCCGCTGGCGCCCGACCGCACGGAAGTCGTCTGTGCGTTCCTATTCGATCCACACACCATCGCGCGGGCCGACTTCGATCCAAGCGATGCGGTTGATTTTTGGGACCTCACGAATCGGCAAGATTGGCACGTTAACGAACTCACCCAACTCGGAATGCGTTCACGTGCCTATTCTCCGGGTCCGTATTCAAAAGCCGAAGGGCTGTTGAGCGCCTTCGACCATCACTACTTGCAGGTAATCGGAGCGTAGGACGACGCTGGGGTTGCTTCTTGCTGCCGGCGTCGCGCTGCCGTCGCTGCAGAATCTCGCGTGGCGAAATATCGGGCCGGCGGTCGCGGGCGGCCGTACTTCCGGCGTTGCGGGCACCGATGCCGATCCCAACCTATACTATTTCGGTGGCGCCGATGGTGGCGTTTGGAAGACCACGAATGGCGGCCTCCAGTGGCGTAACGTTTGGCCTCTGGATGCGGTCGGCGCGATTGGTGCGACGGCTATCGATCCGCGCGACTCGCAGACCGTTTGGGTCGGCACCGGCGAACCGAACTTCCGAAACGACATTTCCTATGGCGATGGCCTTTGGCTCACGCACGATGGCGGCGCACATTGGCGCAACGTCGGATTGCACGAAACGTGGGCAATCGCGCAAATCGTCGTCGATCCAACGAATTCACGGCGAGTCTGGGTGGCCGCGGTCGGCAATCCTTATCGAGACAGCTCGGAGCGCGGGGTCTATCGCACGATCGACGGCGGAAGAACCTGGCATCGCACGCTCTATCTCGGGCCGTCCAGCGGCGCGTCGGACCTCGCAATCGATTCCCGCCATCCCAATGTCGTCTTTGCCGGCATTTGGCAATTCCGACGCGTACCCTGGAGCTTCTCCAGTGGCGGCCCACTCGACGGTCTCTTCAAGTCGAGCGACGGAGGAGAGACGTGGCGCCGATTGCGCGACGATGGACTCCCGCGCGGTTACATGGGCCGCATCGGGATTGCGGTCGCCGGGCGGCGCGTCTATGCGCTCATTCAATCTAAGGAAGGCGTGCTGTGGCGATCGGACGACGGAGGAGCGCGTTGGCGCTTGATGACGGCGGATACACTGGTAAATCAGCGGCCCTTCTACATGAGCAAGCTTGCCGTAGATCCGGCGAATCCCGATCGAGTCTTCTTCTCATCGGAAGATCTGATCGAAACTCAGGACGGCGGAAAGACGTATAGCGACGTTTTAGGCGCCGTCCACCAAGATCACCACGGCTTGTGGATTTCCAACGACGGCCGGCGCATCATCGAGGCGAACGATGGCGGTGCGCCGATCTCGATTGACGGCGGCAAGACTTGGGATTGGCGCTTCAACGTGGCGTTGGCGCAGATCTACCGCCTGGGCTACGACGAGCAGAATCCGTATCGCGTTTGCGGGGGCATTCAGGATAACGATTCCTATTGCGGCCCATCGGACTCGCTCAGCCCGCTTGGGATCGAGAACTCGGACTGGCGCGACGTCGGCAATGACGGCGATGGTTCGTGGGTTTGGCCCCAGCCGGGCGATCCATCTTCGATTTGGAACGTCGGCGTGAACGAGCTCAACGGACAGCTCGGGATCTTCGATCTCAATTCGCGTCAGAACTACGACATCTCGCCCGACGTCACCGATACCAACGGTCGCGCGCTCGCCGGCCTGCCGTTTCGCTCAAACTGGGAGGCGCCTATCGCGTTTTCGCCGTTTCCCCTTCGAGAGGCTCAGGGTGACAGCCGACAGGCTCAGGGTGGCCCTGTTGCCTATTTTGGTGCGAACGTACTCTTTGAAACGCGCGATCGCGGCCGCACGTGGGCGATCGTCAGTCCCGATCTCACGCGCAACGACCCCGACAAACAGCGCGTCGCGGGAGGTCCGATCAACACCGACGTCTCGGGCGCCGAGTTTTATGGCACGATCTTCGACATCGCGCCGTCGCCTCTGCAGGCTGGACGCATCTGGGTCGGAACGGACGACGGCCTCGTGCAGCTAACGACTGACGGGGGGGTGCGGTGGCGGAACGTCACGCCGCCGCAGATACCTCCATGGGGCCGCATCGACACGGTTGAAGCATCGAGCGCCGACGCGAGCCGCGCTTACGTCGCGATCGATCGTCACGTCATGGGCGATCCGCATCCTTACCTTCTCGCTACCGACGATTCGGGCGCAACCTGGCGCTCGATCTCGGACGGATTACCGCGCAACCAGTACGTCCACGTCGTACGCGAAGATCCGGCGAACCCCGACGTGCTCTTCGCCGGATTGGAGCAAGGCGTTTGGTACACGCTCGATCGCGGCGCGCACTGGCAGAATTTGCGCCTCAACATGCCGTCGGTCGCGGTGCACGACATGCGAATCCAGCCCCAACGTCACGACCTGCTCATTGCGACGCACGGGCGCGGGTTCTGGATTCTCGACGACATCGGCGCGATCAGCGGCCTTGGCAAAGCGGCTGCCGCAGCCGCTCCGACGCTCTTCCCCCTTCGAACGGCGTATACGTGGTATCGGTGGTGGACGTCGTACTATGGAACCCACCCCGACGGATGCTGCTTGTCGGCCGGCGCATATGCGGGTGAAGACCCGCCGGAGGGCGCGATCATGACATATTACTTGCCATCATCGGTGCCGGCATCGATCGAGGTGTTGGATTCGAGTGGCCGGCGGGTTCGCTGTCTCAGTGTTCCGGGCGACCCGGGCGTGCAGCGCGTCGCATGGGATTTAACTGAAACAGCGCCGGTAACGTGGCTTCGCGCGCGGGAATGGAACCAAGGTACGTCCGGCCCGACCGTCCTGCCAGGGCACTATACCGTCGTCCTCCGTACCCTTCGACAAGCTCAGGGGGAAACGGTTGTCAAACAACCGCTTGACGTGAGAGCCGATCCGCGCGCGGCGTGGACACAAGCGCAGTATCTCGCGCGCTATCAATTCATCAAAGCCTTGGACGACGAACTTTCGGAGATCGACGTTGCGCTCAACCGTCTCGATCGGCTTGCCCTTCCACAGGCTCAGGATGACACTGGGCGAGATGCGGCGAGGGTACGGTCGATGTTCACTTCCGGCGTCGTGAACTCGGAAGACGACCTCCTGATGCCGGATCGCTTGCGCGAGCGGCTCACGATTCTTACGGGCGTGATGGCGCTTTCGCAAGGGCCGCCCCTGCCGCCGCACGAGCGCGAAGCGGCTGCCATTCGCGCCCAGTTCGAAAACGCGATGGCTGCGTATCGCGCATTCTTGGCCGCGCACAATTTACCGCCCGATTCCAAGCAGGAGGCATGCGGATGACAAGGCTCAAGATAGCACCCGTTTTACTGACGGCGATCGTCGCATGCACCCAATGGGCGAGCGCCGGTACGACCGGCGGCATCAGTGGCGTCGTCACCGAGACCGGATCGACGACACCGATCGCCGGCGCTAAGGTGACGGTAACGAGCCCATCGCAGAGCGCGAGCACGACGACCGACGCGCGCGGACACTTCGCATTCGTCTCCCTAGCGCCCGACGAATATACGGTTGCGCTGCAGAAAACCGGATACGAACCGCTTTCGTACGCAGGCGTGGCCGTGCTCGCCGATGCCCAGCAGACGTTGACGTTGACCATGCGCGTGGCGCTGCGGACGATTGCGAACGTTACCTCGCGCAGTGCGGCGAGTTTGGTAAAGCCTGGGACGACCGCAGATATCTATTCCATCAACGCGGCGCAGCAAGCGCGCACCGCCGTGCTCGGTGGCGGCGGCGATCTCAATAACGCCTATTCCGCGATTGCGTCCGTCCCCGGCGCGTACGTTCCAGGAAATCAAAACGGATACAATCAGGCGGTCCACATCCGCGGGGGCGATGCTTCAGAGGTCGGCTATGAGTTCGACGGCATTCCGGTCAACCGAGCTTTCGATAACTATCCGTCGAGCTCGGTCTCCTCACTCGGTCAACTCGAGCTTCAAGTCTACACCGGCGCGACGCCTGCCAACGCCGAGGCTCAAGGCCTCGCCGGCTTTATCAATCAAGTCATCAAGACCGGAACTTTCCCTGGTTACGCAGCCGCGAACTTGAGCGCCGGCACGCCGGTCTTCTACCACAGCGCCAACGTCGAAGTCGGCGGCGCGACGCCCGATCGCCTGTTTTCGTATTACGTCGGAATCGGCGGATTCAATCAGGATTATCGCTACGTCGATCAGTTCGGCGGAGCGGCGTATGCCAACGAATTCGGCCAGCAGCTCGGTCAGTGTCCGTCCGCTAAGGATCTGCCCGGCAGCGGGCTCCCGTCATGTTACACCAACGGCGCGCCGAACGTCGGGAGCAACGGTTCGCCGGGCTGGATTCTTGGCCCAATCGGCTTCGGCACCGGCGATGCCGCGAACATCGCGACGCGCACGGCGATCATGAACTTCCATATCGCCATTCCGCACAAGAATGATGGCCTTCGCGATGACATTCAGCTTCTCTACGACAACGACGAGATCTTCACCACGTTCTTCAGCTCGGTCAACGACGAGGGATACAGCAACTGGATCAACACGGTCGGAAGCTATCCGCCGTACTATCTCGATGCCTGGCAGTACAAGGGCCCGATCGGGACGTTCTTACCGACAAACTACACGTCGCAAGTGAAACCGTACTTCTATCCCTCGTCACCGGCGCATCCGTTCGACGGCCCTATCCCCGATCCGAACAATCAGCGGGACCGCGGTTACAACGGTCAGGCGATCTTCAAGCTGCAATACCAAAAAAACTTCAGCTCCAACGCCTTCCTGCGCGTCTACGGCTACTCGTACTACTCCGATTGGATCGAGAACGGGCCGATGATGTCGCTGCAGCCCTACGCCTACTACGATTCCGGCGATTACGAGATCAATAATCACACGCGCGGTGTCAGCGTGAACTTCACCGACCAGCTCAGTCCCCAAGATCTCCTCGAGGCAGAGGGATCGTACACGACCTCGACCGGCGCGCGCATCTATAACGAGCAAATGTTCCAATACGGCACCGCCTACGGCAATGCGTTTGCCGTGCTGGTCAACCGGAATAACCCATTAAGTGGAACCTGTTACCACCTTTACGGCGGAGGCACTCCTTATACGGCGCCGACGACATGCTCGGACGGACAGGCGAGCGGCGTCACCTACGGATCGCTCCCAACCTTTCTCCTGCTGAGCAATCCGACGGCACACTCCAACGTCAGCGGCCTGAGCTGCGGCGGCGGCCCGTGCGCTTATTATCTCGTGGAGAATGGCGCATACGGACTGAACAACACCGTTACCCCATACTTCACCGGCTACTCGATCACCGATCAATGGCGACCGAGCGACAAGCTCTTTTTCAACCTCGGCCTGCGCGTCGATAACTACGACTATGTGGGAGCCAACACCGATTTCGGCCCCGCACGAGACTTTTGGTTTAACGCTTTCAATCAGGATACGTGCTTCAATACACAGACGCTCACGCTCGTCGATCGGAGCGCGCTCGTTGGATCGTCGGGCTGGACCACGAACTCGCAGAGGCCCTGCTCGGCCTTCGGCAAGCAATACGTCAACGCCAACATGCAGAACGTCGCGGGCGCGTTCGACTACAACATTCCGCAGCCGCGATTCGGCGCGACGTATACGGTAAATCCCGACACGGTGCTGCGCGCGAGCTACGGCAGGTATAACGAACAGCCTAGTGCGGCCTACGAGCAGTACAATGGCCTGCAGCAGAACCTTCCGGATACGCTGGCTCAATTCTACGCACTCGGGTTTACGACGCCCGGACACGAGGTCGCGCCATCGGTCTCATACAACAGCGATTTTTCGATCGAGCACCACTTTCCCGGAACCGACATGTCGTTCAAGCTGACGCCGTTTCTCCGACAAACGCAAGACCAGATCGAGAACTTCTACGTCAACTACACGACCGGACTCGTTTCGGGACTCAACGCAGGCTTTCAGACTTCCAAGGGCTTCGAGTTTCAGTTCGATAAGGGCGATTTCAGCCGCAACGGCTTTGCGGCGCAGCTCTCGTTCGCCTATACGTACGTGACGGTGAAATTCAGTCTCCTGCCCAACGGCACGAGCGTGATCTCGCCGATCAACTCGGGCATTTCGCAGTACAACGCGTACACAAAATCGTGCGCGCCGGGCGGCAGCTTCTACAAGAAGAGTCAGTTTGGAGAAGCGCTCTGCGGTACGACAACCAATGGGCTCGCGGCGGCGGCATGTTATACTCCCGGCGGCAACCCGGATCCGTCTTGTAAAGCGGGCGACGTCGCCAACCCTTACTGGCTCTCGCCGGCCTTTTCGCTGCTCGACCCAACCGCCTCGTATCTTCCGTATTCGGTCTTTCCGGGACCAATCGGCTCGGGAGTCAACGCGTTCAACTATCCGTACGTTGCCACGCTCATCTTGAATTACAAGCATAACCCGTTTACGATCACGCCTTCGTTCCAATTCGTCGCCGGAAATCGGTACGGCGCACCGCTCACTACACCGGGGATCGACCCGGCGGCCGGCTGCGGAAAGCCGCTGACGGGTTCGACGACGGGCGATCCCCGTTATCCGTATGGCGCGGCCGGAGGGGCCCCGTTCAATGCCAACGATGCCGCGTGTGCGGCGACGCTTTCGATTCCCGACCCATACACCGGACAGTTCGATGCCATCGGGGCGTTTCGCGAGCCTGCTCAGCTTCTCGGTCACCTGCAGATCTCATATCAAGTTTCGCCGCGCGTGAGCGCCTCCGTTACCCTGGCAAACTTGCTGCAGACTTGTTTCGCCGGTCAGCACACCGCCTTCACCTACTACTGGAGCAATTCGACGTGTATTTACACCAATCTCATCGGCGGCCCGAGTACGCCGCCGGTCGGCAACGCGTATAATCCCGGCGCGAACGTGCAAACCTTTTTGCGCTATCCTTACCAGCCAGAGTTCGGCACCTACAACGATCAGACGAATTCGATCAACCAGCCCTTCAACGCCTACTTCAGCTTGAAGCTGAGCATTTAGAGTGCGCAACGGTAAGTACGACGCGATCGTCGTAGGCGGCGGCCATAACGGCCTCGTTACGGCCTGTTATTTGGCACGGGCGAAGTGGCGCGTGCTGGTCTTGGAGCGACGTTACGTCGTCGGCGGCGCGTGCGTTACCGAGGAAGTTTTCCCGGGCTTTAAAGTCTCGACTGCGGCGTACGTCAATAGCCTTTTCCGCCCGGAGATACTGCGCGATCTTCGTCTGCAGGAGTACGGTTTTGAGGCCATCGAGCGAAACCCGGCATCGTTCTCGCCGTTCCTAGATGGGCGGTACTTGATGCTGGGAACCGGAACGGTGCGCGACGTCGAAGAGATTGGTAAGTTCAGCAAACGCGACGCCGAGAGCTATCCGAAATACGAAGCGATGCTCGAGCGCGTCGCTTCGGTGGTTGAGCCGACGCTCACGCAGATCCCGCCCAACCTCATGCGTCCAAGCCTGGGCCAGTTGCTGGAAGCCGGCAAGATGGGACGCGCACTTCAGCGACTTGGCCCGGGCATGGGCGAGGCGATCGAGGTGCTGACCGGGGCGGCACGTCCGATTTTGGATCGCTGGTTCGAGAGCGAAGAACTCAAGGGAACGATCGCGACCGATGCGATTATCGGCGCCTTCATGGCGCCGTCGATGCCCGGCACGGCATACGTTCTCTTCCACCACGTCATGGGAGAGACGAACGGAAAGCGCGGTGTTTGGAGCTACGTGCGCGGCGGCATGGGCGGCTTAACGCAATCGCTTGCAAGGGCGGCGAAAGATTTAGGCGTCGAAATCCGTACCGAGGCCGAGGTCGTTCGGATCTTAACCAAAGACGGGCGCGTGACGGGGGCGGCTCTGGCAAACGGCGAGGAAATCGCGGCAAAGCACGTTGCAAGCGGGGTGGATTGCCATCTCACGTTTGAGAAACTTTTGGATGGGGCCGAGCTGCCGGAGCAGTTTCGAGAGGCGGTCGGACGGATCTCGTACAGCAGCGCATCGTGCAAGATCAACGTCGCGCTCGAGCGGCTCCCGAGCTTTAGTGCACTGCCCGGACACGATCCCGGCCCCCAGCATTTCGGCACGGTGCACCTCTGTCCCGATCAGGACTTCATCGAGCGGGCCTACGATGACGCGAAGTACGGTTCGTTCTCATCCGAGCCGGTAGTCGAATGTACGATGCCTTCTTCTCTGGATTCGACCGTCGCGCCGGCCGGCAAACACCTCATGTCGATGTTCACGCAGTATGCGCCCTATCGCTTGAACGACGGCCCGTGGACCGACGCGCTGCGCAACGAGTACGCCGATCGCTGCTTCGACGTCGTGGAGCGCTACGCGCCAGGTTTTAAAGACTCGGTGATCGATCGGCAGATTCTCACTCCGGTCGATCTCGAAGCTACGTTTGGGCTTACCGGCGGAAGCATCTTCCAAGGAGCGATGCCGCTGCATCAGCTCTTCGCGTTTCGCCCCGTTCCTGGTTATGCGGGTTATGCTACGCCGATTCGAGGACTCTATCTGTGCGGGGCTGCGGCACATCCCGGCGGCGGCGTGATGGGCGCCGCCGGCTGGAACGCCGCTCGCGTGATGCTGCGCGGCAAACTTTAGCGTTACCGGGTGTTTGCGAGCCTCGGCAAGAAGGCGCTCGCAATGGAGCTGCGACCCCTTGGCTTCGGTGAGATCTTCGACCGGGCCATTACGCTCTACATTCGGAACTTCGTGCCGTTTGCAGCCATCGTGATGGTGTTGGTCGTACCGCTTGCAATCCTGCAATATTTCCTCGATCTTAGCTCGCAGCCGCAGCTCGATGCTTTGGTTCGCATTTTTACTCACCCCGAGCGCATTCGGACCGAGCATATGCCGCCGACTTTTAACTCCCCAGCATCGATCGGCATCTTCATCGCATTATTGCTCCTGACGTATGCTGCGTGGCCGTTTGCGCTCAATGCGGTCGCGGTCGGCGTCGCGCGGCTCTATCGGGACCTCCCGGTCGAGTTTCGCATCTGCTACGAGGTCGCTTTTGGCCGATGGCCGCAGATTATGGGAATGATCGGCATCTCGCTGCTCGTCTTTGCCGGGTGGGACGTCGTCGTAAGCGCCGTCGCCGTCATTTTATCACTTGCAATCGGGCTTTTCCTTACCCTTACGCCGGTGGCATTTTGGATTAGCTTTGCCGTCGGCCTCATCGTCATCCTCGCATTGCTCCCGTCGCTCGCGCCGCTCGTCGTCGCGCTGACGTTTTCGATGTACGCGGCCGTCATCGAGGAGCGCGGCGTAGTCGAATCGCTCGTACTCGGCTTTTCGAGAGTCTTCAACCGCAGCGAGTTCTGGCGGGCGCTGCTTTTCTCAATTGCAATCTGTGCGGTTATCCTTGGAGGGTCGGCGGTGTTCGGCATGATCGGCCTGGTCGCAGCCTTCGCGCACTTGCCACTTCTGCAGGCGATTATCGAGTCGCTTGCGCGCGCCGTCATCGCGCCATTCGGCGTCGTGCTCTTGGCGGTCTATTACTTCGACGTCCGCATTCGACGCGAGGGGTTCGATCTCGAAACCAGCCTCAAGCGTCTGACCAGCGCAACGGTAGCGTGATCGCTGCGGCCGCTGCGGCGCTTGCGCTCGCGGCGCCGTCCCGCGAGGGGCTGGTCGAACGCTGGCTGCGCGCGAATCCTGCGCACTCCGCAGCTCGGCTCGAGACTGCGCCTCGGGTCGCGTTGCCGGCGCCAGCCAATCTCGACGCGCGGGCGCGCCACGAGCTCGATATTGCCGGACGTTATCAACTCGCCAAGCCGTCACCAGCGTCGGCAGCGACGCAACCCTGGTGGTTGCGCCTGCTACCGTGGTTCGCCGACCTTTGGAAACGGTTTTGGCACACGCTCTTTGCCCGCGTGCACGTCGGTAAGCAGCAAGCGGCAAGCATTGGCGACGTGCTGCTGCTCCTTATTGGGCTGATCTTGCTTTTCGCCGTGGTTCGTCTTGTAGGGAACCTTCAGCTCGCGCGTTCCGACTTGCGCCGGAGCACCGAGTCGCTCACGCTCGCGCCGAATCCGCTTTCCTTATATAGGCGCGCGTGCGAGGCGGCAAGCCGCGGCGAGTACGGCAACGCGGCGCTGCTTCTCTTTAGCGCAACCGTCGCATTGCTCGATGGCCGCGGTGCGGTCGAAGCCGGCCGCAGCGCCACGGTCGGCGATCTACGGCGCGAGCTCCGCGCGCACAATGCGGCACTCGTCGAGCCGTTCGATGCGGTGACTGCTCCGTTCGTCGAAAAAGCCTACGCGGAACGCGATGTCGAGCAACCGCAGTGGAATCGCGCGCGCGACGCCTTCGACCGTCTTTTGAAGGAAGGAGCAGCGCCATAAAGCTGCGCCTCGAGGTCATCGTTTTGACCGTCTGCGGGCTGGCGCTCGTCCTGCTGGGTTACGAGCGCAACGCAATGGAGCAAGAACGGCGCCCTTCGGTCTATTCAACCTACGACACCGGAGCAAACGGATATCGAGCCCTCTATGAGGTGCTGCGCGCCGCCGGCGTTCCGGCGCGGCGCTTCGAACGCGACTTGCCGACGCTCGATTCGTCGATCAAGACGCTGATCGTTACCGGATACGAGCACGATCCCTCGGCCAAGCCACTTGACGAGCACGATGCCGCATTTCTACGCCGCTTCGTACGAAACGGGGGAAGGTTCGTTGCAATCGACAGCGAGTTCGTGGGTCAGCAGGACTTTACGCCGGGAGTCGGCTCGACGTCACAAATGGCGAGTCGCGGAAGCGCGATCGCGCTCGCACGCAATGCCTATACAGCCGGCGTTGCGAGCGTGCGCGGGCCGGTCGACTGGATCTTTCCGTTCAAGGAACCCCACGGCGTTCCGCTGCTCGCAAACGATGAGGGAATCGTTGCCGTGTGGTACCGGTTTGGACGCGGCGAAGTGATCGCGGTTACCGCGCCGGCGATCTTCGGCAACGCGCGGCTGCGCGATGCCGGCAACCTTCGCTTCGCCTACAACGCAATGGCCGGCCACGGCGAGGCGGCCTTTGACGAGTACGTCCACGGTTACGACAATGGTTTGACGACGTGGGGCGCCCTGCCGGCATCGGTGCGTGCGGCCGTCTGGATCGTCGTTGCGATCGTTGCGATCGCGCTTATTGGTGGAAACGTCCCGTTCGCGCCTCCGCATCTGCCCGACGCCCCGGACGAGCGCGACTCATCGCATTACATCGCAGCGATGGCCGAGCTCATGCGGCGTTCCCGCGTGCGTCCGCCGGACGACGAGGTGGTGTGGGAAGCAACCGTTGATTTCCAACGCCGGAAGGAACACGCGTGAGCAGATCGGTTCAAGAGATCGCCGGCCGGTTATCCGATGGAATGGAAAGCGTCTTGGTCGGCTCCAATCACTTGATCCTGGGTCTGACGATTGCGCTGCTCGCACGCGGTCACGTGCTGATCGAAGGCGTGCCCGGTACCGGCAAGACCTTAGCGGTGCGCGCGCTCGCGCTACTCTTAGGCCTAGAGTTCCGTCGCATCGCGTTTACGCCCGACTTGATGCCTTCAGACGTCGTCGGCACGACGGTCTTCAACCCGCAGACGGCACAATTCACCACGCGTATCGGTCCAATCGTGGCGAACGTCGTGCTTGCCGACGAAGTGAACCGCACACCACCCAAGACTCAAGCGGCGCTGCTTGAAGCGATGGAGGAGGGGCGCGTTACCATCGACGGAGTCTCCCATCTGTTGCCGCAGCCATTTCTGCTCTGCGCCACCCAGAATCCGATCGAATACGAAGGCACCTATCCGCTCCCCGAAGCGCAACTCGATCGTTTCATGATCAAGGCGGTGTCGTCGTATCCAGCGCAGGCGCAAGAATTGGAGTTGCTCGCCCGCTCGGCGGCCGGATTCGATGCGCGCGCTTTGGAAACGTCGAACATCGCACCGGTTACCAACGCGCCCGAAGTGCTCGAAGCACAAGAATTCGTCCGGCGCGTCCACGTTTCAGAGGGCGTGCGCGAGTACACGTATCGGATTGTCGCGGCGACGCGGTCTCATCCGCAGCTAACGCTGGGAGCCTCGCCGCGCGCCGCTATTGCACTCCTTACGGCATCACGGGCAGCGGCCGCTATCGTCGGCCGAGACTTCGCTACGCCAGACGACGTAAAAGAGGTTGCCGACTTCGTGATTCCGCACCGCTTGATCGTCGCACCCGATGCCGAAATCGAAGGCATTTCCGCGCGCAGCGTGGTGCGGGATGTCCTCGCGGCGGTCCCCGTTCCACGTGGCTAGAATCTGGCTTCCCGGATGGGTCACGCCGCGCTTTCTCTGGACACTGACGGCGATTGCCTTGCTCGCCGCATGTTCGCCCGGCGTTGCGATCTTCGTCCCGCTTGCCATTGGGCTGGCGAGCTTACTTGCCGTTGCTGCCGTTATCGACGTCGTGCTCGGGCCCTTGCCATCCACCTTGCGCATCGGCCGAACGCCTCCCGAGCACTTCGCGCTGGGCGTGATCGCCGAGCTTTCTTATACGATCGAAAACCGATCGAACCGCGCGGTGCGCCTGGGAATTATCGAAACGCCGCTTCGCACATTGCGTTTCGGAATCGACGAACTCATCAGCGCCGTACCGGCTGCGAGCCGCGCGACGATCGTTCGTCCCGTCACGCCGATCTCGCGCGGAGCCGACGAGCTCACAACGCTCTACGTCTGGTACGAGAATGCACTTGGACTCGTGCGTCGCCGCCGGCGGATCGGAGCACGCGAAGCGATCCGCGTCTATCCCGATCTCGCGGCGGTCGAACGGTACGGCCGGCTCCACGTCCGCAACCGTCTCATCGAAGCGGGATTGCGCCACATGAAGCTGCGCGGTGCCGGAACGGAGTTCGAGTCGCTACGCGATTGGAGCGACGGCGACGCGTTCCGCACGATCGATTGGAAGGCCACCGCGCGACGCGGGAAGCTCATGGTGGCTCAGCACGAAGTGGAGCGAAGCCAAAACGTGTTGCTGCTGATCGACTGCGGCCGGCTCATGACGCCTCGAATCGGAACGGGCCGCAAGCTCGATTATGCCGTCACGGCCGCGCTCTCCCTAGCGACGATCGCGGGACTCGCCAGCGACCGGGTCGGTCTCGTCGCGTTTGCCCGGGAAATCCTTACCGCGAGCGCACCCCGGTCGACTCGTTCTTCCATCGCGGGACTCTCCGAGACCCTGTACGGGCTCGAGCCGCGTTTTGAGGAATCGAACTATACGCGCGCCTTCGCCTATCTCCGCCATCATTTGCATAAGCGTTCGTTGATAATCTTTCTAACCGATGTGATCGATCCGCTCTCGCAGGCTACGGTGATGTCCGAGGCTATATCGTTATCGAAACACCATGTGTTGATCTGTGTCTTCATGAACGATGCGGCGGTGGGCGCGGCACTTTCGCAGGAGCCGCAGAGCGTGAGCGACGCCTATCGGGCGAACGTCGCGCTCGGACTGGCGAACGAACGGCGCCTCGCCTCTGCAATGCTCGAACGCCGTGGGATAATCGTTATTGACGTACCAGCCGCGAAGCTGACGATGACGCTGATTGACGAATATCTGCGCGTCAAGCGGCGCGGCCTGCTCTAGGGCGGCCGGCGCCCGCAAAATATAGAATCATCAAGACGGCCGTGAAGAGCCCGACAGCGACACGGGCCGATGCCGAGAGTCGCTGCGGCGAGACGAACCCTTCGATGGTGCCGGCCACGATAAGCATGGAAGCGACGCCAATGATAAGCGTTCCCGCTCGTTTGGCATTTGCGACGATGAGATCGCGGCGCCGCCGTCGTCCCGGATAGACGGCGCCGGCCGCGATAAGCAGGCCCGCAGCTCCGGCGATCTGTATGGCGGTTAGCTCGATGATTCCGTGCGGTGCGATCGTCGCCCAATAATCGCTGCCGAATCCGGCGTTGGTGAAAAGCGCCCCCAGTCCGCCCAGCATCAACCCGTTAAAGGCGATGATGTACACGGTCAGCACGCCGAGCGTAACCGAGCCCGCGAAAGCAATGATTGCCACCTTTACGTTGTTGGTGACGATCATCGCCGACATTGCCGGCGCAAAACTCGGATCTACGGCAAAGTTCGAGTCATGCAGACTCTTGCGAATCGTCTCGGGAACGAGGAGCCTCGGCAGCAGCGCATAGGCGTCGGCCGGGTTATTGCGGACCAGCACGTATGCGACCACCGCGCACGCCACGGTAATGGCCGCGCAAATAGCGACGTAGGGCAGCGACCGTCGAAACTCTCGCGGAAAGCCCCATGCGTAGAAATCGGCGACGCGCTTCATGCTGCTCTCGGGGGCTCGTGCGTAGACGTGCGCGTGGGCGCGGGCGATGCTGCGGTTCAGATACTCGAGCAGCGCTCGATCGTAGCCGTGCCCCTGCGCGTAAGCGAGGTCGCTCGCCGTCGCACGGTAGAGCCGGCCGAGCTCGAAAATCTTCTCAGGCGACAGCGCGCGTACGCCCCGACGTTCGATGAATTTTAGGAGCGCATCGAGACGCTGCCACGTATCAGAGCGACGGGCAACGAAAACGGTTTGCGTCAACGCTTGGGGAGTTGGCGAGCGGCGGCCGTCGAACCTGGCCGGTGTGGACCGTACGCTTGAGGTTCGTACACCCGAGAGCATCGCGTTCAGCTACGAGCTCGCCGGTTTGGGAAGCCGTTTCCTCGCACTCATCGTCGATCAGGCGATTCAGATCTTCGTGCTGCTTGCGATATTCGGAAGCCTTTTTCTGGCGCTATCGCGCGTGGGCGCCGCGCGGCACACCCTGCAGCTGACTGACAAGGTTGCAACGAGCCTTGCGATTGCGCTCATCATTGCGGTCGTGTTTGCCGTTTTGTTCGGTTACTTTATCGTCTTCGAAGCCTTGTGGAACGGGCAGACCCCCGGCAAAAAGCTTCTCGGCCTTCGCGTCGTACGCGACGGCGGCTATCCGATCGATGCCGGCGCTTCGCTGATTCGCAACTTGATTCGGGTCGGCGAACAGCTCATCGGTTACTATATCCTTGCGGCAATCAGCGCGCTGCTTTCCTCCGAAAATAAGCGCCTCGGCGACCTCGCCGCGGGAACGATCGTCGTACGCGACGCGCGTCTAACCGCTCCGCGGCCGCCAATCGACCGGGGATACGAGCCGGCCTACGCTCCAACTCGGTACCTCAACGGCGACGAACGAGCATTGATCAAAAGGTTTTTGGACCGCCGCGACGCGCTGGCCGTCGATCGTCGCAAGGAGTTGGCGGCGCAGCTCGCCACGCGCATCCGAGCGCGCGTGCCGGAGGAATTGTCGCGTTTGGACGACGAGCCGCTGCTGGAACGACTTTAATCCGGAAAGGCTTACCACGCCAACGCATCAAACTGAGAGTTTATGAGCGTCCGGCCACTCGAGGCTCGCCGGCTCATCACGAGGGCTCATCGGCATCATCGCCGCGAGCCCACCGAATGCTCAACTTCTCCTTCGCCCTCAGCAAGTGAGCTATTGATAGCTCGCACGGTGATGAAATTACCGGTTCGTAACTCGCTCCTTACGGCCCATGGGCCATACCGCTGCGCGCAAAAGCCCAAAAGAGGACGCACCAACGTTGAAGAGAGCTACTTTATCAGCCCTGCTAGTCGTCGTCGCTTGCAACAGCGGCAGTCAGATGCCGGCCGCTTCGCGACCGCCGGCAATGACCACCGCGGCACGAACCTCGTACGGTCCTCAGATCTCGGGAATTCGACACGTCGTCATCGTCATACAAGAGAACAGGTCGGTCGATAACCTATTCCATTTCCTAGCGGGGGCGAATACCGTCTCCTATGGCCAGAATTCCCAAGGGCAATCCGTACGGTTACAAGCGGTGTCGTTGACCGCGAACTATGATCCCGACCACAATCATGCGGACTTCGTCACAGAATACGCCAATGGCAAACTCAACGGCTGGAACCATGCCGGTATAAAGTGCAAGAATACGGCGAACTGCCCGTCTCCATCCGTTGCCGTTTACGGCTACGTCCCGCAAAGTCAGGTGCAGCCGTACTACGATCTCGCGACGCAATACACGTTCGGATCCGCAATGTTCCAGAGCAATCAGGGCCCCAGTTTTCCTGCGCATCAATATCTTGTGAGCGGAACCTCGACGACTTTCAACGGTTCCGCGCTGCGTGCGGCCGACAACGCACTTACTCGCAATGGTATTGCCACGGGCGGCTGCGATTCGCCAAAGGGCACCTTGGTGGAGCTTATCAACGACGCCGGCGACGAAAACCAAAGCACGTTTCCCTGTTTCAACCGGTCGGCATTAACCAACCTTATTGACAACGCCGGCCTCTCGTGGCACTACTATCAAAACGTTGCAGGGGCCGGTTATTGGAACGGCCTGGACGCGATTGAACCCTTGTGGGAGAAGAAAGCGGAATACAGCGCGAACGTGATAACCCCATCCTCGCGATTCCTCACCGATATCGGCAACGGATACCTGGCAAACGTCACCTGGATTACGCCCTCTACGGCCGCTTCGGATCATTCACTTCGCAACAATGGCTCCGGGCCGTCATGGGTGGCGTCCATCGTGAATGCGATCGGCGACAGCAAATATTGGGGGACCACCGCGATCTTCGTCGTCTGGGACGATTGGGGCGGGTGGTTCGACCACGTGCCGCCCACTCGCTACAACTCTTACGAACTTTCTTTCCGCGTACCGTTGTTGGTGATTTCGCCGTACGCCAAACGCGGCTACATTTCAACCGTTCATCATGAATTCGGCTCCATATTGAAATTCACGGAGGAGGCAGTTCAACCTCGGGTCACTGGGGACGACGGACGTTCGATCCGACGATCTCTCGGATTGCTTTAACTTCAACAAAGCAAGTCACAAATTCACGCGAATTCGCGCCAAATACGGTAAGCAATACTTTCTCCGCCAAACGTCGCTCGGGCTCCCCGATTATTAAACGTCAATCAAACTCGCTTGGAAATCGTCCACACGGAAAGGAACGCGCATGTTAAAGGTCGGCGATAGAGTGTTCATCGATGGGAGCAACGAGGAAGGTACCGTCAAAGAGGTGCACCCGCACGATGTCGTCGTGCGGGTGAAGACCGCACAAGGGCACGACGAGCGGCGATATAGCTACGAAGACCTGCGGCTCGACCCCACGATGGGCGAGGTCTCCAACTACGTCGATCATTAGCTCGCTAGCGGAATGTTGACTTGCCGGGAGTCCAGTCGCGGTGTCGCACGTGCGCGGGAGTTTGTTGGAGCCGGTCACGTTTTTCGAATTGCTCGGCCAGCCATTGAAACCACTCGAGGTACATCGGATAGCTTTGGGTTTCCCGAGTCTCAAATGCAAGCTCTTTAAGCCGTAACCAAACGGCGAGGACGGCTCCCCCGCCTAAATCTTCGGTTACCTCGAACGAAACGGCCCCGCGGTAAACCAGAACGCCGAGCAGCTCGAAACGCATCGCGAGAATGTCAGCCGCCTCTACGTAATCGCGGCCTAGCGCGCGCAGATCCTTTGCGGGCATAGCCGGCGGAAGCGCCAAGATCCGCGCGAGCGCGCGGGAAAAATCGGGGTCTTGGAGCGATCGCATGAGCTCCACTGCTGCGGTGTCGCGCCGTTGCGCGCGAAGCTGGACCAGTTGGTTGACGCCGACGAGTGCCGTGATCAAGATGACGAGGCCCGTAAATGCCGTGCTCCAGGCGGTGACCGCTTCCCAATTCATACGTCACCGCTTCGTGTCTTCCAGCGTCGCAGCCTCGCAGCGTAGACGCGAAGGCTCGCCGGCGCCCGGAAGTTCGAACGTCCTTATGTAGTATCGGAAGTCTTTCGTCCAGAAGCAAGCTCGCATGTTCCCGAACATCGATCCCTTCGAGAGCGGCATGCTCGACGTTGGCGACGCCCAACAGATCTATTGGGAATGCTCAGGTAATCCAGACGGCCGTCCAGTTCTATATCTTCACGGCGGCCCCGGATCGGGTTGCACTCCAAGAAGCCGGTGTTACTTTGATCCGGCGATTTACAAGATTGTCTTGACCGATCAGCGAGGCTGCGGACGCAGCCGGCCGCAAGTGGAAAACGCGGCGGATCTCGAGATCAATACGACCGCTCATTTGATTGAAGACTTGGAGCGTTTGCGCGAACATCTAAGGATAGATCGGTGGACTCTCCTTGGCGTTTCGTGGGGAACCACGCTTGGACTCTCCTATGCCCAAACCTATCCGCGCCGTGTCGCCGCCATGGTCTTAGCATGCGTAACTACCACGTCGCACCACGAAGTACAATGGATAACGCACCACATCGGTCGCATTTTTCCAGAGCAGTGGGAGAGGTTCGCATCCGTTACAGCTCGTGATTCGACCCAGCACACGAACTTAGTCGACGTTTATGCATCGCTAGTCTTTAGTACCGATCCGGAGATTCGAGAGCTGGCGGCCCGTCAATGGTGCGCGTGGGAAGATGCGCATATTTCGCTCTCTCCGGGATACAGTCCAAACAGCCGCTTTCAGGATCGAGCGTTCAGACTGCTTTTTACACGCCTCGTCACGCACTACTGGAGGCATGCCGCGTTCTTAGGCGAGGATCAGTTAATCCGCAACGCCTCCGTACTCAACGGCATTCCGGGAATCCTACTCCATGGACGCTACGATATCAGCAGCCCTGTTGAGACCGCGTGGCGGCTCCAGCATGCTTGGCGGGGCAGCGTGCTGGACATCATCGACGATGCGGGGCATGGTGGCGGGAGCGATGTCTAAGCACATCGTTGGGGCGATGAATCGCGTAGCGCGTGCTAAGTAGCAAAGGGATCGCGCTTTACGCTGCGCGCAGTTTCGCGAGAGCATCGGCTGTGGTCGTGACTTCGGCGATCCGAGGGTAAACCGCGCTCATCGCGTGGTTGTGGTTGTCGGCGCTCATGTCCGACATCGCGTCTTCAACGATGACGACGTTAAAGCCACGATCGTAGGCTTCGCGAGCGGTGGCTTCGACACCGGCGGTCGTAGCGACACCCGTGAGAAAGATCTGCGTAACCCCGGCGCGTCGTAGAATTCGTTCGAGCGCCGTTCCGTAAAAGGCGCCGATTTGGAATTTCGTGATAGCGTAGTCGCTCGGCTGGCGGCCCAATTCGGGTACGAGTTCGGCCCAGCCGGCCGGTGGAGACGAAGTTCATCGTCGCGTCGACGCGCCCAGGGGCGCGCCCCTCGACGTTGACCAGGATGACCGGAAGATTGCGTTTGCGGAATTCGCTTGCGAGTTCGGCGCTGCGCTTGACGACGTCGGCGGTGGCGTGCGGGCCGCACGGCATGCCGACGATACCTTTTTGTAGGTCGATGACGACGAGCGCGGCGGAGGGGTCGAGCTGTGTGAGCGGCATGAAACGTTTCCTTTTTCCTTTTCTTTGCTGTATTGACAGAAATGAATACAGTAGGTAATATCGAAGGATGTCGATGCAACGGTGCTGCCCCCCAGCGACGGTCGTCGAGACGGACTTTGAGCCCGCTGCTGCTCTCCTCAAGGCGATCGCGGACCCTTACCGCCTCACTATGTTAGCGACCTTCGCCTCTGCAACGGATGAAGTCTGCGTCTGCGACTTTACCGACGCTCTCCCTTTGAATCAGCCAACCGTCTCGCATCACTTGCGCATCTTGCGCGAGGCCGGTCTGGTGACGTGCGATCGGCGCGGTACCTGGGTGTATTACCAACTCGCGGCAGATGCGCGTGCTCGACTGAGCCATGCCTTAGCCCTCGTTTTCCGGCAGAAAGTACATGCGTGAAGATCCACCTGAATCTCGCCACCACGGACCTCGCTCAGAGCGTGCAGTTCTACTCAACGCTGCTCGACGCGAAGCCCACGAAGATGTTGAGCGATTACGCATTGTTCATCACCGAACGGCCGGAGCTTGAGCTCGCGCTTGATTTAAGGAGCTCCGTCTCGCTCACGAACGACGCGCACTATGGCTTCTGTGTGGATTCGATCGAGGATGTAGAGCGCGCAATAGCTCGTCTGCAACGCTCGGGGCTTGCCTCGTCTATCGAACGCGAAGAGACGTGCTGCTATGCGAATCAAACTAAAGTATGGGCCGTCGATCCAGAGGGCCGGCGTTGGGAAGTCTACACGGTACACGAAGATACGGCAGAGCGTGATGCTGCCGCTACCACGTGTTGCACGACCGCAGCGGCCGAAAGCCGCACGTGTTGCCGTGACGTTGCTCAGGCGTAGCGCCGCTGAAACGCTCGGCACTGCCTTTCTCCTGGCGGGCGTCGTCGGGTCGGGTATAATGGCGGAACGTCTAAGCGGTGGGAATCACGCGATCGCGCTGCTCGCTAATACTCTCGCGACGGGCGGCGTTCTCATGTGCCTGATTGCGGCGCTTGGGCCGATCTCCGGTGCGCATTTAAATCCAGCGGTGTCGTTCGTCGACGCACTGCGCGGCGGTTTACCATGGCGCGAAGTTCCGGCGTACTTTCTAGCGCAGCTTTCCGGCGCAATGATCGGCGTAGCCTCCGCCAACGTAATGTTTGGGCTCCCCCCTTTCTTTGTCTCGCACCGCATACGCACTGGACCTGCGCAGTGGCTGGCTGAATTCATTGCGACATTCGGCCTCCTCCTTGTCGTTTTGGGGTGTGTACGTTCTCGCTCACTTTACATTCCCTTCGCCGTCGCCGCTTACATCGTCGCGGCGTACTGGTTTACCGCGTCTACATCGTTCGCGAACCCCGCTGTGACTATAGCTCGGTCATTGTCTGATACTTTCGCCGGTATACGGCCGCAAGACGCCCCGGGCTTCATCGTTGCTGAATTCTTCGGTGCTGCTTGCGCCACGTTGGTATTCGGGTGGCTCGCGCCAATCAACAGACGCGGTGCTGATCCCGTGTTACTTCCACATAAATGAAGCGCGAAGTACTGTTCGTTTGTGTGGGTAATACGGCGCGCAGTCAGATAGCGGAAGCATTCCTTAATAGCATCTGCCCCGAGGATTTTTTAGCTGAAAGCGCCGGGCTTGATCCTGGCGTACTCAATCCTTTAGCGATTGCCGCGATGCACGAAGTCGGTATCGACATATCCGCAAATGAAACAAAAAGCGCATTTGATCTTTTTAAAGCCGGCAGGCTCTATTCATATGTCATAACGGTCTGCGATGAGACGAGCGCAGAGCGTTGCCCAATCTTTCCAGGTACAGCAAGGCGGTTACATTGGAGCTTCCCTGATCCCGCAAGCTTGCGAGGCACCTGGGAAGAGCGGCTCGCCAAGACGCGAGAGATTCGCGACGCCATTCGAGCGCAGATTCTAGCTTGGTGTGAAGAGATGTGCGCGCGTCATATCTTATCAAAGCATTAAACGTGGGATATTTTCCGTGCTCGTCGTAGCTGGCAAGTAACAAGGAGCGACGAATCATGTCGCCGCGTGTTATGGAGGCCAAATGCGGGAAGTGCTGCCCATCCCAGACCAGCCGTACGCCGGCTTCGTTGCGTATGACGCGAAGGACCCAGATTCAAAGTTTCCGCCAATCGAGCCGTTGCGACCGCCCAAGGGCGCTCCAAACGTACTTATCGTTCTGATCGACGACGTCGGTTTTGGCGCGTCGAGCGTATTCGGCGGTCCGTGCCAGGCACCCACTGCAGAGCGGATTGCCAAGGAGGGGCTGCGCTACACGCGCTTCCATACGACGGCGCTCTGTTCGCCGACTCGCGCCGCACTGTTGAGCGGGCGCAATCACCACACGGTTGCAATGGGCGGGATTACCGAAATCGCAACGTCAGCGCCGGGGTACAGCTCCGTACGGCCCAACTCGATGGCGCCGCTGCCGGAGATTCTTCGGCTCAACGGCTATTCAACCGCGCAGTTCGGCAAGTGCCATGAGGTTCCAGTGTGGGAGGCTAGTCCCGTCGGGCCGTTCGATCGATGGCCGACGGGGTCGGGCTTCGAGCACTTTTACGGCTTCATCGCGGGGGAGACGAATCAATGGTATCCCTCGATTCACGAAGGCACGAAAGTCGTTGATCCGCCGAAGACGCCTGAAGAAGGCTACCATTTTATGGAGGACATGACGGATCGCGCGATCGCCTGGGTGCGTCAGCAGAGACTGCTTGCCGGCGATAAGCCGTTCTTCATGTACTTTGCGCCCGGCGCCACGCACGCCCCCACCACGTGCCGAAGGAATGGGCCGACAAATACAAAGGCAAATTTGATCAAGGCTGGGACAAACTGCGCGAAGAGACCTTTGCGCGTCAGAAACAGCTCGGCGTGATTCCGCAGGATTGCGAACTCACGGCGCGCCCGGAGGAGATTCCCTCTTGGGATTCTCAAACGGCCGAATTTCAACGCGTACTGGCGCGCGAGATGGAAGTGTACGCGGGTTTCTTTTCGTTCGCCGATTACCACATCGGGCGCCTTATCGACGCGCTCGATCAGGTTGAGGCGCTCGACGATACGTTGATCTACTACATCATTGGCGACAACGGTGCTTCGGGGAAGGCACGCCGCGCGGCACGTACAATGAAATGCTCTCTTTCAACGGCCTAAGCGATCTTGAAACAGATGACTACCTCGCGCAGCGCATAGACAAACTGGGTGGGCCAGAATCCTACAATCATTATGCGGTTGGCTGGGCGCACGCGATGGATACGCCCTATCAATGGACGAAGCAGATCGCATCGCACTGGGGCGGCACGCGCAACGGTACAATCGTGCGATGGCCGAACGGCATCAAGGCCAAAGGCGAAACCCGTCATCAGTTTCATCACGTCATTGACGTCGCGCCAACAATCCTGGAGGCTGCGCAGCTTCCGGAGCCCTATTTGGTCAATAGCGTTGGCCAGGTTCCGATGCAGGGCGTCAGCATGCTCTACAGCTTCGACGACGCCACGGCGGGCGAGCGTCGCGAAACCCAGTACTTTGAGATGTTCGGCAATCGGGGAATCTACCACAAGGGTTGGACGGCAGTCACGCGCCACAGCACGCCGTGGATTATGCTGGGAGAGCGACCCGCTTTTGACGACGACGTGTGGGAACTGTACGACACCACGAAAGACTGGTCACAGGCTCGCGATCTTTCGAAAGAGATGCCGGACAAGCTGCACGATCTCCAACGTCTTTGGATCATTGAGGCTACGCGCAACAACGTATTACCGATGGACGATCGCAGCGCGGAACGGGTCAACTCCGATCTTGCCGGGCGACCGCTGCTCGTGCGCGGCACATCACAGGTACTTGCCAACGGCATGGGCGGACTCAACGAGAACGGCCTGATCAACGTCAAGAACAAGAGCCATTCGATCACCGCACAGGTTGTCGTTCCTGAAGGAGAGCCCGCGCAGGGAGTCATTCTGTCGCAAGGCGGAATCGGCGGCGGTTGGATGTTCTACGTCGAGAACGGGAAGCTGATATATCTCTACAACTTCGTTGGGCTACGGGAAACGATGATCGAGTCCACGCAGGGGCTTGCGCCGGGGAAGCATCAAGTCAGGATGGAGTTCGCCTACGATGGCGGCGGACTTGCCAAAGGCGGGAACGTTACGCTCTACATCGATGGGAACGCAGTTGGGAACGGGCGAGTCGAGCAGACCGCTCCGATGGTTTTTTCCGCCGATGAAACATCTGATGTCGGATTGAAGCGCGGCTCGCCAATGATCCCCGAAATGCCTGCCGAGAAGAGCGCCTTTAACGGAACGGTAGACGTCGTCGTTATCGAAACGGCTGCGGAGAGCACGGATCATCTTCTTGACCGTGAGCAAGTGCTCAATATGATAATGGCGCGGCAGTAGTTGGAAATTTATTCGCGCTGAGGGGATAATACGGCTTTCCTTTTTGCCGCCTCTCGCTGTGGGCGCCTCTTGGTGCGTCGCGCCTGCCACTCAGGGTGCCGCAGGGTGAGCAATCCGCCGTCGCCGATACGTTCGTCATCTAACCGGCGGGTACGACATCCTGCGTATTACTTACGCCTATTGCTACCAGCGATATGGCAACGGATCCGTTACCGCCTACCGTCCAAAACGTACACCGGCTCACGGATTCGATGTGCAGGACCTCATCGCGTTACACGGAGCGCGCGGGACTTCCGCGGCGAGCACCTCTCGCAGGGCGCACATTTTTAGGGCCTAAGCGACATCAAACGGGCGCGCAGTTACCGTGTCGGGGAGCAACATAGAACTCCTGCTCGTCATCAATACCGCGGTAGACATCGTAGCTGAGATTTCCTGAGTCTGCCGCGAAGCGGCAGCGAGAGCGCGAAACGCTGCCCTGACATCGTTCATGTGTTCCTTTGTGAAGCGGAAGATCGCGACATGGAAGACCCCGTTGCCTGCGCCGGCGCTACTCGCGTGTGAGGATGCGGCGGCCCCGGTGACCAGTGTCAAGAAGCTCTTGCGAGGTATCATCTGCATGACGCCCTTTCCGCATCCCGTGCGGATGCACGAGCCGAGCTACCATGCCATCGCCTCAGCACCTGCAGTTCCTGGCAGCAACCCGCTCTACGGCACGGCCGTCGACGGCGGTAACGGCTCCGGGGTAGTCTTTTCGCTCAAGCCGTAACGGGCCCGCCTTAATGCGATGGAATTGAGCGGCCAAGCCAGAACATTCTTTCCGGCTGGTCCGTTCATGGATCGAGGAGCAACGCATGAGAAGAACTTGGACTTTGGCCGTTACGCACTTAGCGGCTGCGTGACTGCGGCAATGCTGGCTGCGTGCGGAGGACCGCAGCCGATCGGAACGACCGCCGCGATGCCGCAAGGCGTTGTGAACTCGCCGCAAACAGTGCTGCAACACTCGGCATCCCCCACCTACGAGATCCTTACGAGCTTTTATGGCAGACGCGGCATCGAGCCATTGGGGCTCACGGTCGCGAGCAGGCACGACGCGTTCTACGGCATGACAACGTACGGAGGGCGCTACAACAAGGGCGCGTTTTTTAAATTGACGCTGTCGGGCGACGAAGATGTCCTTCACAATCTCAACAGCGGATACGGCAACCCCACGTCAGTTCTCACGCCGCTAAACGGCCTGCTTTACGGCACGATGAATCAACAAGGATCTTGTGGGGATAATAATTGCGGCGGTGCCGTTTTCTCGCTAACCCACTCTGGTCGCATGCAAATACTGCATGCGTTCAGTCAAGCGAACCCGCGTGACGGCGTCGCCCCAGTAAGCTTAACTGTCTTAAACGGTACGCTATATGGGGTGGCAGAAGGGGGCGGTGACAAATCGAGCGGTAATTATGGGCTTGGGTGCGGTGCAATCTTCAGCTTGACACCGTCCGGCGACCTCAACGTACTCCATCGTTTTCGAGGCACTCTTGACCACGGTCCGGATGGCTACACGCCCACCAGCATTGTTTCTTTTAAGGGCGTGCTTTATGGCATCACCACGTACGGTGGTAGGACCGGCAACGGAACGGTCTTTAGCGTGACGACATCGGGAGAGGAACGAGTTCTCTATAGCTTTGGAAATTCAAAATCCGGTGATGGGGGAGATCCAAGTTCTAAATGGTACGTTACACGGCACCGTTTGGCGGTAACGAGTCTCGCGGTCATTATGAACCTCCGATCGGATGTGGCGTAGTCTTTAGCGTAACGACCGCCGGGCAGGAGCAAGTACTTTTTATAAACTTCAGGGAGGCAGCGACGGTGGCGGCCCGGACGGCCTCGTCGCAATGAACGGTAAGCTCTACGGCTTTACAGGTTACGGTGCGAACCGTTGCGGCACCATCTTCAGCATCACGACCGATGGAAAGCTGCAGACATTGTATGACTTTCCATTTCATCATCACGAGGACGTGTGTCCTGCAGCTTCGCAGTTGACGCCCCTAAGGCGCACACTGTACGGCACTACGAGTAACATGGGCAAGTACCACGCTGGAACTGCTTTTGCATTTACTCCATAGAGGGAGTCGTCTTGCTTGCGTGACGCTTGCCGCGTTCGGCGTTGCGGCGTGCGCCGGCGGATCGATGACGCCAACGAGCGGCGTTAAGCCGGCGCGGCAGTTGGGGCCGGTTGCCCCCGACAAACACCGCTTCTCTCCATATGTCCAGCACGTCGTCCTCGTGATCCAAGAGAATCGCAGCTTCGACGATTTCTTTGCGACGTTTCCGGGCGCCGACGGCACGACACACGGTCGTATGCAACTGCCGTCGGGCAGTAACGTAAGGGTTCACCTGCGCAAAGTCAACCTGTCAGGAAAATGCGACTTTGGTCATTCGTATAACAACTTCGTCAAAGACTACGACGGCGGCAAGATGGACGGATTTGGTACGGAACCCGGCGGCAAAAGTGAATGCCCCGGTCCGCAGGGGAAGGCGGTCTACCAGTACGTTGACCCAGCGCAGCTTACACCCGACTGGACGATCGCAAAACAGTACGTGCTCGGCGATCATATGTTTCAAACGCAAGGCAGCGGCAGCTTCACGGCGCATCAAGACCTGATCGCGGGCAGCACGATTATCAATCAGCCTCAGAACACGGAAAGCCTCGTCGATTTTCCTTCGGCTATGCCGTGGGGGTGTGATGCACCGAAGCCGCCGATGTATGCGCTGACCAGGACGAGTCTGCTTGTCTACGACGGCTCAAAAAAGCTGAAGAATGAATACCATAAGGGGCCGTTCCCCTGTCTCACGTATCCGACGATGCGCGATCTGCTCGACGCGAAATCGGTTTCGTGGAAATACTACACGCCGCCTGAACCCGGCGATGTCGGTGGGATCTGGAACGCTTTCGATGCGATTGAAGCCGTGCGTGAAGGCCCGGAGTGGAAGACGAACATCGCAAAGACAAACGTTTTTTTTAGCGACATCACGAACCACACGCTCCCCGCCGTATCGTGGATTATTCCCGAACAACCAAACTCGGATCATCCCGGGGGCGAACACGATGGCGGTCCCTCGTGGGTTGCGTCCATCGTCAATGCGGTCGGCCAGAGCTCGTATTGGCCGACGACCACGATCGTCGTGGTGTGGGACGACTGGGGCGGCTTTTACGATCACGTAAAGCCGCCGTTTTTCGACGAGTGGGGTGGTCTTGGATTTCGCGTTCCGATGCTCGTCGTCTCGCCGTACGCTCGCGAAGCCGTTTCCGGCCAGCCGGGCTACATCTCCCACACCCACTATGAGTTCGGGAGCATCTTGAAGTTCATCGAAGACGTCTGGGATCTGGGGCGCCTGGGAACGACGGACAAGCGCGCCAAAAGTATCGGTGATTGCTTTGACTTCACGCAGGCGCCTCGCAAGTTCGGCGTCATTCCTGCGAAGTACTCAAGGAACTACTTCCTGCATCAACCACCGTCGTACCAACCGGTCGACACCGAATAGAAATCACGCGGGACTGCCTATCACTCCCCAATAGACTTCTGAACGAAGCACCCGTGACGCAGTCGAGGTACAATAGATGGAGATCGACCTCAATGCCAAGCATAGCGCGAAACGTACGGCGCGCGGGGAACAAGTGCGCACCGCACCCGCGAGAAAAAGGCGATCGCAGCTAGCGACAATAGGCGATAGTTTTGGCAGATTCGCACTCGGCATCGGGTTGGGAATAATAATGCTCCCCGGCTGCGCCACCTCGCCAACCAGCGTCTCTCGCGCGATGACGCAGGACGCGCCGCTACCACCTGCGGCGTCGCTTGTGCAGCATCCGGAGAGCGCGCGAGGCCACATTCAGCACGTCGTTGTCATCATCCAGGAGAATCGTAGCTTCGAGAACTTCTTCGCCGGATTCCCTGGCGCGAACGCGCCGATGTATGGGTACGCGCTCCACGGTCAGAAGCGCGTGAAGGTAGCGCTTCACGAAACGACGTTTGAAACGAATCCAAACTTACCGCATACTTGGCAGTCGGCACTAAAGGGCTGGGATAACGGCAAGATGGACGGCTTCCATACCGGTCCCCGTACCAACTATGCGGCCTACGCTTACGTCGACAGGTCCGAAATCGCTCCATATTGGGCAATGGCCGAACAATACGTGCTCGCCGACGCCATGTTTCCTAGCGAATTCGGCGGGAGCTACGTCACCCACATGATGGCGGTCGCCGGCAACGACAATATCAGCCACACCGAAGCCCAGGTCAATCAGCCGACGCATGCTCCCATGGACTGCGATGCACCGCCGCAGACGAGAAGCTCGCTGGTGAACAAGTATCGCCAAATAGGCCGTGGTAACGGCCCGTTCCCATGCTTTACGCAGTTCAATACCATGGCCGAGGTCCTCGACACAGCCGGCGTTTCATGGAATTACTACATCCACCGGCACCTGAACGGCGGTCTCTATTCGCCGTTCGAAGCGATCTCGTACGTTCGATACGGCGACGACTGGAATGCGGACGTCATCGCCCCGGAAACCCGCGTGCTCACCGATATTGCGAGCGGCAAGCTCGCCGCTGTCACCTGGATTACCCCGAAGCGCCAGAACGCCGACCTTCCCGGTCGTCACGGCAACAAAGGGCCGTCGTGGGTCACCGCCATCGTGAATGAGATCGGCGAGAGCAAATTTTGGAACTCCACCGCGATCATCATTATTTGGGACGAATGGGGAGGCTGGTTCGACAACGTGCCGCCTCCGCAGCTCGACTTTCGCGGACTGGGGATTCGCGTGCCCTGCCTCATTATCTCGCCCTACGCCAGAGAAGGCACCTCCGGATCGGGATATGTCTCGCACACACAATACGAGTACGGCAGCATTTTGAAGTTCATCGAGCAAGTCTACAACCTTCCGCCGATCGGCTCGCAGGAGCAAGGTTACACGGACTCACGGGCTAACAGCATCATCGACAGCTTCGACTTTAGGCAGGAGCCCCGGCCTTTCACGCCGTTCAGCTCGAAATATCCCGCGTCACACTTTATTAACGAGCCACCGTCGAATGCGACCGTCGACGACGAGTAGGCCTTGGCAGCCGTATACGGTTCGTGAGATCGCGCTGTACGCGCTGCGATGACATTCCACGCGTTTGTCGGGCAGTACGACCTCTATCTTCTGGGGGCCGCCGAGCGTTGCCGCGCTGGCTCATTTGGACGACGCTCGGGATCGTCTGCGCCCTTATTCCTTTTAGTAGACCGCAAGCTTTACGGTACCACATACTACGGCGGCGGCTCCGGCTGCAACCACAATGGCTGTGGGACTGTATTTCGTGTGAGCCTCTAGCTCGAACGGCTAAGATCTTGCACAGCTTTCTTGAGGTTCAGAACGTCGAGTGCTTCGCGCGTGGCTTTCGTTAATGGGTGATCGAGGCCCAGACTCTTTTCTCGAATTAGCAATGCGCGCTTGAGCAGCGTCTCAGCCTCCTCGTAACGCAAGTGGTCGCGGTGCACCTCCGCGAGCCTATCTAGACCTAGGGCGACATCGGGATGATCCGGTCCGAGCGCATTCTCTCTGATTGACAGCGAGCGGCGGTACAATCCTTCGGCCTCGCTGTAGCGCCTTTGATGATGAAGCACCTCCGCCAAGTTATTAAGGATGGGAGCAACGGTATGGTGATTCGGTCCATGAGATTTCTCGGTAACCGCTAGCGCGCGTGCGAGAAGTGGCTGCGCGCCTTCGTAAAGGCCTTGGTCTACGTACGTGACCGCAAGATTGTTTAAGCTGCGTACGATATCAGGGTGATCCGGGGCGAGCGCCGCCTCCCGAATCGTCAACGCTCTAACACGTAATTTCTCGGCTTTTTTGTGTTGTGCTTGGCTTCTGTAGACGTTTGCGATGTTATCCAGGATCGCCGCTACGTCAGGGTGATCCGGCCCAAGCGCCTTCTCGCGAATCGCCAACGCGCGCGCCTGCATTCGTTCTGCCTCCTCATAACGCGCTTGACTGAAGTACACTAAGCTAAGGCTATTCAAGGATAGCGCGACATCGGGATGATTCGGTCCTAGCGTCTCCTCACGGATCCGAAGCGCACGCATATTGATCGACTCCGCTTCATCATAATGCCCTTGCTGCAAAAGCACGAGCGCTAGGCCGTGCAGACTCATGGCAACGTCGAGGTGGTTCGGCCCAAGCGCCTGTTCACGAATCGCGAGCGCGTGGCGCGAAAGCTGTTCTGCTTTTTCATATTCGCCGCGTTCCCAGAGATATCGCGAGCATCGGTTGGCGAGACTTGCTGCCGACAGCAAGTTCGTATCGCGAGAGGTAACGTCGAGCACGGCGCGTGCATGCGTTACGAGCCGCTCGCACTGCGGCCAGGTTGCGAAATCAACCTTCGGGAATGCGGCGTCGGCAACCGCAACCGCAGCCTCGCGCCACGCGAGAGCGGCGTCGCCGACGAGATCCCGCGCGGCCAGCTGTACGAGCCGGTGCATACCGAAGGTGCGCCCACTTTGCGCAAAGGTCAACAGCGAAAGCCGATCGAGCGCGCCGAGGGCTTCATCAAGGCGCAGCTCGTGGGCAACAACGCAGCGCAGACCGAGAGCGGCTCCGTAGAGCATTGGACGCAAACCTTCGGGATAGAGATCGATGCTTTGGCGAAAGAGCTCGTCGGGAATCGCGTCGGGCGCAAACGATGCCGCAAAGCAAAGCACCGCTGCCGCGCCGGCGGCTTGGTTCTCCGCTTGAACGATCGCCAAGCTGAACGTCGCAAAGACCGAGCGCGGATACTCCGCCCCCCGTGGGGCGTTCTTGAGATGCTCGGTGATGCGCTCCAAGTACCGCTGCGGACTAACCATCCGCAGGTTGCGCATCGCCGCTGCGGCATGCGCAAGCGCCAGCGGAAGTGCGCCGAGCGCCTGCGCAATCGCGCTCGCGTCTCCTTCACTCAAATCAGCACGGCTGCTAGCGCGCTGCAGATACTCAATCGCGGTTTCGAGCGACCAGATCTGCAAGTGAATGGCGGCAATGTCCGCGCTCCAGGCGGTATCGCGCGACGTCGCCAGTGCGCGCGCCGTACGCGGCAGCCACGTCCGCATCAGCTCTTCGTCTTCGAGATTATCAAAAACCAGCAGGACCGGCTTGTCGAAACCGCCCAGCACCGAGTTGACGACTCGCTGCGCCGCCGCCCGTCGGTCAGCCAGTTGATCGAGTCCTTGAACGAACATCGCGCCCAGACGCAGCAATCCCTCGATGATGCCGTCTTCGGTCTGTGCGTTGAGCCACCAAATCACCGAGTAGTCGTTGCGATTGCGCCATCCGTACTCCGGGTGATCGAGGACTGCCGACGCCGCCGAAACCGTGCACGATCGCAATCGCGCCGTCGCTCGCCAGCGCTGCGTGCACGGTCGCGAGTTCTTCATCGCGTCCGCTGAAGCTGGCGACGGGGTGAAACTGCGCCGTATCGACGATGGAGAGATCGCTGGGTAGCGTCCCCAGCGAACGCAACGGCGGAAAGTCCGCCGGCAATCCCGGAGCCAGTAGCAAATGCACGCGCTGGGGCTCGGTAAAGTCCTTGAGATGATACGCGCCCAAATCGCGCAACGCAACGTCGGCCGATAACGCTTGATCGACGAGCGTTGCGCTCTCGGCCGTCAGCAGAATCTGGCCGCCGTGACCGATAGCCAAGAGTCGAGCGACCTTATTGACCGCTGGGCCGAAGTAGTCGCCTTCACGCTCGTCGGCGGTACCGCTGTGAATCGCGGCGCGCACGCGCAGTCCGTCGATCGCCGAGAAATTCTCGGCAGCGAGTGTTCGTTGCGCAGCGAGCATTGCGGCGACAGCATCTTCGGGGCACGTGAACGCGCAGCAGAACGCATCGCCGATTGTCTTGAAAACGCTTCCGCCATGCTCCGCGATCGCCGCTCGCAGAATCGCATCGTGGCGTCGCACCGCCTCCTGCATCGCCGCACCGTTGCGCTCCCATCGTGCCGTGCTGCCTTCGATATCCGTGAAGGCAAACGTGACGGCACCGGTCGGAAGCGGCGCTTCATCGCCATGGAGACATTCAAAGGCGAGGCGCCGTGAGCCTGGGCGTCAGCCTTCCAAGCTCAGGTCAATGTTGTCTCGCAAGTACCACGATTCCGGCCCCTTCATACAGCTTCCGGTATGCGCGGCTCTTGATGAGTTGCGCGACCTTTGATGCGTCATTAGCCGACCAAAACGCCGGGTCGCTGAAGGCATCAAAGACGAGGTAATCTTGGGGGTCGCTCATGGCGATGTTAGCGTGGGATATATTCCGAGATGAGCTATGACGAATCCACCGGTCGCAATGTTCGCGTTTCGTGGGAACATTGCAAGTTCATTCTCGCGTACAAAGTCTGCCGTGGCCGGCTGACGGTATAGCGCGAATCCGGGATTGATAGGGCTAAAGTCGCGAAATCCAGATCAAAGCAAGTAACGCGAATCCCAGCAAGCTCTTCGTCACGAGCTCCGACCGGCCGTAAATGCGGCCCGTACCGTCGGCGAACGCACAGAGAACGTATCCAATCCACGTCGCAGTGTAATGTGCTCCCATCGCCATAGTGACGGCTTCATGCAGAGTAGCACTTCCGCAAGCGCGGGTATCGCAAAAAGCATGTAGCGTGATGCCAATGGTAGGAATGCCAGCGGTAAGAGCAGCGCAAAGAGATACTGCGGTCGCAGCGGCGAAAGCACCGGCGAAGCCAGCGGGCGTCGACGGGGTACGCCACCATTGATAATAATGCAGTGAGAAGGAACTAAAGTGAGGATCGATAAGCGGACGTAGAAGGCCAAAATAGAGGAGAGCCGCCGCTACGGCGATGGAAACGATCCAAAATCCACACGATCGCATCTTCCGGTCATCGCGCGCCATTATAACCACGACGAGGCCGATGAAAGCGAGGCTCAGAACTGATCCTCCTTTACCATCGCCAGCAGCACGGCACCGGCTATGGCGATGCTACGCGATCGGCGATGGATCGCCCATACTAGCGTCGCCGCAATCGGCGGTATGAAGGCAAGTTCGTGAAAGTCTCCGACAGCTTCGGCGCTCAAAGGCGGGTAGGTCGCCGCGACCAGCGTCGTTCCTAACGCCAACCACTTTGGCAACCGCGAAGCCGCCATCCCCACACCGGAAAGATCGTCGCTGCCGCCATCAGGCATTGTAGGAATACTAACCCGCGAGCGCCGTTAAACGTCCTTACAAAGGGAAACGCGAGATACAGAATCGGAGAGAAATGGATCAAAAAATGGTTCACGGATCCTTCGAGGGTGCTGGAGAACGTCGTGAACGCGCTGTCGATGACTTGAGCGAAGATGCAATCATCGACGCCAGCTCGAAAGATCGTGTAACGCCAGTGCCAAGATATGCGTAAACGGCGGCGAGACAAAGGTAGAGTGCAAAAACAGTGAGCAGCCAACCAAAGCGGAAGGCGCCCTGTCCTCACTTCCATCGAGGGGCTTAAAATCTCTAATGAAATCCCCCCGCCGTTTATTTGCTCTGCTGACGATCTTCCTTGGAGCCTGGGGATGCGGGCTTCGGCGGAGGTTTGCCAAGCAGACCCGGCGGAGGCAAATCCAGCGCGAGCCCTACACCGACCTCGACCCGCGCTCCGGCAAGTACATCAAGCATGTGGTGCTGATGATTCAAGAGAATCGCAGCTTCGACTATTTCTCGACCTTCCGGCGCCGACGGAGCGACGCACGGCTCGATGAAGACGCCGGGCGGCGTCATTCAAGTCCATCTAAAAGAAGCCGGCTTTGATTCTCACGATCTTAGCCACGCGCACTACTCGTTCGAGCTAGAGCACGATCATGGGAAGATGGATGGCTTCAATGGGTTACGCGAGCTCGGGAGTTGAGGCGGGTATCTATACCTATCGCGTCGTTGCGCCGCAATATCAAGCCGTACTGGGAAATCGCACGCCAATACATGCTCGCCGACCACATGTTCATGACGCAAAGCAGCGCAGCTTTACCGCGCATCAAGATCTCATTGCCGGCGACACAACAGTCGATAAAGAGGGCGACAACGTGATCGACTTCCCAGTCCTCCCTATTGGGGGTGTAATGCGGCACCAGGCACGGTAACGTCGCTGATCACTCCGAGCGGCCAATATCTGCCGGACCGGGGCCCGTTTCCGTGCTTCACCTACGCGACGCTGCGGGATCTGCTCGACGCGAAGGGGATCTCCTGGCTCTACTTCACAAACGATGCGTCGTTCTACCTTTGGAACGCATTCGACGCCATAAAGGTCGTGCGCGAAGGGCCCGAGTGGCGTACGAACATCGTCCGTTGGCCGCCGCAGATCTTCAACACGATCTCGAAGCGGAAGCTTCCGGCAGTTTCGTGGGTGATTCCCGGTTCTGGATACTCCGACCATCCGGGGTTCGATAAAGGTCGCGGGCCGTCGTGGATCGCGAGTGTCATCAACGCGATCGGCGAGAGCCCGTACTGGGACTCGACAGTCGTGATCGTCGTCTGGGACGATTGGGGCGGCGAGTATGATAATGTCGCTCCGCCGCAGCTCGACGGCCAGGGCCTGGGGATGCGCGTTCCGATGCTGCTCGTCTCGGCGTACGCACGCGAGACGGGCCGTCAGCCCGGTTACGTCTCTCACACTCAGTACGAGTTTGGCAGCATCTTAAAATTCATCGAAGAGAACTGGAATCTGGGATCGCTCGGTGCGACCGACGTGCGCGCCAACAGCCTGATCGATTGCTTCGATTTTACTCGAGGACCCAGGCCATTTACGAAGATCCCTGCAGAGTATTCTCAGAAATACTTCGAGCAACTGCCGCCCTCAGACTTGCCTGTCGACACGTATTAATTACAATGACGCCCTGCAAGGAGCAAGCCGGATGAAGAGCTTGGATTTTAGCGGTTATGTGCATAGGGTAGGCGTTACAGTCTTTGCGGCAGTGCTCGTTTCGTGCAGCGGTTCGGTCGGTTCGACGCCTGCGCCGGCTCCGGGCGGATCTCCGCCGCAGCAACCGATTCAGCACATCGTCGTCCTGGTGCAAGAGAATCGCAGCTTCAATACCCTTTTTGCGGGTTTTCCGGGGCCGACACAGCGCTGCAGGGACCGTGCAAGCCAGCCCCGTGGTGCAAGGGCTCCCACATCGTTACGCTCCGTTCGGTGAAGCTCGCGACAGGCTCGCTCAACGAAGGAAAGGACATCGATCACAGCCACCATGGCTTTAAGGTCGAGTGCAACTTCAATGGAAAGGTTTGCCAAAACGATGGATTCGATCTTATTCGGTTTGGCCAAGCTGGAACCGGATTGGTAGCTAAGCTGTATCCATATGCGTTCGTCGATCGGACCGAAACCGCACCATATTGGAAGCTCGCTCACCAATATACGCTTGCCGATATGATGTTCTTCACCGAGACCGCGTCGAGCTTCATCGCCCACCAGATGCTGATCTCTGGAACGGTCCAGCTCAACCATCACGAATCGGTCACCGATGAGCCGCAGTCGCCCCCGTGGGGCTGCGATTCCTATCCCGGTGAGACCGCGCCGATTCTTTACAAGAATGGCGTCGAAAAAACGTACCCCGGGGTCTTCCCGTGCTTCAAGTGGGCGACAATCGCCGATCTGCTCGATGCAAAAAGCGTTTCGTGGCTCGATTATGTCGACAAGTGCTGTCAGAAGGAGCCCTTTGATTTCTCTGGCGGCGTGTGGAATGGATTTCGTGCCATCCACAAAATCTTCTATGGCCCCGATTGGAAGTCGAACATCAGCTCGCCGAACACTAATATCTTCACCGACCTGAAGGGCGGCACGCTGCCGTCAGTCTCGTGGGTAATTCCAACCCTCTACGACTCCGACCATCCTGCGAGCGGCTGCAACGGCGGCCCCCGGTGGGTAACGAAAGTCGTGAATGCAATCGGCACCAGCCAATACTGGAAGAATACTACGATCGTGCTGCTGTGGGATGATTGGGGCGGCTGGTACGATAATGTGCCGCCGCCGCAGACAAGTTACACGAGCTTGGGCTTTCGCGTGCCAATGATCGTCATCTCGCCATACGCGCGCCCAAACCACGTCTCACATACGCAATATGACTTCGGCAGCATCCTAAAGCTCATAGAGCAGACCTTCGATCTTGGCTCGCTCGGGACTACGGACGCATCGGCCGCTTCGATGGGAGACGTCTTTAACTTCAACCAGACGCCGCTAACGTTTACAGCAGCCCCATTGCCGAAGGCGATGAGTTGCGCGGATAAAGTCACCAATCCAAAGGCGATGGAGGAACTGATCGAGCACGACGGCGGAGTTCCCGAATAAGGTAATCGGTTCAGCGCACGGCAATACCAGATGGGTCACTAAGCTGGGTGTTGGAGCCGATCCAATACTGCGTCGGGAACACAGTGCCATTTGAGCCGATCGGGTAGACAGTCACAGCGTTGTACGCAATGCTGGAAACGTAGATCTTGTTGTTGACCGTTGCGATCCCTAACGGCGTCAAGAGTCCGGTGATGTTGCCGGCGATCTTAGCGGTAGGCGTCACATTGCCGTTTGCGCCTGCAGCGTAGACGGTCACGTAGCTAAACTGGTTTTGGCCCCCGTTCGAGACGTAGATGTTTCCTTTGCCGTCGATAGCGATACCGTAAGGGAGGTAAAGCCCGGTATTGGACCCACTTATCGTCGCGGTTGGCGTCACATTACCAGTTGCGCCCGCAGTATAAACGGTCACGCTGTTGCTTTCTAGGTTTGCGACATAGATTTTCTTGCTCTTGTCGAGCGCGATGCCCTGAGGGGTATCAATCCCGGTATTGCTGCCGCTGATCGTCGCAATTGGTTTCACGTTGCCGCTTGCACCCGCTGCATAGACGGTTACACTGCCGTATGCGCCGCTCGGCCCTTGGTTCGCGACATAGATCTTGTTGGCCGCATCGACGGCCACGCCATAGGGCAAGTTAAGGCCGGTATTCGAACCTCCGATAAGCGCCACCCAGCTCACATCGCCGCTCGCACCCGCAGCATAGACCGTCACGCTGCTATTGTTATAGTTCGTGATCTAAACTTTCTTGGTTGCGTCGAGAGCGATGTCCAGAGGATCGTTAAGCCCCGTGCTCGAGCCTGCGATCGTCGCCACCGGCTTTACGTTGCCGTTAAGTCCGTTAGTTCCGCAGCTCGCGCTTGCGGAGTAGACGGTCACGCTATTGGCGCCGGAGTTCACGACGTAGAGCTTCGCCGCAGTGGTTTTCGTGGCGCCGCGTCGTGCGTCGATGCTGCCGGGCACCACACCGCTCGCGCTGCTCGCGCCACTGTTGCCGGACGCCGCACTTCCGTGCGGGGTACCTACGCCACCGCCGCTGCATCCCGAAATGAGCAGCGTCGCACCGAGAACGTAGAGCAGACCGATAAAGGAACGTATAGACACTAGGTACACTCCTTCCAAACGGCAGACAAGGGGGGACGCCCTGGAACGGCCGCATTCTTTAAGGACCCATGGCGGCCTGCGCTCCCCTAGCGCTCGTCACAGGTAGTCGGTCGCAAGCCGGGCCGGATGGAGGCAATCGGCCGTAGAGAAGCACCGGCTGTGGAACTCTACGATCCATTTGTTCGCGGGCCGTATCGTGTGCAAACGAAAAACGCAGTCGCAGAAGATCAGCAGCGAGCCAGATCGTTCGATTTTACGACTTGGGAGCCAGCGGAGTGTCGCCCCGACGCTCTCATTCTCGTTTCGCATTTTAGTGGTGGCTCGCGCATGGCGTATCGATACGTGTGTGAGCACCTTGCGAGTCGTGGTTATGCCGTGGCAGCGCTGGACCACTTGGACAACACGTTGCCGCGACCGAGCGGGGCGGCCGATCCGCAGGAGCGCAAGGCGCGGGTCGACGCTTTGATAGCCGCGCGAGTACCCGATATCCGATGCCTGCTCGCGGTCGCCGGCGCGGGCGTGGAGCGAGTTGGAATCATCGGCCACAGTTTCGGCGGATGGGCTGCGCTGGCCGTGCCGTCGATGGAGCAGCGCATTGACGCGGTGGTTGCGCTGGCTCCCGCTGGCGCTTCTCGGCCACGACCCGGCATCATAGCGGCGCCGCTTGACTTTGCTTGGGGCCGCGACGTACCGACACTCGTCATTGCGGGCGATTGCGACGTATCCATTCCACTCGAACAAGTCCGTGACGTGTTCGACCGCATTCCAGCAACAAAGAAGCTAGTGATCCTGCGCGACGTGGATCACTTGCACTTCGTCGATAATGCCGCGGAGGAACACGAACGTGTTCGAAACATGGCTTTTCCACCCGAACTCGCCTGGATTCAAGGGGAGATGCGTCCGTTTTCGGAACTGCGGCCCGAAGAAGACGTGCATCGGACCGTCGCCGGTCTCTCGACCGCGCATTTCGATATGAGCCTTAGAGATAATAGAGGCGCACGCCGATTTCTCGAGTCCTACGCTTCTGGTTAACTCGTCATGGCTACGTTTGCGTTCGCCTTCGGCGCATTGATCATCGCGATAACCGTCGCTATAACGGGAGGGCGGTATGGTAAGTTGCCTGATCGGGTACCGATTCACTTCGGAATCGACGGCGCAGTCGATGGCTACGGGCCCCGATATGCCGCGTGGCTGCTGGTAATCGTTCAGCTCATTATCGCATTTATATTTACACGTCAATATCTCGGTGGGAAGCCTCAAGGTGTGCTTATCGCCGGGGACTCTCTGCTGGCAATATGTCTGGCGGCGCAGATGCTGATCATTTCGGCAGCGGTAAGCGGGAAAAAGCGCATTAGTACGATTGCCTTTTGGATTTTCTTCGCCGCGATGGTGGCGGTTGCGGCGGTAGCGTTTCACTGAGTCCGTTAAAAGGCCCGGCGCACGGTAATCTCCGGCCTCTCCGTCACCCGCATCGCCTCCTCGCTTCGAGCGCCTCGCATCCGCAGCAGCATAGCTCGCAGTGGCTCGCAGTCTTGGCTTAATCGCCGTGAAGAAATGCACGGAGCTGGCTTAGCTCTCAGCAGGCTCGGAGTTTACGCTTACATCCCGGCGGCCCGATTGCGAAGAGCCTACCGGGTTCGAGGGTCCGGGGGTGTCTCGTCTTGGCTTTGCTACCAGATGGGACTGAGTGCGCTGCGTCGAACGATCATAGCCGCCGAAGCGTTTATGCTTCAGGAGGCAAGGCAATTGAGAATTGCGGGATCAGCCACTACGCGCTTAGCAGTTGCGCGGCTGCGGCAATGTTGTCCGGCTGTAGCGGAGGGCAGTCGCCGATCGGCGCGCCTATCGCGATACCGCTGCGCCCAGGATCGTCGCTCGCGCCGCAAGCGCCCCCCAGCAGCGGATATAAGTCCCTCTACAGCTTCGGCAAACGATTTTCTGGCGGCCTGGAGCCAAAAGCGGCCTTAATAGACCTGAACGGCACACTCTATGGCACAACTTTCGCCGGCGGCAGCACCGCATGTGTTGGCGGCTGCGGTACTGTGTTTACGATCACGCCGTCCGGCAAGGAAACAGTGCTCTACCGGTTCAGGGGCGGCAATGACGGCGAAATCCCAGCGCGAGCGTACTTGCCGTACAAGGCGTTCTTTACGGGACGACCGAGTACGGCGGCGGGGAAGTCGACGGCGGAGCCGTCTTCGAGGTCAGTACGTCCGGCCTCGAAAAGGTACTGCATCGCTTCGGCTACGATGGTGACAAGCCTTACGACAATGACGGTGCAAACCCGGTTGCGAGCTTAATATACGTCAAAGGTAAGCTTTACGGCACCACCCTAAGCGGTGGTCTCAGCGGGTATTACGGCACGGTCTTCAGAGTGAGCCTGAGCGGTAAAGAGAAGGTGCTGCACAGCTTTCAAGGCTACTTTGGCGACGGCATGAACCCTGTCGCAAACTTGGTCGACGTCAGGGGCACATTGTACGGCACCACAGAGTATACTGAAGGTTCCCCGAGTTATTTCGGTGGCGGAGTGGTGTTCAGCATAACGAGCGCGGGCAGCGAGAAAATACTTCACGCGTTCACTCCAAATTACGGCTCCAATGGAGCATACCCTCAGGCCGGCTTAATCAGCATCAAGGGCACGCTGTACGGAACAACTCCGAGCCGCGGCTACGACGGCGGTGGGACGGCCTACAGTATCACGAAAAACGGTGACTTGACGACTTTGCACAGTTTCTACCTTCCCTCCGATGGAAGCGGCCCTTGGGCGCCATTGCTCAAAGTACACGACAAGCTTTACGGAACAACTGCCGGCGGCGGCGCATACGGGAAGGGAACGGTCTTCCGCTTGAGCCTAAACGGCAATAACGAGAAGGTGCTGCACAGTTTCGGCGATGGTTTTGATGGCGCGACACCGCTTGCGGGTTTGACCGACGTCAATGGTACGCTGTATGGCACGACTTCTGCTGGCGGCACATATGGTAACGGTTCCGTTTTCGCTTTGGCGCTGTAGGCCATCATGAGAAGCACTGAGGATTACATATGAACCGCTGGAGCTCGAACCGCGTCACGTTAAGTTCGTGCGCGGCTGTCGCCGTGCTTACGGCATGCGCCGGCTCGCAGCCGCCGATCGCTACTTCGCCGGCGATGCCGCAGAGTTCGGCCCGGCCCGCCTATCGGACGCTCTACAGTTTTGGGAAGCGGTTTTCTGGTGGCCGGGAGCCGAAGGCGTCCTTGATAGAAGTGAACGGCACGCTCTACGGCACAACCTTCGCGGGCGGCAGCACCAGATGTGTTGGTGGTTGTGGCAACGTTTTTACCATCACGCCATCCGGTAAGGAAAAAGTGCTCTACAGGTTCAGGGGCGGTGATGATGGCGCAAATCCCAGCGCGAGCTTAGTTGCTGTAAAGGGTCTTCTGTATGGAACGACCGAGTATGGCGGCGGCCAAGTCGATGGCGGAACCGTCTTCGAGATAAGTACGACTGGCGTCGAAATGGTGCTGCATCGGTTCGGATACGATGGTGACGAGCAGTACCCCAATGACGGCGCGAATCCCGTTGCGAGCTTAATCGACGTCAAGGGTAAGCTCTACGGCACGACATACAACGGAGGCTTCAGCGGTTCCGGAACGGTCTTCAGGATCAGTACACGCGGTAAAGAGAAGGTGCTGCACAGCTTCGGGCTAGACGACGATGGCGCGAACCCGGTTGCGAACCTGACCGACGCGGAGGATACCTTGTACGGAACGACACAGCTTGGTGGGGAAGGCTACGGAACGGTTTTCAGCGTCAGTACAACGGGCACCGAGAAGCCGATCCACGAGTTTAATTATGGTCCCTCTGGCGGCTCTGCCGCCTACCCCGATGCCGGCTTAATCAATGTGAATGGTACCTTCTACGGAACGACTGCGTACAGCGGCGGCGGCCCTGGTGGGATTGCTTTCAGCATCACAACGAGCGGTTCGTTCAAGGTTCTATTTGGCTTTGGCGGCCAGACTAGCGGAAGCTACCCTTACGCGCCATTGCTACATGCGAACGGCATTCTTTACGGAACAACTTCCACCGGCGGGGCATGGGGCAAGGGAATAATCTTCCGCTTGAGCCGAAGAGGCGTTCGGGAGAAGGAGCCCCACAGTTTCGGCAATGGTTTTGACGGCGCGACACCTCTTGCGGGTTTGATCGATGTAAATGGTGCGCTGTACGGGACGACGTCCGCGGGCGGCACGTACGGCGAGGGAACTGTTTTCGCGTTTACGCCGTAGCGAGCTCCGCTCGCGACGGTCGAATCGTCAAAGCCGAGCAGTCAGGGAGCGTGCCGGAGCCGGATGTCTCGTCTTGGATTGCTATCACATGGGACTGAGCGCGCTGCGTCGAACGTTGCAACCTGCTGAAGCGTTCATACTTCATGAGGTGTGCCTGTGAGCATCTCAGGTTTTAGTCGCTACGCGCTTAGCCGTTGCGTGACTGCGGCAATACTTTCCGGCTGCGGCGGATCGCAGCCGCCGATCGGTCCGTCCGGCGCGATGCAGCAAAGCCCCGCGATCGTAACGCGCGCTGAGCGCGGTACGTCGTGGATGCTTCCGGAAGCGAAGAACGAGAACCTGCTTTACGTCGGTTCCTACGTTACTGATGACGTTTACGTTTATTCGTTTCCAAAGGGTAAGCTGGTAGGGACTCTGACCGAAATAGAGGATCCGCAAAGCCTGTGCTCCGATCTGAAAGGCAACGTTTGGATCTCAAGCGACGTGAACGGCTCTTCTGGGGTTGGAGAAATGTTGGAATATCCGCACGGCGGCAAAACTGCGATCACGACCCTGAGCGACCCTCAAACCCCGGCAGCGTGTGCCGTCGATCCAACGACCGGAAATCTCGCAGTGGCTAACTCTGACGGAAATGGTCCTTACTACGGCGAGCTCGCGATCTACGGGGACGGGCAGGGGCAGCCAACACTGTACTCGGTGTACCCGCCTTCGGGTGACCTTTATGGCACAACGTACGACAATAAGGGAGATGTATTCGCTATAGGCTTAAAGGATTCGTGGCATGACAAGTCGGGTGTCTTTTGGCTTCGAAAAGGGGCTTCCACCGTAAAGAACTTTCCATTGCACCCGCACGTCGCTCCGAGGGGCGTTCAATGGGATGGTCAAGCACTCGCAGTCGTCTTCGCTGCCCACGCCCCGCCGAGCATTAATAGGTTCAAAATCGGTAGAAGGAGCGGAAAGGCAGTGGGCCCTCCGATTGAGACCAGCGCCGGCTTTAATCAGTTCTGGATACAGGGATCGACGCTCGTCGGTACGGCCGAATCCGGTACGATTTCGCTTTGGAAATACCCAAGTGGAGGCACTCCCACAAAGACGATTACGGGCGTGGATCACCCGTACGGCGTAACTGTCAGCCTCGCTCCGAAATAGCTTAAGCGCATGAAGTAATTTGGCGGCCATCATTGACTTTGTGCCCCGCCCGCGGCGTTCGCGCTCGCGAGGCCGTCATTGCTAAGCGGCTATCGCTCGCATTGCAGCTGCGAGCGCCTCGCATCGCGCCGGTTCAGCTCGGAGGCAAAGCCCCACAATTTAGCAGCGCAGTGCGACCTATTCGGTATCCACAGGTTCGTTCGACGGCGGCTCGTTAAGGAATTGCAAGAGCGGATATTTCGCAGGAATCGGTGAGAATTTGCGCGGCTTTTGATGAAAGTCGAATGCGTCGTTGAGGCTCCTGGCGCGTTTATCGGTGTAGCCAAGCGAGCTCGACCCGATGCTCCCTGGAAGTAGACCGTAGACTTCTTCGATGAACCTCAAGATGCTACCGTACTCGTATTGCACGTGCGAAAACGTAGCCGTGCTTGGCGTACGGCGAGATGATGAGGCAGGGAACGCGAATGCCGAGCCCGCGATAATCGAGTTGCGGCGGGGGAGCGTTGTCGTAGAAACCGCCCCAGTCGTCCCAAACGACGATGATCGCGCTCTTGGACCAGTACTTGCTTTGACCGATCGCGTTTACGATAGAAGCAACCCACGAAGGGCCCTTGTCGCTCAACTTGTGCGGATGGTCTGAATCTTCTTGGCTGGGCGTCACCCAGCTCACCGCCGCGAGGTGTCCTTTGGCTGCGTCGTTGAGGACCTGCGTTTGCGGAGCAATGATGTTCTTGCTCCAGTCTGGGCCGTAACGCACGTACTTGATCGCCTCAAAAGGCTCCCAAAAGCCCGGCATCTAGGACTTTGGTCGCATAAATCTTCCACGAGACTTCGCGTCATCGAGCACCTGCGCGGCCGTGTTGAACTGATCGAAGCACGGAAAAGGCCCATCGAAGAAGTGGACTTCCCGATTCGGGGTCAGATACGAGGTCTTCGTGCCGGGTGGTGAGTCACAGTCGTCGGGCGTATGACTTGCAAAGTTGACTTCGGCTTCAGTGGGTAGCTTGATATCATCAGTACCCGCGACTAGCGTAAGGTGGCCGGTGAAACTGCCGCCGAACTCGGTTGGAAACATTTCGTCGGCAAGCACGTACTGCTCCGCCATCGTCCGGTACGGCTCTATCTGCGAGTGTTCAATATACTCGTAGGCTTGGTAGGCGCCGCGCTTCGTGCCAAACGCGGTGAAGCCGTCCATTTGACCCTTGTTCCAATCGACCATCGACGAGCCCCAATCGTGCGCAAGGTCCGAATTCGTTTCAAACGTTACTTGGTGGAGCGCTACGAGCGAGTCGCCTGCCGGACAAGCGGGGTTCGAGCCGAGCCGGTGCTCGGACGACGTCGGCGCCGTCAAGCGTACGCTCCCGCTGGGGGGCGGAGCAGGTGACGCACAACCCGTCATCGGTGCATTGGCGCCCGGCCAACCGGCGAAGAAGTTTTCGAAGCTGCGGTTCTCCTGAATGATGACAATCACGTGCGAGATGTAGTTCTTCGCCATGCCCGCCGGCTGCACGGGAGGCAGTGCGGCCTGTAGGCCGGTCGATCCATTCCCATTGGAGGAACATCCAACGAAAGAATGATGCCGAAGATAGTAAGCTCGGCTAGCGATTTGGAAACCATCTTTCCCCCTCCCGGCAACCGATTTGTATCGATTACGCGATGCGGATGCCTCTTCATCAGTAGCGACGTCGGTGCCTTTCTGTATTGGAACCGCCGAACGGCCGCGCGATGGGAATTGAGTCGAAGCAAACTCTCTGCGGGCTTTGCGCAACCCCGTTCGGCCCGCGAGCACCGAAGCGCCGAGCGCGGTAGCATCTGCTTTGAGGTCGTGCATAAGCTGCAAGGCTGTCCGCTTCAACGTGACCGCTCGCGCCACGGTCTATTGCTCGCGCATTCGCATCGGGTCGCAAGTTCTACGCGGCACCGGGGACGCGCTCAGCGCACTAATCAGCGATAAGGGCGCTCGTTAGACGTAGCCGCGGGCCGCGCCGAGGCAGCTGGGCAGACTGTGCCGAACATTCCGAGCCGCTCATACTTCAGGAGACGAGGCAAATGCAAATCTCAGGTTTTAATCGGTACGCGCTTAGCAGCTGCACCAATGAGACCGCGCTATCTTGCGGGTAGTGGCCCGGCATGTGCTGGCGAGCCCGTGCCAATAACGCGCTCTCATTTCGTCAACGCGTCGGCGGCCGCGATCGCTCTGTTCGCCGGCCGCGGTCGCGCTCGCGCTGCGCAGGCTGTCAATGAGAGCGGATACGTTCGCATCGGTGGAATCGATCAGTGGATTGCGATTCAAGGGGATGACCCGAGCGATCCCGCCATCGTCTATCTACACGGAGGCCCAGCAGAAGCGCAATCGCCGTTTCTTGCGGAGTTTCGACCGTGGGAGCAAGCGTTCACCGTCGTAAACTGGGATCAGCGCGGCTCGGGCAAGACATTTGAACGCAACGGCGCGGCGACGCCGGACATGACGCTAGACCGGTTGGCAAGCGACGCTGTCGAGGTCGCGCAGTACGCATGCCGGCGGCTTGGAAAGCGGCACGTTATCTTGGTCGCACAGTCCTTTGGATGCATCATTGGCTTGCATGCAATTCAATGGCAGACCCAGGTGTTTAGCGCATACGTGGGTACGGGACAGCCGGTGCACTGGACGCTGTCATTAGAGGCGCGGGAAGCCTTCGCGCGTCAGCAGATGCTTGCGGCACATGATACTGCGGCGCTACAGACGCTCGATGCCGCGGTCCTGCTGCAGCCGACCGATATGAAACGGCTGGCCGCGTCTGCCAAATGGCGTTGGGCTGCGTCCGACCGCGCGTATCTCGATATCGAACGCGGGTTTATGTCTGGGCCGGCGGCGGCCAAGAACCCCGACGTTCAAGCTTGGATTGCCGGAGGCGACTTCATGGGAACCAAAATGTGGCCGGTCGTTACCTCGTTCGACGCGCGTACGATGACGCATTTCGATGTGCCGATTTATGTGATTCAAGGCCGCGATGATCACATTGCTTCCTCCGATTCAGCAGAGGCCTGGGTCGAGTCGGTGCACGCACCGAAGAAAGCGTTCGTATGGATCGACGGCGGGCATTTCGCGTGCTTCACCGATCCCGGTGAGTTCATCGTGGCTGTGCAGCGGCTTTCGTTCTAAACACGCTATTGTTTAAATACTCGCTCTCCCGGCGAAGGGAGGGACGGCGGTGCCGTGCACGGAGGCTTGGAGGAGGCGTTTTCCGAAATCGTTGGAGCCGTTGACGCGGCATCGTTTTAAAGGCTCGCAGCGGCCTTGCAGTAAAGGACCGTGACCGTGCTGGTTCCCCACACCAAATATCTCGTCGCCGCGGTGGCTCTGCTTTCGGGATGCACGGGCAGCCCGCAAGGTGCGCAGACGGTGCCGGCCGGCGCGGTGGTCTCGAGCGAATCCTCGACCGAACGCCTCATCCATAGCTTTGGTGCTGCTGGAGATGGCTATTATCCACAGGCACCGCTGCTCGACGTCAACGGCACGTTTTACGGAACCACGGAAAATGGGAGCGGCAGCAGCGGCGTTGGAACGGTGTTCAAGATTAGTCCTTCTGGCAAAGAGACTGTACTTCACACCTTTACGGGTACGGATGGCGCTAACCCGACGGCAAAACTGATCAACATTAACGGCAGGCTTTACGGTACAACGCCTAACGGCGGTGCAAATGGCTATGGCACTGTTTTTAGCATCACACAAAGCGGCCACCTGGCCACAGTTTACAACTTTGCGGGCTACCCGAAGGACGGCGCGTACCCAGAAGGCGCGCTAACCAACGTCAACGGCACGCTATACGGAAAGACCAATGAAGGAGGCACATACAACGACGGGACGGTTTACAGCGTCACGACAGTGGGTCATGAGACGGTGCTTCACAGCTTCGCAGATGGATCGGATGGCTGTTGTCCGCAGTTCGGGGGCCTGATCAACATCAATGGCACGCTCTACGGTGAGACCACGGAGGGCGGCGGTGCCGGCTCCTGCGGAAACGGCTGCGGCACCATCTTCGAGGTTACTACTTTAGGGCAGGAGAACGTGCTTCACAGTTTTTCTGGCTCCCCAGATGATGGTGCAGGGCCAGTAGATTTAACCAGCGTTAACGGCACGATTTACGGAACGACGGCCGGCGGTGGTATGAATGCGTGCGAATGCGGGACCGTATTCTCAATCAATGCCTCGGGCAACGAGAAGGTACTTCACAGCTTCGCCGGGTCGCCTGACGGTGAATTTCCAGAGGCCAAACTGTTGAACGTTAGCGGTACGCTCTACGGAACCACCATACTTGGAGGTGCGTACTCGAAAGGGACCGTCTTTGCCATCACGACAGCCGGTCACGAGGCCGTGCTGTACAGCTTTAAGGGCCTTCGCATGGGTCGCCCCGACGGCAAAGATCCAGACGACGGCCTGATCGACATCAAGGGCACGCTTTACGGAACGACATTGACCGGTGGTGCTTATACGCATTGCCAACGAAACTCTGGCGGTTGCGGTACAGTCTTTTCGATTTCACTCTAATCGCACGGTTTTTTCGCTGAAACCATAAAGCCGTGTGCTATCCGCCGGCCATCCTAACTCTCATCCTCGTATTTGCGCTCATTACGTCACTGCCTAACCGCTACAGGGTAGTCCCGCTGTGGCTCTCCGGGACGGCTTTTCAGCTGCTGCGCCGCGTCAATCGATTACCTCTTCCTCGCGTTTGCGACATCGACCTCATTCACACCGCCGAACTCTTCAAGGCCTACGAGCCATAGAGCGAAGTTGCTCGCGATGCGGCAGGCTTCGATCTCGATGGCAACGCGATTCTTAATCGCGTCACGAGCGATCGCTACCCTTTCATAATGAATCGGCGGCGTCACTCCTTTGCGCAGGGGCGGCGCACCGGTCGCCGAGCTTCGCAATCAGTGATTCTTGGCGATCTCCTCCTCCAGGATTGGAATGCCCATGTTGCATGCCTGCACCCCCTGGGCGACGCACAGCTTGAGAACGTCCATTATTTCCTCAAGACTGCAACCGAGCTTCAGCGCCGCTTTGATGTGGCGTCGCGTGCCGGGCGCGTACATGTGCGTATATGAGGCATCAAGGGCGATGCTCAAGAGTTCTACAAGCCTTGGCGACATCAAGCCGCTTCCATATACGGCGACACCCGTCGCCATAAACTCCTCAGTCCAAGTAGGATCGAGTTCGAAGAACGGGTTCCAGGCATCGTTCCATTGACCCGCGGCCCGCATCTTGTCACACGCGGGCGTTGCAACCCGGTTGGAATCGCGGACTTCCGCTAAGCCAGCCGCTTGTGCCTCTTCGAGAAGCATCGGCGCGCCTAGACTACATGAATGGATCGCCAGAAGCGACGCCATCTTTAGAACTTGCAAAATCTCATCGCGCGTAGCGCCCGCAGCGAGTGCCCTTCTGACGTGGCGTCGCGTGCCTTCAGTATTTAGATTCGTGCACGCCGCGTTGATGCCTACGCTGATAAGTTCAACGGTTTTGCGATCTAGCGCTCCGGTCCATGGATTCGCGGTCATCTTTTCGACAGCTTCGCTCCAGGCTGGGTCCCACTGTGCTATCGTATCAAGCACGGACGACTCCCATGGTCCTGTTTCAGTATTGTGCATTGCATAAACTCCACGTGTCACTGCATTGGAGTGAGACTCACCATGATCTTGCCATCTTCGACTTTTACCGGGTACGTTTCCACGCCGTAACCAGGGACATGCGTTGTACTGCCCGTCCTCACGTCGTAGCGCCAGCCGTGGCCTCGGCACGTCACGATCGGGCCATCGAGCTCACCCATTGCCAGGGACAACCCCTGGTGCAAGCATGTATCGTCCATCGCGTAGATCGTGCCATCGACGTTAAAGAGCGCGAGTTCTTTTCCAGCCAAAGTGACGGGCCAGCCCTTCCCGACCGGCACCTGGTCGAGCCGCGCAACTTCTACAAAGCCAGGCATTGCGTACCTCGCTCATGATGTCGGTCAGTTGTCAGGCTCCGGTGGAGGGAAGGCTGTCGCATCACGCTGGTAGATGCCGAAGATGTTCCCTTCCGGATCTTCAACAATCGTATACCAAGCCGTCTTCGGAACCGCGGCCTTCGGCCGAACGATCCTGCCTCCGAGCATGACAACGCGCGCGATCGCTTCATCAATCGATTCCACCCAGACGTAGTGCACCCAGCTGTGCGGTGAGGAAATCGGTCGGTGCAGGAGCCCGCCCTGAATGCTCTTGTCGTCGCCCGACCCCGTCCGAATCCTAAAGTAGTCTACGGCCATCGCCTTCTCGATCGTCCATCCGAATAGCTCCCGGTAGAACTCTGCGAGTTTCTCCGGTTCCTCGGCATAGATCTCGAAGTGTGTCACCGACGCGGGCACGAACCTATTCCGGCGCCGCCATGCAGTAAGCCATCGGGTGCGAGTCCGATGCCTCCGCAGCCAGCCCCCTCTTCCCCTCAGTCTCCCATCTGACGAATCCCGGTTCGCCGCTCTTCCGATTCGGCGTCATGCCGAGTTCCTTCAGCGTCTCATCGATGCTATCGTACCAAATCCCCGTTCTCATGATCTTGTGCGCATCTTCCGCAGTAGCTACTTTGCGTCCGTAGGCTTCCGACAATCGGGCCATTTGCTCGACCTGCTTGACCGAAGGAAATCGCTCGCCTTTTACGCGCCAGATGTTGTCTTCATTTCCGACGCGGACGTGAATGCCGAGGACAACAGCCATCGCCGTCATGGGGATAACCCCGCGCATTGTGTTTTCCCAGCATAGGACCGAGCCTTGTGGAGAGCGCCGCAGGTATTCCATCCAGTCGAATGGATTGCGGCCGCATGCGCCGCCACCGATTGCTACCAAACAATGGTTGAGCGGCCCCATGTAAAGCCCTTTGCGAATCAGGCGCTCCACGATTTCAAGCTGGTGAATGTACCCGAGCATGAAATACGGCTGGATACCGTTCGCGCGTAGGCGCTTCAAGTGCTCAATGTAGAACGCCGGTCCGGCGTCCGCCCACAAACCCGCCCACGCTTGCTGCGCTTTCTCGTTATTTTCGAGATGCGTTCCCTTGATATCGTCCTCGCTCCACATCTGAATCACGTCCATCATTCCGGTGCCGATGGCAATGGTGACCTGATCCGGTTTCGGGTCGAGTTCGGCCAGCATATGACGCGTATCGTAGTCCATCCATTTCGCTTTAGCGTCATCCGACTTTGGAGCGAACGAGATGGAGCCGCCAACGGACAGGATCATCTTTGGGGCCGCCTGCCGCAGCATGCCGAGGAACTCGTTGAACTGCTCGAAATCTTTCGAGCCCTTCCCCGTAGCGGGATTGCGCACGTGGATGTGCAGATGCGTGGCGCCGGCGTTGTAGCAATCTACTGCGGCCTGCACCTGCTCCTTCCACGTGACGGGAATGTCGGCGTCGCCTGGTATCCATGCCGGTCCGTACGGCGCAGCGGTGATGATAAGCGGATCCATATTCTCCGGATACAGCGAGTCCTCTATGAAGTCCATGACGATCCTTTCAAGGCGCTGGAATGTTGTGCGCTGCGCCGGGCTTCTACGCGCCCTTAGATGTGTCCGTTCAGGGAACCAACTCTTGACCAACGCGAGCAAGCCGTCGCAACGCCGCGCATGCAGCACCTGCGACCCGCAGGAGGTTCAATCGCAATCTATCTACGGTTTCAAGGATGCTAGAGCTTCGAAGGTTTCCCGGGTGGTCTAGCTAAACCAACTCTTCCGCAGTTACTTGAAGGCAGCAAAACATGGAGGACAAGACGCAGATCGATCGCACGGCGCTGCCTATCCCAGAGTCGTTCTCTCCCGGTCACTGAATGCTCCGGCGCCGTCGCAGTTTGAAGTTAAGCCGCCGCCGGCGGCCCTGTGTGCTGCTGATCCTGCTCAACTTGGTGCAAACAGCTTTGTAAAGATTGGCTTTAAGAAAGGAGAACGACAGTGTTTCTTTTGCGACCTAGCTTTTATTTTTGCCTCGCGTCCGCCATCGTGGCTTTTTCACCAGCCCACGCCGCGGCTGCCACCCCTGTTAAAGTAAATAAATGCCTTCCCATAGCGCCGAAGACGACGGTTCACTATTCCGGATACACTCCGGCGTATTACCCAAGCAACCCATACTATTGGCGCGACCCGTACGGTTACCGTTATCGCCAGTATCCGGCTTCTGCAACTACGCATACCACAACCCCGACCCTCGACATCGACTACATAAACATCACGCAGAACACGCTCGCGCAGATCGACTTCGGTCTTGTAGCCAAGGGAGTACTAGTAGCGGAGGTTCGTGACGTTGGCACGTTTTCGCCGGGTGCCGAAATCAAACACAGCTTCGGTTTGAGCCCGAACGTCTTCCCGCTGGGCACGGGCCTCGCGCAGTGCGTTCCGCTGCGGGCGACGTACAAGGACGGAACAATGTGGAAGAACCCCCATCTCCCCAGCCCGAATCAGGCGCTCTACCACTGAACGCGCGCTAGCGCTCTGCCGTGAGGGCGGGGACGCTTCGTGATCTTCTCTTCTAGGAATTAACAAATATGATCCGTTCGCTCGTCATCACGTTCGTGCTCGCCTTAGCGTCCGGGCCGGTGTTCGCAGATTCACTAAGTTCCATGTTCGGCGTCTACGTCTATCCGAAGAACAAGCAGACCTCAGCGCAGCAGGCGAACGACGAATCCGTCTGCTACAAGTCCGCGCGCAGCAAGACTGGGGTAGATCCGGCAAACCTGCCGCCGGCCACGGCGGCACCGGCGACGGTGCACCAAGGCGGCGCCGTTCGCGGGGCTGCAGGAGGCGCGGCCGGAGGCGCAGCGATCGGCGCGATTGCCGGCAATGCGGGTCAGGGCGCTGCGATCGGATCGGTTGCCGGTGCCATCGTTGGACGAAGACGCCAAAACCAGGTCAACAATGCCGAGCAGCATTACGCGCAAACTAACGCCCAAGCGCAGCGATCGCAGAGCATGAACAACTTTCGGCGCGCGTTCGCGGCGTGTCTCGAGTCAAAAGGTTACACGGTTAAGTAGTTGGTAACCCGAAACGCAACCTATTTTTTTCGATCGAATAACAAGAGAACATTTTCGTTCCATTAAGGCGACTTTCGCGCGATTGCAGACCTCGAAGGGGCGCGGCAGCTTCTACCGTATCTTCCAGCTTTGGTTGCCTTCGCGATTCAAGCCACTGCAGATTTTTGGAGGCGCGTGATGCCCAGTTCAAACGGTAAAGCGGTTTCCTCGAAAAGTATTCAACGTGAGGTGCTGCCTATTCCGGACCAGCCTTATACTGGTTTCATCGCCTACGACGCGAAGGATCCGGACTCAAAGTTTCCGCCGATCGAGCCGTTGGGGCCGCCCAAGGGAGCCCCAAACGTTCTCGTTGTCCTGATTGACGACGTCGGCTTCGGGGCATCGAGCGTCTTCGGAGGCCCGTGCCAGTCCCCCACTGCCGAACGAATTGCCAAGGATGGTCTGCGCTACACGCGCTTTCACACGACGGCCCTTTGTTCGCCGACACGCGCTGCACTCTTAAGCGGGCGCAATCACCACACGGTTGGGATGGGCGGCATAACCGAGATTGCAACGTCGGCGCCGGGCTACAGCTCCATGCGGCCCAACTCGATGGCGCCGCTGCCTGAGATCCTTCGGCTCAACGGCTACTCCACCGCGCAGTTCGGTAAGTGCCACGAGGTTCCAGTCTGGGAAACGAGCCCCGTCGGTCCGTTCGATCGCTGGCCGACCGGGTCGGGCTTTGAATACTTCTACGGTTTCGTTGCTGGCGAGACCAATCAATGGTATCCCGCGATTCACGAGGGCACCAAAGCCATCGAGCCTCCGAAGACTCCCGAAGAGGGTTATCATTTCATGGAAGACATGACGGATCGTGCGATTGCGTGGGCGCGGCAGCAGCGACTGCTCGCCGGCGATAAGCCATTCTTCATGTATTTCGCGCCGGGCGCCACGCACGCGCCGCATCACGTGCCGAAGGAATGGGCCGACAAGTACAAAGGTAAGTTCGATCAGGGCTGGGACAAGCTGCGCGAAGAGACATTCGCGCGTCAAAAGCAGCTCGGAGTCATTCCGAAAGATTGCGAGCTCACGGGTCGCCCGAAGGAGATACCGTCGTGGGATTCTCAAACGCCCGAATTTAAACGCGTGCTTGCACGTGAGATGGAAGTCTACGCCGGCTTCTTCGAGTTTACCGATCATCATATCGGCCGCCTCGTCGATGCGCTCGATCAAATCGAAGCACTCGACAATACCCTGATTTACTACATCATCGGCGACAATGGTGCTTCCGCCGAGGGCACGCTGCACGGCACGTTCCTGGAGACGATCCCCTTCAACGGCCTAAGCGCGTTCGAAACAGTTGAATTCCTGACGCAGCGAATCGACAAGTTGGGCGGCCCGGAGTCGTATAACCATTACGCGGTCGGCTGGGCGCATGCCATGGACACGCCGTATCAATGGACGAAGCAGGTCGCGTCCCATTGGGGCGGCACGCGTAATGGTACAATCGTGCGCTGGCCGAAGGGCATCAAGGCCAAAGGCGAGACCCGCCACCAATTCCATCACGTCATCGACGTCGCGCCAACAGTCCTCGAAGCGGCGGCCCTGACGCAGCCGTATATGGTCGATGGCGTCGGGCAGGTTCCGATCCAAGGCGTCAGCATGCTCTACAGCTTCGACGACGCCGCGGCGCCGGAGCGCAGAGAAACGCAGTACTTCGAGATGTTCGGTAATCGAGGAATCTACCACAAGGGTTGGACGGCCGTCACACGCCATCGCACTCCGTGGATCCTGACAGGAGAGACTCCTCCGTTCGACGACGACGTTTGGGAGCTCTACGACACGAACAAAGATTGGTCGCAGGCGCACGATCTGTCCAAAGAGATGCCGGACAAACTGCACGACCTGCAGCGACTCTGGATCATCGAAGCGACCCGAAACGGCGTCCTGCCGATGGACGATCGCGGAGCGGAGCGATTTAACGCTGACCTCGCCGGCAGACCGGTGCTCGCGCGCGGGGCTTCCCAAGTGCTCGCGAACGGGATGGGCGATCTCAACGAAAACGGTCTCATCAACGTGAAGAACAAGAGTCACTCCATCACCGCGCAAGTCGTTGTTCCCGAGGGGATCACCCCGAGCGGAGTGATCCTGTCGCAAGGCGGAATTGCCGGCGGCTGGATGTTTTACGTCAAAGACGGAAAGCTAGCATACTTATACAATTTCTGCGGGCTCATGCACACGGAGATTGCCTCCGCGCAGAACGTGCCGGCCGGGACGCATCAAGTGCGGATGGAGTTCGCGTACGATGGGGGCGGTCTGGCCAAGGGCGGCACGGTCACGCTCTATGTCGACGGCAACGCCGTCGGCAAGGGCCGGCTGGATCACACCGTTCCGATGGTGTTTTCAGGTGACGAAACGTCCGACGTCGGAATCAAACGTGGCTCTCCAATGACGCCGGACATGCCTCCTGGCAAGACTGCGTTCAACGGCACGGTGAATCTCGTCGTCATCGAAACCCCTGGAGGAAACACCGACCACCTGCTGGACCGGGAACAGGTACTCAATATGATCATGGCGCGGCAATAGTTATTTGCTTCCGTGAGTTTTATGCTCGAATTGTCGTAAGATTGTCATACGCCTTAGCGACTGCGGTCGCGTGTGCTTGACTTGGCGAGTCCGCCTCCGACCAGTTTATGGACCCTAGTTTTGCCAGGCCTCCGATCGCCTCGCCGCCCGGCGCCGAGGAGCGCCTCGTTTTAAAAGCCCTTCCGTAATGTCACTCACGGGGAGAGGAACGTCCCATGTCCGAGAGTAGCGTCCGCTGAGAGAAAGAAGGCTGCGCATGGACGATTTGGATCCGACATACACCGATCCGGACAAGTACAAGACGATTTTTGAGAACGACCGGGTCCGAGTTCTGGACTACCGAGACACGCCCGGAGCGAAGACAAAACCACATCGGCACCCTAACAGTGTGCTGTTAACTCTGTCTGACTTCCGGCGCCGGCTGACTGTTGGTGATGAGGTTAAGGACGTCGCTCTCGAATCAGGACGTGCGCTTTGGCGGCCTGCCGAAATCCATACGGGCGAGAACATAGGGACTACCGAAACCCACGTCGTCTTCGTAGAGCTGAAGGACTGAACCTAAGGGTTCTGCGCGTTGCCGGGGGCCGCTGATCATCTAAGCCATCTCAGAGCTGGGCAGCCTCGGCATAGAGGAAGGCCCCTCAAACGGCCCCCCTAATCTAGCGCACCCGAGTCTCGCGTGCGGCCAAAAAGCTTATAAATAGGGTTTTTCGCAATCCGCGATCGGCGTGCGTAACGCACGGCCGCGTTGCAGACTGCGTAACGCTTTTTGCCGCGGTCCCGCCATGCATGCTCCATGCGCGATGCATCACGGCGCCCGAACGTAGTGGTCTCTAAAGCCTCAAGGCCTGAATCGCATGCCAATATTGAGTTCGCGACCGGGGCCGAAGTGATTCCCTTGAGCGTTCAGAAGGGTAACGTAATAGCGATCATTGAGCAGATTCTGGATATCCAACGTGAGTGCGGTTTTCGGCGACAGTGCGATTCCGTCTTCCACGTTGAAAATCGTGTGCGGCGTCTCTTTGCAGTATCCCGGCGTATCGAGTGGACAGAAAGCCGACGAAAGGCCGCTGCCGTAATAAGCGTCGGCGGAAAACCAGCCGCCGCGCCAGTCGTTGAGCAGAATGCCGCTGGTGATCGTGTAGCGCTGCTCGTGGTCGGCGGGCGTGAAACCGGTCGGCTGCCCGAAGCATGGAGCCAGGAGCTGCGTTTCGCAGCCGGAGTTGAGCGAAACGACGTGAGCGAACGTCAAGTAGGCCCGGCTATTGAGCGATAGCGGCTGGACGTAGTTGAGTGCCTCCTGCGACAACCGGCCCAGCACGTAGTTTATGTCCTGGTGAAGCAGCGTCACGCCGACCTGCGTGTCGTCGATGAGATCGTTGGCGTTTTTCTGCCAGACTCGAAAGCCGAGGTCGCCGGAGCCGACCGGGACATGCCCGCCGAACTCGAGCTGCGTGTCGCGCTCGGGTTTGAGGTCGAACTGGGCTTCAGTTCGCTGCAATGGCAGGTTGAGCACATAGGCGGCTTCCGGGCTCACGTTTTCAAATGAAAACGGTTCGAAGAATCGGCCGACATAGCCGTACACGCTCGCCCGTTTTCCGAAGAAGCGGGTGATCTTTAGCCTGGGGCTGAACGCGCCGAAGCCCTCTCCGAAAGTGGTCGACTTGATGGTAAAGAAATCATAGCGAAGCCCATAGTCCGCCTGCCATAGGCTGCTCATTCGCCAACTGTCCTGAACGTACGATTGGTACGTATTCCCGAGATTCGGAGAATCGTCGATTACCGTATAGGGCGCGTTGGGAGTACTTGGAGTATAGATCGGTGAGAGATAGTTATTCGGCTGCAGCGTGAACGAATAGTATTTCAGCACGCGACTCAGATCGTAGTTGACCCCAGCACCAAGCGTATGGCTACCGAAACTCTGCGTGTAGTCGCCCTGCATGATGTAGTCGAGCTCGGTCCGCTGATCGGCGAGCGATAAGCCGCACGTCGTCGGGAAACCCGTCGGGTTCATTGGAGCGACGACGAAAGCATTGGCGCAGTCCGTCGACGTGCCGCCGTTACCGAAGGGGGGCGGCGTCTCATTGAGCGACTCGCCGTAGATCCAATCGTTATAGGGATCGCCGAAGTCCTGAATCCTCGATGCGTTGTACGCTGGGCCCCAACTGATCACGCCCGTGTTCCCGATCGCATGGTGAAACTGGACCGCCAGGAAAGTATCGCCTTGTGTCTCGTTGGCGTCGGTGTCGCCCGGTTCGCCGTAGGCAATGTCGTTGGGAATCTGAAAGGTGTCGCGAGTGTTGAAGAACGTGATGTTCGTGAAGTTGTTGCCACCGGCAGGGAGCGTGAAGCGAGCGAACTGACCGACCGAGCTTGCATTGTTGTGAGGCGAGTTGAAATCAGGCGGATCGAGGCCGGCCGTTGTCGTGAGCCCGCTGAATGCGACGTCGTAACCCCCTCCCCCTCGATCGGCGCGTGATAGCCAATAGTCGATTGGGCATTGGTGTACGAACCGAAGGAGCCGTATCCATAGAAGCCGGGCGGCCCGGTCCCCGCCAGCGTCGACATATTGAAAACGGCGCCGAATTTCAGGCCGTACTGGGCCGGATACGCGCCCTCGATGAGGTCTACGAAGGAGAGATCGTTGAGATTGATCTCACTGCCGATATCCCGGTTCAGCTCCTGCGGCAACTGGACCCCGTCGATTTGATAATTGATGACGCCGTGGTCGCCATTGATATGGACGACGCCGTTCGCGCCCTGAGCCGCCCCGGGCATCTGGGTCTGCATCTGAGTAAAGCTGTTATCGAACGGAAGCCGGGTCAAAGCGGTGCTGTTCAGGACCACATCGCTGCCGCTGCCGTGGATAGTCAGCGATTGCGACTGACTGACGACGGTATGCTCGATCTCTGCGAGCTTCTCGAGGGCAATGGTTATGCTCGCGCCGCCGCTTCCCAGATCAACACGCACGAGGCCACGCAAGTCGCCATCCCGAGCCTCGACGTCGTACGTGCCCAATGCGAGCGGCGGGAACGAGAAGCGCCCCCTGGCGTCGGTCGTCGTCTTGACCGTGAGATTGTTCCCTGCCGCTGTAACCACGACGTGCGCGGACGGCGCGCCGTTGTTTGTTACAATTCCACTGATGAAGGCGCTTGCATTCACCGCGTACGACGGCGCCGTGCCTGACAAAGCCAGAACGCACGCGACTAGCGCGGTGCCTATATAGCGCCACAATGGATGGTTCATTTTGGTCCTCTCCACGAGTCGAGGGGAAGCCTCAGGGCCGTGTCTCAAATGATATTAGCTTATCATTACCAAATAGTCAACAGGCTCCCCGGAGGCGTCGGCTGTGATAGCATGAAGAAGTCACCGCAACGAGAGGAGGACGGAATTGCCAAGTGGTCCTAACAGGAAAACAAAGCAGCGGGACGCCGTGCGTGCCGTCTTGGCCGCTGCTGAACGCCCTTTAAGTATCGATGAGTTGCTCAAGGCGGCTTCAAGGCGAGTCGATGGCTTAGGCATAGCTACCGTCTATCGGGCGGTCGCGCTTCTTCTCGATGATGATTGGATCGAAGCCGTCGAGATTCCGGGGGAACCCCCGCGATACGAGCGCACCGACAAGGGTCACCACCACCATTTTCAATGCCAGGAGTGCGATCGGACTTTCGACATCGCCGGGTGCCTCGACAATCTGCGTAAGCTGGCGCCCTCGAAGTTTCGGGTTAAGGAACACTCCGTAACATTGTACGGCCTATGTGCTAGTTGCGCGGGCTAGGCGCTGCGCAGCGGCTTGACTGCTCGTTACTGTCACGAAGCCGTGGGCGCTAGCGCTCACACCCAGAAGCGATTGCATAGCGGCGGCCCTTCGCCGTCTTTATCGGTGGTTCTCGCTAGGAGGCGAATCGAGCGTCCGAGAACGGCGCGCGCATGTTGCAGCATCTTTCGCAGCTTCATCCGTTGCTGGCGGTCGGCGTCGTCCTGAGCACGGCGGCAACGGATGCCGTCTACGTTTTCTTCACCGCTGCCGTTTCCGGACGCCGACGCATTTCGGCCGCGACCTGGAGCAGCGCGTGGTACTTGCTTTCTTCGTTTGCCGTCATCACGTACACTCGCGATTGGACCTACGTCGTCTTTGCTGCGCTCGGTTCGTGGATCGGCGCCTACTTCTCAATGTCGTTCCTCCACGCGCCGACGCGAAACACCCCGGCGCCGGTCGCTCCGCCGATGGAATAAAACGGTTGGCGTAAATGGATGCACGGCGACGAGCCACGCTCCATAACGTCGTGGCGACGTTTGCGCCGACAGACGCGCGCGTCGACCGAGTCACGGAGCAGGGCGCCCGCGCAATCGACGGTTTAACGCCGCGCCGCCGCGCCGAAATGGAGCGGCTACTCGACCTGCTGTGGCTTCCGATGAAGGCCGCCGACCCGACTCGCGCGACCCTACTCAACGTTCTCGCGCATGCGCCGATCGAACGATTGCGTGCGGGCTTTGCGGCATTAAAACGGCTCTCGCTCTTTCTCGCATACGCGCAAAGCGAGCCCGGGAACGAGAATCCGACCTGGGCGCGCATCGGCTATCCCGGCCCGCGTCACGACGCTCACGTTCGCGTAGAGCCACTGCCGGTCGCAGTTGCGCGGGACGGCGAGCGCGTCGGCGCCGACGTCGTCGTTATCGGCAGCGGAGCCGGTGGCGGCGTCGTCGCATCGGCGTTCGCGCGCGCCGGCAAACGCGTCGTCGTCCTCGAAGCCGGCGGCGCGTATGACGCGCGCACCTTCGCTCAACGCGAGATCATGACGTCGCAGCTCTATCTCGACGCTGGTCTCACTTCGACCAGCGATCTTGGCGTTGCGATCCTCGCGGGCTCGACCGTCGGCGGAGGTACGACGGTGAACTGGTGCACCTGCTTGCGTTTGCCGGAGCGAATCGCCGATGAGTGGAGAATGCAAAGCGGCATCGAGCGTCTCGGCGACGAGCTCGCATCGCACTACGCGCGCGTGGAGAGCCGCCTCGATATTCGACCGGCAGCGAAGCACAACGCCAACAATCGCGTCATCCTTGATGGCGCGAGTGCGTTGGGACTCCACGCCGCCGCCACTCCTCGAAACGCGGCCTCCGACTGCGGCGACGGCTGCGGTTACTGCGGTTTCGGTTGCGCCTACGGCAAGAAGCAATCGACAGCGTCGACATTTTTGTACGACATCGAGACAAACGGCGGCGCGATCTACGCGAATGCTACGGTGGTGCACATTGAGACGAGCGGCGACCGCGCGCGCACCGTCGTCGCGCGGCAAACCGCCGCGCCCGACGACGTTCGTACCTTCGTTGTGGGGGCGGATTTGTTCGTGGTTTGTGCCGGCGCGTTGCGCACGCCCGGCGTTTTAGCCCGCAGCGGCATTCGAGATCCTATGCTTGGCAGACGGCTTTTCTTGCATCCGGTCGCGGCCGCGGTGGCCGAGTTCGATCGTCCGATCGAACCTTGGATCGGACCGATGCAAAGCGCGTACTCCGATGCTTTCAATTACCGCTCGGGCAATTACGGGCCGAAGATCGAAGTTGCACCCACGCATCCCGGCATGGCGGCGCTCGCGCTTCCCTGGGAGAATCGCGCGAGCCACGCGGAGTTGATGAGCCGCTTCCGCAACGCCGCGACGATGTTCGCCCTTACGCGGGACCGGGACCCCGGCTCGATCGGCCTCGACGACGAAGCGTACTATCCGCTATCGCCTCTCATCACATGATGGCGAAAACGTACTCGCAGGGCTTAGCGGCCTTTTCGATCTCGGGTTCGGCGCGGGGGCAGTGCGCATGACGACGCTACACGCCAAGCCGATAGAGATCGAGCGGTCAGCAGTGGGGACGAAGCCAAAGTGATGCCTTCGCCGCGCGCCTGCGTAGAATTGGAACTGCGCCGAATCGTCAGATCCTCTTCTCGGCGCATCAGATGGGAACCGCAGCGATGGGAAGCGAGCGGCAACGCTCGGTCGTCGACCCATCCGGCCGCGTTTGGGGTTACGAGAATTTACTCGTAGCCGATGCCTCGATTTTTCCGCAGTCGAGCGGCGTCAATCCAATGCTGACGATTATGGCGATGGCCAGCCGAATCGCGATCCAGCACGGCGGCGTTATTGCTTCGTGAAGCCCGGCGGAATGCTAAAGACGGGATCGTCAGCCGCGATCGGGCGAACGTTGCCGCGCTCGGTGACCCTGGTCATGCCGTGGCCGAGCATTTGGAACGTCATCGTCTCGTAAATCGCGAGCTTCCCGATCGGAAGCGTCGGACCGCTCTGGTTGATGCTGAAATTCAAGTTTGTGCCGCCGGAGGAGAGCGCGCTCATCACTTGCTCGTATATCGCCATCACTTTCGGTCCTTGCCCCGCAGCCAAAGCGAGCGCCGAGCAGGGCGACATCGGGTTCGCGTAAGTGGAGTAGTAGGCGACCCGAACGCCATTTTGCGCAAACGATCCGCCGGAAGCCGTGGCTATGGTAAAGGTCATATCCGAGCGAAAGCCGTTGCTCGGCTGACCGCCGACGACAAGCGGACCGAGCGCGGTATTCTTAACCGAAATGGTGATGCGCGTACCGTTTCCGAGAAAGCGCGATAGCGGTCCACCGGCTGCGCCGGGACTCGGCGAGGCCGATTGATCCATGGAGACGACGCGATAGGTTTTGGCGCGCAGATCGAGCGTCGTGATGGTGCGTGCGGCGCAGTCCACGATCGTCGCGGTTTGCTGGGCGACGTTGTCGGTGCGCTCTTTCGCACCGGCGGCGTAGTGCCGCTCGGCAATCCCCTGTTTCACCCGATCGGTTGCGCCACCGCTCTGTGGCGCCGCCGCGGCGGCCGCATAATCGGCATCGAACGAACTGGGTTGCAGCGTCGAGGGGTCGGCGTTCGTCGCAACCTTGGTAACCGAATCCCATGCCAATCCGTTCGGCGCCGCGGATGCCATCAGCGAAAAAACCGCGAGCGTGGAAAGTACGGCGACGAGGGCGAAGCCGGCTGCGCGATATCCGTGCATATGGCGCGGTTCGTCGCGGCCGGCTGGGCCGCCCTGCCGTTTTACCTTACATGCTTTGTGTCTGCCCCGCGGCGTTGAGATGATAGGCCGCGGCGAGATCCTTCATGGCTGTGGTTAGGATTGCGTGGTATTGCGCGTCGGCTGCAAGGCCGTATTTCGCGTCGATGTCGCTCATCACCGTGTAGTGAATCGGATGGGAAACCGCCCGATCGAGCATCACTTCAACGTTATAACCGTCGCCGGTCTGGCCCGCTGCCCATAGCGCGCCGGCCAGCGCTTCGCCGTCCTTTGGGTTCGGATTCGGTTGGCTGGGAAGCGCGATCTTTTTCTCGCCGACGATCTTGAGCGAATCGTCCACGACAAAATCGAAGGTCTTGAGAAACTGGCCGACTTGCGCCTTGCCGTATTGGTTCGTCAGTTTCGCAACCTCCGCGTCGAAGTGCGAACCGGTAAGGGTCTTGAGCAGCGTGACGGTACTAAAATTGCTTGGACCGCCACCGGCTTCAACCATTGAAAGCGTGACGGCGAGTGCCGGTGCGCCCGTATAAATGCAGCATGATCCCGAAAAACGCGTAGGCTGATCGACGACGTCTGCCATCAGTTTAGCGGACGCGATGCCGGTTCCGATCGATGCGAGGACGATCGCAAGCGCGGCTATCAATCGTGGGTTCTTCATAAGTTCCTTTCTCGAGCCGAAGCTCTTCATATCACTGTCGAAAGGAACGTACGAAGCGTGGTTTTGGATTGCGGCCGGCTACGACAAATGGCTTAGATGCGCACCAACGCGATCGGCTTAGTGGTGGGCTGTTTCGAACCGCCCTCGGGCTCAACACTGACCGCGACGGCAACAACGCCCGTCGCCGCTTCGGGCAACCGGACCACGGTAGCACCGGATTCGCTCGGCTCAAACGTCACCGATGGCGCCATCGTCTTTGAAGCTTTCGGCAGCGTCCACGCCTGATAGACGTGTCCCCCCGGGGGCGCCGGTAAATCGCGTAACGCGATGTAGAGGTGCGTGCCGTGCGTCACGACTTCTCCGCGAGCGAAGCGATGGCGTTGCGAATCGGGCGCGCTGAGGTCGGCAATCGTTTGCGCCTGAGCGGCAGTCTGCGCACGCTCGCGACTGAGCTGCGCGGCGGCCTGCTCGCGATCGCGATTGAGCTGGTCGTTGAGCGAGTGGTTAGTAAGGGCCGTGAAAATTGCGATCGCAAGACACGCGGCGGCGATGGCGTAGGCAGGCCAGATCTGGGGGCGCGAACGCCGTGCTTCAGCCCGTACGTGGCGCATCACGCGTGCCTTGAGCAGTGGACTCACATCGGCGACGCTTTCCGCCGAATACGCAACTGCCGTTACCGCCGGGTAGAGAAAGCGGTACTCCTCGAGGCACTGCTCGCAGGTTTGCATATGACGCACGACCGATTCCGCTTCTGCCGGCGAAAGCTGGCCCAGCGCATAGGCGGCGATGTTGTCGAGCAGTTCGTCGTGCGACATCATGCCGTCACCGCGCCTGTCAGCACAGTACGCAGCTTTCGCAAGCCGGTTCTGATGCGTGTCTTGACGGTTCCAAGCGGCAAGCCGGTCTGGCGCGCGATCTGCTCCTGCGAAGCGCCTCCAAAAAATCCCAGCTCGATGGGCTCGCGCTGTTCGCGCGGCAGTCCAGCGAGCGCTTCGCGAACGCGCTCTCCATCGAGGCGCGCCATCGCCGTCTCTTCCAGCGCCTCGTCAATGGGAAGGGCTTGGGATAATGCGCTTTCGGCATGCGCGGTTCGGCTGCGCAGGACGTCGAAGGCGCGATTGCGTGCGACCCGAGCGATCCACGCTCCGAAATTACCGCCGCGGAAAAGCTCCGGGTCGCTCCAAATTTTTAAAAACACTGCTTGCGTGACGTCCTCGGCGGCGGCCGCGTCGGAGAGCACGCGCACCGCCAGACCGTAGACGAGACGATGGTATTCGTCGTAGAGGACCTCAAATGCGTCGGCGTCACGGGCTCGTACTCGTTCCATGAGCCGGCTTGCGTCTTCCACGAGAATCTACTTCGTTGCCCTGTCGCTTCTGCACTGCCTATTGGTAACGTGCGACGGGCACATATAGATTCTTGGGGGCTTACTGCGCGTCCAGCATTCGCGAAGGAGCACGCGCGCGATCGTTACGATATCGTAAACGAGGCGATTTCGTTACTCTCGCGCAGGCACGTCCACCAAACCGAGCCGTCGTAAGCTAGGGAACGTGCTTCGTCGGGTAACGGACGGATGCTCTCAAATTGCGGCTTGCTCTGAGCAACGTCGAGCGTGCCGAATTGCAAGTGTTCGAGCTCGTCGTCACCCGAGATCATGAAGAATTGGCCGCCCGGTCCGAAGCCCAGACCCGCACAACGCGTCGGCAATGCGATTTCACGTTCGACCGTTGCATCGGGCTTCAGCACGACGATGCGTTGAAACGTCATCTGGCCGAGATAGATCGTCGAACCCGCGGCGGCGAGATGGGAACCGGTGAGATCTGGGCACGCCGTTTTGCTATTGAGGTCGAACCCGGTATCCGTCGCAAGGCGGTAAAGATAGCGATCGTCGTCGTCACCAAGCGCCACGACGACCCGCAGGCCGTTGCCGACGGCGGTCATTCCGTACGGCTTTCCGGGAGCTTCGATTTCCTTGCGCACCTCCCAGGTGCGCGGATCGATAGCGTAGACGCGATCGGTATCCCAAGAGCCCATCCAGAGAGCGCCATCGAGACAGGCGAGCGGCTGGGGGCGAGCCGCCGGCGATGGCCGACGCTCGAGTTTTTCGGTAGTCTGCATGCCGCCAGAAAGGCCGCTACGTCGGCGAAGGTTGCGCAGTGAGAGCGGCGAGGCGGTTTTCGAAGAATCGTTGCTCGATCGAATTGCGGGCGAATGCCAGCGCGCGTTCAAAGTGCTGTCGCGCGACCGCATTGTTTTGGCGGCGCAGCTCGAGCTCCGCTCGCGCCGCATGAAAAAACGGATAAGCTTCAAGCCGGTGGCGTTGCGCGATCGCGTCGATCGCTTCTAATCCTCGTTGCGCTCCGTCAACCTGTGCGACCGCGATCGCCCGGTTCAACGCGACGATCGGCGATGGCGCGATTCGCATCAGCATATCGTAAAGCGCGACGATCGCGCTCCAATCGGTCGTCTCGATGCTGGGAGCGGAAGCGTGAACCGCGGCAATCGCAGCCTCGACGTGATAGCGGGTGAGCGCCGAACCCGTCGCCGAGTGTTCGAGCCACGCAATCCCTTTGGCGATCATCGCCCGGTCCCAGCGCGTACGATCCTGATCGAAGAGCGAAGTAAGGTTACCGTCAGGATCGAGGCGTCCGGCTAATCTGGCGGCGTCGAGATACATGAGCGCGAGGAGCGCTTGGCTGGACGGCGTGGCAGCCAACGGGTGCTCCACGAGAAGATTCGTGAGGCGAATCGCTTCATGACAGAGGTCGGCGCGCACAACCTCGGTAGCCGATGCTCCGTGGTACCCCTCGCTGAAAATGAGGTAGAGGGCGCGCTGCACGGCGGGTAGCCGGTTCGCAAAGTCGGCAGCGTCCGCAACGTCAAAGAGAGGTCCGGATTCTTTCAACGTGCGCTTCGCGCGGCTCAGGCGCTTTTCTACCGCGGCATGCGGACTGACGAAGGCCGCCGCGATTTCCCTCACGCCAAAGCCGCCGACGAGCGCGAGAACGAGCATGACTTGCGCCGCTTCCGGAAGGCTGCCGGCGCAGCACGAGAACATCATGCGCAGCTGGTCGTCGGGAACGTCGGTTGAATCGAAAACTTCTCGGACCGCTTGTGACGCAGTCCACTCCGTGTGCAACAGACGTCCGTACTCCGGCGCGAACGTTCGAGCGGTGCGTTCGCGCCGCAATACATCGAGCGCGCGATTTCGCGCCGTTTTCATGAGCCATGCCCGTGGGTTGTCGGGAACGCCTCGGAGCTTCCAGACTTCCAAAGCCCGGCAGAAGGCGTCTTGCACGACGTCTTCTGCCAGCTCCAGATTCTGCATTCCGAAGACCCGCGTGAGCGCAGCGACCATGCGCCCCGCCTCGTGGCGAAAGAGATGGTCGCTGGGATTCACGCTACATGTCCAGTTGCATGATCGGACGAACTTCCACGGCTCCTCCACGCTCGAGGACCGGACAACCCTTCGCAAGCTCCGCCGCGCGGTCCAAGTTCGGCGCCTCGATGAGCGTATATCCGCCGACGAGGTCTTTGGCCTCGGCAAAGGGGCCATCGGTCACGGTACTTCCCTTATCCTTGACGACTTTGCCCTCGGGTTCAAGGGGCTGACCTCCGTCCTTAACGTTGCCGGTCGCCGTGAGCTCCTTGAACCAGTTCATCCATTTTTGCATGATCTGCTCGCTCTCTTGCGGCGTTGCGCCCCGCTGTCCGCCGCGATAGAGGTAAAGAAATTCCGCCATTGGTGTTCCTCCTGTAATCGTGTTGATAGCGTGTAGACGTTTAAGCGCTCCTCAAACGGACATTTGCCGATAGGAAATCGTTTTGCGGGCTTGAACCTCGGGGTCCGTATGCAGAGCACAAGCGGGCGTGTCTACACGCCGAAGAAATGGGACCTCGCTGAATTAAAAGGCATTTCCGATGCGACATTGGAGACGCATTTCGGCCTCTATGAGGGCTACGTTAAGAACGCGAACTTGTTGAATGAGCGCCTTGCCGAGATCCGTCAGGCCGGCAAAGCCTCCGGGACAGATCCGGCCTATGCCGAGCTGGTACGGCGGCTCGGTTTTGAGTACAACGGCATGCGCCTGCACGAGTACTACTTCGACAACATGACCAAGAACCCACGGGAGATCGGAACCGGCCGGCTCTACAACGCCTTAGGCGAGACGTACGGCGGCTTCGATGACTGGAAGAAGGACTTCATGGCGGTCGGAGGTATGCGCGGCATCGGTTGGGCGATCGCATATTGCGACACGACCAATGGACAGATCACAAATCACTGGATCAACGATCATGAAAATGGGAATCTCGCTGGTTTCGTTCCGATCGTCGTGTTGGACGTCTGGGAACACGCATACCTCAAAGATTACAAACCTGCCGACAAGGGGAAGTACATCGAGGCGTTCTTCGCCAACATCGACTGGAGCGCGTGCGAATCCAGGCTCCCGTAAGTTGGGGAACCTCTAGAGGTCTTCCGGCAAGTTTGACGCGCCGGTGAGCCCGACGGGATAGCGCACGACGCCGTGCTCCATGTCGTTCCACGCCTGCGAGATTATCTGACGCAGCGAATATAACTCATGGGTGCCGTTGAACTGCGAATAAAACGTGACCGGAAGCCCCGCGTCGCGTAGATAAATCGCGGTGGCGATAGGATAGCTCGTCGGGACGGTCTGGTCTCGAGCGCCGGTCAGAATGTAGAATCGGGTATCCCGCATCGTCGTCGTGACGAGCGGCTCTCGGGAAACGAGCAGCGAGCCGGCAATGGACATGACGGCCGACCAGTCGGCCGGGTGAATCGGTGCGAGCCGAAAGAGCGAGTAACCGCCCATCGAATAGCCAACGAGATAGCGCCTTCGCGGATCGATCGTGAAGGCTCGGTTTGCAGCATCGAAAGCGTCGTAAACATCGCTCTCGGCACCGCGGAAATCATACGCGCCGCGCCCGTATGGGGCTACGATAATGGTGCCGGTCGCGTCGGCCAAGTCGCGGAGGTACTGCGCCGCGACGAGATGCGATTCAGTCTGCTGCAGGCCGTGCAGGAATACCACTAGGGGTGCCGGGGTCGACGCGGAGTACTGCGACGGCACGTAGATTGCCACGGGCTGCATCGTGCCATCCTTAGAAGAGCGCACGAGCGTTTCACCCAGGCCTCGAATCGCCGCCATCGGTTGATACGACCGCTGCAACAGCTGCGTGGCAAGGCTCAAGTCGAGTTGCGCCGCAGCCTGTATCGCTTGCTGCCAAAGCTGAGCGGGATAATACTTTGGCGCCGACTGGTTGAGCAGAGCGGCATCGTCAAGGAGCCGGTCGTAGTAATCCATGGTTGTATCGCGCCCGGCCACGATCGCAACTTGCCCTGCCCTTGCATAGTACGTGGCGGCTGTGGAACGCAGCGCCGTGCCTAGCGGCTCGCCGGCGCCGGTCAACGCCACAATTGCAGCAACCGCCGCGATCGTCTGAAAGCGCCTCACATCGGAATAACGGCTGATTCGCCTCAACGGTGACGCTTACGAGGGGCGAGCGGTGCGTCCGCGCGGGAGCGCGGCGAGGGCGACGGCAGCCACGGCGGCAAGCGCGACGAGGTTCGAGAAGAGGGTGAATCGGTCGTTGATCGCCATCGAGCCCATCGAGATGCCGCCGATGTTTCCGATGAGGCTTTCCATGATGGCGCCGGCCAGCATTGCGCCGATCACAAAGAGCCCGACGAAGGCCCAGGTGATGCGCGCAGGAAAGGATTTTCGATAGATCGCGATCAGCGGCAGAATCAGCAGGTCGCCGTAGATGAAGGTGGTGTTTGCGCCCAGCGGTATGCCCGCGTTGGCGAGGAAGCGCGCGACCGGAACGTTTCCCATCGAGCAGACAAACGTTGCAATGGCGAGCGCCAGACCCGTTAAGAGCAACAGGAGATATCCGACCGCAGGGACGGATCCGACGGCGTGCAGTGCGCTCGCAAGCCAGCCGGGCGGTACGAGCGCTGCAGCAAATCCAGCTATCAGATAGCCGACGATCAGTTCGGTGCGCAGCATGCGAACGTCGGCGACTGCGGTCGCGGCGACGGCGCCCCATCCGCGTTGCGGCTCTCGTGCGTGGTCGTGATGTGCGCAGCCCTCGCCGTCGGCGTCGTTGCCGTTTTGAAGATATTCGTGCTGGAGCCGCTCGAGCTCGCCGCCGCGAAAGAAGAGCGTGAGGCCGATCGTCACCACGACAATAATGATGATGCCGCCGAAGAACTCGGCGAATGCGAACTTCCAGCCGAGCAGCGACCAGAAGAGTATCAGAATCGCGAGATTCATGTTGGTCGACGAAATCAAGAAGGTCAAGACCGAACGGACATCGGCGCCTTTGCGGTAGAAGCCGCGTGCAGCCGCGGCGGCGCCATACGAACACGCCGACGAAATAATGCCGAAGCCGGCGCCATAAAGCAGGCCTTTCAAGCCGGGGCCGAGATAGCGGTGCAGCGTCGCCGGAGTCAGCATCACCTGAACGATCGCCGACACGAGAAATCCGAAGATGAGCCCGAAGAGACTATCCCAAAAGAATGCCGCTGCCTGCGCGATGCCGGCGATCAGCGCGTGGCCGAGCGCGAGCGGCATCAGCCCCCGACCGAAACGGGGGCGTGCCCGAAGAGCGGCGGTACGTAGTGACCGACGAGATACGAGATGATAAAGACGCCGCAGCCATAGAGCACGACTTCTAGGCCTTTTCCCACCGGGCTGCGTTCGCTCAGCGTTCCGGCGTAGTACCCAACCGCGAAGAGGCCGACGAGCGCAAATGCCAGCGCGCTAAGCGTCGAGGCAAGGATCGACAAGGGCAGCATGAAGGCGAGAATCGGAACGAGCGAGCCAACCGCGAAGGAGCCTCCCATTGCCAGCGGAGCGCGCAGCCCTGACGCTTCAGCTTCGCGCGGATCGATGCCGAACTCGTCGCGCACCATCTCGTATAGGTAGATCTCGGGGTGTTGCGTCAACCGCTTGACGATCATCTCAGCCTCTTCCGCGCTAAACCCCTTGAGCTTATAAAAAGCCACTTGTTCGGTGAACTCACCCTGCGGATCGGCGGCCATTTCGCGTTTTTCGAGATCGATCGTCGCCTGCACGACCTCACGCTCGGATTTGCGGCCGAGGTATTCGCCGACGCCCATCGAGAGCGCGCCGGCAATCAACGCCAGAAACCCGCTGATCAAAACGGCCGAACGGTCGCCTTCGGCAACGCCGACGCCGGTGATAATCCCAAGCGTCGTGAGAATGCCGTCCTGCACGCCGAAGACGATTTCGCGAATGCTCCGTCGCTTTTCAAGCGTACGGCGCTGCTGCGTATCGGGAATGCGCGGCCGTACTTGTTGCCAGCCGGGAACGTCAACGACGACTTTGTTGACCGGCGGAGTCAAATTTTGGACATCTTTTTGCTCAGACATCGTTTCGTACTAGTCTTAGACGCTGAAAGGGCGCCGCCCCGCCGTGGCTAACCCAGGCACCTATGGGATTCCTTTCGACGTTTGCCGCCGTCGCCTGCCTTATCGCGACGACGATCTTTCCTGCTGGTGCCATCGATTGGCCGGTCTTTGGATTTAATCCGGAACGCACGAGCTATAACTCGGTCGAGAGCTCGTTGACGGTCGGCAACGTGCATCGCTTGCACGAGCGATGGCAAGTTTCGCTCGGCGCGGTCGCCGACTCGACGCCGATTCTGCTGCAGCAGGTGCGGGTCGGCCGTCATCTCCGGCCGATGCTCTTTGAAACGACCAAGAACGGTATGACGCTGGGAATCGAAGCAATCACCGGACGAATCGTCTGGCGTTTTCTCACACATGGGCCGAACTACACCCACTCGACGCCAGCCGCGGATCCATCGCGCAAGTCGATTTACGTGGGCGGCGTCGACGGCAAAGTTCATAAGCTCGACGCTTCAACCGGCCACGACATTCATGCACCAGGCTTCCCGGCGCACATAACGATGGCGCCCGAGACCGAAGCGAACGAGTCGTCTCTCAACGTCGCCAACGGTTATCTCTATGCCACTTTATCGGGCTACAATGGAGACGGGTTACCGTACGACGGACACATCGTCGCCGTACGCCTCAGCGACGGCGCTACAAAGGTCTTCAACACGTTGTGCAGCGAGAAGCACCATCTTATCCAGCCGAACTCGTGCCCCGCGCAACGTTCCGGGATATGGGCTCGCGGCGGCGTGGTCGTCGATCCTGATTCGTCGATGAACGGACGGATCTACGTCGCGACCGGAAACGCCGATTTCAACGCGAGCCGAGGCGGTAATAACTATGGCGATTCGGTGCTCTCGCTGAGCGCCGATCTCTCAAACTTGTTGGGCAGTTACACGCCGCCTGACGACAAGAAGCTTCAAGACGAGGACCTCGATCTCGGCAGCACGTCGCCGACGGTCTTGCCGGTGCAAGGCTCGAGCCAGACGCCTTGGATGCTCGTTCAAGGCGGCAAGGATGGATTGTTGAGGCTGCTCAACCGTGCCGCGCTTCCCGGCGTTGGAAATGAGCTGCAGCTCATCAACTTGCCGGATCGCCTCTTCTCCACCCCCGCGGTCTGGAGCAACCCCGCCAAACAGGTGTGGGTCTTCATGGACTTTCCCAACGTCGTGGAAGCCTTCCGTTTAGAGACCAATAATGCGGGCGTAAGCAAACTCGCAGAGTTGTGGCAATCCAGAATCGGAGAGGCCGGCGAAGGCACATCGGTGGTGGTCGCCAACGGCATGGTCTTCGTCGCCGTTGAAGGCGCGATCGTCGCACTGGACGCGCTCAACGGCAAGCTCCTCTGGAGCAGCGCGATGCGCAGCGCCGGCAAGACAATCGGCCCAGTGCATTGGGAAAGTCCAATCGTCGTCAACGGCTGGGTCTACTGTTCCGACGAGAACGGTCGTCTTACCGCGTACTCGCTGCGCTAACGGCTTGCGCGGAACGGCTCGACGGCGCCGTCAAGCGCGCGTCGCTGTGCGGGCGTCAATGGAACTTGTGGCGGCATTGCGCGTTCCCAGGCGGGATCGCCCCGCGAGCTCGCGACCAGATGACGCATTGCCGGAACGAAGGGAACTCCGTCAAGCGCGGCGCGTCTTCGGGTGAGTTCTTCTGCCTGCGCCTGATCGCCGTTTGCAAAGACCTCCCGCGCAAGTTGCGGCCATAACGCCACGCTGCCGGAGATGCATCCAGCAACTCCGCGAGCTTTGGCCCCAAGCAAATCGCTCTCAGAGCCGGGCAAGACCGCCAGCTCCGGATGGCGCGCGAGGACTTCTGCTTGGAGATTCGCGTCGTTCGAGCTGTCCTTCATGCCGGCGATGATTTCGGGGAACTCACGTAAGAGGCGATCGACGAGAGCCGGATGGAACGTAATGCCGCTCATCTTCGGAAAGTTATAGAGCAAGAGGCTCTTGCGCGGTGGATCTACTCGGGAGAGGAGGGCGTCGAAGAACGCGACGATGCCGTCGTCGGAGGCTTCTCTAAAAAAGTACGGCGGCATGACAAGAGCTGCAGAATAATGGCAGTCGAATGCAGCACGCGTCATGAGAACGGCGTCGCCCAGCGCTGCGGCACCGGTCCCGACCATCAATCGTTGCGTCGGCAAACCACTGGAGGAAAGAGCTTCCATGAACTCTACGCGCTGGGCGGCGCTGAACGACATCGCTTCGCCCGTCGTTCCGAGCACGGTAATGCCGTCACAGCCGCACTGCAAGAGATCGTGGTAGTGGGCAACCGCCCGCGACGGGTCGGGGCAAAGTTCGCCGTCTATTGGCGTCAGCGCCGCCGACCAGATGCCTTTCATCGAAGGGCTCAAGATGACAACTTCGGAAAGAGCGCGCCTTTAACGAAGAATGCCAAGTTGGCGGGGCGTTCGGCAAGCCGGCGCATGAGGTAGGGAAACCACTGCTCGCCGTAGGGTATGGAGAGGCGCACTCGATAGCCGCGTTCGAGGATGCTGCGAGCGAGCGGCGTGGCGATGCCGTAGAGCAGTTGAAACTCGAAGCGTCCTTGCTTTGGCAATGCGCGCGTCGCGGCGAATTGCGCGACACAATCGATGATGGCGGGATCGTGCGTAGCGATCGCGGTGTAGCCGTCGTTCGAGAGCCCAAGCTCGGCGAGCCTGCGGTAGTTCTCGTCCACGTCGCGCTTGCGCGGATAGGCTAGGTCGGACGGTTCGAGATAGGCGCCTTTCACGATGCGGACGTTCGGCGCGAGGGGGAGCATCGCGACGAGATCGGCATGGCTGCGGTAGAGATAGGACTGCAGCACAAACCCGACGTTGTCGTAACGCTCACGCAACCGCCGATAGATCGCCAGCGTGCGATCCACATAACGCGATTGTTCCATGTCCATGCGTATGGTCTTTCCGGCCTGCCGCGCTGCGGCTGCGATGCGAGAAGCGTTCTCGAACGCGAGCTCAAAATCGAGATCGAGGCCGACCTGCGTGAGCTTGAGCGCCACGTTCGCATCGAGCCCCTCTTGCGCAAATGCATGCAGAAGCCGGCAGTATTCTTGCGTGACGGCAAGCGTTTCGTCACGATCGCGTACGCTCTCGCCCAGAATCGTCGCCGCCACGGCAAAACCTTGCGCGTTGGCGGCCCGCACCACCGGCAGAAACTGCGCGGAGTTCTCACCGGCGACGAAACGCCCCGCGCCCAAGCGCATGCCGTACCGAGTAACGGCGCGGCGCACGAGCACGCTATCGGCTGCGGCCAGAATGCCGGCCCGCAGCGGACGATCGAGAATCGAGCTCACGCGACGATATTCTTCGCCGCGTAGGAAGCGACTGCAACGGCGGGAAGGGCGCAGCGTGAAGGTTCCGTGGGTACTGATCGCGGCGATTCTCGGCTCTTCGATGGCGTTCATCGACGGGACCGCGGTCAACGTTTCACTTCCGGTGATTCAGCGCGACCTCCATACGACGACCGGTCAAACGCAGTGGGTCATCGAAGGCTACTCGCTCTTCCTCTCGGCCCTGATTCTGTCGGGCGGAGCGCTGGGTGATTTGTATGGACGGCGACGGATCTTCGCCATCGGCATCGCGCTTTTTGCCGTCGCTTCACTCGGTTGCGCGTTCGCCGGCAATATCACCGCCCTGATCGTGGCGCGGTGTATTCAAGGGATCGGCGGGGCACTCTCGACGCCTGGGAGCCTGTCGTTGATCAGCTCGGCGTACGACGAGCAAACGCGCGGACGAGCGATCGGCATGTGGTCGGGCTTTACGTCGCTGACGTCCGCGGCCGGCCCGGTTATCGGCGGCTGGCTGACGCAGGATTTCTCCTGGCGGTACGTCTTCCTAATCAACGTCCCGATTGCCGTCGCGGTGTTGTCGATCGTTGCGTTTCACGTTCCGGAGAGCCGGGACGAATCGGCCGATCGACATATTGACGTCACCGGTGCGGCACTCGTGACCCTCGCATTAGGACTGCTGGTCTACGGGCTGATCGCCATGAATGCGGGGCGCATTTCCGCTCCGGAGGTTGCAATGGTGTGCGCCGGACTGGTTCTACTGTGGCTTTTCGTTCTCTTCGAGCTCCACACCCCAGATCCGATGGTACGATGCGATCTCTTCGCGTCGCGAGCCTTTAGCGTGGCGAACATCTATACGTTTCTTCTCTACGCCGCGATTGGAGGAAGTCTCTACTTTGTGCCGTTCGTACTCATCAACGTTCACCACTACTCGCCGACCGCCGCCGGCGCCTCGCTCCTTCCGTTTGTCTTCAGCATGGTCGTCTTGTCGCGCTGGTCGGGCGGCCTGGTCGCGCGGATCGGCCCGCGGACGCCGCTGCTCCTCGGATCGATTCTCGCCGGCCTCGGTTTCCTAGCATTTGCGATGCCCGGAACCGATGGATCGTACTGGACGACCTTCTTCCCCGCCGCAACGATCCTCGGTCTGGGCGGCGCGCTCTTCGTCGCGCCGCTCACAACGACGGTGATGGACTCCGTAAGCGTCGATCACGCCGGCGTTGCATCGGGAGTGAACAACGCGATCGCTCGCACCGCCGGACTGATCGGAATCGCGGCACTTGGGATCGTCGTTACGAGTGCGCCTTCGTACGTCTCTGGATTTCGCACTGCCATGGTCGTCTCGGCCCTGCTTGCCTTCTGCGCCGGCGCCGTTGCGGCGGCGGGCTTCCTGCGGAAATCCGCCATTGCATCATAACTGCGCTTTAGAAATTTAGACATTCGTTAACGAGCCGGCGCACCAGGACCGTCGAACCTTTGGCGAGGCTACTTTCTACCTCGCTGCAAGACCGCATGGAGCAGAACTGATGATTCTTCGTCGTCTCTCCGCCTCGATCGCGATCGTCGCTCTCTGCGCCCCCATCTTGACGGGATGCAACGGCGCGTCGCCTCTGATGCCGACTACGACGTCCGGCACGAGCGAACTATCGCGGCTATCGCCCCAAACTCACGCGTTGCTCGTCGCGCAACTCCACCAGAAGATCAAGCACGTGTTCGTGATTTTCCAGGAGAACCACTCCTACGATAATTATTTCGGTACGTATCCAGGGTCCGAAAATCTCACGACTCGCCTGGCGAAGACCCACGGGTACTCACAATACGATTACGTCGCCAAGAAGATGCAAACGGTCTTTAAAATAACCCACCCAGACGTACTTGGCCCTGATCAAGACCGCTACATCCTCGAGGAGAAGTTCAACGGCGGCAAGATGAACAGGTTCCTTGCCGGCGAAGAACTCGATAACATCAATAACTATGGCGCGTCGCCGGCGGTGGCGCGTCAATACGGGTTGACGACCATGGCGATCTACGATTGCGACACCATTCCATATCTTTGGATGTACGCAAAGAACTTTGCGCTGTTCGATCATTATTTTCAAGCAGAGACCGGGCCGTCATCTCCGAGTAACGTAGCCATGTTCGCCGGCCAAGCCGGGATTTCGCAAGAGAAGCGCTTCCCGGGCGAATCTTCCAATCCCAGCGAGGGGCCGGGCGTTCCGATCAACGGCGATCTCGATCCTTTCGCGGGGCCATACACGTCGCCTGACACGACCGTTCAAATTCCGCAGAGCTACGCTACGCTAGCGATGACGCTGGGAGGTGCCGACGCTGCCAAAGCCGCGCTGGCAAAACCCGGGAAAGTTGAGAAAGACCTCGAGGCCATGGCATCATCCGGACGGCCGGCGATCGATTGGCAGTGGTCTCAAGAAGGCTACGTCAACAGCCGCGGCGCGAACGCGCAGCCCGGCTATGTCGCGCACCACAACGCCCCGCAATACTTCGACTACGTGCGCAATAACAGCGTCTACTGGTCTCACGTCAACACAGCCCAAAGAAGTTCTGTCGCAGATTCGGACCGGAAAACTGCCCGGTAGCGGCGTCTTCTTCATCAAGGGCTCGAAAGAGAACCATTTTGGCTGGACGCCTGCCAATAAGAACCCGACGATCCAAAAAGACTTCTTGGGCGATGACGACCATCCAGGCCCCGGAAACTCCGACGCCCAAGTCGCCGAAGCATTCGTCGCCACGTACGTGAACGCGATCGCGAACAGCAAATACTGGAGCGACTCGGCAATCTTCATCACCTGGGATGACGGCGGCGGATTCTACGATCACGTCCCGCCGCAGCGCTTCGAAGAGTGCAACGACGGCTACCCATGTGGCGACGGTCAGCGGATCCCGTTCATCGTCATCTCGCCTTATGCGCTCTCCGGCGCAGTCATAACCGATTATAGCGATACGGTTTCGGTCGCCAGGTTCATCGAGGCGACGTTTCGGCGTACGAACGATGGCATCGCTTCCCGACGAGGCAATCGTCAAGCCGTATGGACCGCGCGATTATCCCAACGACGCAATCTCGGACCTTGCGGGGGCCTTTTCTCTCGCGAAACTGGATGGGACCAGCGCACCCAACTCGGCGCAGCTTGGCGATGATTCCGGGAGGAGTTGTCGACAAATTCCCGTCACCGTGGAACTGCAGGACGCTGGATATCCAACCGGCGGCAATTCCCACGCAACCACCATACTATACTCCGTTAAAGGACATCGTGAACGGCGATGTACGTCGCCTCGAGGGCAAGCACAGCCTCCGGGATTGAAACGCAGTACGCAGCGTTACAATCCGCGCCCGCGGCTTCCAGCCGCGGGCGCTTCACAATAAAGCGGCTCGGAAGTCTATTTGACTAAGCTGAGCGTTGCGCCCACGGGGTATTGAAAACCATTGAGGGTTTTCGTTGCCGAACCGCCTGCGGGATAATGATAGAAGCCCACATTATTTTGGCAGACGTCAGGGCCAATCACTTGGTTTTTCCGCCCCCCTTTTTTGCCGCCCGTGCGCCCAAAAGTAAATTGAACGACGTCGCAGCTTCCGGTGAGCGGCGTGGTTCCTTTCACCCGTGCGCGCGATCCGGAAACGGAGATCTGATAGATCGCCGACGTTTGCCGGCCTTCGTAATTCTGATCTCCAATCGCTACGTACCCGCCGTCCCAACGGACGCCGCCCGGGAAACCGACACTCTTGTACAAAGCAATATCTATAAGCTCCGCAGCTCCTTTCGGAAGCTCGGCGAGTTCGAACCGGGAGCTGCGCCCGAGGCCATCGACGAAAAGGTTGCCCGCGAGGTCGTATCCGTCGAAATATGCGAAGCTGATCTTTGGATCGCGGTAGTTCTTCGGAGTGCCTTGCGCGCGCGCAAAAACCCAGAGGCTTCCCCCGCCTTTCGAGTTGCCGAGGTCGGTTACCGCGAGATCTCCGGTCGTTGGGTCGACCGAGCAGCCAAGAAGCCTGCGGGCGCCGCTGATGGTAAGCGTCGTTATCGGCTTCGCGCCGCCGTGACCGAACTCGGTGATTTTCGAGGATGCCGATTGCACGACCCAAACGTTGCCAAACGTATCGGTGCAAAGGCCGGCCGGTTGCGCCAGATTCGTGAGCTTCCCCGCGCGCGTGCCCGCAGGATACGCATAAACGTCAACGTCGTTGGCGCCCTCGTCCGATACGTAAAGCAAATTCTGCGCGCGCGCGGCCGGGACCATCTGCGAGGGTCGCTGTGTCGCGGTTTGCGGGTGCTCCCGGCGTGCCGACTCCGGCGCAGGCCGAGAGACTTAGCAGCAAGAGACCCATCCTTTTCATCCCGATTACTGTGCTCTCTTGGGAGCTTGTCCCTTTCCTCATGCGAACGTCGCGAGAAGAGGACGCCGGCTCAAGATCTTATAGATCGTACGATTCAACGATACTCATCGAGTTACTGAGCCACGGCGATCGACCTTCCTATGGTAAGCAAGGGTACGAGCCGTGGCCGCCCAACAATGCCGGTCAGTGCACTGAAGTACAAGGTCGCGAGGTTTACTTTGCCAAAAGCACGTCGATGATCGTCGAACCTATCATTTTAGCACTGCGGTTCGGCATTCTTTGTGCAGCTGTGCTTGGCGCCGCGGCCCCATTGATCCCTACGCAAATTGCCACTCCGTCAGACGCACTTAAGATGGTAGACGGGACTCGTTATGTCGTCCTAAAGAAAGGTGGCGGAACGCAGCATGCGGCTGCCGCGAACGACGTTACGATCACCGCGCGAGGCTGGTGGGCTGCGACCGGGAAGCCGATCGATAGCCCGGACCTTCAAGGAAAACCGTACACCTACCATCTGCGTCATTTGATTCGCGGTTGGCAAGATGCCGTCGCAATTATGGTACCGGGCGAAACCGCACGGTTCTGGATGCCGGCATCCGTAACCGGTTCGAAGGAGCACGGCAATGCGAGCGGTGCAATGATTTTCGAAATTCATCTCATCTCGGTGCGACGGCACGAAGGCGCCGAAGAGCGTCCCGGTATGAACTAATGATGACTTTGCGCAAGTACGTTCGCGCAGCAAAGAGGGCGCAAGTCTAAACCGGCACCCTCTTCTTCAACATGTCAGCTTGGGATTTTATGGATCGTAGACCGCAAGTGCCTTTGGATTGCCGATCATCGACTTTTGATGATCTTTGCCGCGTGGAATGACTCGAATGGGCTTTGCATCTCCCGATGCGTTGGCGGCAAAGACCGTTATGGAAGCGCCTAACATTCTCGTTCTTCTTAGAATGGAATGAGGAATGGCCGCCATTCAGCCTCGATCCAAAGGAAAAGGGGATCGGTCAAAGCCGGTCCCCTTTTTCACGCCGGAACGGTCGCTCGTGCGATTATTCTGGTGGGGTAGTTACGTTCTGTGTGCTTATCGCCGCGCCGGCCGGCTGCTGCGTCACCGCTTCCGTTGCATAATTGGTCGGCGCGCCGCCGGTTGGATACTGCCAGCGATTCACGGAACTGTTGCCAGCATTGGGGCAGCCGGTGTACTCGTAATCGGAGCCGGCGGTGTACCGTTTGCCGTAGGCAGCAACCACGCCCTGAATCAGGTCGCAGACCGCGCCGCCACTGTAGTTCTGGTAGTTCGTGGCCTGACCGAGGACGCCGGTTCCTGAGACCCAATAGCTGCACGCGGCAGTAGTATTGCCGCAGCGCTGGTCGAACAGGACCCAACTATACTCCTTCTGATCCCATTGCACGGCGCCTGGAAAGTAGATTTTTCCGCCCGTGAGGTCGATCGTACGGCAGACAAATCCGCCGCACGAGGAGACGATGTAGTTTTTCTGCTTATCTCTTCCATCAACCCAGAGATCACCGTGGATGTCGTAGCCGAGGAAGAAGTAGGAAACCTGCGCCGGGTTGATGAGCATAGTAGGCCGGGACGAGGGGCTCGTAAAGAGCAACACATGGCCGAGACCGGAAAAACTGCTGACGTTCGCGACGGCAAGGTCGCCGTTGAGCGGATTGACCGCGCATCCAACCGGATAGCCAGACTTATCGGGATACGTGTTGAGTAACGTTCCGATGCGCGAATACTCGTCCACTTGAGTCTCCTGTGTATTCGCGACGTAGATGTTGCCGTGCTTGTCGGAACATTCACCTTGCGGCTGGTTGAAACCGGTGATCGTGCCCTTCAGCGCCATATCCGGCATTGTAAAGATGTCGACGTCGTCGGTCGCGGTATCCGAGACGAAGAGAAGTCGCGGCGCTCGCTGCACGTCGGGCGAAATCCACGACTTTCGAAGATCGGGGTGCACGTTGCCGTTCCACTTCACGCCGATAAACGTGTCGCTTGGATTAAGAGCATAGGTCCTGGCTCCAGAGCTCGGCGTGACTCCCGACGATTGCGATCCGCCGCTGCCGTTACATCCGCCAACTAATGCCGCGGCGGCCAGTACGCCCAATGCGTACGAGCCTCGCCTTAAGATTCTCATTGAAAGGGCTCCTTCTTGATTGTTTTGCTGGATTTGGCCACAAGATTTCCGATTAGGCCGGCTTTCCTTCGGTACTACAGCCAGCCAGGGCTTACCTGCTTAGGGACCGGGCGAACTGCCGTCTTGTTCAAAGCGACGAATGGCGTCGAGCCGATCGAGCGCCTCCGCCAGGCTGCGGCCGGCTATCTCGTCTGCGAGCAGGCGCAATAGCGTGTGACTTGCGATGCGAGAGCGATACCGCTTGGCAATGAGGATCGCGAGCGGTATGACCGCGAGGCCGAAGAGGGCGTTGGCGACGAGCCACGTCGCGCCGGCAGCATAGATGTCAACGCCGAAGATGGCGCGCAGCGCTACGATCAGCAACGGCAGCCACATGAGCGGAGCGAAAAGCAGCACCCAAAGCGTCGTGCGGATGCGCCGGAGCCGAAGGTCTGCGAGATCCTTCTGGATTTCCACGACCGGCGCGTCGTAGTCGACGGCCTTGATCTGTGCGAGCTGCCGCCCACCGCCAGCGACGAGCGCCATGATGTAGGCATCGAGAACGAGCGCCGGAATCAAAAAGCGCGGCTCATGCACGTGGGCGGCCGCAAACGAACCTATGAGTACGATGGCGATGACCTTCGAAATCAGTTCGAAGATGATGCCACGCGAGAGCCGTTCGAGAAACGTATCGGCTTTGCGGAGGTTCCATTGTCGCAGCAGCATGGCGTTGAGCCGTACGCTTGCCTCAAGGCTGCGATTGCTCTGCGACCAAAGCTCCTTCATTTCCTCAATTTCCATTGCGTTCTCCATTTCTAACGCCGGTCTAGCCGGCAACCTCGCGTTTTAACTGCTGCTTGATCCGGCCGATCTTGGTGGCGACATTGGTTTCCGAGATGCCGAGCATCGACGCGATCTCGCAGTACGGGTAGTCGTCGAGATAGAGGAGCATCAAGGCACGGCTTAGCGGATCGAGTTGCTCGATGAGTTCGCGTGCTTGGCTAAGACGACTGTCGGTTTCCGCTTCCGCCTGATCAGCTATGCGTTCCAGAAGGGCACCGTGCGCCGGTACGAGCCGGCGCTGCGCGCGCGTCTGCGTTCGCGCGAACGAGATGGCAACGTTCATCACGATGCGATACATCCAAGTCGAGAATTTCGAACGCGCATCGAATCGGTCGTAGGCTCGCCAGAGCTGCGCGATCATCTCCGCAACGAGATCTTCGCGATCGGTGGCGTTGCGGCAGTACGCGGCTGCAACCTTGAAGAGAATGGCGCGATGTCGATCGAGGCGATCGACGAAAGCTCCCTGCAAACCTCCCGTGCTCATTTCGACTCGTTAGTCGCTCAGGCGGTCGGAAAAATCACAAGATTGTCCCCCTTGCGCGCCGAAGGGCACCGCCTCCCATGGAAAACCCAGCGAAAATTCCCTTCCATCACGTCGATGCTTTTACTCGCGACGCGTTCGGCGGGAACCCCGCAGGCGTCTGTCCCCTCGAGCGATGGTTTAACGAATCGACACTCCTCGCCATCGCGGCGGAGGAGAACCTTCCCGCGACCGCCTTCTTCGTGGCGGAGGGCGACCATTTTCAGATCCGCTGGTTTGCGCCGGCCGGAGAATTGCAGCTCTGCGGGCATGCGACGCTTGCGAGCGGCTACGTTCTACTCAACGGCCTCCACGCGGGACGTGAAAGCGTGAGATTCGAGTCGCGCGCCGGCCGGCTCGCTGTCAAGCGCGACGGCGAACGGCTCACGCTCGATTTTCCGGCGTTGCCGCCGCGCAAGGAACACGCTGCGGAACTCGTGACAAAAGCCATCGGCGTGCGTCCCACGGAACTCTGGGAAGCGCAAGCAGGACGCGGGATGGCCGTCCTTGCTGATCCGGTTCAAGTGCGCGACCTGCGCGCGGATAGCGGCGAGATCGCTGCGCTGCCGTTCTCGAGCTTGATCGTGACGGCGCGCGGCTTCGATGGCGATTGCGACTTTGTCTCTCGCTACTTTGGTCCGAAACACGGCGTCGCTGAAGATTTCGTCACCGGTTCGGCGCACTGCGTCCTGACGCCGTACTGGGCGGGCGTGCTCGGAAAGCCGCGGCTGTTCGCGCGTCAGCTCTCGTCACGCGGCGGTGAGCTCTGGGTCGAGGACTGCGGCGACCGCGTGCGCATTTCGGGCAACTGTACTCCCTTCGGCACGGGAACGCTCACTATCCCGGCCGCCTACATCGACTCGAGATAGCGAACGACTGCGGCGTACGCCGTTTCGAACGCGAGAGCGGCAACATCGTGCTTCGGGTCGTTGAGCGTGGCCGAGAAGCAGACCCGCGTACCGCGCGTGGTCGTCACCATCGTCGTGAGATTGAGGACGCCGATATCAGATCCGCCTTTGTAGGCGACGTGGCGAAACCCATTCGAATCGGCGAGGCCGGGATTGATCGACATGAGCGGAAGCTCGGCGACCCGCCGCATCAAACCGCAGAGCACGCGCACGCTGTAGTGCCATTCGATCGCCAACTGCGGCGAACTCGTCAGTGCGTCGTCTATGGCGGGCAGAGGCAAGGCGTCGACGCGCTCGAGAACCGCGGCTCGCGCCATCGGCGTCGCCGCCGCGATGTAGGCTTGCGCCAGGTTTGCATGCCGAGGGGATTTGAGAATGAACGCCTCTCGCGTCGTGAGGAACGGGTCATTGCCGGCCGCGTACGGCCGCAGCGCAGTTGGACCGACGAGCCTGGCCAGTGCGTCGGCGGCGGTGTTATCGCTGATGGAAATCATCTCGGCTGCATACGTCGCCACCGTGATCGGCATTCCATCGGGCCAAGTCTGGAGAACGCCGCTCGGCAGACTCTTCCATTTCGCTTCGAGCGGCACAACATCGGTCCAGTGTCGCGATCCGCGACCGATTTGATCGATCAGCGCATTGAGGACGGCGAGTTTGAAGGCGGAGCCGACCGCCAGCGATGTCTCCGCGTTGAGCGCCGCACGTTCGGAGCGACCGTCAACGACGATGACGTACGCGGTCGTGCCCGCCGGCTGACGGAGCGCACGCAACGCGTCGTCGAGCGTGGAAACAGCGGCGGGCTTAAAGAGTAAGCCGTCGATTTTGTCGTCGGCATCGAGGTGGATCAAAACATCGTCGGTCCCGTTCGCGAAGTGCGCAATAAATTTCGCCGGAGCAAATTCCAGATTTCGATACGGGCCGAGCGTTGCCGTGAGGCCCGCAAGGACCTCATCGACCTTGCTTGCGGGAATCTGCGCGAGGAACGAAGCGCTGAACCACGCCGGATCCGCGTGGCCGGTTCGCAGCATGGTGTCCAGCCGGCGGCGAGCGAGTTGGATCGCGGCGGTTGGTGGGGATGTGGGCGATGCGGACGGGCTCGGCGAGGAGCTAGGGCCGGCGATTACCTGCGGCGCACCAACGAGCGCACAAACCAAAGCGGTGAGGAGCGCTAACCGCATCGCGCTCGTTTGTCGTTAGTGCGCGGACTGTGAATCTTTAGTCAGCTTGAGCTCGATGAGGTCGTTGCTGTAGACACTGCGCATTGGTATGTGCGTGCGCACGTCGCGCACGATGGCCGGAACCTTCCTCACGGGGTCGTAGACGATCCGCTGTTTGGAGGTCGCCTTACGATAGGTGCCCCCTGTTTGACTCAGCGTGCCGTCGGCCTCAATCAAAACGAGCGGCGCCGCTCCTTTGATTGGACCCTTGCCCACGAGGTTGTAGGAGCACTGCCATGTAGTTGGTTGACCCGCAAAGCCGGAGGCGCCCGGAATAATTGCGGCATAGAGTTGATAACTATGCTGCCAACTCGAGGTCGCTCCGGCGTTGAGCCCTTTGAAAACTCCCCGCGCGAGCAACGGAAAGATGGTTAGCTGCATGGGCGATATCGCGTACGGAGGCTGCGAGCAGGACACGTTGCCGTTGGGATGGAGCTCACACGTGTTCGCTGCCCTCGGGCGAACGGTATTCCACCAGTGATCGGTTCCGGTGACCGTCATGCCGCCGTCTGCCGCGGGACCGGAGATGTCGATGGTCGTCGTCCCCGTTCCCTGTCCAGAGCCGGCGACCGCGGTATTATAGCCGAACTGGTAGACGAGATGGCGTACGTGTGCGGATGCCGACGGCGCTACCGGTTGCGAGGTTTGGCCAGTCAGCGTAAAGAGCGCCGCCACGAGCAAGCCGATGTATTTCACGTTTGTTGTCCTCCTTTGAACTCATTCGCTAAGCGGCTTAGCGCCAACTGCTTAGGTAGCGGCGCGTAGGGCGGGCAGGGCTTGCTCTATGTCGGCAATCAGCTCGCTCGTCGCCTCGAGACCGATGCTGAAACGCACGAGCCGATGGTCGTACGGTGGGCGTCCACGACTCGAGCCGATCGTATAGGCGACGGCGAGGCTCGCCGTTCCGGCCCAGCTGTATCCGATTTCAAAGAGCTCCAGCGCATCCACGAACGCGAAGACCTGCTCGCGCGTCGGGCCGGGCGCGAGCACGAACGAGAAAACGCCGGAGGAACCGGTGAAGTCGCGCTTCCAAAATTCATGGCCCGGGCACGACGGCAGCGCAGGATGCAGAACCCGCTCGACTTCGGGACGCTGCGCAAGCCAACGCGCAATCTCGAGCGCGGAATCTTCGATCGCGCTCAAACGCACGCCGAGCGTCTGAAGTCCGCGCAGCGCCAGGCTGCAATCATCGGGCGAGACAGCGCACCCGATTACCTGGCGCGCCGCGCCCAGCCGTTCATAGAGGGCTTCGTCGCGAACCGTGATCGAGCCGAGCAGCAAATCGCTGTGACCACCGATGTATTTCGTAATCGCCTGCATCGTAACGTCCACGCCGTGCGCGAACGCATCGAAGAGCACGCCCGCGGCCCACGTATTGTCGAGCACGACGGTAAGGCCGCGCTCGTGCGCCGCCGCGGCGATTGCCGGAACGTCTTGGACTTCCATCGTTACCGAACCGGGACTCTCGGTCCATACGAGGCGCGTGTTGTCCTTTATGAGCTGTGCTATGCCGGCGCCGATCGTCGGATCGTAGAACGTTGCGGCGATCGCGAATCTCGAAAGAAGCGAGGTGGTGAGCTGACGATTGGGGCCGTATACGCTGCGCGGAACGAGGACGTGATCGCCGGTTTTGAGCAGCGCAAAATCAATAAGGGAGATCGCCGACTGACCGCCCGGCGTGAGCAGCGTGCGTGCGCCAAATTCGAGCTCGCAGATCCGTGCCGCCAACTCGAGAGATGTCGGCGTGCCGTAAAGGCCGTAGGTGTAGCCGACGCGTTCCTGATCCCACTCTTCGGTTACCGCGGAGGCCGAAGGAAAGAGCGTCGTCGAGCCGCGGTAGACCGGCGTCGCGAGCGAACGATACCCGTGCGGTACGGTCGCGTCGGGATGAATCAGTCGCGTTTGCCAGCTCTTGCTCATGGGCGCCGTGGTTCCCATCGTCGCCCTTCGACTCCGCTCAGGGTGACATGGGAGCGGCGGCCCCGCGCCGTATTTTGTTTCGATGAACTGCTATTTCTTACGCCACGGCATCGCAGTGGAACCGGCGGCGTGGAGCGGCAAAGATTTCGACCGGCCGCTTACGCGCGACGGATGCTCGCGCATGGAGCGCGAGGCGAAGGCAATCGCCGACCTTTCGCTCGAGCTCGATTCCATCGTCACAAGCCCGCTGCTACGCGCGAAGCAGACGGCCGAGATCGTGGCAAAGCGGCTCGATTTAAGCGGGAAGCTCGTTGAAGACTCGCGCCTCGAGAACGGCTTTAATCTCGAGCAGCTCCATGCAATTCTGGCCGACCACGCCGATGAGAAGGCGATCATGTTGGTTGGGCACGAGCCGTCGATGAGCGCGACGATCGGACGCGCGATCGGCGGCGCTCGCATCGAACTGAAGAAAGCTGCGCTCGCCGGCATCGAATTTCAGCGATCCCAAGGCGATAAGTGGAATGCTCTTCTGTCTGATTCCTCCGAAGATCTTGGTGACGCTCGGAAAGCGATAAGTTGACGAGGCTTTTGGGATACTTTTTGGGGTTGGCGTAGCAATGCGGCTCCGAGGACGCTGAACGTTCAAGTCGAAGATTGCCCGCTCGCGTCGGAGGTAAAGAGCGCTGGAGCTTCGGGCTCGCCCTGGCAGCGTTTTATGATTAGCGCTCGCGGCCGCAATTCTCGCGGGATGTAGCAGCGCGCAGATTCTGGTTGGGGCAACCTTCTCAAACCACGCAAAGACGTCCCTGCTCTTCGTCCCCGCAGCGCTAAAAAACAATGAGCTCTACGGTACAAGGGGGCGGGAGGCGGAGGCGATAGTTCGTGCTCCCTTGTCAGCGGCTGTGGTACCGTATTCAAAATAAGCACGTCGGGCAGCGAGAGCGTCATTTACAGTTTCCAAAACACCCACGACTCATGTTTTCATAGTCAGCGCAGAACGGCACGCAGCCGGTCGATGCAACTAAAAACGGGCCCCCTTGTCGGGGACGAAAACGACCCGATTAAAGCGTAATCGTCGATCTGTCCCAAAAAGGAGCGGTTTCGAGACACCGCCTCATGGCTGATCTTGCAATAAGGCCACGGCGATCATGATGCGCGAGGCAAGGGCCAGAGCAAAGGCCGTAAACAACAAGATTCGGAGCCGCTGATACTCGTCACAGCGCGAGAGAAACAAGCGTGGGGGAGGTCGCTAGTAGCAAAGGTCGTACTCGATTCTCAAGCAGGTTCGTTTGAGGAGGATACGATGCAAAGTTTACTTAGCCGAGAGTTTCTCTGTGACGATCGCGGGGGCATTCTTAACCGCTTGTGCCGGCAGCGGCGGCAGCGGGGTACCAAATGCGACATCATCATTAGGAGCGACTGAAAACTTCTTTGATCAAGAAGCCGGCGTCGTCGCTTTGAGCGGAGAGTATGCGGGAAAATATCACGACTCGGTGCACGGCACGTTGAGCATCAAGGCTTTTCTCTCGCAATCTCAAAGTGCGCTCGGCGGCGTCCTGGTCAATGACGGTGGATCGCAAGGTCCCGTCGCGATTATTGCATGGAACGTGAGTGGGCGCACGATTAGCGGAAACAACCTCGGCCCTGCGGCGACCGGCAGTAGTCTTTGCACGTTTACCATGAATGGGAAGCACAAGTATCGCAGACTTAGCGGCTCATTTAGTGCTACGCACGGCTGCTCCGGCGAAACCGGAACCTTCACCCTCTTTCACAAGTGCTACTTCCAAGGCATGGGAAGCGCGGCGATTCGCACGGAGACGCGCGTGAAACCGTGCTAGCACTGGCCGCGAAGGCATTGGCGCTGGGAGCGTGCTGTTGCGATGGAAGGGGGACCCATCACCGAACCTCGTTAGCCCGTGACGCAACGGTAAACGTGAACATCGACGCGCGCAAGCAGGTTCTCACGACACTTTCGCGCTTCAGCGAGTCGGAACTGCGAGCGATTGCGCGAGGTGAATCGCTTCCGGCTCTCACGAGTGAAATAGAAACGCCGTTTCGGGACGAAAACGACCCGATTGCAGCGTGAAATCGATCTGTCCCAAAAAGTAACGGTTAAGTAACGGTTAAGGGACACGAAACGACTGAACCCGTAGTTGTGAACGCTTGAACAACACGATCCAGGCGCGGGGGTTATCGGATGTTCTGCATAGCGCGACATAGCAGGCGTGGGCCTTTTTCTTTGGCGGACAGCGTGCTCCGAGGAGCATGACACGGTGCTCCCAGGAGCGTACGATTATCTCTGGGGGCGGCCGTTCGTGGTCGTCGCCGGAAGGATCGCAACATGATTAAGAACCTCGTCATCGCAACCATCCTTGCCTTCAGTTTCTCGGTAACGGCGCCGCTCGCGGCTGCCGTGGTCTGGGTGCAGGTTGCACCGCCTACTTCCGTTGTCGAAACGGCGCCGGCACCGCCTGGTCCGGGTTACGTCTGGGTTGGCGGCTTCTGGCGCTGGAACGGCGTTAAGTACGTCTGGGTGCCAGGTCATTATGTAGCCCATGCGGGCGCATGGGTACCGGGCCACTGGCGTCACGTCGCCGGTTCAGGTTGGTATTGGGTTCCGGGCCACTGGCGCTAACCCGACCTTCGCGATCAGCCAGCCGACCAAAACACACTCTACGAGCCCAGGCCGGCTGGCAACATACCCCACGCCCTCAGCGGCTCGATTCGTTGCGACAGTGTTCGCAGAAATCGGGGAAGCGCTGAGCAGTTGGGCCCGCGTGGAACTGCCGATGCACAAGCTCGCTACTGTCGACTGGTGGCGCCGACTTTGAACGGGCCGTTACGCGAGCGATCGACAACGCCAGCAGGATCAAAATAAGGGCGAGTACCGGTGCCCACGGGTAGTGATAGTCGTGCATTCCGGACTTGCCAGACCCCCTGTTAGTACCCGCGAGTTCTAGAGCCTCCGACCACTGTCATGGTGTAGTCGTTCTTTTTTTCACTTTGACGGAGCAAACACTGTGGTTCAAAGGCTTTCCAAAGTACGATCCTGATTCAAACTAACGGTTAAGGGACACGGAAACGACCGAACCGGTAGTCGTGAACGCTTGAACAGCACGATCCAGGCGCTTCCGCACTTATAACTTCCCGACAGCGCTGCGACAAAACACGCTTTCTGCCCCTTCAAAGTCGCCAACCGCCAACCAGTTTCATCGAAGCTATTCTCCACGCAACAACCGTGGGAGAGGTTGCTAGCGCGCTAAAGCCGTATCGCGATTCTCAAGCAGGTTTTCTTGAGGAGGATTCGATGCAAAACTCATTTAGCCGGAAGTTTCTATGCGCGACGATCGCGGGGGCATTCTTGACCGCCTGTGCCGGCAGCGGCACTAGCGGTGTACCCAATGCAGCATCGTCAGTGAAGTCGGCTCAAAACGGCTTTGGTCAAGAGGCCGGCAGTATTATTTTTAGCGGTGTGTATGAGGGAAAATTCCGCCATAACCCGCACCGCCCTTCGAAGGTCTTTCTTAGTCTCTCGCAATCTCAAAACTCGCTCGGGGGCGCCCTGATCAGTAAAGAGGGATCAGAAGGCTTAGCGATGGCCATTGCATGGGTCGCGAACGGGAACAAGATTAGTGGAAACGGCATCCAGCCTACGGGGAGCGGTGCTAGCAGCTACTGCACATATTCGATGAGCGGCACGTACAAGCATCGCAGAATAAGCGGCTCATATAGTCCGGTATACGGCTGCTCTGGTCAGACCGGAACCTTCACGCTGTGGCACAAGTGCTATTTCCAAGGCACGGGAAGCGAGGCTATTCGGCCGGAGAGCCGCGTGAAACCCTGCTAGGTTAAAGGCGCGAGCTTCACGCCGCGCATTACGACATAAAGGGGCATCCGCCGGCGATAGAGCTTCGAGCAGTGTGCGGGATCGGCTCCCATACTTCCGCCCGTATTTTGCAGCTTCAGCGCCGTCAAAGCCGCGACAACGCCTACCCCCAGGATGAGCGCGTTCGCAAATCGCCAGAGCAAACCGAGCAGCGCGAGCGGGGCGTTAACGGGTTCGAGCAAACGATACAATGCCACCGCAAGTAGAACGTCGTTGTTCAGCATCACGAACTCGCAGACGAGACTGATGGAACCACCGACGTTCTGAAGTGCATTTCCGAGCAGACCGAACACGATGATGGCCAGCAATGCAAAACCGGCCACCGCGCCCAAGTTCGTTGCGAATCCTCGACTAGGCGCGTCGATGACTTCATGCCTGGTCTTACGGCCAAGTCAAGGCAAAGTTTCGGACGATGCTCGTGGCGGAGGCGTTTATCGGGCCTATGGGCCCGCCGCTGCCGGATACCAATCTTCTCGGCGCGTCTAGGCGCGGAAAGGCCCAAAATGCCAGAGACTAAGACCGGTGCACTGCCGGTACACCCTCGCGAGCGCTTTATGGGACCGCAAGCGCTAGCTTACGGCGTTTATGGAATCCGTAGATCCGCCGTGTTGGATTGCTAGAGCCGAGGCTGAAGCATCATAGCGTCATTGCGGTACCGGCCAAAGCATTGTCATCAATGCCACGAAAAACCACGACGCGGCATGAAAACAAAAAAAGCCGCGTCGCTCGGCGTGGCTTTTCATGGAGGCCCTGGCCCGGAGAATTGACTCTCGTTCAGGGCCGATCGCATCGAAACGAACCTACGAGTTTGCCTCGTGTATGTCCACAACCACTGTAGGGCAATGGCCCCTTTTTGGAAACAAGCGAGCGTTGATTGCTCGCCCGAATAGACTCGCGTCATCCGCTGGCATCCGCTTTAATAATGGGCGAAACGTGAGCTACGTGGGCTGTGGAGATTGGCTATTCGGTAAAGTCAAAAAGTTCGTCGAAGTTTACGATCTTTAGGATTTTCCGGATGTGCTTACCCCGCTAGCATCGATTATTCGCGACCGATAAACTCGGCAACGCGTCGATCGACTCGCGCGCATCCTCGAAGCTCGGCGATGTGTTCACACGCGCAAAACCCGCGCGCGAAACGGAAGCGTCCGCAAAATTTGCGGCGACTCCTTTCGGTGCGACCGGTTGTCGGTACGGTCCCGGCCTGGACTAAAAGTCGTCGTCGGGCTCTTGAGTGGAAACCAGCCGCTTTAAGAAATATGCAGCGCCGTGCGGCGCAGCAATCGGCTGGAACTTGCTTGGTGCTTTCGAAAAGTCGAAACAATCGGAGAGATCGTCGGAACGGACGTCAGTCGTGCCGAGCGAGCCGAGATTGAACGTCTCTTCGGTAAACTTCAGGATGCTGCCAAACTCGTGTTGTACCGTGGAGATGTAATGTTGTTTGGCATAGGATGAAATGACGATCATCGGTACGCGAAAACCGAGCTCGTAAGAGTTGTAGATTTGAGGCACGACTGGGTCGTACCAACCTCCCCAGTCGTCCCACGTTACAAAGAGGGCCGTATTGTTCCAATACTTGCTCTGGCCGATCTTGTTGACGACCGACGCGACCCAGGACGGGCCGGAGCCATCGGTAGTGCCGGCGTGATCCGACGCAGCCGCCGTCGGCGTTATCCAAACAACGTTGGCCAAAGTGCCAGCGTCGATGTCGTCGAGCACCTGCGAAGGCGGTGCCACCACATCGGTTGAGAACTCTGCACTGTCCCAAACCGCTTCGATCGCGTCGGGCCCTTCCCAGAGGCCGGCCCCCAGATGCGCCTGATAGTAATGCCAGGTCAATCCCTGTGCCTCAACGAGCGAATAAGCGAGTTGCGCTGGAAGCAGGGATACGTCGACTGGTTCTTTTGCCCGTATTGATCGATGAGTGTCACAAGCGATCCCTGTGGTGAATCGCAGCCGCCGGTATTTCCGCCCGAAGGCGTGTGCGGATTGTCCACCGCGCGCAGCGGCGATCCATCAGCGATTGTCGACGTGCCGCTCAACAAGTACTGATGCGCCGGAAAACTCGGTCCCTCATTGGTCTGAAACATCTCGCTTGCGAACGCATAATGCCGCGCCATGACGAAATATGGCTCGACTTCGTACTCCGGCACGTAGCCGTACGCGCGCACGTTGAAAGGAGGACACGTCGCCCCCGGATGGCAGTGAGAAGCGGCTTTATTGAACCCGTCGCCCTGGCCATTTGCATATTCGATCTCAAAGGCCTTATGGGTGTGGCTCATGTCATACGGCGCAGTCAGCGGCTCCGGCTGCAGTTGTACAGTCTGGCCAAGGGAGTTTTCTCCGGTGCGTACCGTATCCGCGCCCGGAAGACCATTGAAGAGATCGTTCGTCGTCCGGTTTTCCTGGATGATGATGACCACGTGCTGAATCGGCGACGACAAGCGTTTGGAAAGCCCACTAAACATCCGCGAAGCTCGACTCGCGCCGGCGTTTTGACCGCTCTCGGAAGGCTGTGCTTGAGTCGCCGCTGAGGGGCGCGCCGGCGTTAGCGTAGAGCTTTGGCTGCATCCCACAAGTGTCGCGATTACCCCAATTGCGGAGAATCGGCTCCAGTTCATATTCTCGTCTTTCCTCGCGACCAAGCGAGTAAGCCAATGCTACCTTGCGGAGGTCCTGAAGTCAACCTGCCTGACGCGCCAAGAATCGGGCTGCTTTCCTGGATAGGAGGCAAGCTTGGAGCGCAGCCGTTATTAGATCGCGGCTGACTTACCGGTGTCCCATCGCCTGGCTTCTAGTGTGAGACGGACAAGCTCCGCTGCGAGGTATGATAAGGCGCTGCACGCGGGCCGTTTTGCCCTGGCTTCACGGCAGACTGCCAAGACCATCATGCGGGCATCCACCATGCTGACGAGAAGGCCGCGCTCGGCGTTGTCCTCTGCCCTCTTCTTGACCAAGTACCAAATGCGTTCCATTTCCGTCATACGGGCCGGCCCTTTCTCTCGCGGAAATGCGTAATGGCCGGTCGCTAGAAATGCGGTCAAGGCGTATTAAGTTGAGTCTCCAAGCCATACTCCAGCATGGAGGCGGTGGCCTGCCAGTTTTGCATCCTAGCCATACCAAGCATGGGGAAGGTTGCTAACGCGCTAAAGCCGTATCGCCGCTCGAGCAGGTTTTCTTGAGGAGGATACGATGCAAAGTTCACTTGGTCGCAATATTCTCAGTGCCGCGATCGCCATCGCACTTGTAACCGCTTGTGCCGGCAGCGGCAGCGTCAACGGTGTACCGAGTGCGGCATCATCATTGGGGGCGCCTCAAAGTCGCTTTGGTCAAGACGGCATCAGCGTCGCTTTGAGCGGTGAATACATCGGGAAATTCTACATAAACGGACAGGGCACATTGAAGGTCAAGCTTTTTCTCTCGCAATCTCAGAGCACGCTCGGCGGCGTCCTGATCAAGGCGGGACCATCCCAAGGCGCTATTGCGGGGGTCATAGCTTGGAACGTAAGCGGGAACACGATTAGTGGAAACGCAGTCGGTTCTCAGGGAAGCGGCAATGGCGTATGCACGTTTTCGATGACGGCCACGCGCAAGTATCGCAGAATAAGCGGTGCATATAGTGCGACGGACGGCTGCTCTCGTCAGACGGGAACTTTCAACTTCTGGCACAAGTGTTACGTCCCAAACACCGGAAGCCAGGCTATTCGCCCGGAGACCCGCGTGAAACCGTGCTAGGCGGCTGGCGGCAAGCCCTTAGAACGGAAAGTCGCTTTTCGTTAGGCCCACGTTCGTTTTTAGATCGTTGACCGATTCGTCGAGCACGATCTGTGATCCGGAGTACATGATCTGTCTGATCGGCCAATGCGTCTCTTTCGAAAAATATAGGATCTGGTCGCTGATATCGTGGTTCGAGGCCGGATCGGCGACGTCCAATTCCAAACGGTCAGTTTCGATCCCTCCGATTTTACCGCCGTCGGTCTGCGTGAGCTTTCCCGGGATGGTCCCGTAGTCGTCGACGATGCGCGGCAGAAGACCGTCGGGAATTGTGACGCCGCGCAGCGAGACGGCGCGCGGATCGTGCAGGTCGATCTTCAGATGGAAGCCGGAAAGAATGCCGCCCAAATGGCCGCTCACCTGATCGCCACCATTCCATACACCGCCCGCTCCTTTGCCATCGCCGTCTAAGATCAGGGTCTTGACGTAGTGTGGGTTCATAAACGAATACTGATAGACGCGGTCTTGCGTTTGCGTTCCTTTCGCTTCATGAACGTGCAGAATGCACGTGTAGTCGGTGACGCCGGAGTACGTCCGGTCGAAGGCCGCGATCGCGGGCGCCTGGTTGGCCGCGCTTGCTGCGACGCAACTCGAGCCGACGAGTGCACCAAACAGCGACAACGAAGCTTTAAGATTCACGGGTACCTCCTCAAAAAGTCGCCCTGATCGCCAGGCGAATTGCCACGCTTTCGTACGGTAGCAGGGGCGAGGCTGAGATCATCTGTGAAAATTGTAAAAAAACCCTAAATTAGCTTAAGCCTGCGCACAGCGAGCCGACGTAACATCAAACCACGCGCAATAGGCGGAGGTTCTATGACACGTCAGCGCATCATTTTCTTAGGTACGCTCGTCGCGGCAATATTTGCGTCAGCGTGCGGCCGGCAAGTGACTCCAAACCCTCCGGGCCTCGGTCCAGGCGGCACGCCTCCCGGATACATGGCGGTATTTTTTAACACCGAGGCGCCCTTCAACTTCAGCAGCTATCAATACATGCTCGTCTTGAACACGACCGGCAGTGGAGTGACGCCCTCTACCCAAACGATACAGACCAACTGGGCAGGGTACGTGTTTGACTTGATGGCGTTGGGCAACGGCGTGTCGTCATATGCCAGGGCGGTCTACCTCGTGCATGGCTCAAACCCACACATCCCACCGGGATGGCTTCCCTTAGGTACCAACCCGCAAACGTTTTCGTACAACCTCAATGCCAATGGGACAGGCACCGAGTTCTCCATTCTCGTGCAGCGCAGGGTCTTTACCTACGGCGCATCGCCTTCGCCGTCGCCCAGCGCCAGCCCATCGAACCTCTGGACCTTCAACGCGTTCGTTGCGCAAGCGCAGCCCAGCGGGCAGTGGTACTTTTTAGATTCAATGGGAGCCGGGGGCCCGAACCCTCCGGAGTATGTATCGCCGACTCTCTGCATGACGGAGCCTTTTGACAACACGTACTATCCGCAGGGGCAATACGCGCCACAGGATCCGGCGGCCCAGATCACCAGCATTGAAATAACCAACAATCCTGCCGCCTCGCCGTCACCCTGTCCGTAGTCGGAGACTTGGCGAAGCTTAGGGCTTCGTAGGGTGAGGCTTTGAAGCGCTTGAAATAGATTCCAATGGCTCGTGTTACAGGCATCGGCGGCGTATTTCTGCGGGCCCGCGATCCGCATGCTCTCGGCGCCTGGTATAAACGCCACCTTGGCGTTCCATACGAGGACGGGTTCGCGAAGTTGAATTGGTCGGAAGATCCCGATCCGAAGGCAGTTACGATTTGGGCACCTTTTGACTTTGACACGACCTACTTCGGCTCAGATAAACAGCAAGCGATGGTAAACTTCCGCGTCGATGACCTGGACGCGCTGCTTGCCGATCTGGCCGCCAATGGCGTCGAGATCGTTCCCGAACGAAGCGAAGACGCCATCGGGCGCTTTGCCTGGGTCATCGATTGCGAAGGCAATCGCGTTGAGTTGTGGGAGCCCGTCGCCAAGAGCCTCTGATTATCGCGCTTCGCAGTGCTGAACAAGCGTGGGGGAGGTTGCTTGCGCATTAAAGCCGTATCGGTTCTCAAGCAGGCTTTCTTGAGGAGGATACGATGCAAAATTTATTTGGCCAAAAGGTTCTGAGTGCGATTACGGTCGCGCTTTTGGCAGCTTGTGCCGGCGGCAATGGCGGCGTACCGAATGCGGCATCGTCATTGGCGACCGCCCAAAGCCCATTCGGGCAAGAAGCCGGCAGCGTCGCCGTTTTGAGCGGTGAATATGACGGCAAATTCCGCAAAACGGGGAGCCACGGCGCCTTCAGAGCTTTGCTGGTTCTCTCCCAAACACAAAAAAGCGTATTAGGCGGAGCTCTGATCAGCAGAGAAGGATCGCAAGGCTTGGCCGCGGCTATCGCATGGACCGCTAGCGGGCACACGATCAGTGGAACCGCCGTCAGTCCCCAGGGAAGCGGGGTTTATTGCACGTTTTCGATGAGCGCCAAATATAAGTATCGAAGGATAAGCGGCTCGTACAGTGCGCTGTACGGCTGCTCCGGTCAAACGGGAACCTTCAACCTCTGGCACAAGTGCTATTTTCAGGGCACCGGAAGCGACGCGATTCGCCCGGAAGGCGGCGTGAAGCCTTGCTAGCGCAAGAAAGCGGCGCGAAACGCTGCTAGCGCACTAAAGAGACGCCAAACGGCGTCTCTTCCACGCCGGCGATACGATCAGCGAGTGGCGCGTTGCATATGCGAGAAGGGCAACCGCCGCAACGAGGCAGGTAACGATCGCAAAAAGGCCGGCTTCAGGCCCGAAAGCGCCCCCGGTGAGGATCGTCGGACCCCAAACGCGCGCGCCGAGCGCGTTGGTGAGGAAGGCGTGCCCAGAAACTTGCGTTCCAAAGATCGGGCCTTCGGCAAAATTCCATGCGAAATGCAACCCGATCGGAAACCACAAGTTTCGCGTGACGACGAAGGCGGCGCCGAGCAACACTCCGGCTTCGAGCGCGATGGCTAACGTTGAGACCCACGTTGCCCCCGGATTCGCGGCGTGCGCAAAGCCGAAGATCGTTGCCGAAACCGCGAGCGCGATCCACGTTCCGGTCCACTCCTCGACCAAACGAAAGATCACGCCCCGAAAGAGCAGCTCTTCAATTGCGGCGCCGGGCAAGAGAAGCAGGGCGGCAACTGCCAGTTCGGGCGTAATGTGGACTCGCCACGATACGATAGAAGCCGCAGAATGCCATCTCGAGGACAACGATTGAGAAGAGCATGGCGCCCAGCCCCGCACCCGATGCGAAATAGCGAAGCGCGCCGCGCCGTGCAAGCCCTACCTCTGCAAACGACTTACCGACTGCGAAGCGTTCGACGGCAATTATCGCCGCAAGCAGCACAGCCGCGAGGAGCCAGGTCAATGCGACGTCGCGCCATGCTGCGTGGGGCGCATGGGAAGCGAGCACAATCGGCGTGGCAAACGCTCCGAAGAGCAAGAGGATACACGCGAGCCGCACGAGCGGGAAGGCCAAGACGCGTCTCATCGCTACGTCTACGGGGCGGCGCCGGACGATGTTTCTATGTCGTAGTCGATGGTGAGAGGAGCGTGATCGCTAAAACGCGTCTGCTTGTAGATGGACGCTCGCCTCACGCAAGCCCGCAAATCGGGAGTAGCCATCTGATAATCGATCCGCCAGCCGAGATTTCGCTCCCACGCGGCCGGCCAGTTCGACCACCACGTGTACTGTTTCGATTCTCGGTTGACGACGCGAAAAGCATCTACCCAGCCGAGCCCTTCCACCAGCGCATCCATCCAAGCGCGTTCTTCTGGAAGGTAGCCGCTGACGTGGCTGTTGCGCGCAGGACTGTACGTGTCGATCGGTTTGTGCGCGATGTTGAAATCGCCGCAAATGAGGTGATTGCGTCCCGAATGGCGCAGCTGCGCGAGCACGGCGAGTAGACGCTCGAGGAAGTCCATCTTAAAGGCTTGACGCGCGGGCCCGGTAATGCCCGAGGGAACGTAGAGCGATGCGACGGTTACCGTTCCAAAGTCGGCTTGGATGAAGCGCCCTTCCGCATCCATGTCGTCCCATCCAAGGGTCCGCCGGATCGAGAGCGGTTCTTTGCGGCAATAAAGTGCGACGCCGCTATAGCCGCGTCGCGCCGAGTCTACAAAGTATGCCGTAAACCCTGGAAGCGCTATCGCTTCGGGCGGAAGCAGATGTTCCTGCGCGCGCGTTTCCTGCACGCACAGCACGTCGGCCTCCTGTGCCTGCACCCATTCGAAGAAGCCGCGGCGCACCGCCGAGCGGATGCCGTTGGCGTTGAGAGTGATTACTCGCACGCGGCCGTTTTTAGGTTACGTCATTTGCCCGCGGGCACTGCCTTACCGACGATTGGCTGTTCGCTCACTTCCTCACCGAATAGCACCGGATAGACGAGCCCTGCGAGGCCGCCACCGATCAGCGGCACGACCCAAAAGAGCCACAGCTGCGAAAGCTCCGCAGCGCCGGCAAAGATCGCCGGCCCGGTGCTTCGCGCTGGATTGACCGAAGTATTATCGATTGGAATCGTGATCAGATGGATGAGCGTTAGGACAAGGCCAATCGCCAAGCCGGCAAAACCAACTGGCGCGCGCCGATCGGTGGCGCCCAATATGACGGTAACGAAGACGAAAGTGCAGACGAACTCCGCAACGATCGCCGAGGTCATTGCGTAACCGCCGGGGGAGAGTGCATCGTAACCGTTGCTCGCGAACTGCCCCGCCACGAAGCCGGGCTTTCCACTTGCCATGAGGTACAAGACCGCCGCCGCCCCGATAGCGCCCAATACCTGCGCAATTACGTACGGCAAGACGTCTCGCGCTGGAAATCGCTTGGCGACGTAGAGGCCGAAGGTGACAGCTGGGTTGATGTGGCAGCCCGAGATGGGCCCGATCGTATAAGCCATCGTCAGCAGCGTTAATCCGAACGCCAACGCGACGCCCGCAAAGCCAATACCGAGTTGGGGGAAGGCCGCTGCGATTACCGCGCTTCCGCAACCGCCGAATACAAGCCAAAACGTTCCGAGGAATTCGGCGGCCGCGCGCCTGGAGAGTGCCATGATCGCGATTCCTTTCGTTAGGAGAGGAGCTTGCGAAACTTGACGAGCCGTTCCATCTCGAAAAAGCCGCATCGGAAATGAGCTTGAAGCGAGCCTTCGTTTCGAACGTCGCTATCGGACGCGAGCTCCGTGAAGCCATGCTGCATAGCCCAGCTCTCAGCGGCTTGCATGAGCGCTCTGCCGACGCCGCGCCCACGCGCACGTGGTTCGACGTACCAGCCTTCTACGTGGGGAACCGGTCTGGATTCGCATCCATCGGAGAACGGACGAACCGCGAGCTCGAGAAATCCCAGGGGGAGCGTTTTCTCCTCTGCAAGAAAAACTGCGGCGATCGTCGGAACCTTTAGACCGTCCAGAAACGGCTCCGCTTCTTTGACGAGCTCAGCCTTGTCGGCATCGGGCCAAAGCCATTCGCGAAGGGCAGCCCACGCCCCACCTTCGCCTTTTTGAACCGGTCGCACCACCATGGAAAGGTTTTCAATCGGTTGAGGCCGCGCCTCTTTCTCGTGTCAGGATAGCTTAGCGCTTAAAGGCGGTGAACGTGAAAAGACATACCTATAGCGCGTACGTCCAGTGGATGGCGGCGGATGGCGTGGGCACTACCAGCTATCGGAGCTATTCTCGCGATCACACCATCGGCGCGCCGGGGAAGCCGGAGATCGCCGCCTCGAGCGATCCCGCGTTTCGCGGCAACGCGGCTCGCTACAACCCTGAGGAACTGCTGGTCGCGAGCCTCTCGTCATGCCACATGCTGTGGTATCTCCACCTTTGTTCGATCAACGGCATAACCATTGTCGACTACCGCGACGACGCATCCGGTGCGATGGAAGAGGACGGCGGCGGCGGCGCGCACTTCGTCGCGATGGCGTTACGGCCGGTAGCCACGATGGTCGGCGGCGATCGCGCCAAAGCACTCGCCCTTCACGAGGACGCGCATCGGCTCTGCTTCATCGCGCGCTCCGTCAACTTTCCGGTAACGGTCGAGCCCGAGGTCGTTCAAACGGGCTAAACCGCTTTGTAGATCACGCGATCTTGGCGTCAAATGCGTTCTGAGCCAAGTGCACTTCTTTCATGTGCTGGTCGGCCCATTGGCTGAGGGCGCGCAATGGCTCTTCGAGCGTGCGGCCCAGCGGCGTAAGCGAGTATTCGACGCGCGGCGGAATGACCGGATAGATCTCGCGGACGACCAAGCCGTCGCGTTCCAAATCGCGCAGCGTTTGCGTTAGCATTTTCTGCGAGATGCCGGTGATCGACCGGCGCAGGTCGCTGAAGCGCACCGCGTCTTGCGTGTCACCGAGAATGCCGATGATCAACGTGGTCCACTTGTTGGCGATCCGGTCCAAGAGCGCCCGGGCCGGACATGCGCCTGAATATACGTCGGCGGCTGCGGTATCCATTAGGTTCCTATACTACTTTCTGGTGCCTACTTGTTTCCAGTAAATTGGTATGCAATAGTTACTTACGCTCTTTATACCACAATCTCTCGTAGAGAGCAACTTAAAGGAGAAATCAACTCATGAGCCTCGTCCAAGAGCAGAATACCCAGGTTTTCAACATCGATCCGGCCCACACGAGCGTTGGGTTCGTGGTGCGCCATCTCATGATCACAAAGGTGCGCGGGCGTTTTCCGGTCGTGACCGGCACGATCTCCGTGCGCTCCGGATCCGACGTCCCCGAGGCGGTGGACGTCACGATCGACGGGTCGTCGATCGATACGCGCGAGCCGCAGCGCGACGAGCATCTGCGCTCGGCGGACTTCCTCGACGTCACCGTCTATCCGTCCATCACTTTCCGCAGCACCAAGATAACGGGGACGCCTGAGGCGTTCAAAATTCACGGCGACTTGACCATTCACGGAACGACGCGCCCCGTCGTTCTCGAAGCAACCTTCGAAGGCCGCGCCAAAGACCCGTGGGGAAATCTGCGTGCCGGATACGAAGCATACGCGACGATCAGCCGTAAGGATTTCGGCTTAACGTGGAATCAGATGCTCGAAGCCGGCGGCGTCGCGGTCGGCGACGAAGTTCGCATCGAGCTGGGCATCGAGGCGATCGCGTCTTAGCGAGCATACATTTGCTGCAAGGGAGAATAGCATGGATTTGACAACGACGACGCCGCGCAGCGCCAAGGACAAACTTGCCGGCCTCGTTTCGCTCAAGCGCGTGATCGACAAGGCGAAAGCGCATAACGAAGGGAGTCTGGGCGAATACGACTACGACTGTCCGCACGACAAGCCACTCTTCGCGTTTCTCGGCACAAACGGCGATGAGTTCGCGCGCAAGGTGAGCGAACTGGGCACCGATGACGCAATTGCATCTTGGGTGGAGTCGGAGTTCCTTTCGAAAAAAACTCCAAGCGACATCGCGAAATTCAATGCCGAGCGAATGCACTGGCATCCCGAACCCGGCTCGCCCAGCGCGCAATACTTCGAAGGTTTGCGCACGAAGATCGCATCGGACCGGCCCGAGATCGTCACCTGGTTCGATCTGCTCGATCTCGACGAGGGGCGCCCAGTGCCCGCCGCGACAAGCTTGAACTAGGCGAAAGCCGGAGGCACTGAACAAGTTCCACGCAATGCGACGCCGCGTTTTATACGCGGCGTCGCCGCCGCAAGCGTAGTCGAAAAAGTCTAAAGCACCTAAGGGACGGTCGCCACACTGCGTACAAGTAGAGCACGCATATGTGGACTTCCGTCTTTCGTACAGTCGGGTCTCTGACGAGTGGCGACCGAGCGGACCGTGACTTTGACCTTGCCGCCGAACGCATTCAGACCGCATTACTCAAGGTCAGCCTGCCTGCGATCGCCGGGGTTGGACCTTGGCGTACACGCCGAGCCGGCGCGCCTCGTAGGCGGCGACTACATCGACGTCTTTTCGCTTGGCAACCAATGTCTGCTTTTTGGGCTCGGCGATGCCTCAGGAAAATCTCTGGCAGCGGCGCTTAATGCACTGATGCTGCGATACCTCGTTCGCGGTCTCGTTCAGGCACTGACGTTAGAAAATCTAGAGGCAATCCTCTCGCATACCAACGCCGTCGTCGCAGAGGACCTTCGAGAATCAGATCATTTTATCACGCTTCTTTTGGGCTCAGTTGATGCCGCGTCAGGCAAATTGCGAATTGCAAACGCAGGTCACGAGCCTCCGTTGATTTTGCGCGCGGGCGCCGGCGATGTCGAGATCATGACAACCCATGACCTGGTGCTCGGCGTGGATCCAAAGGTCATTTATTCGATGGAAGAGTCGACGTTGGGTTTTGGAGACCGGGTTGTGCTGTATACGGACGGCCTAACGGAAGCCAGCAACGAACGTGGCGAACTCTTTACGTTGGAGCGACTGCGCGAAAATTTTATTGCTCACCGCCACTTGACCGCTCAAGAGCTTGCCGACGCCCTCTTTGATACGGTCAAGTCATATGCCGGACATAATATGCGCGACGATGCGACGCTCCTCGTGGTGCACCGCGTCAACGTATGATGGTTCCGGAGTAGTGGTGTATGACGTCGTCATCGTCGGGGGCGGTCCCGCTGGTCTAAGCGCCGCTCTCATCCTGGGGCGTGCTCGCCGCTCGGTTCTCGTGTGCGACGACGGCCATCCGCGCAATGCTTCGGTAGAGAAATTGCACGGCTTTCTTAGCCGCGATGGGACGTCTCCAAAAGATCTCAGATGCGTCGCAAAAGAGGAGCTTTCGCGATATACATCGGTCGAGTTTACCGAAGAGCACGTCGTCGACGTGCGTGAAGAGGAGTCGCGTTTCGTCATTTTCGCGCAATCGGGAGCTCGGTTCTGCGGCCGGCGACTGCTTCTGGCGACCGGCATGTTTGACGATCTTCCGCCAGTGGACGGTTTGGCGGAGCGCTGGGGGCACGCCGCTTTCAACTGTCCTTTTTGCGATGGCTGGGAAGTGCGGGATCGCCGACTTGCGGCGTACGCGCGCGGACGCCAGGCGGTGGGATTGGCGCAAGAGCTTCGCAGCTGGAGTAGCGCTTTGGTCGTGTGCCCCGAACACGATGATTTAACGCCGCAAGACCGGGCGTGGATAGACGCTTCCGGCGCCACCTTGCACGTCGGACGAATACGAGCGCTGGAGGGTCCGGGAACTACGCTCGAACGAATTACATTCGAAGACGGTTCGGCCATCGAGTGCGACGTGCTTTTTATCTGCGCCCCGTTGCGTCAGCATTCGCCCTTATTCGCGTCACTCGACTGCCTTCTCACCGAGGCGGACGAGATCGCGGTCGATGCGTGCAATCAAACTTCACGCCATGGCTGTTACGCAGCAGGTGATGCCGTGACGTCGGTTCACCAAGTTATCGTCGCCGCCGCGAGCGGCGTGCGCGCCGCGATTGGAATAACGGAAAGCCTCGTTGACGCCGACGCCAAGGCATTGGCGTCAGGCGCGAAGGCGGAGTCATAAAAAATGGTGGAGCTGTCGGGGTGCTGCCCCCCGAGTCCAAGAAGCTCAACCGGCGCGTTCTCCAGGCTCAGCCTCGAATTTTTCTTGATCGAGCGGACGCCCCGAGGCACGGCTTACCGTTCGCTGCAGATCCTTTTTCTCGCACGCCCGTCGGATCACGCGCGCGTGCCAGCCCGAGTTTGTGACCGGAAGGCAGAGTGGTTCGGGCCGACCCTCTGCGTCCGGTGACTAGCCTAGATTAGGCAGCCAGTGCGTATTCGTTATTGGCAGATATTGCCGTTGCGATCGTTTTAGGAGTGCTCGCAACTCCGCCTGCTGACGCCGATCGCAGCCTTCCTGTCGAACCTATTTCAGCCCCGCGATCGTTCTTCCACGCCGCTCGCGACGATGCGACGAGGAAGCCGACACCCAGTATAACACGGACGAGCAAGCGTGAAGTTTCGGCGCGGGCGCCCTTCGCTTACCGCTTGCGCCTCCGTCGCGTCGGCAACGACGCCTAGATGGCTCGACGAGCCTCGGTCTGGGTCCCTTGCTGCATGAGGGTCGAAACGATCATCATGATGATGGCGCCGTAAAGATTGGCAAGCCACGGACTGATCTCGCCGGTCGTGTGGAAGTTTGGTGCGATCCAGACGGTGATCGCGAAGAGTATGTAATTAACGACGATCGAGAAGAGCCCGTGCGTAAGCCACGTGAGAGGTGCCGAGATAAGACGCAAAATCGGCCCAATCAACATGTTGACGAGCCCGAAGACGATAGCAGCGATGATGGCCGTCCAGATCGTCACGTTATGGTTGAAGCCCGGGACATACTTCGCGATGAGATAGAGGACAATGGCATTGATGAGAAACCTGAGTAACCAATTCACGAGCGATGGCCTCCTTCCAACTCCTGTTTGACCTTTGCGGCTAAGGCGGGCGTCATCCCTTTGATGGCTGCGATTTCATCGAGGCCGGCCCGCCGAATTCCCGCCGGAGAGCCGAATGCGGTGAGCAGCCGCTTCCTGCGCACCGGACCCACTCCGGCGAGTGCGTCGAGCGCCGATTGTGTCATCGATTTCGCACGACGCTGCCGGTGATAGGTAACCGCAAAGCGGTGCGCCTCATCGCGAATTCGTTGGATGAGATGGAGCGCCGGTGAGTTGGGCGGCAAGACGATTGGGTCGGATTGATGCGGCAAATAGAGCCATTCGTGCTCTTTGGCCAATCCGGCAGCCACAAGGCCGGTCATATCGAGTTCTTCGAGAACCTCGACGACGGCGCTGAGCTGACCCTTGCCACCGTCGATGAGCAGTAAGTCCGGCTTCTTGTTGAATTTCTCTTTCTTTGCAAGTGCGCGCTCGATCGGCGTTTCGGTGCGATCGGTTTCGCGCCGCAAATACCGAAGTCGCCGCCGAAGGGTCTCTTGCATCATTGCGAAGTCGTTCGGTCCGCGGTCGTACTGTATTTTGAATTTTCGGTACTCGCTCTTCTTCGCACGGCCCTCGACGAAGACCACCATCGAGGCGACCGGATTGGTTCCCTGGATGTTCGAGACGTCGTAGCATTCGATACGGTGCGGTGGCTCGGGCAGTTCCAACGCGTCCGCGAGATCCGTCAGAGATCGCGCTTGCGCCGTCTCCTGCACTTCTTGATGCGCGAGAAACGCCTTGAGGTTCTGCTCGGCGTTCTTGCGTACCAGGCGCATGTACTCGGCGCGAATTCCGCGACTGGGTTGCAGCACGCGCACGCGCTGTCCCTTGATACCCGAGAGCCACGTTTCGATGGTCGTGCGCTCTTCCGGGAGCGCAGAGACGAGCAGTTCCTTGGGCACGGCGGCCGCGCTGGACGCGCTTGCGCGACGCTTTTCGGGAACGGGTGCTTGGTTATCGCGCGCGATCCGCGCCAAAGACAAGGCCTTGTCGTCCGGTGCGCTCGCGGTGCGCGCGGTGTAGAACTGCTTGAGGAATTCGTCCATCAGCACCGCGTCCGATTGCTCGTAGACGCCCTCGAGAATGAAGTGCTCTTGCCCGATGAGTTTGCCGCCGCGAACCAGAAAGACTTGCATGCACGCTTGGCCCTGCGCCCGCGCGACCGCGATTAAGTCCATATCGAGCCGGGACTTCCAAACGACCTTCTGCTCTTCGGTCACGCGGCGAACCTGAAGAATGCGATCGCGAATTCGCGCAGCGGCTTCAAAGTTTAAGTGCTCGGCGGTTTCGGCCATTTCGCGCTGCAGGCGAGCCAGCAGCGAATCTTGCTTCCCTTCCAGGAAAAGCACGACTTCGTCGATGGTTCGGTCGTACTCTTCTTCAGTTTGGTAGCCGACGCACGGCGCAAGGCAACGTTTGATATGATACTGAAGGCACGGGCGCTTGCGTCGCCCGTCGATCGGTTCGCGACAAGTGCGCAGAGGAAACACGGTTCGCACGAGGTCGATCAGCTCGCGTAGACCGTGCGCGTTAGTGTAGGGCCCAAAATAGCGCGCGCCGTCGTTTCGGACGAAACGCGTGAAGACGACCCGCGGAAACGGCTCGTTCGTTACCTTCAAATATGGATACCGTTTATCGTCGCGAAGACGGACGTTGAAAGGCGGCTGGTGGCGCTTGATAAGGTTTGCTTCAAGGATAAGCGCTTCGACTTCGTTGGTGACGACGATCGTCCTAACTTCCGCAACTTTCTCGACCATTGCCGTCGTCCGCGGGTGATGCACCGCGCCTTCTTGGAAGTACGAGCGTACGCGGTTGCGCAGCGAGATCGCCTTTCCTATATAGAGTATCTCGCCGTCGCGTCCGACCATCAGATAGACCCCCGGCGCATCGGGGATCTGCAAGAGGTTGGGGAGCAGGTTCACCTCGCGCCGACGGGACGAGCTCGAAAGCGCATCAGCAGAATTCCCGCAACGCAAATCGCGATGACGAGCCCAAGCAGAGCGTAGGCACCTTTATGGAGCAGCGGGAGCACCGCATTGAGGTGAGTCCCCAGCGCGTTCCCAAGCACGATCAGCAACGTGCAAAAAATAAGCGACCCTAAGAACGTCCACAGATAGAACAACGCAAGATTCATCTCCGCGATGCCGGCCGCAATCGCGCAGATGCCGCGTATGACCGGCAAAAAGCGGCAGATGAAGATTGCGAAGCTTCCCCAACGCTCGAAGAAAGCGTGAACGCGCAACAACCGCCCGTGCGTAAAATGGATGTACTTGCCATAGCGTTCTATCGCGGGTATGCCTCCGAACCTTCCGATCGCATAGCCGACCGAGCCTCCAGCTAATTCGCCCGCCAAGGCGACGGCGACGGTTAGCCAAAGGCTGCTCAAGTGGCCGGTCGCCGTCAATGCTCCTGCCGTAGGAAGCACCAACTCCGTGCCGATTGGTACGCCGGTATTTCCCAGCGCCATTCCGACGAAGAGCCCAAAATAGCCGTAGTGGTCGATCAGCGCTTTGACGACTTGCTGCGCGTGCTCCACGAAGAGCTTACTCCACCGGCGAAGCGGTGTTTCGAGCGGCGGCGCGCCGAAGAATTTCCGCCGCCGAACTGCCCCCTTCGGAGCGCAAAGCTTCGAAAAGGTCGAACGGACCAACCTCGCGCTCTCCGGCGCGTTCTTCCGCAAGGGTGATGATTCGGCGAAGTCTCGGCGTTATGAGAATCCCTTCCCAGAGACGGTCTTCGCCGGTGCCGAGCGCTCGCCGGACTTCGGCGTGAACCTCCGGCACGTCGATGCCATCGGTATCGAGCGCGGCCAGGATCGACGGATCGCGCTCTTCGAGCAGCGCCGCTAGTAAGTGTTCCGCTCCGACGTAGTAGTGGCTATGGTTTCGGCATTCTTGCTCGGCTATGCGAAGCACGCGCCGCGCGGCGGGATTAAATTTCGAGAACAAGCGGTACCTTCTGCGCCCTTCGACGGTCGAAGCACTACAAGACAAGCGGGGAGAATATCGGGGCGACACGATTTGAACGTGCGACCTCTTCGTCCCGAACGAAGCGCTCTACCAAGCTGAGCCACGCCCCGAAGAAGTTCGTAAGTTTCGCAGACCCGCACCCCTCTCCTTGCTCTTTTCCGCAAGGGGCTGCCCCAAAACCAGGGTATAACTGAGAAGCTTCTGAACTTTCGTTTACTGATAATGAGATATGTGATCGTAGGGTGTGGACGTGTCGGATCCGCTCTCGCGAAACTCCTCGACTCCGACGGTCACGACGTCATCGTCGTCGACGAAAACCCCGCCGCATTTAAGCGGCTCGGACAAAAATTCAAGGGACACGAAGTCGTGGGGACTGGGATCGATTACGACGTGCTGAAGCGCGCCGGCGCCGCGAGCGCCGACGGTTTTGTCGCCGTCACCAATGGCGACAACCGCAACATCATGGCTGCCCTCATCGCGCAGCGCATGTTTAAAATCAAGCGGATCGTCGCGCGCATCTACGATCCGCCCCGAGGTCAGATGTATCGGGAACTTGGGGTCCAAACGGTCTGTCCAACGACCGTGGGCGCAAAATTGATTCGCGACGTGTTGATCGAAGCACCCTGGGACTCGCAAAACTTCGATCTCGGCAAACTCACGTCGCTCAGCGCCGTCGTCGGGCATAGCGACGCCGGCAAACGAGTGGGGGAGATCGAGGAGCCGGGACGTATCCGAATCGCCGCGATCCGGCGCGGCACGCACGAGGTGATGGTTGCCTCGAGCGACTTGGTGTTGGAAGAAGGGGACGAACTGAGCGCCGTGGTCGCTCCGAACGCGATCGGTGATTTTGCCCAGCGGTTCCCCGCCGATACTCCGCGCCCCAAGGTGACGGCTTAACGTGTTCATCTTGATCGTCGGTGGCGGCAAGGTCGGCACCTATCTGACGCGCGCGCTGCTTAACCAGGGCCATGAAGTCGTCGTCATCGAGAAAGACGACCGCAAGGCAAAGATGCTCGAGCGGCTGATCGATCGCCAAATAGCGGTCGTCGGTGACGGCTGCGACCCACTCGTTTTGGAAGCCGCAGGGGTCAGCCGAGCCGACGTGGTCGTCGCAGACACAGGCGACGACGAAGATAATCTGGTCGTCGTTCTTCTCGCGAAACGCAAGTCCAAAGCGCGCTGCATCGCGCGAGTGAACAACCCTGCCAACAAGCTGATCTTCAATTCACTCGACGCCGAGGATCCCGTGATCGTCATTTCGTCGACCGAGCTTATCCTCGACGTTCTTAACGAACACGTCAACGCCTCGAAATACCGCTCGATGCTCGAAACAATGCACCTCTTCGGTAAGGGCGACATGCAGCTCGTGAAAGTCGCAATCCCGGAACGGTCGCCGGTGAATGGCAAGCGGCTTGCGGAGATTGACTTTCCGCACAACTCGGTCGTCGTTGCAGTTGACCGTCCCAACCACGATCTCGAGATTCCAACCGGGGATACGACGCTGCAGGCGGGCGATGCGATGATCGTGATCGTCAAGGACGGGGCTGCCGAGCGGATCCGCGCGGTTCTCGGGGCCTAGCTAAATATAGCCTTTCCTCAGGGCCACGACCGCGGCTTGTGTTCGGTCGGCCGCCGATAGCTTCTCGAGAATGTCGCGGATATGTCCCTTGACGGTGCCCAATCCGATGTGCAGGCTTTCGGCAATCTCCGAGTTCGCCCGCCCATCGGAAATCAAGCGCAGGATCTCGGTTTCTCGTAAGGTCAGCGGCGAAAAATGCGGATCGCTCGGCCTATCAGTTGAGAAACGTGCTAAAACCACGTGCGCGATCCGCGGATCGAAGTAGGCGCCCCCTTCGCTCGCGATACGAACGGCATCGACGATTCGCTCCGGGTCAGAGCTTTTCAAGCAGTAGGCATCGGCACCCGCGGCTAGTGCCGCGAGTACTTCTTCTTCTAGATCGATCATCGTCACGATGACAACGCGCGTCGGCGCAAGTTCGGCGCGCACGCGCTTAGTCAACGTGACGCCGTCGATCGCCGGGATCCCGATATCGATGACGGCCACGTCTGGGCGCTCGCGAAGAATCGCTTCCCAGCCCGTCAGACCGTCGGCCGCTTCAGCCACGACGTCAAACGAAGCCTCCAGCGTCGTGCGCAATCCAGCGCGCGTCAGAGCATGATCCTCAACGATAACGACGCGGGTACGGGTGTTGGGTTCCATCTTACTCCTGCGCACGCGGAAAGGTTAGCGTAAACGTGCTTCCGCGGGGCTCTCGCGGCGCATATGCGACCGTTCCACGATGCTTTTCCGCGATCCGGCGAACGATGTACAAACCAAGGCCCGTGCCTGAACCCGGATGACTGCCGCCGAACCGTTGGAATAGCCCTTCGCGGCGCTGCTCGGGCACGCCATAGCCATCGTCTTCCACGGCAATTGCGATTATTTCCCTCGCGAGATAGCCGTGCACCGTTACGTGGCCACCCCGCGGCGTAGCATCGATTGCATTCGCCACTAGATTGGCGATCGCGCGTCGGATCTCGTGCGGCTCGCTCACGACCGGCAGCGAATCTGCCGTAAAAGCAGTGCGGAGCTCGACGCCCTTCACTTCCGCAACTGGGCGAAGCTCGGCGACGATGCGAGCGACGAGGTCCTCGCAGTCCACCCGCTCGCGCACGGTCGACGCCTCGCCGGCCTCGTATCGCGCTACGAGCAAGAGCGTCTCGACGATGCGCCGTTGATCTTCGTTCGCCGCAAGCGCCGTTTTCAAAATGGTGCTATAGCGATCCGGAAGCTCACCGTAGGCGCCCGCGAGGGCTTGGCCCATGGTGACGTGCGCCGCCGCAAGCGGCGTACGCAGATCGTGCGCTAGGGCGTAGACGATGTCGCGAATGACGTCGCTGCGTTCGGCCAACTCGTTCTTTTGCCGAGCAATTTCCTCGTTCCGCTCGCCTAGCTGCGCAAACAGATGAGCCTGCTCGAGCGCCATGGCCGCTTGCTCGCCAAACGCTCTCATTGTTGGCAGGGCATCGCTGACGAAGGGGTTCTCACTGCTTGCCGATTCGATCAGCACGTGGTCGACGCTGCCGCTGGCCGCGATTGGCGTCACTATTGCTTCGCTCGCTCCGAGCGCTTCAAGCGTCAACCGCCCGAGCAAGTCGCTGTCCGTAAGGCGGAAAACGTCCTCCGCTTCGCCGGCGCGCGCGACAAGCGATGCGATCTCGTTAGAAAGTGAACGGCGCTCCACCGATATGTCGTCGTCGCCGCGCAAATAAGTAAGCACGAGCGATGGCCCAAACGGCATTTCGCGCACGACGAGCGTTGCCTTCGACGCGCCGACCAATACGAGCGACTCACGCGTAATCGCCCTCTGCACGAGCTCGACGTTGAGCGTCCCTCGTACGCGACCGGTCGCTTCGCGAAGGGCCCTTTCGATCTCGACCTGTCGCATGCGTCCGGCCGAGACGCCTGCTTCACGAGCGTACTCTTGCGTTTTGACGCTCAGGTACCCGACCAACACGAATGACGCCGCCAAAAGGAGACGGTCTCCGATCGCGATGCCGTTCCAATGATGGCCGGCTTGAACGCCGTTCACGTAGCCGGCAGCGACGTTTGCGATTTCTGCCGCGATGACGAGATTTGTCGTCAGGCGGCTCTGTAGCGCCAGGCTGCTGAGTGCGATTGGTCCGTTCAGCAAGATCGCCACAATGAAAAGCTGCGGCGTAACAAGGTCGAGGATCGCAGCGGCAACGAACAGAGCGTAACAGAGTAAGGCCACGAGCCCGCGTTTTCGGTCCAGCCCGCGGGGGCGCCTTGCCCGAAGCGGAGAAGGCTGCTCGATGGATCGCACGGCGAGAGCAGAAGAGCTGTTGCGCGAAATCGGTGGACGCGCTCGCCTTGTCATCTACGTCGCGAGCGCACCCGGCTCCGGAAAGACGCGCCGCCTTCTCGAGGATGCGCGGCGTCTTGCCGCCGACGGCAAGCACGTCGTCATCGGTTGGATCGAGACGAAGGGACGCCCCGATCTCGAACGCATGGCCGGCGGCTTGCCGCGAATTCCACCGCGTCAAGTGAAGATCGGCGATCGAATCTTCGAAGATTTCGATTACGACGCGGCGGTGCGCGAAAAACCCGATGTCGTCATCCTTGACGAGCTCGCGCACGACAACCTCGGCGACGCTCCGCACGCCAAGCGCTGGCAGGACGCGCTCGCTCTCAAACAGCGGGGGATCGGCGTGATCGGCGCTTTCAATATCCAGCACCTCGAAACCGTCGCACCCACGGCTGAGGCACTCATCGGCTACCCGGTCCGCGAAATCGTTCCATTGTCGTTTTTGCAGGCAGCCGACGAAGTCGTCGCGCTGGACGTCTCACCACAGCTTCTTCAGAGTCGGGTCAAAGCCGGCAAGATCGTCAACGAACAAGACATCGACCGCGCGCTCAACGGAATCTTCAAAGAGCAGACGCTCTATATGCTTCGCGAGCTGCTCTTGCGTACCGTGGATAATCTCACCCTTCCCGTCGTACGAGCCGGTCGCACCTCGATGGCCGCGGCTTTAGTCTATCCGAATCTGGACGAGGTAGCCTTCCTCAAGCGAACCGCGGCGATCGCGCAGGCGCTCGATCTGGGGCTCGAGGTCGTGCCGATCCAGGGCGTCGACCGCCTCTCACTCGAGCGCATCACCCGCGAGCTCGGCGCCGAAATGCTCCACGAAACGCTCGACCCCACGAGCACGCCCGGCGATACGCTGCGTGCTTCGCTCGTCGCGCTCCCTAGTGGGCGAATCGCCGCGAAACTTGCAAACCTGCCGCTACCGTACGATCTTTTCATCGTTGGCTCCGGGCAAACATATCTCGGTGCGAATCCGGTGAGGTCGCCTTATTCGCAGACCGCTGGAGACCGGCTTCGCGTCGGATACGGCAAGCTTACCGTCTATCTCGGTGCGGCTGCCGGGGCCGGCAAAACGTATGCGATGCTCGACCGCGCACATCAACTTTTGGCGGAAGGCGTCGACGTCGTTGCCGGCTTCGTCGAGACGCATGGGCGCAAGGAGACGGCGGCGTTGCTCGACGGTTTGGAAATCATCCCGCCTAAAGCCGTCAGCGTCAACGGCATCACCTACCGGGAGTTCGATCGTGAGGCCTTAATAGCGCGAAGGCCTCGAGTTGCGTTGATTGACGAGCTGGCCCATACGAATGCACCCGGTTCAATCGCACCAAAACGCTTCTACGACGTCTTGGCCGTGCTGCGCGCCGGAATCGACGTGATTACGACGCTGAACATCCAGCATCTGGAAGGCTTGGGTGACACGGTTCGACGGCTGACCGGAACGATCGTAAGGGAAACGCTACCCGATGGAATACTCTCGCTTGCCGACGAGGTGATCCTTATCGATGTCACGCCCGAAACGCTGCGTCAGCGGCTGCGCGAGGGGAAGATTTATCCGCCGGAACGCTGCGAAACGGCTCTCGCGAACTTCTTTCGCACCGAGAACCTTTTTGCGCTACGGGAACTCGCTTTGCGAGAAGCGCTGCGAGCCCGCCACCGCGAGCGAATTCCATCGCCATTCGAACGCATCTTACTCGCAGTCGGCACGCGCGACGTCGATCTGGCGATGATCCCTCGTGCCGGTCGCATCGCGGCTCGCCTCGCCATCGAATTTGCCATCGCGCATGTGGTAACGCCGCGCTCGCGGCCCGATCCGGCGGTGCTCGACGCCTTGCGCGCTGAAGCGCGCAAGACCAACGTGGAGTGGATTGACGAAGTAGCGGAAGACGTGCCTCGCCGGTTGATTGACATCTCGCGCTCCCGTCCCGAAACGACGATCGCGCTGGCCCAAGCCCGACGACCCCCGCGCTGGCTTGGCCGGCCATCATTTCCGCGAAGAATACTCGATGCGGGCGCGCGCGAGCTGCTCTTGCTCATGCCGCCCACCGGCGCCGGTGCGCCCGCACCGCCTGAAGAGTAGCTACTGCGGTCTTACGCCGTCTAAAGCCAGATTGAGCTCGAGTACGTTCACTCGCGGTTCGCCCAGAAAGCCGAACGTTCTTCCCTTTACGTGATTCGCGACGAGCGCGTTGAGCGACGAAAGGCTCATATTGCGTGCCTTCGCTACACGAGGCGCTTCCCAATACGCGGCGGCCGGCGAGATGTCAGGATCGATACCGCTGCCGCTCGACGTGACGAGATCGATCGGCGGCGGCCCGCTCGCGTCAGGGTTATCTTTCTTGAGTTGCGCGATCGTCGCTTTCGTCGAGTCGATGAGCTTCTTAGAGGTCGGCCCAAAGTTTGTACCGCCGGTCGCGGTCGGATCGTAACCCTTTCCGGCCGCCGACGGCCGCCCGTGAAAATACTGCGGCTTTGTCCAGAGCTGTCCAATGATCGTCGAGCCGACGACCTTGCCGTTAATCCTGACGAGCGATCCGTTTGCTTGCCTTGGAAAAATCGCTTGCGCGAGCGCCGTCATTACGAACGGGTAAATCAGTCCCAGCAGGACTACCGAGACGATCGTGACGCGCAGTGACGTACCTAAACGCTTGATCATTTTTGCGATTTCCTACGTGAGACGGAGCGCCGCAAGGATCATATCGATCAGCTTGATGCCGATAAATGGAACGATGATGCCGCCCACGCCGTAGAGCATGACGTTCTCGAAGAGCACGCGGTTGGCGCCTTTGGGCTCGTACCTGACTCCGCGCAGTGCCAACGGGATCAGCGCGACGATGATCAACGCATTGAAGATCACGGCGGAAAGGATTGCACTTTGCGGCGTCGTCAAGCGCATGACGTTGAGCACGGCCATCACGGGGTAGGCGATCGCGAACATTGCCGGGAGAATTGCAAAGTATTTCGCAACGTCGTTGGCGATGGAAAAGGTCGTCAATGCTCCGCGGGTCATGAGCAGTTGCTTGCCGATCTCGACGATTTCGATGAGTTTGGTGGGATCCGAATCGAGGTCGACCATGTTTGCGGCTTCTTTGGCCGCTTGCGTCCCGGAGTTCATCGCAACGCCGACGTCGGACTGAGCGAGTGCGGGGGCGTCGTTCGTGCCGTCCCCCGTCATGGCGACGAGCCGTCCGGACGTCTGCTCTCGTTTGATCAAGTCCATCTTCGTTTCGGGTGTCGCTTCGGCCAGAAAATCGTCGACGCCGGCTTCCTTCGCAATCGTTGCCGCCGTAAGCGGATTGTCGCCGGTGATCATGACCGTACGAATGCCCATGGCGCGAAGGCGATCGAAGCGCTCGGTCATGTTCGGCTTGAGTATGTCCTTGAGGTAGATTACGCCGATGACGAGCGTGTTTCGAGCGAGTAGCAGCGGCGTGCCCCCGCTGCGCGCGATGCGCTCGACATGTGGTGAGAGATCCGCTGAGGGAGTACCGCCCTGTTCGCGGATCCAGGAAAGCACCGAGTCCGGGGCTCCTTTGCGGATTTTTGTGCCATCGGTGAGATCGAGCCCGCTCATGCGCGTGTACGCGCTGAACGGCACGAAGACGGAGCCGGCGGGAGCTTCGCCGTCGCGCGCGCCGACTTGCTGGGCGAGCGCGACGATCGAGCGACCCTCTGGTGTTTCATCGGCAAGCGAAGACAGATAGGCGATGCGGGCCGCGTCTTTAGCATCGATACCAACCGACGTGATAATCTCGACGGCTTGCCGATTACCCAGCGTGATCGTGCCGGTTTTGTCGAGCAGCAGAGTATCGACGTCACCGGCCGCTTCGACCGCGCGACCGCTCATCGCTAAAACGTTGCGCTGCATCACGCGGTCCATACCCGCGATGCCGATCGCCGAGAGCAGACCGCCGATCGTCGTGGGGATGAGGCAGACGAGCAAAGCAATTAAGACGGTTACGCTTTGGTGCGTGCCCGCGTAGAGTGAAAACGGCGCCAGCGTTGCGACCGCGATCAGGAAAATGATGGTGAGGCCGGCAAGCAAGATTGAAAGTGCGATCTCATTGGGGGTCTTTTGTCGCTGCGCGCCTTCCACCAAGCGGATCATGCGATCGAGGAAGCTTTCTCCGGGATTTGCGGTGACCCGCACGACGATCCGATCGGAAAGTACGCGCGTTCCACCGGTCACGGCACTGCGATCCCCGCCGGATTCGCGAATAACCGGTGCGGATTCACCCGTGATCGCCGACTCGTCGATCGTCGCGGCGCCTTCCAGCACGTCGCCGTCGGCGGGAACGATCTCGTTGGCCTCGACGACGAAACGATCGCCTTTGCGCAGGCTCGTGCTCGACACGCGCTCCTCGGTCCCATCGTCGCGCAAGAGTCGCGCGTAGGTATCCGACTTCGTGCGGCGCAGCGTCTCGGCTTGCGCTTTGCCGCGTCCTTCGGCGACCGCCTCGGCAAAATTCGCGAAGAGAACCGTAAACCACAGCCATGCCGCGATAGCGAAATCGAAGCCTGGACTGCCGCTGTGGCGCAGGATATCGCGTGCAAAAAAGATCGTCGTTGCCGCTGCGCCGACCTCGACGACGAACATGACCGGATTGCGGGCCTGCCAACGCGGATCGAGCTTCTTGAACGAATCGCCGAGCGCTCGCGTGATGATTGCCCGATCGAACAGCGACCGGGCCTTCGGACGTCGCTCCAAACGCCGTTGACTTAGCATCAGAACATCTTTCCTTGTAGAACTAGGAGATGCTCTACGATTGGGCCGAGAGAATCGGCCGGTAAGAACGTGAGCGCACCGACGATCACGATCACGCCAATCAGCAGCGCGACAAAAATCCCTGAATGCGTCGTGAACGTGCCCGAGCTCTCGGGAACCGACTTCTTTCCGGCTAATGCGCCTGCCAGTGCGAGCGCCGGAACTGCCACGGCAAAACGCCCGAACATCATGTTCACGCCGGTCATTAAGTTATAGAAAAGGTTTGGACCTAGCCCGGCGAACGCCGAGCCGTTATTGGCATTGGTTGATGTAAACGCGTAGAGAATTTCCGAAAAGCCGTGCGGACCGCCGTTATTAAGCGTCGCCAGGCCTGTTGGCAGAATAGCAGCGATCGACGTCGGGACCAAGCAGAGCACTGGGGTCACAAGCGCCGCCAAGATTGCGAACTGCACCTCTCTGCGCTCGATCTTCTTGCCGAGATACTCCGGCGTGCGCCCGACCATCAGACCGGCGATAAAAACCGTCAAGACGACGAAGACGATCATCCCGTAAAGGCCGCTGCCGACGCCGCCGAAGACGATCTCGCCCAGTTGCATGTCGACCAGTGGGATGAGTCCGCCGAGCGGCATGAACGAATCGTGCATCGAGTTGACCGCGCCGCACGACGTATCCGTCGTGACGGTGGCGAAGAGCGCCGACGTCCCGATACCAAACCGGCACTCCTTCCCCTCCATGTTGGCGCCGCTTACACCGAGCTGATGAACGATAGGATTGCCGGCGGATTCGGCCCAATAAGCAACGCTAAACCCTACGAAAAATCGAATTGCCATCGCGGCGAAGATTGCCCAGCCCTGGCGCGTGTCTTTTACCATCTTGCCGTACATATACGTCAGACCGGCTCCGAGGGAAAAGATCAGGAGAAGCTCGATGAAGTTCGTTACCGGCGAGGGGTTCTCGTTGGGCGAGGCCGAGTTAGCGTTCACGAAGCCGCCGCCGTTCGTGCCGAGCTCTTTGATCACTTCTTGTGAGGCCATCGGGCCGCCGGTAATCGTCTGCGCGAAGCCCCCGATCGACCTTGCATTTTGATAGGCGTGGAAGTTCTGCGGGACTCCTTGCCAGACCAAAAAGAGTCCGATAACGATCGAGACCGGTAGCAGCACGTAAAGCGAACAGCGAACCAGATCGACCCAGAAGTTCCCGAGCGTTTTTATATTAGTTCGCACGAGACCGCGCACGACTGCAACGGCGATCGCGATGCCGGTTGCAGCCGAAACGAAATTATGCCACGCGAGACCGGCCATTTGGGAAAGGTAGCTCATCGCCGTCTCGCCCGAATAGAACTGCCAGTTCGTGTTCGTTGTAAAGCTGACAGCAGTATTCCACGCCAAGTCGGGCGACATGTTATCGATATGAGCAGGATTGAACGGCAGCCACTTCTGCGTGCGCAAAAGAACGTAAAGATAAGCGAGGCCGATCAACGAAAAGGCAAGCATCGACAATGCATACGCGTACCAGGTCATCTCCTCGTCTTCACGAACGCCGCACAGGCGGTAGATCAGCTTTTCTAGAGGAACCAGTACCGGACTTAGCCAGGTCCGTTCGCCCGAGAAGACGCGCGCCATATACGAACCCAGCGGCTTGGTGAGCGCTAGAATGATCGCGAAAAAGGCGATGGCCTGCAGCCATCCGATCGACGTCATCAGAATTTCTCGGGACGCAGCATCGCGTAGATGAGATAGCCTAAGCCGGCAACGGTAAGGGCGAGACCCAACGCGTCATCGAAGCCCATCGCTAGACTTTCTCACAGCCGACCACGTAAAGATCGAGCAGGACGAAACCCACGATCGTCAGCAGGATGACCCCTATTTCGAGAAGCACGCGCTTAGCATAGCCGACCGGTCGCGCGCGTGGTACCCGCCACTCGGATGATCCAAAAGGAAGAGCCGGATGGATCATCCGAGTGACGGATGCTCGCATTGTGCTCCGGCGCCTATAATTGCAGGGCTATGCTACGTATCGCGATTCTTTCAGGAGCCGCCCTCGCATGGGCGAATGCCTTCACCGCCGGCCCCGCAATGGCGGTTCCGGCTACGGCACCTTCACCCTCGCCGACGCCGAGCGTTCCCAGCGATCCCTGCGGGTCGATTCTATCAATTGTAAATCGACCCACCGTTACTACCGGCGTTTGCACCGTACGTACCGGGCATTTCGACGTCGAAAACGGTTATACGAACACTACGACAACCGGCGTGGGCGGCGGCAGCAACGCGATCTACCCTCAGTCGCTCGTGCGCATCGGGACGGCCGATCCGCACCTGGATTTCGAGTTCGGCCTTCCCAGTTATGAAACGTCATCGGTCGGCCAGCCCACGATAAACGGCTCGAGCGACGTCAGTCTTGCTACGAAGTACGAGCTCGGCTACAGCTCGAACGCCGACTGGGGACTGTACGGCGCAATTACGTATCCGACGGGAAGTCGCGCTTTTACCGCCGGAAATGCGCAGTTTACCGGAGATTTTGATTGGGGTTACACGATCAACTCTGAGTTCGGCCTCGCCGGCACTCTCAGCTTCAATGCCTTGAGCGCGGCTAACTCGGCCGGTGTCGCGCAATCCTACTTTGCATTTATTCCGAGCCTCGAATTAGCGCTGCCCTTCCCGGCGGTCCGTCCCAAATCTCGGCGGAGTACGCCTACTATTCGGCCGCAGGACCAGGCTTGCGATCGAAGAGCCTGATCGACTTCGTCTATCAGCGCGACTTCGGCAGCCATCTGCAATTTGACGCCGAGTATGGCTTCGCTCCGACGGTCGTGAACGGTCAACTGCAGCACTATATTGGAGCCGGGCTCTCCTTCATGAACTAGGGAACGACGTGAGGTCTGCCTAACGGCGAACCCTATGAACACAGGGGCGATTCCAGTCAATGTCGGCAACACCGGCTTCATGCTGCTCTGCGCGAGCCTCGTGATGCTTATGACGCCGGGACTTGCCTTCTTCTACGGCGGCCTGGTCCAGCGCAAGAACGTGCTTACGATCATGATGCAGAGCTTTATGTCGCTCGGATGGACGACGGTTTTGTGGTTTGCCTTCGGATATTCAGAAAGCTTCGGCCCGGACTGGCACGGTATCATCGGCAACCCGGCGACCTATGCCTTCCTGCGAGGCGTAACCCTGCACACGATGTTCACCGGGAATGACGCCGGAATACCGCTCGTTGTGCACATCGCCTATCAGATGATGTTCGCAATCATCACGCCGGCACTCATCACCGGCGCCTTTGCGAATCGTGTGACGTTCAAGGCATATTTCTTGTTCCTTACTGCCTGGCTGATCTTCGTCTACTTCCCGTTCGTGCACATGCTGTGGAGTCCGAACGGCATTCTGGCGAGCTGGGGTGTTCTCGATTTTGCCGGCGGTATCGTCGTGCACGCGTCGGCGGGCTTTGCGGCACTAGCCTCGGTACTCTACGTCGGACGCCGCCACGTGATGGAGAACAAGCCCCACAACGTTCCGTTGATCGCCCTGGGCACCGGGTTGCTCTGGTTCGGATGGTACGGCTTCAACGCCGGCTCGGAGCTGCGCGTCGATTCGGTCACGGCCTCCGCTTTTCTCAACACGGACATCGCCGCTTCTTTTGCCGCTATTGCCTGGCTGCTCGTCGAGTGGGCCCGTGGGCGGCAGCCTAAATTTGTCGGCTTGCTGACCGGCGCGGTCGCAGGCCTCGCAACGATAACACCCTGCGCAGGTTACGTTTCACCAACGACGGCAGTGATCGTCGGCATCGCGGCGGGCGTCGTTTGCTATTTTGCGGTCGCGCTCAAGAACGGCCTGGGTTGGGACGATGCGCTCGACGTCTGGGGCGTGCACGGCGTGGGAGGGTTCCTCGGCATCGTCCTGCTCGGCGTCTTTGCGTCGACACTTTGGAACCCCAACGGCGCCGACGGTCTT